>NZ_JAGGPM010000029.1 GCF_018613835.1 Arthrobacter sp. ISL-5 | reverse complement strand
ACGCGCCAAAGAACGCACCCCAACCTCATTTTCGGACTAGCAGTTCACGTCGTTCCCAGCGCTGAAAACGGCGTGTACTGCTACTCAGTTGGGGGAGGCCGGCGCGGGGGAATGCATCCGCCCGGCGCACCACCCGCTGCGCACTCCGGCTTCTGTGAGGCACTTCACAAAACCCCTGTGTCCATATAGGATCTTCGATTGTTCCCGAAGAAGTCTTGTGATCTTGACAACCTCTTCCGGATGGTCAATCCTATAGGAAAGAGGATTCCACAAAGGAGTGAACAACAACGTGGCTTACACAGCTGATAACTGGCCCATCACCGCGGCACTGCTGCAGTTCCCCGGCGCCGACGCGCAGGGCAACCACATCAACGACGCCGACGCGTCCGCCTGGGCCGAGGTCCTGACCGAGGTCAAGGAAGCTGGCTTCAGCAACGCCGACCTGACGGACAGCTGGGTCCGCCCCGGCGATCTCAGCAAGGAGCGCCTCGCCGAGTTCAAGCAGACCGCCCAGAACGTGGGCATCGGCATCCCCGTCATCTCGGCCATCCGCCGCAGCGTGATCGAAGAAGGCAACTGGGAAGCCAACCTCGAGTACAGCCACCGCACCATCGATGCCGCCGCGGAACTCGGCTGCGAGGTTGTCTCCTTCGGCCTGCACCAGGCGATCACTCCGGAGCAGCAGAAGCAGCTTTGGTTCTGGACGGTCGAAGGTTACAAGGACCCGGTCGGGGACAAAGACGCCTGGACCAAGGCCGTCACCCGCTTCCAGGAACTGGGCCGCCACGCCGCGGAGGTGGGCGTCCTGCTGTCGCTGGAAATGTACGAGGACACGTACCTCGGCACGGCAGACTCGTCCGTGCAGCTCGTCCAGGACATCGGCCTCGCCAACGTGGGCCTCAACCCGGACATCGGAAACCTGATCCGCCTGCACCGCCCCATCGAGGACTGGCGCGAAATGGTCGCCAAGACCATGCCGTACTCGAACTACTGGCACATGAAGAACTACATCCGTGACGAGGATGTGGCCCGCGACAGCTACGTCGCCATGCCCGCCCCCATGGAAAGCGGCCTCATCAACTACCGCGAGGCGTTCAAGGTAGCCATCGCCGCCGGCTACCAGGGCATCATCTGCACCGAGCACTACGGAGGCGACGGCCTCTCCGTGACGGCCAGCAACCAGGAATACCTGCGCCGCCATGTCCTTCCCAAGAAGGACGGCTATGCCCTCGGCAAGAGCCTCGTGGCACAGGGACGGCAGCAGCCGTCCGCCGTCGAACTCGCCAGCTCCTAGTCTCCCGGACGTCAGGTTCCCACCGGAGCCTGACGTCCGACGGCGGCCGCACGGGCAGCGCTCCGGACGGCCGCCATCCCGGGGCCCTCCGGAGTGAAAAGCCGGCCGAGCCCACCAGAACTGATCAACCCAACTCGGATTCAATGAGGAACCATGACCCAGATCTTCGACAATCCCGCTGACTTCGCGGATGAGGCGCTGGACGGCTTCGTGGCTGCCAACCGCGGCTATGTCGCCCGCGTGGACGGCGGCGTCGTCCGTTCCACCGAAATGACCCCCGGCCATGTGGCACTCGTGATCGGCGGCGGCTCAGGACACTACCCGGCCTTCGCCGGACTCGTCGGCCCCGGCCTTGCCGCAGCCTCCGCCTGCGGCAACATGTTCGCCTCGCCCGCCGCCGGGCAGGTCTACCGGGTGGCCAAGGCCGCCAATGCCGGCGGCGGGGTGCTCCTCAGCTACGGCAACTACGCCGGCGACGTCCTGCACTTCGGCCAGGCCCAGCTGCGGCTCAACGCCGAAGGCATCGAGACCCGCACCGTGCTGGTCACCGACGACATCGCCAGCGCCCCGCTGGACCAGATCGAAAAGCGCCGCGGCATCGCCGGCGACCTCACGGTCTTCAAGATCGCAGGCGCCGCAGCCGAGGCCGGCCTGAACCTGGACGACGTGGAACGGCTGGCCATCACGACCAACCACCGCACCCGCTCACTGGGCGTGGCCTTCGGCGGCTGCACGCTGCCCGGCGCCTCCGAGCCGCTCTTCAACGTGCCGGACGGCCAGATGTCCCTGGGACTGGGCATCCACGGCGAACCCGGCATCTCCGAACACCCCATGCCCACCGCCTCCGAACTGGCCGAACTGCTGGTCTCACGCCTCCTGGCGGACAAGCCGGACGATGCCGGCGACCGCGTGGTGGCGATCGTCAACGGCCTGGGCACAGTCAAGTACGACGAACTGTTCCTCCTGTTCGGCAAGGTCGAACCTCTCCTCAACAAGGCCGGCCTGACCGTGGTGGAACCGGAGTGCGGCGAGCTGGTCACGAGCCTGGACATGTCCGGACTCTCGCTCACCCTCCTGTGGCTCGACGACGAACTCGAGCAGTTCTGGGCGGCCCCGGCTGACACCCCCGCGTACCGCAAGGGCAACCTCGCACCGCGTACCCGCCGCGAAATGGCCGGACCCGAAGCCGCCACAGCGGAAGAGACCGAGAAGGCCACCGCGGCGTCCGCAGACCTGGGCCGGCTGGCAGCCGCCGTGCTCGCCCAGGTGCGGGACGTCGTCGTCGAACATGAAGAGGAACTGGGCGACCTGGACGCCATTGCCGGCGACGGCGACCACGGCATCGGCATGCGCCGGGGCGTGGACGCCGCAGCGGCCGCGGGCAAGCAGAACGCCGCGGCCGGCGCCTCGGTTGAACGCGTCCTCACCGAAGCCGGAGAGGCGTGGAGCGAGCGCGCCGGCGGAACCTCCGGGGCGCTGTGGGGATCCGCAGTGATCGCCGCGGGCCTGGCCCTGGGCAACCGCGAGTCGTACCAGGCCGCAGACGCGTCAGCCGCCGTCACGGCGTTCACGGACGCCATCACCGAACTCGGCAAGGCGGAACCGGGGGACAAGACCATGGTTGACGCCCTCCTGCCGTTCCGGGACGCCTTCCGTAAAGCGGCCGACGGCGGCGCCTCCTTGGGCAGCGCCCTCGCCATCGCCGCTGCCGCGGCAACGGAAGCCGCCCGGCAGACTGCGGACCTTCGCCCCCTCAAGGGCCGGGCCCGCCCCCTGGCTGAAAAGAGCCTCGGCCACCCCGATCCCGGCGCAGTCTCCTTCGGACTGATCACGGAGCGGATCGCCACGTACATCGAATCCGGCGCCGGCACTTCGGACGCCGACAATTCTAAGCTGGCCGCAGCGGCCGGAAATGGAGCAAAAAATGACTGACACCGCAGGCTGGCGCATTGTCATCGGCAACGATGAGGCCGGCGTCGAATACAAGGAAGCGCTGAAGGCCCTGCTGGAGGCGGACAGCCGCGTGGCATCGGTGCTGGACATCGGCGTGGGCGCCAACGATTCCACCGCGTACCCGCACGTCGCCGTCAACGCCGCCCGCAAGGTGGCCGAGGGCGAAGCCGACCGGGCGCTGCTGATCTGCGGCACCGGTCTGGGCGTGGCCATCGCGGCCAACAAGGTGCCCGGAATCCGTGCCGTCACCGCGCATGACAGCTACTCCGTGGAACGCTCCGTCCTGAGCAACAACGCCCAGGTCCTCACCCTGGGCCAGCGCGTGATCGGCCTGGAACTCGCCAAGAAGCTCGTGAAGGAATGGCTCGAGCACCGCTTCGACGAGAACTCGTCCTCGGCCGCCAAGGTGGAGGCCATCTGCTCTTACGAACCCGACTACACGAAGGCTGACTGACCATGACAGAAACACCTAATAGCTCGCGCAAGATTGCCGTCGTCGGTTCGGGATACATGGGCGGCGGCATCGCGCAGGTCCTGGCCCTTGGCGGCGCACGCGTTGCCCTGGCCGACGTGTCCGCCGAAGTGGCGCAGAAGAACTTCGAGCGGCTGCTCACCGAATCCGACCAGTTCGTGGCCGACGGCCTGTTCCCGGCGGGATCCACCGAGATCCTGAAGCAGAACCTCTGGGCTGCGAAGGACATCGAGGAGGCCGTGGCGGACGCCGACTTCATCGAGGAGGCCGTGCCCGAGGTCATCGAGATCAAGCACCAGACGCTGGCCCGCATCAGCGCCGCCGCC
Source organism: Arthrobacter sp. ISL-5 (assembly GCF_018613835.1). Taxonomy (GTDB): domain Bacteria; phylum Actinomycetota; class Actinomycetes; order Actinomycetales; family Micrococcaceae; genus Arthrobacter. The sequence goes on along the minus strand of NZ_JAGGPM010000029.1, from coordinate 287,889 downwards.
CGTCCCGACGCGATCATCGGCTCCAACACCTCCACCATCTCCATCGCGGAGCTGTCCGAACCGGTCGCCAACCCGGAACGCTTCCTGGGCGTGCACTTCTCCAACCCGTCTCCGTTCATCCCCGGTGTGGAGATCATCCCCCACGCAGGCACCTCGGCCGAGACCGTGGGCGCCGCCCGCGACCTCGTCCACGCCGCCAACAAGCAGACCGCCGTGGTCAAGGACGTCACCGGATTCGTGCTGAACCGCCTGCAGTACGCGCTGTTCCACGAGGCCGCGCAGCTGGTGGAACAGGGCGTCGCGACGGCGGAGGACGTGGACACCCTGGTCCGCACCACGTTCGGCTTCCGGCTCCCGTTCTTCGGCCCGTTCGCCATCGCCGACATGGCCGGCCTGGACGTCTACAACTTCTGCTACAAGTCCCTGCAGACCGACTTCCCCGAGCGCTTCGCCACGCCCAAGATCCTCACGGACCTCGTCGAGGCCGGCAAGCTGGGCACCAAGACCGGCGCAGGCTTCCTGAACGTCCCGGCCGAGCGCACGCCCGAGCTGATCGCCTACCGCAACAAGGCCTACGTCGCGATGCAGAAGCTCATCGAGGACCTGGGCCCGGCGCCGATCAACTAAGCGCTCATCAACTAATAATCCATTAGTCCGGGCCGCCTGATCCGGACTGTCAAGAGCCTCAGTCACTGCCCGGTTTCCGCCGGGCAGTGACTGCTGCCTGCCCACTTTTCCTTCGCCACAACCTAGGAGCCTATTCATGAGCATTTTTCCGTCAGAACGCACAGCCATTGTCACCGGAGCCGTCTCCGAGCGCGGGATCGGCCGGGCCACCGCCAACTACCTCGCGGAGCTGGGCTGGAACGTCGGCATCATCGACCTCGATGACGCCCTGTGCCGGGCCACGGCCAAGGAAATTGCGGAACAGTACGGTGTGAAGGCGCACGGTGTCGGCGCCAACGTCGGCGACGAAGCGTCTGTCCGCAGCGCGATCGATTCGATCGAGGCGGAGCTTCCCCAGATCGTCGCGCTTGCCAATGTGGCCGGCGTCAGCTCGCCCGTTCCGTACCTGGAGCTCGACGCCGCCGAGTGGGACCGCGTGCTCAACATCAACCTCAACGGCGTCCACTACGCCACGCGCCGCGTCGCCGAGTCCATGGTGAAGAACCGGATCGGACGCATCGTGAACATCTCGTCCGTCTCCGCCCAGCGCGGCGGCGGAACGTTCTCCAAGACCCCGTACTCCGTGGCGAAGGCCGGCGTGATCGGTCTGACCCGCTCCACCGCCCGGGAGCTGGGGGAGCACGACATCACGGTCAACGCCATCTCCCCGGGCCCCATCGACACCGACATCATGGGCGGCACCCTGAGCCAGGAACGAAAGGACGAACTCACCAAGGACCTCGTGGTCAACCGCGTCGGCTCCACCCGCGACATCGCAGCAGCCATCGCCTTCCTCATCAGCGAGGACGCCGGATACATCTCCGGCCAGACGCTGAATGTGGATGGCGGACTCTACATGCATTAGGAAGGACCACCATGGCCCAGAACAGCCACCGCGGATTCAGCTCGTGGACCAGGGAACGGAAGATCTACCTTGCCGTCGGCGTCCTCGCCAGCCTGGTCGGCGTACTGCTCATTGCGTTCTCGCTCTGAGGGCGGCGCGCCACTGATTTAGGCGTTCCACTGATTTACCTGGCCGGTTCCCGTCGAATCGGCCTCATCGTTTTGCCCTTCTGATTTGCTCACTGACTTACTCAACGAGGAGTTTGAATGACTGTCACAACTACGACGTCCACCACCAAGGAGTTGCTCGACTCGCCGGTTCTCAAATCGGCCATCTCCAAGGCGTCCTTCCGGCTCATGCCGATGCTCGTCATCCTCTACGTCGTGGCCTTCCTGGACCGCACCAACGTGGGCTTCGCCGAGGCAGCCCTCGAGGTGGACAAAGGCATCACCGCCGGCGCGTATGCCCTTGGCGCCGGCATCTTCTTCATCGGCTACGCCCTGTTCGAGATCCCGTCCAACCTCCTGCTGACCAAGTTCGGCGCCAAGGTCTGGCTGGCACGCATCGCCATCACCTGGGGCATCGTCTCGGCCTGCTTCGCCTTCGTCCAGGGCGAAACCTCGTTCATCATCCTGCGGTTCCTGCTGGGTGTGACCGAAGCCGGACTCTTCCCGGGCGTCATCATGTTCCTCGCCGCCTGGTTCCCGAACAAGGTCCGCGTCAAGATGTTCGCCATCTTCTACCTGGCACAGCCGTTCTCCCAGATGATGGGCGCGCCGCTGTCCGGCTGGCTGATCAACATCGGCGACCAGGTCCCCGGCGTCCAGGGCTGGCAGGTCATGTTCTTCGTCGAGGGCATGCTGGCCGTGCTCGCCGGTATTGCCGCCTACTTCTTCCTCATCAACAGCCCGCAGGACGCCAAGTTCCTGGACAAGGACGAGAAGAAGGCACTGCAGGACGTCATGGCCCTCGAGGACACCGTCAAGGAAGAAACGGGCCCCCGTGGCGTGCTCGCGGCCATGAAGAACGGCAAGGTCTGGTACTTCACGGTCATCTACTTCTGCCTCCAGATCGCGGTCTACGGCGTGACGTTCTACCTCCCACAGCAGGTGGCCCAGCTGACCGGTCAGAAGGTGGGCCTCGCCGTCGGCCTCATGGCGGCCATCCCGTGGTTCTTCGGCATCTTCGCCTGCTACTTCATCGGGAAAGCGGCAAATACGGTTGTCCGCCGCCGTGTCTGGGGCACCGGGCTGTTCATCTCCACCGGCCTGTGCATCTTCGGCTCCGCCTGGGCCGGCGCCAACCACGTCCCGGCGCTGGGCATCGTCTTCATTTCGCTGGCGGTCTGCAGCTTCCTGTCGATCGGTCCCATCGCCTGGTCCTACCCGACGGCGTTCCTCACCGGAACCGCTGCGGCTGCCGGCATAGGACTCATCAACTCGCTGGGTAACCTGGGCGGCTTTGTGGCCCCGATTCTTCGGACCACAGTCAACCAGGTCACCGCATCGGACACCGGAACCATGGGTGTCTACGCGCTCGGCGTGCTGCCGTTCCTCGCAGCAGCGATGATGTTTGGTACCCGGAAGTTCACGAACAAGGCCGACGAACTGCTGGAAAAGTAGGAAAGACAACAGGCTGACGCAGGCGCCCGATCGAGAGTCTCAGCGATCGGGCGCCTGCGTCAGCCCGAGAATGTCAGTACAAGAACGAAACGGCGGGAAACCACATGACGCAGCCCGGCCCAGCCAGCACCGCAGGCACCATTTACGTCGGAGTCAGCACCAAGATGTACCTCGGCTACGGGGACAGCCTGCGCTGGCTGGGCGAGCTGCGCCATGAAGTGGACGCCCGTCCGGCCCTCGCGGCCGGGCGGGTGGTCCCGTTCGTCATCCCGTCCTTTCCAGTGCTGCCTGCCGCCAGCAAGATCATTGCCGGTTCGCCGCTGATCCTCGGAGCGCAGAACTGCGGCTGGGCCGACGGTCCGTGGACCGGGGAGGTATCGCCGTCGCTCCTCGCGGAGCTGGGTGTCCGGCTCGTCGAAATCGGCCACGCGGAACGGCGCCGGCACTTCGGCGAGGACGACGCCATGGTGGCGCTCAAGGTCAAGGCGGCCGACGATGCCGGCGTCACCCCGCTGCTGTGCGTCGGGGAGGAAGCCGCACCGGCTGCGGACGCCGATCCTGCCGGCGCCGCCGGCGCCGCCGAAGCCGCCGCCACGTTTGTGTACGGACAGATCGAGGCCGCGGTCCGCGGCGACTGGGACCTTGCGGCCAGGCTGGTCATCGCCTACGAGCCCGTCTGGGCCATCGGCGCTGCCGAGCCGGCCAGCGCTGGGTACGTGTCCGCCGTCGTCCGTTCCTTGCGCGAATTGTTGGCCGCCCACCGGCCGGATGCACACGGCTCGGACGCCCAGCGGCCGGACGGCGGACCCGGTTTGCAGGAACTGCCCGTCATCTATGGGGGCTCGGCGAAACCCGGGCTGCTGCCAACGCTCGAGGGGGTGTCGGGCCTGTTCCTGGGCCGGTTCGCGCACGACGCCGCGAACTTCGGCAAGGTGCTGGATGAGGCGCTGTCATTGTCGGAGGACCCAAGCGTTGAGGCCCCAAAGCTCTGAGGAACCAAAGCGCTAGGGCCCTGAGGCGCTAAGCGCTTCAGAGGAATGCCTCGCGCCCCGTCCCTTCGCTGAGCACCAGTTCGCCGTCCTCGATGGACACCAAGAGGCTGCGCGGCCGGCCGTGAAGCTTCTTTTCGGCGCTCAGATTGCGGCTGGTGACTTCCACGCCCACCGTGGCGCCTTTAGCCGGCAGTTCCACGGACACTTCCTCGGCCATTCCCAGGAGGGCCCGGGTGGTGACGTCGCGGTCGTACCGGGCCTCCTTGCCGTTGACCGTGATGGCGACCTCATCCCCGTTGAAGCCGTCCTGGAGAATGATCAGCAATTCCTGCATGATGCGCCGCCTATGCCGAGGACTTCCGCTGCCTATTGTCACTACACCACTTAAGCCGGGCCGTGGGTAGAGCGCGTTTGTTCAGCCGGTGCCCGCCTGCGGCTCTTGCTGTTCGCTGTGGTTCCCTCCCGGCACCCCGCCCCGCAGGACTGTTTTCCCGCCCGGTTGGGCTGTTTTCGCGCTTGGCGAGGCCAAGTGAGGCAAAATGTTCTGGTGACCCAATTCCCGCAGCCCCCTTCCGTGCCCGCGCCAGCAAAAGCATCCACACCGGCGCCCGCTGCCGATCACGGCGCCGCCCACATCGCGGCCCAGATCGCCTCCGAGCTGGGCGTGAAATCCTGGCAGGTGAAGGCTGCGGTGGAACTGCTCGACGGCGGTTCCACCGTTCCCTTCATCGCCCGGTACCGCAAGGAAGCCACCGGGACGCTTGACGATACCCAGCTCCGCGAGCTCGACGAGCGCCTGCGCTACCTCCGCGAACTGGAGGACCGCCGTCGCTCCGTCCTGGAGGCGATCGCCGCGCAGGGCAAGCTGACCCCGGAACTGCAGGCCGCCGTCGTCGGCGCCGACACAAAGTCCAGGCTGGAGGACATCTACCTGCCCTTCAAGTCCAAGCGCCGCACCAAGGCGCAGATTGCCCGCGAGGCCGGGCTGGAGCCGCTCGCGGATGCGCTGCTCAAACGCCCCGAGCTGGATCCGGAGCGGGAGGCGGCGAGGTACCTGAACTCCGAGCACGCTATCGACGACTTGACCTCCGCGCTCGCCGGCGCGCGGGCCATCATCGTGGAGCGCGTGGCGCAGGATCCCGACCTCGCCGAGACCCTGCGTGAGCGGCTGTGGACGCAGGGGCGGATGGCGTCGCGCGTGAAGAAGGGCAAGGAGACCGAGGGCCAGAAGTTCGCCGACTACTTCGAATTCTCGCAGGCACCGTCCGGGATGCCGTCGCACCGGGTGCTGGCGCTGCTGCGCGGCGAGAAGGACGGTGTGCTGGAGCTCGACCTCGCCGAGGCGGACCCGGCCGACGACGACGCCCTCGCAGCCGCGCGCGCCCGTTACGAATCCGCGGTGGCCAGGTTCCTCGGGGTCGCGGACCGCGGCCGGCCCGCCGACGCCTGGCTGCTGCAAACGGCACAGGTGGCGTGGCGCTCAAGGGTGCTTGCACGGCTGACGGCGGACCTGCGCGGGCGGATGTTCGCCGCCGCGGAGGACGAGGCCGTCCGGGTCTTCGCCGCCAACCTGCGGGACGTGCTGCTTGCTGCTCCCGCCGGAAACCGCGCCACGCTGGGCCTGGATCCCGGGCTGCGCACCGGCGTGAAGGTGGCTGTGGTGGACAGGACGGGCAAGGTGGTGGCCACGGACACCGTCTATCCGCACGCACCCGCGCGCAAGTGGGACGAGGCCCTGGCGACGCTCGTGCGGTTGGCGCGGAAGCACGGCGTCGAGCTCGTGGCGATCGGCAACGGCACGGCGTCGCGCGAGACGGACAAGCTCGCGGCCGAACTGCTCAAGCGGCTGTCCGCGGAGGCGGCTGCCAAGCCGCAGAAGCTCGTGGTGTCCGAAGCCGGCGCATCTGTCTACTCGGCCTCAGCCTTGGCCGCGGCGGAACTGCCGGGCATGGACGTCTCCCTGCGCGGCGCCGTGTCCATTGCCCGGCGGCTGCAGGACCCGCTGGCGGAACTCGTGAAGATCGATCCCAAGTCCATAGGCGTCGGGCAGTACCAGCACGACGTCACGGCCGCCAAGCTGGACCGCAGCCTGGATGCCGTGGTTGAGGACTGCGTGAATGCCGTGGGCGTGGACGTGAACACGGCGTCGCCCGCGTTGTTGAGCCGCGTGGCCGGCGTGGGGCCGCTGCTGAGCGAAAACATTGTGGCCTACCGGAACGAACACGGTCCCTTCGCCAAGCGCAGCGAGCTGAAGAAGGTGCCGCGGCTGGGCGCCAAGGCGTTCGAGCAGTGCGCCGGGTTCCTGCGGATCACCGGCGGAGCCGAGCCGCTGGATGCGTCGAGCGTGCACCCGGAGGCGTATTCGGTGGCGCGGAAGATCCTGGCCGCGGCCGGGGCTGCATCAGGGGCTGTGTCAGGCAAGGCTGGCGGGCCGTCCCAGGGAGGGCTGCCGCCGGCGGGTCTATCCGGCGCAAACGTCCTGAACCCGGAGGATTTCGTGGACGGCACCTTCGGCCTGCCCACGGTCCGCGACATCATCGCTGAACTCGAGAAGCCCGGGCGGGATCCGCGGCCGGCTTTCAAGGCGGCCACGTTCTCGGAAGGCATCGAGAAAATCTCCGACCTCAGGCCCGGAATGGTGCTCGAGGGAACGGTCACCAACGTTGCCGCGTTCGGCGCGTTTGTTGACGTGGGCGTGCACCAGGACGGGCTGGTCCACGTGTCCGCGCTCGCCAACCGGTTCGTGTCCGATCCGCGCGAGGTGGTGAAATCCGGCCAGGTCGTGAAAGTGAAAGTGCTCGAGGCGGACCCTGAACGCAAGCGAATCTCCCTCACCCTGAGGCTCGACGACGAGCCGGCACCTTCCGGCGGTCGCGCATCTTCCGGCGGCCGCGCATCATCAGGAGGGCGCCAGGATGCCGCAGGCCGCCAGGATGCCGGGAGCCGCCAGGCGGGCCGGGGTGGCAGTCCTGCGCGGGCTGCCGGCGGCGAAGGCGGGGCGCCCGCCCGCGGCGCACGTCCCGCAAGCAGCAACCGCAACGAGGCAGCAGCACCACAGAAGGCCTCTCCTAAACAGGCACCGAACGCGGCGAACACCGCCATGGCGGAAGCGCTGCGGAAGGCCGGCCTCGCGAAGTAGCGGCTGCGCAGGCACGCCACGCGCCTGAGCGCAGCGCAGGCATGCCGCGCCACGGAAGCAGCGGGCAGCCCGCCACGCAACTGAAACGGCCGACGGCTATACCGTCGGCCGCTTCAGTTGGGTGTTGCCGCTTCAGTTGAGCGTTGAGGTCAGCTCAACTGCCTGACCTGCTCCTCATGCGGAAGGAACCGCACCGTCATGGCCTTGTAGCCGGGGGTGTTCGACTCGCGGGCCACGAGCTCGCGGTGCACCAGCGCGTTGGCCTCCGGGAAGTAGGCCGCCGCGCACCCGCGGGGCGTGGGGTAGAACACCAGCCGGAACTTGTCCGCCCGGCGCTCCTGGCCCTGGAAGGTGCTGATGACGTCAACAAGTTCGCGGTCCTGGAAGCCGAGCTCGGCGGCGTCGTCCTGGTTGATGAGGATGACGCGCCGGCCGTTGGAGATGCCGCGGTAGCGGTCGTCCTGGCCATAGAACGTGGTGTTGTACTGGTCGTGGCTGCGGACCGTCTGGAGGATCAGATGTCCCTCGGGGGCCTTCAGGTACTCCAGCGGGCTGACGGTAAACCGCGCCTGGCCGGTGTCGGTGGCGAAGCTGCGGGTGTCCCGCGGCGGGTTCGGGAGAATGAAGCCGTTCTTCGTCCTGAGCCGCTTGTTGAAGTCCTCGAAGCCAGGCAGAACGCGGGAGATGTGGTCGCGGACCACGTCGTAGTCATCCGCCATCGCCTTCCAGTCCACGGCATGGTCCGGGCCCAACGTGGCTGCGGCCATGCGGGCCACGATCACGGGTTCGGCCAGCAGGTGTTCGGACACAGGGGTCAGCCGGCCCTGGGTGGAGTGCACGCAGGACATCGAATCCTCGACCGAGAGGATCTGCCGGCCGCCGGGGTGCTTGTCGTCGGTGTCGGTCCGGCCGAGCGTCGGCAGGATGAGCGAGGTCCGGCCGTGCATCACGTGCGAGCGGTTGGGCTTCGTTGAGATGTGGACGGTCAGCCCGACGCGCTGCATCGAGGCCTCCAGGACCTCGGTGTCCGAGCACGCCAGCGCAAAGTTGCCGCCCATCGAAACGAAGACGTCGACGTCGTCGTTCTCGAAAGCCTCCACGGTCTCCACGGAGTCCAGGCCGTGCTCGCGCGGCGAGACGATCCCGAACTCCTGGTCGAGGGCGGCGAGGAGCCATTCCTTGGGTTTTTCCCAGATGCCCATGGTGCGGTCGCCCTGGACGTTCGAGTGGCCGCGGACGGGGCAGGCCCCCGCGCCGGGCTTCCCGAAGTTCCCCTGCAGCAGCAGGATGTTGATGATTTCCTTGATCGTGTCCACCGAGTGCGGCTGCTGGGTGAGGCCCAGGGCCCAGCAGATGATGGTGGCCTTGGACTTGACCAGCATCTGCGCGACCGTGGAAATCTGCAGCCGGGACAGTCCGGTGGCGGTTTCGATTTCCTCCCAGTCCAGATCCTTGCGGGCTGCGCGGTACGCTTCGAAGCCTTCGGTGTTCGTGGTGATGAACTCGTGGTCGACGACGGAGCCCGGGACCCGCTCTTCCTCTTCAAGCAGGAGGTGCCCGAGCGCCTGGAACAGTGCGAGGTCGCCGCCCACCTTGATGGGCAGGAACTCGTCGGCCAGCGAGGATCCGTTGCCGATGACGCCGAAGATCGACTGCGGGTCCTTGAAATTGAAGAGACCGGCCTCCGGCAGCGGGTTCACGGCCACGATCTTGCCGCCGTTGCTCTTGCAGTCGGCAAGCGCGGAAAGCATCCTCGGGTGGTTGGTCCCCGGGTTCTGCCCGACGACGAAAATGAGTTCGGCCTTGTGGATGTCCTCCAGGGACACGGTTCCCTTGCCGATCCCGATGGTCGGGTTCAGGGCGCTGCCCGAGGATTCGTGGCACATGTTGGAGCAGTCCGGCAGGTTGTTGGTGCCGATGGACCGGGCGAACAGCTGGTACATGAACGCTGTTTCGTTGGCGGTCCGGCCGGAGGTGTAGAAGACCGTGCGTTCCGGGGTGGAGGCGCGGATGTGCTCGCCGATGAGGTCGAAGGCTTCCTGCCACGCGATGGGGGAGTAGTGGGTGTCACCGGGGCGGATCACCATCGGATGGGTGATGCGCCCCTGGTTTCCCAGCCAGTACTCCGTTTTGGTGGCCAGTTCCGCGATGGAGTGCTCCGCCCAGAATTCCGGGGTCACGGTGCGGAGCGTGTTTTCTTCCGCGACGGCCTTGGCGCCGTTCTCGCAAAACTCAGCCGGCTTGCGGGTTCCTTGCGACTCCGGCCAGGCACAGCCCGGGCAGTCCGTGCCGTCACGCTGGTTCAGGCGCAGCAGGGACTGCATGGTGCGGGTAACGCCGGCCTGGGCGATCCCGCGTTCGAGGGCGACCTCGACCGCCTTCAGCCCGGCGGCTGATTTCTTCGGTTTTCCGACCAGCAGGTCATCTTCATTGATGTCATCGACAGGAGCTCCACGTTTCATTAGTTCATCCTGACCGGTACCCGACGCGAAATCGAGCTTATGGGGCAAATTGGCCGCGCGGAAACCTCGCCGGGACCGCTCATCGCTGAATTGTTACCGTTCGGCGCAAAGCTGCAACCAGCAACTGAGAGATGACTCATGCTTGCCAAGGGGAAAGCGCATTCGCGATGGAGCGGCAGAAGGAGACACTCGTGGGCTGGCTGGACAGGGACCGAAGCATCGCCCCGCCGGGCTTCAACCGCTGGCTCGTCCCGCCCGCTGCGCTGGCGGTGCATCTGTGCATCGGGCAGGCGTATGCCACCAGCGTCTACAAGACGGCGTTGGTGAAGCATTTCGGCGCCAGCCTGACGGAGATCGGCGTGATCTTCTCCATCGCCATATTGATGCTGGGCCTCTCGGCGGCCGTCATGGGGACGTGGGTGGACCGGAACGGACCGCGCAAGGCGATGTTCACGTCCGCCCTGTTCTGGTCCAGCGGCTTCCTGATCGGGTCACTCGGCATCTTCACCGGCCAGCTCTGGCTGGTCTACCTCGGCTACGGCTTCATCGGCGGCATCGGGCTGGGCATCGGCTACATCTCGCCGGTGTCCACCTTGATCAAGTGGTTCCCAGACCGGCCGGGGCTGGCAACCGGCATGGCCATTATGGGCTTCGGCGGCGGCGCCCTGATCGCCAGTCCGGTGTCCACGGCGCTGCTCAAGTTCTACGATCCCGCTTCTTCGGACAAGGGCTGGATCGCCAGCGGGGACGCGGTGGGCAAGCTCTTCCTGACGCTGGCCGCCGTCTACCTTGCCTACATGCTGTTCGGGGCGCTCACCATCAAGGTGCCTGCCGAGGGGTGGAAGCCCGCAGGGTTCGACCCCGCCAAGGTCAAGGCGGCCAAGCTGGTGACCACGAATAATGTGTCCGCAGCCAGTGCCGTCAAGACCCGGCAGTTCTGGCTGGTGTGGATTGTGCTGTTCTGCAACGTCACTGCGGGCATCGGGATCCTCGAGCAGGCCGCTCCGATGATCCAGGACTTCTTCCGCCAGTCCGACGGCGCGTCCCTGGTGAGCGCTGCCGTCGCCAGCGGTTTTGTGGGGCTGCTGTCCATCGGAAACATGGGCGGCCGCTTCGCATGGTCGGCCACGTCCGACGTCACCGGGCGTAAGCGCATCTACATGGTCTACCTCGGCGTCGGAGCGGTGCTGTACACCGTGCTGGCGCTGGCGGGCTCCGGCAGCACGGCGTTCTACGTTGCCCTCGCGTTCGTCATCATCTCGTTCTACGGAGGCGGCTTCGCTACAGTCCCGGCGTACCTGCGTGATCTCTTCGGAACGTTCCAGGTGGGGGCAATCCACGGGAGGCTCCTGACGGCCTGGTCTGCAGCGGGCATTGCCGGTCCGCTGATCGTCAATGCATTCCTGGATGCCCAGGGAAAGCCAGGGGAGCTGACGGCGGCGTCCTACCAGCCGGCGCTGCTGACGATGGTGGGCCTGCTGGTGGTCGGCTTTGTGGCCAATCTAATGGTCAAACCGGTGGACGCGCGCTTCCACGAACCGCGTCCGGACGGCATCCGGTCCGCAGAACCCGCAATGGAGGCCTGATATGAACTCGACAAAACTGGCAGTCGGCTGGTCAATAGTCGGCATCCCCCTGGCCTACGGGGTCATACAAACGCTCACCCGCGTGGCCGCGCTGTTTGGCTGAGCCGGGAATTGTCTGGGATTAGAGCTTGGGCCGTGTCCCGGGCGCGGTGTCCGAGCAGCAAGGAAGCTGGTGCCTAGAGTAGCTCCATGAGTTTCACGCGGCCGGATCCCTTCACCACCCGTCCCACCCTGCAAGGCACGTTCGGCATGGCGGCCTCCACCCATTGGCTCGCCACGGCCACTGCCCAGGCTGTGCTCGAACGTGGCGGCAACGCTTTCGACGCAGCCACGGCGGCTGCGTTCGTCCTGCACGTCGTGGAGCCGCACCTCAATGGGCCGGGCGGGGACATGACCGGAGTGTTCAGCGCAGCAGAGGACCCGGGAAGGCCCGTCATCCTGATGGGGCAGGGCCCGGCGCCGGCAGGCGCCACAGTGCAGCACTTCCGGGCCGAAGGACTGGACCTGGTTCCCGGCTCGGGTGCCCTGGCCGCCGCCGTACCCGGCGCCGTCGACGCCTGGCTTTTGCTTTTGCGGGACCGCGGAACGTGGGAGTTGGCGGAAGTGCTGGACTTCGCGATCGGGTACGCGCGGGACGGGCACCCGGTGTTGGCGCGGGTAGGGAGCACCATCTCCGCGGTTGCCGGGCTGTTCCGGGAGCACTGGCCCACGTCCGCTGAGTTGTGGATGCCCGGCGGTCGGATCCCGGCGGAGGGCGACCTGATCCGGAATCCGGCCCATGCCCGGACCCTGCAGAAGCTGGTGCAGGCGGGGGCGGGCATCGGTGAGGCGGTCAGCAGCGCGGCGCACACGCGTGAAGAGCGCATCGATGCCGCCCGACGCGAGTGGAGTGAGGGCTTCGTGGCGCGCGCCGTGGCCAAGGCAGTGCAGACGCCACACCGCCACTCGTCCGGGACAGATCACCGCGGCGTCCTGACCATGGCGGACATGGCAGGATTCCGTGCGTCCTATGAGGGTGCGGCGACGTTGGAATTCCGCGGCCACAGCATCGCCAAGACGGGGCCCTGGGGGCAGGGGCCGGCCCTGCTGCAGACCCTCGCCATACTGGGCGGCTTCGACGACGACCGCCTCGACCCGTCCACGGAACTCGGCGCGCACACCGTTCTTGAGGCGCAGAAGCTGGCGCTCGCAGACCGCGAGGCGTACTACGGCGACGCGGACGTTCCACTGGACTACCTGCTGTCGGCCGAATACTCCGCTTCGCGCCGCGAGCTGATCACCGAGAACGCCTCCCATGAGTTCCGCCCAGGAACGGTTCCCGGCCGGGAGCCGTTCGTGCCCGTATTTCGCACCGAGTATGTTCCGCCGGCGCTCTCCGGTGACGACGGCGGTCCGCGCACCGACGGCGGTCCGCGCCTTTCCGGCGGAGTGGGTGTTGGCATGGCTGGTGTCGGCGAGCCGACGCTCGGCGGGCCCACACTCGGCGAGCCCACAGTGGATGCGACAGGCGAGACGCGCGGCGATACGTGCCACATCGACGTTGTGGACCGCTGGGGCAACATGGTCTCGGCCACGCCGTCCGGCGGTTGGCTGCAGTCGTCCCCGGCGATACCGGAGCTGGGCTTTTGCCTTGGAACCCGGCTGCAGATGACCTGGCTTGACGAGGGAACGCCGTCAACGCTCATGCCGGGCAAGCGGCCGCGTACCACGCTGACACCAACACTGGTGCTGCGCAACGGCGTTGCCGTGACCGCACTTGGCTCACCGGGCGGAGATCAGCAGGATCAGTGGCAGCTCCTGTACCTGCTCCGGACGATCGTTGGCGGATATACGCCGCAGCAAGCGATCGACGCCCCGGCGTTCCATACGACGTCGATGCCCGGCTCGTTCTGGCCCCGCACGTGGGAGCCTGGCGGCGCCGTCGTCGAGGACCGGCTAGGCGACGACGTGATAGCGGGACTCGAGCGCAGGGGGCACCGGATCACGAGGGCGGGTGACTGGGCGCTGGGGCGGCTCTCCGCCGTCGTCCGTGATCCTGCAACGGGGCTGCTGCAGGCCGCCGCCAATCCCCGCGGTGCGCAGGGATACGCGGCAGGGCGATAGCGGTGCGCAGGGACGCACGAGCTCCGGGCCGGCAGGAGTCGCCGCGGCGCGGCGGGGTTTCGGGCGTGCGGCCTTTCTGCAAGGCTGGCAACATGACTTACTTTCTGGAGTACACGATTCCCGCTGCCCCCGACAACGCCGAATTCGAGTTTCCGCACGATGAGATCCAGACCGGGACCACCATCCCGCTGTCCGAAACGGACGCCGAGATAGTCCACACGCCCGAACTGCCGGCGCGCACCGGCATCATTGGCGCGACGGTTCCTGAGGCGAAGCTTGAAGCCGAACAGCTCATCATGCACAGCCGCGCCACCGAAGCCACCCTTTATGAGGACCCCTCCAACTCGCTGCAGGCTGGGATCGGAAACGTCGTGGCCACATTCGTGGAAGGCCGCGGCTGGCAGGACGCGTAAGCATAGCGATGAATTGAGCAGTTACCACGCAGCGCCCGGACTCCTTGAATGGGTCCGGGCGCTGCGTTGATTAAGGCGCGTTGTTGATTAAAGGCTGTGTTGATTAAAGGCGCGAGGGTCAACGCCCGGGCCGCATGCCTCGCCGGCCAAAGGCTGCTTCGACTTGGCCTGCAGGATCCAGCGTTATTCGGACAGTCCCTTCAGACATTCCCAGCGCGCGGGCGAGTGCTTTGTTCGCCGCCTCGCCTTGGACCGTGTCCGCTGGCCTGTGCGGACGGTTCTGCGTTGTTGTGTGCGCGGTTTTCCGGGCGTGTTCATGTTCGGTGGTGGTGGTTGCGGCGGGGTGTTTGTTTGGGGTCGATGTGGGGTGGCGGGATGAACCAGGGGACGCCGGTTTGCATCCGGATTTGCCATTGTTCTTTGTGGATGAGGTGGTGGTGGTGGGTGCACAGGAGGGTGCCGTTGTCGGTGTTGGTGGGTCCGCCGTGTGACCAGTAGGTGGTGTGGTGGGCTTCGCACCAGGGGGCGGGGATGGTGCAGTTGGGGAAGGCGCAGCCTTGGTCGCGGGCGGTGATGGCTTTGCGGATGTGGGGCGGGAAGATTCTGGTGGTGCGGCCGATGTCGAGGATGCGGCCTTCGCTGCCGAGGAGGACGGGGATGATGTCGGCGTCGCAGGCGATTTTGCGGATAGTGGCGGGGGTGACGGGCCCGGTGAAGGTGAACGTTCCGGTGCCGGTCGCGGTGCCGGGAGGCCCGTCCGCGGTGGGCGCGGGGAGGTGGCCTGTCGGGGACGCGGGGTGGCCGGCGGTGAACGCAGGCCCGTCTGCCAGGGACGGGTGGTTGCCGCGGGTGGGGCTAGGGTTTCCGGTGGTGTAGCGGGGTCCGTTGGTTGAAGCCGTTTCGAGGCGGTTCAGGAGGTCCTGGTAGCTGATGGTGACCATGACCTGGGGTCGGAGTCCCCCGGTGGCGGGCAGGGTTCCGGTGGCGAGGGCAGCCTTGCAGGCGCCGATGAGGCCGTCGAGGAGTTGCTGGGGCCGGGTGCGGCGTTCCAGCGGCGCGTCTGCGGCGGCGGTTTCGGCCTCCTCGCCGAACCCCGGCCCGGTATGGGGTCCCGCGGCCCTGCCGTCGTCCGTGCCGTCGTCCGTATCCGTGGGTGTGTCCGTGGTGGCGCCGTTCTCGGCGCGGGCCGCCTCGCTGTTTCCTGCCGCACTGTCGGTGCCGGCGGCTCCGCTGTCTCCGCTGTCTCCGCTTGTGCCTGCATCGGGGCCGGGTGTGGGTTGGGTGCGGGGGTTGGTGGCGGTGTTCATGACGGTGAGGAGGTGTTCGTATTGGTCGGGGGTGGCGAAGATTTCGAGGTGGTGGAGTCCGCGGCGGGGGCGGCGGAGGAAGGCGCCTTGGCGGTGGCGGAGGTCTTCTTCGGTGGGTTCGGTGCCGTCCTGGTCGATGGCGTCGGCCCAGCGGTGGGCGATGCGGGTGAGGAAGTCGTGGTCGTTCTGGATCGCGGTGCGGGTGAGGGTGTGTTCCATCCGGGCGAGGTCGGCGGGGGCGGCGAGGTGGCGGACGCGGTCCAGGGCGGTGGTGATGATGGTTCCGGCGCGGGAGGCGATGGTTCCGGTAGCGAGTGCGGCGGCGGTTTCTTCGTAGGCCGGGGGCATGGGCTGGCCGGTGATGCCGGTGCGGGGGAGTATGGCGGAGGCGAGGGCGAGGCGGCGGCGGGCTTCTCCGGCGCTGATTCTTAGCCGGGTCCTGAGGAACTCGGCGGTGTTGCGGGATCCGTCATCGGCCGGCGACACCGCCGGGACCGGGACGGAGACCGACGTGGAGCTGGCAGCGGAGCCGGAGGCAGCAGCGGCTTCGGTGCCGTCGTCCGTGCCTGTGCCCCAGCCGGTGGTCCATCCGGCGGCTTTGCTAGCGGGGCCGGCGGCGTTGATCGCCTCGGTGCGGGTCCGGTCCACGGCGGCCGCGCCCAGCAGCTGCAGGTACTCGGCACCGCGGGAGATCTCCTCGGCCAGCCCGGCGAAATCCGCGGCGGCCGGGAAACCGGCCAGGGCCAGCTCACCGGGCGCGGACACGACCGCTGCCCCCAGCAGGTCCAGGCAGCGTTTGAGGCAGTCGGTTGGCCCCGTAGTCATGGCATCCCCGCCGGCGGTAACAACGCCGGTGGCACCAAAACCGGCGGCAGCCCCGCCGTCGTGCCCGTCCTGATCGGCGGCTGGCGGTACGATGCGCAGGCCGCCAGCAACGGCGGCACCCAGAGCAACAGCGCGCGAATCGGGGACGCTCCACAGCCTGGCACGACGCGGACCGGGCATTGCTGCCCGGTCCGCGTAACCGCTTGCGCCTTCCCCGATGGCTTCCATATGAATACTTTGTCAGAGGGGTCTGACATTATTGCTCGGGCCGGGATATCAGGCCGAAATAGGTAATTTCAGCCCCACCAGCGGGCCGGGTTACGTCTCCGAAACCGCGGACTCCCGCCGGTGCGAGGCGCCCGATCCAGCTGCGGACGGTTCCTTCTGCCAAGGCCACCGGCCGGTGATCTCCAGCTCCAGCGAGAAGCTCAGGAAGGTACGGATGAGCACGATGATCGCCAGCACGCCCACACTTTCGTACGTCGGCGTGACGGCTACGGTGCGGATGATGTCGGCCGCCACGAGCAGCTCCAGTCCTAGCAGAATGGAGCGCCCCAGCAGTTGGCGGTAAGACCGGTAAACGGACATGCGCTCGGCATCCGCAGGCAGTCGCTTGGGCTGGTAGCCGCGCAGCGCCATTGGGATCGAGACCACGGCGCCGATGACCATCACGGCCACGCCGGCGAAATCCATGTACCTGCCGACTGCTTCAATGATGTGCTGAAAATCCATCGTGCCCCTCGTAGTTCCGGTCTAAGTGGTTCCGCGCTCGTCGAATCGGGAGGCCCGAATCAGGCTGGCGAAACCAGGCAGGCTGAACCAGGCTTGCCCAGGGCCGACGGACGCTATGGATGCCGTACCCCAACACCCGCCAGAATGTCTCGATACCCTTCGCGGAACGTGGGGTACG
Organism: Arthrobacter sp. ISL-5; assembly: GCF_018613835.1. GTDB lineage: Bacteria > Actinomycetota > Actinomycetes > Actinomycetales > Micrococcaceae > Arthrobacter. Next base: position 271,020 of record NZ_JAGGPM010000029.1, on the reverse strand, counting down.
CAAACGAAAATCCCGAGCCGCGGAGTAGGGCGTTGCTGCAGCGCTTGTTGCCGCCGCGTGCTTCGCCAGCACTGCCCGACGGCGGGACCTCGAGCCCCAGCTCCGAGGCCAGGAAGCGGAGGACGTCGCCGAGTTCGGCCGGATCGTCGTCGACTCCCAAGTACACGGGTGCGGGCTCTTCGGCCATGGTGCACAAGTGCACGATCGCGCCCGCGGCGTCGTCGCGGTGAATACGGTTGGTGTACCGGGGGTTGGCAGGGATGACCGCCGTTCCGCCTCGGACCTGGTCAATGAGCCGCGTGCGGCCGGGTCCGTAGATGCCGCCCAAACGGAGCACCACGGGCGCGGTCCCGGTACCGCGGAACCGCTTCGTCAGGAGTTCCTCCGCCTCGCGGAGGATGCGGCCGGAGAACCCGCCGGGTGCCGGCGTCGTGCCCTCATCCACCCAGCCGCCGTCGGCGTCGCCGTACACCGCGGTGGAGGAGACGAAGAGGACGCGACGCGGGGTCACGCCGTCGCGCTCAAGGGCGTCCAGGACATGCGACAGCCCGTCAACGTAGGCAGCGCGGTAGGCCGCCTCCGTTGGGGAATCGGCAGCAACGGCGACGACGACGGCGGTTGTGTCCGCCGGGACCGGCGGCAGTTCGGCGGTGCTCAGGTCAGCCGGGGAGCCTTCGATTGCCGCTGGCAGTTTTTCCGGCGTACGCCGCCAGCCCACGACTCGGTGTCCGGCAGCGGCGAACCGCAGCCCCGCCTCGGTGCCAAGGTCGCCGCAGCCTGCGAGGAGGATCGTCATACGCCTGTTCAGAGGGCGGGGACCGGGAAGAAGACGCGGGGATCCTGGAGCAGGGCGGGGTAGTCGAACGCTGAACGGTCTACAACGTCGGTGACTTTGAAGTTGCGGCCGAAGCGGCCGTCGTCGAGCGTGATGGGCCGTCCCAGCACCATCCCGAGGGCGAACTTGCTGCCGTTCTCGAGCGGGATGGCCACCGCCGTCTTGCCCGGCAGGGTTGAGAAGGCCGCTTCCTGGCGCTGCCGTTTCCGTGACGGCTTCTTGACGAGCTTTTTCGGGAGCTTTCGGGCGACCTTTGCCGGTCGGCGCGATCCGGTGTCGGCGTAAACGAACTGGTAGTCGTCGTCGCCGGAGTCGCCGCTGCCGGAAGCCTTGCCGGCAGCCTGAGCCGCACGGCCAACGGCCGGCAGGGCAATCTTGTCCAGCCGCTCGGGGTCGGTGTCGCCCACGTGTTCGCGCAGAATCCAAAGAACATCGCCCTCAGGATCCTCCGGCAGAAACTCATGCCGTGGCTCGGGCCAGATGTACTCGAGGTCCGCCTCGGTGCCCGGGAACACCTCCGTGTAGAAGCGCGGTTCCTTGCGGATGAGGTTCGAGCGGTGGCTCAGGTGAAACTCGGGATCCCCGAGCCACGGCGGCATGGGAATCTTGGCAGCGTAGTCCGGATGGGCGGCCTGAGGTGCGAACTCGCGGATGTTCGCCCCGGTGTTGTCAGCGAATCCGCGTTTGGTCCATTCATCCACCATGGCCAGCCCGTACATGGTCAGCGCCGGAACGTAGCCCATCCACATGCGTATCGCGGGGTGGGACTGCCAGCCGTACTCCGGGATCACCAGCGCACGGAGTGTCTGCAGCGCCTCGACGCGCTGCTTGCCGAGCCTGGCAGGGTCCAGCGCGGCTGCACTTTGCTGGAAATCGGGGTACGGAAGGAAGGTTTGCATCCCTTCAGTCTGACGCCCCGGGCCCGATGTGCCAATTGTGGTGGCCGAGGCCACATGCCGCCGCGGGTGCCAGCTGCCGCGCGGGCTGCACGGAGATGTTCACATTGTGGACTGATGCATACGGCAAGGCGTGTTAACCACTAAGATAGCCGAAACCTCCCTAGCGTTCGGAAGCCTTCACATGACTCTTACCTCGCCAGCGCCCCTGTCAGCGGCGTCCTCTGAGCCGAAATCACACGCGCCACAGGAGCCTCAGCTGTTCGTTCCAAAGTACGGCCGGATGCTCGGCCCGGACGCGAACGGCATCCTTGTTCTCGACGAGTTTACGCTGGATCCCGCGGCCACCCGCAAGGAGCAGCACCGCTTCCGCACGGCCCTGGCCTCTGTGGCATTGACCCTGCGCCGCCTGGTTGCCCTCCGTGTGGTGATCGCCGTCGTGGCCGTCGCCAATCTTCCTCTGTTCCTGATGTCCACAGGTTGGTGGATTTACGCCGTATCGCTGTCCCTGGTGATCGGAGTGCACGTGGCCGTGAACTGGCTGAACCGCCACGAACCGCGTGTAAAGCAGCGCCACGAACTTGAACTCCACCAGCACCGCGAACGCAGCGCCAACTACCGCAAAGTGCGCGACGCCGTGAAGTTCGTCATTGACACCCCCTCGCGCATGAACGAGCACCTCTACCTCGAACTGCTGCACGCCAAGCGCGTTGCCCTGCACCTCACCTCCGGCACCGTCGCACTCCTGGACACGAGCGACGACGCCGCCTGGAAGGTTCGCATCGTCCGGGAACTTCCGACCGCCGCCTAGCCGCAGCAGCAAAACACCAAGCAAGAGAACGACGCCGGGCGCCCCTCAAGGGGGCGCCCGGCGTCGTAAGTCACAGCCAGGGTGGTCGCCGTGGTGACAACCGAGCCCGATGCATCAGAGGCTCACGCTGTCGGCAACCGAGCCTGGTAATTAGGCAGGCAGCTGCAGAACCTGGCCGACGAAGACCAGATCGGGATCGGTGATGGTGTCGGCGTTGGCGTCGGCGAGGTGCTGCCATCCGCCGTGAACTCCGAGCTCGTCGGCGATCTTGCTGAGGGTGTCGCCATCCTGGACGGTGTAGGTCTCGCCGCTCAGGGGCACTGTGGCAGCGTGCCTGGCCTGGGTCGGGGCCTCGGCGACCGGCGCCTGGGCCACGGGAGCCGTCTGAACCGGGGCTGCCTGGACAGGGGCGCTCTGGGGCTGGATCTGCGGGGCAGCTGCGGTTGCGCCGCCGCTCAGGCCCAGCTTTGCGGCACAGGCAGGCCATGCGCCCCAGCCCTGGCCGGCCTGGACCTTCTCGGCTACGGCGATCTGCTGGGCGCGTGAGGCGCTTTCAGGGGATCCCGTGCCGCCGTAGGCAGCCCAGGTCTGAGGGGTGAACTGGAGGCCGCCGGAGAATCCGTTGCCGGTGTTGGTGGCCCAGTTGCCGCCGCTTTCGCACTGGGCGAGGGCGTCCCACGTGGAGGCACTGGTGGCCGTGGGCGTTGCTGCGTTTGCGGCGGTGGCGGACAGGGCCAGGCCTGCGACGGAAACGGCGGCCAGGGTGACTCCGCGGCGCGCGGCAGTGCTGAAAGTTGATTTCTTCATGATTGGGATGCTCCTGAGGCCACCCGCGCTCGGTCCGTCCCCGGACGTTGTCGCGCTACCGCCCGCCCCTGACATATAGAGGTCATTACGGTGTCTGCCGGCCGGGCAGTAACTGGTGGAGGCAGCACCGGGCATTCATGGGCCCGCGCGGCGCGGGCATGTGTCCACGGTAAGGCAGTCCTGCTCCGTTATCAAACCGAGATCATCTTCGGCAGTCAAACCAATTTGCACAGCTAACGCGCGTCGCCGAGGTTCGTGGCAGACGGCTCCGGCGGTATCCCGGGGGCGGGCTGCCCGCCTGCTCACCTCAGAGCTGCAGACCCGCCCACTTCAGCGCTCACGCCGTGGTCAGGACGCCAGGGCGGCGGCCAGATACGGTGCCGTCCGGCTGTCGGGTGAAAGGGCGACGGCGGCTGCCGTCCCGGCGGCGACGATCTCGCCGCCGGCGTCGCCCCCGGCAGGTCCCAGGTCAATGACCCAGTCCGCGGCGGCCACCACATCCATTTCGTGTTCCACGACGATGACGGTGTTGCCGGCGTCCACGAGGCGGTTCAGCTGTGCCATAAGTAGCTGGACGTCCGCCGGGTGGAGCCCGGTGGTGGGTTCATCCAGCAGGTAAAGCGTGTGGCCCCGGCGGGCCCGCTGGAGTTCCGTGGCGAGCTTGATCCGCTGGGCCTCGCCGCCGGAAAGTTCGGTGGCGGGCTGGCCCAGGCGGAGATACCCCAGGCCCACCTCGATGAGGGTCTGGAGGCTGCGGGCGGCCGCCGGTACATCGGCGAGGAACCCGGCTGCGGCGTTGACGGTCATGCCCAGGACTTCGGCCACGTTCTTGCCGCGGTACGTGACTTCCAGTGTGTCGGGGTTGTAGCGCGAACCGCCGCATTCAGGGCAGGGCCCATAGCTTCCGGGCAGGAAGAGCAGTTCGACGGCCACGAAGCCCTCACCCTGGCAGGTCTCGCAGCGGCCGCCCGCCACGTTGAAAGAGAAGCGTCCGGCGCCGAAGCCCCTGGCCTTGGCTTCGTCCGTGGCGGCGAATTCCTTGCGGACCGCATCGAAGAGTCCGGTGTAAGTGGCGAGGTTGGATCGCGGCGTGCGGCCGATCGGTTTCTGGTCCACCTTCACCAGCCGGTCCACCTGGTCCAAGCCGGACACGGGACCTACCGTCAACGGTGTGCCGAGCGCATCGGAATCCTCCGCTGGGGCCGCGTCCGCGGGGTCCGCCGTGTCGGCACCGCCGGTACTGCCGCCATCGGGTCCCGGGTGCAGCAGCGATCCCACGACCTCCGCGAGCACCTGGCTGACCAGCGTCGACTTGCCCGAGCCGGAGACGCCGGTGACGGCCGTCAGAACGCCCAGGGGGAAGTTGGCGTCAAGCTCCCGCAGATTGTGGCGGCTGATGTCGCGCAGCTCCAGCCAGCCCCCGGGTTCCCGCCGCGCATCGTCAGAAGCGGGGCCGTCAGCATCGGGGCCGTGTCCGGCGCCACCGTCACCCGTGTTTCCGGCTCCCGAACCGGCGGTGCGCGCGCCGCCGTCGTCCTTCTTTGCACTGGAACCGTTGGAACTCGCGGAACCGTTCGCCGCAGCGGAACCGTTGGAACCCTTGGAGTTCGGGAACAGGAACGGCCGGGTCAGTGAGGCTTCCACCTCGGCGAGCCCGGCCACGGGGCCGCTGTAGAGCACTTCGCCGCCGCCTTCACCGGCGCGTGGTCCGACGTCGACGAGCCAGTCGGCATGGCGCACGATGTCCATGTTGTGCTCCACGACGAACACCGAGTTGCCGGACGATTTGAGCTTGTCCAGGACGGCGAGGAGGGGTTCGGCGTCGGCGGGGTGCAGCCCGGCGGACGGCTCGTCCAGCACGTAGATCACGCCGAAGAGCCCGGAGCGCAGCTGGGTGGCGATCCGGAGGCGTTGCATTTCGCCGGGGGAGAGGGTGGGCGTGGAACGGCCCAAGGCCAGGTAGCCCAACCCGAGCTCCAGCAGCACGTTTACCCGCTGAAGGAGGTCGCGGGTGATGGCCACCGCCACCTCGTTGCTTTCGCCCGAATCGTGCTTGCCAGAGGCCTGCTTCCGCGAGGCGGTTCCGGCTTCGGTGAGCTGGGCGGTGGGGCGGATGATGTCCGCCAGTTCGGCCATGGGCACGGCGTTGAGCTCGGCGATGGTGTGGCCGGCGAAAGTCACGGCCAGTGCCTCCGGAGTCAGGCCGGTGCCGCTGCAGCGCGGGCATGGCCCGGTTTCCATGAACTTCAGTACGCGCTCGCGCATGGTGCTGCTTTTGGAATCGGCCAGGGTGTGGAGGACGTAGCTTTTGGCGCTCCAGAACCGGCCCTTGTAGGGCTTGGCCACGCGGTCGCGCTCGGGCGTCACTTCCACCACGGGCTGTTCTTCGGTGAAGAGGATCCAGTCGCGCTGCTTTTTGGGAAGCTTCCGCCAGGGGGTGTCCACGTCATAGCCGAGGTGGCTGAGGATGTCCCGCAGGTTCTTGCCTTGCCACGCTCCCGGCCATGCCGCGATGGCGCCGTCGCGGATGCTCAGCGAGGTGTCTGGGACCAGCGATGCCTCGCTGACGGTGTGAGCAAGGCCGAGCCCATGGCATTCGGGGCAGGCGCCGGCGGCGGTGTTGGGGGAGAACGCGTCGGAGTCCAAGGATGCGGCGCCGGACGGATATGTGCCGGCACGGGAATATAGCATGCGGAGCGAGTTTGAGAGGGTGGTCACCGTGCCCACGGTGGACCGGGAGCTGGGTGAGCCGCGGCGCTGCTGGAGGGCGACGGCGGGTGGCAGCCCGGTGATCATTTCCACCTTGGGGTTGTTGCCCTGCTGGATGAGCCGGCGGGCGTAGGGCGCCACCGACTCGAAGTAGCGGCGTTGGGCTTCGGCGTAAATGGTTCCGAAGGCCAACGAGGACTTGCCCGAGCCGGAGACGCCGGTGAAGGCGACGATTGCGTCGCGGGGAACGTCCACGTCAACGCTGCGGAGGTTGTTCTCGCGGGCACCCCGGACGCGGACAAAGCCGTCAGTGTGATGTGTCAGCTCGGTTGTCAGCTCGGGCAGGTAGGCGGCAGGCAGTTCACTTCGCATCTGTTCGACTCTAGCGGTGATGTCTGTGCCGGGGTCTATTCTTGCGGTGTGGATACTTACGACGGCGCCGCCGAACCGAACGATCAGACCGCACTTCTGAACGAAACGGAGGCTGCCGCAGCGCCGCCGATCATGCCCGTGGCTGAACTGCACCTGCACATTGAGGGCACGCTGGAGCCCGAACTGATCTTTGCGCTCGCGGAGCGGAACGGAATCGATCTGCCGTATTCAGGCCTGGACGAGCTGCGGGCGCGCTACGAATTCACGGACCTGCAGTCGTTCCTGGATCTGTACTACGCCAATATGGCCGTGCTGCGGACCGAGGCGGACTTTGCGGACATGACCCGGGCCTACCTGGCGCGGGCCGCGGCTGGCGGAGTGCGGCACGCGGAAATCATGATGGATCCGCAGGCGCACCTTTCCAGGGGAGTTTCGCTGGAGACCTGCGTCAACGGGGTTGCCTCGGTGCTGGCCACGTCCCAGGAGGAGTTCGGGATTTCCACGCTGCTGATCGCCGCATTCCTGCGCGATCTGTCCGAAGAGTCCGCACTGGAGGTTCTCGAGGCCCTGCTGGCCATGAATGCGCCGATCGTCGCCATCGGACTGGATTCCGCCGAGGTGGGCAATCCGCCGGCCAAGTTCGAGCGGCTGTTCGCCCGGGCCGGCGAAGCAGGCCTGCGGAGGATCGCCCACGCCGGCGAGGAGGGCCCGCCGTCGTACATTATCGAGGCGCTGGATGTGCTGGGAGTGGAGCGGATTGACCATGGCATCCGGTGCATGGAGGATCCCGACCTGGTGGAGCGGCTGGTGGCTGACCGCGTGCCGCTGACCGTGTGCCCGCTGTCCAATGTTCGGCTCCGGGCGGTGGACATGCTCACCGACCATCCGCTTCCCGCGATGCTGGCGGCCGGGCTGAACGTCAGCGTCCATTCGGATGATCCGGCGTATTTCGGCGGCTACGTGGATGACAACTTCGCGCAGCTGGAATCGGCGATGGTGCTCTCCGAGTTCGACCGGGTCCGGCTTGCCGCGAACTCGATCGGTTCATCCTTTGCCACGGACGAGCGCAAGGCGGAGCTGCTGGCCGAGCTTTCTGGCTAAGCGGAGCGTTTCAGACTAAGCGGAGCGGGCGGGCGGTGCCGCCGTCCTGTCTCCGGTGCGCACGATCCACCAGCCCAGGGCGGCCATAGCCAGCCCAATCGGGATACCGTACGGCGGCAGGCCCGCGTTGTAGCCCAGGAAACCGGCCACGATGAATGCCACGCCCGCCCAGGCCGGGAACATCCGCACCCGCCAGCCGGCGATGCCGAAGACTATCCAGCCGAGGGCAAACAGCACATAGCTGGACAGGCCGCCGACGGCCAGCATGCCCGAGCCTCCGGCGAGGATGGCGCCGGGTGCGACGTCGGCGATCCACGGCGCGGCGAATCCGTCGAACCACATGTTGCCTGCCATGTCCAGCGTGCCCACGAGCGCGAAGCAGAAGCCGACGGCGCCGAGTCCGCCGGTGCGGCTAGCCGAGCGGAAGTACACGGAGACGAGGGCCAGGACGAGCCCGATGAACACCACCCAGTACAGGGCGTTGGTCACCTGGAACGGCGCCTGCCTCATCATTTCGATCCGGTCGAGGCTGCGGTCGGCGGTGAGCAGACGTGCGAGGTCCACGGCGGCGAAAGCGAGGCCCGCCACTAAGGCGATCGGACCGGCAGCTGCGACGAGTGGTGAGGACATCTTCTCCTCCTGGGGATCGGTTGTGACGATGAGCCGGGTGCTGTCCGGTTGGGTTCTGTTTGGGCGCTACTTGAGGCGCGCGACTCCGGGGTGGCCGGTTTCACATGGGGCGCATCCTGAGGGAAAAACGCTCGACGGCGGTGGCTGAGCGGGGTGCCTTGCGCCAGGCTTCGCGGTCGAACATCACGGTGGCGAGAACCGCCAGGAGGACCACGACGAAATAGATCAGCTCAGCGCGGCCGGCGACCGCGCCCGTGAAGCCGAAGGAACCCACGGTGAAGGTGCCCTGGCTGTTGTGGAACAGGAGTGTCAGCAGGACGCTGCCGCCCGTGCGGTTGAACAGCCACACGTACAGGAAGGTGATGGCGAACGTCGTCGGCAGCGCGATCAGGCTCAGCCCTTCGAAGAGGACCAGCGGCAGGTGCCAGAGCGCCACCAGCAGGCCAAGAATCGCCGCGGACTTCAGCGGCGGACGGGCGGCCTGGAGCAGGGGGAGGGCATAGCCGCGGAAACCAGGCTCTTCACCCAGCGGCCCGTCCATCGGATTGACCAGGCGGATGGCGAACACCATCAGCATCCCGCTCCACGTCAGGCGGGCGAGGCCCGGGGCCGACGAGCCCAGGGCGATGGTGACGAGTCCCGTCGCCAGCACCAGAACGGCCGGGAGCAGCAGGGCCACGGCGTACCAGACCCAGCCCACGCGCCAGCGGATCAGCCGGCGGCCCCATGCCCGGAACCCGGCCCTGCCTTCCGCCAGGGCGATCACGATGACTGCGGCAGCCAGCGGGCCTATCGGCAGGAATTCCATCCGCGGCACCAGCCCCGCCGCGTAGGCCGGCCAGGAGGACCATGAGATTGCATAGGCCAGGACGAAGAAGGCCAGTAGCCTGTGGTGTTTCAGCCAAGATTTGGAACGACGCATGACGGGCTCCAAACGATCATTGTTTGGTGGTCCAATTGTCCGCCCCGCTCGCGCGGGGGCGCCAGAGGGAGGGGGCTGGGCGGTGACCCGGCTCAGCGCTGGGCGGCGGCGGAGCAGCCAAGTGGAATGCGCACACGGAATGCTTGCAGCGGCCTGCCATACCTGCTACGCCTGTGAAAGGGGGAACACGAAGGCGGGTCCCGGGCCGGAGGCACAGGAACCCGCACGGGGCGAGTCAAGGAGAGTGCAGCATGCCGCGCAAAAACCCGCGGGTGGAAAAAGCTGACGAAAAAGACCTTGAAGTGGGCAAACCGAAGGAATGGGCCGCCGGAATACCGGGCGTCTACCACTCGATTCAGCCGGCGCTCAAGCACATGGGCGTGGGCAGGACCGGAAAGACGCTGCTGGGGCTGAACCAGAAGGACGGCTTTGACTGCATGAGCTGCGCGTGGCCGGATCCCGGCGACCGCAAGACGTTCGAGTTCTGCGAACAAGGCGCCAAAGCCGTGACGTGGGAGGCCACGCCGGTGGTCATTGCCTCGGAGTTTTGGGCGGAGCACCTGGTCAGTGAACTGCGGCAACAGCCTGAGTACTGGCTCGGAATGCAGGGTCGCCTGACGGAGCCGGTCTACAAACCGGCAGGGGAGGACTACTACCGGCCGGTGAGCTGGGATGAGGCCTTCGGGATCGTGGGCGGCAAACTGAAGGGCCTTTCCAGCCCGGACGAAGCAGCGTTCTACACCAGTGGCCGGACGTCCAACGAGGCCGCCTTCCTGTACCAGCTGTTCGTGCGTGCGTATGGGACCAACAACCTGCCGGACTGCTCCAACATGTGCCACGAGTCTTCAGGCTGGGCCATGGGCCAGACCATCGGCATCGGCAAGGCCACCATCTCCTACGACGACTTCGCCAAGGCGCAGCTGATCATCATCATGGGGCAGAACCCGGGCAGCAACCATCCGCGCATGCTCACCGCCCTGGAGGAAGCGAAGAAGGCCGGCTGTGAGATTGTCGGCGTGAATCCGCTGCCGGAGGCCGGGCTCATGCGCTACAAGAACCCGCAGAAGGTCAGTGGAATCGTGGGCCGCGGCACGGAGCTCGCGGACCAGTATCTGCAGATCCGTGTGGGAGGGGACATGGCGCTGCTGCAGGCCCTCTCCAAGCGCGTCCTCGAGGCCGAAGCGAAGAACCCCGGAACAGTCTTGGACAGCCAGTTCCTCGCGGAACACTGCCAGGGGCTGGAGGAACTCAAGGCGCACCTCGAAGAACTGGACGAGGAAACCGTCCTCCAGGCCACGGGCCTGCGCAGCGACGAAATTGACGAATTGGCTGCCCGCTATTTGAAGGCGGAACGGGTCATCATCACGTGGGCCATGGGCATCACCCAGCACAAAAAGGGCGTCGCCACTATCAAGGAGATCATCAACTTGCTGCTGCTCCGCGGCAACATGGGCAAGCCCGGCGCCGGCGCCTCGCCCATTCGCGGGCACAGCAACGTCCAGGGTGATCGCACCATGGGCATCTGGGAGCGGATGCCGCCCGCGTTCCTCGACGCCCTCGGCAAGGAGTTCGATTTCGATCCGCCGCGAGAACCAGGCGCGGACTCCGTGGACACGATTCGAAAAATGCGCGACGGCGGCATCAAGGTTTTCGTGGCATTGGGCGGCAACTTCGTTTCCGCCATCTCGGATACGCATGCCGCGGAAGCAGCGATGGAGAACACCGACCTCTCCGTCCAGATTTCCACGAAGCTCAACCGCTCGCACACGGTAACGGGCAGGGCCGCGCTTATTCTGCCCACGATGGGACGCACCGAGATCGATATGCAGGCGTCCGGCCCGCAGTTCGTCTCCGTGGAGGACACGGTCTGTGCTGTGCATGCCTCCGAAGGCAGGGTAAGGCCCGTTGCGCCGAACCTGTTGTCCGAGGTGGCCATCGTCTGCCGCCTTGCCCGCGAGACCGTAGGCGGCAAGACCAGCGCGGACTGGTCCGGATTCGAGAAAAACTATGACCTGGTCCGCGAACACATCTCCCACGTGGTGGCGGGCTGCGAGAACTACAACGACCGGATCAGGCAGGAAGGCGGCTTCGTCCTGCCGAACGGACCGAGGGACTCCCGCACCTTCAACACTCCCACCGGCAAGGCAATGCTGACGGTCAACCACCTGGAGCATATGGAGCGGCCCCCCGGAACGCTGATCCTGCAATCCGTCCGGTCGCACGACCAGTTCAACACCACCATTTACGGCTACAACGACCGGTACCGGGGGATCAAGAAGGGCCGCGACGTGGTCTTCGTCAGTCCTGAGGACATTGCTGAGCTCGGGCTCAGCGACGGCCAGTTCGTCGATCTCCATGGGGTGTACGAGGACAACGTGGAGCGCGTGATGCGGAAGCTGCGGGTGGTGTCCTATCCCACCGCCAGCGGATGCGCGGCAACGTACTATCCCGAGTCCAATGTGCTGGTTCCCCTGGACAGCGTCGCGGAGGGAAGCAACACGCCGGCGTCGAAGGCGGTTATCGTACGGTTGGAGCCCAGTACCGCGTGAGGACACGGCGTTAGGACCCGCGGGGTTTAGGACCCGCGGGCAGTCATTGCCGGGTAGTCATTGCCCGGTGCTTGACCAGCCCTCGCTGTCGGGGCCGCCGTCGGCTCCGTCCTCGCAGAGCCGCAAGGCCACCTCGGCAGCGGACTGGACTGCTTCGCCCGGTGTCGTGTTTCCGCTGCGTGCGGCAAGGCCGGCCGCGTAGCCAACGAGCAGGGCGGTGACCGGTCCGGCCGCACTGTTGACGGCACTGGCCGACTCGTCGGTGAGCCTGGCAACGAGCTTTTGATCAACTTCAAGGTCCAGGATCTGCAGCGCCTGGGTGAGCCGCCGGGTCCATTGGGACAGCTCCTGGTCTTCGGCGGCATTGCTGGCAGCGTCCCCGGTGCCGTCTGTGCCGCCGGTGCCCTCGATATTGCCCGTCATGGGATTCCCTTTCGGTTGCTGCTGCGGATGCCGACTACGTCTTGGGCTTGCGGAAATGCAGAACGCCACTATAGGCACCCCGCCTCCGGGGCCACAACGGCCGGAAACACGCCCGCGGCGGCATTTCTGCACCTCTTTAGCCGGGCGATGCCGCCGCCGGGCCCGTGCTGCCGGGGGCCGGGACTGGCGGGGCAGCCCAAAGAGGTGCAGAAATGCGTGGTGGCATGCTTTCGGCTAGGTCGGCTCGGCTCCGTCGGTTCGATGCGCCAGCCAGCGAGGAAGCAGCCGCGCCCAAGCGGACGCGCGGAAGCAGGGATTCGGTTACTGCTCCGCGCCGCCGTGCAGCCCGTCGTCGCTGCTGTCTCCGGAAGCTGCATCGCCGGTGTCGTCGGAGAGGTCCATGTTCCCGCGCGCTTCGTCCATGGTGGGGCCGCCGGCGGGGACGCTGTAGGTTTCGGGCCGGATGCCGTGCGCCTGTTCCTCGATCAACGCCTGTTCTTCGCTGAAGCGGATCACGTTCGCGTCGTCGCCGGCGTCACCCGGAATGTCTTCGCGGATCTCCGAAGGGTTCGGAATTACAAAGCCGTCTTCATTCGAGCTGTGTTCGGTCACTGGTTCGTCCCTTCCATGCGGTGGCTTACATGGTAAGCCTACTTTCCATTTTGGAGCCCCGCGCAACATGGGCGGCCATCGGACCCCAATCGGCAACATTTAGAACGGCTGCAGAGGCCGCCGGATCTGAGACTTTAGGCTCAATTCCGGTGTAATCCTCGTCATAGTCGGTCACGACACACAATGTTTACCGTTTCAAGTCGCCAGATTTGCCGAGTACTTGGCAAACTACTGTGGGAACAATCGCTCTATAAGGGGAACCATGCGCAAGACCGCCGCAGAAAACACCAACTTCCGGCTCAAGACCGTGCTGGACGTTCTGGCAGAGGGGGTGCTGTCTGGTGATCCGCAGAATGCCGGCACCGTCCTGGCTGAAGCTCTCGTCCGGGTTCCATTGAACGCCTACGAGGCCGAGCTGCTCAGCGGGGGCATCCCCCGGGGCCACAAGTCACTCACCACCGCAACTGCCAAGCTAGTCAAGGCCGGCTGGCTGATCAAGGGCCGCTCCGGCTGGACCATCACCGACGACGGCCTGCGTGCCACGGTCGCCTTCGCGGATGCCGAGATTTTCTCCGCAGCGCTCGACGCCGGGACCCCGGTTCCGGCCGGCACGCCCCTTCCGGTGGCGTCGGCCGCCAAGCCGGCGGCCAAGAAGGCTCCCGCAAAGGCCGCAAAGTCTGAGAAGGCACCTTCCAAGACGGCCAAGGTCGTTGACAAGGCTGCCCAGCTGATCGAAGAAGCCGTGGCTCCGGTTGCCAAGGCCGTCCGTGGCAAGAAAGCCGCGGCCGGCAGCGCAACTGAAGCCGCCGCCGTCGAAAGTTCTGTTGAAGCGGTTGAGCAGCCGGGGGCCGTGGCGGTTGCCGGTGACTTCAACATGTTGCTTGGTGCCCCGGAAAACTGGGCACCGCAGTACGACGAAGCGCAGATGCAGTTGGACGTCCTAGACCAGCTGTGGAAGATCTCGGCTGACATCCCGGCCGGGTACTACACCTTCAAGATCGCGCTGAACCGCTCTTGGGAAGAGAACTACGGCGCCTTCGGCGCGTTCGATGGCGCCAACCACGAGCTGCACCACGATGGCGGCCAGCTCACCATCCGCTACGACCACCGCACCCGGGACATCACCGTCAACTGATTCCCGCTGAGGAAGCGCACGACCGGTCGGGTCGAACCCGGACAGTCTGAAGCCCCGTTGCCGCAACCGCGGCAACGGGGCCTCGCCGTTCCCGGCCACACTCACTCGTGCGCGGACAGGGTCTTTTCCCGGTCCTCGAAGACCTGTTCGCCCGGGCCGGTGAACGCCCGGGAGCGTTCCACGGCTTCGATGGAGCCTGTGAAAAGCTGGGAATCGTGGGGATCGGAGGGCTGCCGGGGGTGCGCTTCCAGCTCCGGCCGCTGCGCCGGGGAAGGACTTCCTTGGGCGGAACTCACAGTCTCCCAGCGCAGATGCGGGAGGGCCTGCGGATGGTGCTGCTGCAGGAAGCCGACCAGCTCTTCCCTGATAAGGCAGCGCAGGTCGAACAGTGCCGCGCTGTCCGCGGCGCTGACCAGGATCCGCACGCGAACGAAGCCGCTGGTGGCATCGGTGACCTGGAGGATTCCCACGCGTTCGTCCCAGAGCGCCGTGCCGGCCAGCAGGGACTTGAGCTCGGTGCGCATGGCCTCGACCGGTGCACGCCAGTCGAGGTCAAACTCCACGGTGCCCATGACTTCGGAGCGGCGGCGCGTCCAGTTTTCGAAGGGGGTGGTGGTGAAGTACGTGGAGGGCAGGATGAGCCGGCGGTCATCCCAGATGTGGACCACAACGTAGGTCAGCGTGATTTCTTCGATCCGGCCCCATTCCTTCTGCACCACCACGACGTCGTCAACGCGGATGGCGTCGGTGAAGGCGAGCTGGACGCCGGCAAAGACGTTGACCAAGGCGGACTGAACGGCGAGCCCGGCCACGATGGAGAGCAGCCCGGCCGACGCCAGGATGCCGGCACCAAGGGCGCGGACGTCGGGGAAGGTGAGCAGCGCAACGCCGAAGGCCAGGATCACGATCAGGGCGATGCCGACGCGGCGCGTGAGAATCATCTGGGTGCGGAGCCGCCGGGCGCGGCGGTTGTCCGCCACGTCCACGCTGTAGTGCGTGAGCATGAGCGCCTCGATGATCATGAGGATGGCCACCGCCAGCCAGGCAACCGAGGCGATCAGTGCAATCAGCAGGACGTGGTCCACATTCCTGCGCCACGGGGCGTCTTCAGTGGTCAGCGCCAGGGCGATCCGGACGCCGATCAGGCACAGGGTCAGGCGAAGAGGAACCCGCCCCATCCGGGACGTTTCGCGGAGCGCGGTGAGCCTGCGGTTGAGCCGGACGAGGACCCGGCGGAGGAGCCACGAGAGGAAAAGTCCTGCGGCCACGGCAATGGCGATTGCGAGAAAGGGCATTGCTTGGTCAAGGAGGTCTGGCATGTCTTAACCTCTATCAACCTTCGCCGCCGCCCTGAAATCGAGCCCTACCCGGGCGAGCCCCTCACTGGTTAAGCCCCCCACTTGTTATGAGGGGCAACGCTTTGGATTCAGTGGCCGCCAACTCGTTCCCAATCGATGGATAAACCTCCACAATTGGGAGCACCGTTCGCATCTCAAGGAGGAGCCTTGCGTTATTTAGGGAATTTGCCAGGGGCCGCGGTTGTGGCTGCCGTGCTTGTTGCGCTGTCCGGTTGCGGGGCGCCGGCGTCGCCCGGGGCGGGCGGATCGGCGTCGCCGACCGTTTCACCGGGCGCCTCCGATTCCACCGCCTCGCCTGGGGCCGGTTCCCAGAAGGCGACCGACAGCCCTGCTTCCGCCACCGCCTCGGGGTCTGCGACTTTGCCGGCCGGCTGGAAGACGTTTACGACGTCGGACGGCAAGTTGTCGTTTGACCTTCCGGCCGAGTGGAGCATCAAGGACCCTGCGGGCGCCGTTCCGCAGGGCGGCGGCGTGTTCGTGGAGGTTCGGAATCCCGCAGGCAAGTCGATGGCCACGCTGCGCACCAACATGGTCACCGGCGCGGAATGCACCACGAAGCAGCCGTACGGCATGCTCGATTCCGAGCCGCTGCCTGCCCTTAAGCAGTCAGGCAGCACGCCGCGGTTCACCTTCGAATCCCGGCAGGATAACACCGCAACCGACCCCGCAAAGATGACGGTGCTGGCCTACGGCATAACGTCGTCGCCGGAACCCACCGGGCCCACTGCCTGCCCGATCTTCCACTTCTTCACCTGGCCGCCCAGCGGGGCAATGTTCGGCGGCGTCTACAACCCTTTCGACACGACGCCGGGCAACCCGCCGAACGTGGACACGCCCGAGGCATACATGGGCACGCCTGAATACAAGAACATCCGGGCCATGATCACGTCGCTGCGCCCGGCGAGCTAGGAAGCACTCGCCGGGCGAGCCTGTCGGGACCCGGGCGAGGTGTTGCTGGTCGAGCCTGTCGAGACCCGGGCGCCGGGGCTACATTGGATCCATGGCTGACTCGAAGGCTTCGGAACCGGACAGCGTCCGTCTCACGGCCCGCGTCACGGGCATGGTCCAGGGCGTCGGCTTCCGCTACTGGACGGCGCGCAAGGCCGACGAGTTGGGCCTCACCGGCGCGGTAAGAAACGACGACGACGGCGCAGTCTCCCTTGTGGTGGAGGGTCCGCAGCCGGACATCATCGAATTCCGGCGCTGGCTGAGGTCACCGCAGGCGCCGGGCCGGGTTTCGCACGTGGACGAGAGGATGTCGCCTGCGGAGGGCGGCTTCAAGAGCTTTGAGGTTGTGGGCTGAGCGGCCGGGGGCTGAGCCCGATGAACGCACCGAGTTCCTCCAGCGCCGACGGCCTGGTGGGCATATAGTTGGTCAACTCGGGCGAGCGGACGATCACCGCACGCCATTGGCCGCGCGAAACGGCCACGTTGATGCGGTTGCGGTTCAGCAGGAATTCGGCGCCGCGCGGCGCCTCGGCAATGGCAGAGCATGCCATGGACACGAGCACCACGGGTGCCTCCTGGCCTTGGAACTTATCCACCGTGCCCACCCGCACGTCCTGGAGACCTGCGTGATCGAGGGCGTGCCGGACAGCCTGCACCTGGGCGTTGTAGGCAGCTACGACGAGGATGTCGCTCGGTTCCAACCGGCGCACTGGCTCATCTCTGCCCGGCGTCCATTTGAGCCCGATGTGGTCATTTGCCAGCCTCACGATCGTCGCGGCTTCCTCGCGCGAGCTGGTGGTGTTGCCGCTGTGCTCAACAAGCACCGTCTCCACTCCGGCCGGCGCCCCGTCCAGCTGGCGCAACGACGCTGCCGGAGCTGACTCCAGCTTGGCGTCGTAGCTGAGTTGGGACACTGCCCTACACAGCTGGGGATGCATCCGCCAGGAATCGGCAAGGAAGTAGCCCAGCTCGGCAGGCATGGTGGCGTGTCCGGCGGACAGCCAGCCGAGGGCCGACTCGTCAACCGGCTGGGGATGGGACCCCTGGGTGACCTGCGGCAGTTGCTGCGGGTCGCCGAGCAGCAGCAGGCGCTTGGCGGACCTGGCCACTGCAAGCGTGTTGGCCAGCGAATACTGCCCGGCCTCGTCAATCACGAGGAGGTCGAGCGATCCGGGCGGCACGCACTTGCCGGTCACGGTCCACGCCGTCCCTCCAATCAGGCAGCCGCCCTGCCTGTCCAGGAGGCGGACGATGTCTTCGTCAGCGGTATGGGGCCAGGGAACATCGTGCGGTTGCGCCAGCCGCTTGGCCACCACCCGCGGATCCACACCGGCCTTCTCGATGGCGGTGCACAGCATGTTTTCGACGACGGCGTGCGACTGGGCAACGACGCCTACCTTCCACCCGCCGCGCACCAGGCGGGCGATGACGTGCGAGCCGACGTGCGTCTTGCCGGTGCCCGGTGGTCCCTGGACGGCGAGGTAGGAACGGTCCAGATCTTCCAGCGCACCGGTGATGGCGGAGGCGTAGTCGGCATAGCCGGAGGCATCGTGCGTCACCGGCGGGAGTGCTGGCAGCGCGGTCAGTCGCGGGGGCACCCGGCGAAGGATGTCGAGCCCGGCGTGCTTGGGCAGCGACGGGAGTGTGGCGCCGACGAGCTGGGCGAGTTCGGCCAGGGCCGCTTCAATGCTCGCGGTGGGGATGGGCCGGTCTGGGGCCAGCGCCATGGGCAGCTGGAAGTACGGGGGCACGCGTCCGGAAGACTTCTCCGTGATGGTGATGACGGTCTTGCCTGGCTGATCGGGATGGTCCTCCACGGTCTCCACCAGTGTGCCGAAGATCCCGTCCCGCGAGAGTGCCTCCCTGGCGGTTCCGGCCTGCGGTGTGCCATCAACGGGGTGGAGCCCAATGCCGGGAGCCGAGGGCCGCGGCGTGCGCCCGCCGTCGACGTCTCCGAGGCCGTCAGGCAGGGGATCCTCGAACATGCGGAACCAGGTGGAGCCTGCACGGAACTCTGAGGCCTCGCTCATGACGCCGGTGAGCCGCAGAGTCCTGGATTCCGTGCGGGCACGGGCGGTGGGCGGCGCCCAGTCCGACAGGACGTCAGCCGATTCGACGATGAAGACGTTCCGCTGATCCGACCATCTGTCCACCTCGGATTCGAGGCGGTCGAAGTGCTCCCACCAGAACTGCTTGCGCTCCCGGCGGTGGTAGCCCGTGGCCGCCGCGACCATGGCCACGGCTTGCTCGTCTGCTGTCAGCTCCCGGGTGTCCGGGACCGCGTCCAGATATGCGCGCAGGCGTTCCTCCTCGGCCGTTGGCTCGGCGTCGGGTTCTATTGCACTGGCCCCCGGCGAGGAAATGTCCGCCTGGCCGGCAGTAGGCGCCGCGGCAGTAGGCGCCGCGACAGCACCAGCCGCGGCAGCGCCAGCCAGCTCAGCGCCACCGGCCGGGACCGCAGGCGTCCGGGCCTGCCGGCGCAGTTCCAGCAGCCAGTCACGGAGCCGCAGCGTGGAGAGGCAGTCGTACTCGTTGTAGTCGGAGATGGAGGCGAGGATGGCGGCAGCCTCCGCCTGGGTTCCCGGTCCGCCGTCGCGCGCGGTGCAATACGCCGCATAGGCAACCACGGAGGCGCCGGCGTCCTTGACGTCTCCGGACCGCAGGTTGCTGCCCATGTACAGCGGCTCGAGTTTCTTGATGGAGTAGGAGGCCTCGGAGATCCTCAGCGAGTGCCTCACCCTGGCGTACAGGTCCACGAGCAGCCCCTCGCGAAGCCAGCTGTCCACGATGTCCTCACCGGCGACGTGGGTCAGCGACAGCTTGCGAAGCGCCGTCTTTTCGTAGGGCGCGTAGTGGTAGACGTGCATGTCCGGATACCTGGCCCGGCGTTCCTCCACGTAGGCGAGGAAATCCAGGAAAGCCTGCCTCTCGCCCGCACGGGAATGTGCCCAGAAGGGCCGGAACGCCGGTTCGGCTCCGGGCGGGTCTCCGGGCAGCGGTGCTTCGATGACGCCGAAGAGGTATTCCAGTCCCCATTGGCCTGTGGCGGGATCCTGCCACAGCGGATCGCCTTCGAAGTCGAAGAAGATGTCACCATCGCTGGGTTCGGGGATGCTGGCCAGCGCGTTGTCTGCCAGCACTTTGTAGGTAACGGTGTGCTGCTCGCCGTCCTTGATGAAGGTGCGCGAACCGTCCGGATCCTCACGGCCGGTCTGCATCCTGGCCTGATCGCGCAGGCGGCGCCTTGATCCCGTGGCCAGTGCCAGGGGGAGTTCAGCGAGGGCATCGATGGTGGTGACGCCGTCGGCGATGAGCTTCTTCCGCTGCACGGAGGTCATGCCCGCCACCATCAGCAGGTCACGGTGTTGGGCCACCTGCTCCGCGCAGTAGTCGCACCTGCCGCAATGGCCGACGCCTGGCTGCTGCCACCGCACTGGCGTATCCGCGGCACGGTGGACTGCGGTCAGGTCGCGGAACCGGATTCGGCGCTCGCGGTACACAGGCAGCAGATCGGCGAGCGAGTGGACGCTGTGTTCGAGGTTGCCGAGAACCAAGGTGACACGTGGCGCCGGGGTGAGCCCGAGCTGGATCAGCTGGTCACCGTAGGCGGCCAACTGCAGCAGGGCGCCCACCTTGGCATGCCGGGCGAGCTTGGTGTCCCACACGGCGTAGCGGCCGGCGGCCTCCCCGGCGGCGCTGCCCTCCTTGATCAGGAAGTCCGCATAGCCCAGGAATTCGCCGTCGAAAAAGGTGGCCTGGAATACGACGTCGGCACCGGCATGGAGCGCGGCAGCTGTTTCATTGTGCTTGCCCGTCAGATCGGTGCGGTCGGTGGTTCCGCGCTCCACGGAGTAAACGCCTGCGCCGTGCGCGGCATCCCAGGCGCCGTACTCAGCGATGAGGCCCGCCAATACCTTGTGCTCGTGGAGATCGCCCAGCTTGCCGGCGCGCGCCTGCATCTCGTCGGCGGGAAAGTCGGCCCTGGGGGAGCGGCCCAGCTTCTCGTCGAGGATCCGGAGCGTGCGGTATTCGCACTCGCTGGCGGCCACAAGGTCGCTCGCCGAGAACACCAGATCAGCGGGTGCTCCCGGCGTAACAGGATCGAGCAGGAACATGGGGCCTCCCCATTGGCAGCCTCGCTCCGGGACGGTTCCCGGTGCGCTGATTCGAATCTAGCAAGAGGCTATGACATTGAAGGCTATGCCAATGAAGAACCCAAGGTTCCCGCGTTGTTTAGGTGCAGGAGTTGGTTACGTGTGCGCGTAGGTGAGGCAGTCGGCGTTGTCAGGACCCGGACCCACGTGGACTTCCGGGGCGTTGCACATCAGGTGGTCGTTGTGGACGCACTCCGAGCGCTGGCAGGCCCCGACATTGGCCAGGACCTTCGGCAGGCCGCCGTGAATGCCCGTGTCAATGAAAGTGGCGCAGGACGCGTGGTCGGTGGTGCCGCCAACCGTGATGGCCTCGGCATTGCAATGGGTGTGGTCGTTGAAGGAGCAGTTGGTGACGCTGCAGTCTGCGACGTGCGTGCTCATGGAGTTCCTCCGCGATTGAGGCCGCCCGGAATGGGCGACGCGCTGGTTCCAACGTAGGCCTGTGCGGCGCAATCAAAAAGACCCAATTGTGTTGCGTATTTATTCGGTAGACCTCACCTCCGGAGGAGTCCTAGACTGGCCTCATCCCTCCATTGTCCAGGCACTGACGACGGCGTCCAGCCTGCCGCCGGGACCTGCCCGGGAGGGCGCATCAGATCGCTCATGTTTCACCGCCGACCCTTCATTGGGGAGGGTCCGTGACGCCAGGAGGAAAAGATGGAAGGGAACAAAGCCGTTGCCTACAAGGCACCCGGCAAGGTGGAAGTCATTGACATTGACTATCCAAGTTTCGAACTAAAGGACGGGCCGGGCGTCAATCCGGCCAACGTGGGGCGCCAGGTTCCCCACGGCGCAATTCTGAAGACGGTGGCCACCAACATCTGCGGCTCGGACCAGCACATGGTGCGCGGCCGGACTACCGCTCCGCCGGATCTGGTCCTGGGCCACGAGATCACCGGTGAGGTTGTGGAAGTGGGGCCGGGCGTTGAATTCATCAAGGTGGGCGATATCTGTTCGGTGCCGTTCAACATCGCCTGCGGCCGCTGCCGGAACTGCAAGGAACGCAAGACCGGCGTCTGCCTCAACGTGAACCCGGACCGCCCGGGCAGCGCGTACGGATACGTGGACATGGGCGGCTGGGTGGGCGGCCAGGCCAACTACGTGCTGGTCCCGTACGCCGACTGGAACCTGCTCAAATTCCCGGACAAGGACCAGGCCATGGAGAAGATCCTGGACCTGGCCATGCTGTCGGACATCTTCCCCACCGGGTATCACGGGGCAGTAAGCGCAAACGTGGGCGTGGGCTCCACGGTGTACATCGCCGGCGCGGGTCCTGTTGGACTCGCAGCGGCGACCAGCGCACATCTGCTGGGTGCCGCCGTCGTGATTGTGGGCGACCTGAACAGCGACCGGCTGGCGCAGGCCCGCAGCTTCGGCTGCGAAACCGTCGACCTGACTAAGGGCGGCCCGGTGGACCAGATCGAGCAGATCCTGGGAGTTCCCGAGGTGGACTCCGCCGTGGACGCAGTGGGCTTCGAGGCGAAGGGCCACGGCCAGGGTGCGAAGGAAGCCCCGGCCACGGTGCTGAACTCTCTGATGGACATCACTGCTGCCGGCGGCGCGCTGGGCATTCCCGGCCTCTACGTGACGGGTGACCCGGGCGGCATTGACGAGGCCGCGAAGAAGGGGTCGCTGAGCCTGAGCCTCGGTACGGGCTGGGCGAAGTCGCTGAGCTTCACTACGGGGCAGTGCCCGGTGATGAAGTACAACCGGAAACTGATGATGGCCATCCTGCACGACCGCGTGCACATCGCCAAGAACGTCAACGCGAAGCCGATCCTCTTGGACGACGCTCCCAAGGGCTACGCCGAGTTCGACGCCGGTGCGGCCACCAAGTACGTCCTGAACCCCAACGGCTACCTGAGCTGAGGAGGGAGCCCGAAGGATAGATGGGGGCGGCGGTCCGCACGCCGGGCTGCCGCCCCTAACACCGAATGTCCACACCGAATGTCCAGGAAACAGAGAGCCCCGCACTGCCTAATGGCAATACGGGGCTGCTCCTAGCGGCAGGACCATCACGGATGGGGGATCGCGGTGGACCCATAAATAAGGCTACGGACGTTTCCTGAAAATTGGCTAAGAGTTTGGAGGCCTGCGGCCGCTTTAGGGGCGGTCCACGGCCGGTTGCGGGAGCCTGCGCGGTGCCGTGCGGGGACCTGCGCAGTGCCCTGCGGGGCCCCAGTCTTATGTTGATCCTTGACTTCGCCACCGTGCAGAACAAGTGTTGAAATCGCACCATTCGGCTGGTTTTTCGTCTTTAAGGAGATACGGACATGACTCTTCCTGCAGGGTTGACTCCCGGCACGTGGACCCTCGATACGTCCCACAGCGAGATCGGTTTTACCGTTCGGCACGCCGGGATCAGCAAAGTCCGTGGGCGGTTTACCGAGGCTGCCGCCGAGGCCCACGTGGGCAACTCGCTGGCGGCGTCATCGCTGCACGGCACGGTCAAGACTGCCAGCTTCGACTCGGGGGACGCCAACCGCGATGCCCACGTGCGCGGAGCCGACTTCTTTGACGTTGAGCAGTTTCCCGAGATGACGTTCCGGGCCACGAGCATTGAGGGTGACGGCGAGGACTACACAGTGATGGGGGACCTCACCATCCGAGGCGTCACCAAGCCCGTGGAACTTGAAGTCGAGTTCACCGGGGTGGCCGTGGATCCGTTCGGTGCCACCCGGGCCGGTTGCTCCGCGGAGGCAGAGATCAGCCGCAAGGAGTTCGGCCTGACGTGGAACGCCGCGCTGGAGACCGGCGGCTTCCTGGTCAGCGACAAAGTCAAGATCGATATCGATGCAGCGCTGGTCAAGCAGGCATGAAAAGGGTCGGGCAGGAATAGGGTCAAGCAGGAATAGCGCCACCAGGAGTGGCAGCCCCTCAGGAAAGCCGCGCGATGCTCCGCCGGACAGGGCGGGACGCCGTGCCGTCCGAGAACAGGTCAGGCGACGACGCCTGAATGCGTTTGACGTCCTCGAACACGCCGCGGAGGTGGACGCGGAGGGAGCTGTCCGCGTCCGCAAGGTCGTTGGCTTCCAACGCGTCCACCACTGCCGTGTGCTGTTCAATCAGGGTGGAGACGGGCCGCGTATCAATCAGGCTCAATCGCCGGGCGCGGTCCAGGTGCGCTTTAGCTGAATTCACGGCGGTCCAGGCAGATTCGTGCCCCGCCAGCCGAAGGAGTTCGCGGTGGAAGTCTTCGTCCAGCCGGAAAAACTCCTCGACGTCACCCTTGGCCTCGGCGGCGCGCTGGCTCGCGAGGATATCCCGCAGGCCGGCTATCCCGGACGCATCGAGCACCACGTCCGCGAGGGACGCGCATTCGATGGCCTCGCGGACAAACTGCGCCTCAGACACGCGCCCCAGGTCCACCAGGGAAACAAACGACCCGATCTGCGGAAAGACCTGGACCAGGCCCTCTTCCCGCAACAGAATGAGGCTTTCGCGCACCGGCGTCCTGCTGACGCCGAGTTCCTGGGCAAGCTCGTTTTCGGACAGCGGCTCGCCCGGCGGGAGCTGCAGGGAAATGATCCGACGCCGGAGGGTCTCCAAGGTCTGGTCGCGCACCGAGAGCCGCGGTGACTGTCCTTTTTCGGGTTTGCCGATTGTCATGTATCCAGTCTAGCCATCGTTGACAAACTAGAATGGTAGTGCTTGTATGGTAGCAAGAAGGCCGCCGGAACGCAGTCTCATGCGCTACCCAGGATGGCGGCCACCTTCGCACCGCAGAACTCTCCCCACCTTCCTTTTTCATCGCCTGCAAAGGAGCAACAGATGACCGAGAGCATCGCACCGCCCACTACCACCAAGCGGGAATCCAGGACCACCCGAGACCTCGCCAAGGTCGCCGTGTCCGGCTGGCTGGGAACGGCCATGGAATTCATGGATTTCCAGCTCTACTCCCTGGCCGCGGCCATCGTCTTCAACAAGATCTTCTTCCCCGACGTGAGCCCCGTCATCGGCCTCATCGCCGCGATGGCGACTTACGGCGTCGGCTATGTTGCCCGCCTCGTGGGCGCCGTCTACTTCGGCCGCATGGGCGACAGGATCGGCCGCAAGAAGGTCCTGTTCATCACCATCGCCCTCATGGGCGCGTCCACCACCCTCATCGGTGTCCTGCCCACCTACGCAATGATCGGCATCTGGGCCCCGATCCTGCTGGTGGCGCTGCGCCTGATCCAGGGCTTCGGAGCCGGCGCGGAAATCGCCGGCGCCACGGTGATGCTCGCGGAATACGCTCCTGTCCGCCGGCGCGGCCTGATCTCCTCGCTCGTCTGCCTCGGCACCAACTCCGGAACCCTCGCGGCCTCCGCCCTCTGGGCCATCCTGGTCAGCGTGCTCCCCGAGGACCAGCTGCTCAGCTGGGGCTGGCGCATCCCGTTCCTTGCCAGCTTCGTGCTGATGATCTTCGCAGTCTGGATCCGCCGCTCCCTCAAGGAAAGCCCGGTCTTCGAGCAGCGTGCAGACGTCCTGGACGGCGTGGCGCTGTCCAAGGCAGAGATCGCCAAGCAGGACATCGCCAAGCAGGAGCTCGCCCAGCAGGACACCGCCAAGCCTGCCACCCCCGCGGTTCCCGACCTCGCCGGAACCAGCACCATCGAAGCCGCGCTGCACCAGCGCAAGGGCAAGGCCTTCCTGATCGCCCTTGGCCTCCGCTTCGGCCAGGCCGGCAACTCCGGGCTCATCCAGACCTTCCTCATCGGCTACCTGGCAACCGTCCTGCTGGTCGACAAGTCGGTCGGCACCACGGCAATCGTCTACGGCTCGCTGCTGGGCTTCATCACCATCCCCATCATGGGCCTCCTGGGTGACCGCTTCGGCCGCAGGCCCCTCTACCTGGCCCTGAGCACACTCACCGCCCTGTTCTCCATTCCCATGATGCTCATGGTCACCAGCGGCAACACCACGTTGATCACCGTTGCCATCGTCGTCGGCCTGAACCTCGGCGTGCTGAGCCTCTTCGCCATGGAAAGCGTCACCATGGCCGAGTTCTTCGGAGCGCGCACCCGCTTCACCCAGCTGGCCCTGGCCAAGGAGATCGGCGGCATCCTCGCCACCGCTATCGGCCCGCTGCTGGCCGCCACGCTCACGGCCGTGACCGGACACTGGTGGCCGCTGGCCGCGATGCTGGTGGGCTACTCGCTCATCACGCTGGTCTCCGCCGCCGTCGGTCCCGAGGTCCGCGGCCGCGACATGGTCCGCCTGGAAGACGCGGTATGAAAGCCGTCGTAGTCCACGGAGCCAACGACCTCCGCATCGACGACCGCCCCGAGCCCGTAGCCGGGTCGGGGGAGGTGGTGCTCGACGTCGAATGGGGCGGCATCTGCGGCTCTGACCTTTCGTACTGGCGCCACGGCGCCTCGGGGACGGCGGCGCTGAAGGCGCCGCTGGTCCTCGGCCACGAGGTGGCCGGCCGGATCGCCCAGTTGGGCGCCGGCGTCGAAAACCTCGACGTCGGGCAGCCGGTTACGGTGCACCCTGCGGAACTGGTGGGGGACGGGATCATGCCGGACCGCCTCAAGGGCAGGACCAACCTGTACCCGCAGATCAGGTACTTCGGCTCGGCGGCCTTCGATCCGCACACTGACGGCGGATTCAGCGAGCGGAAGCTCGCCAGGGCTTCGCAGATCCGCCCGCTGCCCGACGGCGTGGACACGCTGCACGGGGCGCTCGCGGAACCGCTCGCCGTCGCCATGCACGCCGTCAGCCGGGCGGGTTCGCTTGCCGGCCGGGACATCCTGGTCAACGGTGCCGGGCCCATCGGCTCGCTGGTGATCGCGGCGGCCAAGTACGCCGGCGCGAGGACCGTCATCGCCACGGACATCAACGACGCATCGCTGCGGATCGCCAAAGCCATGGGTGCCGACGAGGTCCTGAATGTCTCCGGCGGCGGCGCGCTGCCGCAGGACATGGAGCTGGTGTTCGAAGCCACCGGCATCCCGGCAGTGCTGGGCGGCGTCCTCCGGGCCACCGCCCGCGGCGGGACCCTGGTGCAGGTGGGCAACCTGCCCGGCACCCCGGCTCCCGCGGCGCTGGGTGACCTGGTGACGCGGGAGATCACCTGGATCGGCTCCTACCGGTTCGTGGACGAGATCGGCGACGCCCTCCGCGCCATGGCCGACGGCCTGGACGTCTCCCCGGTCATCACCCACAAGTTCGGCATCGACCAGGCCGAGGAAGCCATGCGCGTCTCGGCCGATCCAACCTCCGGCAGCAGCAAGGTCATGCTCCGCCTCAGCCCAACTGAGTAGCAGTAGGTGTCGTTTTGAGGGCTCAAAACGACACCTGCTGCGACCTACTTGCATATTTCCCACGAACATCCGAAGGACCAACCAGTGAAGATCACCGACGCACGGGTAGTGGTTTCGTCGCCAGGACGGAATTACGTCACGCTCGTTATTGAAACCGAGGACGGCGTGACCGGCATCGGCGACGCCACGCTCAACGGCCGCGAACTGGCCGTGGCGTCCTACCTCTCCGAGCACCTGTGCCCGCTGCTGATCGGCCGCGACGCCCGCCGCATAGAGGACGCCTGGCAGTACTTCTACAAGGGCGCCTACTGGCGCCGCGGGCCGGTGACCATGACCGCGATCGCCGCGATCGACGTCGCGCTTTGGGACATCAAGGGCAAGGTGGCCGGCATGCCGGTCTACGAACTCCTGGGCGGGGCGGCCCGTGAGGGCGTCATGGTTTACGGGCACGCCAGCGGCTCAACGCTGGAGGACCTCAGCGCCGATTTCCAACACCACCTGGACCTCGGGTACAAGGCCATCCGGGCGCAGGCTGCCGTGCCGGGGCTGGAAAAGACCTACGGGATCGCGCCGGTGGACGGCAAGACCTATGAGCCGGCCAGCGGGAACGTCCCGCAGGAGGACATGTGGGAAACCACGTCCTACCTGGACTTCGCGCCCAAGATGATGGCGCACGTACGCGAGGAGTTCGGCTACGGCGTGCACGTCCTGCACGACGTGCACCACCGGCTGACGCCGATCGAGGCCGGCCGGCTGGGCGCCTCGCTGGAGCAGTACCGGCCGTTCTGGATCGAGGATCCGACGCCGGCCGAGGACCAGTCGGCGTTCCGCCTGATCCGCCAGCACACCACCACGCCCATCGCCGTGGGCGAGGTGTTCAACTCGATCTGGGACTGCCAGCAGCTGATCACCGAACGCCTGATCGACTACATCCGCACGTCCGTTTCGCACGCCGGCGGCATCACGCACCTGCGCCGGATCTTCTCGCTCGCGGACCTGTACGGCGTCCGGTCCGGCTCGCACGGCGCCGGCGACCTTTCGCCGGTGTCCTTCGCGGCGGCCCTGCACGTGGACATGAGCATTCCGAACTTCGGCGTTCAGGAGTACATGGGCCACCGGGATCCTGCGGGTGAGGTCTTCAAGACGTCCTACACGTTCACCGACGGCTACATGCACCCCGGTGACGCCCCGGGCATCGGCGTCGAGTTCAACGAGGAGGCGGCTGCCGCCTTCCCGTTCGACCCGAAATACCTGCCCATCAACCGCCGGCTCGACGGGTCGGTGCACGACTGGTGAGCGCCTCGATATTCGACGCGGGCGATTCCGTGCAAGAGAACCGGCCGTTCGACGTCGTCGTGATGGGGGAGATCCTCGTTGAGGTGGCCACGGACGTGGCTTTCGGCCATGGCGTTCCCGCCCAGCTGGGCATCTCGGGCGACGCGCTGAACGTCGCGGCGGCCGCTGCGGCGGCCGGAGCCCGCACGGGGCTGCTGGCCGTGCTGACCGACGACGACCTCGGCCAGGCGATCGCCGCCAGGATCCGGGAACTCGGCATTTCCGATGAACTGCTGACGTTCAGGACCGGCCAGCAGGGCGTCTACCTGGTGCACTGCGATCCGGACGGGCAGCGGGAGTTTTCCTACGCCCGCTCCAGCAGCGTCGGTTCCACGCTCGGCCCGGATGACGTTGATCCGGCCGTGGTTTCGGCGGCGGGGGCCGTCATTGCCGGCGGGATCGCCTGCGCCATTTCCGCGTCGTCGCGGGCTGCCGTCCTCAAGGCTGCGGCCTCGGCTGGCCGCTTCGTTTTCGATCCCAACTTCCGCCCCCGGCTCACCTCCGTGGAGGAGGCGACGGCGGTCCTCGCCGAACTGGCGCCGCGGACCTTCCTGGTCACTCCGTCCTTTCCGGGCGAAACGTCAGCACTCCTCGGCTGCGCCTCGCCGAAGGAGGCGGCGGCCAAGCTCCGCAGCCTCGGTGCTGCGAACGTCGCCGTGACCTGCGGGGCGGAGGGAATCCAGCTTGAGAGCGAGCACGACTCTTCCTGGGTCGACGCGATTCCGGCGCCGTCGGTCGTGGACCAGACGGGCGCGGGCGATGCCTTCGTGGGCACCCTGACCGCCCGGATGGTGCTGGGCGACGGCCTCCCGGACGCCGCCCGGTACGGCGCGGCTGCGGCATCGCTCGTGGTCGGCGGCAAGGGCGGGACCGGCTTCATCCCCACCTTTGAACAGACCCGGACCCATGCCCTGCGGACCCCCGAAGGAGAGCTGTCATCGCACGCCTAAGCTCCGCTTCGCTGGCTGCCAGCGGAAGCCATCAGGGACTGCTGCCGCGGGAAAAGCTGCGGCCCGGCATTGTGCACCTTGGCCTGGGCGCCTTTGCCCGCGCCCACACGGCCGTGTTCACCGAAAACGCGATGCTGGCCTCCGGCGATCTCAATTGGGGGATCGCCGGGATCACCCAGCGTTCGGATACGGTGGCGCGCCAGCTGGCGCCGCAGGACGGGCTGTTCACCGTGACCGAGAGGGGGAGCGGTGCCGCGCCGCTCCGCGTGGTTTCGAGCATCGTGGAGGCCATCTCCGGAAGGGACAACCCGGGAGCGGTGGTGGACCGGATCGCCGACCCGTCGACGTCGGTCATCACGCTCACCATCACGGAGAAGGGGTACCGGATCGATCCCCACACCGGAACCCTCAACACCGCCGACGAACAGGTCCGGGCCGACCTCGCGGGGCAGCCTCCGCAGACGGCCATCGGACAGATCGCCCGCGGGCTCCAGCAGCGCGCCCGGGCCGACGCCGGGCCCCTCACCGTGGTCTCGTGCGACAACCTTCCCGGCAACGGGGAGCTGACAGGCAAGCTCGTTCGCGCCTTTGCCGCAGAGCTCCCTGCGGCCGAGGCGGAGCCGCTGCTGGCCTGGCTCGAAGCGAACGTCACGTTCCCCAACACGATGGTGGACCGGATGGTGCCGGCCACGACGGCCGGCGACCTGGACGCCGTCGAACGCGAACTGGGGCTCCGGGACGAGGCCGCCGTGGTGGCCGAGCCGTTCCTGCAGTGGGTCATCGAGGACAACTTTGCGTCCCGCCGCCCGCGGTGGGAGGACGCCGGGGCACTGTTCAGCACGGACGTCGCGGCGTGGGAGGCGGCCAAGCTGCGACTGCTCAACGCGAGCCATTCCATGCTTGCCTACCTGGGCCTGGCTGCGGGCAAGACGACCATCAGCGACGCCGTGGGCGAGGACGCCTTCCTCACGGCCTGCCGGCGCATGATGCACGAGGACGCGCTGCCCACCATCAGCCTCCCGGAGGGACTGGACGGGGATGAGTACTGCGCGCAGGTGCTCAGCCGGTTCGCGAATCCCGCGCTGGGCCACACCACGGCGAAGGTGGGCAGCGACGGCTCGCAGAAGATCGGGCTGCGGCTGCTGAGCACCGTCCGCGGAAATCTCGACGCCGGCCGCGAACCACGGTGGGCCGCGCTCGCCGTTGCTGCCTGGATGCGCCACGTGGCCACCACGCCGGCGGCACAGCTGGACGATCCCCTTGCGGCTGAACTCCACGCGGCACTGCCCGCGTCTCGCACGGCCGCGGCGGTGGTCCCGGCGCTCCTTGGCTGCCGCAGCATTTTCGACGGCGAACTGGCGGCGAACGCTGTTTTCGCCGGCCTCCTCACGCACTGGTACGGCATTATCGACACGCACGGGCTGGACGGCCTGAGAAAAGAGATCAACCATGGCTGACGCCACCAGCGTTCTGCACGTTTCCCCGGTCATTCCGGTGGTGACCATCGACGATCCGCAGCACGCGGTTCCCGTGGCCCGGGCACTGGCCGACGGCGGCATCCGGATCATCGAGCTCACCCTGCGGACGGACAGCGCCCTCACCTCGCTGAAGCTCATCGCCAACGAAGTTCCGGACATCCTCGTGGGAGCGGGCACCATCCTCACGCCGGGCCAGGCGGACGCCGCGGTCGCGGCCGGTGCCCAGTTCCTGGTCAGCCCGGGCGTGACGCCCGCCCTGCTGGGGCACATGCTCAGCCTGGACATTCCGGTGCTGCCCGGCGTGGCGACGGTGGGCGAGGTGATGGCGGTCCTGGAAAGCGGGCTCGAGGCCATGAAGTTTTTCCCGGCCGGCCCCGCCGGCGGCCCGGCTTACCTAGCGGCCATCGGGGCACCCATCCCGCACGTCCAGTTCTGCCCCACCGGAGGCATCAGCCTGGCCACCGCGCCGGACTACCTCAGCCTGACGAACGTGCAGTGCGTCGGCGGCAGCTGGCTCACTCCGCGTGCGGCTGTTGAGTCCGGGAACTGGCAGCAGATCACGGAGCTCGCGCGGCAGGCGTCGGCCCTCGGGATTTAGGCCAAGGTCAACGAACTCAGAAATTCCGTAGTCGTGGGCCACGGACGCGCGTAGAGTCGGGAACGACCGGACTACCGACGGTCGAATGCTGGATAGACGGACACTGAACGGAGGAGTTCACCATGAACTTGGGCAACAAGATCAGGCATGCCGCAGAACGTCTGAAGGGACGGGCGGGAGGTGCCGCCGGAGGACACACGGGCGTGGCCCGGCCGAATGTCTCGGGACGCGCCGCCCACACAGGCGCCAGCGGAATCGGCGAAAGAATCCGCCACTTCCTGAAGAGGCACTAACCCTGCGTGCATACGCCGCGCGTCCTGAGTGCCCGTGGTGACATGTCGTGACTGACATGCGCCTGACTGACATGCACGGGGACGCCGGACTGGCAGAAAAGTTGCGAAGCGGTCTTGGCCGCCGCCATCCAGTGGCGGCGGCCGCCGCCGTTAACGCCGGGATAGCGACCGTGGCGAGCCTGGGTGCATCCCTGGACGCGGACTTCGAAATCGGGTCGGTATCGAAGGGGATCACCGGGCTTCTCTACGTTGACGCGTGCGGCCGGGGTGAGGTGGGCCCGGATGCCACGCTGGGGGTATCCAAGGCCCCGGTATTCAAACCTTGGCTTCGAACTGCTGGGCCATGCCATTGCGTCAGGGGCCGGAATGAGCTTTCGCGACCTTCTCCGGAACCGGCTGTCCGTTCCGCTGGGTCTGGGTTCGGTGTACGCGCCGGCCGCCCCCGATGAATTGGGTCCGCGGGCGGTCCCGGGCGGAGCCGCTGGGGGGAGGGTCATGGAACCGTGGACCGGAGAGGCACTGGCTCCGGCCGGCGGCATCCGGGCCTCCATCACGGAGATGGCACGGCTGGCCCAGGCTCTTCTTGACGGCTCAGCACCGGGCCTGGCCGTCCTGGACCCGGTGGCGAACGTCGCCGGTCCGGCCGCGCGCATCGGCGCCGCCTGGGTGACGCTGGATGTGAAGGGCCGAGCGGTTACCTGGCACAACGGCGGCACCGGCGGGTTCCGCTCGTGGTTCGGCCTGGACCGCGAGGCGGGCGCCGCCGTCGTCGTCCTGTCCGCAACGGCTGCCTCCGTGGACCGGCACGGGTTCCGGCTGCTGCAGCAGCTTACGGCCCGGAGCTGACTACTTCTCTCCGGCCCGCTCCAGTGCCTGGTCGTGCTCGGCGTGCGCCTTTCGGATCAGGTCCATGACCGCGGTTTCGTTGCGGATGAGCCTCTTGTACTTCTCCGGGAGCTTCTTGAGTTCCTGCTCCTCGCGGACCATCTTGTCGAAGATGCGCTCCCGCTCCTTGATGTCCGTTTCGTAGTTGAGGTCAACGTACTCCGTGGCATGCCGTTTGGCTCCGGACACCATGTTCTTGGCCTTGCCCTTGGGACTGAAGATGGAGGCAAGGACGGTGACGGTCAGGACGCCGAGGATCACGGCAAGCGAAGTTCCGGTGCTGATTTCAACGACGTTGACGGGTTCGCCGTCATTGACGAACGGCAGGTTGTTCTCGTGCAGGGCGTGCAGGATGAGCTTGACGCCGATGAAGCCGAGGATGGCGGCAAGGCCGTAGGACAGGAAGATCAGGCGGTCCAGCAGTTCGTCGATGAGGAAGAACAGCTGCCGCAGGCCCATGAGTGAGAACGCCGTGGCGGTGAAGACGATGAAGACGTTCTGCGTCAGGCCGAAGATGGCGGGGATGGAGTCGAGCGCGAACAGGATGTCCGTGCCGCCGATCGCCACCATGACCAGGAGCATCGGGGTGAGGACGCGGTTGCCGTCCACCTTGGTGAAGAGCTTGTCGCCGTCGTACTGTTCCGACGCCGGCAGGAACTTCTTGGCGAGCCGCACCACCACGCCTTCGCTCTCCTCGTCGTGGGAGTCGGGCTTGAGCAGGTTGCCGGCGGTGATGAGCAGGATCAGCCCGAAAATGTAGAAGACCCAGGCAAAGCTGTTGATGAGCGCCGCGCCGAGGAAGATGAAACCGGTCCGGGCGATCAGCGAAAAGACGATGCCGAACAGGAGCACTTTTTGCTGGTCTTTGCGGGGCACCTTGAAGCTGGCCATGATGATCAGGAAGACGAAGAGGTTGTCCACGGACAGCGCCTTCTCGGTGACATACCCGGCGAAGTATTCGGTTCCCATCGTGTTGCCGCCGAAGCTCCAGACGCCCAGGCCGAACAGCAGGGCTATGCCGACGTAGATGGCGGACCACGCGGCGGATTCCTTCAGCGACGGCGTGTGTGCCTTCCGCACATGGAAGAAGAAGTCGAAGGCCAGGAGGGCCAGAATTCCTGCGATTGTCGCAGTCCAGACCATAAGGGGAACTTCCATGCTGCCTCTTTCCTGAGCGGTGAGGGGCGCGCCGGAGAGTCCGGCCAGGCAACTCTCCCATGTGGAACGCACGCCGGGGCTTGGAATCAACCCTACCCAGGTCGGTCTGGCGCGCCGCAACCCGCAGTTTCTGAGCAGCTGTGACTGCCGGCTGCGCGCGCCAGGTCCGCGCGCCTAGTCCGCCCTCCGGCGGCGCCCCGGCTGCGCCCCGGCGTCAGGCGTACATGAGGGAGCCCGGCGTGGTGAGTTTCTGGCCTGTTTCGAGCCAGGTCTTCAGGCCGGAGAGGATCATCGGCCAGCCGCCGTAGAGCTGTTCGTTGGCGCCTTCGCGGAGCTGATCGTGCGTGACGGTCAGGTGGCAGGAATCGCCCACCGGTTCAATCTCCCACGTGATCCGCGAGGTGCCCTCGGCCTTGACGTCGTCGCCCCAGAGGGCGCGCATGGTCTGCACCAGCCGCCGCGGAGGTTCGACCTCGACGTTCTCGCCATCACCGAGAAGGTCCCCTCCCTCGGGCGCCATCTCGAACCGGGACCCCGGCGTCCAATCCGAGCTGATGCGCATCCCGAACTGGTACTTGCTGCGGATCTCGCTGTCCGTGATGGCCTCCCAGAGCCGTTCCGGGGTGGTCTTGATGTAGATCTCGAAAATCTTTTCCATGGGACTTTCCAATCTGGTTTTGAGGTCGCTTAGCGCAGCGGCCCATGGTTGTGCATATTTGCTCACCCAGCGGTCGTGGACGAGCCTGATGGGCACCGGATTCAGGAAGTGCAGCTTCTCGCGCCCGCGACGGCGGGTCACCACGAGGCCCGCCTCTTCGAGCAGCTTGAGGTGCTTCATGACCCCGAAGCGGGTGATCTCGAACCGCGCTTCCAGGGCAGTGAGCGTCTGGCCGTCCTCCCGGAAAAGCTCGTCCAGCAGTTCCCGGCGGATGGGGTCGGCGAGAGCCTTGAATACGGCGTCCACAAGCCCAGAATAGGTGACCATTTGGTCACATGTCAACGGGTTTCGGGTTCTGGTTGCGGATGCGGACCCCAGATTCCGGGCCTCGGCTGCGGACTCCGGGTTCCGGCTTCGGGCCTCGGCTCAGGACCCAGACTCCCCAACTACGTAGCAGCTCACGCCGTTTTCAGCGCTGAGAACAGCGTGTACTGCTACCTAGTTGGGCTGCGCGCTACTTTGGGGGAGCGCCGACGGCGGTGAGGGAATAGAAGGGGGTGCAACTGGCCCTCATCCCGGGGGAAATATTGGACCGGACCATCGACGCGCCCTCGAGCGCTGCGAGGTGGTACCGGACGGTGTCCCTGGAGGAGCCAACGGCGCTGCTGATATCGGATACTTTGCTCGCCCCGTTGCGTGCCAGGTATTCGACGATCCGCGATCTGACCTGGCTGCGTCGTAATTTGGGGCGGCGATTATCCGATTGAATTGTTGCCCTGCGGTACGGGACGTTCAGTACATCTGGCAATTCAACTGCCTTTCAGCCGGGGGCCGGGAGCCCGCTGTTTTGCTTGTGTTAGCGCACCCTGGGCAGGAGCCGCCTCACGTGCGCGTGTGACTCGGTCAGCGCGTCGCAGTTTCCAGCTCTCTGGCCTCTTGCCCGTCGTGCGCCGGGAGAGGCTCCTCGCGGGGAGCGGCTTTATCGTGGCTTCGGCCGATGACTGCGGTGGCGATGGCATTTCCCAGGATGTTGGTTGCCGTGCGTCCCATGTCCAGGAGCTGATCGATCACGAGCAGGACGCCAATACCTGCTGCAGGGATGCCGAAGGCCGGGACGACGGCGGCAACGACGACGAGCGAACCGCGCGGCACTCCGGCCATGCCTTTGCTGCTGAGCAGAAGCATTGCGGTCATTGCAATCTGCTGCCCGAGGTCCATGTCAATGCCGTACGCATTGATGAGGAAGACCGATGCGAAGGTCATGTACATCATGGAACCGTCGACGTTGAAGGAGTAGCCCAAGGGCAATACGAAGCCGGTGGTGCGTTTCTCGATGCCGAACCTGGTAAGGCCCTCAATGAGCTTGGGCAGGGCTGCTTCGCTGCTGGAGGTGGCGAACGCGATGACCATGGGTTCGCGCACGATCCGGACCAGTCGGAAGGCGGCCTTTCCGAGGAAGCCAACGGCGACGGCGATCATGAGGACCCACAGCGCCGAGAGGGAGACGTAGAAGCCGCCGATGAAAGAAGCGTAGGTGGCGAACGCGTCCAGGCCCTCGGCCGTGAAGGCCGATGCGATGCCCGCGAAAACGCCAATGGGTGCTGCCAGCATCACGTACCCGGTGACCTTGAGCATGACGCCCATCAGCTCGTCGATTGCATTCGCGATGGAGGAGTGGCCCTTCTTCCGAAGGTTCAGCAGGGCGATGCCGAAGAGCGCGCCGAACACCAGGATCTGGAGCGGGTTGTTGGCCGTCAGGGCCGCGAAGACGCTGGTGGGGATGATGTGGGTGATGAATTCCGCGTAATCGAGGGGCTTTGTTTCCATCCCCGCGTCACCGCCCGGGACCAGGTTCAGGCCGTCGCCGACGTTGAGCACGTGCGCGGTGATGAATCCGAAGGCGCCCACCAGGACGGAGGCGGAAAGGAACCAGATCATCGAGCGGCCGAAGAGCTTCCCCACGCCGGCGGACTTGGCCGCTCCTGCGATGCCGGAGACGAGGGTGGCGAAGATCAGCGGGGCGATGATCATCTTGATGAGGTTCAGGAACATGTGCGTCACGGTGTCGAGCACCGCCACGAGGGATTCGCGGGCGTCTGCGGCGAGCAGCCAGTGGCACACCAGCCCACTGATGATCCCGAACAGAAGCGCTGCCAGAATCCACATCGTTGATTTGTTTTTCATGATCAATCCTTGGGTAGGGGCCGGGATGATGGCCCGGTGCTGGAACGGACCTCCTCATTGAGTTCCGTTGTCTCCGTAAGTCGGTCAGGGTATTTGGGCACGGCGGCGTGCCCTCTGCTCCCTGACGGGCGGGGTCGTGGTGGTGGCCGGTCGAGCCTGTTTCGGCAGGCTCAACCAGCGGCGGTGGATATTAGCTGAGTTTCGCGCCCCGGCCGGTGGCGGTGGCGTAGCACAGGTGGGGGTTCAGGATGGTGGTCATGGGGGTCCTCACGGGGCTTCGTTGATGGGTTTGGACGGGAAATCAGGGTTTTGCGGCAGGCCGAATTGGGGCGCGGCCCAGGAAAGGACATAGAAGTTCTGTATTGCAGGGTGATTGGGCGTGGCGACGGCGGCGGCGGCGGCGGCCGCGGCCGCGGGGGCAGGCAGCACGGAGGCGACCGCCTGCAGCGACTAAGTAACGGGGATAGATTCGGGACGGGGCAGGTGCTCGGTCAGCCTTCGCCTCCGGGGACGATGCTGCCCAGCGCACACTCCACACCGTGCAGGTGCCGTGTCATGGCCCTGGACGCTTCTTGGGCGGACCCGCGCTCGATGGCAGCGAAAATGCGGGCGTGCTCGCGGTCGGAATCCTTCCGGCGGTCAGCTACCAGGTTCAGGGTGTTCGACTGGTCAGCCATGGCCTCGCGGATGTCCGTCAGAACGCCGACAAATACCTCGTTGCCGCTGCACCGGGCAATGGTGGCGTGAAATTCGGCGTTGAGGAGGATCCACTGCTGGAGATCATCTTCATCCGACATGGCCTCGAGAATGTCCCGAAGTGCCTCCACATCCTCGCCAGTCCGGCGTTCGGCGGCAAGGGCAGCGGCGGGTACTTCAATGTGGGGGCGCGCCTCCACCAGGTCACGGGCAGAGTATTTTCCGAGCTTCAGGTCAGGGGCAACCCGGTCGGCGATGACGAAGGTGCCTTTGCCGGTGAATGTAGCCGTCAGGCCGAGCGCATTGCACGACTTCAGTGCTTCCCGGACCATCGATCGGCTCACTCCGTACAGCTGGGCCAGCGATGCCTCCGAATCCAGCCGTGCGCCGACCGGAATCTTGCCGCCTTCTATGGCGTTTCGAAGGGATGCGAACACGGCTTCGGCTGCGCCGACCCGTATCACTTTGGCTTGTCCAACTGTCCAGCTGTCCAACAGGTTCATGCCGCAAATATGGCACGCGTCACGTCTTGCTGTCAACAGGTTACGGCGCGGGTTGCGGCCCAAGTAGGTAGCAGCACACGCCGTTCCCAGGGCTGAGAACGGTGTGTGCTGCTACCCAGTTGGGGGTGCGAAACCGGCCCGGCCAGCCACCCAACCGGTCCGGCCCGTCACCTTGCCAGCGTGAGGAGCTTTCCCTCCGTGACGGCCTGCCGGGACAGCGTCTTGTAACCCTCCTGCTCGAACAGCACTGTGATCACGTCTTCCTCGTGCCGCATCACCAGGCCGGGCCCCCATTCCTTGTGCACAACGGCGGCCTGGAGCGGGAAAGGTTCCCCGCCCGCGGCGGCCGCGGCGCCGTCGTCGTAGTCCTCCTCGTAAGCGGAGCCGTCCGCGCAGGTATCGCAGTTTCCGCACGGCTCGGGAAGGTCCTCGCCGAAGTAGCCCAGCAGGAACTGGCGCCGGCAGCCGTCCGTCTCGGCGTAGCCGCGCGCCATCTCGATGCGGGAACGGTCCACGCGCTGGCGCGCTTCGGCCAGTTCGACGGCGTGTTCCACCACCTTGGGCAGTTTGGCGCCGGCGTCGAGCCGGATGCCGCGCTTGCCCGCCTTCACGGCACGGGTCTCCTGCAGTTGGTTCAGCAGGCCGGTGAGGCGACGGGCGGAGAGTCCGGTCTGCTCGGCGAGGGCCCTCTGCGTGAGTGGTGCGTCGGCCGCGCGCAGCACCTGAAGGACAGCCAGCAGCGATTCCTCGTCCGGCGCGTGCGTCCCGAAGAACTTGCGCAGGCCCAGGTCCTCGGGCCGGTAGTGCAGGACGGCGGCGGCCGGTTCGCCGTCGCGGCCGGAGCGGCCTATCTCCTGGTAGTAGCTGTCCAGGGACTCCGGGATGTCCGCATGGATCACGAAACGGACGTTGGGTTTGTCGATGCCCATGCCAAACGCGGTGGTGGCCACCACGACGTCGAGTTCGTCGTCGAGGAACTGCTCGTGGACCCGGTCCCGCTCGCCCTGCTTCCGGCCGGCGTGGTACGCCTCGGCGCGCAGGCCGCGCCCGGCCAGCTCGGCGGCGTAGGTTTCGGTGTCCTTGCGGGTGGCGGCGTAGAGGAGGCCCGGGCCCTTGAGGTTTGCCACCTGATCCAGCACGGCGCGGCGCTTGTCGCTGTCCTGGAGGTGGCGGACCACCTCGAGCCGGATGTTGGGGCGGTCGAAGCCGTGGACCAGCACCAGCGGGTCCTTCATCTTCAGGCGCCGCTGGATCTCGTCGCGCACCGGGGGAGATGCGGTGGCGGTCAGCGCGGCGACGGGCGGATTGCCGAGATTTTGGCGGACCTCGCCGAGCCGGAGATAGTCAGGGCGGAAGTCGTGCCCCCACGAGGACACGCAGTGGGCCTCGTCCACCACGAACAGCGAGACGTTCAGGGCGGCGAGCCGCTCCGCGGTTTCGGCCTTGGCCAGCTGCTCGGGCGCGAGGAAGATGAAGGCCGCGTCGCCCCGTTCCGCGGCTTCCCAGGCGGCATCAACGTCGGAATCGCTGCGCCCGGAGTTGATGGCGACGGCGGCTTCCCCGCCGAGGTCTTCCAGCAGTCCGTCCAGCTGGTCCTCCTGCAGCGCGATGAGCGGGGAAACGACGACGGCGGGACCGGCCGCCGGGGCATCCGGACTTTCGCCGTGGCCGGCAAGCGTGCGGTGCAGGCGATGCGCACGGTGGAGGTGCAGTGCGGCCACCTGGTAGATGGCCGACTTTCCATAGCCGGTGGGCATCACGGCGAGGACGTCCCGGCCGGTGACAAGGGCGCGCATTCCGGCGAGCTGGCCGTCCCGGAGGCGGTCGAGGCCCAAGGCGCCGGCCGCGATCTGGCGGAGGTCGCCGTCGGGGTCTGTGGTGTTGGCGGCGGGACTTGGCGCGCTGGCGGCCGTGGCGGAGGAATCGCTGGGGGCTTGGTCGACAGTCAAAGGGCTACTCCCGGGGTGACGGTGCAGTGGCCGGACGTCTTCAGCCGTAGGCCCAGCCTAACGCGGCGGTGCGCTCCGTCGGGAAGTGCGGGGGCGCTGTGTTCTCGGGGAAAACTTAACGTTGCTTAAGGGTTTTACCCGCAACTAACGTAACTGAGGTCACATCAACCCGGATTGCAGGGAAGGAACGGTCATGAAACAGCCCAGCGGCAACGAAGCTGTGGTGACCCGTCCGTCCCCTGTATCGGCAGCGGCAGTCGCGAGGGCCGCGGGTGTTTCCGCTGCAGCGGTGTCCTATGTTCTCAACGGCAAGGGCGGCGTCTCCACGGAAACCAGGCGTCACATCATCGGCGTCGCCAACGAGCTGGGCTTCAGGCCCCGTAAGTCCACCCAGACCGCGGATCCCCAGCGGACGCGGGTCATCGGCCTGATCCTCCCCAACATCATCAACCCGATGTTTCCGCGGTGGGCCCAGAGCATCATCACGGCAGCGGCGGACTCGGGCTATGACGTTTTTGTCGCCACCACCCAGGATGATCCCGCAGTCCTGGCCCAGGTGACGGCCACCCTGGCCACCCGCAACGTGGACGGGATCATCCTCGCGGCGGCGCTCAGGGAGGACTCAACCGCCCTGCGCACCCTTCGCTCGGCGCGGATCCCGTACGTCTGCCTGTCCCGGCGCGCCGAATTCCTTCAGAGCGACTTCGTAGGAATCGACGATGACGCCGCGGCGACTCTGCTGATGGAGCACATGCTGGAACATGGCTACGCGGACATCGCCACGGTGATCGGACCACGGTTTTCCACCGCCTCGCTCGCGAGGGAACAGGCTTTCGTGCGCACCGCCGCCGCTGCCGGCATCACCATCGCCGGCGAACGCAGGATCAGCACCCGAGTCAACAATGAAGGGGGTCAGCTCGCTGCCGAGCGGCTCTTCTCATCGGAGCGGCCTCCGCGGGCGGTGGTCTGCGGGAGCGACGAGTTGGCGATCGGAGTCATGGAATATGCGTTGGCCCGGGGCCTTCGAATTCCGGACGACGTCGCCGTGGCAGGGTGTGACGGCCTCCCGCACAGCCGGTCCGGCCTCATCAACCTGACCAGCATCGTCCAGCCGCAGCAGGAGATGGCTCAAGAGGCCTTCGCCATGCTGCTGAAGCGTATCGATGCACCAACCAACACCTACAGTTCCCTGATCTGCCCGCATCGGCTGCATCTGGGGAAGACGTGTGGCTGCAACCCGCCGGATACCTGATCCCCGCAAGCCAACCAGCTCCGCTACAAAACCAGGCCAGTTCCTCTACAAACCAGGCCTATTCCACCTCATGACCAGCGGCCCATCGAAGGACCCGCCGGTGCCAGTACCCTCGCCGCCCTATCCCGCCATGCCCACAAAAGCCCACCGCGCGGAACTTTTCCGCTCTGGACACTCCACGCAGGGCCCCAATTCAAGGACGAAGACCCATGTCAGCTGTATCCGCACCAACGAAGATGCGCACGCCGCAGGAAATCAACCGCGTGATTCTCCGCAGAGTCATGCCGCTGCTAATCGGCGCCTACATCATGGCATTCCTGGACCGCACGAATATCGGCATGGCCAAGGACCGCCTGGAAATCGACCTCGGACTTTCCGCCACCGCCTACGGGATCGGCGCCGGACTGTTCTTCCTGACCTACGCCCTCTCCGAGATCCCGTCCAACCTGATCATGCACAAGGTCGGCGCCCGCTTCTGGATCATGCGGATCATGATCACTTGGGGCATCATTTCGGCCGGCATGGCCTTCGTCCAGGGCGAATGGTCCTTTTACATCATGCGCATGCTGCTCGGCGTCGCGGAGGCCGGGCTCTTCCCCGGCGTCATGTACTTCCTGACGCAGTGGTTTGTGGTCAGGGACCGGGCCAAGGCCAACGGCATGTTCCTACTGGGCGTGTCCATCGCCAACATCGTCGGCGCCCCGCTGGGCGGACTCCTGCTGACCATGGACGGTTTCGCCGGACTGCACGGCTGGCAGTGGATGTTCATCATTGAAGGCCTGCCCGCCTGCGTCCTCGCCTACGTGGTCTGGAAGAAACTCCCGGACCGGCCCACGAAGGCCACGTTCCTCACCGCGGAGGAAGCCACCGACCTCGAAGCCCGCATCGCTGCAGAAGAGAGAGCCGGCGCGGAAGCCTCCGGAAACCACCGCCTCCGTGACGTACTCAAGGACAAGCAGATCCTCCTCGTGGTCGGCGTCTACTTCACGCACCAGATCGCCGTCTACGCACTGTCCTACTTCCTGCCCTCCATCATCGGCACCTACGGCAAGCTCAGCCCGATCCAGATCGGCCTGCTGACGGCCATCCCGTGGATCTTCTCCGCCGCCGGCGCCCTGCTGGTGCCCCGCTTCGCCACCGACGGCAGGCGCTCACGACTCCTGGTCACCGGCACGATGATCGGCATCATCGCCGGATTCGCCATCGGCGCCGTCGGCGGCCCGGTGCTCGGCATGATCGGCTTCTGCCTCGCCGCATTCAACTTCTTCGCCCTGCAGCCCATCCTCTTCACCTACCCGGCCACCCGCCTCAGCGGCGCCGCCCTCGCCGGAGGCATCGCGTTCGTCAACACCATCGGCCTGTTCGGTGGCTTCCTCGGCCCGTACGTCATGGGCTTCATGCAGGACGCCACAGGCTCCAAGCTCTCCGGCCTGTGGTTCATCGTGGCCATGTGCACGGTGGGGGCGCTGCTGTCCCTGATGCTCAAGCGAGGCACGGAGAAGCCGCAGGCCGTCCCCGCAGCGCACTGACTCAACCGAACCACTCAGGCAAGGAAAACTCATGGACTTCACCGCAAAAAGGGTCCTGGTCACGGCCGGGGCCAACGGCATCGGCATGGCCATCGCCAATAAGTTCCGGGACCTGGGCGCCACCGTCTTCGTCACTGACATCGACGCCGACGCCGTCGAGAAGGCCCGCGTCAACGGCCTGGCCGCCGGCGTCAGCGACGTCTCCGACGAGGACCAGGTCCGCCACCTCATGAACACGGTCAGCGAGGAACTCGGCGGCCTGGACGTGCTGGTCAACAACGCCGGCATCGCAGGTCCCACCGGCCCGCTCGAGACGCTCGATGCGGCGGCCTGGAAAGCGACCTTCGACGTCAACATCCACGGCCAGTTCTTCTGCATCAAGCACGCCCTGCCAATGCTGCGGCAGGGAAGGGACGCCTCGATCGTGAACCTCTCCTCCGCGGCCGGCAGGCTGGGAATGGCGGGGCGCAGTGCCTACTCGGCGTCGAAGTGGGCCGTCGTGGGGCTGACCAAGACCCTCGCGATCGAACTGGGCCCGGACAAGATCCGCGTCAACGCGATCTGCCCCGGCGCAGTCAACGGCCCCAGGATCGACGCCGTCATCGCAGCGAAGGCGCGGATGCTGGAGCTGCCCGAGGACGAGGTGTCCGCGCTGTATCACAGCCAGTCTTCGCTGGGCCGGCTGATCGAAGCCGAGGACATCGCCAACATGGCCGCATTTGCCGCCAGCGATATGGCACGCAATGTCAACGGCCAGGCGCTGGCGGTCGACGGCAACACCGAAAAACTCTACTGAACCGGTCCACCGAAGGAGAAGAACCCATGGCTACCGCTCGCAAGGTCATCATCACCAGCGCCGTCACCGGCGCCATCCATACCCCCTCCATGTCCAGGTACCTGCCGGTCTCGCCGGATGAAATCGCCGACGCCGCCATCGGCGCCGCTGAGGCCGGCGCCGCCATCGTGCACATGCATGCCCGCGATCCCCGGGACGGGCGCCCGTCGCAGGACCCGGAGCACTTCGCCCCGATCCTGGACAAGCTCAAGCGCAACACGGATGCGGTCATCAACATCACCACGGGCGGCTCCCCGCACATGACCGTCGAGGAGCGCATGCGGCCCGCGGCCCTGTTCAGGCCCGAGCTGGCGTCGCTCAACATGGGATCGATGAACTTCGGGCTGTACCCGATGCTGGACCGCTTCACCGAGTTCGGCCACGAGTGGGAGCGGGAAGGACTCGAAAAGAGCCGCGACCTTGTGTTCAAGAACACCTTCCAGGACATCGAGACCATCCTGGGCATCGGCAACGAGAACGGCACGCGGTTCGAGTTCGAGTGCTACGACATCTCGCACCTGAACAACCTGGCCCACTTCCACGCCCGCGGCCTCGCCAAGGGCCCGCTGTTCGTCCAGTCCGTCTTCGGCCTGCTCGGCGGGATCGGTGCGCATCCCGAGGACCTGATGCACATGAGACGCACGGCCGACCGGCTGCTGGGCGGGGACTACGAATGGTCCATCCTGGGAGCCGGGAAGAACCAGATGCCGCTCGCCACGATCGGGGCGGCCATGGGCTCCCACGTGCGCGTGGGCCTGGAGGATTCCCTGTGGATCGGCCCCGGACAGCTGGCCACGTCCAACGCGGAGCAGGTCACCCGAATCCGGACCATCCTCGAGGCCCTCAACTTCGAGATTGCCACCCCGGACGAAGCCCGGCAGATGCTGCAGCTCAAGGGCCGCGAGAACGTCGGTTTCTGACGCGGCCCAAGTAGGTAGCAGCTCACGTCGTTCTCAGGGCTGACAACGACGTGAGCTGCTACTCAGTTGGGGGATGCCCCGGGGCTTCGGCGGCCGACACAGTGAGCCTGGTGAGGCAGATCGGCGTCGAGCCCGCGTAGCGCTGCCAACGGCATTTAAACGACGACGGCGGGTACCCGCCGTCGTCGTTTGCCCTTAATGCGGGGAGCATCACAAGCCGCCACACGGCGTGTTGTGGAACGCCACGCGGCGGTGACACGCGGAGTCCCTGAAGGCAGGTATCATCCCTTCTGGGGGCGGGGACGCCGCACGTCAAAATGGGGGATATCAGCGCATGTGCATGCCATAAAAGCCTAAGGAATTCGGCGCGCTTTCAGAGCCCTGCGGGGGATCTGAAAGCGTGCTTGCCGCAGCGGGCCACGGCCCGTCACGCTCCGGAGGATTCGGCCTGCTCCTGCCTGCTGAACCTGCCGTCTCTACCCCCTTCCGCCGAACCAACTGCCTGCTGAGCCCTGCGGCTCCGTTGGCAGTGCGGCAACCTCCCCACTCAGCACCACTACTCCACGCACAATCGGCGACCCCTGCCGTCGCCAGCCCGAAAGGACGACCATGAGCCAGCCCGGCCCAACCCCGCCGCCACCGCTTGCCTCCGACTACACCACCTACGGTGTCCCTCAGTTTCCCGCCGGGCAGCAGTATGGCGACGGG
This sequence comes from Arthrobacter sp. ISL-5, assembly GCF_018613835.1. Lineage (GTDB taxonomy): Bacteria > Actinomycetota > Actinomycetes > Actinomycetales > Micrococcaceae > Arthrobacter. The sequence continues at coordinate 226,579 of NZ_JAGGPM010000029.1, read as the reverse complement.
CAGTATCCTGGCCAGTTCGGTGCACCGCAGCAGTTCCCTGCTCCGCAGAAGTCCTTCCTCACCACCTGGCTGCTGTCGCTGTTCCTGGGCGGGCTGGGTGTGGACCGCTTCTACCTGGGGAAGATCGGCACCGGCATCGCCAAGCTGCTCACCGCGGGCGGCCTTGGGGTCTGGTCCCTCGTGGACCTGATCATCACGCTGGCCGGCAAGCAGACCGACAAGAACCGCCAGCCGCTGGCGGGGTATGGCCAGCACAAGGTGCTTGCGATTGTGGTCTCTGCCGTCCTGGTGGTGGGCGGCATGGTGATCGGAGCGGTCAGCGGGGCCGTGGCGGCCCTGGCCGTCCAGAGTGCTGCCACCTCGCCGATCATCTCGGCTGCACCGGTCACGGATGAGACTGCGGCTGCCGCGAATTCCTCCGAGACGCCCTCGGCGTCCGCGGAAGCAACGGCGGGGGAGGACCGTCCTTTGCTGGAGGCACAGACTCTGACCGGCACGGGCGACGACATCAAGACCGTTGACCTCAAGGGTCTTCCGGCCGTGGTGACGTTCACCTGCAGCGCCTGCAGCGGGAACACGGTCCTGGAGACCAATGGGGCGGAAATGCTCCTGGTCAACACCATCGGCGGCTACACCGGCTCGCATCTCGTTGACACCAGCGCCGGTACAGCCACCTCTGAATTCAGCATCAGCGCCGATGCCGCGTGGACGTTGAAGATCGAGGACGTCGAGACCGTCCCCACCTCCGCGGGCAAGGCCGGCGGGCACGGCGACAAGGTGCTCTACTGGGACGCGCCGGGCACCAAGGCCGCCATCACCAACAAGGGCGAGGGCAACTTCGTGGTGGAAGGGTTCGGCAGCGACATCCCCGAGCTCGCCGTCAACAAGATCGGCGCCTACAGCGGCACCGTCCAGCTGACGCCCGGCTTCGTCCAGGTGAACTCCGACGGTGACTGGACCATCACCGCGAAGTAGCAGCATCAGGGCACGGCCGCGCGAGCAGGTGGCCTGACTCGAAAACCAGATGGCCCTGCCGGACTTCACGTCCGGCAGGGCCATCTTTTTGCCGGGCCACCTGCCAAGGAAAGAACGACGGCGGGACGGCCGCCCGGGCGGGCTCCGGCGTCGTGCTGTCCAAGTGAGGGAAGGATCAGCCCTGCAGTGAGTACGCCTTCGGCAGCTTCAGCTGCGTTCCTCCATGAGGGTGCTCAGGCGGGCAGTTTGGATTCACGGCACCTTGGCGCTGCCCGCTGACCTTACAGCTTTCCTCGGTGCCGTGCGAGGAGGTTGAGTTGCCGTGAAACGGCTTCTAGCCGATCGGCTCGCGACGCCGGCCTTTTGTTCATTCGGCGTTTCGGCTCGGGAGAGCCATGAGAAGACACGACACGTACGCGCAAAAGACTGGATTGCTGCTCGGACGCTGAGGTGGAGAGGGGGTCGTGGAATACCATCTCCGGACCGAGTTGTGGGGGAGCTACGGCCGGCAACGACTTCGGACTGTTGCGGCTGGGGTCCTTGGCCATACTGGACATTGCCTCAGTCACTGGAACGCGCCCAGTTGAACATTAACAGCCAGGAGGACGGCACCCAGGGCAAGGACTCCGGCGGAGATCTGCAATAGAACGTTGCCTTCGAACTTCCTCCCGCGGCATTCACGTCTTGCTGACCACGGTAGATGCGAGACTGCGCTTGAGCTGGTTAGGAGCCCTGCTGTGATGAGCAAGATCAGGCTGAGCATTGCGCCAGGCCCCACGTTCCGCAGAGGCTTTCGAACCGACGTATTCGCATAGTCTGCCTAGTAGGAGTAGACATTGCCGGAAATCAGTAGGTCGTAGTCATCCTCGACATGGAAGAGGCGACGGTCTCCGATCTGGTCTGTCACCCAAATCGTTCGACCATCCTCAGTCCGCTCATCGATGGAACCCTTGTAGCATTCGACGCCCTGCCGGCAAAGAGTGATGACGTCTCCGCGCTGAAGGGACGTCCACATGGATACACGACGGCTCTGTCGCATTTTTGTGTGCCTTTCTGTGAATTGCCTCGGCGGCCGGGGCCTCTGCCCTCGCCATCCTTGGCTCCGGAAGGACGGTACGTAGTCCGGGGCGGCCACCGGTGGAAAAACTTCCATCCTGAGTCTATCGTCGATTGTTGACAATTGCTAGGATGAAAACCGTGCCTTCCAAAGAGGTCAGGCATCTACGTACAGGGCGCAGCCCAAGAAGGAGCAACTATGGTCAAGGCGACCGTCATGAGCGATGCGACAACCGCAAACCCGGGGGAGCACAAGTCCAAGGAAACCTCAATTACCGAAGGACAGACTGAGGTGTCCCTGCGTCTTTGGGCCAGGGACGACTTCAGGACGGGCATTTGGGAGGTAACTCCGGGAACGTTCAAGAGCACCCGGCCCGGCTACGACGAGATCTGCCAGATTCTGAGCGGGACCGCCACCATCACGGAGCCGGATGGCACCAGCTTCGACATCGGCCCGGGTTCCTTGTTCGTTACTCCTGCCGGCTGGGAGGGCAGCTGGACTATCCATGAGACGCTGCGCAAGATGTGGGTTGTTAAGGACCTTCCGCCCACGACCGAGTAATCCTCAAACCGCAAGAGCTCCCGGGCAGCAGCAGCTGTCCGGGGGCTCTTGTCCAGAAGCTGTTGCCAAGTGCTGCGCCTGCGTGTCAGCTAACTGCTGGCGGTGAGATCCTCCACGGCCTTTTGCATGTGCCGTTTGATGGCGTTCTGAAGTCCCCTTCTGTCTCGTGCTTCCAGGAGATCCAGGATGTTCTGGTGCTCCTGCACGAGAACATCCACGCGAGGATAGGAGACTTCCAGACGGAGAATACACATTCGGGATTCGGCGGCCAGTGTCTCGTAGATCCGGATCAGGCGGGAGTTTCCTGTGCCTGCGACGAAGGAGGTGTGGAACTGCATGTCCAGCCGTGCGATCGCCTGCCAGTCGGAAACGGCAACCTGCTTCGCCATTTCCTTGATGATTCCCTGCAGCACGTCGCAGGTGTCTGTGATCTGTTCCTTCCTGCCATCCAGCAGTGTATTTGCTGCGGCTAATTCCACGGCCTCGCGGACGGCGTAGATCTCCTTGATGTCCTCGGTTGTAAGGTCCAGGACGAACACTCCGCGGTTGCGGTGGTTGACCAGGATCCCTTCCTGGCACAGTCGCTGCAGTGCTTCCCGGAGCGGTCCCCTGGACGTGCGCAGTCGGCTGGCCATGGCAGATTCATTGATCTGCTCTCCCGGACGGAAGATCCCCTGCACGATTTGTTCCCGCAGTTGATCGGCAATCAACTGGGCTGTGGGCCTTCCTTCCAGGACAAATAGTCCTTCGGTTGCCGCCATGTCATTCCTCATCTCACTCTTCGGCATATTACATCTACTAGATAGCGCAGGACGCGTGCAGCCCTGGAGACCCTATCCGGCCCGAGGCCTTTATGCGATTCACTTGGCTCTTTTCCGTTCATTGTTAGAGCACCTTTTCCAGGAAGGACTGGGTCCGGCGCTCCTTGGGATTGCGGAGGATTTCCCTGGCGTCGCCGCGTTCGACGACATAGCCGTCATCCATGAAGATCAGGGAGTCGGCGACTTCGCGGGCGAACCCCATTTCGTGGGTGACGACGACCATGGTCATGCCTTTCTTGGCGAGTTCCTTCATGACGGCGAGGACTTCGCCGACTTTTTCGGGGTCCAAGGCGGAGGTGGGTTCGTCGAAGAGCATGATTTCGGGGTCCATGGCCAAGGACCGGGCAATGGCTACCCGCTGCTGTTGTCCGCCGGAGAGCTGGGCGGGGTAGTAGTCGCCGAAACCGGCCAGACCGACGCTGGCCAACAGCTCGTGAGCCTGCCTGGCTGCTGCCCCCTTTTCGGCCCCTTTGACCAGCACGGGACCCGCCATGATGTTCTCTTGGGCAGTCATGTTCGGAAAGAGGTTGAATTGCTGGAAAACCATGCCGATTCTGGTGCGTTGTTCGGCGATTTGCTTCTTGTTGAGGCGATGGTAAGCGGTTTCCGTTTCGTAGTACCCCAAGTTTTCACCGTTGACTTTCAGGACTCCGGTATCGACGGTCTCCAGGCCGTTGATGCTGCGGAGGAGCGTTGATTTGCCGGAGCCGCTCGGGCCAATGATGCAACAGACCTCACCGCTGGCGATGTCCAGATCGACGTCTTTCAAGACTAATTTGGGACCGAAAGATTTTCGGATGGCTCGGGCGTGAATGGTGCCGTCGGTGCTCATCGGGCAATACCTTCTGGTGCTGTCAGCACAACCTTTTTCGCTTTCCGGGGAAGCCTGGAGGATGTGCGGGAGTATTTTTGCTCGAGCTTGGATTGCGGGTAGCTCAGCAGGAGGGTCATCACGAGGTACCAGAGGCTGGCGACGATCAGCAGCGGGATGGTCTCGTAGGTGCGGGCGTAGATGAGCTGGGCGCTTTGGAGCAGTTCGGCGACGCCCAGCACGCTGACGAGGGAGGTTTCCTTGAACATGCCGATGACCTGGTTTCCGGTCGCGGGGATGATCGAGGGCATCGCCTGCGGGATGATGACCTTGCGCATCTTCATCCCCCCGCTCATTCCCAGCGAGTCGGCGGCCTCGATCTGGCCCTTGCCGACGGCAGCGAACCCTCCTCGAATGATCTCCGCCATGTAGGCGGCTTCATTGAGGGTCAGGCCGATCAGGGCCGCCGTGATGGGCGCTATCAGGGCATTGACATCGACTGCGGTGCTGATGTCGGTGAACGGAATTCCGATGGTCAGGTTCGGGTACAGCGCGGCGATGTTGAACCAGAAGATGAGCTGCACCAGGACCGGTGTGCCACGGAACAGAGTGATGTAGACGCCGGCCGTGGCCGCGATCGGTTTGGTGCTGGAGGACCGCATGATCGCCAGCACCAGACCCAGAAGCGTTCCGAAGACCATGCTGGCGACGGTGAGGAAGATGGTGAGCATCAGGCCGCGGATGATGGTTTCGTGGGTGAAGTACCGGGCGACCACATGCCACTTGAAGTTTGGATTGGTCGATACGGAAAAGAGAATGCCCACGGCCAGCAGGCAACATATGATCCAGGCGACGTATTCAAAGGCACTTCGACGCCGCAGCCGTGGTTTGAGTGCGGGGTCTACCCGGCTCACGGTGGTTTCACGTCTGTGGCCATTGGAATTGAGCACAGTGTCCCCTAGTTAAGCTTTGCTTCGGTAATGGCGCCTGATTCGAGGCCCCAATTGGCGAGCGACTTCTTGTATTCGGCGCTGTCGAGAACGGACTGGATGGCCTTCTGCAGGGCCGGCGTCAGCGGCGAGCCCTTCTTTAGGGCAACGGCAACCACGTGATCCGAGCGCGTGTCCACCTGCGGAGTCAGAATCGTGAAAGTGTTCGGCTGCTGCGTTTCTGCCCAAACGAGCGAAACAGTGTCGTAGAAGACGCCGTCGATGCGCTTGGAGGCCAGCTGCGTGAGTGCCTCCTGGATGTTGGGAAGCGTGACGCCGTTGATGGCGGGCTTGCCCTTGGATGTGCAGGTCCACTCAGAGACGTTCGGTAGATGCTTCAGCTGAGCATTCGAGCCTTTCGTGACCGCAATGCTCCTGCCGCACATGTCATCGTTGCTGATATTTAGGGGATTGCCTGTGCTCACGGCAACAGAAACCCCTCCATTGAAGTAATCGATCATGTCCAGCACCTTCAGCCGCTCAGCGCTGGGGGACATGGTGGTGGCGGTGAAGTCATAGCGGCCACCGTCAAGACCGGGAATGATGGTGTCGAACGCAGTGTTCTCGAACTTCAGCTTCAGTCCAAGTTTCTTGGCAATCAGCCGTGCCATGTCCGGGTTGAGGCCGATGGGTGTGCTGTTGTCATCGGCGAGGAAAGTCGTGGGCGGGTAGTGAAGGTCCATGGCCACCGTGAGTTCGCCCTTGTCCTTGTAGGACTGCGGCAAGAGCTTGACCGCGGCCTCGTAGGGCTGGACTCCCTCGGAGATGTCAGCCGTATTTGACGTGTTCGAGCCCTCCCGTGCCGGATCACTGCCGCAGCCGGCGCCGCTGGCGCCGAGTGCCAACAGAATCATCAATCCCGCAACTGCGCGCTGGACTTTGCTTCTGGTCTTCATCGCTGCTTCCCTGGGCAAGGGGGTGGTGCTGGAGTCGACTCCTGATCGGACCGCCCCTAACGTTTCTTACCTAATAATGGAACCACTCGGATCGCAGATCATCGACAATTTACAGAAGTTTTTTGCGGGTATCTTTTCGTCTCGTCTTATACACGTCGCAGGCTTCCCATAAAGGCAAAAGGGAAGAGGTGGCCAGGTCCATAAGACCTGGCCACCTCTTCACTGTGGATCTGCCCGAGGAACGCCCTAGGCGGTGATTTCGCTGTCTTGCCTCGTGACGGTGAGATCCTCAACAGCCTGGTGCAGGTGGCGCTTGACGGCCTGCTGCAGTCCCTTCCGGTCCGTTGCTTCGAGCAGGTCCAAAAGGTTCTGGTGTTCCTGCACCAGCACGTCCAGACGGGGGTAGGCAACTTCCAGGCTGAGAATGCACATTCTCGATTCCGCTGCCAGTGTCTCGTAAATCCGGATCAGGCGGCTATTTCCCGTGCCGGCAACGAAGGTGGTGTGGAATTGCATGTCCAGCCGTGCAATGGCCTGCCAGTCGGATACGGCAACGTGCTTCGCCATGTCCCTGATGATTTCCTTCAGCACCTGGCAGGTGTCGTTGATCTGGTCCTGCCCGGCGTCCATCAAGGCGTTGGACGCGGCCAGTTCCACCGCCTCGCGGACGGCGTAGATCTCCTTGATGTCGGCGGTCGAAAGCTCCAGGACGAAGACTCCACGGTTACGGTGGCTGATCAGGAGACCCTCCTGGCACAGGCGCTGCAGTGCTTCCCGGAGTGGGCCCCTGGACGTACGCAACTGGCTGGCCACTGCAGATTCATTGATCTGCTGTCCCGGGCGGAAGGTCCCCTGGACGATCTGTTCCCGCAGCTGATCGGCGATCAGCTGCGCCGTGGGTCTTCCTTCCAGGACAAACAGTCCTTCTGGTGCCGCCATTGACATCCCCCTCATTTCATTCTTCGGCTTACTGTGCTTTCTAGACCGCTATTGCGGTGTACTTGGTCTCAAGAAATTCTTCGATGCCAATCTTGCCGCCTTCGCGTCCCAGCCCGGACTGCTTCACGCCGCCGAACGGTGCTGCGGGATTGGAAACAAGGCCGGTGTTCAGTCCGACCATGCCTACTTCCAGTTCTGCGGAGAAGCGCAGGGCCTTGTCCATGTTCTCAGTAAACACGTACCCAACGAGGCCCCACTCGGTGTCGTTGGCAAGGCGGAGGACTTCGTCCTCGCTGTCGAAGGGCGTAATGGCCGCGACCGGACCGAAGATCTCGGTGCTCATCAGTTCTGCATCGGCGGTCACGTCGGTCAGGACGGTGGGGGTGAAGAAGTATCCCGGGCCTTCCGGACGCGTTCCGCCGGTGAGGATCCGCGCACCCTTGTTGACCGCGTCCTTGACCAGGCTTTCAACCTTGTCCAGGCCCTTCTGTTCGATGAGAGGCCCGACCTCGGTTCCTTCCACGGCGCCGTTACCTACGTGCAGTTCGGACATCCTCTTGGCGAACTTCTCGCTGAATTCCTCCACCACTGACCGGTGCACGAAGAAACGGTTCGCGGCGGTGCAGGCCTCGCCCATGTTCCGCATTTTGGCCTTCATGGCGCCATCAACTGCCTTCTCGATGTCCGCGTCAGCCAGGACGATGAACGGGGCGTTTCCACCCAGTTCCATCGAGGAACGCATGACGTTGTCGGCCGCCTGGCGCAGCAGGATCTTGCCGACTTCGGTGGAGCCGGTGAAGCTGATCTTGCGGGCAATGCCGCTGCTGGTCCAGGTCCCCACGACGCTGGAGGCGCTGGAGGTCGTGACCACGTTCAGGACGCCGTCAGGAAGGCCTGCCTCCCTGAAGATCTGCACCAAGGCAAGGGACGTCAGCGGTGTCAGCTCGGCGGGTTTGAAGACCATGGTGCAGCCCGCGGCGACGGCGGGGGCGATCTTGCGGGCACCCATGGCCAGCGGGAAGTTCCACGGGGTGACCAGCACGCATGGGCCGACCGGTTCCTTGGTGATCATGATCCGGGTGTTGCCGTCAACGGAGGTGGCGTGGTCTCCGCCAATGCGGACGGCTTCTTCGGAAAACCAGCGAAGCATTTCGGCGCCGTAGGCCACTTCGCCCTTTGCCTCGGCCAGGGGCTTGCCCATCTCGGCAGTCATGATTGCCGCTAGACGGTCAGTGTTGGCAATAACCAGCTCAAAGGCGCGCCGCAGAATGTTGGCCCGTTCGCGGGGTGTGGACTTGCTCCACCCCGCCTGGGCGCGACCTGCGGCCTGAATGGCGGCGCGGGCTTCGTCGGGGCCGCCGTCGGCTACCTGGGCGATGATCTCATGGGTGGCCGGGTTTTCCACGGGGAAAGTGGCACCGCTGGCGGCCTTCTGCCAAGCGCCATCGATGAACAGGTCAGTGTGGAGAGTGGTTGGATCAAATGAGGAGCTCATGTCACGCTTTCAAGGATCGTAGGGAAGATTAGGAGGTGGCTGTCTTCAGCGCTTGGGTGAATCTGGTCAGCCCGGCTTGGATCTCGTCGCTGGTGACGTTGAGCGCCGGGATGATGCGGACGACGTTTCCGTGCGGACCGCAGGTGAGGAGGAGCAGTTCTTCTTTGATTGCGGCTTGCTGGACGGCCAGTGCGGTAGCGGCATCAGGTGTGTTGTCCTCAGTGGTGAATTCGATGCCTTGCATGAGGCCGCGGCCGCGGACATTTCCGATCCCGGAAAATTGCGTCTTGAGGCGGTCAAGTCCTGTGCGCAGCTCGTCTCCTCGAACCAGGGCGTTCTGGACCAGGTTCTCGCGCTCAATGACGCCCAGTGTTGCGACACCCGCGGCGGCGGCGACGGCGTTTCCGCCGTAGGTGCCGCCCTGGGATCCCGGCCAGGCCTTGCCCATCAGCTCAGTAGAGGCGGCGATGGCTGAAATGGGGAAGCCGCTGGCGAGGCCCTTCGCGGTGATGACGACGTCGGGGGTGATGCCTGCCCAGTCGTGTCCCCAGAACTTACCGGTGCGGCCGACGCCGGCCTGGACCTCATCCAGGATGAGGACAATTCCATGACGGTCAGCGCGTTCCCGCAATCCCTGCAGGAACGCAGGGGGAGTGGGAATATAGCCGCCGTCACCCAGGACGGGTTCGATGATGAAACCCGCCGTGTCAGCCGGGCTGCTGATGCTCAGGAGGAGGTGGTCCAGTTCCTTCAGCGCGAAATTGACCGCGGTTTCCTCGTCCCAGCCGTATCGGTAGGAATGCGGGAAAGGCGCGATGTGCACCCCGCCCATGAGGGGGGAGAAGCCTGACCGGAACTTCGTGCCGGCCGTGGTCAGCGACGCGGCACCCACGGTCCGGCCGTGGAAGGCACCGTGGAAGGAGATGATGTTGGGCCGGCCCGTGGCCATCCTGGCCAAACGGACGGAGGCCTCCACTGCCTCGGAACCGGACGTGGCGTAGAAAACGCTGTCCAGCCCCGAGGGCAGGAATTCCCCCAGTTTTTCGGTGAGCTCAAGCAAGGGCTTGTGCATCACGGTCGTGTACTGGGCATGAACGATCTTGCCCACCTGCTCGCGGGCTGCCGCTACGACGTCCGGGTGGCAGTGCCCCGTACTCGTAACACCGATTCCGGTGGTGAAATCGAGGTACTTCTTGCCGTCGGTTGCATAAATCCAGCTACCGGCTGCGTAGTCAACGACCACCGGGGTTGCCTGCTTGAGGAGGGGACTAAGAGTTGCCATGGCTTCATACTTTCTTATGAACTGTAAATTGTCAACAATCGGCGATGCGGGGTGAATCACCCTTTGTTACCGCTGGAATTAGTTGGTCTTGTACCGTTGGGGCCTGAGGAAATCCAGGCCCTCAAAGGAGCGCTTGCCCAAGGCCTCATGTGCCGCAATCTCGCCATAGCCCGAAGCCATTTTGAAGCCGGCGCCACAGAAGCCGGTGGCACAATAGACCCTGCTGTTTTCCCTCAGATGACCGAGCAGTGCATGCCCGTCTCTTGTGTAGAGGTCCGGGAACGCATCCGAGCGGACGATGTTGGGGAACAGGCCGGGGAAGAACTCAGCGACAGTCTCCGTCGTTTCCGCGATTTCCGCGGGCGTGAGGTCCCGGGGGACTGAATCGGCCTTCGGTGTGGGGGCTCCGCGGCCATCGAGGGTTGCCTTGACCGTCACGCCGTCGACAGTGGGGGCCCCGTACATGGAGCGGTCACCGGAAATCCGGATGAAGACGGGGAACCGCTCCGGGGAGAATTCCGCGGCGTCCCTCGCTACGAACCAGGACAGGAAGATCCGTTTGGTCTGGGTTGCGGCCTTCAGGTGGTCGGGCATCAGCTTTTGGGACCAGCCGCCGGAGGCGACGATGACGTTCTCGAAGGTCCAGGACCTGTCGCCCGAGGTGACCACCACGCCGTCGTCCGTTTCCTGGATGTCGTCAATCGGCGTATTCGTGTGAACTGTTGCCCCGTTGGCCTGGGCGGCGGCGACGGCCGCGGTGACTGCGCGGTCGGTTCGCAGGGCCCCGGCGTGGGGGTCGTAGACGGCGATGTCGTCGGGGCGGAGGTTGTGCTGCGGATACCGTTCGGCCATGGCTTCGCGGCTCAGGATTTCGTGGTCAGCACCGTTGAGCCGGGTGGTTTCCAGCAGGCTGGGAATATAGGGCCCGCCAACGGTTCCAATGGACAGGCCCCCGCAGCGGGTCAGGATGTCCTGGCCGGATTCCGCCTCGAGTTCCGCCCAGAGGCTGCGGGAACGGTCCAGGATGGGGTAGTACTTGGGCGTGCCGCGGTACAGCATCCGGAACAGGCGTGTGTCGCCGCCAACGGCGCTGCGGGCATGGGCCGGGGACTGTGCCTCGAATCCGACCACTGAATCCGTCAAATGGGAGGCCTGCCACAATGCCATGCTTCCGATGCTGCCCAGGCCGATAACGGCCAGCTTGCCATCTGTCATTTAGATCACCTTGTCCAGGAATGCCCGGGTGCGGGGTTCCTTGGGGTTGCGAAGGACCTCCCTGGCGTCGCCGCGTTCGACGATGTAGCCGTCGTCCATGAAGATCAGGGAGTCGGCCACTTCGCGGGCGAAGCCCATTTCGTGGGTGACCACCACCATGGTCATGCCCTTCTTTGCCAGGTCCTGCATGACGGCGAGGACTTCACCGACTTTTTCGGGATCGAGGGCGGAGGTGGGTTCGTCGAAGAGCATAATTTCGGGGTCCATGGCCAGGGACCGGGCGATCGCGACGCGCTGCTGCTGGCCGCCGGAGAGCTGGGCGGGGTAGTAGTCGCCGAATCCGGCCAGGCCGACGCTGGCGAGCAGTTCGTGCGCCCGCTTCATGGCTTGTTTCTTGTTCTGGCCCTTGACCAGGACGGGTCCGGACATGATGTTTTCGTTCGCTGTCATGTTCGGGAAGAGGTTGAACTGCTGGAAGACCATGCCGACCCTGGTGCGCTGCTCGGCGAGCTTCTTGGGCGGCAGGGCGTGGTAGGCGGTGTCGGTTTCGTAGTAGCCGAAGTTCTCCCCGTTGACTTTCAGAACCCCTGAGTCGACGTTTTCCAGGCCGTTGATGCAGCGCAGGACGGTGGACTTTCCGGAGCCGCTGGGGCCGATGATGCAGCAGATCTCTCCGCTGGCGATGTCCAGGTCGATGTCTTTGAGGACTGTCTTGGGTCCGAAGGACTTTCGGATGGCGCGGGCGTGAATGGTGCCGTCGGTGCTCATCGGGCCATACCTTCCGGTGCTGTCAGCACAACCTTTTTCGCTCTCCGGGGGATCCTGGAGGATGTGCGGGAGTATTTTTGCTCGAGCTTGGACTGTGGGTAGCTCAGCAGCAGGGTCATCACGAGGTACCAGAGGCTGGCGACGATCAGCAGCGGGATGGTCTCGTAGGTGCGGGCGTATATGAGCTGGGCGCTTTGGAGCAGTTCCGCGACGCCCAGGACGCTGACCAGGGAGGTTTCCTTGAACATGCCGATGAACTGGTTGCCGGTTGCCGGGATGATCGAGGGCATCGCCTGGGGGATGATGACCTTGCGCATCTTCATCCCGGCGCTCATTCCCAGCGAGTCGGCGGCCTCGATCTGGCCCTTGCCCACGGAAGTGAAGCCTCCGCGGATGATCTCGGCCATGTAGGCGGCTTGGTTGAGGGTCAGGCCGACCAGGGCTGCGGTGATGGGGGCCATCAGCGCGTTTACGTCGATCGCGGTGCCGATGTCCGTGAAGGGGATCCCAATGGACAGGTTCGGGTACAGTGCGGCGACGTTGAACCAGAAGATCAGCTGCACCAGGACCGGTGTGCCACGGAACAGCGTGATGTACACCCCGGCCGTGGCCGCAACCGGTTTGATGTTCGAGGACCTCATGACCGCCAGCGCCAGGCCCAGGAGAGTTCCGAGGGCCATGCTGGCAAGTGTCAAAAAGATCGTGAGCATCAGGCCACGGAGGATGGATTCCTGGGTGAAATACTTGGCGACCACGCCCCACTTGAAGTTGGGGTTGGTTGATACGGAGATGAGTATGCCCAAGCCTACGAGGCTGCACACCACCCAGGCGACGTATTCGAAGGTGCTTCGACGCCGTAGCCGTGGTTTGAGGGCTGGATCCATCCCACTCATTGTGGTTTCACTTCTTTCGATAATCACTGGCTGCATGGAAGTACCCCGCTAGTTGAGCTTGGCGTCGGTGATGGCCAGACCGTCGAGGCCCCAGTTGTCGAGGGACTCCTTGTACTCCGGGCTTTCAAGGACGGACTGAGTCGCTGCCTGCAGAGCCGGGGACAGCGGTGATCCCTTCTTCAGGCCAATGGCAACGGTGTGGTCCGAGCGGGTATCGACCTGCGGCGTCAGGACAGTGAAGGTGTTCGGCTGCTGCTGGTCTGCCCAGACCAGCGCCGGAGTGTCATAGAAGACGCCGTCGATGCGCTTGGAGGCCAACTGTGTGAGGGCTTCCTGGACGTTGGGAAGGGTGACGCCGTTGATGGCCGGCTTGCCCTTGTCCTCACAGGTCCATTTCGAGATGTTCGGCAGGTGCTTCAGCTGGGCGTTGGAGCCTTTGGTGACCGCGATGTTCTTACCGCACATGTCGTCGTTGCTGATGTTCAGCGGATTGCCGTGGGCCACGGCCACCGAGACGCCGGTATTGAGATAGTCGACCATGTCCAGGACCTTCAGGCGTTCGGCGGTGGGGGACATGGTGGTGGCAGTAAAGTCGTAGCGGCCGCCGTCGATGCCGGGAATGATCGTGTCGAACGCGGTGTTCTCGAACTTCAGCTTGAGCCCAAGCTTCTTCGCCACGAGGCGTGCGATGTCTGGATTCAAACCGATCGGGGTGGTGTTGTCATCGGCAAGGAAGGTGGTCGGCGGGTAATGGAGGTCCATGGCCACCGTGAGTTCGCCCTTGTCCTTGTAGGACTGTGGCAGCAGCTTGACCGCTGCCTCATCAGGCTGGACGCCTTCCGAGATATCAGCAGTGTTGGACGTCTTGGAGTCGCCCGCGGCGGGCTCGCTGTTGGCAGTGCCGCCGCAAGCGCTCAGCGCCAATAGAACTGCCAAGCCTGCAGCTGCGGTCTGGACTTTGTTGATGGTCTTCATGGTGCTTCCCTTCGAATGGTTTCGGCTGAATTGGATCCGCCAAAACGAGTGCATATTTCGCAGCACCGCCCGATCGGCGTCCCCCTGCTTCGAGGTCGGGGCCGGCACTGACGTGTTGTGCTTCATGCGGGGTTGTGATCCGGATCTCCTCCGCATCTAAGCCACTATGCAACCCCCTGCGGACGAGATTGTCAACAATTGACGAAAAGAAAAATGATGGGTTAACCACTCCCGAAGGGGAGGCCTCGAACTGTTGACAATTTACAATTTTCGGTTCTAGAGTCGATGTATCGGGCAGCAGAGTCCCCTGCCACGGGGAAGAATCCACCTCGCTCTGTACATGCCCTGGAACCAAAAGGAGGCTCGGCATCCGGGCCTTCGACACGACTTCATGAAACGGACGAATCATGGCAGACACGAACACCCGGCCGAAGTACATCTCTTTTGATGTCTACGGCACGCTGATCAACTTCGACATCGACCCCACCACGCGTCGCCTGCTTGATGGCCGCATCTCTGAAGAGCAGTGGCCTGCGTTCAAGAAGCAGTTCCGCGGGTACCGGTTCGACGAGGTCTGCGGCGACTACAAGCCCTACGAGGCGATCCTTCAGGATTCCTTTGACCGCGTATGCAAGCGGTGGGGCATTGGGCCGACCGAAGGCGCCGGCGCAGCGTTCGCTGACGCTGTACGCGGCTGGGTTGCCCACGATGACGTGCCGGCTCCGCTGAAGCTCATGGGCGACAACTACAAGCTGGTGGCTCTGTCCAACGCGGACGACAGCTTCCTGGACATCAGCATTCCGAAGCTTGGTGCTGACTTCCACGCCGTGTTGACCGCTGAGCAGGCCCAGGCCTACAAGCCCCGCTACCAGGCCTTCGAGTACATGCTCGATACCCTCAACGCCAAGCCGGAAGACTTCCTGCACATCTCTTCGCACACACGCTACGACATGCACCCGATGCACGACATGGGCTTCCGGAACCTCTGGATGCTGGACCGTGGCTATGACCCCATTGGCGAGGGCTACGACCTCACCACTGTTAAGTCCCTGGACGAGATCAACAAGCACCTCGGTCTCTAAACCGGCTTCGAGGCGAAAGGTCAAACCGTGAAACTTATTCCTTACTGGCTGGACACAGCCGAAGCATCCGGAGACTACCGGCAGACTCCGGTACCCGAGAATGTCGATGTGGCAATCATCGGCGCCGGATTTACGGGGCTGTCCGCAGCCCTGGAATTTGCCAAGCAAGGCGCGAGCGTTGCTGTTTTCGAACGCCACACCGTGGGGTGGGGCGCGTCCGGCCGTAACGGGGGAATGGCGACTACCGGGTTGGCCATCAGCTTCAGCACCGCGGTCAAGCGCTACGGCGCCACCCGTGCCGTTCAGATGTTCCAGGAATACAACGACGCCATCGACAGCATCGAGAAGCTGGTGCATGACAATGGCATCGACTGCGACTACAAGCGCTTTGGAAAGCTCTCGCTGGCCTTCCACAAGTCCCACTACGAGGGCTTCCTGAAGTCGCAGGAGAAGCTGGCCAAACTCGCCGATCACCATGTCACCGTTATCCCGAAATCCGAGATCCACAGTGAAATCGGCACGGACTTCTACCAGGGCGCGATGGTTGATCCGCTCGGGGCTGGCCTGCACGTGGGCAAGTTCGTGCACGGCCTGGCAGGGGCGGCTGCTGCCGCCGGAGCGGATATCTGCGAGAACGCCGGCGTCACCGAGCTCAAGAAGGTCTCGGGAACAGTTCACGACGTGCACACCACCCGCGGCATCACCCGGGCCAAGCAGGTCCTGGTCGCCACCAGCGGCTACACCGGCAAAATCACCCCGTGGCTGCAGCGCCGCGTGATCCCGGTGGGCAGCTTCATCATTGTGACTGACCCGCTGCCCGAAGATGTGGTCAACCGGATCCTGCCGAACAGGCGCCAGGCGTCTGACAGCAAGATGCTGACCTACTACTTCCGGATCACACCGGACAACAGGCTGCTCTTTGGCGGCCGGGCCCGGTTCGCCCTGTCCAGCCCGGACTCGGACGTCAAGAGCGCCGAGATCCTGCGCAAGGCCATGCTCGAACTCTTCCCCTACCTCTCCAACGCCAAGGTCGACTACATCTGGGGCGGACTGGTGGACCTGTCGATGGACCAGATGGTGCACGCGGGTGTCCATGACGGCCTTTTCTACTCCCTGTGCTACAGCGGACACGGCGTGCAGATGGCGGCGCACATGGGCAAGAGGATGGCCCACTACATGGCCGGCGACAAGAGTGCCAATGTTTGGGAAGACCTGAAGAACCCGCCCGTCCCGGGCCACTTCGGCCCGCCCTGGTTCCTGCCCTTCATCGGCGCAGCCGCAAAAATCATCGACCGGATCAAATAGGCAGGATAAGGGTTCATATGCACGCATCAACAACCGTGGCTGAAGCACGCCCAAAATCAGCCGAAGAAACCGCCTACAGGCGCACAAAATTTGCGAATCTCCCAGGAGGAGCGTTCTTCGAGGGCCAGTGGCAAACCGCCGACATGACCCTTGAAGTAAGGGACCCTGAAGACGGTGTCTTGCTGGGGCGCGTATGCACCTCAACGTCCCAGGACGTCCGCCGCGCAATAGCCCACATTCACCGCCATCTCCAGGGCGAGGAGTGGCCGTTGCGTGCCCGCCGTCAGGCGCTGGAAAAGGCAACCCAGCTGCTGGCAGAACAGGCCGACAGGTTCGCCAACATCATTGCTTCGGAGAGCAGCAAAACCATCACCGAAGCCGAGCGCGAGGTCCGCCGCTGCATTGAGACCTTCAGGCTCTCTGCCGCAGCGTCCGGCGAGCTGACCGGAGAGACGCTGGGCTTTGAGGACAGCATGGCCGGTGGCAACAAGATCGGCTGGTACAGCCGCAAGCCGGTGGGGATCGTTGCCGCCATCACCCCGTTCAACGACCCGCTGAACCTCGTGGCTCACAAGCTGGGCCCGGCACTCATCGGCGGCAACGGCGTCGTACTCAAGCCATCGGCCCGCACCCCGCTGACCGGGCTGGCCCTTGTCCAGCTGCTGCTCGAAGCGGGTGTCCCGTCGGGACGTATTGCCGCAATCGTCGGCGGGCCGGGTGTTTCCAACGCGCTCGTGACCGATGACCAGGTCGACCTGATTTCTTTCACCGGCGGTCCCGAAACTGCAGAACGCATTGCGGCTGCCGCCGGTGCCAAGAAGATCCTCTCCGAGCTCGGCGGCAACAACGCCACGATCGTCTGTGCCGACGCCGATGCGATCCCGGCAGCCGATGCCATCGTGGCTGGAGCCTTTGGCGTGGCCGGGCAGAACTGCCTCTCGGTTCAGCGCGTCTACGTGCACATCTCGCTGTTCGAGGAGGTACTCGAGCACGTCACGCGCCGCACAAAGGCCCTCGGGACCGGGCCGAAGCTCGACCGGAACACCGACGTCGGCCCTCTCATTTCAGAGGCCGAGGCCCGGCGGGTCGAGGAATGGGTGGGCGAGGCCAAGGCCGCCGGTGCGCGCGTCCACGCCGGCGGGAAGCGGCGGAGCGCCTACTATGAGCCGACGGTCCTGACCGATGTGCCGGTGGAATGCAGGGTGATCCGTGACGAAGTGTTCGGACCCGTCGTCAGCATCATGCCCTTCATCAGCGTCGCGGACGCTATCCACGCCGCCAACAGCTCCGACTACGGCCTTCAAGCCGGCGTCTTCACACAATCCATCGACCAGGCGCTGGCCATCGCGGACAAGCTGCACGTGGGCGCCGTGGTGATCAACGAAACCAGCGACGTCCGCATCGATTCCATGCCCTTTGGCGGATTCAAGAAGTCCGGAGTCGGGCGGGAAGGCGTCAGGTATGCCGTCCACGAGATGACAGAGCCCAAAAGCACCATCGTCAACCTTGGAGGATCCGGTGCCCGCTGGCAACAGCTGCCGGGCGTCCTGCCAGAGCGGAAAATGTCATGACCACGCACAAAATCGCTGTTATCCCCGGCGACGGCATCGGGAACGAAGTAGTCCCCGCCGCTGTCGACTGCCTCGAGCGCATCGCGGAACTCCACTCCCTGGACCTGGAGTTCACGTATTTCGACTGGGGATCCGAATACTATGCCCGGCACGGACGGATGATGGCAGCTGACGGGCTGGAGCAGCTGGCCCAACACCACGCCATTTTCCTGGGCGCGGTGGGCTCCCCGGAGGTCCCCGATGCGGAGTCGCTGTGGGGGCTGCTGATCCCCATCCGCCGTGAGTTCCAGCAGTACATCAACCTTCGTCCGGTCAAAACGCTCGACGGCGTCACGCCGCCTCTTGCGGCCGGGCACCCGATCGATCTCCTCATCGTCCGGGAAAACAACGAAGGGGAGTATTCCGAAATCGGCGGCCGGATGTACCGCGGCCTGCCCGAGGAAAGTGCCATGCAGACCACCGTCTTCACCCGTTTGGGCGTCCTGCGGGCAGCGCACTATGCGGCACGACTGGCCGCGTCCAGGCGCGGACAGCTCACCTCGGCCACCAAGAGCAACGGCATCGTGCACACCATGCCGTTCTGGGACGAGGTCGTTGCCGAAACGGTCCGCGAGTACCCGGATGTCACCCTGACCAGCGAGCTGGTGGATGCACTCGCCGCGCACCTTGTCCTGAAGCCCTGGACCCTGGACGTCATTGTGGCCTCCAACCTGTTCGGCGACATCCTGTCGGATCTCGGCAGTGCCGTGACGGGCTCCATCGGCCTGGCGCCCAGCGCAAACCTGAACCCGGAGGGCGACTTCCCGTCCCTCTTCGAACCGGTCCACGGCTCGGCCCCGGACATCGCCGGCAAGGGCCTGGCCAACCCGGTGGGGCAGATCTGGTCGGGGGCCATGATGCTGGAGCACCTCGGACACCCCGAGGCGGCCGCCCACCTTCAGGCCGCCTTCGAGTCGGCCCTGCGCGACGGCTTCGGCACCCGCGACGTGGGCGGGACCTCATCGACGTCGGAATTCACCGCCGCGGTACTGTCCGCGATCGACGCACTCGCCGCGAACCAGGCGGTCTCCGTCGCCGCAACACCGGCCTCATGACCGCAGCCCGGGAACGCAAACGGCCGGTCGCCGCAGTCCTTTACCGGGAGGCGCTCCCGCCGCGTCTGGCAGAGATCGAGGAGCTTGCCGAGGTCCGGCTAACCAAGGCTGATGGTCTCGCCGACGCACTGGACGGCGCGGACGTGCTGTACCAGTGGCACTCGTTCTCGCCCGCCCTGCGGGAGAACTGGGATGCTGCATCATCCCTTCAATGGGTCCATGTCTCTGCGGCGGGAGTCAGCCAGCTCCTTTTCGATGAACTGATCCGCAGCAACATCGTCTACACGAACTCCCGCGGAGTCCTCAGCCGGGCCATCGCAGAGTTTGCCCTCGGCTTCGTCCTGGACATGGCCAAGGACGCACAGGGTTCGTTCAGGCTGCAGCAGGAACAGCGCTGGCAGCACCGCGTTACGCGCAAGATCCAGGGCCAACGCGCCCTGGTGGTCGGCACCGGGTCCATCGGGCGTGAAATCGCCCGCCTGTTCCGCGCCGTGGGCATGGAGGTCAGCGGGGCCGGCCGCGCAAGCCGTGCCGGGGACGATGACTTCGAGTGGATCTATTCCTCCCAGGACCTGGCCGGGATCGTCCACGACTACGACTATCTTGTGCTCGCCGCTCCGCTGACCTCAGAGTCCAAGGAACTGGTGAACGCGGAGGTCCTGGCTGCCATGAAACCATCTGCACGCCTGATCAACGTAGGGCGCGGCGAGCTGGTGAACACGGGCGCCCTGACGGAAGCATTGGCGTCGGGCTCCATAGGAGCCGCCGCCCTTGATGTTGTGCACCCGGAACCGCTGCCAGAAGGACACGCTCTGTGGGGCATGGAGAACGTCATCGTCACACCCCACATGAGCGGCGACACGGAAGACTACCTCGACGATCTTGGCAAACTGTTCGTCGACAATCTGAGGCGGTTCTGCAACGGCGAACCTTTGCAGAACGTCGTGGACAAGGAACTTGGCTTCGTCTCCGCTTCCTGAACCCTCCCTAACCAACCAACCCATCGATTGCTCCGTATGTGCCGTTTCGAGCGCCCACAAGGGCACTTACGGAGCAATCGACACAAGGATTGAGACATGACCGAGAAATCGTCCCTTTTGGAAACCACACGAAGCAGGACAGAGACCGACTTTATGGGCGCCCGGGAGATCCCAGCCACCGCATACTGGGGGATCCAGACCCTGCGTGCAGTGGAGAACTTCCCGATTACCGGCACGGCGATCTCCGCGTACCCGATGCTCGTCAAAGCGCTGGCCCAGGTCAAGCATGCAGCGCTGCTGGCAAACTTCGATCTCGGCCTGATTGATCAGGTGAAAAAGGACGCAATCGCGCGCGCCTGCCAGGACATCGAACAGGGCCGGCTGCTGGAGCAGTTTGTCGTGGATGTGATCCAAGGCGGGGCCGGTACCTCGACGAACATGAATGCCAACGAGGTCATTGCCAACCGTGCACTGGAGCATCTGGGACTCGACAAAGGTGAGTATTCCACCATTCATCCGAATGGGGACGTGAACCTGGGCCAGTCAACCAACGATGTGTACCCCACGGCGATCAAGATCGCCACGATCCAGGGCGCCATTGTGCTGCTGGCAGCCATGGCACATCTTCGCAGAGCGCTGGCGCGGAAGGCTGTGGAGTTCGACGACGTGGTGAAAGTCGGTAGGACGCAACTGCAGGATGCGGTGCCCATGACCCTTGGTCAGGAGTTCAGCACCTATGCGGTGATGGTTGACGAGGACGAACGCCGGATTCGCGAAGCCCTGGTTCACCTGCACGAGATCAACCTCGGTGCGACCGCCATCGGCACCGGCATCAACACCCATCCACGATATGCCGCCGAGGCCTGCACGCACTTACAGCGCATCACCGGGCTGCCGCTGGTCACGGCAGGCAACCTCGTGGAAGCGACCCAGGACTGCGGTGCCTTCGTGCTGTTCTCCGGGACCCTGAAACGCGTGGCCGTGAAGCTGTCGAAAATCTGTAACGACCTGCGGCTGCTCTCCTCCGGACCCAGGGCGGGCTTCGCCGAAATCAACCTTCCCCCACGCCAGGCAGGATCGAGCATCATGCCCGGGAAAGTGAACCCGGTCATTCCGGAGGTGGTGAACCAGGTCGCGTTTGAGGTTATCGGCAACGACCTGACCATCACCATGGCGGCCGAGGCCGGGCAGCTGCAGCTGAACGCCTTTGAACCGATCATCGCGCGCTCCCTGTTCGCCAGCCTGACCCACCTCACGGCAGCATGCACCACGCTGGCGGACCACTGCATCGACGGGATCACCGCCAACAAGGAATACCTGCGTTCCCAGGTCGAAGCGAGCATCGGTGTCGTCACCATCCTCAACCCGCTCATCGGCTACGACGCGGCAACCTCCATCGCCCGCCAGGCACTCTCCACTGGCCGTAGCGTCACCTCCCTTGTCCTCGAACGCGGACTACTCACGGCCGATGAACTCGACGAAATCCTCCGCCCCGAACACCTGGCCAACCCGCACGCCCACACCACGGACTTGTCGCCCCTCTAGACCGGGTCCATGTAGAAACGGAGCCCATATGCCCACCCTTGCCAAAGCCTATGTCGCGGTCTCGGCCACGTCGCCCCTGCAGCCCGGCACCATTGAACGCCGCGAACCCGGTGAGTTTGAGGTGCAGATCGCCATCAAATTTGCGGGAATCTGTCACTCCGATATCCACACCGCGCGGGGCGATTGGGCGGGCGTGAACTATCCGGTGGTCGTTGGGCATGAAATTGTCGGCGTCGTGGAGGCCGTTGGAACCAAGGTGACGCGTCATGCAGTGGGGGACCGTGTGGGCGTGGGCTGCTTTGTGGATTCCTGCCGTGAATGCGACAACTGCCGTGCCGGCGAGGAACAGTATTGTTTGTCCGGGGCGACGAGCACCTACAACTCCGTGGGCCGGGACGGCCTGCCCACAGCCGGCGGCTACAGCACCAGCATTGTGGTGGACGAAAACTATGTCCTGCGGATTCCAGACGGCATTCCGCTTGACGCCGCCGCACCCTTGCTGTGCGCCGGCGTCACCATGTACTCGCCGCTGCGCACCTGGGATGCCGGACCGGGGAAGCGCGTGGCCATCATCGGCATGGGCGGGCTCGGCCATATGGGCGTCAAGATCGCCGCAGCCATGGGCGCGGAGGTCACAGTACTCAGCCAGTCGCTCAAGAAGCAGGAGGACGCGCTCCGGCTTGGGGCGGAGCATTACTATGCCACGTCCGACCCCTCCACCTTCGAGATTCTGAGGGGTCATTTTGATCTGATCATCAACACGGTCTCCGCTGATACCGACGTCGACGAGTACCTTTCGCTGCTTGCTTTGGACGGCTCCTTGGTTCTCGTGGGGCTGCCATCGAAACCGCTGACGCAACGCGCCTGGTCACTGGTCAGCTTCCGACGCAGCCTCTCCGGATCCAAGATGGGCGGGATACGGCAGACCCAGGAGATGCTCAACTTCTGTGCCGCCCACGGGCTCGGGGCCGAGGTGGAGGTCATTCCGGCCAGCAAAATCAACGACGCCTATGAATGCGTCCTGGCCAGTGACGTGCGGTACCGCTTTGTCATTGACGCGGCAACGTTCTGAGCCGGGTCAACCGCGCGGCCCCGCGAACATCAGGACTGCAGTCCGACAGGGCCATCTGCGCATTCGCTCGACGTCGGCCGCCAGCGCGCCGCCGTCCCGGAAAGCGAGGCTGCGGGCGCCTTGGCTTCCGGCGCCCTTGCTTCCGGCCGGTAGCCGCTTGTGCTCGCTCCCACTCCGGCCACGGCCAGGCTGAGGATCGCGGACAGCAGGACTCCAAACCCGACATGAACGTTCAGGAGCGCAGCGCCGGCGGCCGCACCCGCCAGGATCAGGATGACCGCCCCGAACCGCCGGCCCCAGTGCTGCCCGGTTCCGCCGCCCAGCCTCGAATCCGCGGCGAGGCCCGTGAGCGTCGAGGTCACCACGACCGTGGTGACGTCCTTGACGCTGAGATGCCGGGCGGTGGCGGCCTGCAGCCCCATGGCCGCAGCCATCGCGCCGGTCACAACGACGGTCACCGGAT
Organism: Arthrobacter sp. ISL-5; assembly: GCF_018613835.1. Classification (GTDB taxonomy): domain Bacteria; phylum Actinomycetota; class Actinomycetes; order Actinomycetales; family Micrococcaceae; genus Arthrobacter. The sequence continues at coordinate 203,790 of NZ_JAGGPM010000029.1, read as the reverse complement.
CGCCCTCCCGCGGTGCGTGGGTGAACAGAACCGCAGCAATCCCCGCGAGGATGACGCCCACGGCGGCGAGGAGAAGAGTGGTCCTGCGGCTCCAGCCCGCCGCCTCGGGCTTGAGCGTCCGCCCGGCTATGACGGCGCCCATCATGAACGCCGCGAGGGCGACGGCGGGGCCGAGCACGGGCAGCCCGTCGGCGCCGACCAGTGCCATGCCAAGGATGACGACGTTTCCGGTCATGTTGCCGGTGAACACGCGGTCCAGTCCGAGATAGCCGACGGCGTCAATCACCCCGGTGGAAAAGGTCAGGACCAGCATCAGGACCAGGTGCAGGCGGGCGGGATCAGAGCGTTTTAAGCGGGCGAACATAGGGAGTCCTTCGCTGGTGGGAACGTGGAGGGAATCTGAGCGGCCGCGGGAATGACGGCGGCCGGGAGGCGTCATGGGACGGCGAGCCTGCCGGCAAGGCTAATGAGCGCGGCGTCGCTGCCAGCAGCGCCGATAAGGCTGACGCCGCACGGCAGCCCGTCCCCGGTGGACAGCGGGACGTTGACGGCCGGGAGGCCGGCGATTCCCGCGATGCAGGTCAGCTGCATCGTGGAGCGGCGCACGGCCTCGATGCTCTTTCCTCCCACGGCGGCCGTGTCGATGGGAAGGGCCACCGACGACACGCTGGGAAGCACCAGCACGCCGCTGCCGACCACGGAACGGATGTCCTCCCTCGCGGCGGAGAGCAGTTCACGGGCAGCACCGCATTCGCCCGGGCTGATCTGTGACGCCGTCCGGAACCGCGCGGCGACGTCCGCTCCCAGGGAGTCCCAGTGCCGGCTGATCCACCACCCGTAGCAGTCCCAGGCCTCGTAGCCCTGGACGGTCCGGAAGGCGGACGGCCATCCGGGCAGCTCCGCCGTCCGGAAACCGGTCCGCTCCAGCGGCGGGTTGCCGGTGCCCGCGGTCCAGTCGTGGAGGAATTTGTCGACGGCGGCGCGGACGTCCGGTTCGGCAAGCGCCAGCAGCTCCGGCGCGAAACGCGCCTCCTGCAGAGTCGCGTCCTGCAGAGTCGCGTCCGGTGGAATCGGGTCCGGCGGCTGCGCTTCGGGGCGGCCGCCCGGCAGCAGGACGTTCCCGACGGCGGCCAGCGTCCCGGCGTCGCGGGTCATCCAGCCCACGGTGTCGAAGGACGGTGCCAGCGGCAGTAGCCCGCGGACGGAGACGGCGCCATGGGTGGTGCGGATTCCGTACAGTCCCTGGTAGGCCGCGGGGACGCGGATGGAGCCACCCGTGTCCGTACCCAGCCCGATGTCGGCCTGGCCCAGGGAAACCGCGCTGGCAGAGCCGGACGACGACCCGCCGCTGATCCTGTCAGGGGCCTTCGGATTCGGCGGAGTGCCGTAGTGCGTGTTGGTGCCGGCCAGGCTGTAGGCGAATTCGTCGGTGCGGGCGATCCCGGCGACCACGGCACCGGCGGCCAACAGTGCGGCCGGCGCGGCCGCCGTCGTCGTTTCCGGACGCGCCTCCGCCAGCCATTCCTCGCTACCGGCGCCGGTGGCGAAGCCCTCGAGGGCGAACAGGTCCTTGACGGCCACCCGCGTTCCCTGCAGCGGTCCGGTTCCGGTCGCCGGTACGAGCGGATCGCCGAAAGCTCGCCAGACCCGCCCGTCCACGGCTAGGGCCGGTGTGGCTGCCGGGGCGTCAGTGCCTGACGCGGTCATCGCGTGCCGTCCCGTCATGGCAGGAAGTCCTCCACCCGGATGCGGGCGTGCACGCCTTTGACGATGTCGACCACCTGGGAGATGTTGAAGTCCGTGGCGGCGCTGAGATAGGCGTACGCGAGGCTGGGATCCATGCCGTAGCGGGCCTGTAGCAGCGCGACGGCGGCGCGGACGCAGTTCTGCACCGCGGTGTCGAGGTCCTCGTCCATGCCGGTGGGCACCAGGAATTCCGGCGTCCGGGCCATCGGGCCGGACAGTTCGCCGAAGCTGCGGACGGCCCCGTCCTGGGGGATGACGTCGAAGCGCAGCCGCACCCGCAGTGACGCCTCCATGGCGGTGAGCGAGACCTCGCCGTCGCCCTGCGCAAAGTGCGGATCGCCGACGTAGGCCAGCGCGTCGGGGACCTGCACCGGGAGGTACAGCGAGTTCCCAGCGGTCAGCAAGTTGATGTCGATGTTTCCGCCGTGGCGTCCGGGCGGCACCGAGTGCGGCCGCTTGGTGCCGTCGACCGCGACGCCCATGATGCCCAGGAAGGGCTTCAGCGGAAAGTGCACCGACGGTTCCCCGCCGGGCCGCAAGGGCAGCCAGCCGGAGGGCGTTCCGTCCGCGGTGTCCCGGACGGTGGCGAAGGCGCTGTAGGTGTCCGGGCCGAGCGGGAACTCGCCGGTCAGCGAGCCTCTGCCGTGGCGGCTGGAGATGACGCCGTAGGGCACGCGCGGCGTGGTTTCCAGCACCGTGATCTTCAGCAGGTCGCCGGGGCGGGCGCCTTTGACGGCGACCGGGCCGGTCACCACGTGGGGGCCGAGTCCTCGCTGAAGCCGCTGGATGTCCGAGGCGGCGAGTGAGACGGCGTCGTCCAGCACCATGGAGGCGTCCACGCCGTGGCCGCCGAAGAACGCGAGCGGATCACGGCCCTGGTCCTCGAGGATGCCTTCGTGGCTGATGGTGTCGATGGTGACTTCGGCCCCGGGATCCACAGTGAGCACGGGCCGGTCGCCGGCGCAGGGGAGGGATCCCCAGAGCACGTTGTCGATGGTGGCGGGAAGGTAGGCGGTTCCGTCCGGGACGCCGTCCCAGGACTGCAGGGCTGTTGCCGGTGCGGGTGCCGGTGCCGTGGACGGCAGGATGAGTGAGGTGGTCAAGATTCTCTCCCGTGGGTAGGGCAGCGTGGTTCCGTTGCTACGGCTGCTGCTGGATGAGGAGGGCGACGTCGGCCAGATGGTCGCGCATGGCGATGCCGGCGGCGGTGGCGTCCCTGGCCTGGACGGCTTCAAGGATGTGTCGGTGGCCCTCGATGGAACAGCGGCGGCCCTCAAGCGTGGAGTGTGAGCGGAGGCGGACGTCTGAGGTCCAGGAGTTGGCGAGGGTGAGCACGGTGGTCATGAGCTGGTTCCGGGCGGCCTGGGCCAGGATCGTGTGAAACTGCACGTCCATGCGCAGTGCTTCCTCGGGGGAAAGGTGCTCATTGGACGCGGCCAGCACATCCTGAAGCTGGATCAGGTCCGCGGCGCTGCACCGCAGGGCGGCCAGTTCAGCCACCAGCGGTTCCATGGCGCCGCGCAGTTCCGCCACGTCCTGCTGTGCGCGGTCAACGCTGGCGAGCCGCTCGTAGAGCTCGTTGACCGACGCCGGTGGTGCCGCCACAGAGGTGCCCCGCCCCTGGGTCCGCTCCAGAAGATGCTTTGACTCGAGGTCCTGAAGCGCCGCCCGGACGGTTGCGCGGGAGACGGACAGCTGTGCTGCCAATTCGCGCTCCGTGGGGAGCTTGTCTCCGGGCTTGAGGCCGCGGGAGGCAATTTCGCGTTCCAGGTAGGCGGCAACTTCCGCGCTCATCGACGCCGTCTTCCGGAGCGCGGGCTTTCCAAGAGCGGGCTTCCCAAGTGCGGGGTGACCGAGTGCGGGGCGGGGACCCTGTGGGGCGATCATCGTGGCCTTTCTTTCTGAGCGCCGGAGTGGCGCGGTCTCGGCGATGGTGCGTGCCGCCGTCGGGCTTTGCCGGGGGCGGGACCGGCGGCGGTTGCCGTCCGGCCGGCGCTAGCTGGCCGGCATGAGGGCGGGCTTGGTGAAGCAGAACGCCACGGCGCCGACGAGCAGCAGCACAGCCGAGAGGTAGAAGCCGGCCTCGAGGGCGCCCGTCGCATCTGCCAGGGCACCGGTGATGTAGGGCGCGAATATTGAGGACAGCATACCGGCGAAGTTGAAGTAGCCGTAGGCGCGGGAGTACATGGACCGCGGGGTGTTTTCGGCGAGGAACGCGATGAGGATCGGGTCCAGGGCGAGCTTGCCCACCAGGCCGTAGACCACGAGCCCGACGATCATGAGCGAGTAGTCACCGGTCATGGGCACCAGGATCTGGCACAGGCCGCCGAGCACCGCCAGGGCGACGATCAGCGGGCGGGTGTTGCGGAGGCGCCGGGCCAGCATGCTCAGCAGGATGGCGCCCGGAATGGAGGCCCAGGGCACCAGCGAGGCGATGATGCCGGTCTGGGACGGTGCCACATCGCGGGCCTGCTGGAGGTAGGTGGGCAGCCAGGTGAGCATGGAGAAGAAGCCGTAGAGCGAGCAGAAGATCAGCACGTAGGTGAGGATGTGGTTGCGGGTGAAGAGGGCCTTGTTCGACTCCGGGTCAGCGGCGGCGCCCTCGGTTTGGACTGCCGCGGCGGCGCTCGCGGCCTGGGCCTTGTGCTCGGCGTCGATGGGCGACAGGTAGTAGTGGATGAGGTAGGCCACCACCAGCGTGGCGGCGCCGAAGACGAGGAACGTGATGTGCCATTCCAGTCCCAGGGTGAAGGTGAGGTAGCTCGAGCCGATGAAGCCCAGCGAGATGCCGATGGCCATGCCGCTGTTGATCAGCGCCGCGGAGACTCCGCGCCATTTGGCCGAAATGTAGCTGGAGGAAATGCCGTAGACGGGGCTGTAGAAGGTTCCCTCGCCCAGGCCGGTGAAGGCACGCATCAGCAGGAAGATCACGAAGCCCGGGGCGAACCCGCTCAGGATGGTGCCGATGCCGAAGACCACGTAGCCGGCGACGACGACGCGTACCCGGCCGACGCGGTCGGCCAGGTATCCGGTGGGGATCTGCATCAGCGCGTAGGTAATGAAGAAAACGGTGGACATGAGGCCCAGCTGGCCCCTGTTCAGCCCCCACTGGTCCTGGATGACGCTCATCACCGGGGACAGGATGTTGCGGTCCGCGTACATGAACACCCAGCCCAGCGAGAACAGGGCGGTGACGGCGATGGGGCCCGGGCGCTTGCGGCTGACAGGAAGGAAACGGCCGGACGACGGCGATGCTTGGGTCTCGGTGGTGGTGACCGCCGGCGGGGTGGCAGCAGAGGGTGGCTTTTGTTCCGTGGTGACGTTCATGGAGGGGCTCCTGAAAGCAGTGGAAGATTGGTTCCTTGGTCGAACCAATTCCCAAGCTAGACCACGAATTTGGCCGAAAACCCCGTAGTTAGAGCCTTTTCATGGCCCTGAAACAGGGTTTTACGTTCCGTTCATATGCCTGTTTCAGGGCCGAATCAAAGGGGTCAAAACCGGACCAATTCCGGTTCGCCCGCTGGCTTGAGCTTGTCGAAACCGCCCTGCCAGCTGGCCTGTCGGGCAGCCTTGGTCGCTGATGCTGACCAGTGAGATCTACTGCCGGAACAGGGCCGAATAGGCGTTCAACGCCGGCTGCCCGCCGAGGTGCGCAAAGAGCACCGTCGAATCCCGGGGAATCTCGCCGCTCGACACGAGATCGATGAGGCCCGCCATTGACTTGCCTTCGTAGACGGGATCGATGATCACACCCTCGAGCCGGCCGGTGAGCCTGATCGCCTCGAGCGTCGACTCGACCGGGATGCCGTAGAACTCCCCGGCCCACTCCGGACGCACCGTGATTTCGTCGTCGCGCACGTCCCGGCCCAGTTCGATGAGGGCGGCTGTATTGCGGGCGATGCGGGCAACCTGCTCACGTGTCTCGTCGATCTTGGCGGAAGCGTCGATTCCTATGACCCGGCGCGAACGATCCTGCCCGGCGAAGCCTGCGATCATGCCGGCCTGCGTGGATCCGGTGACGCTGCAGACCACGATCGTGTCGAAAAAGACCCCGAGCTCCTTCTCCTGCTGCTCGACCTCCAAGGCCCAGTTGGCGAAGCCGAGCCCGCCGAGGCGATGATCGGACGCGCCGGCGGGAATCGCGTATGGCACGCCACCGGCGTTCCTGACGTCTTCAAGGGCGCACTCCCAGCTCGACTTGAACCCGATCCCGAAGCCGGCCGGATCCAGGCGCACCTCGGCACCCATGATGCGCGACAGCATGATGTTGCCGACGCGGTCGTTGAGGGGATCAGGCCAGTCGACCCAGTTCTCCTGGACGAGGACGCACTTCATGCCGATCTTCGCGGCGACAGCTGCGACTTGCCGTGTGTGGTTGGACTGGTAGCCGCCGATCGAGACGAGCGTGTCCGCACCCTGCGCGATCGCATCCGGCACGAGGTACTCGAGTTTCCTGGTCTTGTTGCCGCCATAAGCCAGGCCGCTGTTGACGTCCTCGCGCTTGGCCCAGATCGTCGCACCGCCAAGGTGCTCGGAGAGCCGCGTGAGCGGGTGCACGGGACTCGGCCCGAAGAGCAACGGGTAACGCGGGAAATCGGATATAGCCATTCGACTGGTTCCTTTTCGCGAGAGATCGGCACGCAACGAAACACGGGACTAAATGCAATATAGTCCCGTGGCCCTATTCGGGAGGAGTATTGATCACAGCGGATCAGATTCCCGGCTGGTTGAGCCGGGCCTGGGGCGGGAGGGATGACATGGTTGATTTCATCGCATATCTCGATACGTCAGAGGTCCGCCCCGGCAAGCTTGAGGAGCTCAAGGCAGCCATGGCGGAGCTGGCCGCGTTCGTCGAGTTGAATGAGCCTCGGATCATCTCCTACCGCGTCTATTTCTCAGCGGACGGCGCCACGATGAGCGTTCTGCACATCCACCCGGATCTGGCCTCATTGGAGTTCCACATGCAGGTCGCGGGACCCAAGTTCCCCCGGATGGCACCCCTCGTGATGATGCGGACGATCGAAATATTTGGCCGCCCCGGCGAGGAACTCGTGGCGCAGCTTCAAGCCAAGGCGAAGCTCCTGGGCAGTGGAGCGGTCATTGTTCGTGACTTTCACGCAGGTTTCGCCCGCCTTGCCACATAGCCTCTACCGAAACGTCCGCCGTGTGCTTGAAGAGATAGCCCGGGGCATCGCACGGGCGCAGGGCGTTCCGAGAGGGCCTGAAGAGTGCCGGAGGCTCAGAGCCCGTTGCGCACCAAGGCTCCCTGGGCCACAACGGCGCTGACTTTCTCGAGGGCGGAGGCGTCTGCCAGAGGATCGGCGTCCACCACGATCGCGTCGGCGAAGGAGCCGCGCACCAGCCGGCCCGCAGTTTCGCTCCAGCCGAGCAGGCGGGCGGCGTGGACCGTCGCGGACCGCAGGGCCTCGAGCGGGGAGAGCCCGGCCTCGGCGAGGAGGCGCGCCTCCGTGCCGATCGGCGTCACGTCGGTGCCGAAGGAGTCGGTGCCGGCCACGATCGTCACGCCTGCCTCCTGCGCGGCACGCACCGCAGCCTGGAGAATCGGCGTGTACTCCTTGCCGCGGGCGGCGAGGATGGGGTTGGCGGAGGCTGCCATGCTGGTGATGGCATCCATAGTGGGCGTGAAGTAGGTGCCGCGGCGGGCCATCTCGGAGATGGTCTGCTCGGTGACGAAGACGCCGTGCTCGATGCTTCGCACCCCGGCCCGGACGGCACCGTCGATCCCCTCGGCGCTGTAGGCATGGCACAGGACGCCCGCGCCCTTGGCCGCCTTGACCACGGCGGAAAGCTGCTCGTAGTTATAGACAAGTTCGCGGGGATCCTGCTCCGGCAGCCCGGCGCGGGGATTGGCGCGGGTCTTGATGACCGCGGCGCCGCGCTTGAGGTTGACCCGGGTCAGGTAGGCGAGGTCGGTCGTTTCCTTCACGCCCCCGGAGAGGGTGGCCAGCGGCGCGAGGTCGGGGTCCGCGAGGAGCGAGTCGCCGAGCTCCGGGGAGATAAACAGTCCTGCAGGCATCATGCGGGGCGAGACGCCGGGGGCCCACTCGGGGAGCGCCGCAAGCGCGACGTCCTGGTAGAAACTGCTCGACCCGCTCCTGACGCTGGTCGCGCCGCCCTGCAGGATGGCGCGGGCATCGGCGAACGCATTCGCGTGGACATGGACGTCGATGAGCCCGGGGAGCACCCAGCGCCCCGAGGCGTTGAGGACGCGGGCCCGGCCTGCGACGGCGGCGACCGCCTTGCGCGTGGCATCCCGGGTTCCGACGGCGGCGACCCTGCCGCCGTCGAGCACCAGTACGCCGTCTTCGACGGCGTCACCGGTCTTGGGATCCACGATGGTGCCGCCCTCGATGATCAGGGGCGGGTGTGCGATGGGGCTGCCCCGGTAGTCGGGCCCGGAGGGGCGCTCTGCGGCATGTGCGGCCGGGGCCCCGGCGAGCTGGGCGGCGATGCTCGCAACGGAGATTCCGGCGAGGGCGGCGGCACCGGCCAGGATGCCGCGGCGCGGGACATCAGCTGGCAGCAGCGGGGCAGAGGTGTGGTCATGAAGGCACATCGTTGTCTCCTTGGGGAAGGCCGCCCGGGGGCGTAGGCGGGTTTCCCCTTAAAGTTACTTGGTATTCCAAACTGAGGCCAGTGCTTCTGCGAGGATTCCGGCGCTCAGGCAGTAATTGTCCGGAATACCGGGCATTTTCGGCCATTTTGATCAGTGCTTCCCAGTTCTGTCGCCGCCGTCGATACGGGGTCTGGTATTCCAAGCCGCTCCGGTCGCATCTTTTTCCTGATGGCGGGCGTGTGCAGGTCCGCCGGCCTATATCGCCGGAAGTCCCTTCTGAGTACCGTGGCCTCATGCAGAAAATATCGATCGACGCCCTGGCCCGGCAGCAGCTTGCCGCGGCCCTTGCCGCGAGCAACGGGCGGGCCGCCGACACGGTCTATGGCGGGCACGAGAAGGTGCTCCGCCAGACCGTCATGGCGCTCAAGGCCGGCACCCAGTTGAGCGAGCACCAGAACCCGGGCGACGCCACGGTCTTCGTACTCCAAGGCAGCCTCCGGTTGCGGGCAGGTGAGAACTCGTGGGACGGAAAGCCCGGTGACCTGCTGATCGTCCCGGACGGACTGCACAGCCTCGAGGCCGAAGAAGATTCGACCTTCCTGTTCACAGTGGCGAAGGGCGCAAAGTAGCCGGTGCGGGCCGCCCCAAAAAGGAACGGCCCGCCGTCGTGCGTCTTGGCTGGAAAACTCTAGCCCTGCAGCGCGTACTGCTTCGGCAGCTTCAGGCCGCGCTCTTCCATGAGGGTGCGCAGCCGGGTGGGGTAGTCGGTGATGATGCCGTCCACGCCGAGGTCCATCAGGTTCGCCATGTCTGCGGTGGTGTTGACGGTCCAGGGGATGACGGGCAGGCCGAGTCCGTGGGCTTCGGCGATCATCTGGGGCGTGACGGAGCGGAACGTGGGGGAGATGACGTCGTAGCCCTGGGCCTTGGCGGCCTTGGCGAGGGATCCGCCGTAGGTGTCGATGTCGATGCCGCCGAGGTTGGGGCTGGCGCCGGGCTTGCCGACCTCGAGCCAGGCGTCGCCGCTGGAGAGGGCCACGAGGGGCAGCTGCGGGGCGATCTTCTTGGTCAGGTTCAGCGAGGACCAGTCGAAGGACTGCACGGTGGTGCGCTCTGACATGCCGGCCTTGTAGATCTCGATGACCACGGCCTTGGTCAGGGCCTCCATGCCTTCGCCGCCGGACTTGCCGTCCTCCACCTTGGTCTCGACGTTGAAGCGGACCTTTTCGGCGTCGTAGTCGCGGGCCAGCTGGTAGACGTCCTTGAGCTCGGCGATCTTGTTGCCCTCGATGACCTGCTGTTCCGGGTAGCCGGGGAGCTGGGTGAAGCCGCAGTTCAGCGTCTTGATCTGGGCCAGGGACAGCTCGGCGACGCGGTCCCCGACGTACGGGAATTCGGCGTCGCCCGGGGTGGCCGGGGCGGTGTCGGCGCACTTGTTGGCCTGGATGGTGTCGTCGTGCCACACGATCACCTTGCCGTCGTCGGTCAGGTGGGTGTCCAGTTCGAGGGTGGTCACGCCGAGCTTCAGCGAGTTGGCGAACGCGGCCAGGGATTCCTCGGTCCACTCGCCGCGGCCCCCGCGGTGGGACTGCAGGTCAAAGGAGCCGTTGCTCTCGTTGGTCTTGATGTCTGAAGTCGCGGTTCCGGCAGCGTTCGCCGACGGCGTGCCGGCTTCAGCAGTAGGGGCGGCGACGGCGGGGCTCGCCAGGGAGGCGATGAGCGCGGCGGCGGCCGCGGCGGTCAGGACTGTGCGCATGGGAATGGTTCCTCCTGGATGAGACCGGTGCCGGCGCTGGGCCGGCTGACCCGTCCACGCTACGGAGGCCAGATGGCGTGTGGTGTGCGGCGAGTTGGATGCGAGGTTAACAAGTGTGCTGACGGTCCGGTGCGAAAGGGGGCGCTGGATCTATCGGCCCGCCGTCGCGCGGGCACCGGACTTCCCAGGGACAGCGGTAGGCTCGGGAAATGATTGGACGCGTTGATGAGGTTGTAGTGGATTGCCAAAACCCGGCCGCACTTGCAGAGTTCTGGTCCTCGGTCCTCGGTGGCGAACCGGTGCACCGAAACGATGAGTGGTCCTTCATCGATCCGCCGGGATGGACGCGCCTGGCCTTCCAACGCGTGCCCGAGAACAAGCAAGGGAAGAACCGTCTTCATATTGATGTGCACGTCGACGATGTGCCGGCAGCCTCTGCCGCAGCTGAAGCCATCGGAGCTGTCAGGATCGGCACGATCCACATGGACACTGTGGGCACGTTCCAAGTGCTCCAGGATCCGGAAGGCAACGAATGGTGCGTTGTGCGCTCAGCTACCGGAGAATGACCACGCATTCTTGATAGTGCCCTGAATGCAATCGGGGCTGCAGATGCTCTCGTTGGCCCGTGCAGCGCCCGTGTTTTTCACTGTTTTGGCGGCCGCGAAATTGAGCTGTTTCACGCGTAATCACGGCATATTGACAGGCAGATTACGCAGGAATACCGTCTGCCTTAACAGGGCGCTCTGCCCCGTTCTTAAGTATTTTCGGCGCTGAATCCGGGCCGCTTTTGCCTGGCGACGGCGCCAGCGAGGAGGGTTCTCATGTCTTGGGAAATGTCCGGAAAGTATATTGCGAATTGCAACTGCCAGATGATCTGTCCGTGCGCGGTGGACGGTCCGCCCACGGGGCCGAACGGGGAATGCCGCGGCTCTGTGGTTTTCCACATCGCCAGCGGCCAGCTGGATGACACTGATCTTTCGGGCGTCGACTTCGTCTTCTGCATCCAGCTCCCGTCGAACCTGACCTCGGGCAACTGGAAGGTTGGCATCGTCGTCGGCGACGGCGCCTCGGACGGTCAGGCCAGTGCCGTGGAGCGCATACTCCATGGCGACGAGGGCGGGCCGTTCGCCGATTTCGCCGCCTTCTACGGCGACTGGCTCGGCGTCGAACGCGGAAACGTCACCTTCTCCGACGGCGACACCCCGTCGGCCTCGGTGGCAGGGCACACCAACCTGGCGATCGAGTCGCTCCCGGGACCGGGCGGGGGAGTCACCACCGTCAAGAACGCGATGTTCGGCTTCGCCCCCGAGTACCAGATCGGTAAGGGCAAAGGCAGCTCCGACCTCTTCGGCCTCGACTATGCGGCGGTCTACGGCGAGACGGCGGACTTCACCTTCGCGAGTGAGATGGCTGAAGGTGCGTCCAAGGGCCGCGCATGAGCCCCGGCAGCACAAGCAGCGCAGCACTCTGATCCCGGGAGCGGGCGCGCAGGCCAACGCCGGCGTTGCCCGTCCCGGGACAGGTCTGCGCGGCTTCGATCTCCGCAGGATTGGCCTGCACGGGATCGACGTGCGCCAAGCCGGGCTGGTTGCCGTTCTGCTCCTCCTCGCGGCGGTGGGCTGGGTGTTCACCGCTGACCGGATGAACGGGATGGACATGGGAGGCTGGACGGATCCGGGGCCGCTGGACTTCTTCGTCACCACCTGGGTGGTGATGCTGGCCGCCATGATGTTTCCGTCGGTGGCGCCCATGGTGACGGCGTACGCGAAGATCAGCCGCCGCCGTCGGGAAACGGGGCGGTATGCCCCGCGTGGTTCCACCGCGCTGTTCGTGGCGGGGTACCTCCTGGCATGGACAGCGTTCGGGCTCGTGGCGTACGGGCTCTATGAGGCCGTGGCATCGCTGGTGCCGGGCGGGCTCACCGCAGATCCCGTCGGACGCTACGCCGCGGCCGGAGTGATCCTGGCGGCGGCATTATACCAGCTGACCCCGGCCAAGAACGTCAGTCTGATGAAGTGCCGGACGCCCTTGGACTTCATCCTGCACCGCATGCGGCCGGGCTATGGCGGAGCGCTGAGCCTTGGAGTGCAGCACGGTGCGTGGTGCGTCGCGTGCTGCTGGGCGCTGATGGTGGCGCTGTTTGCGCTGGGCGTGATGAGCGTCGGGTGGATGGCGCTCGTGGGCGCGTTCATTGCGGTGGAGAAGCTGCTCCCGTGGAAGCGGCTGGCCAACCGCTCCGTTGCGGTGGCGCTCGCCGTCATTGCCCTTGGTATCGCCCTCACGCCGGCGGCCACGGGCGGGATGGGGATGTAACCGGCCGTGCTGCACTGCGTGCGGGCATGGCAATTCACCGGGGGAATTTTGAACGGTCTCATGCACTAGAGGAGTTGGAAATGTCTGACGGGACGGGACTGATCAAGCGTTTTTACACTGAGGTAATCGAGGGCGGGAATCTTGCCCTCATTGATGAATTGTCGACGAATGACTTTGTCGATCACGAAGAAGGTCTTCCTGGACAACCGCCCGGCAAGGAGGGCGTCCGGTTCTTCGTGAATGCGATTCGGTCGGCGTTCCCGGATATCAGGGCCAAGACGATCGAGCCGTACCTGGCGGACGGGGACATGGAAGCGTGCCACGTCATCCTCACTGGCACCCATGGCGGGGAGATGGCCGGCGTTCCTGCAACGGGCAAGACTGTCGAGTTCGGCGGCACTGACATCATTCGCATTGTGGACGGCAAGGTCGCCGAGCACTGGGGAACCACCGACAACATGAGGCTCATGCAGCAGATCGGCGCGATCCCCGGGTAGGGGCGCGCATCCGGAAAATCAGCCAAACCGTTCGGGGGACCGGCCAGAGGAGGGCAAGCGCCAGCACCGGCACGAGCGAGACTCCGACGTCGGGAAACTGGCGGACAATGACGGCGAGGTGGGTGTCGAACCGGGCGGGGGCGTAGACCAGGCATAGCCACAGCGCGAACCCGTCGAGGGCGAGCGCTGCAGCGCCCCCGGCCCACGGCACCCACCTCTTGCTGGCCGGGACAGGCCTCCGGAGCAGAACGGCGAGGGCAAACGCCAGGCTCAGCAGCTCCGCGAGGAGCAATATCAGCGAGACCGCCCAGCTGTAGCGCTGGAGCCAGTCCTCCTGCACTACCGCCGGCACTGGCGGTTGCCCGTGCAGAATCCGCAGGACGTTGGTGTCAATGGCCTTGAGCCGTGACGGGGCCGACGTGTCATTCGCGTTGATGACCAGGGCGACGCCGAGCCGGGAGGCCGGAACCATGGCCTTGTAGGTGTGGCTGTTGCCCCATTCGCCTTGATGCTCCAGGAGCAGGGGCAAGGCCTTGGTTGTCTCGGCGGGCAGGTCTGCGGGGTCAACGGACTCCACGAGCGGACGCGTGAACCAGCCCATGGCGTACTCCTTGGACTCGTCAATCCGCACGTGTGGCTTGAGGAGGGTTTGCACGCTTTCCGGCCGGATGAGGGGGCGGTCACGGTACCGTCCCCCGTCCAGCATTGCGGTCAGCTCGTGGCCGATGTCCTCGGCCGAGGAGTACATCGTGGAAGAGGGCATTCCCGTGGTGGGGGCGGGCACTTCGGTCTGCCGCCAGAACGAGCCAAACCACAGGGAGTGGCCGGCGGCCGCATTGTCCGAGTGGGCAGCGGCCCGCGTCGGGTGGCTGTGGACCATCCCCAGGGGCTCGAAAACGTGCTGCTCCATGTAGTCCGCGAACGGCTGGCCGGCGACCGTCTGCACCAGGAGACCGAGGATGTTGAAGTTGGCGCTGGCGTACCGGAATGCGTCACCCGGCACCCCGGCCAGCGGGGAACCTGACAGGGCGCGCACGCCTTCTTCGATGGCCTCCGGTCCTTGGGCGTCGGAGGCTTCGAATGCCGTGTCCTTGGAGGCCATGCCGCTGGTCTGGTGGAGCAAATGGCGCACGGTGATCTCCGCGGAGCGGCTGTCCTGCAAGGTAAACCAGGGCAAGTAGGTGCGCACCGGTTCATCCAGCCGCAGCCGGCCGGCCTCAACCTGCTGCATCACGGCCATGGCTGTGAGGGGCTTGGTGGTTGAGGCCAGCAGCACCGGTGTCTGGGCCGTCATCGGCCTCCCCGAGTCGTCGGCCCGGCCGAACGCGGCGGAGTGCACCTGGACGCCGTCCTTGACGACGACGACGGCGGCTCCCGGAAGCCCCATGGCGTCAAGCTGTTCCTGCAGGAACGCGTCCACGGATTCATAGGCCTGGTCCGGGATGGTGGGTCCGGTTGGCGGCGATCCGGCGGTCGGGCTTCCTGCGGCGACCGCGGCCGGCGTGCTGACGCCGCAGAAAATGCCAACAGTCAGGAAGCACGACAGAAAGAAGCGCGACGACCGGGGAATCTTTCGCATGCCCGCACCTGCACTTCGGCTACCGTCTCTTCACGGTATGGCGTGGCGCGGGGGAAAACAATGCGTCTGTATTCGCGCAGGCAGTGCTAGCACGGAAGCGACACCGCTTCGACCACGCGCAGGATGGAATCACCAGCTTGCAGGAGCTGGAAAACACCATCTATGAGGAGTAAACCGATGTTTGTCACATCAAAAGCCAAGAAAGTTCGCAGTACGCGGGGCAGGGTCGCTCTCATTTCGGCTCTTTCGGTCGGTGCAGCCGTTCTGCCGGTGGCCCTGGCCGGTCCGGCTCAGGCCGCTCCAACCCAATACACACAAAATGCTTGCACGGTCACGGCCGGGAGGCCTGTCAGTGTTTTGCGTTTCGTCAACTTCCGTCTGGTTAGGCAAATAAACTATCCAGTCTCGGTTTACTGCAAGTATGGACGCGCGGTTAACCTTCTGCAGACTTTCCATGAAGACGACGGGGCGAACGACCAAAACATCGGGCGGGTGTCTCCGCCGCTCGTCTGGGTTGGGCCAGGGCGGACGGTGTCGTTCAACAGATACCAGCCGATCGTCAATACGGAACTGGGCGCGGAAGAGGTCTACCAGAAAGTGTATTTCCAGGAGGGACTACAGGGCCTGTGGACTCCCTGGCAGGGGCCACGGACTACCCTCACTACCAGCATCCCTGACGTCTAGGGGTCCATTGGTACGCGGCCCTGACATGAGAGCTACGGCATGCCCACGTCATGGCGAGCGTCCTTAAACGCTATCCGCGGCGGACTTGCCCTGATCAGCACCGGCGGCATCCGGCGCGGAACGCGCTGGGCTCCAGGAACTGAGGAGGGCAAGGCCTGCGGCGGCCGCTGCGCTGAGCACCACTGCCCCCAGCCAGAGCGATACCGGCCAGCGGATCCCGTCTGCCACCGCGAAGGCCACCAGCTGGCCCGTCCACAGGAGCGCCGCGATTCCTGCCGTGACCGCGGGCAGCCGCCGGTTCAGCCATACGTTTGGCAGCCGGGCCAGCAGCAGGTCAGCCACAATGGCGGCCACTGTGGCTCCCGCTGCTCCGGCGATGGCGGTTGGGCGCAGACCCACCATCGCAACGGGCAGCCAGGCGGCGGCTGCCACCAGCATGGTGACGATCCCGCGGGCAGGGCGCCGGGAAACGGAGAGCGTAAAGAGGAAGGGAGCAATGATCAACGCTGTGGTCAGCAGGTAACT
Source organism: Arthrobacter sp. ISL-5 (assembly GCF_018613835.1). Lineage (GTDB taxonomy): Bacteria > Actinomycetota > Actinomycetes > Actinomycetales > Micrococcaceae > Arthrobacter. Next base: position 188,113 of record NZ_JAGGPM010000029.1, on the reverse strand, counting down.
GGTCAGGCTGACGACCACCGGCAGCTCCGCCTGTAGGCGGCCAGGCGTGCCCACCGGCGTCGGGATGAAGAGGGCCGTCGGCCCGGGACGGACGAAGGCGGAGCAGTAGATGAGGAAGAAGGCTCCCAGCCCGGTCATCAGGACGACGGCGAACAGCGCCGCCGCGGTCCACTCAGTGTTCCCGGCGCGGCCGGCTGCCCGGGCGCTTCGGACTGCGGTGCCGAGGATGAGGAAGAGGCTGAAGCCGAGCAGGAGGTGGGTGGGGCTGACCAGGGCATCCAGCGAGACTTCGATGCCCAGAATTTCGTGCCACAGCAGGTCCAAGCCGCCGGCGACGGCGAAGAGGACCACGCCCACCGCGGTCCCGCGGTAGCCGGGCGGAACAGTCTGCGATAGCGGCCGCCCGGGCACCCGATGCCGCCAGATCACGGCGGCCGTCCACAGCGCCGTGGCCAGCATGCCGGAGTAGAGGGCCGCGTGCCATGGCGTGAAGAACGTCTCCAAGCTGGGGAGATTCAGGTGCGCCCAGCCGTCCAGGAATACGGCCAGCAGCAGCCAGACACCCAAGAGCTCGGTGACCAGGTCGCGGCGTCTGTTCGTCACTGTGCTGTCTGCCGCATCGAGCATCGTTGCCCTCTTCCACGGAGCTGTTCGGTGAGGGGATGCTACTGCTCTGGCCGGGCGCTCACAAGGGAAGAACGATCCGTGAGCGGAGGGGCGTTGGATCTGATGAAGCCGTTCTGCAAGGGTTGTCCCGGGTCGATGAACGCAGTGTCCACGGCGGCGGTGTTGCACCACTCGATCAGGGCCGTGGCGGTGAATTCCGGGCCGTGGCCGACTGTTCTATCGGGAGCCCTGTCGCCTTCCACTCGGGGAAGCCCTCCTCAAGCCTTGTGGCGAGGCGCCCTTCGTCCGTGAGCAGCCGCACGGCCTCGTCCGCATATAGGCAGTATGGTCCGCGGCAGTAGGCGACGATTTCGGTCCCCTGGGGAACCTCGCGCAGTCGAGACTTAACGTCCGAGAAGGGCACGGAAAGCGCACCCGGGATATGTCCGGCTTCGTACTCTGGCTGCGGCCGCACGTCCAGCACAACGACATCGCCCTGCCGCAGCCGCACCAGCAGTTCGTCGCGCGTGATCATGCTCAGGTCGGCGCGATCGCCGACGTAGGCACGGACGAGATCGCCCAGCTCCCCCGAGTGCGCTTCGGCTGTCTCCCGAAGTGCTCGCCATAGCCGCTCCACTGCCGGGCTGGCAAGGGAGTAGTAGATCCGCGTCCCCGAGCGTCGGGAGCAGGCGAGGCCGGCTCGCAGCAAGCGCTGCAGGTGCTGGGATGTGTTGGCCATACTCTGGTGGATCTCTGCGGCCAGCTCGTCAACCGACCGCTCGCCCTGTCCAAGGATATCGATCAGCTGCGCCCTCCTGCCGTTCCCCAACGCCTTGGCAGCTTCTGCGAGGGCGTCGAAGAGCGCATCCTTTTCCTGCTGGTCGCCCACTCGCGCCTCCTATTCAAGAGTTCTCTTGACAATCCTACCGTCAGGGGATTCTTATTCAAGTACCTACTTAAATAAGAAAGGGGGTGGTGGCCGTGTCCACCATCCAAACTCCCCAAGGGGAACAGTCCCGCCTCCGGACAGGAGCCGCTCTCATGACGTTGGCCGGGCTGGCCTTCGTGGGGTACGCCGTAATCTTCTTGGTACTCAACTTCACGGACGCCTTCCTCGAGCTGGGCATCGGTCCCGATCAAGTGGACAAGGGGAAGGCGGAGATCGAGGCGTTCAGCCCGCAGCTGTATCACTACATCAGCCATCTGCACATCGCGGTCAGCGGCTTCATCGCTGCGACCGGGCTGGCCGTCGCAGGCCTGTCCTGGTATGGGGTGCGCCGCGGAGAACGCTGGGCCTTCGTCACAGCCGTTATCGTCCCGGTCGTCGGACTCGCCGTGGCCCTCCCCGCGCACTACCCATGGGGTCTGGCCACGCTTGGGCACCTCGGCCTGATCTACCTCGCCGTCCTCATTTTCCTGGTAGGGGTCGTGGCGGCCTACAGCGGAATGCGAAGCCCCGCGATTACACACCACTGACACTCACAGGGCGGACTGAATCCCTTAATCCAGCCAAGCGCTCTGTCATGCACCGACATGCGATTGCGTCCGTTCAGGGGAAGCGTGGAGTGAAAGACGCTGTCAGCCATGTTCTGCGCTTGCAGCCACCGAGCGCTGAAACGTCACCGAGTTCGTCCCAGAAGCGTCTCGTGGGGAAGACTGTTGCCGTGAGCAACACTTCCCGCGCCGGACTCGCGGTGGCCGGTCTGAGCCTGGGCACGTCGCTGAACCCGCTGAACTCGTCGATGATCGCCGTCGCCCTGGTGGTGCTGCGCGAGGATTTCAGGCTCGACGTCGCCACGGTCACCTGGGTGATTACCGCCTTCTACATCACCTCGGCCGCGGGCCAGCCGCTGATGGGGCGGCTGGCCGACAGGTTCGGGCCCCGCCGGCTGTTCATGCTCGGCATGGCGCTGGTGGCGATGACCTGCGCGCTGGCGCCCTTTTCGCCCAACTTCGTGTTCGTCTGCATCGCCCGCGCGCTCATGGCGCTGGGGACGGCCACGGCGTACCCGAGCGCCGTCGTCATGGTCGGTGCCCTGGCCAAGCAGGCGGGCTCGACCTCCACCCGGCCGCTGGGACGCATCCAGATGGCCAACACGTCAGGGGCGGCCGTTGGCCCGGTGGTGGGCGGGCTGCTGGTGAGCCTGGTGGGCTGGGAGGCGCTGTTCCTGATCAACGTGCCGCTGGCGCTGGCCGCCCTGTTCATCGTGCGGAAGTTCGCCCCGGCGGACCACGCGCGGGAGCAGGGCAGCATGGCCAGCCTGCTGCGCGACTCGGACATTCCCGGCATCCTGGCGTTCGTGGGCGGCATGGTGCTGCTGCTCATGGGCCTGCTGGATGCGCTGCCCGGGCTGCGATGGTGGCTGCTGGGCGGCGCCATGGTTCTGGCTGTGCTGTTTGCCTGGCGCGAGCTGAGCTTCGGCCGGCCGTTCCTCGACCTGCGGCTGCTCGGCAGGAACCGTCCGCTGCTGCTGGTGTACCTGGGTTTCGTGGTGTTCAGCGCGGTCTACTATTTCGCGTTCTTCGGGCTTCCCCAGCTTCTGCAGGAGGCCGCGGGCTACGACCCCGGCGTGGTGGGCGTGCTGATGCTGCCGCTGGCGGCCATGTCCGTGGTCATCACGCCGCTCGCCGTGCGCGCGATCGACCGGTTCGGCGTGCGGCGGGTGCTGATTGCCGGCGTCGTGCTCTTGACCGCGGCGGCAGCGGCACTCTGGCTGCTGACGGCGTCGTTCGCCGTCCTGCTGGTGCTCGCCCTCACTGCCCTGATGGGGGTGCCCTACGGATCGGTCAGCATCGCCTCCAACCAGGGCCTGTATCTTTCCGCGGCGCCGCAGGACAGGGGCGTGGCCGCCGGGATCTTCCAGACCTGCCGGTACGTCGGGGCCATCAGCGCCACCGTGATGATCGGCATCTTCTACGGCAACGGGGTGAACCAGGAGAACTGGGGCCGCATGGTGCTGGTCATGCTGGGACTGTGCGCGGTGACGTTCGTGGTGGCGCTGCTGTGGCGGGAGGGGAAGGCGGCGTAGGGGACCGGTTTGCGCGCGGGCATTGACCGCCGCGCCGGAAGGCCTACTATGGGCCGCACCAGTACATTTCAACGAGGAGATGTGTGATGTCACGCGCAGAAATAGAGCAGCTTGATGACCGCGGATTGGCGGCCTGGGACCAGCACGACACGGCGGCGTTCGCCGGACTGCTGGCAGATGAATTTACGTTTTCGGATGTGAATGCGTCCGAGCCGTTCCGCAGCCGGGAGCAGGTGCAGGCGTACATGGAAGGGTGGTTTACGGCGTTTCCGGACATGCGCGTCAAGACCACCAGCAGGGTGGTCAGCGATGACCAGGTGGCGGCGGAAGTGGAGTTCACCGGCACGAACACGGGACCGTTGCGCATGGGAAGCCAGGAGGTCCCGGCCACCGGCAAGTCGGTGACCGGCACCGGCACCTACTTCGCCTCCGTCAAGGACGGAAAGTATGTCTCCTTCCGCGCCCATCCGGACGTGGCCTCCATGATGGCGCAACTGGGGCTGATGCCGGGGGCCTGAATTGGGGCCGCGTTTGGCGGCTTGAGGGCCCCGGTCCGGGCGCTGGCCAGTCGCTGCTGAATACCCGACTGGCTGGTGCCTCGTGCCGCTGGCCTGCCCATTTCCATTGCCGTTGCACTGCTGCAGTGGGAAAATGACCGGAGTTGCACCCACAGAGCCCGAACGGCCGGCGGGACAGGACTGATCACAGGGTCCTTCAAAGACATTCCCACTGGCGGACATCTCGCGCTCTTCTCGACAGCCCGGAACATTACCGGGCACCGGGGCTCGGCCAGAACGCCGAGGCCAAAGCCAGCGACGGCGCCACTTGGGGATGACGCATGACCTCCACGGGAGGAACGACGATGCCGCAGAGCCAGTGCCGAAGGAAAGCCGACGCCGGAGCGCCGCAGCCATGACCGTACAGCCGAAAAGCCGCCGCCTTCGCGTCTCCGACGTCAACGTCGTTGACCATCCCACGCTGAGGAAAGCGCTCGGCGGGACCATCGTGGGCAACACGATGGAATGGTACGACGTCGGCGTGTTCGGTTACCTGATCACCACCATGGGTCCGGTGTTCCTGCCCGAAGCAGATAAAGCCGTGCAGAACCTGTTCCTGCTGGGAACCTTCGGAGCAACGTTTATCGCCCGCCCGCTGGGCGGCGTCTTCTTCGGCTGGCTGGGCGACAAGATAGGCCGCCAGAAGGTGCTGGCCATGACCCTGATGCTCATGGCTGCCGCGACGTTCGCCGTCGGCCTGCTTCCCGGCTACGCGGTGCTGGGCATCTGGGCAGCCGTGCTGCTGGTGGTCACGAAGCTGGTGCAGGGCTTTTCCACCGGCGGCGAGTACTCCGGAGCCACCACGTTCGTCTGTGAGCATTCGCCGGACCACCGCCGCGGCTTCTTCGCCAGCTTCCTGGACATGGGCAGCTACCTGGGCTTTGCCATTGGCGCGGCACTGGTCTCCGTCCTTCAGCTGACAATGGGCCAGGCCCAGATGGAGGAGTGGGGCTGGCGCATTCCGTTCCTGGTCGCCGGTCCGCTCGGCATCATCGCCATCTACTTCCGGCTGAAGATCGAGGAATCACCGGTCTTCCAGGCGACCCTGGAAGCGGAAGAGGAATCGGCCCGGCACCCCGAAACAGGCGAGGTGCTCGGAGCCATGGGACCGGTGGGGATCTTCAGGACCTACTGGCGCAGGATCGTGCTGGCCATGATTCTCGTGGCGGCTGCCAACACGGTGGGCTACGCCCTCACGTCCTACATGCCCACGTATCTGACGAGCAACAAGGGCTACGACGAGATCCACGGGACGCTGCTCACCATCCCCGTCCTGGTGGTCATGTCCCTGTGCATCCCGCTGACCGGGCATCTCTCGGACAGGATCGGGCGCCGCCCCGTGCTCTGGATCGGAGCCGTCAGCACCGTGGTGCTGTCGATCCCCGCGTTCCTGCTGATCTCGCTGGGAAACGTTCCGGCCACGCTCACCGGCCTCGCCCTGGTCGCATTTCCCGTCACGTTCTACGTGGCCAACCTCGCCTCGGCGCTCCCGGCGCTGTTCCCCACGGCCCACCGCTACGGGGCCATGGGTATCGCCTACAACTTCGCCGTCGCCATCTTCGGCGGCACAACGCCGTTCATCATTGCCTCCCTCATCCAGGCGACGGGCAACGACATGATGCCCGCCTACTATCTGATGGTGACCTCGGCGATCGCCGCCGTCACCATCTACTTCCTCCCGGAATCGGCCAGGCGGCACCTGCCCGGGTCAATGCCCAGCGTGGACTCGGAGGAAGCGGCCCGCGAACTGGTGGCGACGCAGGACGAGAACCCCCTGCTGGACATGGACACGCTGCCGTTCGACAGCAGCTACGAGACAGCCAGGGCGGCGCACGTGGGACATCAGGGGACGGCGGGGGAGCGCTAACGAGGGAGCGCGCCCGGACGGCGACGAACGGGTACAGCAGGCCCGCGCCCGCGGAGTTTTGCAGCAGCCGTTGTCAGTGCGCGGAAGTGGGCCTACGCTGTGCGCACGGCCCCACTCCGGGACCGCTCCAGGACACTCCTCACGGGTGTCAGGCACACCCTCGGGTGCCCGCGTCCTGGACATCACGGAACAGGAAAGATCATGACCAAGTATCTGTTTGAAGCGAATTACGTGGGCGAGGGCATCAAGGGGCTCATGCGCGAAGGCGGCACCAAGCGACGTGACGCGGTGGTGGACGCCCTCAATTCCGTAGGAGGATCGCTTGAAAGCTTCTACTACGCCTTCGGGGATACCGACGTCCTGGGCGTATTTGATATCCCGGACCAGGCCGGCGCCGCGGCCCTTTCGCTGATGATCAATTCGACGGGCAACGTGAACGTGCGTCTGAAGCCGCTCATGACGCCGGAAGACATCGACGAAGCGGCCAAAAAGACACCGACATACCGCGCCCCCGGGCAGTAGCGCGAGGGCGGCTGCTGGCAGCCCGTCAGCACTATTTCCGTAGCCGTCAATCGGTTCCATAATGGCCCCATAAGCTTCGGGGACCCTCGCGCCGATGATGGTTGGCGGGGCGTCGCAGGGTCCCAGGTGGCCGCCCCGGTAGTTGGCGGAACGGGCGGCCACGCGGCCACGGGACAAGGACGCTCCGGAACCGCTACCGGGGGAGAGCGTCGCCATCAATGAGAAAACAACGCACAAAGGAAATCATCATGCTCACGGATTCAGACGTCATGGCTGTCCTGCCCGCGAAGGACATCAAGAGGGCAAGGGACTTTTACCGGGACAAGCTGGGGCTGGAACCTGCCGAGTCCGTGGAGGACGACAACCTGGTGTACCGCGGCGGCCACGGAACGTCCTTCCTCGTATATCAGACAGAGAATGCAGGGACGGCGAAGAACACCCAGATGGGTTGGACCACGGACAACCTCGAACGCGAAATGGAGGAGCTGCGGGGCCGCGGCGTCGTCTTTGAAGACTACGACCAGCCCGGGTTGAAGACGGAGAACGGCGTTGCCACGGACGAATGGGGCAAGGCCGCCTGGTTCCTGGACAGCGAAGGGAACATTCTCAACATCACCCAGCGCGCGTAACAACTTACACCCGACCGGAGAAACGCGGCGAGCACCACAAGAAGCTGGGCGTTCATGCTGAAAGAGAACGACGCCGGCGCTCGCCGCTGCGGCCCCCTCGCCAGCCGGGACGGGCGCCAGCGGGGACGGGCGCCAGCGTCGTTAGGTTATGCGTCGTTAGGTTATGCAGCGTGTAGTCAGCCGTTGAGGATCTGCTCGCGCAGGATGTCTGCGTGCCCGCAGTGCTGGGCGAGCTCGCGCAGCATGTGAAGGTACACCCAGCGCAGCGGGAGCGGACCCCTCCGGTTGCCGTGCACCAGATCGTCGAGGCCCAGGGAGGACGCTGCGTTGCGCGATGCCTCGCACGCCTCGCGGTGTGCCCGCCGGACGCTGGCGACGGAATCGCCGTCGTCGAGGATGAACGATTCGTCAGGGGTGGCGGGGATGCCGATCTCGGCGCGGGAACGGCAGGTGATTGCTTCGTCGAACCAGACCTTCTCGACGAAGGCCGCGTGCTTCACCAGGCCCAGCAGCGTGGTCCGCGAGGTCACCAGCGAGCGGCGCGCCTGTTCCTCGGTCAGCCCGTTCAAACAGTCATTGAGCGCGCCTCGGTGCTCGTCGAGGAACGCCTCGAACTGGGCATGGAGCGGCTGGCTGAAGACGTCCGTAACGAACGTTGCGGGGAGGCTAGGCATGTGTGAAGTATCGCAAGGCCGTCAGCATGGGGCAACGACCAGGCATCGGCCGGCCAGGGACGCGAACGTGTCCACGTCCGTTATGCCGCCAGCCTGCTCTGGACTTCCGCTTCGTCCTGCGGAGCCCGGGTGGCGGCCAGCCGCTTCGCCAGGTACTTGGCGTCCCGGCACACGCCGGGGAGGGTTTCCGACGCTGCCGCGAACATCAAATCTTTCCCCAGCAGGTACAGGCCCGGCAGTGCATCCACGATCCCGCGGTGCTGCTGCTCCCGCCAGTTCGCGGGCAGCGCCGGGATGTCCAGCCATGGGTAGGCCTCGGTGAAGCCGGTGCACCAGATGACGTTTGCCACCGGAAGGCTCTGGCCGCCGTCGAGTATTACTTCGCCGTCCTGGACTCCGGCGACCCGCGGCACCAGTTGGACGCCGGCGGCGCGGAGGTCCGCGGTCTTGGTGCGGATCAGCGGCCTACCCGTGCCAGCCAACTTGGGCAGCACCTTGCGCCCCACGGGCGTGTTGGTGTTGAGCACGTGCATCCCGGCGAAGCGGACCACCGGGATGAAGAACCGGGCCGCGGTCCGGCCGTGCCGGAACGGGATCTCGGCACTCGGCTTGCCGGCCAGCCAGGTTTCATGCGTGCGGCTGGTCTCCAGGGCGATCTCCGCCCCGGAGTTGCCTACCCCCACCACCAGGACCGGGCCGGGCGCGAGCTGGGCCGGGTTCTTGTAGCTGTGGGAGTGGAGCTGTACGACGGCGGACGGCAGTTCCGCCGCAAAGCCCGGCGTCTTGGGCAGGTGGCAGGCGCCGGTGGCGAGGACGACGTTCGCCGACGTCCAGCGCTGCGCCCCGGCCGTCACATGGAACCGCTGCCCGTCGTGGCTCAGCCGGGTGACGGCCGTGTTGGGCCGGACCGGCAGGTGGAACCGGGAGGCGTAGTCCTCCAGGTAGTCCGCCTGCTCGTCCTTGGTGGGGAAGGCGAGACGGTCACCGGGGAAGGGCCGGCCGGGCAGGCCGTTGTACTTGGCGGGGGTGAACAGGCGCAGCGAGTCCCAGCGGCTCCGCCACGCGTCGCCAACGCGTGTGCCGGCGTCGAGAATGACAAGGTTCCGGTGCTGCTGCGCCAGGTAGTAGCCCAGCGCGAGGCCGGACTGTCCGGCACCGACGATGACGGTGTCGACGGCGGCAGTGCCGACGGCGCCACCGGTGTCAGTTGCTGGGGTGGTGGTCATGGTGGTGCCTCCTTGGTGATGCAGGTGCGGTTGGGTGGTTATGAACGCTCCGGAAGCGCAGGTACCAGATGAGCAGCAGCGCGGACGCCACGACGTAGAAGAAGTGCAGCAGCCAGATCGGCCCCAGCGGGAGGCTGACGACATACACGGAGTGCACTGCGTTGGCGGCGTTGCTCAGCGCGAGGTAGCCGAGGCTGTAGGAGTCAAGATCCCTGGTGCGCAGGGCCTTGAGCAGCATGGGCAGGTAGCTCACCGCGAAGAGGAGGGTGGAAACCATTCCTGCGAGCACTGAAACGTTCATGCCACTAACGCTATTTTTCGTCGCGTCGCGGCAAATCGGGCGAATCACCCATTTCCGGGGCGAAATCCGGCGGGCGGGGAATGGGTAATTTTATGCAGGGAGGGAGGTCAGACGAGTCCGTGCCGGTAGGCGTAGGCCGTGGCCGCGGCCCGGGAGGTCAGGCCCAGCTTGGTGAAGACATTGCTCAGGTGCCGGGCCACCGTTTTCTCGCTGATGAACAGCTCGGCGGCGATGTCCCGGTTGCTCAGTCCGGCGGAGACGAGCCGCACCACCTCGGTTTCGCGGGCCGTGAGCGGCCCGGCAACGGCGGCGTGGCCGACGTCGTTCCCGGAGGTTGGCAGCGGTTCTGTCCGGGCGTCCGGCGCAACGGGCGCCGGTTGCTCAGGCCCGGACAACTCAGCCCCCGATAGCTCAAGCCCCGATAGCGCCGGCGCGGCGCCCAGCTCGGAAAATACTGCCCGGGCCGCCTCGCGCTCCAGCCGGGCGGACTCCTCATCACCGAGCGCGGCGCACAGGCTCGCCAGGAGGGCGCGGCAGCAGGCCGCTTCGAACGGTGCGTCGAGGCTGAGCCAGCGGGACCACGCGCGGCGAAGCAGGACCAGGGCAGCCTGGGGGTCGCCTTCGTGGAACAGGACAGAGGCCTCGGACTGCTCGGCGAGGGCGTGCAGCATGGGCATGTCGATCGAGGCGCAGAGCGAGGCCAGCTCCTCCATGGCGGCCCGTGCTGCCCGAGCGTCGCCTGCTGCCAGTTCAATCTCCACCCGGGCGGCGAGCATCCGGCGCCGGTAGTCGGGGGCGGCGCCGTCCATGGCCTGCCGGAGCAGGGACTGGGCCTGGTCCGGCTTGCCTTGGGCCAGGCGCAGGAGCGCCAGCCCGGGGTGCGGCGGGAAACCGGTCTCCTGAGCGCGCAGGTAGGAGGCCTCGGAGGCGTCGAAGTCGCCGCGGAGCCGGTGGACTTCGCCCTGTTCGTAGAAGCCGCCGTAAGTGGCCATCCGGTCGCCGCGGAAGGCGAGGTCCTGCGCCGTTTTGGCCGCGTCGATCGCCTCCGTCCAGGCGCCGTGCAGCCGGTACAGCTCGGCCCGGTGCATCTGGCACTGGCCGCTGAAGGCCACCAGGTTCTGTTGCGCGTCGCACCACCGGTCCAGCGCCCGTGTCCACTCGTGGGCGCGGTGCAGGTCGAAGGCCAGGTGGCAGGTTTGGATCACTGCGCAGTAGATGATCCCGGCGGGGACCGGGGAGATTTCCCCGACCGTGACGGCGACCATGGCTTCGTCGAGCAGGGCCAGGCCGTCGTCGAGCTGGCCCAGCATGATCCTTGCCTGCCCGAGGCCCAGCATGCCGAGGGCTGCCGTGTCGGCGTCGCCACGTTCCCGTCCGAGGTCAGCCGCCCGGGTGAAGGCTTCCGCGGCGGCGACGCCGTCGCCTTGGTAGAGGGCGCCCAGCCCGGCAGGGACGAACAGCAGGCCCTCGACGGGGCAGGGCTCGGGCAGGTCCTCCACGATCCGGCGGGCGCGGGCGAGCCAGCCGCCGCTGCGGGCCGGTTCGCCCAGCAGGATGAGGTTCATCCCGGTCCAGGCGGCGCACCGGGCGGCGGCGGGGTAGTCGCCGTCGGCGAGGTACTTCAGGTGCGCCCGGGCCAGGATGTCCACTCCCTCGGAGGCCCGGCCGGTGAGGATGACGGAGGTGGCCAGCTGTTCCAGATCGTTGGCCGGCAGTTCGGCGTCGCGCTCGGCAGCGGTGTACTGCCCTGCGGCGTCCGTCCAGCGCCGTTCGGCGTAGGCTTCCCGGCCGTGTGCGAGTGCAGACATCGCGTCTCCCCGTTCCCGGTGGCGGGTCTGAGCCTGGGGCGCTGCCGGGGCCGGCACTCTCGGAACCCGTGGTGGGCGGCGCGGCCCGTCATCTGTTTTTCAGGCTACCGCCGGGGTTAAGGGGCGGCAAGGTGCCGCGAGCCCCCCGTCAAGGGTGTCAGGCACACGACCTGAGGAACGCCGCCGCGTCCTCGGCGACCCGCTCCGGGCACTCCCACAGGACCACATGCGCCACGTCGGGGTACACCTTCAGCACCGCGCCGGGGAGCCGGGCCGCGAGGGTTTCCTGGTCGCTGCGTGGCAGAAGGTTGTCCTGGGCGCCCCACAGGATCAGGGTGGGGGCACGGATGGTTCCCGATTCCGTGGGCGGCGCAGCCTCGCACAGGCCATTGAGGATGCCTTTCCATGCGCGGGCGGGCATTCGGAGGCCGTCGCGCACGCGGTCCTGGAGGAACCACGGCGGAACTTCGTGCAGCAGGGGAAACCAGGACAGGGAATCCCGGACCCAGCCCTCGTCGAGTGGGTCGGTCAGGCCGTCCACTTCGTCGGCGAAGGCGGGCCGGCCTTGGAGACTCAGGGGAGAGCCGACCAGCACCAGCGCCGCAACCCGCTCGGGGTGCATCGCGGCCAGCTGCTGGGCGACGTAGCCCCCGCTGGAGGAGCCGACGACGAATGCCGTCGGCACGTTGAGGGCGTCCAGGATCGCCGCGGCGTCATCGGCCTGTTCCGACAGGGAATAGCCGTCCTCCGGTTTGTCCGCCTCGCCCTGCCCGCGGAGGTCGGGGGCGTAGACCCTGAAGCCGCTCAGCAGGGGGATCAGGCGGTCAAAGCTTCCGCGGGATTCGCCCCACGCATGCACCAGCAATACCGGCTTCGCGCCAACGTCGCCCCGGACGAGGCACGGCACCGTGATGCCGGTGCGGAGCCTGAGATCCCGGACTTCGGATTGCATAGCCTCAGGGTACGCCGCGTCAGGACCGCCAGGCGGTGATACGCTGCCAACGCGGTATTCTTCCTTGGTTTGATCGCCGTTGTTCTTGCCATCATCGCTCTGGTTATCACACTTCGGGGACGCTCAGTTGGACGCCAATGCCGAAGTGCTGGCTGCCAATCAGTTTAATGACGCGCCAACGGGTCAATACGTTCTCGTGCAGTTGAGCGTTACTTACGTCGGAGCCAAAGAGGGCAACCCTTGGATGGGCGATTCGTTAGGCCAAAGGCTGGGCAGCAAGGTCCACCCATGAATCCCGCCACCCGATGCCTCTGGCCTCCGCCCAGCTCCGCGACGCGATGAACTCAGCAAATCCGGCACGGGCAGCACTCACAGCGATCGTGGCCTTCCACGGACTGAGATCCGGTCAACTACGCAAGCTGCAACTGACCGACATCCACGACGGACGCCTGCATCTGGACCAGCGCACCATCCCGCTGGCCCAACCGGTCCGGGACCGGCTTTCCCATCTGGCTGGCCTACCGTGAACAGTGCTGGCCGTCGACGAGGAACCCCCACATCTTCATAAGCAGGCGCACCGCCCTGGACAGCGCCCCTGTCGGCGTCCAGTGGATCACCACCTCTATGGGGATGACCGCCCAGGAAGCCCGCGAGGACCGGATCCTGCACGAACTGCATGCCACCAGCGGCGACCTCCGCCGAATCTGCGACATGTTCGGCCTGAGCATCACCGGAGCGAGCCGCTACTCCGCCGTCCTGGCCCACACAGGCCTCCAAAACGCCTAACGCCACCCACCCAAATATGCTGGCGCGCCCAACCGCTTCACGATCTCCCGAGGTCAAAACATGTGGTGAGCGAAGTAGTCTCCACGGAATGTCCGAAGTCGCCTGCACGACTTCCACTGCCTATCGCCGATCTCGGGAAGTCCTGGGCAGCGGTCGTCGCAGTGAGACATCCTGGCAACGCGTCCCAACACGGGTTGGCGCAAGGTCTAGCGGGCACCTTGGGAGGACCAGACGGAAGCTCCGAGTTCCCGTGAAATTGTCCAAGCGGCGTCGCGGAGTTCGCGGACAGTGGCCTCGCTTGCCGGCCACTCACTCGCGGAGAGCACTACCGACAACACGGCGATGACGGTCCCGCTTTCATCGTAGACGGGGGTCGCGATTGAAGCCTCGCCAATCACCGCTTCCTCGTACTCCAACCCGAGCGCGTTCTTGCGCACTTCCTCAAGCTGGGATCGGAGGACGGCAGGGTTGGTAATCGTTTCGCCGGTGAATTCGGCCAGCGGCTTGCTAAGCACGTCATTTTCGAGCTCAGGGTTGTACGCGAGCAGTACTTTTCCGAGAGCAGAGGCGTGGGCGGGCAGGTTGAGTCCTGTTTCCGGCATTTGCTCTGTGCCGTCGGGGCGGCGGTCGTGATGAATGATCAAAACCTCGCCCAGAAGGTTCACACCCAGTCGCGTCGCGTAACCGGTCCGTCGAGACAACTCGTGCATCCACCGCATCGCGCGAGCCCGGACGTCAAGCGTGTCCAGGTAGACGCTCGAAAGTTTCAGCAGCGCGGGCCCGAGCATGTAGCGGTTTCCGGAGCTTTCCTGGGCGACCAGCCCGTGTGCCTGCAGTGACTTCACGAGTCCATGGACGGTGGAAGGCGGAAGCTCCAACGCGGCGGCCAGTTCGGAGATTCCAAGGCGCCTGGCGCCCTGGAGGAGCCCGAGGATCTTTGCCGCGCGGTCAATCGACTGGATCACGGACCCACTCTCCCATCGTCGATTGGCTTCTCATTCCTCCGAGTCAATTTAGCCCCTTGACAGTCGGGAGCGCTAATTCGATAATAACGAATACGAGTCGACAATGTCGAATCGGACCCATCGTCTAATCACCCACCGTTCAAAGGAGAACTTTCGTTATGGACGAAAACCGCACGTGGCAGCGGCTAGCCGCCGAATTCCTGGGGACCGCGTTCCTCGTCTTCGTGGGCGTAGGATCCGTCCCCGCCCTCGCTATGGCGCGAGGCAATGAGCCGTTTACCGGTTCCGAGCTGGGCTTCATCTCGCTGTCGTTTGGCGCAGTCGTCATTGGCACCGTCTACGTTTTTGGCTACATCTCCGGAAACCACATCAATCCCGCAGTAACCGTGGCGCTTGCAGCAACAGGGAAGTTCCCGTGGCGCGACGTCCCGGGATACCTCGGAGCCCAGGTACTGGGTGCTGTTGCAGGTTCCTTCGCGATCATCGCAGTGCTCGGTCAGCACGCCAGCGAGCTGGGCCTCGGAGTGGCCGCCTATGGTGACATCCCCGTCTGGCAGGCATTCACCGCAGAATTCATCGGCACTTTCCTGCTGGTCTTCACAGTGTTCGGCGTGATCCACCGCAAGGCCGCACCGGGCTTTGCCGGGATCGTCATCGGGTTCATCGTGTTCGCCGCAATCATCCCCGTCGCACCGGTCACCGGGGCATCCATCAACCCCGCCAGGACCACCGGGCCGATGCTCGTACAGACCCTGATGGGCGGAACCGTGGCCTGGGAACAATGGCCCGTTTACGTGATCGCCGAAATTGCCGCGGGCGTCGCCGCCGGACTGTTGTTCGGTCTCATCTCACGCACCCAGGCTGACTGCACCTCCCTCACCGAGGCGCTGACCGAGCAGGAAACCCGGGCATGAACAAGCTGATCAACTCCCCGCAGACCCTGCTGGCAGACGCCCTGCGAGGCTTCGCCGCAGCCCACGGACAACTGTCAGTGGACTTCGAGAACCGCATCGTTTTCAGTGCCGCACCACGGGAGGGCCGCGTCACGCTGGTCTCCGGAGGCGGCTCGGGCCATGAACCGCTGCACAGCGGGTTCGTCGGCGCTGGAATGCTGGACGCCGCGTGCGCAGGTGAGATCTTTACGTCACCGACGCCAGACCAGATTCTGGCCGCCGCTATCCGGGTGGACACCGGGGCGGGCGTGCTCTTCGTCGTCAAGAATTACACCGGCGACCTGCTCAATTTTGAAATGGCCGCCGAACTCGCCCGGGAACAGGGAATCGAGGTCGCCTCGGTCATCGTCGCCGACGACGTCGCAGTGGAGGACTCCACCTGGACAGCGGGCCGGCGCGGTGTCGGCACCACGCTGATTCTGGAAAAGGCTGCCGGCGCCGCAGCGGCCCGCGGCTGGTCCCTTGAGAAGGTTCATATGCTCGCCGAACGGATCGCCGACGCGGGACGTTCCATGGGGGCAGCGCTCACCAGCTGCACCGTTCCTGCCGTAGGCAAGCCCAGCTTCGATCTCCCCGAAGGCGAAATGGAACTCGGCGTCGGTATCCACGGCGAACCAGGACGCAAGCGCGTGCCGGTGATGTCGGCCGCGGAACTGTCCCACGTGTTGGCCGAGTCGATCACCACCGACTATGACTTCAGCGGCAAACCGGTTATCGCCCTGCTGACCGGCCTGGGAGGAACCCCGCTGATCGAGCTCTACGCAATGTTCGCCGAGGTCTCCGACCGCCTCAAGGAACGCAACATCAAGGTGGCCCGATCCTTGGTCGGAAACTATGTCACAAGCCTCGACATGGCGGGTTGTTCCCTGACTCTGGTCGGCGCAGACGACGAAATTCTCGATTTATGGGACGCGCCGGTGAACACCCCGGCCCTCCGCTGGAAGGATTGACATGCCGGAAACACTCACGATCGATGCGATCCAGCAGTGGCTGAACCGCTTCGCGTCGGAGATCACGACACAGGCAGACTGGTTGACCGAGCTGGACTCGGCAATCGGCGACGCCGACCACGGGACCAACATGGTCCGCGGCACAGCCGCGGTGGTCGCCAAGCTCGATGACGGGTCGACAAGCACCGTACAGGAACTGCTCAAGGCCGTCGGCATGACCCTGGTGTCCACCGTCGGTGGGGCCAGCGGGTCCCTGTACGGCACCTTCTTCCTTGAAATGGGCCGAAACAGCCCTTCGAGCGTTCAATTGGACGCATCGGAACTGGAGAACGCACTGCGTGCCGGCGTGAACGGCGTCATCGCCCGCGGTCACGCGGCAGTTGGCGACAAGACCATGATTGATGCCCTCGAACCGGCCGTCACGGTCCTGTCCCGGTCCCTGGCTGACGGCCGGCAACTGCATGGCTCAATTGCGGCCGCCGCCGCCGCGGCGACGACCGGCCGGGACTCGACCGAACCGCTCGTCGCACGCAAAGGCCGGGCATCCTACCTTGGTGACCGCAGCGCCGGACACATCGATCCAGGAGCCGCGTCAGCGACCATCCTGGTTGCTGCGCTGGCCGCAAGCGTCGGTGAAGGAATCGCACGATGATCGGCATCGTACTTGTCTCACATAGTGAAGCGCTGGCAAACGCGGCGATGGACCTGGCACTGCAAATGGTTCACGGCACGCAACCTCCCATCCGGATCGCCGCCGGCGCCGCCGGTGGATTCGGAACCGACGCAACAGCAATCGCGTCCGCAATCGATGACCTCGCCACAACGGACGGCGTGCTCGTCATCACCGACCTGGGATCAGCGATCCTCAGCGCATCCCTGGCGTTGGAGATCCGCGCCAGCACCCACCAGGTCGTGATCAGCGACGGCCCCTTCGTCGAAGCAACGACGGCGGCCGTGGTCGGCGCCGCCGCAGGCAGTTCGCTGGCCGACATCACCGCTGAAGCGAGCAACGCCCTCAGCGCCAAGAAGACGCAGACCCTCACAGCCCCGCACGCTTCAGTTGGGAACGACACCGCCCCGGGGAGCCCAGCCGCCAGCGCGGAGGAACGCCTGATCAATCCGATGGGCCTCCACGCCCGCCCGGCATCGCTGCTAGTGCAGACCGCCGGGGAGTTCAGTGCCGACGTCGAACTGACCAACACCACCGCAGGGCGCGGGCCGGTCAACGCATCCAGCGTGATCGGTCTGCTGTCCCTCGCCGCAAGCAGGAACGACCGGATCCGCATCGATGCCAACGGCCCCGACGCCTCCCAGGCCGTGAACGCCGTAAAGCAACTCGTCCTTCAAGGCTTCGGCGAACTTTCCTAGCCCTCCCCGTCCCCTTTTCGTCTCTCATTCCACTGCCCTAACAAGAACCGGAGTACTTCCATGCCTACAGCCGTGCGCCGACACATCATCAACAACCCCCACCGCGTCATCGACGAAGCCCTGGACGGATTCGCCCTGACCTATCCGGAGCTGGTGACGTTCAATAACGA
Source organism: Arthrobacter sp. ISL-5 (assembly GCF_018613835.1). Taxonomy (GTDB): domain Bacteria; phylum Actinomycetota; class Actinomycetes; order Actinomycetales; family Micrococcaceae; genus Arthrobacter. Next base: position 170,750 of record NZ_JAGGPM010000029.1, on the reverse strand, counting down.
CCACAACCTCATCTCCCGCAGAATCCTGACACCCGGCAAGGTTGGCCTTGTCTCAGGCGGAGGCTCCGGCCACGAACCGCTGCACGCCGGATTCGTCGGCAGCGGAATGCTCGACGTCGCCGTCTGCGGCGCAGTGTTTGCCAGCCCCACCGCAGACCAGGTGCACGCAGGCACCAAACTCGCCAACACCGGCGCAGGCGTCGTGCAGATCGTGAAGAACTACACCGGCGACGTCCTCAACTTCCAGATCGCCGCGTCACTGGCCGACGACGACGGCGTCCCTGTCGAGCAGGTACTCGTTGACGACGACCTCGCCTCCGACAACGGCAACGACGGTCCCGGACGCCGCGGCACCGCCGCCGTCGTCACCGTCGAAAAGGTATGCGGCGCCCTCGCCGAGCGGGGCGCCGACGTATCCATCATTGCCGCCCGCGGCCGCGACGTCGTCGCCCGTTCCCGCAGCCTGGCGATCGCCCTGGACGCAGCCGCACATCCCGGAGAGTCCGCTGCGGCATTTGAGCTCGAACCCCACCAGGTCGAATTCGGGGTGGGCATCCACGGCGAACGCGGCACCGGCCGCATCGCCTGCGCACCCGCCGATGACCTGGTCGAACAGCTCGTCACGCCATTGGTCTCCAACCTGGAGGTCAAGCGCGGCCAGTCGGTAATCGCCATCGTGAACGGCCTCGGCGGCGCCTACCCGCTCGAGCTTTCCATCGCAGCCCGCCACGTGCACAACCTTCTGAACGGTCGTGGCATCAGCGTCGCGCGCTCCCTCGCCGGCACGTACGTCTCTTCCCTGAACATGCACGGCCTCTCCGTGACCCTGACCGTCGCCGACGACGAACTGATCAGCCTGTGGGACGACACCGTTCGCACACCAGCCCTCACTTGGTAACAACACAACAAACCGAAGGAAACACCATGACCAACCTCATCAACGGCACCGCTGCACTGACGTGGATCACCTCGTTCAGTGAACGATTCGACTCGACTCAGGCCTACCTGACAGAGCTGGACCGGCTCGCCGGTGATGGCGACTTCGGCGTCAACATCGCCTCCGCCCTGGAACGCACACGAGCAGGTCTGCCGACCGCCACGGAAGCGACGTTCACCACCGTGTTCCAAGCCGCAAGCCGTGGCTTCATGGCCACCGGAGGCACCAGCGGACCGCTGTTCGGGATGTGGTTCCGCGACATCGCCAAAGGTTCCAAGAATGACGCAGCAGCCGTCACTGACATCGCCCAAGGCATCGCGGCGGGGCTGTCGACCATCCAGAAACTCGGCGGTGCCCGGGTCGGTGACAACACGATGATCGACGCGCTCCAACCGGCATCCGTAGCTCTCACCGCGGCCGCCGAGCGCGGCAGCACGCTGGGCGGCGCGCTCCTGGAAGCAGCCCTGGCTGCCCGGGCCGGCGCTGAGTCCACCGCAGATCTCATCGCCGCCCGCGGCAGGGCCACCTACGTGGGCGAACTCGCGCGGGGGGTGCTCGATCCCGGCGCGCTGACCATCGCTTTGTTCTTTGAGGCCGGCGCGGACACTGTCGGCGCAGGCAAGGCCTGGCAACCGCTGGGCGCCTCGGCTTAGTGGGGTTGACGACGTTGATCCTGCCGGCCGGGTTCGCATCCTTGCCGAACAACGGGTCGTCGTCGGTGTACTCCCGGTCGCTGATGGTGAACTCGTCCACCGGATGCGCACCTCCATTTACCGCATTTTCTGGCCTTGGGTTCGCGCCGGAAGACGCTTCAGGCGCTGCTGGATTTCGTCGCGGACCGGGGGAGAGGCAGTGGCGGTGAGGCCGACTACGGGCGTGTTGCCCAGTTGCCCGCGGACCTCGCCCAGACGCAGATAGCCGGGCCGGAAGTCGTGGCCCCAGGAGGAGACGCAGTGTGCCTCGTCCACCACGAACAGCGAGACGTCCAGGGCCGCGAGCCGTTCCAGGGTTTCGGTCCGGGCCAGCTGCTCGGGGGCCAGGAAGACGAAGACGGCGTCGCCGCGCTCGGCGGCTTCCCAGGCGTCGTGCACCTCGGAGTCGCTCCGGCCCGAGTTGATGGCGACGGCGGCGTCCCCGGCGAGGTCCTCCAGCAGTCCGTCCAGCTGGTCCTCCTGCAGGGCGATCAGCGGGGAAACGACGACGGCGGGGCCGCGCCTTGCCCTGCCCGGGCCGTCTGGGCTCTGGGCTGCTTTGACCTGGTGCTGGTTTCCGTGCAGGTACAGCGCGGCCACCTGGTAGATGGCTGACTTGCCGTAGCCGGTGGGCATCACGGCGAGGACGTCCCGGCCGGCGACGAGAGCGCGCATCCCGGCGAACTGGCCGGCGCGCAGTTGCGGGAGCCCTAGGGTGCCGGCCGCGAGCTGGCGGAGGCCGGCGCCGGGGTCGTCGGGGACTGTTTCGCCGGCGGTTGGGTCAGTGGGGAATGCGGGGGTAGGCGCCTCGCCGCTCCTTTGTTCCGTTCCTGACACATGCCGTGGATACGTCCTCTTCTGGAAGGTATCCACGGCAGACAGCTTTAGGGACCAAGGTTCCCCGTCCGTTAACGCAGCCCGGGGCCCGTGCCGGGCTATGCCACACGGCGGCCCCGCCGCCGGTACCAAGGTTCCGAATCCACGCTAGTTTGGGTCCGGTTCCACCGGCCGCCGGTGCCGGTGGTGCAGTTCGTAGCTGTCGAACACATCGGCGGACGTGGTTCCTGAATGGCCGAATTTGCCGCGAAGGACGTCCGCGAGTCCGTCCAGCGCCGCTCGGAGCATCCGGCCGGCGAACTGGAGTTCAGGGCTTTCGCTGCGCTGGGCCTGGGATGCCAGCTCCTGGGCGTAGGCGACCGTGGCCGGCAAGGAGCCGCGCCGCTCGACTTCACGGAAGTAATAGGTTTCATGGAACGCCAGCAGGTCTATGCTCACCGAAGCAACATTCGCGGCCATTGACTCCAGCAGCCCGGCAGCATGCCTGGGATCCAGCGACAAGACACCCGCCGGACCTGCCGCCTCCCGGAACAGGTTCAGCTGGTGGGCAAGGGCCCGGCGGCGGTTCAGGGCAGGGTAGGTCTGCAGGATCCAGGTGACCGTTGCTGTCAGCAACCCGAAACCGGTGACGGCCTGGAAGGCCACCACCAGCCTGAGCAGCGGATGCGCTGCTACGATATCGCCGAACCCCACGGTGGAAAGAGTGACTAGGGAGATGTAGAGGGCTTCGGCGAAGTCGGCCCGCAACGGAACCCCGGCCCCGTAGACAAAGCCCTCCGTCAGATGGGGCAGGTACAGCAGGGCCCATCCGGTGGCCGCCAGGCCTGCCCAGGCGCCGATGACAGCGGCCATCGCCAAGGGGCCAGCGATGAAGGAGCCCCGGCCCCGCATCTTTCTCGACACCAGCCAGAATCCGCGGATGATCGTCCGGCCTACTGGGCCGGAACCGTGCGGATAAAGGAGCGTACGAAACACGTCGACGAGCATCAGCAGAACCAGGCCGGCCCCCAAGACCGTCCAGAGCGTGTCCTCGAAGTCCATGCCTCATCTTAGGCGGCACCGTTTGGAAGCCGCGATGGACATCGCGGGACAGGGCGACGGCGCCAGGTTGCTCAGAACCGGGTTGCTCAGAACGGCAGCGCGACCAGCGCAACAAGGGGAGGGACGGTCGCGCCGAGGGTGCCGGGGATGCTGTCGCCCTTCCTGGGGTAGTGGCCCAGCCAGTCCGCCAGCCCCATGGTGGCGCCGCTGAGCACCATATTGGCGCAGCAGCAGACCACCAGGGTGTAGCCCACCACCACGTAGCCCATGTTCACCGCGGCCACGCCGGCGATATTCCCCAGACCGATCAGTAGGTTGCGGAAGCCGGTGGGGATGGCCCACATCATCACGGCGGGCACGTTCTGGGCAGGTGTGCTGAGGAATTTCTGCGCTGCAGGGTGCCGCAGGAAGAAGCTTTCCAGCGGGAACACCACGATGTAGATCAGTGCGGCAAGCACCGCGAAGAGCTGCGATACGGCGTACATGGAGAAAAAGTACGACGGCGGCGGGCTGCCCTGCGATCCCCTCATCGGGGGTTCCTGGAGACCCACTCAATCCCCGGTTTGGGGGATTGCGGTCCCGCCGTCCGGCCGGATACTGGAGGTATGTGGGAGGAGCGCGCTGAGCGTGCCCGGCGCGAGATGGCGGACCTCGCCGCGGGCGGCCTGGACCTGGCTGAGCTCTACACTGCGGCGCTGGCCGTGGTGCGGCAGGCGGTTCCGTTCGATCAGGGCTGCTGGGCAGGGGTCGACCCGGACACGCTGGGGATGACGTCCGTGACCAACTGGCGGCCGTGGCCGGTGACGGACGAGTACGCCGCCCGCTTCGCCGAGTCCGAATACACCGGTGCCGAACCCAACACGTTCAAGGAGCTGCTGCGGCGGCCGCGGCCCGTGGCCAGGATTTCTGATGCCCCGCACCGGGAGGTGGTCCGCAGCGTCCGAATCAACGACCTGCTGGCTCCCCTGGGTTTGCATCATGAGCTGCGCGGGGCGTTCCGAGTCGACGAGGCGTGCTGGGGTGTGGGCAGTATCTTCCGGGAAGGCGGGCAGGATTTCTCGGACCGTGAGGTGGAATTCCTGGACGCCGTCACCGCCACTCTGGCAGCTGCCACACGCGTGGCCGTACGGGTGAAGCGCGGGCAACGCACCGCTGCGGGTGGCCCGGTGATCGTGATCGCCGGAATCCACGGCGAAATGCGGGCGGCCACCCCTGCCGCGGTCCTGTGGTTGGCCGAGGTGGAGGATACGACGCCGGGCGGTTTCACCATGAGGCTGCACTCAGTGGTGGCGCAGGCCCACGCCTCCCTCTCAGGCACTGCCCGGGCCAGAATGCGCGACGCCGGTGGCAACTGGGTGGTGCTGCAGGCCAGCCGCCTCATTACCGGCGACGACCCCGAGCAGATGGTGGTCACCGTGGAGCCTGGCCGAGCTGCTGGTTTGATGATTCCAGCACGCGCCTGGATCATCCTCTGCGCGTCAGTCGGGCCGCACATCAGTTACTTCGTCCTCTGCAGGGAGTGCCGTGTCGACGGAATTCCCTGACGAGATCTGCCGCTTGACCTGCTCAAGCTCATCTTTGAGCAACCCAGAGCAGGAACGCGCCGATACTGATTCTTTCGCCGATGCCCAGCACGAGGCTCGGGCCCGGGGCTGCCATGAACGCCACCATGCCCATGACCGCAGATACGACGAGCGAGGCGATCGAATACGCGCGCATCCGCCCGCGAAACCCTGCAGCCACGAAGCACATTGCAGCGACCATGAGTGCGAGCTGGATGTTGGTGGCGAGGATATGCATGGGAACGGAAGCCTCGTCGCCCAGCGTCAGGGGGTAGAGGGTGCCCATGATGTTCCACAGTCCGTAGGCGGTAAGCAGGGCGGCACCTATGCGCAGGGCGCGGTTGCCGTGCACGGAGTTCCAGACACCCATCCCGTACGCGGTGAACAGCAGTGTGTAGAGCCACGTGAAGGGGAGGAGGACGTCCCGGCCGGGTGAGCCGACGGCGAACAGTTCGCTCACCATCTGTTCCACGCGGCGGTACCCGTCCCACCTGGATGCAGCCAAGATGTCGGTGGCAATCACGTAGAGCAGCGAAGACACCGGCCCTGCAGCCAGACGGGCCTTGCGGATGGCGTCACGGCGGCGTCCTCCCTGCGTCGCGGCCCACCCGCGCAGCGGGGGCCGGCGCTTGTCGATTGACATGTCCGGATGTCCTCAGAGCCGCGGTCTGGCAAAGGCTTGGTGCCGGGGCCCGCGGCGTTCGCCCCAGCGCCTACCTGATTAAGCTTTGGCCCCGTTTGGCTGGTGTCGATAGGGCCGAACGGCCTTGACCGGCGGGGGGTCCTGTCGAGACGAGCCAAGTCGGGTTGCGGCGGACTGACGGCAGCCGACATGAAGTCCACGCTGCTGCCGCTGAACAGGATCCTTGTTGCCGGGAAGCTCCACCGCTCAGCGCCCATGATCCAGGACTTCTGTAGAAAGTCCGACGGCGGCTCGCCGGTGACTACCGCCGTCGCCGCTGGCGTCGTGGGGCTGCTCTTCATCGGCAACAGGGCCGGGCGTTTCGCCAGGTCCGCCACTCCGACGTCACCGGCAACCGATGATTTGGGACAAGCCTGCTTCCAACTGACGCAGCTTGGTGCAGGTGCAGAGTCATACCCGGCTTGTCTCGTCACGCACGGACTTGCGCCCGATGGTCGCGTTACTTCTTGGCTTGAAGATTCGTTCAAAGGGGGTCCCCGCAAACAATGAACCGCACCTCCGAAAATCAGAAACCTAATTAGGTGTCCAACTTCCGGGGTGCGGTTCACAAGTCGGGAGCCTCCCGTGGGGAACTTCAGTCGCTACGGGGTCACGCTGATGCGAGCGACTTCCTGCAGGATCGGGTTTGTGATGATGACGGTAGAAGTGCCCGGCTTGATGTCGAAGGCAACTTTGCCGCGCGCCTTGTCGCCGGCAGGGATCTCACCGGAGCCGATCGCGTCATCCATGAAGAGCTCAACGTTTGCGGAGCGGCCGTCAGCGTCCTTTGCCTTGAAGTACAGCGGGTTGCTGCTGGTCTTGCCCTTCTCCGTCTCCCAAAGCACATCGAGGGTCAGGTAGCCGCCGTTCTTCGCCGGGCTGGCGTACGGACCGGTGGTGATCGCGGCGCCGTAGGTGGCGGAAAGGATGGTGATCTTGGCGGTGTTTCCGTTGCCCATGTCGGCAGTGAACGCCTGGCCGACCTTCTTTGCCGCCGGAGCAGCCGGCGCTTTAGCTGCAGGTGCGGCTGCCGGAGCAGCTGGAGCTTCTGCTGCAGGCGCGTCAGCCGCGGGTGCGGAGACGGGAGCCGAAGCAGTCCGGGTGGAGTTGAAGATGATGCTGAGGAGGATGACCACGCCGGTCACGATGAGGGCGACCTTCTTATGCTTGTCGTAGCCCTCCAAGGGGAGGCCCTGCTTGTCACGCTGCTTGTTGGTAAGAACGAGGATCAGGTCAACGAGGGCCCAGATACCTAGGCCGCCAAAGGTGAACAGCTTGAGCAGTCCGGTGCCTACTTTGCCCAGATAGAAGCGATCCACGCCGAACACGCCGATTAGCAGGGAGAGGAGCCAGGTAACGAGGAATGACTTGTTGCTAACGCCGTATCCGCCCAGTGCCGGGCCTCCTGGATAGGGGGCAGGGGCTCCCGCGTAGGGTGTCGGGGCACCGGAGGAGAGTCCAGGGGCACCAGGGTACTGCTGTGTGGCCACTGGTGCTTGCCCGTAGGAGGGCGCCTGCCCGTAGGGGACCTGCGGCTGCTGCGGCTTTCCGTAGGGGTCGGTTGAGCTCATTGGGTTCCTTTCAATGGGCGCCCCGGAGCAGGGCGCTCGGAGTGCGTGGTGGGTGCGATGATGTGCGGTCTGCTGGAAGGGGTTCGCCGGTGATTCGCCGTCGGACGGTGCGGAAGGATTGCTTGGCGCCATGGCATGCACATGTGTCTATCGCTTCCCCCCAGAAGTGCGTCTACGGTGTAGCCGCCCGGCTTAAAGCATGCCTCGGCGCAGGCTCGGTTTTAGTCAGGATTGGCGCAGGACTGTGAAAGGCTTTGCCCAGTAATGGCGCACCGGCAAAGTGTTCTGCACAGCCTTGAGCACCAGCACGATGGCGCGTCATGTCAAAGACTCTGGCGCCTGAAGGGACCAGAGTCTTTGACATGCCCACAGCTCTGATTTGGATCCCTCCGGTTAAGAGCCATCTGGGGGAGTACGTATTCAGCTAAGAAGTGGACTGAGTTCCACCCTCCGTCAGGCCCATGAACATCGTCCGGTGCAGGATGTCCACGTGCTTGCGGGCGATCTCCACGGCCTCGTCGCCGTGGCCCGCACGCAGGGCTGCCACGAGCGCGACGTGGTCGCAGTTTGATTTATGCAGCAGCTCGATCGGGTAGGGGATGAAGTAGGCGTAGAGCTCCGCCAGCGTCTCGTGGTAAACCTCGACGGCGGTCCCCAGCCGTGACGCCGTGCCCACCAGCTGGTGGAATTGCTCGTCTGCCTGATGGTAGTCGGACCAGTCCGAGGACTCGGCCATTTCGCGGGTCAGCCGGTCGAGCTCATCCAGCTGCTCAGCCGTGGCGTTGATGGCAGCATAGTGCGTCACGGCGCATTCGAAGAGCAGCCTCCGGTCCACCAGCAGGTTCACAGCCTGGGACTCAGCCGGTGACGCCGAGAGCTCGGCCAGCACGCTGCGCGGGGGCTCATCGGCCACGAACGTGCCGCCGCCCCGGCCGCGGCGGCGGACCACCACTCCCTGCTCCGCCAGGCTCGCCAGCGCGCGGCGGGCAGTGATCGGGCTGACCGACAGGCCCAGGGCCACGTCCTCCTGGTCGGGCAGGCGCTCACCGGGCTTCAGCAGCCCCAGCGAAATCGCCATGCCGATCCGCAGCCGGACGGCGTCAATGGCGCTGCGCCGGTCGATGCCGGCCAGCCTCCCTGCGCCGATCGGCGAGGCGTCGGCGGTGTCCTCCAACTGACGGGTCATATCCGCTACTTTACGGCCCAATCCCGCCCCTTCCCGTAAATGGATCATTATGATCTAATATAGTCCAGATCACATCCCCAACGTGGAGAACACCATGCAACGCATCCTTCCCCTCATCGCGGCCCAGGCCCGGCCCCGGCTCATCGGCGCACCCGTCTCGGCCTTCGCGGACGAGGTCAAAGCCGCCCTCGACGTCCAGCCGCACAGCACGCTGGTGGTGTTCCCGGAACTGCACCTGTTCGGCGATTCCGACCCCGACCAGCAGCGCACCGAAATGCTCCAGGCTTCCGCCGAGCCGCTGGGCGGCCCCCGCGTCAAGGAGCTGCGCCAGCTCGCCGCGGACCTGGGCATCTGGCTGGTCCCCGGCAGCGTGTGCGAGCGCGGCCCGGAAGGGCAGCTGTTCAACACCCAGCTGGTCCTGTCCCCGGAGGGAGAGCTTGCCGGCTACTACCGGAAGGTCTTCCCCTGGCGCCCGTTCGAGCCCTACGACCCCGGCGACCGGTTCACCACCGTGGACCTGGCCGGCGTCGGCAGGGTGGGTCTGAACATCTGCTACGACGCGTGGTTCCCGGAGGTGTCCCGCCAGCTCGCCTGGATGGGCGCCGAGGTGATCCTCAACGTCGTCAAGACCACGACGCCGGACCGCCGGCAGGAGCTGGTGCTCGCCAAGGCCAACGCCATCGTGAACCAGGTCTTCGTGGTCAGCGTCAACTGCGCCGGTCCCACCGGCCGCGGCCTGAGCATCATCGTCGACCCGGAGGGCAACACCCTGGCCGAGGCCGACGGCGACGCCCCGGTGCTGCTCACGGCGGAACTGGACCTTGCCGCCGTCGAGCACGTCAGAACGCACGGCACCGAAAACCTCAACCGTCCCTGGTCCCAGTTCCGCGACGGCGAAGATGCCGTCGAACTGCCCATCTATCAGGGCCGGATCAGCCCGGCCACCTGGGCTCCCCAGTCCTTCAACGCCTAAGGAAAACCTGTGACAACACCCACCCTGACCCGCACGCTGAAGCTGCCCTCGCTGGTCCTGTTCGGCCTGGCGTACCTGACCCCGCTGATCGTTCTGGGGATTTTCGGCATCATCGCAGAAGCCACCGGCGGGGCATCGCCGGCCGCCTACCTGGTGGCCATGGTCGCCATGCTGTTCACGGCCCACAGCTACGGCCGGATGGCCATCGCGTACCCCGTGGCCGGTTCCGCCTACACCTACGTCCGCCGGTCCATTGACCCGAGGGTCGGGTTCCTGGTGGGCTGGGCCATCCTGCTGGACTACCTCTTCCTGCCCATGGTCATCTGGCTCATCGGCGGCTCCTACCTGACCGCGCAGTTCCCCGGCATCCCCATCGGCGTCTGGATCGTGGGCTTCATCCTCATCACCACACTGCTGAACATCCTGGGCATCAAGGTGGCGGACAAGGCCAACTACGTGCTGATGGCGTTCCAGCTGCTGGTCATCGTGTTCTTCGTGGCGCTGTCCATCGGCAACGTCGTGGCCACCTCCGGCGCCGGCGGGCTGGCCAGCAGCCAGCCGTTCTTCAACGACACCTCCAGCGCCGCCACCATCTCCGCCGGAGCCGCCATCGCCGCGTACTCGTTCCTCGGGTTCGACGCCGTCACCACCCTCACCGAGGAGACCATCAACCCGCGCAAGAACATGCCCCGCGCCATCATGCTCATCGCCCTGATCGGCGGCGGCATCTTCGTGACCGTCTCCTACGTGACCCAGCTGGTCCACCCCGGCGGAGTCTTCGAGGACTCGGCCTCCGCCGCCAGCTCCATCGCCCTGCAGATCGGCGGGCAGCTGTTCGGCGCGGTGTTCCTGGCCGGCCTGGTGGTGGCGCAGTTCGCCTCCGGCCTCGCCGCGCAGGCCAGCGCCTCGCGCCTGCTGTACGCGATGGGCCGGGACTCGGTCCTCCCCAAGGCGGTCTTCGGCCGACTCAACGCCAGGTTCCACACCCCGGTGGTCAACCTGATCGTCACCGGCATCATCGGCCTGATCGCGATCTTCCTGGACGTCGCCACCTCCACCTCGTTCATCAACTTCGGCGCCTTCACCGCCTTCACCCTGGTCAACGCCTCGGTGGTGTTCCACTACGTGCGCCAGCGCCGTGCCGGGCACCAGCTGAACCCGGTGTCCTATGTGGTGGTCCCGGTGATCGGAGCCGTCATCTGCGCCTACCTGCTCTCCCAGCTGGACAGCAACGCGATTACGCTGGGAGTGTCCTGGCTGGTCCTTGGCGTGGTGGTCCTGGCCCTGATCACGCGCGGCTTCAAGGCGGCACCGCCGGAAATGACGGCCACGGAAAAGGCGACGGTTGAGGCGGCCGCGTGAGCTGGCTGGCTGAACTTGGGCTGCCGCCTGAACTGGGCCGCCTGACAGAAGGAAGGGAACAGCCGTGAGGATAGCGCTCGGGCAGCTGGAGTCGGGCACCGACATCCAGGCCAACCTTGCCGCCATTGACCGGTTCGCCGCCGAGGCAGCGCGCGACGGCGCCACGCTGGTTGCCTTCCCGGAGTACGCCACCTACGAGAAGAAGAAGGTGGACGCGACGTTCCCCGAGGTTGCGGAGCCGCTGGACGGTCCCGTCTGCCAGGAGCTGGCCAGCACCGCCCGCCGCCACCGCATCGCGCTGGTGGCGGGCGTGGTGGAAACCGCGGACGAGCCGGGCAAGGCCTACAACACCCTGGTGGCTTTCGGGCCCGACGGCGACCGGCTGGCCTTCTACCGGAAGATCCACCTCTTCGACGCGCAGGGCTTCGGGGAATCGACGTTCATCAAGCCGGGCCCGTCCACCAGCCCGGTGGTGTTTGAGTCCGGGGGAGCGCGCTTCGGCCTGATGACCTGCTACGACCTGCGGTTCCCGGAGCTGGCCAGGTCACTGGCCGACGCCGGCGCCCAGGTACTGCTGGTCTGCTCCTCTTGGGTGCCGGGCACCCACAAGACCGAGCAGTGGCTGGCGCTGAACGCGGCACGCGCCATCGAAAACAGCGTGTACGTGGCAGGGGTGTGCCAGGTGCCGCCCGTGTCCGTGGGCCGCAGCGTTCTGGTTGATCCCATGGGGGTCATCGAAGCCGATCTCGGCCTGGAACCTGATGTCCGGGCGGTTGAAGTCTCGCTGGAGACGGTGGCACGGGTCCGGGAAGCGTTCCCGATGTTCCGGCAGCGGCGGCTTTGGTCGGCCGGACGCCACTGTTAGTCCGGGTGCAACTTAGCCAGGCAGCAGATTATCCCGGGGGACTGCTGGGCAAGTCGCGCTCTCACAGCCTCTTCAAAGGGCCTTCTGTCGCTGCCTTCATGTTCGTGGGCAATGATCAATCAATGACGCTTTGGAGAAGGGCCTTTGTGCCTGGAATAGCAGCTTTGGCAGTCATTTTCCTGAGCGGGGCAGGCGCGTCCGGCGTTGACCAGATGGCAAACGTCAAAATACACAAGCCGACATCGGGCACCGTGTCCGCTGTCATGGCTGACGGTCACCCCTCGCTGCGTCACTTGGTCCTGCGCGGTCTTGCCAAAGGGTCGCTTCCCGGTGGCTTTCCTTACGACGAACCCCGGGATGAAAGGCACGACGAGAACTATCAGGAAACTCTGCACTGGCACCGATCATCGACGATCCCTGCGCAGTAAGAAAATGTCGGGTTGAAGCAGACTTCCATGCCGTCAGACTGACCCGGGGCCCACAGTCCCGGTTCCATGCGCCTTCCCTGCATCCTCACTAATGCAAAATAGCGCTAATCTCAGCTCGGACCAGCCGCTCGGCCAGTTCGCCAAGGTCCAGGTTCAGGACGGCTTTGAGCGCGCGTGCCATGTTGGGGGCTGCGGCAAGGAATTCGGCCAGGCCTGGATCAGATTCCATCTCCGGCCCGAGCCTTTCCCTAATGTCGTCGGCGGTCCAGCGGCTATCGGTATGCTGACTGGTGAGTACAGTCCTGGTGTTCATGGCCCTGTCCTTCGCTGTGCCCTGTGCCCTGTGCATTGGCTTTGCTATGAGCGACTATGCCGGGCTGGGCTCAAGAATCGGTCAGGCAACAAGCCAGATTTGTGCAGGATTTGTCAAGATTTTCCTGAATGCGTCCTCACTCTGGCGCGCCGCCGCCTACAGGCTCTGGCGGTTTCTTCAGAGGGAAGCCTGTGCAGGATCCCGCCGCCGGTCGAAGGCAGCGGCCTTGACGCCGAAGATCCGTCCTCACTGAAGGGGTCTGCGGATGGCGATGGCACACCGGGTTGGTTGCTGAATCCCGTGCGCGGATCGGTGTCCCGGCCAAGCACACCAAAACGCGGATTGACAGCAATAGGAGCATCACGGGACGGTTCAAACCGCCAGCTGGAGCTGCAATTCAACCGCCAAACGAAGTTAACAGTCACAACAAATCTGCGGCCCGCCCCGGAACTTTCGGTCCATCTGCCCGTTCTAAAAGCGGCCCGTTGCCGGAGGCAGAAGCTTCAGTGCACTTCTGTGCTCTTTGGTGCGGTGAGTCTCGCTGACTTTGGGGCGATGGCTGTTGGGGCGGTGCGAGCGGCAATGACCAAGGTAAAGGCTGTTGCGAGGCCGAGAATCGTCCAGGCGTAAATTTCCCGGCCGGGGAGGTCGGTTGTTGCAAGCCAGCGGATGGAATAGTTCGCGGTTGCACCAACAGGAAAAGTGAACACCCAAAACATTTGCGTGAAGGGAAGCTTGCGGTACTCGGGGAGGAGCATGACCTGCATCAGCACCATGATCAACAGCACGCCTGTTAGACCGAGCTGCATTGCCCCCACGGGTCCTGGATGTAACACCATCCAGGCGATGTTGGCCGTTGCAGGCGCAGCCAGATATGCGGACAGTCCGGTCTTAGCGGCTGGTGACAGCTCGCCGCCGGTCATCAGGCGCACAGTGACGACGGTTCCTACGACCAGCCAGAAGAACGCGCCAATGCCAAACGCGGCCATGGCCGCATCAGGGGCGTGGATGCTTGAGAATCCGATGCTGGCAACGAAGGATCCAGGCACGACGGGCAGCAAGTAGCCGGGATGAATGGATTGCATAGATACCCCGCCCGTGACCCAGTGGGCGAGGAGCTGGGCAGCGACGATGGCAAGGGCGGCAATGAAAGCCACACACAGCCAGGCGCCCCACGGCGGCAGATACTGGCTGTAGTGCGACGAAAGCAGGATCCCCACTAGTGGGATGAAGGACGCAAAGGGCCCTGCCACTTCATGTCTCAGGTCGGCCCGGAATACTCCTTTCCGGCGAAGGCCCCGGAACACGTATACGGCGGTCAGGATCAGCCACAGAGAGCTGGCTGCTCCGTAAAGGATTTCCTCCGGCCACATCGGGGATCCGAGGGAGCTCCTCCCGGCGGACCAGCCGCCGCCAAGACCGGCAAGCCCCAAGGGAATGCCGAAGCGGCTCAAAGCCGGCATTCCCGAAAGGGTGGCCGGGGGCAAGGCGCGTTCCTGAACGGCCGGCTTCAGCGCAACAGCGGTGCCGGTATGAGTCATCTTGGCAGAGCGCTCGGCTGGTGGGTGAAGATGAGCAGCGTGCTCGTCGCGGTGGCGAGGAGTTCTCCCCTGGCGGTGCTAAGGCGGCCTTCGGTGAATATCACCCGCGAGCCGGATTTCACGACTGACCCCTCTGCGCGAAGAGCACCCTTGTGGAGCGTGATGGGTCGCAGGTACTTGACCGCTAGGTCGATGGAGGTGTAGCCGATCCCTGCTTCCAAAGTACTGTGTGCTGCGCAGCCGAGAACCGTGTCGAGGAGCGTGCAGGCCAGGCCACCGTGGACCATCCCGAGCGGGTTGTAGTGCGCTTCTCCCGGCTCGCACTGGAACTCGACGTGTCCGTATTTCGCATCGACGAGATCGAAGTTCATGAGGGAAGCGATCGGCGGCGGCGAAATGCTGCCGTCGCGGAGGCCGGCAAAGTAGTCCAGACCAGACAGCCGTGGCAGCTGTTCGAGCGCGATTGCCGGATCCGTCCAAGTGAAGGTTTCCGAGCGTTCCGCTGAGGTGTTGGTTGACATAGGGGTTTCCTCCTTAGAATCTCTGCAAGTCTTCAGGGTTTGTCGCCGTCATACCGAGGCTTTGGCAGCCAGGGCAGGGTACAGATCCGAGATCGAACCAGACAGGCCGAGCTTCACTCCGGCGCTGATTTCGTCCACGATGACCTCGTAATCACCCTGCTCGAGCCCATCGAACGACTTCCGCGCGACTTCCTCGGGGGAGGTCTTCGGGGCATCCACGCCCTGAGCCATGGCTGTGTCGATGTAGCCGACGTGCACACCCGTGACCTGCGTGCCTTGGGGGGCCAGTTCTACGCGGAAGGAGTTGGTCGCCGACCACAGCGCGGCCTTTGATGCGCTGTAGGCGCCGGTGAGTGCGATCCAGCTGAGCACCGAGTGGATGTTGAGGACCGCTGATGTCTCGCTCGCGGCGAGCACCGGGGCGAATGCCCTGGTCAGGGCGACCGGTCCGAAGAAGTTGGTCTCCATGACTTCACGGATCTCCTCGTCGGAGAGTGCCAACAGAGTGTCGGATTCGACGCTCATACCGGCGTTGTTGATAAGGACCGTGACGTCCCGGGCCTGGGTAACGGCGGCTCGGATCGAGTCGGGGTTGGTGATATCGAGAGCGAGCGCGACGATCCGGGAATCGTTCCACTCTTGCGGACGTCGGGCTGTCGCGTACACCTTTGCGGCACCCCGGGCGAGGGCCTGGTCCACGAGCTCGCGGCCCAGGCCTCCGTTCGCACCGGTGACAAGGACGACGGCGCCAGATAGCAGTGGCATGAATTCTCCTGATGTCAGATCTGGCGACGACGCAGGTTGTCGCAGCCTCGGAGTCTCAGGCTACCCGAGTCAGTTGGATTTTCCAACTGACTTGTATACTTGTGGAGAGTACTGAAAGCAGGTGAACGATGAATCGGCCGACCGATACGTCAGTTAGTGCGCCGAGGGCGTGTTTCATCGCGGCGGGCCTCGACGTGTTGGGGGAGCGATGGGCGCTGCTAGCGCTTCGTGAGATGTCGTTGGGCGTTCATCGGTTCGATCAGATTGCGCGTAATACAGGCGCGTCCCGCGACATCCTGACGGGCCGTCTGCGCACGCTCGAAAGCCGTGGCGTGATCGAGCGCGTCCAGTACTCCGAGCGTCCCGCGCGCTACGAGTATCACCTCACAACTTCTGGGGCCGAAGTGGCGCCCATTCTCATTTCACTCGCGGCTTGGAGCAGTATGTGGATGCGAGACGAGACGCCCCGTGCCTCGTACCAGCACAGTTGCGGGGCCGACCTGAAGCCGGTGCTCTTGTGTGCGGAATGTGGTGAGGAGTTCACGCCAGGAAGTTTGATATTCGGACCGCTTGTGTCAACGGCCGGTACGGACCCGGCATCCGACCAGTAACCACAAAACCAGTCAGAGGACGACGGCGGTACATCCCGCCGTCGTCCTCTGACCACCGTTGCGCCCGGCTTTTGCCGTGGCAATCATCAGAACCTGTGGATGTTGGGCCCTCGGTGAGGTGATGTGGAGGGGCGCACCTTCCCGAGGATGATCTGGAAGTCAACGGCTGCCGAGGTGGACGCCTACATCGAGGCCCATTCCGGCGAGGTCAGGGTGCGGGCGCCGCGGGTCAACGACAAGCGCATCGACGAGGCCACCGGGCAGCAATGCCGGTTTCTTCGGCGATCCTCCCCGCCTGGGCACGGAAGTCGCCGCAGATGGCGGAGGTGTTGCCGCTGCTGTATCTGCATGGCCTGTCCACCAGCGACTTCGCCCCGGCGTTGG
The DNA here is from genome assembly GCF_018613835.1 of Arthrobacter sp. ISL-5. Taxonomy (GTDB): domain Bacteria; phylum Actinomycetota; class Actinomycetes; order Actinomycetales; family Micrococcaceae; genus Arthrobacter. Next base: position 154,479 of record NZ_JAGGPM010000029.1, on the reverse strand, counting down.
AGCAGTTCTAACTCGTCGTGATCAGCAAGCCGCGTGACCAGCCGCGGCCATGAGACCGGTCGGCATGTCGGTCAGCGGAAACTTCCGGGTCAGGTTCGGCTGCTTTACGGGGTGGGGTGCATGGATGGATTCAGACATGCAGGGTGGGCCGGTAGATGAGCTCTTGGGTGTGGCCGTCGAGCGTCCGGCTGTCGATCAGCTCGAGGTCGAAGTCGGCCGCACCCTGGAAGATCGGGTTCACTCCGGTCTGACCGGTGATCACCGGGAAGAGCGTCACCTGGACGCGGTCGACCAGACCGGCGGCCATCAGCGCCCGGTTCATCGACAGGCTGCCGTGTGAGCGCAACGGCACCTCGGACTCCTCCTTGAGCCGGGCGACGACGTCGACTGCGTCGCCGCTCACGACGGTCGCGTCCGGCCAGTCGAGCGGTCCTTGCAGCGTGGTCGACACCACCGTTGCCGGCAGGTTCCTCATCCGCGTGACCCATGGGTCACGGACCTCGGACTCCTCGGTGCTCGAGGCCAGCATCTGCGAGTGCGCCCGATACGTGTTGGCCCCGAAGACCATCCGCTGCTCCGCGCCGTACAAGGCGAGGCGGTGCTCGAGCAGCTCGGGGCCCTGCTTGCCCCAGTAACCGCCCCAGTTGCCGCTGTGGGAGCCGAAGCCGTCGAGGCTGGAAAAGACGTCGAAGGTGTAGGTAGCGGTCATGATGCTCTCCTCGAGTGCGGTTGATCGGGTTTGGGGCTACAGACTGGGAACCACGGCGAAACTCATCGCCGTGGGACTCCTGGAGTCCGGCCGCCCCCGATGCTGCCCCGGGCTTGACCACGGCCAAGACGGTGGCGAAGGTCAGCGTAGTCAGCGACACGGCGGGGAAACAAGAGCGTGGCACGCCGATCCACAGGACTATAGCTCCTTTTGCCGGCCTCATTCCCTGGTAACCAGAAGCGCGGTGTGGCGAACTTCTACCGATGCCCCGCCTGACGGCGAGCTGGGCTGAGGTTTCTGGGACTCAACCCTCAAGTTCCTTCTCGAAGCAGACTGACGACGGTATCGCGGTGTCGTACGGCGGATAGGCCGGTATTTGTCGGTAGCCGAGCTTCCGGTATAGGGCTTCTGCTTCTGGTTGTTTGCCGCCGGTTTGAAGAATGACCCGCCTGGCGCCAGCCGCAGCTGCGATCTGCTCCAGTCCGGCCATGAGTCGGGTCGCCGCCCCGACGCCACGAGCTGCGGGGTCAACGATGACACGCTTGACTTCCCATTCCCCGTCAAGCAGGCGAAGTGCCCCGTGCCCTATCGCGTGCCCGAAGGAAGTAACAACGAGGACATTCGCGACAAAGTCTTCAGCTGGGACGCTTAACGCAGACCTGGCGGCAGCCGGAAGGCTGGGCTCTTCCTCCGTGGCGTACCGGGCGAGGAGTTCCTTGTTCAGCAGATCCCGTAATCGGGCAGCACGCGGATCCTCAAAACCAACTTCTTCGAGATTCAGCGCCAACTTCTCAGCCGACACGACACCCTCCATCAGATTAGCGTGGTCGCAATTCCTAGTTTGATCATGAGCTTTATGGGCGCTCCCTCTGCTTGGTGACCAGTCGAGCTTGGGTCGCACGCAACAGGAGGGAGGGCCGGGGCGTCACTGAGTCCGTCGCCCGGCGCCGTAGAGCAGGGTGTCAACTACCAGCTCAGCCCGGGCATCGGTCTCGGCTGCTTCTGATCCTGGGGTGGGCCGCTGCAAGGCCTCGCTCATGAGGGCGTAGTAGACCTGGCGCGTCCACTCCAGGTCTGCGGCTGCGTCCAGTAGACCCTCACGCTGTGCCCTGGTGAGCAGCTCCATGCAGCGTGTGTTGATCCTCTCCCAGATTGACGCGGCGGCGCTGGTGTCTGATGTGGGGTTCCCGAGGGTGAATTTCCAGGCGTTCTTTGTCTTCAAGACGTTGGCGGTTACCCGGTACAGCGCCACCAGGGGTGGGGCTGTATCTGGCCTGCCCTCTTCGATGGCTTCGGCCAGCTGTTGTATGGCCGAGATCGCCAAAGCGTCAATGAGGGTCTGGCGGTTGGCGAACCGGCGATGAACCGTTGTCCTGGCCACCCCGGCAGCGTCGCCGATCTGCTCCATGGAAGCGCCTGAATCGTGGCTCAGCACTTGTTCTGCTGCTTCCAGAATTGCCCGCACACTTCGCTCTGCGTCAGCCCTTAGGGGTTTCGCCACAGTTCCTCCCATCTTCCTCCGTCCATCGTAACCGCTACCGTCACGCTGCACCTAACTAACTAACTGGAACATAGCTGTTGCAATTCATTTAGTAATCGCTACACTGGTGATACCGAATGAAGTAGGGCCGGCTTTCAGCAGATGCTGTGGCCCGGAGTTCTCGGATCCCTTCTTTCACCATCCAGCAGCAGGAGCAGGCAATGACAACACGGCAGGTAGCCCTCGTGACGGGGGCATCTTCAGGAATCGGGAAGGCGGCAGCTGCCGCCCTGGCAGAAGCGGGATATGAGGTTGTCGGCACCAGTCGCTCCTCGGCAGTTGTCCTGCCCGTCCCCGGAGTGACCTTCATTGATCTCGATGTCACCAGTGACGACTCCGTGGCAGGTGCCGTCCAAGAGGTCATCAACCGTTTCGGAACGATCGATGTCTTGGTCAACAACGCGGGTATCGGGTCCTCGGGGGCAGCCGAAGAAAGTTCCCTTGACCAGGACCGCCGCGTGTTCGACGTCAACGTGTTCGGCGTCATGCGGATGACCAAGGCGGTTCTGCCGCACATGCGCGCCCGGAAATCGGGGCGGATCGTGAATCTTTCCTCGATCGTCGGTTTCATTCCGCAGCCGTACATGGCCACATACTCTGCCTCAAAGCACGCGATCGAGGGGTACACGGAATCCCTTGACCACGAACTCCGCGAGCACGGTGTCCGCGCCGTCCTGGTGGAGGCGGCCTGGACCAACACTGATTTTGATGCCAACAACCTGCAGGCCGACAAGCCCATGGACACTTACGCCAAACAGCGGGCGATCTTTACGGAGTACATGGCTGGCGCCGTGAAGGAAGGCTATCCAGCATCAGTGGTTGCCGCCGCAGTGGTTGCCGCCGCTCAGGATTCCAAGCCCAAGCTCCGCTATGCCGCCGGCTCCCGCGTCCGGCAGGTCAGCATGCTCCGACGCTACGTCCCTACGTCGGCCTTCGACAGCCAGATCCGCAAGCTGAACCACCTGCCCAGCTAATGAATGCTCTTCCCAGCAAGGCGCAGGCCTTGGAATGCGGAGGAGGCGTAGCCGCCTCAATCGAGGCGGTCCAGACTGAAGCAGCTGGGCATACGCGCCGGAATCCTCAACGCATGTCGAGGATTCCGGCTAAACGCTTATAGCTGCTGTATAGCGGCCGTGACGTCGGTGCTCCTCAGACCAAGGACTCCATGAGGACGCCTTCGGGTGCGTATGCCTGGTTGTTCCTCGCGAAGATGGTGTCGTCCAGGGCGGCCAAGGAAGTCTTTCCGACAAACCCCATGGCTCCCTTGAGCTCATCGCAAAGGATCGTCAATGCGTGATCCACTGCCGGCTCACCGCCGGTGGCAAGGGCGTACGCGAAAGGGCGGCCGGCAAGTGCTGCCCGGTCCACAACGACATGAGCGGTGAACACACCGTGCGGAAGCCGAAGCCCAGCGGCTCTCCGCCGGGGTACCCCGGGATGCGGTCGGGGCCGGCGGGTGTGAGCTTCCGATAACCATCGCGGTAAGGGTGCGAGTACCCTCATAGTTTCAGATCCTTGTAATGGCGCACTCGGCTCTCCCTTTCTGGATCATCCGACTCCGGTGATGGTTAGCTTCTTCAGTTTGGCGTCACCGCCTTCTGCGATAGCAGAAATGAGTTGCTGGCCCGTGGCGGGGAAAATCAGATCCGTGATGGCGACCTGACCGTTCCGAGCGAACACTTCGCTGATGTGGCGGGAGCGGGCGGAGTAGGGCGGATCCAGGCATTGATTGGCCCTACCTGCTGATGCAACCTTCCAGCTCCGTCAACGCGCCGACCAGCCCGGCAGCCAGATTCTCGGCCTCGTTGACGCTTCGCTGCGTGTAGGAGCCCTTGCTCCCCAGCAGGTTCAGGCAGCCAAGGAAGACGCCATCCCTCGCCACCACTGCGTTGATCGCGGCTTCCAGGTGCAACGCGCCCAGCATGTCCTGGTGCTCGAAGGCGTCCGAATCGAGCGCGTCTTCATCTTCGGCCAGGAACGATTCCAACCGCGCCACGCACCTGCGTGTCCAGTCCGCTCCCAAGGCGCTGGAAATACCGCCGATGCGGTAGAGCCTGGGCATGTTGGAATAGACACGCACCAGATCGCGGGTTGAGGGGCGCCACAACGAGATAGTGATCAGCCGCCCGCCGACCCGCCGGGCCGAAGCGGCGGCCACGGATTCCAGGGCCAGTGCTGCTCCCGCGGGAATGGCAAGCTCCGCAAGGCTCTCTGTGACGGGCTCGAGCTCGGTGGGCTCCAGGATCATGGGACCAGCCTCAATTCCTTCATTTCAGAGGCCGGTGGAGTTGCCCGGGAGAGGAGTATGACGCCTCCCAAGGCCGCGGCGCCGCCGATCAGGGACCCTACGGTCGGCACTTCCGCCAACAAACCCCAGCCCAAGAGCAGGGAGAGCACAGGGACCACGTACAGCAGCGCACCCCCTTCTGCGACGCTGGTGCGTGCCAGCGAGATGTTCCAGAAAGCGTAGGCGACGGCGGTGCTGACAACCACCAGGACAACCAGCCCCGTCCAAAAGGTCGGGCTGAAGCGGGCCGGGTCGACCTTAAATGTCGCAGTAGGCAGGGTGGCCAGACCGCCGATGACGCTGCCCCAGAAGACCACTTCCACCGGTGGAATTCGCTTGAAGAGCGGCTGCTGGACGATCAGGAACACCGACAGCACCAGCGCAGCGGCCACGATGTACATGGCGTCGCGGTTGAACCCGACTGCACCCCTGTCCGCGAGGGTGATGACTGCCACCCCGGCCACTGCCATCACGATGCCCGCGTAGCCAAGCCGCGTGGTCCGTTCCTTGAGGATCAGGTAGCTGAGTATGAAGGCAAACACGGGGGAGATGTTCAGCAGCAGGCTGGTCGTGCCGGCAGGTACGGTGGCCTGGCCCAGGTTGAGCAATAGGCCGTAGCCGGCGTAGCCAAGGAGCCCCACCAGCAACATGCGCGGTACGTCCCCGCGTGTGAGCGCAAGGCGCTGGCGCCGGAACAGCAGGAAAATACCAAGGACGACGGCGGCGCCCAGAAAGCGGACCGGCGTCAGGTCCTGGGGCGAAAGTACCTTCAGCGACTCCCTGGTGGCTACGTACGTAGGTGCCGAAGTGAGGACCATCAGCACATCTGGTCTTCGGTACCATCCCGTCACAATTTTGGCCTTCCGGGTGAAATGGCCCGTTGTTTCAGGGCTGTTAATTTATGGGCGAGCTATTGATCTCTTGGACGATTTATTCGTACGGTACATGAATTAGCTTGTTCACGAAAGCAAAAAACAAAGGATTCAGCATGATGGATTCAAGGATCGAAGCATCATCAGGGCGGCTGTCACGGCGCACCCTCCTCGCCGGCTCGGCATTGCTGTTGGCCCCCGCGGTCCTCGCGGCTTGCGGGGTCAGCAAGTCGCCGTCGGCCGCCGGTGCTGCTACCGGAACCGCCCGCCAGGGCGGCACGTTGCGCATTGCCCGCCCGCCGGCGTCGAAAGCCGAAACCCTGGACCCGGCAAGCTCCCTCTCCGCCTACGAATACCTGGGCGCCCTCTACAACCGCCTCGTCAAGCTTTCGCCCACAGGCGAGATCCTTCCGGACCTGGCCGAATCATGGTCGCTGTCCGCGGATGCCAAGACCTGGACCTTCCTGCTGCGCAAGGGAGTGACCTGGCACAACGGCAAGTCGTTCACGGCGCAGGATGTCATATTCTCCATCCAGCACATCCTCGATCCGGCCACAAAGTCACCGCAGGCAGGGGTGCTTTCGCCCTTCGTGGACGGCAACTCCATCACGGCCCGGGACGCCAACACAGTGGTCTTCGCACTGAAGTCCCCGAACTCCGAATTCGCCAGCTTGCTGACCGGCTACAACTGCTACATCATCCCCGCGGGTTCCGCAGCCACCATCGGTGCCAGCGGCATCGGTACCGGCCCGTTCAAGCTGAAAAGGTTCACGGCTGCCGGTCCGGGCGCTGTCGTACGGAACGAGAACTACTTTGGCGAGAAGCCCAAGCTGGACAGCATCGAGTTTTCCTCAATCGCCGACACCCAGGCACGTGTGAACGCCCTGCTGGCTGGTCAGGTCGACCTCATCGCCCAGACCAACCTGGACTTCGCCACCGCCAAGACGGTCTCAGCCTCGTCCGTGGCGACGGTTTCCAGCGTCAAGAACGCCCAGTGGTACCCGGTACCCATGCTTAACACCAGCGAGCAGTTCAAGGATGCGGACATCCGCCGTGCCTTCGCCCACGCCTACAACCCGGACGAGGTCTTCAAGCTCGCGGTGCAAGGCAACGGAACCATCGCGCACAACAACCCGGTGCCGCCCACCGAGGGCTACTACCTCGACTATGGCCTCGGCTATGACCCGGACAAGTCGAAGTCCCTGCTCAAGGCCAAGGGTTTCAGCAGCTTTGATGTGCCGATCTATACCTCCAGCTACGACCCCGTCCTGTCCCCGTTGGCCCTGGCCCTGCAGAGCTCGATGAAGTCCGCCAACATCAACCTGACCGTGACCAACTCACCCGCGGATTCCTACTTCACCGATGTCTGGATGAAGAAGTCGCTCATGACCACCTACTGGTACACGGGCCGTCCGATCGACCAGCTGCTGAACCAGATCTTCCGCACCGGCTCCTCCTACAACGAGACCGCCTACTCCAACCGGACCTTCGACCAGACCCTGGACGCGGCCCGCGCCACGGTGGACGCAGGCAAGCGCAAGACGCTCTACCAGGATGCCCAGAAGATCCTGATCGACGACGGCGGTTCCCTGACTCCCTTCTTCTCCGACCGAATCACCGGGCTGAGCAAGAAGGTCGTCAACTACAGCGAGCACGGCTTCGAGTTCGACTACATCAACATCGGGCTGCTGGCCTAATGTTGACGTTTTTCGCCAAACGGATAGGTTGGTCCGTCTTCACGGTGCTGCTGGCCACGGTGCTGGTTTTCAGCGCCATCCAGTCCCTGCCGGGAGACGCGGCCAGCCAGATACTGGGCCAGAACGCCACACCGTCGGCCGTTGCCACGATGCGCCAGCAGTTGGGGCTGGATGATCCGCCGGTTTCGCGGTTCGTCTCCTGGCTGGGCAATGCGCTGCAGGGCAACTTCGGCAACTCGCTGGTCAGCGGGGGCAGCGTGGGGGCTGAGGTCGGCTCCGCGCTGGTAAACACTTCGCTCCTGGCTGGGATCACCATCGTGATCGGTGTCTTGCTGTCACTGGTCCTTGGCCTGGTCGCGGGTCTGACGCGTGACCGCTGGCCGGACATTTCAATCTCCACGCTGGCGCTGGTGGGGATGAGCGTCCCGGAGTTCGTGGTGGCCACGGTGCTGGTGCTGCTGTTCTCCATCTACATCCCGCTCTTTCCGGCGGTGGTGATTGCGGGGCAAAACGCCTCAGTCGCGGAGATCCTGCCGTCCGTCTGGTTGCCCGCCGGGGCGCTGATCTGCGTTCTTGCGGCGTACATCATCCGCATGATGCGCACCTCGGTGATCGATGTGATGGACAGCGAGTTTGTCCGCACAGCCATCCTGAAAGGGAACTCGACGCCGCGGATCGTGTTCAAGCACATCCTCCCCAGCGCCATGCTCCCGACGCTGAACGTGATCGCCATGAACGTCGCCTGGCTGATCGGCGGTGTCGTGGTGGTGGAGAGCATCTTCAACTACCCGGGCATCGGCACCTTGATGATCCGCTCCGTCCAGACGCGCGACCTTCCCGCCATCCTGCTGATCACGGTGATGAGCGCCCTGACGTACGTGGTGTGCAATCTGCTGGCGGACTTTGCGGCGTTCCTGCTCAATCCACGACTGCGGTACCCGAGGAGCGCCAAATGAGTTCAATGACGACGACGGCGGCACCCGCCTCCACGGCGCCCGGCAGCTTTGGCCGGATGGTCCGGTCCATCCTGAAATCACGGACGGCAACCTTCGGGTTCGCCCTGGTGATCCTGAATATCCTGCTGGCGCTGCTAGCGCCGGTGCTGACGTCCTACGATCCGATCGCCACGGATGCGATGAATGCGCTGCAGGAAAGTTCCGGCGCGCACTTGCTGGGCACGGATGCGCTCGGCCGCGATACCTTGACGCGGACACTGTTCGGCGGGCAGTACGCACTGGCCATCAGTTTCACCGCCACCGCATTAACTGTGTTGCTGGGATCCGTCATCGCCGGCATCGCCGCCTACCGCGGCGGCATCGTGGATGACATCATCACCCGCGTACTGGATTCAGTGCTGGCGGTCCCGGCCATCCTGTCCATGCTGGTGGTGGTGACCATCTTCGGTACCGGCCCGTGGGTGATCATCCTGGCAGTCATGGTTGTCTACACCGGCGGGGTGACGCGGATTGTCAGGGCAACGGTGATGGATGTGCTGCCGAAGGACTACATCACGGCGGCAAAGGCCCGAGGCGAGGGCATGTTCTCCATCCTGGCCCGCGAAGTGTTCCCGAACGTACTGGACATCATCCTGGTGGAGTTCGCCATGCGGGCTTCCTGGGTGGTGCTGCTGATCAGCTCGCTGTCCTTCCTGGGCTTCGGCGCCAGTCCTCCTACGCCTGACTGGGGCCTGATGGTGGCGGAAAACCGCAACCTGATGTCGGTTGTCCCGCTTGCCACCCTGTCCCCGATCGTGGCGCTTGCCACCTTGATCGTCGGCCTGAACCTTGCAGCCGACGGGCTCGCCAAGAGCCTCGGGGTTGACCGTATGAAAGAAGTGCTGGGCTGATGACACCAGAAACCATAACCTCCAACGGCAGACGACGTGCCGACGAAGACATCGACGTGGTGCAGCTCCGCAACCTGGGGATTTCCTACCGGACCGGCAAGCGCGAGGTGGCGGTGCTCAAAGGCATCACGCTCACGCTCGAAAAGGGACGCATCCTAGGCCTCGTGGGAGAATCCGGTTCCGGAAAATCCACGCTCGCCAGCGCGCTGCTGGGCTCACTGCGCACCGGATCCTTCGTTTCCACCGGAACAGCCAGCGTTTCCGGGCAGGACGTTTTCGCCCTGCGCGCCAAGGAATTACGCCGGTTCCGCATCAGTGAAGTAGCGATGGTTCCGCAAAATGCGGGCAGCGCGCTGACGCCGACCATGAAAATCCACGAGCAGATTGCCGAGGCACTGCACTCGCTCAAAGGCAACAAGACTGCCCAGCGCAGCCGAGCGGAAGAATTACTCCGGCTGGTCCGCCTGCCGAACCCCGCCCAGGCCCTCGACCGCTACCCGCACCAGTTCTCAGGTGGTCAACAGCAGCGCATCGGGATCGCCGTCGCACTGGCAGCCAACCCCACCTTGCTTGTCCTCGACGAGCCAACCACCGGCCTGGATGTGGTGACGCAGGCCGCCATCCTGGACCTGCTTTCCGGGCTGCAGGGTTCGCTGGGCATGTCCATGGTGATGGTCAGCCATGACCTGGGTGTGATCGAGAAGATGTGCACCGACGTTGCCGTGTTGCGGCGCGGTGAGATCGTGGAAGCCGGAGCCACCCGGGAGGTGCTGGCGAATCCCAAACACCCCTATACTCGCGGGCTCGTGGCCAGCGTGCCGCGCATCGACGTCCCGGGCATTCCGCCCAGCATGGACCAGGACGCGATCGACGCCGGCGAGGACTGGGTGCCGGACCAGGAGGTGTACCGGCGCATTGCCCCGCAGGGAGCGGTTCCGGTGCTGAGCGTGGAATCACTCAGTATCGATTACCGGCGCAAGCACATTCCCGGCACCGGCGCCACAGTGCAGGACGTCAGTTTTACCGTCAATGCCGGTGAAGTAGTGGCGTTGGTGGGCGAATCGGGCTCGGGCAAATCATCCATCGCCAACGCGATCGCGGGCCTGCAGAAAACCGCCGGCGGCCGGATCACTCTTGCAGATGGCGGTGCAGGTGGCGGCGAACTGGCTAAAACAGTGACGGGCCGCCCCAAGAACCTCCGCCAGGCCATTCAGCTGATTTTCCAGAACGCGGATACGTCCCTGAACCCACGCCAAAGTGTACATACCGCCATCCAGCGGCCCATCAATCTCTTCAGCGTCAAGAACGCCAGCGTGCCTCAGGCCCTTGCCGACGTGGACCTGCCTGCGAGCTATGCGCAACGGCTACCCGGCCAGCTCTCCGGCGGCCAGCGCCAACGGGTGGGCATCGCCCGGGCCGTGGCCGCGGCGCCGTCGCTGGTGCTAGCGGATGAAGTGGTGTCGGCACTGGACGTTTCGGTGCAGTCATCCATTCTGCGCCTGATGGATGAGCTGAGCCGGGAGAAGTCCCTGGGGTTCCTGTTCATCACCCATGACCTGGCAGTGGTGCGCGCCATCGCGGACCGGGTGGTGGTGCTGTACCTGGGCCGTGTGGTGGAGGAAGGGACTGTGGAGGAGATCTTCGCTTCCATCTCCCATCCGTACAGTAGGCTGCTGCTGGATTCCGTCATTGAACTCGGGGACGACCATGACGCCAAACGGAAGGCCGTCAAGGACGAGATTCCGGCCGCACCGCCCGAGGTGGGCTGCCCCTTCGCCAGCCGCTGCCCCTTGGTCCGGGACGTCTGCCACACTGTCGCGCCGCCGACCATTGCCGTCAGCGCCACCCACAACATCAAGTGCCATGCGGACGTAGCTGAGCTCACTGGCGTCTCCGCCGAAGTCTTGGAAGGAACCCGGACGTGCTGATCCGCACCGACTTCCCTCACGCCGTGACCGTGTTGGAAAACGTCTTGATCCCCATGAAAGACGGCATCAAGCTGGCAGCCACCATCTGGCTGCCACAGAATGCCGCCGCAGAGCCGGTGCCGGCTCTGCTCGAATACCTGCCCTACCGCCGCGGGGACTGGACCGCACCGCGTGATGCCCAGCGGCATCCCTGGTACGCGGGCCACGGCTACGCATCCGTCCGGGTAGATATCCGCGGCTGCGGAGACTCCGAAGGAGTCATGCTCGACGAATACCACCAGCAGGAACAGGCCGATGGCATGGACGTCATCGAGTGGCTGGCAGCCCAGCCTTGGTGCACTGGCAAGGTCGGTATGTTCGGCATCTCCTGGGGCGGATTTAATTCACTCCAGTTAGCTGCCGCGCAGCCGGAGGCGCTGAAGGCAATCGTCACGGTCTGCTCCACCGACGACCGGTACGCCGACGACGTCCACTACTTGGGCGGCGCCATGCTGGGCATCGACATGACCTCGTGGGCCGGGACCATGCTTGCATTCCAATGCCGGCCGCCTGCTCCGTGGAGGGTCGGGGCGTCTTGGGAGACCATGTGGAAGGAGCGGCTGGAAGCGCTCCAGCCGTTCTCCGAAATCTGGATGGACCACCAGGAACGCGACGACTACTGGCGTCATGGCTCCGTCAATGAGGACTATTCCAAAATCAAGGCGGCCGTCATGGCCGTTGGAGGTTGGGCAGACCCCTACCGGAACACGGTGTTCCGGCTGCTCGAAAACCTTGACTCGCCGGTCCAAGGGCTGATCGGTCCATGGTCGCACCAGTATCCGGACATTGCCCGCACCCCCGGGCCCACCATCGGATTCCTCCAGGAAACGCTGCGCTGGTGGGATTACTGGCTCAAGGGCACCGATACCAAGATCATGGACGAACCCGCCTTGCGCGCCTACCACCAGGATTCCGTGCGGCCCGCGACTTTCTACCCTGAACGGCCCGGCAGCTGGGTGGGCCTGGAAAGCTGGCCTTCCGCCGCCGTCGGCCGCTCTTCCTTCAATCTGGCCACCGATTTGCGCAGCCTTGCCGCTGACGCTTCCGGACACGTTGTGGTGGACACACCGCAGCACAACGGGGCGGATGCGGCCCGTTGGTTCCCCTTTGGCAATGCCTCGGACCTGCCTCCGGACCAGCGGTCGGAGGACGGACGCTCGGTTGTTTTTGAGACCCCGGTGCTTGAAGAGGACGTCAATCTGCTCGGTTTCGCGCGCCTGGGGTTGCGGGTTGCCAGCACGACGCCCCGGGCGAACGTCATTGCGCGGCTCTGCGATGTGGCGCCGGACGGCTCGTCAACGCTGATTACCCGTGGGGCGATCAACCTTGCCCGCCGTCATGGGATGGAGCGGGCCGATGAGCTTGTACCAGGTGAGTTCGTGGCGGCGGAACTTGAGTTTGTTGCCATGTCCTGGCAGATTCCTGCAGGGCATAAGCTGCGGCTGGCGCTGTCCACCACCTATTGGCCGTGGATCTGGCCGCACGGTGAACAGGGCGCTGTGACCATCGATGCTGCGGCAAGCCAGCTGACGCTGGATGAACTCGATGCGCCGGCGATCGGCACGTCTGACATCCGCTTTGGGGAAGCGGAGCAGGCACCTGCGCTGAAGATCCTCGCAGGTCCGCCGCTCCCCGTGCGTCCCGAGCGCGAGGTCCGCTACGAGCCGCAGTCGGAGAGCTGGACCTTGAAGGTGGATCCGAATTATGGCGGAAACCGGATCTACCCGGACGGGCTGCATTTCGGCGAGGATGCCCTGGAGTCGTATTTCATTTCCGGCAACGACCCCCTGAGCGCCAAGGCTGAATCAGAATGGAAGATCAGCATGAGTAAGGATGAGTGGGAGGTCCGGATCGAAACTCACGCCACCGTAACGGCCTCGGCGCAGCATTACCAGCTGCGCAACACGGTGCGTACGTTTAAGGGCGAGAACCTATTCTTTGAAAGAACTTTTGAGAAAAAAATTGTCCGGACGTCCGCGTAAATCAGGGGAGAGCGAGCACAAGGAGATGGCAGCTATTTCACAGGATCATCTGGACCGTCCGCGGGCTAAGACGGCGGGGGAGCGCCAGCGCCACCCCACCGAGGTCCGCCGCCAGTTGGTGGTCGACGCCGCCCGGGACCTGATCGCGGATAAGGGATTGTTCAATGTGCTGATACGGGATATCTCCAAGGCATGTGGTGTCTCCCCTGGCACTATCTCCTACCACTTCAAGGGCCTGGATGAAGTGCTCATGGAAGTGGTGAAGGCAGAGACCGCCGATTTTTACGTGCCCCTGCAGCAGAGTGCGCAGGGCTCCGGGGACCCGGCGAAAGAGCTGCTGTATTTCCTGGAAGGCATGTTCGGCTCCGACGCCAGCTCCCGCCGGCACTGGCTGATCTGGCTGGATTTCTGGTCCGCCGCGGCAAGGGACGAACAGTACGGCCAATGGATGAATGACCACTACACGGCCTGGCGCAATGCCCTGCAGGATGTGACCGAACGCGGAGTCAGCGAAGGGGCGTTCCACTGCGCCGACCCTCGCGGGTTCGCCATTGAAACCGCTGCAATGGTGGACGGGCTGGCGGTGCAGTGCTACTCGCGCGGAGCCGTCATCCCGGTGGACATGGCACGCGAGCTGCTGATCAAGTTCGTCAAGCGGGAGCTGCGGATTTCGTAGGTGGGTGGCGGCGGGGGGTCACCCGAGCCGCTCCAAAGCTGGTCAGTTGTGGGCAGGCGTCATCACCCGCTCGCCGTTCAGGTATTCGAGCTGCCAGCCGTCGACGGCGTGGTGGTGGGCCAGGTTGAGCACGGCGTTGTCGATGCTCTGCAAGGTACGGCCGATGGCGCGGCTGAGGCTGACGCGGAGGAGGGTACCGTGGGCGACCACCAGTAGGCGGCGGCCGCGGAACTCCTCGGCCAGTGCCTCCAGCGCGGCCAGCCCGCGGCAGGCTGCCTCGTCCTCGCTTTCGGCATCGCGGAATCCACCGGGAATGCGCAGTGCGTCCAGTTCGGGGCCGGTCTGCAGGCCTTCCGCAGGTCCGAAGCTGCGCTCGGTGAGCTCCGGCACGCGCCGGGCCACATTGAGTCCGAGCCCGGCAGCGATCGGGTCTGCGGTTTCCGCGGCGCGGCTCAATGGCGAGGACACGATGGCGTCCCATTCGTAACCGACAGGGTGACGACGGCATCCCGCGCCTGGCCGCGGCCGACGTCGTTCAACGGTATGTCAGTGGATCCCTGCAGCCGGCGCTGCGCATTCCAGTCGGTCTGGCCATGGCGGATGAGCGCGAACGTCGTGAGGGTCATGCTTTCAATTCGGCCCTGACAAGGAACTTCCTCCGCGCGCCGCTGCGGTTTGATGACGACGGCGGGACCTCCTGTTAGTGCTGGCGTACCGTTTCCTTGCGCTCGGCTTCCGCCCAGCCGGCCTCCTTGGGGCCGGCCGGGTAGGCGTGCTTCCGGCCGGCCAGCGTGATCACGAGAGCGACGACGACCGGCAGGCCGCCGCGACGGGGACCAGGAGCGGACCGGCCAGGACCAGGGCGGCGGAACCGTAGAGGGCTCCGACGGTGATGCCGAGCTGGATGGTCAGGACGGTGAGGCCGTTGGCGGCTTCCCTGTTTCTCGCGCCCGGCGCGGAGGATGGCGGACTGGTTGTAGATGCCGATCGCGCCCAGGCCGGCGCCCCACACCGTCATGAGGACCATGGCGCCGGGAATGGTTCCACCACCGAGCGGAAGGACCAGCATCGCGACGGCGATCGCCGCCGTCGTGATGCTGAGCGAACGGCGGGGCCGGGAGTCCACGGTGATGCCGGCGATCCAGATTCCGATGAGGCCGGAAATGCCGAGGATGGTGAGGGAGAGGCTAATGGCGTAGTCGGGAAGGCCGGCTTCGCGAATGAACGGCGCGATATACGTGAACAGCGCGAAGTGGGCCAGGACCAGCAGCGGGCAGGCGATGGCCACGGACTTCACGCCGGGCTGGGCGACGGCCTTGCGCATCGAGGGGCGGACGGCATCGGGGATCCTCCGGACCTGCGGCAGCAGCCAGAGAGCCAGTCCGGTCAGGAGCAGGCCGAAGCCGGCCAAGAAAAGGAAGGACGCGCGCCAGCCGAGGAGCCCGCCGAGCACGGTGCCCACGGGCGCCCCGATGGCCATGCCCAGGCTGTTGCCGCTGAAGAAGATGGCCAGAACCTTGCCCACTTTGTCGGCCGGGACCAGCCGGCGTGCTCGATGGCCGGCGCAATCACGAACGCGATTGCAAGGCGGAGCCGTGGACTCCATCATCACGGACTCAGTGTGGGGCGCGAGGCCAGCGTCACTTGCCGTCGCGAGAGAGCGCGTGATGTCAGACAGGGTCGCTGCGGCTCCCTCCAAGCGCGGCAAAGCCCCCTAATGATGTGAACTGCCCCCCAAAGCTGGACTGAGAAATTCAGTTCTACTTCTGGAGGTCGGTTCAATCTACTGGGGGCTTTGCACTTTCCTTAGGAGTGCTACTTGACGGCTACGAAAACTTTGTCGGCCAGCATGCCCGGCCTGACTGCGAGGACGCCCTGGCCAGCAGTGGCGGTCGGCACTTCGATGGCGGTGTTGCCCGTTGCGGTGCCGTCCTTGTAGAGCGTGCTCGTGGTGTCGATGGGCTTTGGTGCGGCAACGAGCTTGTCGAGTCCATTGACAGTCGTGCCGTTCGCTGTGACGTACTCGATTGAGACAAAGGCAGGCATCTGCCCGTCAGGGTCATCGCCGATATAGGTAGCGGAGTAGTTCACCAAGATGTACTGTGACCCCTTGGCCGGCCGCTCATTGAATTGGTTGGCCGCGACAACGGCATCCGTGGCGGCGAGGGTGACAGAGTTGATTACGACGCGCCAGTCGTCAGACGCTACAACCGAGCCTATCGGGGACGGGTTCTCACGGGTTCCGGCTTTGGCGGCAGGATCTTCCTTTGCTGCTGCCTGGTCGTTCGTACCTGCATCGCCAGACGGTGCGGCGATTGTTGTGTCGCCGCTGCCGAAAGCGTTGTCAAACGATGTTCCGACAACGGCAAAGAACACGGTAAACCCTACGATCGTGCCCACGATAGAGACGATCAGGGCGGTGACGCCCGTCCACTTGACCTTGTCTTTCAAAAAGAGTGAAACGATAGCCAGAACGAATGCGATCGGCAGCAGTATCCAGCCAATGATGAGTGCACCGGGGATGCAGGCGAAAATGAACCCGAGCGCCGCTGCGATAAGCGCGATGAGCCCGACGACGTTCGATTGCTTCTTCGCCTTCGCTGGCCGGGGCGTGCGCGTCTGTGTTGGCGGACCATAACCCGGCTGCCCGAGAGGTGGCTGCTCAGGCTGCC
This sequence comes from Arthrobacter sp. ISL-5, assembly GCF_018613835.1. GTDB lineage: Bacteria > Actinomycetota > Actinomycetes > Actinomycetales > Micrococcaceae > Arthrobacter. The sequence goes on along the minus strand of NZ_JAGGPM010000029.1, from coordinate 138,231 downwards.
CCGGTGCCGTCTGCTGGTAACCCTGTTGATGTGACATTTGTTCCCCATATTTCTATTAGTCTGTTCAAATTTCGGCTTCGCCAGATTGCAAGCTGAAGTCGGTAAGGTGTTGTGGCAGTTACTGTTTCAGCCACGAACCACAGCGAGAGGTTTTGAGGTCCTGACCTGCCGAGAGGTCACTGAACGGCGGCCGCCGGAGACGATTTCACTGTCAAGAATATGGGGCGCCGTTGGAGCCATTACGGTAAATCCCCCAGTAGCAGCCACCCGGTGACATCGGAAGTAGTGCGATATTTACCAGGTTCGATGTCCCTCCAACACCATGCCAGCCTTCTGGGCGTCCGGGCCGTCTTGTTGCTCCCAACCGCAGGAGCCACACTTGAACTTTTCCGGATTCCCTTGCGAGACCAAAGCCTTTCATCCGGAACCTGGAAGAACGGCTTTATGGCCCATCTTCGAGTGGGAAGCTTGGCTATCAGCAGGACCTGTTGGCAGGTGCTCTACTGTTCGAAGGTTAGGCGGCGCTGCCGGCCTTTCAGGAATCCCTTGGGAGGGATTATTTTCGGTCACGAGTGATGCCCCCAGTTTTGCGTGCAAGTTGCTTCTTTCGGACTGCCAGTCGGTCAAGGAGGTCATCCCATCAATTCTGATATCCGGCCGGATTGCGGACATTCACCAATGAGCCCGGTGTCGCTACAACCTCGTCGAGAATGAGCCTATTTGCTTTTCCGGCCACAATTGCGGTGCTGGGCTAATCCTCAGCCAACATTCGGGCTTTCTTGAGCCGATCCTGAGGTTTCGTGGCTCCTCTTATGATTCTTACTCGCTGGAGTGCACCCCAAACGAAGGCAGTCGGAATAGTGACGCTGCTTGCATGACCACCGCCGAATCCGCCCGCCCGTGCCTCGCCTCGGGGTGGCGCTCACTCACCGCTCTTGGTCGCGTTCTTCATTATCCCGACCGGCGAGGCCTCCCGCCCAAACCCCACAGCTACGAGGCCTGCCACTGCTGTAAGCACCTTGGGCCCCGCCTCCTTGACCGCGTTCGTCCATTGCCCTGGGTCCCTGGCCGCGTCCCACAATCGTGTCGTCTCCAATGAATCTCGACCGGGCTCGATTCCCAGCGGGCCGGGAAGTCATCGACGGCGATCCCGACATGCTTGATGGAGCCCACCACAGCCCGGGACTTGCGCGGGTACAGCAGCACATTCGAGTTGGCCGTGGCAGCAGCCGCATTCATGCGGGCCATCAAACCTTTGGTGATCGTCGAGATGTCTTCCCGCCGCTCCTGCCGGTCATCCTTCAGCACGAGCCGAAGCACGTCCGGATCAGCCGGAGACGCGTCCAGCATCGGGTCCAGTCGCACCACGTCGAGCCCGTCCTGTAGTTCGAGGCAACGAGCCACAACGGCGAGCAACTCCAGAACCTGGGACTCTGCTTCCTCGGCCGTCTTGGCGAAGCCGTGAAGAAGATGGAGAGCACGACCAAGATCGGTCCCACCCAATCGAGGAAGCTCTCGGCAGCCGTCTTGTTCCCGATGACGGCCAAGCCCTCGCCAGCACTGATCAGCTGAATCTCGTTGTCTACCATCGGCTCCTGAAGTGGGGGCAAGGTAAAGCGGTTCTTCTGAGTTGAGAGTGTAGTCGGTGTGCGCCCGGCGGCCGCGGTGCGGGTGTCGCTAGTGCTGGAGCGCCGGCTCGGTGGCTTCCCGCTCGGACCATTCGCGCTCTTTGCGGCCGGGCGGGTAGGCGTGCTTCCGGCCGGCCAGCGTGATCACGAGAGCGACGACGACCGGCAGGGCCGCCGCGACGGGGACCAGGAGCGGACCGGCCAGGACCAGGGCGGCGGAACCGTAGAGGGCTCCGACGGTGATGCCGAGCTGGATGGTCAAGACCGTGAGGCCGTTGGCGGCCTCCCTGTACTCGCGGCCGGCGCGGAGGATGGCGGACTGGTTGTAGATGCCGACCGCGCCGAGGCCGGCGCCCCACACCGTCATGAGGACCATGGCGCCGGGAATGGTTCCGCCGCCGAACGGCAGGAGGAGCATCGCGACGGCGACTGCCGCCGTCGTAATGATCAGCGAACGGCGGGGCCGGGAGTCCACGGTGATGCCCGCAACCCAGATGCCGATGAGGCCGGAGACGCCGAGGACGGTGAGGGAGAGGCTGATGGCGTGGTCGGGAAGGCCGGCTTCGCGAATGAACGGCGCGATGTACGTGAAGAGCGCGAAGTGGGCCAGGACCAGCAGCGGCCACGCGATGGCCACGGATTTCACGCCGGGCTGGGCGATGGCCTTGCGCATCGAGGGGCGGACAGCGTCGGGGATCCTGCGGACCTGCGGCAGCAGCCAGACAGCCAGGCCGGTCAGGAGCAGGCCGAAGCCGGCCAGGAGGAGGAAGGACGCGCGCCAGCCGAGGAGCCCACCGAGCGCGGTGCCCACCGGCGCTCCGATGGCCATGCCGAGACTGTTGCCGCTGAAGACGATGGCCAGGGCCTTGCCCACCTTGTCGGCCGGCACCACCCGCGATACGAACGGCGCCATGGTGGTCCAGAGCAGGCCGTGCGCCAGGCCGCCGACAAGTCGTGCGCCCATGGCCGCGGTGAAGTTGGGTGCGACGCCGACGAGGACGTTGCTGAGCGCGAACGTGAGGACGAGTGAGACGAGCAGGGTCTTCCGCGGAATCCTGGCCAGCAGCCGTGCGGCCGGGATCACGGTGACCACGATCACGGCGGCGTAGGCGGCGGCGAGGTAGCCGGCCACCGGCTCGGACACGTTCAGGCCGTCGCTGACCTGGGGCAGCAGACCAGAGGGCAGCAGCTCGGTGGTGATGGCGGTGAAGGCGATGGTGGCCAGGACCAGCATCGCGGCGAGCGGGAAGCGTCGAGGTTCGGGCGCGGGAATCGCGGAAGACATGGGGGAGGGATCCATTCAAGGGGAGGGAGGGGTACGGCGCCGATTGCCGGGTTCCTCACCACAAGTTACCTGATTTAAGGGACCTGAGGCAGGGTCTGTCAGACCCTGCCTCAGGGGCCGGGCGGGCCCGGACGTCGGTACCTGTGTCAGTCCTCGAACAAACCGCGCACGTCCTCTGCTGACAGTGCTGAGGAAAACATCGCGTCGTCGTCCAGTACCGCGGTAAACAGCTTGGCCTTCTTTTCCTTGAGTGCCATGACTTTCTCCTCGATGGTGTCCCTCGCCACCAGCCGGTAGACCATGACGTTTCGGGCCTGGCCGATCCTGTGGGTGCGGTCAACGGCCTGCGCCTCTGAAGCGGGATTCCACCACGGGTCCAGCAGGAATACGTAGTCCGCCTCGGTCAGGTTCAGCCCGAATCCACCGGCTTTGAGGCTGATGAGGAACACCGGCGCGCTTCCGGACTTGAACCGCTCGATCACCTCAGCACGACGGCGGGTCCTGCCGTCCAGGTAGGCGTACTCGATGCCTTCCGCACCAAGCCGTGCCGCGGCCTTGCCCAGGAAACCGGTGAACTGGCTGAAGATCAGGGCGCGGTGTCCCTCGGCCACGATGTCGCCGAGCTGCTCCAGCAGGGCATCGAGCTTGCTGGACGGGACGGACGCGTATTTCTCGTCCACCAGGGACGCGTCCAGGCTGAGCCTCCGCAGCGTGGTGAGGGACTTGAAGATCGCGAAGCGGTTCTTGTCCATGTCGGCAATCAGCCCCAGAACCTTCTGCCGTTCGCGCTGCAGGTGCCGCTGATAAATCGTGCGGTGCCGCGGCGCCAGATCCAGCTCCAGCACCTGTTCCTGCTTCGCGGGCAGATCCTTGGCGACCAGTTCCTTGGTGCGCCGCATCATCAGCGGCCGGACCCGCCGTCGTAATTGCGCGAGTTTCTCCGCGTCCCCCTCTTTCTCCACCGGCTTCTGGTAGTACTCGGCGAAATTCTTTGCAGAGGGGAACAACCCGGGGGCCGTGATCGCGAACATGGACCACAGTTCCATCAGGTTGTTCTCCATGGGCGTGCCCGTGATGGCGAGCTTGAACGGGGCCGGAAAACGGCGGGCATTCTGGCTGGCCTTGGTGGCCGGGTTCTTCACGAACTGTGCCTCGTCCAGCACCAGACCGGCCCACTGCTGTGCGGCGTAGGCCTCATAGTCGAGCCGGAAGAGCGTATAGGAAACAACCACGACGTCGGACCCGGCGGTAAGTGCCGCCAGATCCGTCCCGCTGCGCTGCAGCGTGTCCGTGACGGCGGTGACGCGCAACGCCGGGGCGAACCGTCCGATTTCCGCGGCCCAGTTGGGCACCACCGATGTAGGGGCGATCACCAGGAAAGGGTGGCGCGCAGTTTCGTCCCGGTCCGGAGCGCCGATGCCGTTCTTCGCATGGCAGATCAGGGCGATGGCTTGCAAAGTTTTGCCCAGGCCCATATCGTCCGCGAGCACGCCGCCCAGGCCCTGCCCCCACAGGAAAGCCAGCCAGTTGAAACCGTCCTGCTGGTACGGCCGCAGCGATGCGGTGAGGCCGGCCGGCAGCGGCACGTCCTGAATCTCCGAGAACCGAAGCAGCCCGCCGACGTTCCGCCGCCATGAGTCGGCCTGTTCGGCGGTGGCTGCCAGTTCCTCGAACTCGCCCCAAAGCCCGGCCTGGTACCGGCTGATCCGCAGCGGACCTTCGTGGTCCTGAAGAGCCCGGGCCTCTTCAATGAGACGGCGCAGCTGGAGGAACTCGGGCTGGTCGAGCCGGAAGTAGTTGCCGTTGGCCAGCATCAGGTGTTCGTCGCCGGCAGCCAGAGCATGGAAGAGCTGCTGGAAGTGGACATCTTCCCCGCCCAAGGTGACGGTGACGCCCAAATCGAACCAGTCGCCGTCGTCCGTTCCCTTGGTGCTGACGCCGATGACCGGCGTTTCCGTGAGCTCGCTGTAGTCCGGCACCTGGCCCGTTGTGATTACGCGGCAGTGCTCAAGCTGTTCCAGCGCCGGCAGTGCATCGGTAGTGAACCGGGCGGCGGCGACGTTTCTGAGCACGGTTGGCTCGGTGCTGCCCGGGTGAAGGGAGGATTTGTCCGGGAACTGCTCCTGCCAGGCAGCCGGAAACCCGTCCAAAACTGCCGCGGCCCGGGCCAGAAGCTGCGTTTCGAAAGTGTGGTCCCGGTAGCCGGCGTCGGTACCGGTGCCGGTGCCGGGCAGCGGTTGGCGCGTGACGGTGCCGGCGGATCTGTACTCCCAGTGCCACTGAAGCTGCAGAACACCCGGCGCGTGGGCGGCTGTCAGCACCAGCTCCGGCGGCAGGATCTGCGGCAGCTCCACGGAGGCGTCGCTGCAGATGACGTCTGCTGCCTGGGCCAGCTGCGGGAAGATGGCGCTCAGGAAGGAATCGCGGGCGGCGGCCGGAACCAGCAGATCCGTGCGGTGGCGGATCAGCGGACGGACGGCGTCGGGAACTGGCGCCTTGCTCGGGGCCAGATGGAGATCGCGGGCCGCCGTGCTGGTGCCTGGCCCCGTGGCAGTGTCCCACCAAAACAGTCCGTGGCCAGGCTGGCCGATCACGCCCATCGCGGTGTGGTCCGCGGCAGTATCACCGGCGCCACTGCCGCCGACGTGCGGTGCCAGCCGCAGCCCGCCGTTGTGGGCGCGGACGTCCAGTGAAACGCTGACAGGGTCATGGACCACGACGGCGTCCCCGGACTTTGCGGCCACCAGCGCCACACCGATTTCGCCGGCTTGGCCAAGGAGCTGCCAAAGCAGCGGGCTGTCGAAGCGCTCCAGCGGCACGTGTGTGGACGGTGCCTGCGTGCCCTCGGCAGCGTAGATTGCGGCAAAGGTCCGCATCCAACGGATCTGCTCCGTACTGAATTCATCGAGTTGGTATCCGTAGTACGAATGCCGGAAGGTGTCCCAGCGCAGTTGGCCGATGACCCACTTGCCCTTGGAGTTCTGTTTCACCGGCCTGGCGGTCAGGCTGACCGGCGGGGCGGATTCGTTGTGCCAGGGTTTGCTGCGTCCGAGCTGGTACCAGGCGGGCTGGCCGGAAGCGGATTCGTTTAGGTCCAGCTGCACACCGAGCCTCAGCGTTGGCCGGCTCGCGCCGCGGATGACCTGCCCGCCAGCGAAACCCGGGAATCCCGGGGCTGGCTCTGGGTGAAGCAGGGAATGGATCTGCTCCTGCCAGGGAGAGGGAGGTGCCTTCTTTTGAACAGCTCCCTGAGCACGGGGAGCGGGCGGCTTTCTTGGCGCGGGTTGCTTCGTGGCCCGCTGCGCCGGCGTCGGCTGTACCGGGGGGTGGGCGCCGGAAGGAGCCGGCTGAACGTCAAGGAGGGCAGGCTGTGTCATGACAGGGCCGCTGCTGATTTCCAGAAGCAGAGCGGCCACATGCTTGCAGTTGAAGCGCATGGGGCAGGAGCAATCGCCCCATTCAAGACGCAAACCGTTGATCCCGTCCTTGAACGACACTTTGGTGCGGTAGGGGGCGCTGCGGTTGCCCTGTATCTTTCCTTTCAGCTCCAGGTTCTTGGGATTCCATTCGACACCTGAGACGGCGCCCTTGCGCGCGTAGGTACGGCCGCGACTGAGCGAGGTCACGCCCACAAGGGAAACAATCACAGGATCGGCGAGCTGGGGTGGGTGCGTCAAAGTCACGGCTTAACGCTACCGGGGTGGCGGGAGAAGGAGGCGAAGGCGCCTCGGCAAATTACTTCACGGTGAGCTTGCCGGATGCTGGCGATCGTGTCTTGGCCCTCGAGGATGAAGGATTCGTCGGGCATGGTGGGATGCCGCTCGGCGGGGGAACTGCAAGTGATGGCTTCAGTCAGTAGCTGGCAGGGTTTGAGGGCCAGTAGCACCGCCGACCATTGAGACGGGGGCTATGTTGCTCCGGTTGCCCTGGAGTTATCCCGGGGACTGCTGGGCGCGTGGCGCTCTCACAGCCTCTTCAAAGGGCCCTTTATCGCTGCCTTCATGTTCGTGGGCAATGATCAATCAATGGGGCTTTGGAGGAGGGCCTTTGTGCCTGGAATAGCAGCTTTGGCAGTCATTTTCCTGAGCGGGGCCGGCGCGTCCGGCATTGACCAGATGGCAAACGTCAAAATTCACAGTCCGACATCGGGCACGGTGGCCGCTGTCATGGCTGACGGTCAAACCTCGCTGCATCACTTGGTCCTGCGCGGTCTTGCCAAAGGGTCGCTTCCCGGTGGCTATCCTTACGATGAACCCCGGGATGAAAGGTCCGACGAGGACTATCAGGAAACTCTGCACCAGCAACGACCATCGACGAGCCCTGCGCAGTAAGAAAGATTTGGTTGAGGCAGACTTCAATGCCGCTCCGCATCCTCACCAGTGCAAAATCGCGCTGATCTCAGCTCTGACCAGCCGCTCGGCCAGTTCGCCAAGGTCCAGGTTCAGGACGGCTTTGAGGGCGCGCGCCATGTTAGGGGCTGCGGCAAGGAATTCGGCCAGGCCCGGATCAGATTCCAACTCCCGTCCGAGCTTTTCTCTAACGTCATCAGCGGTCCAACGGCTGTCGGTATGCTGACTGGTGAGTACAGTCCTAGCGTTCATGGCCCTGTCCTTCCCTGCGCCCTGAGCATTGGCTTCGCTATAAGCGACTATGGCGGACTCACTTGACGCTAAAGGTGGTCGTTCTATGGCAGACAGGCAGGCAGGGCGCGCCCGGCCTTAGTTGAGGCGGCCGAGGGTCCGGGCGAGGGTAATGCTTTGCCGGGTTGAAACTTCCGGGAGGTAGGCGCGCGCCAACGCGACCCCGACGGTCGGCAGGGCCGCGATATCCGGGAGCGCCATGAACAGGGTGCTGTACTCCGGGTGGAACTTGGCCTTGAAACGGAACAGGGAACCAAAGCCGTAGGCGGGCTCGAGGGTCCTCGAAAGCCAGGCGAGGAAGGCCGCGATTCCAGTAGCGCGCCCTTCTGTACTGCCGGCACCGGATCCCGGTTTAGTGGCCAACGGCTTAGTGGCCAGCGGCGCGCCGGAAAGGCTCAGGAACCGCACGCCCTCCTGCTGCAGATGCAGGGCCGCCGAGGCGATGAGGAACTCCATCACGCCATTGTCCGAGCCAGGAGGGCGGCGCATGAAGTCCAGGGTCCAGGCGACCACTGCCCCGTCCTCGTGGACTGGCATCCAGGACGTCACGGCTTCGATGCTTCCGTCATGGGCAACTGCGAGCATCAGGCGGACGTCCGGGTCTTTGAGTTCGTCCAGGCCGCCAAGCGTGAACCCCATTTCCGGCAGCTTGTTTTCGGCCACCCAGGATTCGGAGATCGCCGTGATCTCAGCGGTTGCGGCGAACGGCAGTTCGGCCCAGGAGGTCCATACCGCGGTGCGGCCCTCCCGGGCCGCCTTGTTCAGGGCGGTCCGGACGTTCTGCCACTGTCTTCCCTTCATGGTGAATCCCGCTGTGTGGATGACCGTTTCCTCCCCCACCGGCAGGTAGCGCCAGCCGAGTTCATTGAAGACGGGCAGCAAAGCGGAATGGAAAGAGTAGAAGACCGGAGACCAGTTGTGTTTGTCGCAGAAAACCAGGAATTCCCGGATGGTCCCGCGCGCCCGGTGGCGGGCGCAGATGGGATCGCCGAGTACAATTGCCTGCCCCTTGACCACCCGGTACGCCAGGGCCCCGGAGCCGTCATGGGTGAACCACGGCGTATTGCCCTCCCAGGTGGTCATATGCCCCAGCGAGCCGCCGCCGTGGCGGCGCAGCAGCGCACGGAACTTCCCGACGTCGTGCGCTGACGCGACGCGGGGTGAGCGCGAAAGCAACCAAAGGGCGGCGAGGAGGAAAACCGTCCAGAACGCTGGTCCGGCCCACTGATAAGCCCAGCTCACCGCCGTGTGCCGCGGCAGGAGCAGGTGCCCGGTGCCGCCCAGGAAATGCGGCGGGACGAAGCGGCGCGGCGCCTCGAGAAACACCCGGGCTGCAGCAACCCGCGGGGCGATGGACTTCAGGGCCCGAAGTGCGGTGACGGTGCAGGCAGCCGCCAGGACCAGGAAGGCGAACACCACCACCAGGACGAAGCGGCGGAGGTCGGGTTGGGGGGCGCGGATCCCGAAGTGCCTGCGCTGGAGCAGGAGCATGATCACGGAGCCGGCAGGAACCAGGGCCGCCGTGATCATCCAGATGAGCAGTTCCTGGCCGTTGAACGGGCGGTGTACAGCCGATCCCGCCTGCACGCTGAGCCGCATCACCCCGAAGGATCCGGGCGTCGCCAACAGGATCACCGTATTGACGCCCACGGCCAGCCACCAGCCAAAGCGCCTGCCCCGGTACAGCCCCCACGCCGCCACGCCCAGCAGCACCACGGGCACGAACGCGAGCAGCATCATCCCGGGCCCCTGCGAACCGATCCGGGCCAGTTGGTGGATGCACAGCCTGGACATCGGGAGCCCGCCCCGGCAGGCCGCGGCAAGCGTTCCTGGGTCCACGGGATCATTCATGAACAAGTAGGAGCCGAACGCGAAGGGCGTCAGGTCGGTGCTGCCCAGGAAGGCCACCAGCGGACCCACTGCCGTGACCAGTACGACGGCGGCCACCAGAGTCCGCGTCTCCCGGTGCGAACTCAGGGGTGCTTTGAGCGGACGCTTCCTGGCCCGCAGCAGTGCGCCGAGGGGGAACCCTGCCAACACCGCCAGGAGCCGGTAGAAATCCTCGGGGTCGCCCGAATAGAGGACGAAGATCAGCACGAACGCCAGCAGGACCACCCTGATCCTGCGCCGCCAAAGCAGGCCCATGCTGCCGGTGGCCGTTGAAAGGGCCCCCAGGACGCCGGTGAGCGGATCCACCGTGGCGGCCGAGGAAGCGGCCGTGGACCACCATTCCCAGGCGAGCGTTCCCAGCCATTGCAGCAGGATGCCCAGGAAGCCGCCGGCAAGCCCGGTGGCCAGGAAGGCGAGAACCGCCTTCCGCGTTCCGAGGACCCGTTCCGCCAGGCCGAGGAGGAGGATTGCCCCGGCCACCGCCAGCAGGGTTGCCGTGGCATCCTGCGGCACCAGGAGCGCCGTGAACAGTGTCCACCACCGGCCTCCCAGGAAGGTGGCATCCACGCCCTGGCCCCACAGCCGGCCGGCATCCGCGCCGGATGCAGAGTGGACGGACACAGGGTGGCCGGGCAGTGTTCCGGAAAGTGTTCCGCTGAAGACGGCCGCTGCGAGGAAAACGGCCGCCATGAGGAACGCAAAGGGGATGCGCCTGAAGAACCCGTCCAGGCGTTCCTTGGTGTTTCGCAGTTTTCCGCTCATGAAGGAGACAAGCCCCAGCGCGGATACAGGAGGCGGAAGGCTTCGGCCGCCCCGCCCTCGAGTGCCTTGCCTACATGGCCGGCCCCGGGAACGCTGTAGAGGCTGGTCCGGATGCCCACCTGCGCCGCCGTTGCCGCTGAGCGTTTGGCGGCCGCGGTGTACACGGGGTCGCGGCTGCCCGCCGTGTACACCGCGTCCGTGTCCGTGTAATGCCCGTGTGCCAGCATGATGTTCCCGGGCTTGACGGCGTCGTAGGCCTTCTGGTCTCCGTTGAAGAACCCAGCCAGGGTCAGCGCGGGCTTATCCGCCCCTTGGAATTCTTCCCCGGAGATGGAAATGAAGTTTCCGAAGTCCTGGGGATATTTGGCGGCGAAGTAGCTGGCGCACGTCCCGCCGTTTGAGTAGCCAAGGAAGGTCCAATGCCTGCGGTCCTGCATGATCGGCAGGTTTTTCCGGGCCCAGGGCAGGACGTCCTGGGTGACGTAGCTTTCCACTTTGCCCTTCGGCCCGTCCAGGCACAGCGGATCCTGGGTGGGGTCGCCGAGCTGGTCCACAATCAGGACTATCGGGGCGAGACCATGGTTCTTCCGGGCCATGGCGTCGGCCACGTTGCCGATGCCAATGGGGCTGGGACTTCCTGGCTGACCCATCATCATGATCACGAAAGGCAGGAGCGGCGGATGTTTCACCAGGGCCGCCGGCGGCAGGTAGAGGCCGGACCAGCGCGCCTGGAACCCGGAGTGCGCGGTCGGGATCGGCAGGGGCGTCTTGCCCCTGAGCCCTGTTTGGGGCATGTCAGCCGGAGCCGTCCAGGTCCGGTAGAGCGGTTCTTCCGAAGCTTTCTGCCAGGTGGAGCGCAGCGGGATCCGGACCGCATTCGCGGTGTTGATGTCCAGCAAGGAACCAAGGCTCTGGTTCAGCCCGTAGGCCGCATTGACCTGGAAGACGGCCGTTGCCAGGAATACCGGTATCGACAGGCCCGCGAGCAGGCTCCGCCACCAGCGTCCGCCGCGGAGGTTTGCGATGGCCAGGGCTGTCCCGGCGAACGCCGCGGGGGCCCAGAACCAGACCTCGGGCACCAACGGTCCGCCAAAGGTGTTGTCGACGAACACGCAGTACCACAGCACGCCGAGCCCTGCTGCGGTTCCGGCCGCCAAAGCGGCTGCGGCCGCTGCGAACCAGAGCGCCCGCCGTCGTTTGAGCAGGAGGTAGGCAAGCAGGACCGAGCTCAGGATGGTCCACGCAAGCATGAAGCGCGGGCCGGTCACCGCCATATCCAGGACGGGTTTCCAGAATCCCACGGCAGCTCCTTTTCCCGACGACGTTCCCCAAGCAAGCCTGGACCGAAAGCCGGTTCGTGCTGGCGTGCGCTTCTCTGCGGCCTTTGTAGCAAAGCAGGCTGGTGAAGGCCTGCCAGAAAGCTGGGAGCCGACAGGGAGCTGCAGTCCGTAACGTCCGGAGTGCCGCGGCAGAAGTGCGGGCCCTCGGCACGTATGCAACCTTCCGATCTGTGCAAGACCCGACCCGGCACATCTGATCCTGGGCACGCAGGCGCAGAACAAGTGGGACCGGCCGGCACGCCAATGGCTCCTCCTTGTGCCGGCGGGGGATCCCCAGAGCGGACTTTGCCGCCCGTTCCCCGCGCGCTGCGTGACGCCGCCCTCGAACACAGCGGGAACCTGTATGTCCTGCGGCCCCTCAAGTCAGGCATGGAAGAGTCCGGGTACTATGGCGACCGTAAGGCCATCTACGTGACATCCCTGCGGCGTGTGGACGGGAAATCGGCACCGAGGAGGGCGCCAACGCCGTGGTCATCGAAACCGACTACCGAGGCGAACACCGCGTGGTCCCGGTGGTCACAGGGTGGTAGGAACACGCCTCACACCCAAGCCCGACGCCACCTGCCACGTCCGGTCCAGCATGTCCGCATTCCCGTACGGGGACCAGTAGTCGCGCTGGCCGTCCTGGCCCAGTCCGACCCGGACACCGGCGGCAGCCAGCTGCTGCAGCGGAAGCGGGGCGCCGGCCGGGGCGATCGTGGCCATGGACACGTCCATCGCCCCCATCTCCTCGATGAGCGTCGCGACTATGACCCAGAAATCCGGCGACCTGCTAATGGCTTTCTCCGAAGGGGCCGTTACAGTGCGCGACATCCGAGGCGAGCTGGGGCAGGTTGTGGCCAGACAGGTCCCCGGCCGCCGGGATGAAGCGGACATCACCATGTTCAACTCCGTGGGGATCGGCATGCAGGATGTGGCGATCGGGCGGCTGCTGTACGACGCCGCGGTTCAGCGGAGGCTTGGGGTGCGGGTGGACGTGGCGGGGTGACCTCCGCCAGCCTTCAAAGGCACGCACGAGCCGCGCGGCACCGTTTTTGCCTCGGCCTGCATCCAATCGGGAATGGGATTCGTTACCGATGTTCCGGCAGCGGCGGCTGTAGTCAGGACTGAGCCCTGTAACGAGCGTGCAAATCTGCCCGGTAAGCCAAATAGTAGGCGGGCGGCGGGCACGGCACACCTGTATCCTGACAATGCAGGTTGAATGGCCCCTGCGGCCATCAAGCAAGCTCGGTTTGCGGCCGGATGACGGTCCGGAATCCTGGGCCGTCGCCATCCACGTCGTGGAATCACCGCCGCAATCGTCAGTTGCCGATCGGCCCCCCGGACTCTTGGAATGGATCTAAATCACTACTGACACGCCAGCTCCCGTGGGAATCCCGACGCCGGTCCCCAATCCCTCGCGCACAGCTGCGGTGGATGAGCCCGCCGTCGTGACCTGGGCCGAGGCTGGTGAGAGTATGACCGCGCGATGGCGTTCGGCCAACGGCAGACCGGCGCCGACGCGCGTCGAAGTGGTCTCCGACTCTCTCACGGCCGATGATGCGAACCGGATGGCGTCACAGGGGATCGCGATGCTCTGGCACGGTGACTTCCACAACGCACGGCAGATCCTCAACGCCCTGGACCGGCGGATAGGCGCCGGAAAGAAAGAGACCGCAGCAACTCCGGCCGATAAGTTCTATCGGCACCGCCAGTCCCGCTCGCATCGTGCACGCATTCTTGGCCTGCTGCTGATTCCTCTTGATCCGGGCCCGGTGGTGCCGCTGCGCCGCGCACCGGACATCCGGGAGGCCGCCGCTGAAGCGTACGGTGATATCGGCGAATCTTCCGTTGTGTCCCTGCATGAGCTGGTTGGGGCCATTGGCGCCCACGAGTGGCGACGGAATGGCGTCTACGTCGATGCCCTGCAGGGCCGCATCCACCCGCACTATGGCACGTTCTTCCCCACCCGGAGTGAGTATGTGGATCTCGTGGCCGCCGCTGCGCTGCCCTCTGACACGCTGGCGTTCGACGTCGGAACCGGCACGGGGGTGCTCGCTGCCGTCCTCGCGCGCCGAGGCGTCCACCGCGTGGTGGCGACGGACAATGAACCGCGTGCAATCGCCTGCGCCGCCGAGAATTTCCGGAACCTCGGTGTCCAGGACCGTGCTGAGGCCGTCCTGACCGACATGTTCCCGCCCGGGCGGGCACCCCTCATCGTGTGCAACCCGCCCTGGATTCCGGCCACGCCGCATTCCACCCTGGACAACGCCGTCTACGACCCCGGGAGCAGGATGCTCTTCCGCTTCCTGAACGGACTCTCCGACCATCTGGAGCCCGGCGGTGAGGCCTGGCTTGTCCTCTCCGACCTGGCCGAGCACCTTGGCCTGCGGACGCGTGACGACCTGCTGACCGCCATCACGGTGGCCGGGCTGAAGGTGGTGGAACGGCTGGACACCAAGCCAACGCATCCGAAGGCATCGGACCGTGACGATCCTCTGTTCGAGGCGCGCACGGCCGAGGTCACGTCACTGTGGCGGCTTGTCCGCCGCTAGCCGGCCACCGCCGCCTTCGCGGCCTGCGAGGCCGCCATCCACTCGCTCAGCCACGGGGCCCGGACGCTCGACGTGATCCGGCAGTCGGCCACGAAGGTTCCCTTGGCGCCGGCATCGAGCCAGTCCTTGAGCGCGGAAAGATCCGCCAGTGCGCGGATGATCGCCGACCTGGCACCGAGCGCGCGGGCGATCCCGCTGAAATCCACTTCGGGGATCAGCATCGGCTTTTCGGTCAGGCCCTGGGAGCCGTACTGGTGGATTTCGGCTCCGTAGGCGGCATCGTTGTGCCCGATGGATGGGCAGCACCGGATCCACGGTCACCGCAACCGATGTGTACGGCCGACGTTTACGCAGACCCTGAAGTTCAGATTGGCCTACAGAAATGTTTTGGTGCGTGGCATTCTGGTTGCGTGGGAGGCCATAAGCGACTTCCGTTTGTAGGTCGGGCGTCGGAACGCACTGTCCTTCGCCGTGCCCTCCTCTCTTGCCTGGCGGGGAGCGGCGCCCTCGTTCTGGTGGAGGGCGAGGCGGGCATCGGCAAGACACGGCTTTGCGAGGAAATCCTGGCCGAGGAGCTGAGTCAAGGTGTCCTGGTTAGCTCGGCAACTTGCCGGCCAGCCACTCGAGCAATTCCTTACGCGGCTCTCTCAGCGCTGCTGCGGTCGGCAATCGACAAGATGAGTCCGGCAAAGAAGTCCGGCGCATCGTTGGGACTGCAGGCTCTTGAAGGCGTGCTGCAGCTGAAAGACGGCCCGCCCGTTGAACAGCTGCCGCCGGAAGCGATGCTCGCCGACGCCGTTAGCGAGTTCTTCCGGCGCTTGTCGGACCACCAGCCCGTGGTGGTGTTTCTTGACTCGGCCGAGTTGCTGGATGAGCCGAGCGCCCGTGTCCTGGCTGTGTTGGCGGACCGGTCGCCCGGGCGGAAGATGTTTGTCCTGCTCTGCGGGCGCGATTTGCGGACAGCTGCCCCTGACGTCAAGCGACTCCGGGCGCAGCTCCTGCTATCTGATGCCGAGCACGTGCGCATGGCACGGCTTGACGATGCTGAGGTCATGAAGCTGATAACCCGTGCTGTCCATGGCCCGTCCGACGCCGGGAGAGCCCGCTTGGTTAAGGCCGCCCAGGGCCTGCCGCTCTACCTGGCAGGAGAGTTGGCCGGCCCTGCGTCCTTTGGTTCGGATGTTCCACCCACGGTCCAGGTACTCGTGGAGGAGATCAACGCACAGCTCGACTCCGAGGAACAAGAGTTGGTCCAGATGCTCGCTCTTTCCCCAGGTAGGGGCATCGCACCAGAAGCCCTGACAGAAGCCCTTTTTGATGGAGGCAAAAAGCTGGACGAGATCACGCGGCTCGCTGCTGGCATCCCGCTGATCAAATTGGAAAGTGGACCCCCAGAACGATGGGTCCTCCGGCATCCCGCCTACGCGCAGGTTCTGTCGGAAATCATTGCAGAGACGGAACGCCAACGCATGCGGCGCAAGCTGACCGCAGCACTCCGGAACCATGGTCGAGACCCTGTCGTCTTGGCGGAGCAGTGCCTTGCCCTGCGCAACGAGATCGACGGCGATGAGCTGGCTGGTGTGCTCGCCGCGGCAGCTGAGTGCCATGACGCCAGCTATGAAGACATCGTTCAATTCCTCACAGAGCTTTTGGCCCTGCCGGTCCTGCACAATGATCAAAGGTCTCGGCAATTGCGGTACGAACAGCTGGCAGCGGCACAGCAGCAGCTGGGTGATCTCGAGGGGGCGGATGCAAGCCTGAGCCGAGCACTGGAGCAGGAAGCGGTGGTGCGAACACCCGGAGGTGATCTCGCCTCTGCCCGCGTCCAGATCGGTCTCACGTCGTGGGAGACAGGAAAATATGCTCCTGTGTCCGGACAACTTCCGGACCCGTCCGGAATTGACCTCCCGTTGTTCCATGACCCCTCCTACAGGGCGGTGATGAAGCTGCTCTGGTGCAGCCGACACGGGACCGCTGATCAGACGCGCAGTGCCGCTGCGGAGGCGACCGCATGCTCGCGGTTCGGCAAAAAAGGCCAGGCTGCCGCCGCGATAGGCCGGTCGGTTGAGGCGGCACTCGACGGAGCGTATCGACAAGCGGCCTTCCATGCCCGTGATGCCCGTGCTGCAGCCCGAGCCTCCAATCAAGTAGACCTTCGCATCCTTGCCTCGCTTCTGATCTTCCGGTTCGCTCCTCTCAGTGGAGGGCTGGGACTGGCCACTGAAGCCGCGGAAGAAATTCTCGCGGAATCGGAAGCCATGGGCCTGCCAACGCCTCGATTTGCTACCCACATCTGGTTGAGCATCCTCAGTCATCTGCAAGGGGATCTCACTGCGGCGGAACATCACCGGCAGCTGGCCTCTCTCTCGGCCGCCGCCTCCGCTTCAGCCCGGACTCAGGCCAAGACGGCCCTGCTCGCGGCGCTACTTCAGGCGGAGCGCGGTGAGTTCGCTCGGGCTGGTGCCTCTTTGGCTGCTGCCCAGCGGTCATATGCCGCAGGCATCGAGGATGACGCGCAGCTATATTCCCTCGCCCTCTACGCTAGAGCAGTCGTCGCGATCCAGCGTGGTGACGAGACGCCCCGCATCCTGCCCGATACCCTCCAGCTCTGGGGAACCTACCCGCAAACAATCGCCATGCTGCCCTTCCTGTCGGGACTTGCCGCACTGAGGCAGGGAGACGGGCGCCTTGCTGCCAGCCGTATCGATGATCTGAAGGCCCACAAGGTCGAGTCTCCGGCGGTTGCCGCACTCGGATTCCGACTGCAAGGGCTGGTGGCGCTGCAGCGGGGCGATGCGCAGGTAGCAGGGGAGTCGCTGCGGGTGGCGGCGGACAGCCTTGATCAGTACGGCTTGCGCCTCTACGCAGCTCAAACTCGGCTGGAGTGGGCGGAGACTCTTCCTGACGCGCAACTTGCCCGCGACACCATAGGGCGGCTGCTGGAGTATTTCGCATCGCAGCAAGCCGGCTGGTGGCTGCAGCGGACCCGGCGGCTTGCCCGGCGGCACAAAATCCCTGAAACCAGGGTCAGGCGGGAAGGAGCCGTACTTACCCAGCGCCAGGCAGACGTTGTCCGGCTGGCCGCCGAAAGGCTGTCAAACGCTGAAATTGCCTCCCGGCTGTTCCTGAGCGAAAGGACGGTGGAAACGCACCTCCACGTCGCCTACAGCCGATTGAACATCGCCAGCCGGATAGGGCTGACGGCATGGGCTATGGAAAACCTTCCCAATCTCAGTACTGGTACCGATACCGAACCGGGACCGTGAGGCCGATCATGGGGGACATGAAAACCATCGCAACACTTCATGATCTATACCCTGCCGATCCCGCACTCTGGGGGCGAAAGGCAGCAACGCTTGGACGATTGGCAAGGACCGGGGAATTCGTGATTCCTGCCGGGATTGTCCTGTCCGCTGACGGCGCGCAATTCACTGGTGAGGAGCTCGATGTGGCGGAGCGCTCAATCCAGGACGTTCTCGGAGACGTGGATCTTGCTGTCCGTTCCTCCTCCAGCGACGAAGACCGAATCGAAGCGTCGTTTGCGGGGAAATACGCCACAGTTCTCGGCGTTCGGGGGAAGGATGCATTAGCTGCTGCCGTCCGGGATGTCCTGGCCTCAGCAGGGGAGGCGCCCATGGGCGTCCTCATCCAAGAGTTGGTCCATCCGGATGCTGCCGGTGTGGCGTTCAGTGTCAACCCCGTCAGCGGGGACCGGGATCAAGTTATTGTTGACGCCCTGCCGGGGCTAGGGGACCGGCTCGTTTCCGGCGAGCTCACTCCCGAGTCATGGACGGTGAAATCAGACGGAGTTGCTTATACGAAGGATGACGGCGAAGTGATCACCGCGGAAGTTGCCAAACGTATCGCCGACCTCGCCAGAGACGTGGAACGTGTAGAGGGCGTTCCCCAGGACATTGAGTGGGCCCTCGCGGGTGGACAGCTGTACCTGCTGCAGGCTCGGCCCATCACCACGCTTGTCGAACCGGTGCCGGTGCCGGTGATCGTGCCGCACGGGTACTGGGAACGTGAATCGACTCACGCTCCCGAGCCGGTAACGCCAATGACTGCTTCCGTTCTGGACGTCAGTTCCGGCGCACGGCACATGGCCGAGCGTTTCGGACTGATCGCCCAGTTCGACTTCCGCGAGATCGGAGGCTGGATATACATGTCAATGCTTCCGCTCGGGATGGAGCCCCGGAGCGATAAGGCCCCGCCCCTGCCGGGATGGGCGCTGGCCCTGCTCCTGCGCCTCATACCTGAGGGCAGGCGACGTATCCGCGCTGCACGCCAGCAGCGCGAAGAAGACCTGAGCATGCAGATTGTCAACGAGTGGAACAACCACCATGTTCACCGGCTTCGCGTGCGGATCCAGGCTCTCAGGGACGTCGATCTTGGCGCCTTGACCGACGGACAACTGGCCGCCCATCTGGCTTCGACCCGTGAATTCCTCTCCGAATCGGTACCGCTGCACTTCCTCACATCCATGCCTCACTTCCTTGAGACCACCCGCTTGGAGCTCTTCTGTGAAGAGCATCTCGGCTGGGACTACCCGCAAGTCCTGAACCTTGTGGCCGGTACTTCCGACATGTCCTCCGAACCAGCCAGGGAGCTCCGCCGCCTCGCAGATCGAGGGCTCGAGCCGGCCGAGAAAGAACAGGCGCTGGAGGAGTACCGCCGCATTTACGGAGCGCGTGCCCTCTCCACCGAGATTGCCGAACCGACGTTCGGCGAATGCCCTGGCCTCATCGCCGCCCAACTCGAAGCTTTGGCTATCGGGCGCAGGCAAGACCCGGCCCAGGAGCAGCAACGGTTACGGGAGGAAGCTGCAGCCCAGGCGCGGAAACAACTTCAAGGTGAGGCGCTCGACACTTTCAACGCCCTGCTTGACAGGGCCCTTCGCGCCTACCCCCTGAGGGAGCACAATGTGTTCTACGCTTTTGACTCCCCGCTTGCGCTTGTTCGTTATGCGGTCCTTGAGGCCGGCCGCAGGATGCAGCGCGCCGAGTCCATCACGTCCGTCGACGACGTCTTCTACTGCACGGCCGATGAGGTGCAGAAGTGGCTGGAAGGGCAGCGCGGAGACCTTCACGTCCATGTGCGGCGCCGACGCGGGGAACGGGCTTGGATACTCGCGCATCCAGGGCCAGCCAGCTACGGGACGCCTCCGCCGCCCCCTCCCAACACGAGGTGGCTGCCCGCGGATGTGCAGGAAATGATGAAGCTGATGATGCGGATTGGCCAACGGCTGGTTGCACCGGAAGGAAGCTCGCAGGAGCAGACGGCGGACGAGGGGATCCTGCGAGGGACACCAGCCTCACCGGGGACTTACATAGGAGCGGCACGTATCGTCGCCAATGAGAGGGAGTTCTCCCGTATCCGGCCCGGCGACGTACTCGTCTGCCCCACTACGCGATCCTCCTGGTCCACCGTCTTTGCTTCAATAGGCGCCGTTGTCACTGATGCGGGCGGGGCACTGTGCCACCCGGCCATCATCGCCCGCGAACATCGGATCCCTGCTGTTGTCGCAACAGGCAATGCCACGAAAGTCATCCGCGATGGAGCCATCGTCATGGTCGATGGCACAAATGGGACGGTGAACCTCCGCACACCGTGACGAGAGGTACTCGTAGCCCCGTTTCTCGCTTTGGCAATGATTCGGGGCTTCGCCTGAAGCGCCCTGTAGCCGATTCCACTTAACCGGCCACCGCCGCCTTCTCAGCCTGCGAGGCCTGCATCCACTCGCTCAGCCACGGGGCCCGGACCGTGGACGTGATCCGGCAGTCGGCCACGAACGTTCCCTTGGCGCCGGCGTCGATCCAGTCCTGAAGCGCGGAAAGATCCGCCAGCGAGCGGATGATCGCCGACTCGGCACCGAGTGCATGGGCGACGCCGCTGAAGTCCACCTCGGGGATCAGCATGGGCTTTTCGGTCAGGCCCTGGGAGCCGTACTGGTGGATTTCCGCTCCGTAGGCGGCATCGTTGTAGATCACCACGATGGCGCTGCGTGCCGCACCAATGAGCGATTCGAGGTCGGACAGGCCCATCAGGAAGCCGCCGTCCCCGGAGGCCAGCACCAGGGTGCGGCCGTCCTCCACCGCACGGGCTGCCCCGACGGCGCTGGCCAGGCCCAGCCCGATGGCCTGGTAGGCGGTGCCCACCATCACCAGGTCGTGCGGCCGGGGGATGTGCCAGTACATGGGTGCCCACCCGATGAAGTGCCCGCCGTCCTGGACCACCGTGCGGCGCTCCGGCAGCACGGCATCCAGTGCCGTGGCCAGAGCGCGCGGGTCCAGCCGCCCGTCCGGGGTTTCAGTGGTGCCTGCATGGTGGCCAGGTCCGTCGGCCAGGCGCTTGCGGGCCTCCGCACGCCAGGCGGCCGCCGAAGCTGAGTCATCCAGCATTCCCAGGAGACGTCCGGCAGCGGACTTCGCGTCCGCGCCGACGAACAGGTCCACCCGGGGGTGCGTGGGCTGCAGGGCGGTGTCGATCTGGATGACGGTGCTGTCCGGGCCGAGCAGGTGCCCGAACCGCATGGTGAAGGGGCTCAGGCTGGCCCCGGCCACCAGGACCACATCGGCCTCGCCCATGAGCCCGGCCGCGGTGTCCGTGCCGAAGCCACCGGCCACGCCCAGGTACCCCTCGCCCTGGAGGAGGTTGAGCGCCAGGGCGGTTCCGGCGGTCAGCGCGCCCAGGCGGTCGGCGAGCTCGCGGAGCTCCGGACCGGCTCCGGCGAGATGCGCACCCCGACCAGCCAGGATCAGCGGCCGCTTGGCCCCGGCGAGCAGGCGGGCTACCTGCCCAAGGCCGCCGCCGCCGTCGTCCGTCACCGTTGGTGCCAACGGCGCCGGAAGCTCTTCATCTGCCGCCTCGAGCGCCGCGAGGTCGTAGGGAATGGCAATCACGACGGCGGTGCGCTTGGTGAGTGCATACTCCACCGCCTGCCGGGTGATGGAGCCCGCGGCGTCGCGGGTGACGGTGAAGGTCGCCGCGCCGAGGCCCGCTGCGATTGCCGCCTGGTCCACGTCCTGGGGTCGGGCGCCGCTGCTCGGCGCGTCCCCGGTGACCAGCACCACGGGGATCTGGGCCTGGACCGCCTCCGCGAGGGCGGTGAGTGCATTGGTGTAGCCGGGGCCGTAGGTGGTGGTGCCCGCGGCGAGACGTCCTGATGTCCGGTAGTAGGCGTCGGCCGCGGCGATGGCGGCGCCTTCATGGCGGACGGGGGAGAAGCGGAGGCCCAGCTTTTCCGCGGCGTCCAGGAAGTAGACGTTGCCGTTGCCCATCACGCCGAAGACATCGCTGAGATAGCTGCTGAGAACCTGCGCCACGCGGCCGGAGACGGTAAGTGAAGTCATGCAGGAATCTTGTGGGCTGGTTCACAGATAGGCAAGAGCGTCGAAGTTGATTGGGATTTTTGGCAGTAAACTGCAGAAGCAACTGAATATCTGCCCACTTGTAATGCGCATCACCCGCGCTTAGTGCGAAGGGCGGGATTCCTGCTCGGAGAGCCGGCTGAGGAGGCCGTCGTAGCGGGGCGGCATGAGTTCCAGAACGGAAATGGCCGTGCTGGTCCGCTGGATCCCCTCGATTTCCAGGATCTGGTTGGTGATGCGGTAGAGATCGGCCGTACTGCGTGCCACCACCTTGGCCATGAGGTCCGCGTCCCCGGTGGTGGCGTGCACCTCGATGACCTCCGGAATCGCCGCGAGCCCGTCTTCCACCGCACCTGTCCGCGTCTGGCTGATGGACAGTGAGAGGAAGGCCATCAGGTCATAGCCAAGCGCGGCGGGATCCAGCCTGCGGCTGAAGGAGCGGAGAGCGCCGCTGCGCTCCAGCCGTGCCAGCCGGGCGTGGACCGTGTTCCGTGCGACGCCGAGTGTCCGCGAGAGTGCCAGGGCGCTGGCTTCGGGATCCTTATCGAGGGCCAGGATGATCCTGCCGTCGAGGGAATCCACGGTGCGAGGGTTGGGGATGGTCATATTTTCACCACAGACAGTAGAAGTTGAGCAGAAGTCCCAATGAGTTGAGCGTATCTTGCATTGTGGGCCGGGTCACAACATGATCGTTCCTCATGACCCGTGATCAGCTCCTAACCGCACCGGACACCGCGCTCCCCACCCTTCGTGGCGCGGTGGCCGGACTGCCGCCCTACGTCCCGGGCCGGCGCAGCGCCGGCATGGACATTGCAGCCCTCGCCAGCAACGAAAGCCACTACGAGCCACTGCCCGCTGCCGCCGCTGCGGTGGCCGCAGCGGCCGGTACCATGAACCGCTACCCGGACAGTGCCGCCGTCGAACTCCGCGAACGGCTTGCCCGCCACCTCGGCGTCACGGCCGGAGAGGTCGCGGTGGGACCCGGCAGCGTCGGCGTCCTCCAGCAGATCATCACCGGACTTTGCGACGCCGGCGATGAAGTGATCTTCGCCTGGCGCTCCTTCGAGGCCTACCCCATCCTGGTTGAGCTGGCAGGCGCCCGGCCGGTGCGCATCCCGCTGGACGCCGCTGAGGGGCACGACCTCGATGCCATGACCGCGGCCGTCACCGATCGCACCAAAGTGATCCTGCTCTGCACCCCCAACAACCCCACCGGCGTGCCGATCAGCCACGAACGCATCGAGGCCTTCCTGCAGACCGTCCGCTCCGACATCCTGGTGGTGATCGATGAGGCCTACGTGGAATACGCCGAAGCGGGCAGCGGCCCCGATTCCCTGGCGCTCTACCGCCGGTACCCGAACGTCTGCATCCTGCGGACCTTCTCGAAGGCGTACGGCCTCGCCGGCCTGCGCGTGGGGTACGCCGTGGCGGCGCCGGCCATCGCCGAGGGACTGCGCCGCACCGCCCTTCCCTTTTCGGTGAGCGCGTTGGCGCAGAGCGCGGCCATCGCGTCGCTGGACGCGGGGGAGGAGATGGAAGTGCGAGTGGCCGCCGTCAGGCAGGAGCGCGCACGGATGGCCGCGCAGCTGGAGGCCCAGGGCTGGAAGCTGCAGCCGAGCGAGGGCAACTTCCTGTGGATCCGTGCGGATGACCACCTCCTGGCGAGGCTGGTGGACGCGTTCGACCGTGCGGGCATCCTGGTCCGGGCGTACCAGGGGGACGGCGTGCGGATCACCGTTGCCGGCCCCGCCTCCAACGACCGCGTGCTCCGGCTCCTCGAAGCCCACGGAGCCTGAACAACCGACTGACCTGAAACCCCAACCGTTCCACCTACAACCAGAGGACTACCCATGGAACAACAGACAATGACGTCTGGCCGCGCACTGGGCGCGGCACTCAAACCCCGCCAGCTCACCATGATGGGGCTCGGAAGCGCCATCGGTGCGGGCCTCTTCATCGGCTCCGGCGCCGGCATCCAGGCCGCCGGCCCGGCCGTGCTGATCTCCTACCTTGTGGCCGGCACCCTCATCATCCTGGTGATGTGGGCCCTCGGCGAGATGGCCGCTGCCAACCCTGACAGTGGTGCCTTCTCCGTCTACACCGCCAAGGCCTACGGCCCGGTGGCCGGTGCCACGGTGGGCTGGCTCTGGTGGCTGCAGCTCGTGGTGGTCATCGCCGCGGAAGCCCTCGGCGCGGCAGGCCTGCTGGCCACCATTTTCCCCGCGCTCCCGGTGTGGCTGATGGCCTTCGTGTTCATCGTCGTGCTCACCGCCGTGAACCTCACCAGCGTGAAGAACTTCGGAGAGTTCGAGTTCTGGTTCGCCCTGCTCAAGGTGGCAGCAATCGTCGGATTCCTCCTGGTGGGCGCTGCCCTGCTCTTCGGCTGGCTGCCGGGCGTTCAGTCGCCGGGCCTGGCCAACTTCACCGGAGACGGATTCGCACCCAGCGGTTTCGCCGGCATTGCCACGGCACTGTTCGTGGTGGCGTTCGCGTTCGGCGGCACCGAGATCGTGTCCGTGGCGGCAGCCGAGACCGCCGAGCCTGCCCGCAGCGTGAAGAAAGCAGTCCGGACGGTGCTGGGGCGCATCCTGGTCTTCTACATCGGTGCAATCTTCGTTATCGCGGCTGTGGTTCCCGTGGGTTCGGCGGGGCTGAAGAGCCCGTTCGCCGCCGTGTTGGAGGCTGCCGGGATGCCTGGGGCAGCCACCGCCATCACCCTGGTGGCCGTCGCCGCACTGCTCTCCGCCCTCAACGCCAACCTCTACGGTGCCTCACGGATGGCGTTCTCCCTGGCTGAGCGCGGTGAAGCGCCGCGTCTGCTTGCCTCCGTGTCCAAGGCCCGGGTTCCGGTTGTCGCGGTCCTGGCCAGCGTCGCCTTCGGTGTTGTCACAGTTGTGCTGGAGCTGGCTTTCCCCGAGAAGGTCCTTCCCGTCCTGCTCAATATCGTGGGCTCCACCTGCCTGCTGGTGTGGACGTCCGCGCTCCTCGCGCAGCTGGCGCTGCGCCTCCGCGCCGACCGCGAGGGAACCGAGCTTCCCCTGCGGATGCCCGGGTTCCCGTGGCTCACGGGCTTTGGCTTGGTCATCCTCGCGGCGATCTTCACGGTGGGCTTCATCGGCGAGGATTCCCGTCCCCAGCTCCTGAGCACGTTCGCACTCGTGGCGCTTCTGGCGGTGGCGAACTGGATGAATCACCGGAACCGGAAGGCTGCGCCGGTTGGGGAACCCTCGGAGCGTGCCAAGGAGCCGGAGCTGATCGACTGAATCAGGGGATGCCGACCCACCTCGCGGGTTCGGCGCACGCGGAGGGCGCGTCCGGCCTGACCGGGCGCGCCCTTCCGTCCTGTTTTGCCGAGCTGGCCATGCTGAGCATGAAATCGGCCGGCTGACGGGTTGCGTCGAAGGCTGCCTGCTGGTCGACGATGGGCGCGCTGGGGAGCCGGACTTTTTGCTAATGGCGAGAGAGATGATGGGCACGTTGGGGCCACAGGCCCGTGCCAAGGAGCGGAGCAGTTCCTTCACGGCTGTCGGCGCCATCCGTCGAGTATCAGCCCACCGACGCGATTTCCAGGACGGGCGGGGCGCGCCATAATCTGCCGCTCCCTGCTTTCGTATATCGTTCGAGGGTACTCGACGATTCGATGTGTTGTAGCCGGTAAACAGCGCTGAGTTCCGAGGCAATTTTGACGTCGAACTTAAGCTGGAGATCGAATCACCGTGAACTTCTTCAAAACATTCATGAACTTTTTCAAAGCGCGGGTTCTGCTTTGGCCGGTCTTGCTGCTCATCGTGCTGCTGGTTGGGGGAGCGGCCGCCGCATTCGCATCCGGTGGACTCAACGCCCTCGCCCTCAAGGCCCTGTTCAGCAGCAGCTCCCTCGAACGTGATTCCCAGGTGGTTCAGGCCGTCACCCGCGTGCAAGAGGTCGCCTTGCTTAGCCTTCACATCGAGGGTGTCACGAGGCACGAAAGTAATGGAGAGATTCTCGGCGTGGCTATACCCGCGAGCGAGAAAACGACGCTGATCCAGTACAAGTTCGATGCAAAATTAGGCGTCGACGGGTCACAGGTGAAGATCGAACCCACCGGCCCAAAGTCGTTTCGGGTGGCCATCCCTCAATTTATTGGCATCGGCTTTGACGATCCCGTGTTCGAGGACCCTCTCGAGAGCAGCAACCCGCTTAGCTGGCTGACACCGCCAGCCGTTCAAACTCGCATGATCAACAACATTCTCAGCGACGAGAACAAGCAGAAGTACATCACCCAAAACGCAGCGGCGCTGAAAGAACAGGCCAAGGTGTTTTACTCTGAAATCATTGCAAGCGTGGATCCCGAAATCACCGTCGACTTTGAGTTCGCAGAGTAAGTACCTGCAACGCCCAGTCCTCGCGTATGAACCCGCGGTGGGGATGGCTGCTATGTCCGGAGCGGTGACTATCACGCCGGAGTATGCCGGTAAGCCGGCTGGATGGGGAACCCACCGCCCTCGCCACCGCGTAAGATGCCTCTTCCTGTCAGAGCGTCCGCTTACAGTGCTTCCATGATTTCCGATGGAACAATCCCCGAGCAGACGACGAAACGCACTGCCACGCGCAGGTGCCCGATTTGCGGCAGCGAGGCCTGGCGAATCGCGTACGGGATGATCATGCCGTGCCCGACAAGAGATGCCGAAGTCGGAGTTCGCCGGTTGCATGATCGTGCTAGAAGAGCGCATCTACGCCGCCACGGGCAAAGTCGAATGGGGTACGCCCAAATGGGCCTGCCAGAACCCGGATTGCCGTCGCCGCTGGTGGTGAGGATTAGCTAATCCGGTACACCTTCCCCAGCGCCGGCATGTGGATCAGCGTTTCGACCACGGGCCGCCCGGTGATGGACTCAATCGCTTCGGCATACCCCCTCATCTGGCCGATGTACTTGTCCTTGATGTGACCGACCGGATCATTGCCCGGATAGGACTTGTGGTCCACCAGCACATAACCTGCAGGCGTCTCCAGCAGGAGGTCGATCCACCCTTCCATGAGCTGGTTGTCAGCATTCCGCCAAGCAACCGACTGCTCCGTGGTGACCGTCGCGCCGGGGTAGTGCCGGGCGAAGAAGGCGAGCATCCGCTCACCGGCGTCCACCAAGACACCCGGTCCGACGGCGGAGGCCGCACCCCAGCGGTCCAGAAGCCGCTGTGCCGCCGAGAGCCGGGCGGAGTCACCCATCTCGCCGAGAGGCAGGGCGAAGTAACCATGGATGGCGGAACCCACCTGGTCCCAATTGGCCGCCCCGTGCGGAATCAGTTGCGGGCCGAGGGCTGCCGCCTCGGTGACGTCGGCTGCGAACCCGAAGCTCTCCAAAGAGCTGGCGGTTACCCGGGCAGGTTTGTGCGAAACCGGCGCGTTGGCGGTCAGGCAGTCCTCGTACTCGACATTGGAGCCGCCGTCTGTGTCGGCGGGTCCATCCGCTGGCTCGTAGCTGAACGCATCCATGGAGAGAGTGTGTTCGCCGTTGCGCCCTTGGACAGTCAAGGTTCCTTCGTTACGGGCTCCCTCAGCCCACTCCACAATCGGGCCAGTCCCCAGCGAGTTCAACGAAGCCGGCGCGGGCTTGGCGGCCGCCAGGCAGGTCACGCTGACAGAGCGCGTGAGGCCCACGTAGAGCACCCGCGCAGAGTCGGCCTGGCGCCGTGCCAAGGCCCGCTGCGCGACGGCCGAGGAGTCGGCCACTCCGGAGAGAGGCTTGAACCCCTTGGTGCCGAACGGCCAAGCCCAGAAGCGGATCCAGCGTCCGACGAGAGGATCGCTGACGTCGATCTCGTCGACGCCTTCGACCGCCACGCCCCACGGCTTCGCCACTACCTCGGTGTCGAGGCTCGCCAGCACAACGGCCGGCCATTCCAGCCCCTTGGCCTTGTGGTAGGTCAGCACGTTCACGACGTCGTCGCCGAAGTTCTCGCTGCCGGTGCTGTCGGCGTCGGCCAGAAACCGGAGCGATCCGCTCAGCGTCACGGGCTTGCTCAGCGCGGCACACGATTCGTAGTACTGCTCCAGCAGGGAGCGCAGCGCGTCCAGATTCTTGAGCCGGGTTCCAGGGTTGCTCCACTTTTTGATGAGCCGGGCAACCCCGAGGCGCGATGTGACCTCTTCCATGATCTCGGTGGGCGTGCACACCGACGCCAGACCGCGGAGCTCCACTAGGCCGGACACCAGCGGGTCGTCGGCCCAGCGCCGGAGCTCTGCTGTTGGCTCCTCGGCGTCGAAAAGGGCGGGCACCCAACGGTCGAACTGGGGATGGTCAGGATGCAGGTGCGCCAGCTCGGCCAGGGCGACGGTGTCGTCGTCGGACGCGACGAAGGCCATCCCGGCGCGGACCAGTTGGATTTCCCGTGCGGCAAACAATGAGGAGGTGTTGGTGGTTGCCTTGACTCCGAACGCGGCCAGTTCCGCGGCAATGGCCGCCCCAGCGTCGTTTGATCTGGCGAGGACTGCGACGTCGGACCCCCTGAAGCCTCGTCGCTGGATAAGATCCACGACGCCGGCGGCGACCGCCCGCCGCTGCTCCGGCACGGTCTTCGCGGCCAGTGTCCATGCCTCCCGGGCGCCGCCCAAGGCGTTCTTGGGATGAGTCTCATCACGGCGGGCCTCGGGCACCGTCAGACGGACTTCGTCCTCGCCGAGCTCCGGGAAAATGGCGAAGCTGATCGCGTTGGAGAGGTCAATGACGGCTTCCTTGGATCGCCAGGAATCATGAAGCTGGGTTTTGCTCTCAACGCGGGCGGCCATGGCTTTCATGAGTTCCGGGTCGGTGCCCCGGAATTCGTAGATGGCCTGCTTTGAATCGCCCACCCAGACCACCTTGTCCACCAGCTCGGCGAACTTGGTGAACAGCTGGAGCTGCAGGGGGCTCGTGTCCTGGAACTCATCCACCACCATGAACTTGATGCGTCCGGTGATGGAGGCGCGGAATTCCGGGGTGTTCTCCAGCAGATCCAGAACCAGCGTTTCCTGATCCGCGAAGTCAATCAGTCCGTACTGCCGCTTGAAGTCCGCGAATCGGTCCAAACAGGCAGCGGCGCAGGCAAACACCAATTGGGTGAATTCCCGCAGCTCGGTCTGGAATGCCGGGTTGGAGGTTAGATCGATTTCGACCGCTGAAATGTAACCCTCCAGCAGCCGTTTTGCGTTTGCGTTGGAGACGCCGGCTGCCTCGATCCAGAAACGCCAAGGAGCATCTTCCGGCGACGCATGGGTCAGGACCGGCTCCAGCAGGGCGATCGAGGCCAAGAGATTCTTAGGTGGAGTTTTTCCGGATTCGGCGATCTCAGTGGCTAGCCCGCGAAGGCTCATGAGCCCTTGGAGGAGCTGGTTGGACCAGGTTGCGCGGTCGTCGAGGCGGGCCGGACCCAAAACCCGCTGTAGTCCCTGCCAGGACGCCACAGCGGAATGCGTCAGCGCCGCGGGGGAGATCCTGTTGCTGCGGGCGGCATCCGTGATATCCCGGACGACTTTGCGCCAGTCGGTGTCGGTGCCCCGGATGTCGGCTTCGCCGTCGTGTCCCAGCCGGCGGGCGAGCGGCTGGATCCGCGGAGTGAACTCTGCGAACACGGAGTCCGTGGCGAGCTGGAAGATCCGGAGCTGTTCGTCTTCGGCGATAACCTGAAGGGCAGGCGACAGCCCGGCATCGACCGCGTATTCCTGGAGCAGCCGGCTGCAGACGCTGTTGACCGTACCCACCATGCTGACAGACATCTGCCGGGCCGCGTCGGGGCGTTCCTGGCCGAAGAGTTCGGCTTGGACTCGGTCGATCAGTTCGGCGGCGGCTTTCTTGGTGAAGGTGGTGGCCAGGATCTGGCTCGGCTTCGTACCGCTGTTGATTGCCCGGGAAATTTCGCCCATCAGGCTGTAGGTCTTGCCAGTGCCGGCGCTGGCCGTGATCATGCTGACGTTGTTCAGTGCGTGGTTCATGACAGGTCCCCCTTGAGGCCGCAGAGTGCGGAGAAGTCGCAGAAATTGCAGGGCGGCTTCTGGTAGAGCCGGCCGTCTGCCGTTGCCATGTCCCGCTGGTCGGCGGACGAGCCCAGTTCCTGACGTCCGGCCGCGAGGACGCGCCCGCCAACAACTTCCGAGATGGAGAATTCGGCGGCGCGGACCGAGCGTCGCCAAGTGCTCCGGCTGGACGCGGGGCTGGCCAAGGCCGGGCCGAAAAGTGTGCTGGTCGAAGCGAACTCGCCCTGCTTGAGCATGTAGTAGGACATCGCTGCGTCTTCGGCGACGGTGGACATGGGGTCCGGCCCGTTGTCCAGGGCCCAGTGGTAGAGGGCAAGCTGCATGGCGTCGCCCTGGGTGATTTCTTCGCGGCGGTACTTCGAGCGGTTGGTCCACTTGAGATCGATCACGACGGGGTCGGCTTGCTGGTCTGCAGCCAGAACATCGATGTAGCCGGAGACCTTGACTTCGATCTGCGTTCCGTTGACGTTCAACAGGGCCGGCTTGCTGAACTCGTGCTCGGTGGCGCGGATGTAGACCCCCTGCGTCTGCAGGGTCTGGAAGAGCTTGATGACCGAGTTCTCGATGATGGGCCGGAGGCCAGCGAGTATGCTGCCGCGGCCGGGCAGGAGTAGCTCCGAGGCGTAGTGCGGCACGAGTCGGTCCAGTTTGGCCTGGACTTCCGCCGGCTCGGGCACGGCGCGGTTCGCGGCGTAAAGCTCTCCGAAGAGTTCCTCCACCACCCTGTGGACCAAGGTGCCGATCATGGTGTTCCCGGTGGGCACGGACTGCGCGTCGCCTACCTTCAGCCGGCCCTTCTTCTCCAGGACCCACTTCATCGAGCAGCCAATCAACGTGCTGAGCTGCGAGTAGGAGAGCTTGTCCGGCATGAACTCCGGACGGGGACCCAGATCGTGGGATGCTGGCACCCGCCTGGTCGGGGCGGCCTGCACTGGTGTCAACGCGGCGGTTCGGCCCGCGAGGCGCCAGACACCGTCACACACCAGCTCGGTGGGGGTGGTGCTGAAGGCCGAGATGGCGTGTCCTACCGCCTTCTTACTCTCCTCGGGGGTTCCCGGCAGCGGCGACGGGAGGGTGCTGAAGGCCAGTGAAGACAGCACCGGGTGGGCCTTCGTTGGCTCCCCGCTGATCTCCGCGGCGCGCACCAGCAGCAGCCGCTTACAGCGCCGGGCAGCGTCCACTGCGACGGAGAGTTCCAGCTCCGCCAAGGCCGCAGGATCGGGCAGGGCAACGCCGGCGCCGAGCAGGGCCTGGCATTCGGCGTCGTCCCAGTGCCGGGACCGGACCTGGCCGTCATCCTGGCACCCCCACCAGACGAGCGCGTCGACGTCGTCGCACAGTTCCCCGAGGCTGTGCAGTGTGACCCAGGGTGCCGCCTCGCCGCCGGCCAAAGGACTGGTGCTGGCGGGTATGACGGATTCCAGGATCCGTGCAATGGTCTTGCGGCTTACCGGTTCCGGCCCGTCGATCAAGACTATAAGCTCTTTGAGTTGGCTAAGCACGCCTTCAAGTTGAGGGTAGACCTGTACGCGGCGGCTGAGTTGGGTGCGCAGCCACTGCGTGCGTTCGACGACGGCGCTGCCGGTGACAGTTCCGTCGTCGGCCAGCAGCCCGGTGACAAAAAGCTGGTCCAGCTCTGCCGCTACAGCGGGGCCGAGAGTCTCGTCGTCGCTGATCTTTTGGAGGGCGCTGAGCCATTCATCGCCGCCGGTGCCTGGCTGGGCGGCGAGGGCGCGGAGTAGATGCCGGACGGCTCCGCGCCGGACGGGGCTGACGGGGAGGTTGAGGAACTCGCCCAGCAGTTGGACGTCCACCGGTCCCCAGATGACGGTGAAGAAGAGGGGAATGATCTGGTCCATGGCCCGCCACCGGGAACGGCTGCTGACACCGATTCGCGGCAGTCCTCGGAGCTGCAGTTCCTGATCGAGCAGCGCCGTGCTCGTGGAGGCGACGACGGCGGAGCGATCCGTGGCGGAGTTCCGTGCGGTAGTATCCGCGGACGCGAGCCAACGGGCCGTGTGCTCCGCTGCCTCCCATTCGGTCCTGGCGACGAGAACGGTCACTTCGCCCACGGGATCCGTCGGGACGGACGGCTCGAGGACCGTCACGCCGCGGCGCTCCAGAGCGCCGATGAGGCGGCTCCAGATGGCGGGGAACGAGCCGCGGGGGTGCTGCAGTTCCAGCCGCGAAATTCCGAGCGGCCAGAGGGCTGTGGCTTCGCTCTCGAGCTCATGGACGAGTTCAAGCGGGTAGTCGGCGAACGCCCGGTCGAGGGGGAGCCTACTCTGTTCCAGGGCAGAGAGGGCCTTTAGCTTGGCGGTAGAACCGTCAGGGGCGAGGCCCGTCCATCCGTTGACGACAAGTTCGTCGCGCATGTTCAACAGGTCGATGGCCGTGGACCACGGATCGACAGAGAAGGAACCGTGGAACCAGGCTTCCGGGGTGTCCTGCTCCGCGAGCCGGCCCATGAACTGCCTGATCCGAGTGGAGTGCCGCGCGTCGGGTCCGGTGAGTCCGAGCCGGGTCTGCAGGAGCTGGGCCAACCCCAGTGGACCGAGCCGGACTGTGCCGAGTGCGGAATCGCGGTAGGTCCATGGAGCGCGGTCCAGGTACAGGCCAAACAAAACGTTCACATCATCCCCCGGGACGTGTTGGAGCGACAGTTCCTAGATCATATGGGCGGGGTCGGACAATGAAGGTTGCGACGCGTTGGGTGAGGAAGCGAGTCGTCATCGGCGTCGAGTGTGGCGTGAAGCAGCCGGGTGGCGACGACGCCGAGTAAGGTCGTTTCAACCGTGGCGTGCAGCCGAGCCAGCTACGGTTCCCGGGGAGAGGAATATGAACACGAATGACACGGCGTTCCCTGTGATTGCGGGATGGAGGCTGCTGGTTGCCGGTTCGCGTAAGCTCCTCGTATGCCAGTGAAGAGAGCAGGAGAACAGCACATTGCAGTGTTTGGAGAGAGTGGAAGCGGCAAGACCGTCATGATCTCCTCGTTCTACGGAGCCACGCAAGAGTCTCAGTACCTGCAGAAGAGTCTGTTCCATGTAGTGCCGGACGATATTGGCCAAGGCAATCGGCTACATAAAAATTACCTTGGCATGAAGAATTCTGCGCAGCCGCCCGGGATCACCCGTTTCGCTGCCACGTCCTACTCTTTCAAAATCAAGCTAAAAGATGGGGTTGCCGCCAGGCAGAGGAGGCCCAGCCCGGTCGAGGCCCTCCGGCTCGTCTGGCACGACTACCCGGGGGAGTGGTTCGAGGAAAACGTGAACGGGCCCGAGGCCCAACGCAAGGTTGACACGTTCAGGTCCTTGCTGGGTTCTGACGTAGCTCTCTTGCTGGTGGATGGTCAGCGGCTGCTCGACAACTCCGGAGAGGAGGAGAAGTACCTAAAGTCCTTGTTGACTAATTTCCGCAACGGACTTTTATCGCTAAAGGATGACCTGTTAGATGGGGGCGAGCCTCTTTCCGTCTTTCCGCGCATCTGGATAATAGCGCTGTCTAAGTCTGATCTTCTGCCGAACCTGGACGTTTTCAAGTTCAGGGATCTCCTCATAGAGAAGGCCTGCGATGACATCGATGAACTTCGCAAAGTCCTCGCTGGGCTAGTGGAAGATGACGAAGCGCTGTCAGTGGGTGAGGACTTCGTGCTGTTTTCGTCGGCAAAGTTCGACGGAGACAAAATCGAGGTGACCAAACGCGTTGGCTTGGAGCTGATCCTGCCGCTGTCAGTCATGCTTCCGTTCGAAAGATACGCCCGGTGGGCTCAAGCGAGGCAAATCCGGGGAAAAGTGGTACAGAATCTGCTTAACGGCACCGAAGCTTTGGCGGCCGTGCTGATCGAGAGCGAGGGCGATCTGCCTGGCCCACTGGGCTTTTTGCTGAACCGTTTCGATCGCAACCAAGTGAAAGATGCGGCCAAGCTTGCCAGCGATGCGGCAAAGCTGGCTGGAGACAAACTCAGAGATATCAATTCCGAGGCCCGCGCCAAGCAGGACAATCTGAAAGCCACGCTGTCCGGCTTCCGGATGGATTTGGACAAGGGCGAAAAGGAGCAAACTCTCCTGAGGAGTCGAAGGTGATGCTCATCTGGGCCACTCGCGGGCGGACGTGGGGTTTTCGATTTCTACGTGACGGGGGATTGGAGGATTCACTTCTGGTCTACGACGAGGTCTTCTCGGATGTTGAGGATGAGCGGGAAGTCTGTCGCCGCGTCGGCAGGACGGTGGCGCTTCGATTCCCGGACCCTGAACGGCGGCAAGACAGGGCCGGCAGAGTCATACCGCACGATTTCGTCGTTTTCGAGCCTTTGGCCAACAGGCTCCACTCGGTGGCAGACGGCCTTCAGCTGGTCTGGCCCGAGGTTGCCGACGAATTCGCCCGGGTCTGGGAGCAGGCCGAACCACCCTTAACTGGCCGATGAGTGTAGCGGAGTAGCCCATGCGTCAGTAGGACAAAGGCTGCCAGTTGGTCCGACGCGGCGGGAACTCTCCGAAGGTCCTGAAGCATGACTGGCACTACCGACAACGAGATGCCTGGGCGATCATGCTGGGTGGAGGGGTGGCAAAGTCAAGAAGAACACTTGCCCTCAGCGATCGACGGGCGTAGCCGGCGCCCAGGTCGCGGCCCGAGACAGGGCTACCTTGAGATCCCGTCCGCCTGCCTCCTCCAGCAAATCGGAGTCGCCGACAACCACGAGGAGGCTCCTGGCCCGGGACAGGCCAACATAGAGCTGCTCGGCTGCTCGGCTTAGATCCTTGAAGCCGTTGACACAGAGCACGATCACCGACCGTTCCAGGCCCTTAAAGCCCAGAACATGGCCGTAAAACTCACTTTCGTTTGCATGGAACTCGCGCCAGTAGTCAGCAGTAGTGCCGTTCTCAAAAAATTCCTTATGGATTGGGTGGCGGTCCTTCGTCGTTAGCATGGCGATCTGATTGTTCGCCCACCCCTCCTCGATCAGCGCATCGATGCAGTCCCCAGCGACGTCGAGGGCATCCTCGGTGGCGCACTGAACCCGCCGGACGGGAAGCCCTGTGCTGCCCCGGGGAGTGAAATGATCTCCCGCAAAGGATCTGAATGTTTCGGCGATCTTCCTCGTGTTTCGCAGGTTCTCGTCGATGTGGATCGTCACCAGGTCCTCCAGCGGGCTTGCGCCATCCGGGGAGGGATTGCTCCAACGCCGGTAGACGTCCTGATGGTCGTCCAGGAAGGCATAGATCTCGGCCTCGTCTGTGGTGGTGGCAAGCAGCGCGTCCCACCACAGCGGTGCGAAGTCTTGAGCCTCATCAACGATGACGGCATCCAGCCGTTGCTGGGCCGGCAGTCCGACCGCGAGATCCTTGAGCAGCTGCGGCAATTCTGTTTCGAAATAATCGGGTCCCGTGCCGTCCGGCACCCCGAGACGCCGGGCGTATTCATGGAACTCACCGGTGAATGCCGGCTGGGCGTGACGCCAGTTCGAAACCCGGTCCTGCAGGTACTGGCTGAGACCCTTGTTGTAGCTGAATAGGCCGACCTTCTTGCCCTGCTTGCACAGCAGCCGGGCTTTCTCCACGGCCAGCCACGTCTTCCCGCTTCCCGCGCCGCCGGTGAATCGGATCCTTGGTAGCGATCGCGTGGCCTTCAGCAGCACCGACTGCCGCTCGGTGAGATGATCTTGGACATCTTCCAGCTCTTTTGGGTTCAGCAGTTTGGTGCCATCGTGTCCCAGCGTTCCGTTGAGCACGCGCACGATGCGTTCCATGAATGCCGGCGCCAGCGACGAAGCGCCGCCGCCTTCCCGTTCGATGGCCGTCCGGACCAGCTCGGCCGCCGAAGCCGTGTCTTCCTTGTCGAGGACCAGCGATCGTGGGCAGCCCGCCATCTCCCAGTCGCGGGGCACATCGGTGTAGGGGAAGCTCACCATGTACGCGAAGCGGCTGGTCAGCGGCGTCCCCAGCTGGCGGCCAATCCAGTGCTTGAAAGCGTGGAGCGAGCCCTGTGACTGCGCGACGGGACTCTGAATCTTATGCGCCCCTGTCCGGTCGGATTGCAGCCACTGACCGTTTTCGACGGAGATGCGGCCTCCCTTGACCTCAATGGCAGCCATCCCGACACCGGGCCAGAGCACCAAAATGTCGATCTCGTGCTCTGCGCGTCCATCCCGAACCTGGACGGAGTGGGCCAGGACGACGTCGTCCGGAAGGCTGTTTTTCAGCGCGTCCCAGACCGCCTTCTCAGCCACTTGGCCATCGCCGAATACGGGTTCTTCCGGGATGCATTTCATCGGTGCTCCATCAAATAGGACTTTGGCTAGGCAGCGTTACCAAGTGTCTGCACAATACCGTTCAACGCGTCATCAAGTGTGACGCCACCGTCCGGACCGGGCCCGGACGGAAACTCGCCGGTGTGCCATTGAAGCTTGCTTGCGTCGTGGCAACCCCGGCCGAATCTCAGGCCTTCGAGTAGTTGATGCCCTGCTTCAATATGCGGAATGCCGTCTTTATACCAGTTGGGACAATCGCTATCGGGAGCAGACCAGCGATTAGTGGATAAGTAGCGAGGATCTATGGACCATTGGCCCGCGGGTAAGTATTTCTCGGACACAACTTCGAACCAGACCCCATCGGCGTCGGGAACCGCCTGGGCGTACGGCGTCAGCCCTTCGGTGTCGTCAGAATATTGAATGCTGAGGAATGAGTTCCACGGCATGTGGGCCAGAACCTCGCTGATCAGTTCGCCCGCTCTAGCCCACGCTTCCTGTATGTCGTTCCCGGCTCTGATTTGGTTCACGATGCCGTCGTACTCATCCTCAATTTCCGGGGGCACTACGGCGCCTATCACCGACTCCCAGGTGCCGAAGTGTCGGCGAAAAGCGATAACAGAGGGACGCTCCCGCCCGGCAGCAGCCTCCGCAATCACCCAGCTGTCGTAGCTCGATACTTCCTTTGGGGAGCCGAAATGGCCGTGAGTGTTCCTGAATCCTTCGGCCGCCTCAACGAAATCAGCATGGCCAAAACGACCTCTGCCAATATGGGGCTTCAGTCCTGCGGCGTCCAGCGCAGCATCCCAGGATCCTTGGCCCATGTGCCGCCTGAGCTCATCTCCCGGAGCCGGCCAGCAAACGCCGGGATGGATTTCGGCGATGCTAAGTTCACGCGAGATTTCCTCGGCTATCTCGTCGTAGTCGGAAATCGAAATTCCCGCGACGTCTCCGGCGCGAATGGCCTGTGATGTTGCTTCAATTACCGCTAGGATCTCGGCTGTCCGCTGGTAGGGACGGCGAGGTCCGAGAAGCTCCCTTAGCTCAGCGAAGGAGGAGACCGGCATCATCCCTAACGCCAGTTCATAATTCGGTTTCACGCCGCGGTGAAGACCGGTGACGTACAGCAGACTGAGCACGTCAATGCTTTGCGCCCTCCACGACACTTCGATGGCCCCGTTTTGTTGCAGAACGCGATGAAGAATCTCCTTAAACATGAGCGTGCTCCGGAGCATCGACACGGCTATATCGACGTCGATTGGAGCGCCGAGCGCCGCCAAAACCTTTGGTATGTCCGGGAGCGCAATGCCGGCTCCCATAAGTTGCTCGAAGCGCTCGCACTCTTGATACAGGGCGGCCCCCGTTGCAAAGCAGCGGTCCCGGATAGCCCTGGCCCGCTGTTCCTCCGCCCGATCGGCTACGCGGGAACTGAGAAGAAGCAACATCCCGTGACTGTCCATGTTGGCGGCAGCAGCGATCGAACTCAGGGGATCCCCTGCAAGAAACGATGACAGTGCAGGCCCAATCGCGTCCCGCGGGTCAGCCTCGCGTGGCGAATAGTCGATTGATGTTGTCATGTTGTTGTCCCCATTGAGTGTGGTGTATTTCGAGTGAAGTGTTTGTGGACCTTCTCCAAGCACCGTCACCCGGCATTTCGCAAAGTTTGGATATCACCGGCCAGAGCTTGCTCCATCGTCACGCCGTGGTCCCGAATCGGGCCGCTTGTTAACTCTTTTGTACTCCAGCGCAACTGCCAAGGATCTGGGCACAGCCGACCGAATCTCAGTCCTTTGAGAAGCTGGTGTCCAGCATCCTGGAAGGCAACGTTTTCCTTGCACCAGTGCGGAATCTCGTCGTCAGGCACTAGCCAGTCTCGGGCCTTAAAATACCCTGCGTCGATCGGCCACTGCTCGCTTGGCAGCAAGTGCGTGGAGACCACTTCGCACCATACGCCGTCAACACCACGGGTACCCTCCGCGTAGGGCGGGACGGAACCGCCCACGGAGTCGCCGTAATGAATCCGGAGCGAGCGGTTTCGAGGCATATTGGCTAAGAGCTCGCAGATGTACTCTCCAGCGCGCAACCAGGCCGCCTCAAGAGCTGGATCGGTCCGGTCAATTAATGCGGGGTCGTACCAGCCAGAGTCTGAACCGGGGAGGCCTCGTTTGGCCTCGTGCCCTGGAAGGGTGCTGAGTGCCTCCTGCCAGCCGCCATAGTGGCCCGTCATCTCGATGGCTGAAGGGCGGTCGCCTCCCCGCGATACTTCTGCCGTAACCCATCGGTCGTAAGTCTCGAGACTCAGCGGAAAGTCACGATCGGCGCACTCTTCCGCGTAATCGTGGATGGCCCGGGTGAAATCGTCTTCGCCAAAACGGTCGGCCGCTTTGCGCAGCTGCAGTCCGACCACTCTGAGTGCCTGATCCCAGCTCCCACCACCGAGGCGCCATGTCAGAGCCGAAACCGGGGCAGGCCAGGCTGCGGTGTCATCGAAAATATGACCTCTGAATCGTCTTGCTAGAGGTTCCGCCGTTGCCGCGTATTCCCCAACGGACAAGGAGGTAGCAGCCTTCGCCCGGATAGCCAGCTTGGTGGTCTCAGCGACTGCCAGGATCTTAGCGAACCGTCGTGGGGGAAAGTTGGCCTTACACAGCTTTCGCAGTTCAACGACTTCCTCGGCGGGCATCTGACCCAGCGCGAGCTGATAGTCCGGTTCGATACCGTGGTGTTTTCCGGTGACATACAGCAGGCTCAGATGGTCACTCAAGGATGGTCCCTCCGGTGCCAGCATGTCCGCGCAAATGTCTGGATCATGAGGGCCGGGATTTTGGAGCAACTCGGCCATGATGTCCAAATCGATTCCAGCACCGGCCCTCAGGGCAGAGAGAACCTTTGGAATGTCCGTCACGACGAACCCGGACCTAGCCAATCGCCAGACAAGATGTCCCTGTTCCTCAAGATCTGTCTTTGCAGCTGAGGTCCTCGCGCGGATACTGCGCAGCCTGGCCAGTTCATCATCGTCGCTATTAAGTTCACTAGTTAGGCGCGAGCAAATGGTTTCCACGTTGGCTCCATGCTCGACCGCGATTACCCGAAGTGGATCACCTGCACGGTATGCCTCAACCAGTGCTCCCCGCTGTGCCACGTGGTCAGCCGGTGGCCTTATGGCCACCGGAGTCGCTAGCTGCTCCTCAAGAATCTCCCCCAAGTTGGCTCTACTCCTGCACCCAACGGACGGCGTCCATCCAAGTGCCGTAGATGTTCCGTACAGATGCACCCGACGGCCGCTCGCGACCCTCGGCAATCTCCTCCTTCACCCATACGTCATATCCTGCATACGTGGCATTTACTTCGGCTGCTGAAGCGTAGAAGCAGAAATCGCGCACCGCGTCGTCGTAGTCTTCGCGGGTAAACTTCAGCAGACCCGTCGGCCTGCCCTGAGTAGTGGTGCCGACGCCCATAGCTTCTAGGGCTTCGTTCCAGCCGCCGAAGCGTTTCGTGACGGTTTGGCGCGTTGGCGGCCAAGGGAACGCCCCCTGCCGTGAGACGAGGCCTAGCGCGACCACTAGATCCTCGCGGAGCTCCTGGTATCGCTTGCCGGTGATGCTGGACGTCGGGTTGTTGGCGAGGTGCTTCTGCGCCGCACCGATGACTCCGAGAATTGTGGCGACGTCATCGAGGGTTGCCTCCGCGGACCCGAGTGCGGCCCTAAGCTCGCCGATCAGCGAAAGATCCAGATTGACTGCCGCCCAGCTACGGTCGGGGGCCAACCGGTGATCGGAACCAAGCAGGTACCAGACGCCTGCGGCAACAGCTTCTTTGGAAAAAATGTCGTCAATCTGGCTCTTGTCGAAAACGATGCTTGACTCACGCAGGGCGTCCTCTGCGAGATCAACGTCGATCGCCGGATACAACGCCTGTAGCTTCAGTACCGCGTCCGACCGGGTGACGCCGCGTTTGGCGATCTGACGCGCCAAGTCACCGTACTCCGCCAGGAATGCGTCGTGGGCGGCCTTACGGGCTGCTTCCCGAACTGCGGTGCGGTTCTTTCGGGATTCCTCGGCGCTCGTGCCACCAACCTTGGCAATGATCTGCCGGACCCGCTCGCGGGTGATGCCGAAGGTCTGGCCGATGGCATCGAGGGTTTCGCCGTCGGAGTAGCGCTCTACCATCGCGGCATCGCGCTGCTCCCGACTGAGTTCAGGAGTTGTCGTCATAGTCACATTCCTACCAGTAGGTTCGGACATTTTTGGGCACCCCGGTCGTTGCTCCATAAAGATCAGGTTCTGCGGCTGTTTCGCCTTCCCTTAGTAATCTCAGGAACAACCCATTCGGACTAGCCCCGGGAAGCACCCGCCGAACATCCTCCAGCGCCTCCAGCGGAGTAATCCCCGCAACCTGCGCCCCGTAAAGTGCAGCCACAGCCGGCGTTCGGGACTCGGCCCGGACGCAGTGCAGGAGCACTGTCTTGCCTTCAGAGCGGAAACGTTCGACGGCGGCTGCCGCGTCGCGCAGCACAAACGCGGCGTGCGCGTTGTCCTCGTACTTGGGGGAGTCGACCACCCAAAACCTGGCATGGTCCACCGCCGCCACGCCGGGCACATCCGACGTCCCCAGCCGGCACAGCGACACCACGGCGTCGATCCCCACCTCGGCCACTCGCGCCAGAGACCCGACGCAGCCCAGCCAGACGCCGTCGTCGTGCGGATGCCGGACCAAAACATCGGTGCGGTCGAACATGCCGTAGTCCTGGCGCGCTGCCCGCGGCCAGGCGTCGGGCTGGTGTCCCTCGCCGCCGGCGAGTTCCATCCCGAGCATCATCAGGTCAGGGGCCCGGGGCCCGGAGCCCCGGCCAACCGTGCAGGTGTTGGCGCCACTCGAAGAGGATGGCGGTGTAGCCGTAGCCCGCTCCGATCAGGCCGCCGGCGATCGCGGCGACGGTGTCCGTGTCACGCCCGCCGCGGACAGCCTCCTCCAGTGCGGCCCGGAGGTGGGCCGGCCCGGATTACCTAAGCCCCGCAAAGTGGATGGCGCTCCACGCACCTTGGAAGGCCTAAACCACCCAGCCGTTGCGGATGAAGTCCCGCGGCCGGTACCGCTCGGCCGCCTCGATGCGCTCCAGCCAGAGCGCGGAGCGGTCGGCGGGGAGCAGCGGCAGCCCGGCCCGGACGTCGAGCTTCCCGGTCAGGACGGCGTGCCGGATCGCGACGCACCAGAGCTCGCAGGCCTCCAGCGCGTCCGCTTCGGGGTGGGTGAGCGCGCTGAGGACGCCGGCTTGGGCCATGAGCTCCGCCGGGTCCCGGTCCAGGTAGGACAGGGCCAAAGGGACCGTGCGCATCAGTGAGCCGTTGCCGGCGCTGCGGCCGGTGCAGGCGTGGAACGCGGCCGCGGCAGCCGTGAAATCTCCGGCACTCACATCTCGGCCCGCCTCGGACGCCAGGCGGCCGGCGGCGGCGATGACGGAGCTGGTCTGGGCGTCCACGTCGTTGGCCCCGGCAGCCCACTCCGTCCAGGCGGGGACGATCAAGGTGAGTGCCGCGGCGGGGGAGGAAGCGGCGTCATACGCTGCCTCCAGCAGCGCCTGGGTGATCGGGACGGCCATGGACGTGTCGTCGGTCCACTCGGCTGGCGCGAACCCGAACGGTCCGCCGCCCTTCATGGTGACGTCCGCGCCGTCCGGCAGCGGTGCGCCGAACTCATAGCCGGCTCCGAGGGCGTCGCCGGCGGCGAGGGCGACGAGGACGCCGGCCGCGCGGTCACTCTGCAAGGGGGGCAGTTTCATGCCAGCTCCATCAGTGGGTGTTGGGTGTTCCAGCCGGTCAGGTGGGCCAGCTGGGGGCGGCGTGTGGGGAGTTCGACGGCGATGCCCGCGGCGGACACCCGGCCGGCGGCGCGGGAGACATTGCGGCTCCGGAGCGCACCGTGGCTCCGCACCTCGACCGCCGCGGCGCCGCCGTCGAACGCTCCGAAGTCCATCGCCTGGACGTGGGCGGCGAAGTCGCGGGCCCGCTGGCCCGGCATGGGACCGGAGGCCAGCGCCTGGGGTGAGAGGAGCTCCACGTCCAGCATCGCGGAGTCGATCAGCTGGCGGTAGTGCCGGCGGAACAGCGTGCCGGTGCCGAAGACCTCCAGGAGCAGCGGCTGCGTGCCCAGACCGAGCACGACGCCGCGCTGGCCTTCCAGCGGTGCGGCGGCATTGGCGGCCTCGAAGCGGTTGTGCTCGTTGTCTTTGAACAGGTCCATGTGGTCGAGCAGGGAGCTGGTCACCGATGCGCCGCGGGCTGCGTCGAAGCGGCTGACCCGCTCCCAGATCCGCCCCTGCCGGTCGCCCTCGCGCCGGCCGTCGAGGCCGTTGGCCAGCTCGGACCACACGTTCAGCGGTGCGCGCCGTGCCTGCCGGCGGTGGCTGGACTGGCCGGCTTCCCAGCGGCCGGCCTCGACGCAGAAGGTGTCGATGTCGCGGGTTTCGCCGGGGCCCAGGACGACGTCGCGGGCGCAGGTCCGGTGCTGCTGTCCGCCCTCGAGCAGCTCGCCTTCCAGGAGCAGGGCCGGGTGCCGGCCGCTGTTGGTGACGGTGAGCCGGGCGATCTGGGGGCCGCTGGCGAGCTCGGTCACGGCGACGTCGGCGTGGGTGCCGGTGCTGATGCCGAGGCTGCCGGAGTCGGAGGTCCAGACGGGAAAGATGCTGAGCGGGCCGAGCCTGCTGCCGGCGCCGACGTGGAGCTGGGGGACTTTCATGGGGAACCTTCGAGTGATTTAGATCAATTTTGCGCTAATTGACTCCAGTATGCATCGCTTGCATCTTTAGCGCAATACTGCAATAAATAATCCTGTGAAGGATTCTAAGATCGGCCCCGGAACGTCCCTGCTCGACTACCCGCGCCCTTCGGTGGCGGTGGATACGGCGGTGTTGACGGTGGCGGAAGGTTCCGTCTGCGTGCTGCTGGTGCGGCGCACGGAGGATCATCAGCACGGAAAGTGGGCGTTGCCCGGCACCTTCCTGCGGGAGCGCGAGACCCTCGCGGACGCGGTGCTGCGCTGCCTGCGGGAGAAGGCTGGGATCTCCGGGCGCGTGCCGCGCCAGTTGCGGGTGTTTGACGAGCCGGGGCGCGATGACCGCGGCTGGGTGCTGTCGGCGGCGCACGTGGACGTGGTGCCACTGGCCTCTTTGGAGGAGGCGTTGGAGTCCGACGGCGCCAGGCTGGCTTCCGTGGCGGGGGAGCCGCGGCTGATCGCCGGGCTTCCCTATGGGCACGCGGACATCGTGGCGAAGGCGGTGGATTGGCTACGGGCCGCTTATGTCGCGGCGCCGGATCCCGGTGCGCTGCTGGACGAGCCGTTCACGTTGAAGGATCTAAGAGAGCTGCACGAGGCGGTGGCGGGTGCCCCGTTGATGCGGGACACGTTCCGGCGGTTCATGGAGCCGAAGCTGGCCGGGACGGGGCAGATGTCGGACGGTACGCGGGGGAGGCCTTCGCGGTTGTGGGAGCGGGCGGACTAGCAGCTGGCTAATCGCGCAATCCGCATGGCCGACACAAGCCGCCTCGTGGGCGAAACGGGGCAGCCCTGTCAGCAGCCCACGGGGCGAAAAGTCTGCTCCGACGTGGCTTGGCCCCGCTATGCCGTCGGTGGCAGTTGGTGAGCCACGTCTAGCGAATACGCGACGGAGCTTCAGGATTTGAAGGCGATTCAGGGTTTCGGCGCAAAGTTGTCGGAGATAGCTGTTAGAAATAACGTCGGAGGTCTACCGTGCGGTAACCGGATAGGGGAGCATGGAATCGCATTCTTGGGACTACGATCAGTGGCAAAGTGAACTCGATCGTGTTCTACTTCGCGGACGTAACAACACGGACCCGGTGGTCTTGTTCGTGAGCCGCGAGATGCTAGAAGAGAATTTTCCCTTTTTTGAGGCACCGCTAGATTCCCTGGCTCGGGCAGTTCTGAACGCTATGCGGCCGGACTCTCCAAGTAGGGCGTTCGCGCCGATAAGGCAACGCCTAACGGTCTGGGAGAAGAGTTCCAGGAGTTTGGTTCCCCCTATTCTTCCCTTGGTTGCTTTGACGGTTGCAGCTGCAGCGGACATGGGGGCCGATGATACGGGCGGGCCGCTCATGTACTACGGTCGCCTTCAGGAGATCCTCGGAGAGCCTGTGACTGCTCAGCAATTGAGTAATTCGTTCGAGGACGTTGCGTGGATGTGGCGAACACTAAGCCAGTGGATCACTGAGCAACAGTGGTTGGGTCCGAGCACGATCCTGGAGGACACGCACCTGTCCAGAATCGGGTTTGCACGCTCTCAGGCTGTGATATCGAAACAGGACGCCGCCAACTTGCGTGACTTCTTCTTCACTATCGGCAGGGGAAAACTGGACGATCTCACCCCCCGGCAGCTCTTGTCCGAGCTGATGCGGTGGAACCGAAAGTTCAAGCGCTTGAGCCGAGTCCTTACGCGGTTGTTGGAGGGTGACCAGACGGGCCCGGGAATGAAGTTGCTAGTGTCCGTCCTGCCTCTTCTGGCAAGAAGGTGGGACGGCCAGCCGAAAGAACATCAGTCGCAAGCCCAGCTCAGAATTCAAATTCGTCTCGATTTGG
This sequence comes from Arthrobacter sp. ISL-5, assembly GCF_018613835.1. GTDB lineage: Bacteria > Actinomycetota > Actinomycetes > Actinomycetales > Micrococcaceae > Arthrobacter. Next base: position 93,957 of record NZ_JAGGPM010000029.1, on the reverse strand, counting down.
ACGCTTGGACCGCACGTTGGGTAGTTCCGCGGCGCCAAGGGATCGATGCCCTAGATGTTGTCGACGCAAGCGGGCGGGAGCTGTCACTGCGCTCGGTGGGCGTCGGCGGCTTCTACCGCTCGACTGGTCTGCCGGACTCTGTCGCTTCATCCATTGATTCCAGCCATAAGTGGTCTACCGCCGATGTGCGAATCCAAATGAAGCCACGAAAAGTGTGGATGTTTGCAGTCGATGCTGTGTCTGGCGACTGGGTTTCGACGAACGTCTTGGAGCCGTTCGACGAAATAGCCCTGCTTATCCGCGAAGACCAGGCGGAGGACTTTTGCGGGATCCTTGACGCCGTCGGAGTCCAAGGCTACAAACGGATCGGCGGCTCTCGCCAGATCGTAAATGGATGGGACCTATTTCTTCGAGTAAATCTCTCCGACAATGCTGATGACACGCGGATCATTGAGTGGCTGGGGTACGGGCGTGCTTCTCTGGAGGAATCCGCTGAGGCCCCTCGGCTTGTCAATGGGCTCAGGGTCCGCTCGCACTCAGGTGTAGAGGTGTATGTCGCCGGGGGCGAACCTGACCTGCTTGTGCCTGCTACTCCGTTCGGCACTTACTCGATTTCTTTGGACGGCTCGGATGAGATGGAATTGAGAGCGAATGGAAGCGCCCTTCCGCTTCATAAGCTCGTGACGCCAGATCCGGCAAGCCATTTCCTATTTATTAACGACTCTCATATCCTCGAGTTTGAGACAATTGCGATCGATGACCCTAATCTGGTTCCGGCGAACAATGGCCTGGAACCGGTCACTGGCCGCAACCTAGTTAGTCTGGATAACGTGCCGGAACGAATCGTCCTTGCACGAAGCGCAGATCACTGGGCTGTGATCCGAAATGGGACGATCACAAAGATAGTCGCACCAAAAATACCGGAGTGGCTGAGCAATGCCGGCTATACAAATGAGTATCGGTTTGATGCTGAAGTTCCGGCGGACGGGGTTTGGTTGGTCACGGTCCGTCGCGATGCTGTGCGCTCGATCAAGAAGCTTGGCACTGCAGATGTCGAGCTAAATCTGGATGGTATTGGATCCTCCGAAGCGGAGTGGAAGTTCTTGGCCCGAGATGAAGGACTTGTCCAACGCGGCGCTGATTGGCTAAACGTAGTTTATCAAGCAAGAAGATTGTTGAGATTTTAGAATGGATCGCGCTGAGATTTTTCTCATTTGGTTGACTAGCCAGGGAATGGGTACATATGAGCGACTTATACGAACAGTGTCCAGTTACTTCGCCGAGGAGCTGGGCGCAGGCATCTCATATGGAGCCCGGCGTGTCGTTGCCCAGCTCCAGCACCTTGGTTATTTGAAAGTTGACTGGGCAAGCGGCCATTGGCAAATGCGGCCATCCAGCGTTCACGTTCTCCCTGGAGGAGTCGCTCTCGCCACCCTGCGAGGCGGCCGGCAGGCATCCACACTGCATCAATTGGAGTCCGTAGGACTTTTCCCAAAGCTTATTTCCGCCACAGGTGACGGGGAGTTTGCCTCATACTTGCCACGCACTGTTCTGCTTGAGTTTGATGGAATTCCTGACGCTCGGGACGCATGCTCAAGTATCGGCCTACGGTTCGAATCCATATACGTGGAACGGTTGGCAGCGAACCTGTCGCAAATCGGCTACTCCGACTCTCCCGTCGGCGGTCCGGCTACAACTGGGGCGCCACTGCAAAAGTTCAACCCGGTGACTTATCGATACAGTGAGGTTGGCGAAGCCAAGGCCGACGGCCTGTATCGGCAGCAAGGATTTGGGCTCACTCGCTACTGGGGGCGAGTCGACGAGAGTTGGTACCAAACAAGTCGCGCTGAGGGGCAATGGCTCGCATGCGCTGGGAGCCATCCGGAATTGCTCGAGTGGGATTATCTCAAAGAACAAAAGATCGGGCAGCTAAAGGTACCGGCGCAACTCGTTTTCCCGTTCGACCACGTTGAGGTTTTGTCGGCGTGCTCGGGCGTCCTGCCGCAGCGGATATCCGGTCAAAGACACCTGTTTCACAACGTTCCGGAAGGCGTCTATTCGGCCCTTCGGACGTCACTTTTACCCAGCCTTCGCGCGGCCGCTTCTATCGCATATGGGAGATAACTTGACCTCTGGTTCGGATGGCATCGACGCCTTCGCAGCTTTTGCTTCTTTGAAAGAGGCACTTCTTCGCTACTACGACACGCCATTCGGGCTTGCCAACGAGTCCCTGATGGAAGAGCGCAGGGCACTCCTCGACAAGGATCGTGGTCTCTACCGGGAGCCGCTTCTCGAGTTGCGGGCGCCCTACACGACAACGGGCCGGTCAGTCGCGGAGTCTGCGGCGTCGGCGGGCCTCAGCTCAATCGAGGCTGAGTTCCTTACAAGCGGGCTGATGGAGCCTGGGCTTCAGCTTTACACCCATCAGGAAGCGTCCCTTCGCTCAGCCCTTTGTGGGCGAAAGAACATTGTCCTTACCCCCGGCACTGGTTCGGGCAAGACCGAGGCCTTCCTGCTGCCTATCCTCGGCCAGTTGCTCATGGAGTCGCGGAGATGGGGTGGAAAGGGATCAAGCGCCAGCGAATGGTGGGCGGGCCCCGGGATGCCCTTCTCACCCATGCGCACGCCAGTCGCCGGCCGTACGGCGGCAGTCCGGGCCCTGATCCTGTACCCCATGAATGCCCTGGTAGACGACCAACTAGTTAGGCTGCGCCGCGCTCTCGATGGCACCGAAGCGCACAACTGGCTTGATCAGAACCGAAATGGGAACAGATTCTATTTTGGTCGGTACACCGGAGCCACTCCAGTAACCGGTTCCAGGGACAAGAAGCAAGTGGATCTTCTGCGCTCACTCATGCTGGATGCTTCGGCCCTCCGCGACGCTGCAATGACAGCGGGAAACGGCCGGGAGTACTTTGTTCCAAGGCTTGACGGCGGAGAGATGTTTAGCCGATGGGACATGATCGAGTCACCCCCTGACTTCCTCATCACCAACTACTCAATGCTGAATGTGATGATGCTGCGGGACAGCGAGAGTAATTTCTTTTCATCCACGCGGCGATGGATGGACGAGCATGAAGACAATGTTTTTACAATTGTGCTCGATGAGATGCACTCGTACAGGGGGACAGCAGGAACTGAAGTTGCCTACTTGATTAGGAATCTGAAGAAGAGACTCGGACTCGATATCAGGCCGCAGAAGCTCCGGGTCATCGCGGCTTCCGCCTCCCTTGAACCGGACAGGGACAAGCAATACCTATCCGACTTCTTTGCACTACCGAAAGAGTCCTTTGAGTTTCTTGGCGGCTCGATCAGTCGGCTCGATGTCGGTCCGAAAGATCTTTCAGATTCGTGCGAGCCTCTGCAGCGGGGAACTGTTGCGCCGAGTCTAAATCTGGCCGCTGCGCTAGAGAACGCCTTCTACGATGGCGCCAAGGCTCCTGAGGAAGCCACTCCCGAAGTCCGGACCCTGGCTGAACTTGGCTCTCGGCTCTTCCCTAATGAGGGAGGGGAAGTCCGGTCTGCAGCGACGATGCGGCTCCTACAAATGGCGCGGAAAAGCGAAGGTGGCATTCGCTGGCCGAAGTTGCGTGCGCATATGTTCTTCCGGAATGTCGCGGGCATGTGGGCATGCAGCGATTCGAATTGCAGCGAGCTGCCGATCACGAGACCCCAGTCAGTTAATATAGGCCGGCTTCATGCCGTTCCCACGCCTCGATGTGGATGCGGCGCGCGCGTGCTTGAGCTCCTCTATTGTCAAGGTTGCGGCGACGTAATGCTCGGAGGATACACGACAGCCGGTGCCCCACAGAAGAAATCGCTGAACCTGTCGTTGTTATCCGATGTTCCGGATGTTTCCATGCTTCCCGACAATGCGTCCCTGGACCGAACGGCCAACAACTACGTCGTTTACTGGCCCAACACACGTAATCCGGAGCTGCTAGAAAAGAACACGACCGCAGACAATGGCAAAGTCGGCTATAGCTTCAAGCCCGTCTCTATGAACCCGCCCGCTGGCAGCATCAAATCGACAGACGACTTTCACACTGGGTGGGTGTTCAGGGCGATTGCCCTCAAGCCCAAGGACCGCTCTCCGGAGTCAGTGCTGCCCTTTCCGATCACATGCCCTGCATGTGGAGACGACTGGAGAATACGATTCGATGCGGCCGGCGTTCTGAAGGCCACCGACGCCCGTACGATGAGATCTCCCGTTAGGACCATGCGGACTGGCTTCGAGAAAGTGAACCAGGTTCTAATAACAGAGCTCATGCGCCAGTTCGACGACGACAATAGGAAATGTATTGTCTTCGCGGATAGTCGACAAGATTCTGCGAAGTTGGCATCCGGGATCGCGTTGAATCATTATCAAGATAGTGTGCGGTCCTTGATCTTTTCCGTATTGAAAACGCATGGAAACTCGATGCCGGGGCTAATGCGGGCGAGGGCTTTTATTAGCGGAGGGGACAAGTCGGAACTGAACAAGGCTGCCGCAATAGCCCTTCAGAAATCTGAGCCATCGGCATTCGCCAGGTTGCAGGGCGTGTGGTCAGGTTTGTCTGACGAGACTGAAGACCTTGTCTTGGCGGATATAGCTGGTGCCCCGTCGATCCTCGAGCTGTCGAGACGGGTGCGAGTTGAGTTTCTACGTCGAGGCATGAATCCAGGTGGCCCGGGTGTTGACCTGGCATCGGCGGTTGAGGCCGGGGAAGGGCCTCGGGAGGTTCCGTGGACGAAGATCTACGACTTCACTAACTCCAGTCCGGAATTGCAACCCTCCCTGAGTCCGTCACTGGAGCTGCTCTTCAAAAAGATTGAGAATGCCCTAGTACATAACGTCGAGGAATCTTTGGTCTCGGGCTCCGGCCGAGATTTCGAATCCATAGGTCTCGGTTGGCTCTCCACAACTAAATCGGGTGATGTCTCGGGAAGTTCAAACCTCCTTGGATCGGTTGCGCAGTCAAGCTTGCGGATACTCGCCGAGAAGAAGAGATTCGTCGGACTTCGATACGAGCTCGACCAGCCCCCGGCGGCCCTGAAGAAGTTCTGGTCAAAGGTCTCCGAACGGCACCGTTTCGAGAACGATGAGATCCAGCACGCCGTGCAGGACATCTGGGGCGACGCAGTCAGAAAATACCTCATAGATCCGGCCAAAGTCTATGTACGCCCTGCGAATGCCGGTGTCTACCGTTGCGACAAATGCCGACGAGTGCACATGACGCGCGGCGCGGGCCTGTGTACTCGATGCTTTCAAACGCTTCCGGATATGGCTGGGAAAGTTGATCAGTCAGATGACTACTATGCACGGCGCGCTATAGCCGACGAGGGGAGCTTCCGGCTGAACTGCGCCGAATTGACGGGGCAGACGGACAGAAGTGAGGCGCAACTGAGGCAGGCCCGCTTCCAAAAAGTTTTCCTCGGCACCCGCGACATACCCATAGCCGACGAAGTCGACCTCCTGTCGGTCACCACAACAATGGAAGCCGGCGTAGATATTGGATCCCTAGACGCTGTTGTCATGGGCAATATGCCCCCGACTCGGTTCAATTATCAGCAGCGAGTCGGTCGCGCCGGTAGGCGGAGTTCGCCTGTGGCGATTGCCCTGACCGTCTGCCGTCCAAGAAGCCATGATGAGCACTATTTTGCAGATCCTCGGGCCATAACGTCGGCTCCTACCCCTAAGCCGTACCTAACACTGGGTAGCGACACGATCGCAAGACGAACGCTTTCGGCTGAGATCCTGCGCATGAGCTTCGAGGCAAACTCTGCGGCCATAGCCCAGACGGATCTGGACGCGACCGTCAACACGCATGGGCGCTTCGGGCGCTCCGAAGATTGGCCCTTAGTGCGGAATCTGATTCTGGAGTGGATACGCACACAGGAAACCGCGACGGTTGAAGCGGCCAGAGCGCTGCTGGATTGCACACCACTCGCCGGACGTGCGGCGGTGTTCGCGAAGGAGACCATCGAATGGCTTACGGACATGGTGGACACGGTCGCTGCAGAAGAGACGGGGCACGAAGATCTGAGCCAGCGCCTGGCCGAGTCTGGCGTGTTGCCAATGTTTGGTTTTCCATCGCAGGTGAGGAATCTATACCTCAAGACACCGGAAAACCGGCACCCCTGGCCTCCGCGCGCAACAATCGACCGCGATGGGGTGCTTGCCGTTTCGTCGTTTGCGCCTGGTAGCGAGCTGATCAAGGATGGATGGGTCTATCGAGCAGAGGGCGTTGCGAACTTTGTACCAAGTTTCCCCCGCCCAGCTCTGGTCGCTGACCCGTTAGGCCGTGGCCGCATTATCCACACGTGTCGTCGTTGTGCGTATTTGCGGGAGAGCTCAGATTCAACTGCACAAGAAGTTGCATGCCCTCAGTGTTCCGCGGAGCCTGGAGTCGCGAAAATTGTAGATTTGCGGCAGCCTGCTGGCTATTTTGGGGCGCAGTCGAGGCCTTTTGACGGGAACTTCTCGTGGGCACCGCGAGCCATGCCGGTCAGGGCGATGGTCGACCTCAGTTCGTTGTCGCCAAACTCGATGGATTCGTTAATTACCTACAGAGGCCCAGCCCTGAAGTATGTCATCAACGACAATGGGGGCCGGCAGTTTGAGTTCGTCCCGATTGCGGACGGGAAAAAGTATGTTGAGCGGGCTTTTCTGAAGATGCCCATGACGGAGCAGATGTCAGCGCAGACTAAGCGTGTGGCCATAGGAGCGATTCAGCCAACGGACTTCCTGTTTGTTGGGCCCAAGACTTCTAAATTTGCTAACGGATGGCGCCTCGACCTGACGTCCGAGAATCAGCAAATTGGCGGACAGTTGGATAGAGTAGAAGGTCGCCGAGCCGCCTGGTATTCGTACTCCTATCTTCTTCGCAAGATTGCTGCCCTCCATTTGGATGTTCAGCCCCACGAACTTATCGCTGGGCTCTACTCGACGGTCCAACATGGGGTGCCCACGACATACGCTTTTATTGCAGATGAGCTTGAAAATGGTGCCGGCTTCTCGACTACCCTGGGACACCCTGAGAATTTTGGAAAGTTTTTGGATGCGGTCGAGGAAAATCTGCTCAAATTCGATGCATTTTCCCATTCAAGTATGTGTCGGGGTGCTTGCTACGGGTGCCTCCGGGACTACCAGAACATGGCATTCCACCCGTTGCTCGATTGGCGTCTCGCCCGTGATGTTCACCGGCTTCTGTCGGGCCAGCCTGTAGAAATCGACCTTGACCGCCAGCGCACGCTTCTGAACCAGTGGAGGCTGGCAAATGACGGCGAGATTCAGGAGATGTCCGCCGGGCCGGTAGTGGTGAGCGATCACCCAGCCCGCGGGAGCTACGTGATCTTGCCGCACCACCCCCTCGAAGGTGTAACCGAAGAGTGTGTCACTGAACGGATTTGTAAACTCAGTATTGAAGTTGCGCAGGCGTACCCGGGATATGGCCAGATATTCATTGATGAGTTTTCGCTGGATAGGACTCCGGCAGTAGTTCTCGATTTGATCGAATCATTTGCCGGGTAGGCAAGTGACGGACTCTCGCTCTGGAGCGCCAGCAACGCTTCAGGTCGGAACTTTTCGGCGGACGGAGCCCTCGTCGAAGCGCTTGAGTTTGTTGCGCCCCTTGTCGTCGACGACAAGGGGATTCGGGCAGAGGCCTAACACGGACCTTCGTGGTTGGTGGTGAAACAGGTTCCGTGTCTTCTAAGCTGAAGGGGCTCTTGGTGGTTCGTGGGGAAATGAATCCCGGGATGAGCGTCATGCCGCCGTCCGGACGGCACTTCTCAAGAGAATAACCGATTTGTGTTAACGCCAACTGAAAACAGGACCGCTTCTGCCATTTGAAAACAGGGCCACCGACCATTATGGAAGGTGATCAATTTGGATGATTGGGCGGAGATACGCCACCTGTTTTCGACGGGCAAGCACTCGAAGCGTGAGATCGGTAGGATCGTGGGTGTTTCCCGCGGGACGGTGGACCGGGCGCTGGCGTCGGATCGGGCGCCGAAGTATCAGCGGCCAGCCGGAGTGTCGAGTTTTGATGCGTTTGCTCCCAGGGTGCGTGAGTTGCTGGTGAAGACGCCGACGATGCCGGCCGCGACGCTGGCGGAGCGGGTGGGCTGGTCCGGTTCCGCGTCGCTGTTCCGAGCGAAGGTCGCCGCGATCCGGCCGGAATACGCCGCGCCTGACCCGGCGGACCGACTGGTCCACGAGCCGGGATTCCAGGTCCAGTGCGACCTCTGGTTCCCGCACGAGCCGCTGCCGGTCGGTGAGGGCCAGAACGACACGCCACCGGTGCTGGTGATGACCTCGGCGTTCTCGGGATTCATCCAGGCACGGATGCTGCCGTCGCGGACAACGCCGGACCTTCTGGGCGGAATGTGGGCTTTGCTGCAGGACGGGCAAGCGGTTCCGTCCAGGCTGCTGTGGGACAACGAGTCCGGCATCGGCAGGCGCCGGCCGACAGAGCCGGTTGCCGCGTTCGCGGGTTCCCTGGGGTTGGAGATCAAACTGCTCCCGCCGCGGGATCCCGAGTCCAAGGGCATGGTCGAGCGGATGAACAGGTTCTTCCGCCAGCGCTTCATGCCCGGCCGGGACTTCCGGTCACCCTCTGACTTCAACGGCCAGCTGGAGGACTGGCTGCCCAAGGCCAATCACCGGTATTCGCGGTCCCGCCACGGGCGCCCGGACGAGCTGATTATCCTGGACCGGGAGAAGATGCGGGAACTGCCGCCGGTGACCCCGGAAGCGGTGTTCCGCAACGCGGTGCGGCTGCCGCGGGATTACTACGTGCGGGTGTTCTCCAACGACTATTCCGTGGACCCCTCGTTCATCGGGCGGATCGTGGATGTCACCGCTGATCTGGACACGGTCTGGGTCACTCACGAGGGTGTCATCATCGCCACCCACGTCAGGGTCTGGGCCCGGCACCTGATCCTGACCGATCCCGCCCACGTGGCCCGCGCGGCGGTGATGCGGCGCGATTTCCGTACCCAGCGGGTGCACCGACCCGAACCGTTAGAGTCCGTGGAGGTACGGGATCTGGCCGCCTACGACGAGATCTTCGGCATCGACCTCGGCCAGCAGCCGGCCCTCCTGGAAGTGGCTTCATGACCGGGACACCGTCACAGATCGAGTACTACGCACGGGCCCTGCGCGCACCGCGGATCAGTGATGGGTTCCGCCGGCTCGGGGACCAGGCCAGAGACGCCGGCTGGTCCCATGAGGAGTACCTCGCCGCGGTCCTCTCCCGTGAAGTCTCCGAGCGCGAAGCCTCCGGCGCCGCGACCCGGATCAAGGCCGCGAGGTTCCCGGCCCACAAGGACCTAGAAGAGTTCAACTTCGACCACCAGCCCTCCGCGGACCGGAACCTCATCGCGCATCTGGGCACCGGCGTTTTCCTCTCCGAGGCCAAGAACGTGGTCCTGCTCGGGCCTCCCGGCACCGGCAAAACCCACCTCGCGGTCGGCATCGGCATCAAGGCAGCCAAGGCCGGGCAGCGGGTTCTTTTCGACTCCGCCACCGGCTGGGTTGCCCGGCTCCAGGAAGCTCACTCCCGCGGGAAACTCGCCCACGAACTGGTCAAACTGCGCCGCTACGGGCTCCTCATAATCGACGAGGTCGGCTACATCCCGTTTGATCAGGACGCCGCGAACCTGTTCTTCCAGCTCGTCTCCAGTCGCTACGAACATGCCTCCATGATCCTGACGTCCAACCTCGCGTTTGCCCGCTGGGGCGACGTATTCGGAGACCTGACCATCGCCTCGGCCATGATCGACCGGATCGTCCACCACGCCGACGTCATCAGCCTCAAAGGCAACAGCTACCGGCTCAAAAAACACCAACCCGCCGCCAGTACGGCACAATAGAACCACAACCCCGTGGCCCCGTTTTCAATTGGCACTAATGGCCCCATTTTCGGTTGGCGTTAACAATTTGTAATTGTCTGGGTTGCGGTACCCGCGCGCGGTGCGTTTGATGTTTTTGATGGCGGTGTTGTTCGACTCGACCTTGCCCGTCGTAGCTCCGGTAATGACCAGCACCTCGATTTCCTTCCACCACCTGCAGACAGTGCGGTAGAGCCTGTTCGTCTCCGGCCTCGCGGCTGCCTTGACCAGTTCCTCGAGTTCGGCTTTCGCTGCCGCGGCGTGCTCCAGGGAGCCGGTGCGCAGCAGTGCCCTGAGCTGTTCCTTGACCTTCCACACGTCCTGGAGTGTGCCGGTCGGATCGTCAGCGGCGAAGACTTCTTCCAGCCGGTGTGCTGCCCTCTGGGTGAGGGTGTCGCCGGCGCGCAGCAGCAGCATTCGGTGCGCCCAGGCCTTGTCGATGGCGCGGCCTCGGCGTCCCTTGACCTGTTGGGAGAGGTTCTGCCGGGTCTCGGTCATGGCTTGGTTGGCCAGCGAGATCAGGTGGAAGTGATCGACCGCGACAGCGGTCCGGGGCAGCCACATTCTCAGTGCTTTGCGGAACGCCGCGGACGGGTCGATTGCCACGACCTGCACCGCCAGACGCCATGCCAGGGGCCGGGCAAAGAGCCAGTCCCCGACGCCGTTGTGGTCCCGGCCGTCGACGACGCCCAGGACCTGGCCGGTGTCCAGGTCCACAATGGTCGTCATCCAGGGCTCGAACCGTGTCCAGGCCTTCGTTGCCGGGTCCTGGAAGTAGCGCACGGACCGGAACCGATGTTCGTCGATGCCCAGCATCCGGGGACTGAGCTTGTCCACGTCGGGCAACCGCAGCAGGCAGGCTTCATTCAGCGCCGCACGCACCATCCACCAGGACACGGCGAAGCCGGCGGCTGTTTCCGATACGGCCCTGCCCGAGCGGATGACGGCGTCCACCAGCTGGTCCCGGAGCCGGCTGGTGGAGCTGGCACGGCGTGGGACCTGGGTCGTGGATTCAAAGAACGACAGCTTGTCGCAGGCGCTCTCGTCGCAGTACCAGCGGTACTTGGACCAGAGCACATCCACCGGCCCGGCGACAGGAATATCGCGGAGCCGTTGGAACCGGCGTTCTTTCCGCCGCGAGGAGATGACGCCGCAGGCCGGGCAGCCCGGCGGCTGGTCGGTTTCGACGATGACCCGCCGCCGGCCGGCCGTCACGGAAGTGGAGATGACGCGGTAGTCGGGCAGGTTGAAGAGGATGGTGGCAGCGTCGGCCGCGACCCCGGTAGGCTCGTGCAAGGCTCGTGGTCCTGTTCCAGGTTGAATGCTTAGACACACTCATCCCAACAGGGCCACGGGCCCCCTTGTCTTCAACGACACGAACTCAAATCCCCACCAACCACGAAGAGCCGCTGAAGGGCTCGTAGCCCTGCTGTGATGGATGTTCTCTGCGCATTCATCAAGAGTCAGGAGCTACGAGCCTTGATCGAGCCTACTTCCCTGCGCGCCGATGCTGCCACCGCCATTTTCAATCTGCCCGACTACCGCGTCACGAACGCAGAGATGCTCGCGTTCGGGCAACGACGGGTCCGTGTCGAAGCCACCACCGAGGCCGGCTGTCCGTCCTGCGGTGTGATCAGCGGGCGGGTTCATTCTCGCCGGCCTCAACGCCTGCGTGACATTCCTGTCGCTGGCCCGGTCGAGGTGGTCTGGGCCAAGCTCCGCTTCTTCTGCGATGAGTACCAGTGCCCGCGCCGCGACATTCACCGAGGAGACCGCCCAGGTCCCGCGCCGGGCACGATCCACCCGCCGACTCCGGGACGCCCTCGTGGCCGCCGTGATCGGATCGGGCAGGGCCGCCGCCGAGGCTGCTTCCTCGTTCGGTGTCTCATGGTGGCTGGTCCAGCGGGCACTGGACTCGGCTGCGCTGACGCTGCGGACGTGGATGCCCTGGCGCCGCGGATGCTCGGCATTGATGAGTATCGCTACCGGTCTGTGCGGTTCTTTCGCGACCCGGCTACCAAAACCTGGAAACGCTATGAACCGTGGATGACAACCATTGTTGACCTAGACGCCGGACAGGTTCTGGGGATCGTGGACGGCCGCGACAGCGAGGGCGTCGGGGACTGGCTCTTCGCCCGCCCGCTTCAGTGGCGCCTGGGCGTGCAGGTCGTCGCGATCGACCCCTCCGCGGCGTTCCGCAAGGCCCTGCGGATGTGGCTCCCGCGCACCGCTGTCTCGGTGGAGGCGTTTCACCTGGTCAAGCTCGGCAATGACATGCTCACCGAAGTCCGTCAACGCCTCACCCAGCAGTTCCACGGCCGGCGGGGACGTTCCATCGATCCGGTCTGGGCCAACCGGCGGCTGCTGCTGCGCGGCGGGACACACTCTCGGACCGGGCATGGAACAGGCTCGCCACCGTCTTCGCCACCGATGACGCCACGGGGAAGCTCCAGGCTGCCTGACTGGACAAAGAGCAGGTCCGGACCCTGCTCACCACCGGGTCACTTTCCGACGCCGCCGCCGCGAAAGACCGCCTGCAGGAACTGGTCGAACGCGCCGCGCAGCCGGAAACGAACCGGCTCTGGCGCACGGTCTGCCGATGGTGGAAGGAGATCGAAGTCCTCATCGTCACAGGCGCGACAACGGCGAAAGTAGAAGCCAACAACACCGCGATCAAGCACATAAAACGGACAGGCCGGGGATTCACCAACGCACGCAACTACAAGACGCGTATCCTGTTGCGCAGTGCCGCAAGAACAGCGGCATGAACCTCCATCACGGCTGAGAATTCACCACGAACCATGAAGAGCCCCTAACACTGTGCGTGCTGGCGTTCCTCGGCCGCTCGCTCGGATTCCCCTTCGCCAACAGGCGGGCTAACCGATGCTTTCCGCGTATGGGGCTCGGTGTGTGGCCACAGGGCACCAGGTACCGAGATATTTGCGTCGAATATGCCTAATAACTTCGAGCCATGTATGTTGTCGATGTGGGGGAATCGAAACCGTGGAACGATGACGAGACACGTGCGCTTGTGAGCGCTTATTTTTCAATGCTTGAACAAGAGACGCGTGGCGCGGCCTACTCGAAAATTGCCCACAACCGACACGTTCAATCGCTTACAGGCCGCAGCAAGGGCTCCATCGAGTTCAAATTCTGCAATATCAGCCATGTCCTTGCGGAGGCCGGCCTCCCATATGTAGCGGGTTACAAGCCGCGTAGCCATGTACAGGAGGCCTTACGTGCGGCCGTTCTTGGTGAGGTTGGTGCGGAGAGCAAACGCTCAAGCGGCGTCAAACGTCCACCCCCCGTCGGCGGGATGTTATCTTCGTCGGATACCCCCGGTATTGCTGCACAGTCCGCCGCAGCCTTCAACGAAAGAGGCCCGTTGTCTGCTTCAACCCCAGAAACAAAGATTGGTAATTCCTGGTATGGCCTCGCAGGGCTGTGGGATCGCGCGACGGGAGGGACCGACGTCGCGGCGCGGCCCGACCACCCAGTGGATTCATCTTGGCCGTCTGCACTACGTCCCGCCGGCGTAGAAGAGGCCTGTGAGTGGCTGAAGTCGGGCGTATCTGCTGGGCGCCCTCCGCGATTCCTGTTCCTGGTCGGAGGGCCAGGCGCGGGAAAATCCCATGCCACAGCACACGTCGTACATGGCATGCGCCTCATGAGCGAGCTCGAAGAAGGATTGGCGCATCGAATCTACGACTACGAGGGGACGCTGTCTGATCTAGTCGTCGTCAACGACGCCACGATCAACTTGGAGGCTTCCGAGCGGGCTCCACTCACGTCAGACATTGATCGGGTCGTCGGCGTCGGCATGGAAGCGGTCCTCCCTTCCCGTTCGCGCCATTTGATGGCATGCGTGAATAGAGGCGTCCTTGTTGAGGAGATGTCAGAGTCTCGGCTCCGCGATTCGGCGGACTGGACCGCGGGAGACGTACTCGTGCGCTGGCTGTACGGTTCTCCGCTGACCGGCCCAATTGAGTCGTCGTGGCAAGTGACTGGCGTGACCGGACAGGACTTTGTCCGTTCCGCCAGGCTGAGTCACATGGGTGAGCACGTCGCCAATGTAATGGCAGTGTTCGTTGACGAATGCTCACTTTTCGAGGAACGTCCCGCCATAAGCATCGGGGCCGATTCCAGCGTGTCCGCTGAAGAATATCGGATTGTGCCCCTGACGCAGCGTCCAGGAATGGAAGCGACTCGGGCCCCAGCAGCCGACTTGCTGGTCAATGTCTTGAAGGCTGTCGAAGAGGCGGTGAGCGATCCCCAAGGACACGTGTTGGAGACCGTTGTCGACCCCCTTGGGGCCAATCTGCAATCGCTCCGCTCACCGTTGGTACGGTCAGGGCTGTTGACCATGGCACGAAGCGCTGAGTTAATGTCGGCAACCCGCATGACCTATCGGGAACTTTGGGGTTTCCTGACTCGCGCTTTGGTGGGTGATGCGCCATCCCGGATGCCTCGAGAACACTTGGGCGAGTTTGTCATGGCCAACCAGCCATCAGGCCTGGGGGCGGAGGAAGATTTTGAACGCATGCGAATCCTGTCGGCGCTTAGGTTCAACCAGAGCATCTTTGGTGCGGGGGAGCGCTCGGCAGCACCGGACGGCTCAATGCGGGATCCAGTCCTGAAGCTCCTCATCCCAGTCGACCCAGTCAGCGATGCCGTACCAGGTTCGAACCCCGATGCGCCGGGAGAAGGCTGGGCCACTCGTATTTCTGACGCTTTCGGCGTCCACGCCTCGGACGGGACGCCGCTACAGAGCCTGCTTGATTCGGCAGTAGAAGATGGTCCATTACACGCTGTCGTGACCGACTTTGACCGGCGTCTCGACGAGGCTTTCTGTCAGTTACTGCAGTCGCCACACCTCAAAGACGAGAAGCGGTTGGAAGCCACGGGCTGGTATGGGGCCTACCTGACGCGCCTATACGCTGTGTCCCACGGGATCTGTGCGTTTCGGCGCGAGGTGGACATGCTAATCAGAACCTGGGTGCAGTCCCCACACCTTCCGGATGATTTGAAGTCTCCGCTGCGTACCCTCATCAGGCCCAAGCGGAATCCGACTGAATCTGGCTCGTCCCTCTTGCCGCTATTCGACAGCAGGACGGAGCCAATTACCGGAAGAACCGCGACGCCGAAGCTCGCTGTCCGCGTCAGGGAACCAGAACTTTCCACCGATCGGCAAGGACAGGGTGAGCAAGTCCTCCTGGTGATCGGGACAGATGGAACGACTATGAGCCGAGTGTCCTTGGACTTTCCATTGATCCGGGAGGCCTTGGCCTGCGTAGACGACCACATAGGCGTCACTGACCTCATTGATGTGACCGCACCACGTTTGGAACGTGTTCGAGCCTCCCGGCTTCTGTCCTCTCACCTACACGGGGCGGAGTTCTGCCTGGCCGATGGCGACCGTGAAGTCCAAATAACCCAGCGGTACACGAAGGAGTCTTGATGGACAGGGTTGCCGAAGCGAAACATCTCCTGCTTCCGTTCAATCGGCCCGAGTACTTTTCAGTGCCCGAGGCCCTGCTCTCGTCGCTTGCTTGGCGTGCCTACGAGATCGCATCAGACACGGATGCGCGTAAGCCTGTCGGCCTGATGTACAAGGCCGATGCCAAGGAGACACAGTACCTTTCGCTGCGGCCGACGAAACCAGCAGGTGCTGCCGCAGAAGCGCTTGGACACGGGCTCAAGAAAATGGCCTTGAACACCGCTGCTTCTGACCTTCTCTTGGGCGAGGCCGTCGCGTCGAGCGTCATGGGCATCCGAATCGAAAAAACGGGAAACCAGCCCTCCAGTCCGATGACGCCGGCTCTTGCACTCATGCAGGATCCCCGTGGTGTTTTGGTGAAGAAGGGGCCACCCGACTTTGCCTCTATTATTGAAAGCCTCTTCACCGTTGGGCATAACCCCGGGGGGCCGCCGGAGTCCGCCACACAGCTATGGCTGCGTGCCGCGGATCAGCGGCTGGAGCTGGACCCGCTGTTGAACGTAATTGATGCGTCCATGATGTCGACGGTCTTCGACGATCAATGCAGGCGACGCCGATCATTCCCCATTTCTGAAGACAGCGTCGACTGGTGCGGCTTCTATCCGGAGACCCCCTATCAGTGGTTTGCCAAGTCGTGGGCGACCCTGACCTCTAAAGAGTGGGTCGAGGCGCTTCCGGCACGGGTCTGGGTTGACTGGGCAACCACGGTCCTGCGACTCGCAATGGGGCTCGGATTCCTGTGGGAATATGCGTGGTACGAGGCGCTGGGCGCCGCGATAATTCAGGGCTCCGTACCTGACACTTTTGAAGAGTTGCGAACCACGGTCAGGTCGCCGCTGCCTTGGCAATCGAGCCGATCGTCTATTTCCGTGCGCGATGTTGGTTCCAGCATCAAGTGGCGTATTTCGCGAGGTGAAAGAATTAGGAAGAGCCTCAAGGAACGGTTGAACGAACTTGGCGGGCAGCAGGACGCCATGGAATTTCTACGCGGCGCCGCCGAAAGTGACTTCAGGCGCTCACTAGCGGCCGAGGTTGCAGAAAAAAAGGAAGCCGGAAAGCTTGTCTGGGAGACCGTTAAATACGGCCTGCAGGTCCGCGAATCGAGTGGACCTTTCACGGACTATTACGGGATTCTCAAAACCCGGGGGCGCAGGTACCTCGTAATCGATCCGGGCACTGAGTGGATTGCAGTTGTTGCCAGTCTCACCTGCGGTACACCTGGGTCTCAGTGCAACGTCGGAGACGTCTTACGGGACCTAACGATATTAGGAATGCGGCCTGAACTCGGCGACCTCGTGTCTTTGCTTGAGCGGGCCGGAATGGCGCGTGGCAGCGCAGATGCTGACCACGCCGTTATTGTCGAGAGCGCTTTCTAGGAGAATCATGGCGTCGATTTCATTGGGCAAAGTTCTCGGACGTGCCCTTGCAACAACCAACGGCCTCGTACACGTCCACCTACCGGAGGGAATCGGAAGCGACGTAGCAGAGGAGATTGTTCGCTCTGCCAACACGGCTCGGCCGACTACACCCCCATTTGCCCTTCTAGTCACGGCAAGGAAAGAGTCCCTCGAGGATGTGAATTGTCCGCGTGTGAACCCCCAGCGCACAATCCAATACCGTCAGGGCGACCATTTGGCGGTCGTGTACGGCCGCCAACCCGACCTTTCATCATTCGTTCAAGTCTTCCGCGAGGTCTTTGGCCAGAGCTTTCCAGAACAAGCTGAAGGCGCAGTGGCTATCCACGAACTATCAAACCAAATGGTTCATGAACTTGTCGGAGAGTTCGGCCTCGAAGGGCTGAATGACAGCCAACGAGCACGCTGCTCCGAGGTGCTTTCTTCGTGCCTGTCCACGCTTTCGACTTTACATTCACGGTCGGCGGACAGCGGACGGAGCTGGAACGCAGCCTGGTTTGCGCACGTTGATCGCGGAATAGGCAACCTGTTGGTAATACTGAACCACTTAGTGGCGACCGGCTCCTCCTTGGAACTACCGGAGGCCTTGGCTAGGTATGCGTACGCGTGCTTCGCGTTGCCCAGGCCCAGCTCGGCTGTGGCAAGGTCGTTCCTTTCCTCTGTATCGGCGGCAGTAGCGCTGGGGGATTCCCTATCGGAGTGCTGGAGCGACGAGGAAACCTTCCGGATGAGCGCGGGACATCTGGCTACTCGTCCAGAAGTAAAAGCGGCTGGGGGCAAGCACCCCCTCGAGGATTTCGCTAGTGACGACCTCGATGAGGCAATCTCCCGCGAAGGCAACGCATGGTTGGGGTTGACCGATGTCATCGGAGTATCTCCGGAGAACATCGAGCGCTTCTCGGAACTGACGGAGGCACAGTTTAGGAGTCCGGCCCGGGAGGACAGCGACTCCCTGACTATTGATATTGCGTTCGCGGGGGGAGGGTCACTCGTGCTTGACCCTGAACTCCCAGAAAGTCCCTTCCTCATTCCTTTGTCTTCGGATGGATCCGCTGGTGGACGACAGCTCCAATCCGAGCTTCTGGCAATTCGAATACCGACGTTGGAGCGCCTCGGTCCAGACGTCGCCCGCTCCTCTCAGCTGGCGATTCAAGTCTTGCCTGCAAACATCGCAAATTGGGTGGGGAGCGTGGAGATGGCCGAAGACGGAAGCTTGCTGGCCGTTGGCCGATTCGTCAAACCTCGCGGAAACGGACGCAGCGCCGCGCCTTTCCGTTTGGTCTCGCTAAGGGTTTCGCTATCGACCAACGACCCGCTGGCGCCGTGGGTACGGACCGATCTGACTGCCAAGGGATATGTCTTTTCCGGCATGCAGACCTTCCTGGCGGCAGCGCCATTCAAGAAGTCGGGTGCGCTCGGGAAGGTCTCGTACCTTGGACCAATGGATTGGACCCCGTCCTCCAACCCGGATGAGCGCGAACAGGACTTCGCGGACGAACTTCCAGACGTGCCGGGTGGTTACCAAGTCATGCTTTGGCACCCTGACGCCGCGGAGCAACCGCTGTTGGACGGTGTCGCACTCAAGGTTCATCCCGTACTTGCGGGGCTGTTCCCACTACGCTTCGCGCCCACAGGCGACAACGAATTCGTGGCCAACGGAACGACTTTCCGTGTGAGGCCCGTGGCAGCTGGAGGGGGCCACCAGTCCGCGCTCCTGGCTGCTGCAGTCAAGCAGCAAGTCGTACCGGACAGGCCCAAACTAGCGACAGAGGGCTCAGTCCGGGGGCAAGCGGAATCGTTCTATGCCAGCCGGATAGTGGCCGGGGACGAGTCCATCATCGCTGCCCTTGGCCACATCATGATGCCGAGTAATGAGTCGACGCGCGTCGCGGACGCGCGTCCTCAGGACCGCGGTGCAATTCTCATGCCGGATGCCGCGCGAACAGCACTGGACAGCGTCAGCTACTTCGAGGTGGAGCAAGACTTTGTAACTGGCGCCGAAGCGGAGAGGTTCCGAGACGCATTTCGTGCCCTAAACCTGGCCGGCCTTCTCCTGCGGAAGGACGTGCACGGTGATGGCGTCGATTTCGAATGGCCGTCCCGGACGTCCTGGCGGTCGCTCTGGGGCTCCGCGGAGTTGGGCGAATACCTGGATGCTTACACGCAACTCGTTGACGCTGCGCGGGCAACGGGAAGGGACGAGAACGTCTTCTGGGCGGCTTACCCAATGTCCGTCAGCGTATGGGATGTCAGGGGGGACGAAGGCTGTCAGGCCGTGCTCTTGAGCCCACTCCATCCGTTAAGGCTGGCATGGCTAGCTGGTGCGGAACATGTACTATTCGAAGCCAAGAATTCGGTGCAGCATGCGGGCTCGATCGAAGGATGGAACCTTCCACTCGTGGGCCCCGGAGAGTCTAGCTCTGGACGGATGTTGGCGGTTCCCACGGACTCGGGGGAGGACCAGATATTTCTGGGATGGTCTATGATGCTTCCCCCTGGGCGCTCAAGGCCCCGGAGGCTATCTCCGCCGGATCGGATTGGAAATGCCGTTACACCGGGAACGGCAGTGAGTGGACTCAACGCAACGGCGGTGGATGCCGCTTTGAGATCTTTCCGCAGGATGCATCCCCACATCACGACACTGACGGTGGACTTGCATGCCCAGGACCGCCAGATCCGTCTCACCGAAATTGACGATTCCGTCCTGGCAGTCGCGGAGGAATGGGGCAAAGATGACGCCGGACGCCTAATGGGCGGTGTGAGGGTGCTCGACTCCGTGAAGCGCGAGGGCCCTGTGCCCCGGGATGCGGTCACGAGGCTAGTCCGTGAGAATCGCGACATGCTCTTGACCTGGTCCCGGTACGTCCCACGTCCGGATTCAAAGGTCTGGTGCAATATACGGTTACTGCAGGACTCAGGCACTACTGTCCGGGTAGGCGACGGCGGGAAGGCCTACGGTGTGCTGGGAAACGTGCCCCTTCGACGATTTGAAAGCAATCTGAACCGACTGACGGAAAGGCGACTCAGCCTGAGCCAGCCAGCGGTTCCAGCCCACATTGGTTGGGGCCCATTTAGCCGCGCCCTCGAAGCATGTGAGTCCGACGATTCCGCTCCTGTCGTCGAAGCTGGGATGATGCGCCGTGACGTCGCGGACGCGACGGCGGACTGGACGGTGATGGGGGAGTCGTTCCTTAGCCCCGCGATCATGGCTGAGCTTATGGACGCGCACGGTGAAGGCGCGCGCATGCTGTGGGAATGGCGTCCGCCGGTCTTCGAGCGTTCCGCCGACGTTCCTTTCATGGAACGTCGTCCCTTCGTATCCATTGCCAAAGTTCCGGATAGCTTCGGGCATCAACTTGAAAGTCTCTTGACGAAGGCCACCGGGAAAGAGGACACGTCTGCCCTCAAAGCGTCAGTCATGTCGAGACTTGGAAGCCGTGGAGTTGGCCTATCTTCCCTGCTTTCCATGGGCGGTACACATGTAGCAGGTGCTCTCGGATTCTTCCTCACATTTGGTCTTTTCGATAAGGCGGCTTCCGGAACAACCAATCGATTCGTTCTACCAATCGATGCTGCGGACTACTTCCTGCGCACACTCTCCGGGCAGGCAAACCATGGCCAGCATCAGCGTCGAGCGGACTTGCTGTTCATAGAAATGGATGAAGAACAGATCGTCCTTTCTCCAGTAGAGATCAAATGCTACGGCCTAAAAGGTGATTCGATCGGCTCCACGCTTCCAGGCCCAGCCTCTGCCGCATTAAAGGAACCTCTTGCGCAACTCGAGGCCAGCTACCGCCTGTTGACAGGTATTGAGCTCAGGGCTGCTGAAGTCTCGGGGGCCGACAGGGTCATCTGGATGAACAGCTTGGCCACGTTGGTGGAGACAGCGGCGCGCCTTAACCCCATTCTTGCCGGTTCACCGGATGAGTTCGCCAACCGCCTCTCGGCTTTGGTGGATGGTCGTATGAAGGTTCGTGTAGGCAGACCGCTCCTCACGTACCTTCAACATGGCGCGACCACGTCAACAGGTGATGCTTTCTACGCTGGCACGGTAGGCGGCGACGAGTTCCAAGTTGGGGCGTTGGTTGCCGATACCGCGACAGTCTTTGAGGCGTTGGACACAGCTGATCAGAGTGGGATCATCGAGGGCTGGGCCAAGCTGGTCGACTGGTCCGCGGCCGAACCAGACGGCGAGGAACTTCCTGCCAGGGGCGCTTCGGACGAAGAGCTGATCGCCGAAAATGGTAGCCACGAGGGATCCGAAGGCCAAGAAACGGCCGATCCAGTGCCAGGGCAGGCCATGCCTAGCGGCCAGCAGCCGGCCTCAGGATCGAAGGTCGGCGCTGCAACCCAGACCGGGTCCGACGGTTTGGAATCAGGTCGACTTGTGGGCGCGGAGGCCGGTTCCCGGGTTGGAATAGCTGGGGACGGGGTCCGAATCAAGGTTGGCAACCTGTTGGGTTCCGTGGGCAATTCGGAGGTGGATTTTTGGCCGGGCACCACGAACCTCAATCAAATGAACGTCGGAATCGTCGGTGATCTGGGAACAGGTAAGACCGAACTCGTGAAGGCTTTGATCGCACAGATCCGGGAGCAAGCTCGCGAAAAGCAGCCTTCCGTGGCGACATCCATGCTGATTTTTGACTACAAGGGCGACTTCCAAAAGGAAGAGTTCGTAGGCCGCGTCGGCGGCGTTGTCTTGGAACCACACCAGATACCAGTGAACATATTCATGCCTGTGACCGGCGAATATTCAAAGCTGCCCTACCAACAGGCGGCAGCCTTCGTCGATGTGCTCCGGAAGATCTACCGGGGCGTGGGTCCAGTCCAAGCTAGCCTCTTGAACGAGGCCGTCAGGGAGCTCTATGAGCAGAATGACAACAGGCCACCAACACTCGCGGAAGTTAGGCTTGCCTATTTGGAGAAGTCGGGCAATCCAGATTCCGTGTCATCCATACTCGACAGCTTCGTGCTTAGCCAGATCTTTAGTGCCGACAGGGAAAATCTAAAGCTGTTTGGGGAGTTACTAGAGGGCAAAGTACTCATTGTTGCTCTGGACCGGCTGGGTCAGGACCAAAGCGCCAAGAATGCCCTCGTCGCCCTGTTTTTGAACCTGTATTACGACAACATGTTGAGGACGCCCAAGCCGCCGTTCCAGGGTGACCCACCCAACCAGCTTCGCTACTTGAAGTCATTTCTGTTGGTCGACGAGGCGATCAACATCATGCGCTACGATTTTCAGGTCCTCATGGACTTGATGCTGCAAGGTCGCCACTTCGGGTACGGGGTCATGCTGGCGTCCCAGTATCTTTCGCATTTCAAGGAGGGCCGCGAGAACTACGGGCAGCCGTTACGGACATGGTTCATCCACAAGGTGCCGTCCGTTAGCGGACGTGAACTTGCCTCCCTGGGTCTGCCGGACCTTTCGCCGGATGTACCCAGAAGAATCCCGGACCTGCGCCAGCACCAAGTCTTGTACAAATCTCTGGGATATGACGAAGGTCGCTTCATCAGCGTGGTGCCGTACTACGAGCGGTACGGGCTTTGACGCGCGGGGACCACTGCGCCGTGCCCAAGGAATGGGGTCGAGCTCTGGCACAATGTATCAGTGATGAAGTTCGTTGACCTGTTCTCGGGTTGTGGTGGTCTCTCGTTGGGCATGGAACGGGCGGGGGGCGAACTTGTCGCTGCCGTAGAGAAGTCAGATATGGCCGCTCGAACCTTTTTCCATAACTATGTCGCGGATGCGGCTGACATGCGGGTCTGGCAGCAGTACCTGCAGCGCAGCCTCCGACGTCAGTTCGAAGGCAAGGTGCTGGTAAGTGAGCTGGCCAAGGTGCTCGCTGATGATGACCTCATCCAGAGATTCAATGAGCAGGATCTCGATGCCGTAGTTGGTGGCCCTCCGTGCCAGGGGTTCTCTCTGGCCGGCCGTAGGCTTAAGGACGACTTACGGAACCGGCTTGCCTGGGAATATCTGGACTTCGTGGAACGCACTGCCCCCAAAGCGGTCGTGATTGAGAACGTTGTTGGAATGAGCCAAAGCTTCGTAAAGGGCGAGGAATCCTCCTTCTCCCAGCTGCAGGCCGCACTGACCAACATCGGATCTGGATACACAGTCCAAGCCGTTCGTGTTAACGCTGTCCACTACGGAGCCCCCCAGTTCCGGCCCAGGCTCATGCTGATTGCCCTGCGGAGTGACGTCGCGAGAAAACTGCGGGTATTGGCGACGCCCGGAATATGGAAATCAGATTTTGCGGATTTGGTGGGCGATGTCCCGCCCCTAGCACCTGCCCCTACCACCATGTCTGGTCGTGCATTCACGATCCGTGATGCCATCTCAGATTTGGGCGGCTGGGAAGCTGCGGACACTGGTAGGAACGGGGAGTACTTAGCCGGGCTGAGGCAAGCGGAGGAGGCCGTACGCCCCAAAAGTCGCGAAATTCCCACCGATCCTCCAAACCAGACACCCAGACGGCACACGGACATTGTTGTGACCAGGTTCTCTTTCTACCGGATGATGCACAGCAATGGCATCGACCAGCGGCTGCTCAGCCAGATGAGCGCTTTGGACCCGGAAGGTCAGAAATCGCTCGCGAAGCGTGCCTTGGCGAACGTCGAACTTCCTCTGGACCTCCAGTGTTCGACGAGGCCATCAGTGGCGAGGACTATCTGCTCCTTGGACGAGCTGGTGGAACTTGCTGTTGACCTTGTGACGCGGAAGCACAGCCAGAAAGTGCTCAGTGCTAGCGAACCGAGCCGAACTGTAGTCACGCTACCGGACGACTATGTCCACCCCATGCAGTCCCGGATCTTTACGGTTCGAGAGCTTGCCCGTTTCCAAGGCTTTCCTGATTCATTCGAGTTCCTGGGCAGGGAAACCACCGGCGCGCACCGGCGGAAGTTGGAAGTACCCCAGTACACCCAGGTGGGGAACGCAGTATCACCGTGGCAGTCGTTTGCAGTGGGCACCCTTCTCTCGGGGCTGCTGGCAGAGTACAGGGGAATTAAAGCGTCAGGATAGCTTTGCCCAAAGATCATCGTCCGGCTCAACATCACGGGGTGAGCGGCTAGCTGGCGCAGCTAGTGGCCAGCCGCCAGCTGCAGCGTTCGCAGGACTGACGGTCGGGGCGGAACTAAAATATGGACATGGCTGACTTCATGAGCCCTGAACGGCGAAGTGCCCACATGGCAAAAATCCGTTCCAAAGATACTAAGCCAGAGATAATGCTACGGCGAATGTTGCATCGCGACGGGCTTCGGTACCGCCTCCATGATCGCCGGTTGCCCGGAAAACCGGACTTAGTATTCGTAGGGCGCCGGAAGGTCATCTTTGTCAACGGGTGCTTTTGGCATGGGCATGACTGTCCGGTGGGATCACGCTTACCGAAAAGCAACACTGACTTCTGGGCTGACAAACGAGTCCGGAACCAGGAACGGGACGTCAGACAGCGCATCCAGTTAGTTGATCAGGGATGGGGCTACCTAGATGTTTGGGAATGTGAGGTGTTGGCCGACCAGGAATTACTTCGCCATGTCCGACTTTTCTTGGACGCATAGATTAGCTAGGGCGAACTAGTCTCTGAGTTGCAGAAGCAATAATTGTAAGCAGGCTTACGAAGCTGAGCTAGCTTGGGTTCGTTTACCGCCCGAACGTATGAGGCACTTCTACCAAAGCTTGGTGCCCACGGTCCTAACCATCCTCCCTATCACGGCCGTTCCACGCATAGTGCTTTGCCGGATTTCTATGGGTCGGATATTTTTTACTTTGAATTGGAAGCTGTCCGTACTGGTGTGCATTGCGCGACCTCTCAGAGTGACAAACTCACTCAGATCGGTAGGTGTAAGCGGCGACATTTTGCCTATCCGTTTGACTCCTCTACTCTCAAGCTTGGAGAAAGTTCCAGTCCCGAGATCGAGCCCAAGTGGCTGGACAAGCCGCTCGACATATTTCAGGCCAGCTCCATGATTGCGCTCCAGCGATTGTGACCAAAAAGAACTTGCTCCGCTACTGGTCCATGCCTCGGCCAGCCTCTGCGCGTCACTGACTAGCACGCGCCGCTGAGGAACAATGTCGATACTTCCTAGCTTTTCGGTTACAACGCTCTGGTAGTACCGGATGGCATTGATCAGGACCGGGTGGCTATATCCACTGCTGGCAGAGTTATGCGCATGCAAGAGAACCTTTTGAACTGTTTCCTCCAAGAGTGCTTCAGATTCAGCGTGGGCCAGGCCGACATACGAGGCAGCCATATCTAGAGCGGCGCTGTTCCAGACCGAAATTCCCAAATGGGGCAAAATAAACCTCTGATGAAGGTACTGTTCCCGCCGCACTAGTGAATCAGCTGAGCGGATGACATCGCGCCTGTTCATCGTGTGAGCAGGACGGTCGTACGATCGCGAAGCCCACCTAGACCCAGCACTGGCTCGAGCGCCTCGAGCCACATTCCAAGCCGACCCAGCACAGCCTCGGGCGTCTTAGTGGTTGCCGCCACGTACTCGGAGAATTGAGGATTCTCGTTGAGTGCGCGGAAGCACATCTCCACTTCCGTCTTGTGCAGGAGCGCAGCTTCTTGCACATCGCTGAACTTAAAGGCATAGAGCATTATGTCAAAGACGGCACGGTTGAAGCGACCGGTGTATTTACCCGTATCGTCTAATCGTTGAAAAGCGTGATTTCCAAATATCTTATACACTGTGGAAATTGATGAGTCTATTTCGTCGCTAGCGCGGTCGACTTCATCAACTATGGCTTGCGATCCCCAGGATCTATTTAGCTGCTTAGTAACGGTATCAAGAAATTGCTTGAGGTTTCCTCGGTAACGTTCTGCGTATGTCGTAAATGCAATCCCGCGTAGGAGGAGTTCCGCATCTCGCAGTCTATAGTCGGGTTCGGTGATCCCGAGGATTCGCTGAATTCCTTTAGATTCCGCCGATCGCCTATCTAAATAGTCCGTAAACTTACCTGCAAGAAGTGATCTACGAAGCTCGTGAGTTGACAATGGTGTAGCTTGCGTGTTTAGGCGATGAAAGACGAATTGGAGAACTTCATCCTTCTTCCAGTTTCGCAAGATTACTGTTCGAACGGGGAGATTGATGAATCTCGAAAACTCGTGAAACTCGTTAATTTCAGAAAATGTCTTTCCGTTCAGATTCGGCAGAACCTCAAGCCCGGAGAGCACGAGAGTCTCATCGACGGTGAAGCGTTTTAACGAACTCAAGCGTTGTTTTCCGTCAATCACCACGTACTGAAAATTGGAGGACTTTGTGGAAGGCAGTTCGGCCAAGGTTATGGGAGGCACCGGGCACCCAATAAGGAGCGACTCGATGTAGAGTGACGCCTTTTTGTCTGTCCAGGCTGACCTTCGCTGGAAGGGGGGGGTCAACATTGAACACATTTCGCTGCAGCTGCTCCGTGAGTGAACCCGTTGTCCAGTCCGTGGTCCAAACGACTGTGTCGGGCAGGTACTGCCGAGTTAGGTCTCTAACGTCGTCATCATCGAACGGGTCAGTCCATTCCATCGAGGTCCTCTCATAAGTCCCACCGTGGGTTGCGATTACATTTTTGTCCCCCTGTGCGGAGTGTATGAGAAGGCTAACAGCACGATTGGCGTAGTTGCATTACGGTCCTACAGTGTCTTGCGCCCGATTCTGCCGCTTGTTGTAGGGTTCGGCGGCTGCCGTCTGGGGCGACCTATGCCTGACACATCGTGGCAGGCGGGTCCCCTCCATGGGAAAGCTCTTCCCACATCAGGGGGACAGGCGCCACTGCATCTGCCGCGCACCATCCTGTAAGTTCGTCAGGTCAAGCACCGGACAGCGTCGCCAGATTGTCGATCTTGGCGAAAACGAGTCCGTGTTCGTTTACTGACCCAGCACGTCCGCCAACTCAACCTCAACCCCCGCATCCCGGAACTTCTGCACCTGCCCCGCATCCGCGCCGTCGTCCGTCACGGGCGTCCACGGCAGCGCAAGCCGAGCCCAGACGTGAAACGGCCGCAGGCCGAGCTTGGACGAGTCGGCCAAGACGTCGACGTTGTTACCGCGCCGGGCCATGAGCTCCTTGAGTCTGGTCTGGGCGTGGTCGGCCTCGCAGATGCCGTCCTCGGCGGTGACGGCGTCGGCCCCCAGGAACACGCGGTCAAAGCTCATCCGCTCCAGCGCCGCCTCGGCGAGCGGGCCCACAAAGCTTTGGCCCAGGCTCCGCAGCCGGCCGCCCAGGCAGTCCACTTCGATGCCTTCCGAATCGGCCAGTTCCTGCATGGTGTTGGTGCATGGCGTGGTCACGGACAGGTTGTCGAAGTTACGCAGTTCGTGGGCCAGAGCGCCCACGGCGGAGCCGGCGTCGAGCAGAATGTTCTCCCCCGGGAGGATCACGGACGCGGCCCGGCGGGCGATGGCGTGTTGCAGTTCGAACGCCTGGCCGGTGCGCTGCTGCAGCGACGCCTCCGGTGCGCGCCCAGGGCCATGGCGCCGCCATACGTCCGGGCCAGCCGGCACTGCCCGTTCAGCAGCGCCAAGTCCCCGCGGATGGTGGAGGCCGTGACCTCGAACCGGGCCTAGAGTCCCTCTACGGAGGCCAGGTCTGTCGTGAACGCGAGGTGGAATTTCCTCATGTCAGAAGGCAGTTACGATGGCTCAATCGAGAGCGTGGGCGCATTGCAGCTCCAGCCGGAACACCCAAAGCAGCACGTCCTCGCCGGGCACGTGCCAGTCACGGCCCGGAGCCCTCTGGAAGCCCAAGGATTCGTACAGGGCGTGTGCCCGTTGCATGAACGTCGCGCTCGTAATGCTGATCGCCTCGATAACGGTTAGCGATTTGGCGTGTCCGATGACCTGACGGACAACCGCGCGCCCAACCCCTCCGCCTTGCACCGCAGGATCAACGGCGAGCATTCGGAACTCGAGCTCGTTCTCCAATGCGATCTCGCTATACGGTTGCCCTGCATAAGTCAGCGTCACTGCCGCGACCAGCACGCCCGAGGCTTCGGCCACCCACACTTCGGCATGCTCCGCCCGGTGTTCCACGTTGTCGAGCACTCTCATGTACGCGTGCTCGGCAATGAAATGGCCGGCGTGGAGATACGCCTCCTGGGTGATTCGCCGGACCTCTGAAAAATCCGCCGGCCTTACCGGTCTGAAAACCAGCTTCACTGCCCGGCGACTCCGGCCGCAGAAACTCGGGCAACATACTCTTCAAGTGAAGCCAGCATGGGCTGCGACGAAGGATCACCCACCGCATCCGCGCCGACGGCATTCGCCACCGCCAGCGCCCGGTCAAAAGGAAGCTCCGCCCCCAGCGCCAGCACCAGCGCCGCGCAGAACGCATCACCGGCACCGATGGTGTTCGCCACTTTCACGGCCGAGGCTGGAGCCTCTGCCACCTTCCGCCCGTGCTCGAACATCGCCGAGCCGTCCTTCCCGTACGTCACCGCGACCAGCTTCGCCCCGGCCAGCGCCGGGATGAGCTCATACTCCGTTTCGTTGACGATCACCAGGTCGCACAGCTCCAGCAGCTCCGCCGGCAGGTCCATGGCCGGGGCCGCGTTCAGGACGAAGAACCCCGAGGTGCGCCGGGCGGCTTCCAGCACCACGGGCAGGCCGACCTCGAGCTGGCACAGCACCGTCTCATCGGGACCGAACTCCACGCCCTCCAACGAGAACCCGGAGTTGGCCCCGGGGCACACCACAATCTGGTTTTCGCCGTCGCGGTCCACCACGATCAGCGCTGTGCCCGTCGCATCGCCGTCGAGCACGGCAACGCCAGCCGTGTCGACGCCGGCGCCGGAAAGAGCCTCCAGCATCAGCCGCCCCTGGGCATCGTCGCCCACCGCGCCGATCATCCGGGCGCTCCCGCCCAGGCGGGCGGCGGCCACGGCCTGGTTGGCTCCCTTGCCTCCGGGCTGCTGCTGCAGAACGCCGCCGCCGACGGTCTCGCCGGCGGTGGGAAGCCGGTCCGTGGTGGCGATGATGTCGAGGTTGATGCTGCCGACGACGGTGACGGCAGGAAGTCGAGTGCTCATTAGGAAGTCCTATCAGGTCGAGCCAGAGGCGGCTGGATTAGGAAATAGTGTACGCCATGGTTGTACTTGTTCGTCATACATGGTTGTATAACAACTCACATCCCAAAGGCAGGACCCGCCTGCAGAACAAAGGAGTTTGATGTGAACAGCCCAACCCCGGTCACCACCTCGCCGCCAGCGGCCGTCGGCAACGAAACAAACGCAGGCCAGCCGCAATTCGCCGGCCGCCGCGCCGCCCTCCTCATTTCCACGTTGCTGCTCGGCGTGCTGTCCTTCCAGCTCAACGCCAGCATGGTCACCCCCGCCCTGCCCCATATCGCCGCCAGCTTCGGCCTAAGCGCCGACAGCGCCGCCCCCGTGCAGTCCATGTTCTTTCTCGCCGGGGCCATCGCCGGACCGGTGATCGGACGGTGGAGCGACTTCATCGGCCGCCGCGCCGCGCTGCTGCTGGTCCTCGGCATCATGGGCGCCGGCACCCTTCTCTGCATCGCGGCCCCTACGCTGCCGCTGCTCGTCGCCGGCAGGTTCCTGCAGGGCGTTTCCAGCGCCGTCTTCGCCCTCGCGTACATCGTCCTCAGCGAGAACCTGCACGCCCGCCTCTTCGGCACCTCCGTCGGCATCATCGCCGCCATCAACGGCGGCATCGGCGGCGTCGACGGCTACGTCGGCGGCCTGATGGCCGAAACCCTCGGATTCCGGTCCATCTTCGTCGTCGTGCTGGTGCTGACCGCCGTCGCCGGCGGCTGCATCCTCAAGACCGTCCCGAAGGGACGGCCCCGGGGCGTCCGCGGCGCCATGGACTGGTGGGGAGCGGGCTCGCTCTCGGTGTTCCTCGTCTTCATCACCTACTTCGTCTCCGGCGGATCGGCCGTCGGCTGGACCGCGCCGAGCACCCTGGCCCTGCTGGCCGGCACCGTGGCGTCCTTCGCCGCCTTCTGGATGATCGAGAAGAAGCGCAGCCATCCGCTCATCGCCGTCCACCACCTGCGCTCCCGCCAGGTCTGGCCCGTCATCGCCACCACCGTCCTGACCCTCGCCGGCATCTTCGCCGTCATCAACTTCACCGTGGTGCTGCTCAGCCAGGACGTCCGCCACGGCTTCGGACTCAGCGCCTCCGTCTCCGCCCTGTTGTTCCTCACCCCGGCCGCGCTGATCGGCGTCTTCGCCGCACCGCTCGCCGGCTGGCTCGCCGACCGCCGGGGCTGGATCAAAACCCTCCGCGCCGGCACCGCACTCAGCCTGGCCTGCGCCATCGCCGCCGCCGCGTTCTCCGACAACCAGGTGGCGGTGATGATCGCCGTCGCATTCCTCGGCATCTTCTACAACGGCTTCTTCCTGACCGCCATCAACGGACTCTCCGTCCTGCTCTCGCCCAAGGAAGCCCCCGCCGCCCTGCCCGGCATCAACGGCGCCTCCTTCGGCATCGGGGCGAGCCTCGGCGTCGTCATCGTCGCACCGTTCGCCGCGCAGGCCACCTCCGCCGGCTACGCCACCGCACTCTGGATCTCCGTGGCCATCACGGCGGCGGCGTTCATCGTGAGCCTCTTCGTCGCCGCCCCCAAGGGCGAATCCCTCTGACTCCCACCCCAAACCAAGCACCTACGAAACGAGAACCACCGCAATGACCACGCCCATCAGCCACCCGTTCTACTTCGACTGCGACACCGGGATCGACGACGCCCTCGCCCTGGCCTACCTGCTCGCCTCGCTGCAGGCGGACGTGCGGGGGATCGGCACCGTCAGCGGCAACGTCAGTGCCGCCGTCGGCGCCCGCAACACCCTGGACCTGCTCCAGCTTGCCGGGCACGCGCACATCCCCGTCGCGCTCGGCGCCCACGACCCGCAGACCGGCACGTTCCGCGGCGGGGCGCCGCACGTCCACGGCGCCAACGGCATCGGCGAGGTTTCGCTGGAGGCAGCCGGCGCCGGGCTGGCGCAGGAAACCGCGGCGGAGATGCTGGTGCGGCTCGCCCACGAGCACCCCGGCACGCTGCGCGTCCTCGCCATCGGCCCGCTCACCAACATCGCCGAGGCCCTGCGGCTGGAACCGGAGCTTCCCCGGCTCGTGGAGGAAATCACCATCATGGGCGGGGCGGCGCTGGCCCCGGGAAACATCACGGCGGTGGCGGAGGCCAACATCGCCAACGACCCCGAGGCCGCCACGGACGTCCTCGCCGCCGACTGGAACATCACCCTGGTGCCGCTGGACGTGACCATGTCCAACGTGCTGGAGGAAAGCCACCGGCAGGAACTGCTGGCCGCCGGCCACCCGGTTCCGCAGGCACTGGGGGAGATGCTCGGCTACTACTTCCGGTTCTACGAGGGCATCTTCGGCCGGGCCTGCTCCGCCATGCACGACCCCCTCGCGGCGGCGCTCGCGGTGGGCGGCGTCAAAGCCGCCGTCGCCCCGGTGGTGCAGGTCGACGTCGACACCACAGACGGTCCCGGACGCGGGCAGACCGTCTGCGACCTGCGCGGGCTGTACATGGACTACCCGGAGCAGCCCGGCGCTCGGTGCCGGGTGGTGCTATCCCTGGAGGGCGACTTCGCGCCGCATCTGGTGGCGACGCTGCTGTCGTTCTCTGAAAGTACGACGGCGGCAGTGGCCGTGGGTGCGGCGGTCGCCTAAGCGGGGGTATTGGCCATGCCGGTCAGGACTGGATGGACTGCATCGCCGAGAGGTGCCCGCCCCATGCCGCGATCAGGCACTGGGCTAGGTGCCATCGTGTTCCTTGTGGGACGCCCGTTCCGGGGCGGAACACCCAGGGCATCCAGGAACGGGTGCCCTCATCCCACCTTCCGAGGTCTGATGACCAGCCCGACGACGGCTGCCAGCGCGAGCGCGGAGAGGATGGTCGCCGACCAGAACCCGGCCCGTCCGCCGGTCAGGAAGTCGCCGGGGGTAGCGAAGGCCGCGTAGGTCGAAGCCACGATGGCCAGTCCGACGGCGCCGCCAAGTTGCTGCATTGTCTGGAAAAGCCCGGAGGCGGACCCTGCGTGCTCGGGTTCGACGTTGCGAAGCGCGAGCGTCGTGAGTGGCATGAACGTCATGCCGGCTGAGATTCCCGTAAACAGCAGGGCAATCATCACGATCACGAAGGGCGTGTCCGGACTCAGTTGCGTGAGGGGCAGGAAGGCGACCACGCGAAGGGCGGCGCCGAAGATGACCAGGCGGACGGCCCCGAAGCGCTCGACCAGTCGCGGGACGATCCGGGACATCGCGAAGATGCTCAGGGGCATCGGAAGGAAGGCCAGCCCGGTCAGCATTGGCGTGAGGTGCAGATCGTTTTCGAGGTACTGGACCATGAGGAAGAACATCGCCAGCATCCCGCCATAGGTGGCCGCCATCGCAGCCAGCGCCGCCACTCGGCTCGGGCTGCGGAGCAGCTGCGGGCGCAGCAGGGGGTGGGCCACCCTCCGCTCGGTGAAGGCGAGCACGGTGATCAGCGCTGCGCCGACCACCAGCCCGCCGATCGTGCGGGGACTGGACCAGCCGTCGTCGCCCGCCTGGATGAGAGCCCACACGATGGCGACGGCGCCGCCCGTTGCGGTCACCGCTCCGAGCACGTCGAAGCGCCCGGGTCTCCGGGGAGTTTCGGCGACGAGGCGCGGCACGGCAAGGAGGACGACGACGCCGATCGGCACGTTGATGAAGAGGGTCCACCGCCAGCTGGCCATGTCGGTGAGCAGGCCGCCAAGAATGAGCCCGAGCGCGCCGCCCATCGAGGCGACGGCGGAGAACAATGCAAGCGCCCGGTTTCGCGCGGCGTCGTCCCGCGCGGTTGTGGTGATGAGCGCGAGTACGCTCGGGGCGGCGAACGCGGCGCCGAGGCCTTGGAGTGCGCGGGCGATGACGAGAAGAAGGGGTGAGGTGGCCAGGCCGCCGAGCAGCGAGAAGACCGTGAACACCGCCACGCCCACCAGGAACGTGCGGCGGCGGCCGAAGACGTCCCCGATCCGTCCGCCGAGCAGCAGCAGGCCGCCGAAGGCAACGGCGTAGCCGTTCAAGACCCAGCTGAGCTGGGCGCGGGTGAAATGAAGGTCGGTGGCGATGTGGGGGAGTGCGACGTTGACGACTGTCGCGTCGAGGACAAGCATGAGTTGGGCGAGCATGACCAGCCAGAGGCCAATGCTGCCGGCGCGGCCGCCGGATGCCGCGATCCCGGCGGGCGCGCGCGTGGCGGTTGTGGGTGTCATGGGGTGGTGTCCTGTTCTAGCCGAAGGGCTGACGTACACTAAGAGGAGAGATGCTCCGGTTAGAACTATACGGAGACACTCTCCGTTTTGCAATGATGTATTGAGAGGTGTTTCGGTGCGCGCTGACGCTCAACGCAACCGCGATCGGATCGTGGAAGTTGCACGTACGTTCTTCCGCGCCAAAGGCTTCGACGCCGTCTCGATGGATGAAGTCGCCAAAGGGGCCGAGGTGGGCCCCGGCACACTGTACCGGCACTTCCCGACCAAAGA
Organism: Arthrobacter sp. ISL-5; assembly: GCF_018613835.1. Lineage (GTDB taxonomy): Bacteria > Actinomycetota > Actinomycetes > Actinomycetales > Micrococcaceae > Arthrobacter. The sequence goes on along the minus strand of NZ_JAGGPM010000029.1, from coordinate 60,679 downwards.
GTCGCTGTACGACGCGGTCCTTGAGGCCTGGGCGGGGAAGGTCAACGCGGCAGTCGACAGGGCGCTTTCGCTCGACGCCTCCGCGCGGGAGCGGCTGTTGACCTGGCTGACCGATTATGCGGCGATGCTGACAGAACACAAGGGTGCAGCCGCGCGGATCACTGCTGCGCTGGGCGATCCCGGGTCTCCATTCGCAGCAAAATGCACGACGTACGTCAATGCAAATCAGCGCCTGATTGACGGGTTGGACTCGGCCCTGCGCCCTGGGGTCGAGGCAATGCAAATCAGTCGGCTTGTCGGCGGCATGGCCGCAGTGGCAGACAACAGCGAGCTTCCCGCCGAATCAGTGGCATCGATGCTTGCGGTCGTCGCGGACGGACTGCTCGCTCCCTGACGGGTTCAGCGAACGCATTCAGCGTCCAGGTTAAGCCGTGACGGGCCTGATGGAAGCCAGTTCCATGTTTTCATCGGCGTTTGGGCGGTCAGGGGAGGGGCTGCCGTTCGCCGACGCTAACAGCGCCGTCGAACCCAACGTAGTCCCGCCGCCGTCGTTCCAGTCTTTCCTGCTGGCCGGGCGAGGGAAGCCTGGCGCTTTTCGCGCCGTTACATCTGGCGCAGGCGGCGACAAATTTTGCAGGCTGGTGGACCCGCCTTTGGACCATGGATAGAAATGTTCGCCGTGCTCTGCGGTCCGGGAACAATGTCGCCGGAACCCCGCCTCCATTTCACACTGGCCATCCGCCGCGCCATACCCTGGCGGCGCTATTGACGCGTGAACCGCCTCACCGGGCTGGTGAAGGGGCCGCTTCGCCTGTCTGGAAATCGGCGTCGACCGAATCGGCGGAAGAAGCGCAGGGGGAATGCGCCGAGGAACGCTCGGGCCACAGGACCAGAGCGACGGCGGCGGACCCGAGGATCAAGCCGGCGAGGGTGGCGGGAGTGAACGGTTCCGCGAACAGGAAAGCCCCGGCTACAGCTGTGGTCGGGGCGACCAGGAAGAGGAGGGCATTGAGCGTAGTGATGCCGATCCGGCGGAGGAGGAACCAGTATAGGGCGTAGGCAATGAGGGTGGGGACGATCGCGATCACCAGGGTGGAGATCCAGAAGTCAGGGGTGGCCGGTGGGGCTAGGGTTCCGGCGAGGGACCCGAGCAGGGCGACCGCGACGAGAGTGACGGCGGCATGCGTGGACAGGGTGGCAAAGACACCGAGGCGTGCCGAGGTGCGGCGCTCCAGGAATGTGGCCGTGACGAGGCTCGCGAGGGCGACGAGCGGGAGCAGGTAGGCGGGGCCTGGAGACGCGACTACGGATACATCTGAAGCTACGATCAGGGCGACGCCACTGGCGCCGAACACCAGGCCGAGCCATTGGAGGGCACGCACGCGGAGCCCGAGGAGCGGGCCGACGAGGGTGGCGATGACAAGAGGTTGGATGGCATCGATGAGCGCGGAGGTCCCCGACGAGACGCCGGCGGCGATGGCCAGGTAGATAGGCACGACGTAGCCGAATTGGGCGAAGAAGCCGATGACGAGATGGGGGCGGATGTCGCGCCAGGCCGGCAGGTCCGCGCGGGGAAGGACTGAGCCGCGGGAGGGTCTCCCCGGACGGTTTTTCGAACCGATGCCGTTCGGCCGACGATGGGTGATGTTGACTCGGAGGGCGGTTCCGGCGAGGGCGAGTGCCAGGATCACCACGACAATGAGGAATCGCCAGAAGACGACCGTGAGCGCCGGGGCGCCGGCGGTGCCGATCTTGGCTACGAGAAAACCGGAACTCCAACTGAGAACGAACGCGACGGATGCTCCGATCAGGACAGTGCGATGAGGTATACCGTTCTGTTTACTCATGCTAATTAGTATACAGAACGGTATAGTGGATGCATGATGACCGAAGATCGCCGTGAGGTGATGCCCAGAGACACGAATGAGCTGCCCAAGTACACGAAGGGAGCGGAACGGGTTCTGCGCGCCGCATCCGAGCTGTTCTATCGAGAAGGAATCCACGCGGTAGGGGTGGATACGATCGCCGCGGCGGCTGGCGTAACCAAGAAAACCCTGTACGACCAGTTCGGTTCGAAAGAGGCGCTGGCGGTGGCCTACCTCCGACGGCGGGACGCCCGGTGGCGCGAGTACCTCGAAAATGAACTCGCGCAGGTACCCGCAGGCGGCACCGAGCGGATCCTCGCGATCTTCGACATCTCCGGGCGGTGGGCCATCGACAACAGCGACAAAGGGTGTTGCGCGATCAACGCGCGGGCCGAGACGGATGACCCGGAGAACCCCATCGCGGCGGAAGCCATCCGCCAAAAGAAATGGTTGAGAGACCTACTCGAGCAGCTGTGCAGGGAAGCGTCCGTTGCTGATCCTGCCCAGACAGCCGACTCGTTGATGCTTCTGTACGAGGGCGGGCTCGTGACAATGGGAATGGGTACCTTCCCGCAGCCCTTCGCGGTAGGGCGAGACGCAGCAGCGCGACTGCTCGCCGCCAGCTAGTCTCCTGGCGTCCTAGCGCCTTGTCAGGGCGGAAGCGTGCCGCCCAACTGACTGCAAAGTCAGGAGCCAGCGGATGCCGCACTCTCGCGTTCCGCCCGCGCCCAGTGCGCCCGCAGCAGCTCAGCAAGCCGCTCGGGCTCGATCCGGTGTGGCGGGTCGAAGTGGTGCCGCTTGGGGCACACCTCCAGGCGGAAGTCCGGGAAGAAGACCCTAGACAGCCGGCCGGCAATGTCGCCGTAGTCATCCGGGTTGCTCAGGCCGCCGAGGGCGAAGAACACCGGTTGGCGAAGATGCTGGTGCGGCTCGCCCACGAGCATCCCGGCACGCTGCGGGTCCTGGCCATCGGCCCGCTTACCAACATTGCCGAGGCCCTGCGGCTGGAGCCGGACCTGCCCCGGCTGGTGGAGGAGATCACCATCATGGGCGGCGCGGCCCTGGCCCCGGGAACATCACACCGGTGGCGGAGGCGAACATCGCCAACGACCCCGAGGCCGCCGCGGCCGTCCTCGCCGCCGATTGGAACGTGACCCTGGTGCCGCTGGACGTGACCATGGCCAACGTGCTGGAGGAAAGCCACCGGCAGGACCTGCTGGCCTCCTCCGGTCCTGTGCCGCGGGCGCTGGGGGAGATGCTCGGCTACTACTTCCGGTTCTACGAGGGCCAGTTCGGGCGCGCCTGCTCCGCCATGCACGACCCCCTCGCCGCGGCGCTGGCGGTGGGCGGCGTCAGAGCTGCCGTCGCCCCGGTGGTGCATGTCGACGTCGACACCACCGACGGTCCCAGACGCGGCCAGACCGTCTGCGACCTCCGCGGACTCTACCTGGACTACCCGGAGCAGCCCGGCGCCCGCTGCCGGGTGGTGCTGGAGCTCGACGGCGACTTCGCGCCGCACCTGGTGGAGACGCTGCTTTCGTTTTCTGAAAGTACGACGGCGGGAGCTGCGGTGGGTGCGACGGCTGTCTGATCTGCCTGGCCGACCTGGCTCAGGCCGATTTGGCATTCGCCAGGGCCCAGGACCCGGCCACCGACTTTGGTGAGGGCCGCGAGCAGCGTGGTGCCGCCGTCGTCGTCGAGTTCCAACTGTGAGGGGCGGCGGAACTGCTGCCGAAGCTGACCGGTCCGGCGGAGAATTTCTCGCTCATTGGGCGGTGGCTTCGCCGTCGCGGATCAGGACGGATTCCCAGCCTCACCCGCTGGTGGCGTCAGATCCCGGATGAAGGTCGTGGGGCTCCAGACACAGCCCGGTACGGTCGTTGGTGTTGGCGTTCTTAACCTTGACAAGGCGGTCCGCGCAACCGGCTGGCAGGACCGCGGTGTCCCGGCCGACCCCTTGGACGTAGAAGCCGTGGGTTTCGTGGAAGTGGGACATTTCACCGATCGCGGCGTCCAGTTCCGTGGCGAGAGACTGGGCGTCGTCATCCTTCAACGGAGCAATGTCGACTTCTTCTGAAAGCGTCGCCTCAGCCGGCAGTTCGTCTTCTGTCAAGGACCCGAGGATGGCTTGGCTGCCAATGATGATGACGGCTTCCTGACGGATGATTTCCGTGGCCGCGCGGATAGCGTGCTCGAGGTCGCTACGCCGCACGCGTTGCCTTGTGGATTGCGACGAGTCGCTCTTCCTGGGAGAGCACACCGGCGAACGGCGTCATCTGGCGAAGGTCAGTACCACGCTCGTCAGGGCGGAGCATGCCCTCCACAAGCCGGTTGATGTCACCGCCATTAACGAGCGTGTTCCACTCTGCCACCCAACCTTGTGCGTACGCATCGCGTGTGCGCGACGCCATCCTCTGCAGGTTGGTCCGTGCCTTGCTCAGTACCGATTCGGGATCCTCGCTGATTTTTTCAGCCACGGCTCGATGCAGCTCGTACGAGACCCGTTCTTCACGGCGCGGCAGGCGCGGCCGGCTTTCCCTAGCTTTCTCGAGCAAGCGCTGGCTAACGGAGGGACTCACTCCGATGACTTCGGCGATCTTACGAACGGGCATACCCTCGGCCCAGAGCGCGAAAACGGCTTCGGCGCGCCGGCCCGAGGCCATGAGCATCTCCCGACGGGACTTTTCAGCTGCCGCTCCAGCGTCTTTCGCTTTCCGGATGAGCTCATCCGTCACCGTTGTCGACATGTGTGTATCCTACCCCCATACAACCAAGTCGAAAAGGCACGACGACGTTGGCCGGCTGCTCCCGACCCCACCTCGGCGACGCTCTCCACTTCGAGTTTTGTACAGATAATCCACGTTCGGCACGGGTCAAGCCGCGGCAGCTGGACAAAACTCCAAGCGGGGGAGAGGGCTGGCTGCGGGCCGCGCGCACCGCGGCCCGCAGCGGACCCGCTGCCTACTCGGGGGTCACGTAGGCTCCGGCAATGCCGCCATCGACGAGGAAGGTGGAGGCGGTGATGAATGACGCATCATCGCTGGCAAGGAAGGCCACGGCACCGGCCAACTCCTCAGGTTCGGCGAACCTGCCGAGGGGAACATGGACGAGCCGGCGGGCGGCCTTCTCGGGGTCCTTGGCAAAGAGCTCTTTCAGCAGTGGCGTGTTGACCGGGCCAGGGCACAGGGCATTCACCCGGATGCCCTGGCGGGCGAACTCGACACCCAGTTCACGGCTCATCGACAGGACGCCGCCCTTGGAGGCGCTGTAGGAGATCTGGGAAGTGGCGGCGCCCATTACGGCGACAAAGGATGCCGTGTTGATGATGGACCCTTTGCCCTGCGCCTGCATGTATGGCAGGGCGTACTTGCAGCAGTAGAACACGGAGGTGAGGTTCACTTCCTGCACCCTTCGCCATGCGTCGATTCCCGTATCGATGATGGAGGCGTCGTCTGCCGGGGAGATTCCGGCATTGTTGAAGGAGATGTCGACGCTTCCGTAGGTTTCGTTGGTCACGGCGTAGAGGTTCTTGACCTCTTCTTCGCTGGTGACATCGACTTTGACGAAGAGTCCGTCGACCTCTTCAGCGGCACGCTGCCCGGCAGTCGGATCGAGATCGGCGATGACAACATGGGCTCCTTCGGCGGCGAACCGCCGTGCGGTTGCCAGTCCGATTCCGCTTGCGCCGCCGGTGATGACTGCGCTGCGGCCTTTGAGTCGGTTGGAGATGACTTCAATCATTTTGCTTTTCCTCGTCTTGTGTTCAGGCGGTGGTGGAGATGAAAACGTTCTTGGTTTCGGTGAAGGCGTTGAGGGCGTCAGGTCCCAGCTCACGGCCCAGGCCTGACTGTTTGAATCCGCCAAACGGCGTGGAGTACCTGACGGATGAATGCGAGTTGACGGAGAGGTTTCCGGATTCCAGTCCGCGGGCAACCCGCAGGGCCCGTCCGATGTCCCTGGTCCAGATGGAGCCGGACAAGCCGTAGATGGTGTCGTTGGCCAGGTGGAGCGCGTCAGCTTCGTCCCTGAAGGGGACTACTGCCACGACCGGGCCAAAGATCTCCTCCTGCATCACCCGGTCCTCGCGGGACGGAGTCAGGACGGTGGGCGGGAACCAGAACCCCTTGCCTTCGGGCGCCGATCCGCGGAATGCGACGGGCGCGCCATCCGGCACGAAGCCTGTCACGGTGCGGTGTTGCGCGGCGGAAATCAGCGGCCCCATGAACACGTCCTCGTCGCGGGGGTCCCCGACTTTCAGCGCTTTGACGGCAGGTTCAAGCAGTTCGAGGAACCTTTCGAACACATCGTGCTGAACCAGGATGCGGGACCGGGAACAGCAGTCCTGGCCGGCATTATCAAAGGCCCCGCCCGGGGCTGCTGCTGCGGCCGCCTCCAGATCTGCGTCAGCGAAGATGATATTCGCGCTCTTGCCGCCCAGTTCCAGCGTCACCGGCTTAACCTGCTCAGCGCAGCCGGCCATGATCAGCTTGCCGACGCCGGTTGACCCGGTGAAAACCACCTTCCGCACGGCCGGGTGTGCAACGAAGCGTTCTCCGACGACGGATCCCTTACCGGGAATGATCTGGAGCACACCGTCGGGCAGTCCGGCTTCCCGGGCAAGCTGCCCGAGGCGCACGGCGGTCAACGGCGTCAGCTCAGCAGGCTTGAGGACGACGGTGTTGCCCGCTGCAAGCGCCGGAGCAAATCCCCACGCGGCAATGGGCATCGGGAAGTTCCACGGGACGATGACTCCCACAACACCCAAGGGTTCGTTGAAGGTGACATTGACGCCTCCGGCAACAGGGATCTGCTGGCCTGTGTGGCGTTCGGGGGCGCCGGAATAGTACGCGAGGACGTCCCGGACGTTTCCTGCCTCCCAGCGGGCGTTTCCGATGGTGTGACCGGCGTTGATCACTTCGAGTTGGGCGAGGTTCTCAAGGTCGGCATCTACTGCAGCGGCGAAGCGGCGCAGCAGCAGTGCCCGGTCGGCGGGTGAGACGTTGCGCCACGTTTCAAAGGCCACGGCTGCCTTTTCGATTGCCCGGTCCGTTTCTTCCAGTGTGGCGAGCGGGACCGTTTCAATGATCTCTTCCGTGGCCGGGTTCAGGACGTCAAACATGCTGGTGGACATCGACTAGATTCTCCGTTCGTTCTTTGCGGTAGTTGCGGGCAGCTTCAATAAATCCCCTGAAAAGCCGCAGGTCGTCTGGGTTCTGTTCGGGGTGGAATTGCACTCCCAGCACCCATCCGCCTGTTGTCGTCTCGAGTGCCTGTACGGTTCCGTCCTGCGCTGCCGCCGTCACCCGCAGGCCGTCCGCGATCCTGTCCATGGCCTGGTGGTGGTAGCAGAGGGCGCTGGCTACTGGCCCGAGCAGGCTCTCGCTGATGCTTCCGGGTGTTGTGGTGAATTCGACGTTGCCAAACACTCCAGGCGCCGGCTGGTACTGGGCCGCGCCCGGATTGACGTCCGGGACATGTTGGATCAGGGATCCTCCCAGTGCCACGTTGAGGATTTGGGCGCCGCGGCAGATGGAAAACAGCGGAAGCCCAGTTGCCAGCGCCGCCCTGGTCAGGGCGAGGTCGTGGGTGTCCCTCCCTGGTTGGGAGCGGGTCAGTTCATGGGGCTCCGCACCGTACTGCTCCGGGCCAACGTCGCTGCCGCCCGCGACGATGAGCCCGTCCAGGAGGTCAACGATTGTGGGGTCGGTGCCTACCGGCGGCAGCAGAACAGGCGTGCCGCCGGCAGCGACCACTGCCTGTACATAGGTTCCGGGCAGAATGGCCGCATCGGCCTTCCAAACTCCCCAGGCAGCCCCTTGGTAGTAGGTGGTGAGGCCGATTCTCGGCCGGTAGGAATCAGAGACGTTCAAAGCCACGCTTGTGCTCCCAATCTGTGACTGCACTGTCGAATGCTTTGAGTTCGACGTCGGCGGCGTGCACATAGTGGTCCACCACTTCGTCGCCGAAGGACTTGCGGGCGATTTCGCTGGTGACGAGCAGTGCGCGCGAGTCCCGAAGCGTCGTCGGGATCCGGTCGGCGGTTGACTCGTAGGCATTCCCGGCCATGACGGGCTCAAGGGGCAACTCGTTCTCGATGCCGTGAATGGCTGCCGCAATAAGTGCTGCCGCGGCCAGATAAGGGTTGACGTCACCGCCGCCCACACGGTTTTCCACGCGGAGGCTGGCGCCGCGCCCAACGATGCGCAGTGCACAGCTGCGGTTGTCCAGGCCCCACGCGATGGCGGTTGGTGCGAAGCTGCCCTCGACGAAGCGCTTGTACGAGTTGATGTTTGGCGCCAGGAAGTACGAGAGTTCCTTCATAGCTGCCAGCTGGCCCGCGACGAAATGCTCCATCAGGGGGCTGAAGCCATGCTCACCGTTACCTGCAAGCACCGGATTGCCGTCCAGGTCGGTCAGGCTGAAGTGGATATGGCATGAACTGCCTTCCCGCTCGTTGTACTTGGCCATGAACGTGATGCTTTTTCCATGCTTTCCCGCGATCTCCTTGGCACCGTTCTTGTAAAACGCGTGGCTGTCGCATGCGCGGAGCGCTTCGGCGTACCTGAAGGTGATTTCCTGCTGGCCGTGGTTGCACTCACCCTTTGAGGATTCGACTACGAGTCCGGCGCTTTCCATGCTGTTGCGGATGTCGCGGATGACCGGTTCGAGGCCGGCCGTCGCAAGCAGGGAGTAGTCGACGTTGTAGCGGGTGGACGGCTTCAGTCCCACATACTGCTTGTCCCATGCCTGCTCGTAGCTGTCGTCGAACATGATGAACTCAAGTTCCGTGCCGATGTGGGCACGGTATCCGAGGGCCTCGAGCCGTTCGATCTGGGCACGAAGGATCTGCCGCGGCGACTGGGTGACGGGGCGGCCATCAAGCCAGAGGATGTCGCACTGGACCATCGCCGTGCCCTCCAGCCACGGCACCATCCGGAGCGTGCTGACGTCGGGCCGCATGACCATGTCCCCGTAGCCGTTTGCCCATGACGACATCGCGTATCCATCGACGGTGTTCATTTCCACGTCGACGGAAAGGAGGTAGTTGCAGCCTTCGGCGCCATGTCCCAGGACATCCTCCAGGAAGGACCTTGCGCCGCAGCGCTTGCCCTGCAGCCGGCCCAGTGAGTCGGTGATGGCTACGACCACCGTGTCGATCTCACCCGAGGCGACCTTCTGCTTCAGATCCTCGACGGTCAGCTTTGCCTGGGAGTATTTCCCTGCGATTTCATTGGTCATTTGATTTCCGTAACTTCGATCGGGGTGTTGGACGTGATCCGTGCTCTCCGCCGTATTGTGCCGGTGAGCGTGTTTCAGTTGCTAAGTTCGGCTTCGGCTGCCGCGAGCTGTGCAAATTCCTCCTCGGGTGCACCTGCCACGATCCTGTGGCGGCTGTAGAACCAGTAGTAAAGGAGCGCAGCGGCGAACACGGCGGCCGTGATGGACGCCGCCAGTACATCGACCACGAAGGTGGCAACGACGGCAACGGCAGCCAGGAGCAGGGCGATGGTTGTTGTGACGGCGCCCCCGGGGGTCCGGTATCCCCGGGGAAGGTCTGGTTCCTTTACCCGCAGGACTATGTGCGACAGGTTCAGCAGCACGTACGAGACGGTGGCTCCGAAAACCGCGATATTGATGAGCAGGGCGCCGTTGCCCGTGGCAGCAGCGAGGATGAATCCGAGGGTGCCCGGGACGATGAGGGCCCAGTACGGTGTACGCCTCTTGCCCGTCAGGGACAGCCACTTGGGAAGGTATCCTGCGCGGGAAAGGGCGAAGAGTTGCCGGGAGTAGGCATAGATGATGGAGAAGAAGCTGGCCACCAGCCCTGCCAGTCCTGCATAGTTCACAAAGTCGGCGAGGATCGTATTGCCCCCGTAGGCCAGGCGGATCGCTTCGGGGAGGGGGTTGCTTGAGGTGCCCATCGCTTCGGATCCGGCTGCGCCGGGAACCAGGACGAGCATCAGGGCTCCGAAGATCACGAGCACCAGGAGAGCGACGATGATGCCGCGGGGCATGTCCTTCTTGGGGTCGGCGGTCTCTTCCGCTGCCAGTGGAACGCCTTCGACGGCGAGGAAGAACCAGATGCCGTATACGAGGGCCCCCACAACACCGCCGATGCCCATAGGAAGGAAGGCGCTGGACGTCGGGGAACCGTCCGGCACAACATCGAAGAGGTTTGCCGCGTTGAAGTGCGGTACCAGGCCGATGACCACCGCCGCCAAAGCAACGACGGCTATTGTGGTGATCGCAAAGATCAGTTTCAGTGCCTCGCCGACTCCGCGGAGATGGATTCCGACGAAGACAGCGAAGGTTACAAGGTAGACCGGCCAGGAGTTGGTGAGGCCGAACAGCCCCAGGGCTTCGACATAGCCGCCGATGAAGGTGGCGATGGCGGCGGGTGCAACAGCGTATTCGATCAGCACAGCCATTCCGGTGGCAAAGCCGCCAAGTGGGCCAAGCGCCCTGCGTGCGAAACCGTAGCCGGCGCCGGTGGTTGGCAGGGCGGAGGACAGTTCGGCCAATCCGAACACCATGCACGTGTACATGATGCCCATCAGAATGAATGCGATGAGCAGGCCGCCCCAGCCGCCCTGGGCCAGGCCCAGGTTCCAGCCGGCGAAGTCTCCGGAGATGACATAGGCAACACCGAGCCCCGCCAGCAGGACCCACCCAGCCGCTCCACGTTTGAGTTGACGGTGATGGAGGTAGCCGCCGTCGTCGTTGACGGGCTGCTCCGAGGGACGTAATGACATGGGATTTCCCTTCTTTCAAGGGTCTTAATGGTCTGTAATTAGTCCAAAAGTCCTTTGCCAGTGTGGTGCACATCGCCGCCAAGAGTCAAGGATCATCCCGAATTTCACCGAAATTGGCCAGGCTTCCGCCTAAACCCGGGTGAATCATAGGCCTGTTATTAGACCGCGCTAGGATGGAGTCATGGAAGAGGCATTGCTTGGGGTCCCCACGAGGCTCATACGGCCGGTCCGGCACGGGAACGCCTTTGAGGAAACCATCGAACGGCTGCTCCAGAACATCAAGCTGGGGCTTTTCGGCGTGGGTGACAAGTTGCCTGCCGAGCGGGAGCTCTCGGAACTGCTGGGCGTGTCCAGGGCAACGCTGCGCGACGCCCTGGCGGAGCTCCAAAAGGCCGGCTATGTGGAAGTCCGCCGCGGCAGGTCTGGCGGAACCTACGTATCGGCACGAAGGCTGGGGGAGTTGAGGGGTGCTGCAGGCCTGGACCCTGCGGAGGTCAATGACGTCCTAACCTACCGCGCCGTGCTGGAACCGGCCGCAGCATCGCTGGCCGCGCAGGCCATGCTGTCTCCCGGGCAGAGGCGCCATCTGCTGGACACCCTCGCCGATGTGGCAGGGGCACCCGCGGAACTGTACAGGCCGAAGGACGCGAGGTTCCACGTGGCCATTGCAGAGGTGAGCGGATCGCCAAGCCTGGTTGCCGCCGTTGCAGACGCGCGTGCAAGGGTTAGCGACCTTCTGGACCGCATCCCGTTCCTGGAGCCCAACCTTGAGCATTCCAACCGGCAGCATCAGCAAATCATCGACGCCATACTCCGCGGCGATGCGGACGGCGCCTACCGGGCTGCCCTGGATCACCTGCAGGGCACGGCCTCGCTGCTCCATGGGTTCCTCGTCTCGCCGGAGAATTCCCCGGCAGCAACATCCGACGTTCCCTGACTCGTTTTCCTTGCCATCCCGGCAATGAACGTTTGTGCAGGCGCGTCCGGCGGTTTCTGCTGTCCATGCCCTGCGGCTAAAAGCTACTGGCCAGTAACTATGGGGAAAACGAGGGCGGATTTCCGTGCGGGATGGGAGCTCGCCACGCAGCCGTCATTCACGCACATCTGTGCAAACCCATGGCCGCGTCGGACTCCGGGCTGCATACATTGAGTACCCGGGCAAAGATTGATTGACACAAGAGTTCGCCCCTGGCCCCGACCCCGCTGACACACGAACAAAGAGGTTTTCATGTCGCTGCTCACCAGAGCCCTTTCCGTTACCGCTGCCGCCGCCCTTGCCTTTTCCCTGGCCGCGGTTCCGGCCCAAGCCGGCGTCGTTGAGATTTCCCCGCCGGGAGCCAACGACTGGTCCTGCAAACCAACCGCCGAGCATCCGTATCCGGTCGTTCTTGTGCCTGGAACCTTCGAGAGCATGGAGAAGAACTGGTCCACCCTGTCGCCCTACCTCAAGAGCGCCGGGTACTGCGTCTTCGCACTCAACTACGGCGAGACAAACGGCGTGTATGCCACCGCGCCGGTGGCCAAATCGGCGCAGGAACTTGGGCCTTTCGTGGACGCAGTGCGTGCTGCCACCGGCGCCAAGAAAGTGGATCTCGTGGGCCACAGCCAAGGCGGCATGATGCCCCGCTACTACATGGGCTTTCTCGGCGGAGCCAAGTACGTCCATCAGCTCATTGGTATCGCACCATCCAACCATGGCACCGAAGGCGTGATCGTCCCGACGCCGGGCCTTGTCCCGGATCCGGATTACACCGGCCTGGGCTGTGCCGCCTGCGCCGACCAGCAGGCAGGGTCGGCTTTCATGCAGAAGCTCAACTCCATCGGGGACACTGTTGCGGGCCCCTCCTACACCGTCATCTCCACGGTTCACGACGAAGTGGTCGTCCCCTACAACAGTCAGTTCATCGACGGCCCGGCCCGGCAGGTCACCAACATCACCATCCAGGACAAGTGCCCGGCCGATGTCTTCGAACATGACCAGACGCCGAACGACCCCGTGGTGCACCAGATTGTGGCCCACGCGCTGGGTAAGGCGTCCGGTCCCGCTGATCCGGCCTACCAGCCCAGGTGCCTTTAGCAGTAAATGACGGCAGGGCGCCCGCGCGAGTGCGGGCGCTCTGCACGCGGGCAGCTGGCCCTTGCCTCGGAAATGCCCCTGGTCACGGAGAAAACCCGCGGGGGTAACTTTCCGGCATGCACTACCTAGCCGGTGCAGATTGAAGCAAGATGCTCTTTATGAAAAGAATCGTTATAGCTAGTTTCGCGGCGGTAGTCATAGGCTGCGGCGCAATCACGTTGGCAGCCCCAAGCAACGCAGTGACCCCGGGCAACGCAGTGACCCAGTCATCACACATCGCGGGACAAATCATGGTCAAATTCCGCGACAAGGGCGCGGCAGCCGGCGTACTGCGCCAGCACGGCCTTAGGGAGGGCCCCGGTATCGGCAGCACCGGCGCTCAACTGATCAAGGTGCCGGCCGGCAAAGAGTTGCAGCTCATCGAAGCCTTAAGCCGGAACCCGGCAGTTGAGTACGCCGAGCCGGACGAGGTGGTTACTGCCGCGACCGATGACCAGTATTTCCCGCAACAGTACGCCCTGCAGAACGTCGGCCAGTCTCTTACGAACACCGCCGGCACGCCGCTAGCGGCCGACGGCACAGCGGATGCCGATGTGGACGCCGTTGAAGCATGGGGCGTCACGACCGGCGGCGGCACCACCGGCGGCGGCACCAAGGTGGCCATTCTCGATACGGGTGTGGCAAACGTCCACGACGACATCGCACCGCAGGTTGTTGGATACGCGAACTTCGTCAGTGCGGACACCAAAGAGGATCCCAAAGCAAACCCTGAGGATAAGTACGGTCACGGCACCCACGTCGCCGGCATCGTTGCCGCCAAGTTCAACAACAAGATTGGTGTTGCCGGTGTGTGCCCGGACTGCAGCATCCTGGATGTCAAAGTGCTCAATGACACCGGGTCCGGTTCCAGTTCAGTCATTGCCAACGGCATCAGCTGGGCCGCCGACAATGGCGCCAAGGTCATCAATATGAGCCTTGGACAGCGCGTCTCTTCACGCACTCTCGAAGCTGCCGTCAATGACGCCTGGAATAAGGGAGTAGTGATAGTTGCCGCGGCAGGCAACGCCGGTACTCAGGCCAAGATCTACCCGGGCGCCTATCCCAACGTCATTGCCGTGGCCGCAACCGACAACAACGATGCCAAGGCGTCCTTCTCAACTTACGGCAAGTGGGTGGATGTCGCGGCGCCGGGTGTCAACGTCTACTCGACCTTCCCGAACCACGAGTTCGTCCTGGGTACGCAGAACGGCCGGTCCATGGGCTATGACGTTGCCAGCGGTACCTCAATGGCCTCACCTGTTGTCGCCGGCGTTGCCGCGCTCGTCTGGAGCTCATCACCTGCCGACACCGAAAACAAAACAGTCCGCACAAAAATCGAATCAACCGCCGACAAGATTCTCGGCACCGGCACCAACTGGGCTTCCGGCCGGGTGAACGCATGCAGGGCTGTCGGTGGTAGCTGCCTCTAGCCTGTACCGCATGACCGGCCTCCGCCCGCATGAACTGCCGGGGCCCGGGTCGGTTATGCGGGGGAGAGCGGCCCAAGCTCCGCCGCACCCGCCGGCCTAGGACTGGAGGGACTGCATCACTGAGAGGTGCCCGGCGCGGTCCGGGATGAGGCACTTGGCCAGGTAGAAGGGCCGGTTCGCGTGCCTGACGTACTGCGTCAGCACGAGGACCGGATCCGATGCCCGCAGGTCCAAGAGCTTGGCCCGGCTGGGCCCCACCTGGCTCAGGCCGACCTGGCATTCGCCCGGGCCCAGTACCCGGCCACCGCGTTTGTAGAGCGCCGCGAGCAGCGTGGTGCCGCCGTCGTCGTCGAGCTCCAACGGGGCGGCGGCAGCGGAACCGCTGCCGAAGCTGACCGGCCCGGCGGAGATGTTCTCCTGCAGGTGGGCGATGGCTTCGCCGTCGCGGATCAGGACCGATTCCCAGAGCCAGCAGTCGGCGCCGGGGGCGACGAACTCGGAGGCGGGCTGCCGTTCCCGCTGGAGGCGTTTGATTTCAAGGTGCTGTCCGGGGCCGCCGAGGACTTCCTCGAAGGGGCGGATCCGCTCCATGCCAGTGCGGGGGAAGGGGTCGGAGACGACCGGCCGACGGTCCGGCGCCGCGAACGCGAAAAGACGACCCGGGTCAGTGCTGCGCGCCAAGGACCGAATGGGCGATCAGCATATCCAGCCGCCGCACGTCCGCCTTCTTGCCCACCTTGATCTTGATGTGACCAGCCCGCGTCCATAGCTCAAGCTCAGCGTCCATGTCGAATGTTCCGGCATTCTCCGAGGACCACATGTTGATCGCAGAGTAGGGCAGAGAATACACCTCCACCTTCTTGCCAGTGATTCCCTGGGCGTCGCGAACGATCAACCGCTTGGTCGTAAAAATGGCGCTATCGCGAAATGTCTTATACGCGGCCACTGGCTGCTCGCCAGGGACCATTAGTTCCACAACGTCGTTCGGGATCGGACATTCGGCGACGAACATCCATGTGGTCACTGCTGCTGCCTCCAAGGCTGCTCCTTTGATTTGTGTGGATCCAGCCATCAGTGTCTCAGGACGTCGACGTCTCTCCGCGCTTCCCGCCTTTGGCGTGTGTCGCGCAGCGGTAAGTGGCGGCCTTTACGCAGCGCTAAATGGCAATCCGCAGACCCCCATGGCATTCCAAGACCCCTGAGTATGCCAATCTCATTTGAGCTGCAATTTAGCCGCCATTTCCGCTAATAGTCACAACACCGCGACGCCTCATGCAGCCGCCAGCACGACGATCAACACCAGGGCATTGTTCACGGCATGGAGAAGCACCGGGGCCCATAGGTTCTGATGGAACCGTCGGACGAGGGCCAGTGCGGTGCCGAGGGCGAAGAGATATGCAAAGGTGAGCAGAACCAGGTGGCAAGCAGCAAACAGCGCTGCCGACAGCACGACCGCCAGGAACGGCCTGAAGCGCCGGGAAAGGCCGTTGAGGAAGGCACCTCTGAACAGCACCTCTTCCCACAGCGGTGTGAGCACGGCGACGATAAGGAAGCCCAACACGACGAACGGTGTCGGCAGGTCGGCGATCCTGGCCAAAGTGTCGTTCGAGGCGCCGGCGGATGTGCTGTCTATCCCCAGAATGGTGAGGGCGGCGAGGAAGAGGCCCTGCAGGCAGGCGGAGATCACAATGGCGGACGGGATTTGCCAGAGCAGATGAAGCATCCTGGGCCTGAACCGTCGGAACCCGAGCCCACCTAAACTAAGGCCGTTCCTCCGGATCAGGTGGATGTATACGGCCAGCATGGCCGCTGCAGTTGCGCCGCAGAGGATCAGTAGAATGACGGACTCGGGAGTGAAATCAATGAGGCCGGAAAGTCCCACAGCCAGGATTCCCCCGGTCAGGACCGCAAGATACAGAGCTAAGAACATCAGCGCCCAGGCGGCTTGCTTGAGGGTCACGCCAACCATCGACCCGCAAGCCCCCAACGGTTGGTTAATAGATCCGGCTTGCAAAAGTATCCCCCGAGGCTGCATCTTGCGAGCCTAACTCAGCCTCGCCGGCGCTCAGAAACGTAACCATGCGATAAGTTGCGACTTAACCGCCACTCCGGGCCAACGGTCGTACTTGGCCGGGGCAGCCGGCCCCGGTCGGCCTAGGACTGGAGGGACTGCATCACTGAGAGGTGCCCGGCGCGGTCCGGGATGAGGCACTTGGCCAGGTAGAAGGGCCGGTTCGCGTGCCTGACGTACTGCGTCAGCACGAGGACCGGATCCGATGCCCGCAGGTCCAAGAGCTTGGCCCGGCTGGGCCCCACCTGGCTCAGGCCGATCTGGCATTCGCCCGGGCCCAGTACCCGGCCACCGCGTTTGTAGAGCGCCGCGAGCAGCGTGGTGCCGCCGTCGTCGTCGAGCTCCAACGGGGTGGCGGCAGCGGAACCGCTGCCGAAGCTGACCGGCCCGGCGGAGATGTTCTCCTGCAGGTGGGCGATGGCTTCGCCGTCGCGGATCAGGACCGATTCCCAGAGCCAGCAGTCGGCGCCGGGCTCGACGCCGACGCCGGGGGCGACGAACTCGGAGGCGGGCTGCCGTTCCCGCTGGATGCGTTTGATTTCAAGGTGCTGTCCGGGGCCGCCGAGGACTTCCTCGAAGGGCCGGATCCGCTCGATCCCGATGCGGGGGAGGGTGTCCGAGACGAACCGGCCGACGCCGCGACGGGCCCGGATGAGGCCGTCCTCCTCGAGCAGCATCAGGGCTTCCCGGACCACGGTGCGGCTGACCTTCATGTCAGTGCCCAGCTCCGTTTCCGTGGGGAGCATCGAGCCGGGCGTGAGCAGGTTGTTGCGGATGGCTTCAGCGATGCGGGAGTAGACGGCAACCCGGAGCGGTGAGCCGGGCTGGGCCTCCACCGGCTGGGACAGGAACCGGACGGCGTCCTCGTGCACGTTTGCCTCGCTTAGTGGTCTTCTGGGGAAACCAGCGTAGCAAGTGCTACGCGTTTGTTGGACAAGCGAGTCTGGCCAAGGGGCGCGCTCTTGGGATCGGTTGCCGTTCGTCTCACAGGACAGTCAGACGGAACGCGGCTCCGCCGTCGCCGTCCCGCTCTCATCGTTAGTCCGCGCCGGGCTTACCCGCTATGCACCGGAGGAAGTGAAGCCCTGGTCATTGGTGGCGGTTTCCAGCAGCCGGTCGAAACTGCCAATGCCGTAATCGGGCGGCGTGGCCGCGATGACGATTCGGGTAGTGGTGACTGCGTCAGTTTGCGGCTTGGCATTCTGTTTCGGCTTCGGTGAGGGCTCCGGAATGACCTTCAGATGCAGGCCGGACACCCCGTTCACCAGCAGCGGGAGGCTCCCGCCGTCGACGAGCAGTGAGCGGAGCTGATCAGTCGAGAGCTGGTTCGCCCTGTCCGCCGTGAGTTCGAGAATCACTTCATTCACGGTCGCAGTGAGCCGCTGCAGGAACGCCCGCTCGCTCGAACCCCTGCCCAGGATGCCCAGGACCGTGAATATCGAGGCGAAGATCCCGACGAACAGCATGGTGGCGCCGACGTCCCTGAAGCCGGGCACGAAGAGCATCAGGATCAGGCACAGGACGAAGCCGACAATCGAAAAGCCGCCGAACATGGCGCCCGCGCCGTCGGCCGGACTGCCCGTCCATTCCTTGGAAGTGAAGCTGCAGATTTCCCGGTGCTCGGTCCGTGGGGTTGGCATGTTCAGTTCCCTTTCACTTCCAGCAGTGCCTCGGCCAGGATGATGGCTTCCCGTGCCTCCCGGAGACTTTCCCGAAGGCCAGGGTCCGGGAAGCCGGGGCCGATGCCCTCCTCCGCGGTGACCGAAAGGTCGGCCGCGACCCTGCTGAGATTCTCCCGCTCCAGCGCCAGCATCTTGGACGACGTCAACTTGACCTTGCTCTTCTCCAGCTCAAACAGGGACGCGTTGATTTGGTCCCGGCGCGCCCGGATCCCATTGCAGACCTGCTGCACGCGCTCCGTGCGGCTGGTGAACATCTGCTCCATTTTGACAGCGACGTCATGAAGCTCTCGCAGCGTGGTGTGCGCCCGCGCCTGCTGGTTTCCGGTGCTCCGGTCCATGAGCTGGAGGATTCGCGACAGGCGCTGGCCCCAAAGCTCGAGCCCTGCATGGTTCTGGTTGAAGAGCAGCTCCGCAGCGCCGAGTGCCTTGGTCAGGGCATCCCGCCGCGGCGTGAGTTTCCCGGCCGCCGCGTCCAGCCGCCCGATGAACTCGGCGTAGTTGTCGAGCGGCGGCGCCGTTTCGTCATTGCCTGCCGCCCGCACGGCGGGCGAGGCGGACGGCTCATTTGCCGACGTCGGCCGTTCCTTCGCTGTTCCGATCCGCGGCGGTTTGGCCGGCTTCCGTGGTGGGACGGCGCGGGGTTCTGGACCATCGTCAGGTGCGCCGTTGCTCATGATCAGCCATCCCCATTCATGATCCGTCCAGGACAGCTTCACGCTGCTCACAGACGGAGCAGGAGCGTCATCGCACCTGCGTGAGAATGCCCATTCTAAAGGTCGGAACGGACGTTGTCTGCGGGGCGGCCGCAGCGGAGTCCGCTCAACACCGTGGTTATGAGTTCGGCCGGGCCAAAGCTGCCGCCGACAAAGACCTTCGCCTATCTTGCCTGAAACTTTCGCGGATCTTGCCTGAACGGGGTGAGCATCAATTCATACCTGGAAGGAGGTGAACGTCATGGCTGACGATCAAGAATTACTGGATTGGGTTTCCCCGCGCAAACAGCGGGAAATCGACAACCAGGCGGCATTTCTGCGCTATCTGCTGGAGCGTGAAGAGGCGCAAGGGGGTGTGAAATCATGAACGATTACGTTCCCCGTCCTCGTGAACCCTATGACGCGCTTTGGGTCATTAAACGCGACTTAGAGAACATCATCGCCAAATACACCGATAGGGGCGACCATGAAACTGCCGCTGTCTACAAAGAAGCACTTGCCCGTTACAACGACGACTGAAGCTGGCAACCGACGGGCTTGGCTTCGACAAACTCAACCAGCGGCGGGGTGGAGCCGTTCCAGCGCCCAGTCCCAGCTGATCAGCTCCTGTTCTAAGCGGACGGCTGGGCCGTAGGTATCGTTGCCCAGCCCTTGATAGAGCGCCGACTCTTCTGCAGTCAGCCTCGAAAGCGCAGGCCAATCATTTACCAACACCGCCAACACGCAAACCATAGCCACGGGCAAAGAGGACGCCGATGTGGACGCAGTCGAAGCGTGGCCCGTCACGACCGGTAGCGGCATCAAGGTTGCCATCGTCGATTCAGGTGTGGCAATCGACCACGAGGACATATCGCAGAAGGTCGTCGAGCGGACCAACTTCAGTGATTCGAAAATTGTCAATCCTGAGGACTACGACAAATACGGCCACGGCACGCACGTTGCCGGTATCGTGGCCGCCGCCCATAACTCCACGGGTGTCGCGTGTGTGTGCCCGGACTGCACCATCCTGGATGCCAAAGTGCTTAACGACAGCGGGTCCGTAGCAAGTGGTACGTGCTTGTTGGACAAGCGCCATGAGGATGTCAGTGCTTCGCCCTAGACTCGGCCTATGCAGCCAGTCAATGACCACCCGAGCGTGCTCTCGAAGTTAGCGAAGACCAACCATATCCACCTTCAACGCCTTAGTATTTTCAGCTCACCCGCCTTCACCCCACAGGATGTGCACTTCGCGCGGTTCACAGCTGTTGTGGGGAGCCACGGGTCGGGGAAGTCGTATCTTTTGAAGATTTTGGAAGAGTCCTTGCCTAAGTATGGCGGTGAACACATGCGGTTTCCTCCGGCCTCAAGGTCCAGATGGAAGGACGCCGACCGAGCGGACGTCGGCGCCGTCGCGGGCACCCACTCGATTAACATGGGGTCAGGATGGACGCCCCAAAATTTTAGAGTCGACCTTCGGAGACCACGGGCCGAGAGCTTCATTTTTGGGGAGAGCGACGGGGAACTTCGTGTCACCGTACCGCTCAGTGCGCACAGAGCATTTGCTGACTACGAAATGTGGATGCAGGACGTCGAAGCCCCGGACCATGCCAGGCACTTCGAAGGAAGCTGGGCGGCCGACAGGCCGACCTTGACCAGCATCAACAGGATCCTTGGGCGCGAATATGGGAGCGTAGAGTTCTTCGCCTTCAAGAGCGACTCCTATGACGCCCCGTACCTTGAAGCGACTATGTCGGATGGTCACGTGCGGACTCCATACGAGATGAGCTCGGGGGAACTGTGGGTCCTTTACTGCATCTGGGAACTCGAGAGGTCCGCGGCCAGCGACATTGTCCTCATCGATGAACCTGAAAGCTACCTTTCGCCGCGAGGGCACGTCGCTTTCTTGGATGAGATCGCTCGACGCACCCTTGCCGGCGGATTTCAAACGATCATTGCCACGCTTTCCGAAGCCATGATCCGAAGGCTCCCGATTGACCTACTCCGTTTCGCCGTTAGAGGCGCGAACGGGGTGGTGATTAGAGACGATGTGAGTCATGACGAGGTCATGGTGGCTGCGATTGCCCACACGGAAGGAATGGTTCACCAAAGAGTCTTCCTCGAAATCGCGGAGTACTTGGGGCTGGACCACGCCTTCGTCAGACGAACACTCATCGCCTCCTGGCTCAACGGCGTCGACGTTCGTGAGCAGGCACGAGAAATGGTTTCTGGGATGGAAAAGGCTGTAGTGCAATTGCTGTAACAAGGTGGCGCGCGGAGTGGTGCTGAGGATGGCCGACCGGTCTAGCTTATGTAGTCACCTTGCATCATTGCAGCTGTCTGACGAGAGCCCATCAGTTCTCCGAATCGAGGTATTTCCTGGCCGTTGCAACCTTCATGTAGAGCCGTAAGTTGTCACCGCGGGTTGGAACAAATCCGTGACGGGCGTACCAGTCGACCAAGCCGGGATTGTCAGCATCGACCACGATGATCTGGCCGCCGCCGAGGTCCGACGCTGCCATGATGGTCTCGAGCGCTGCACGAAGCAGCTGCCAGCCCCATTGATTGGCCTTATCGCCGCGCTTGGATCGGTCGAGTGCCAGCTTGGCCAGGAGCCAGCCAGGCGCACTGCGCAACACTTTCCGCTGAAGCGACTTCGGCAGGTCATCCCGGACTACGAGGGTGGGGCAGATCGCGAAGTATCCAATTACCTTCTCCTTCGTATCGGACCGCTTCTCGAGGAGAAGGTAGACCATGCACGCCCCGGCTGCCACGGCCTGGCTCGCGTGGTCGGCAAGCCACTGGTTGTACGCAGGTTCCCCGCAGTCAAAGGCCCCCAGATCATAACCGGGGGCCAGTTTCGATAGGCGATAGGTCCGGTCGCTCATCGACCGATGAGCCGCGGAAGCTTGGACAGCACCGCCAGTTCCGGGGACTCGTCGGGGACGCCCAGAGACGCCATCATTGCGTCGAAGACTTCAGGAGCCATGAGAGTGACGTCCGAGCGCGCAATGACCTTTTCTGCAGCCTGCCGGGCAGCATCCGTTACAAACGCCGACTTTGTCATGTGCAGAAGTTCTGCGGCCTCGGTGATCAATTCATCAGTGCTTTCGTCCGTGCGCAACTCCAGACGACGCGTTTTAGTACTTGCCATTGCCCTAGCCTCCTGTGACCAAATGTACGGCATTTGTACGGTTGCGGCTACAGCTGTTCAAACCGGCTGCTCCAAGTGCTGGTTTCGACAGGCCTAACCACCCGGGGGAGACATTTCAGTGCCCAGTTCCAGTTGATGAGCTCCTGTTCGAGGCGGACGGCTGAACTGTAGCTGTCGTCACCCAGCGCTTCGTACACTGCGGCTTCTGCAGGGGTGAGCCTCGTCAGTGCAGCCCTTGACGGTGACGGCTCCCGTCCCCAAACGTCCCGGTGCGCGAGCAGCGTCTCCTCGTCCATCATCACACTCCGCACGTGCGGGTGCGCCGCCCGGAGCTGGTCCAGGATCCGGAAGCCGTGCGTGTCGATATCGCCCCAGTACAGGACCTGGCATTCGCGGAGCCATGCCGCATCTTGCAGGGACGAGAATCCATAGCCGGCGCCGTAGAGAGCCAGCGTCCCGGGACGCTCCGGCAGGGCGAGGAAGTTGACCTGGTTCTCCGTCGCAATCACCGTGTGCACAGGCAGTCGCAGCGTGCCGAAGGCCTCGGCGGTCACGGTAACGTCCCGGGCACCGCCCAGCATGGGAATCGAAGGGTCGAGGACACGGAAGCGGACGAGCTCCGGCGGATGCAGGAAGCCGTGCCGGCGGGCGAAGCGTGCCGCCGGGGTACGGCCGGCACCGTCGTCGAGGGCAACCTCGGGCACGGCAGTTTCCAAGGGATCTTCCTCGAGACCTTCGGCGTCGGCCTTCGCCTCACTATTATCGGAGCCAAGCGCAATGGCCGCCATTAGCTGATCAATGACCTGCCTGTGCCGTTCAATGAACTTCGTGTGCACGCCGGGCAGTCCCAGCTGCCGGACGTAGATTCCGGGTGCTGGATTGTCCCGAAGCCACAGCGCCACCTGCGCGGCGGAGAGAACGTCATCGCCCAGTTCAAGCAGCTTCAGCGGGCGCCGCGCGGCCCAACCTGTCAGCAACGGATCCAGCCCGCCAAGAGCCGCGGCCAGGTCCCGGAACCGCGCGGCCTCGCGGGACTTGCCAATAAACCCGACCTCGTCCTCCACAGTCGCGAAAACTGCCGCGGCCGGGATCCGGTTGGAGCCCACCGTGCGGCGCCCCACCTCCATTGTTTCCAGCGTGTACGGACCGGCCCCGGCGAACAGCTCAGCAGCCCACCGCTGGGCTGCAGCGTAATCACTCAACAGTGCGGCCGCCGTCGGGCGTTTAAAGGCTCGACGGCGGGGATAGACGCCGGTGGGTTCGAGCAGTTCGCGCAGCAACGCCCCGCTGGTCCAGGCTTTCAGCGACAGCACCCGCAGCCCGGCGACCGTAGTCCACTTCGACGACTCAACTGGCACGCCGGTCCCGTTCGTCCCGGTATTCCTGGATGGTCATGTTGCGCAGCTGGGAGTCGTCACCGTTCGTGTTCGCCACGAATCCCACATGCGAGACAAAGGGTTCAATCACGTGGATCTTCTGCAGCGGCGTGACAATCAGCAGCTGAAGTTTCATGCGCTGGAACAGCTGCAGGCCGTACCGCGCGGACTCATCGGACCCGCGCCCGAACGCTTCGTCAATCACCACGAACCGGAAACTCCGGCCGCCGCTCGCCTTCTTGCCAGCCGCGCCACCATTCCCGGTGCCAGAAGCCAGCCCGAATTGGAAGGCCAGCGCCGCCGCCAGGATCGTGTACGCCAGCTTCTCCTTCTGGCCGCCGGACTTGCCGCCCGAGTCCGTGAAGTGCTCGAACTCCTCGCCGGTCTCGGTCCACTTCTCCGACGCCGAGAAGGTGAACCAGTTCCGCACATCCGTGACCTTGGCCGTCCACCGCTCATCCAGAGTGGTCAGCCCGTCCCGGCCGCGGAAGCGTTCGATCAGCCGCTCCACCTGCAGGTACTTCTGCTCCGAGTACTGGTCCTCGTCGCCGATGGTCCCCTCCGAGCAGGCCCGCAGGTCAACGCCGAACTCGCGCACGTCCTGATCCGAGGTGTTCTGGTGCTCCAGCTGGATGTGCCGGCCCGGGTTGTATTCGATCCCGGCCAGCGACTGGTTGATCTCGCCGATCCGGTTCACGATGTCCTGCCGCCGGCTGTCCAGGAACGCGTTGAACGCCACCACCTCGTGGATGGTGTTCTGGTTCAGCGACTCCTTGAAGTGGGCCTCGAAGCGGGGGAGATCGTTGCTGACCAGCTGCTCCAGCAGCCGGTTGTAGTCCCCGGCGGCCTCCAGGGCGGCGTCGATGTCGGTGGTCTCGTTCCGGTACTTGTTGCGGAAGTCCGCCATGAGCCGGACTGTGCTCTCCGCGGCCCGGGCGATCCGCTTGGACAGCGCATCGATCGTGTCCGTCAGTCCGGAGCGGACCGAGCTTTCCACCGTGCCGGTGTTCTTGTACGTCAGGGTCTTGTCGCCGAGTGCAGCGGCGGTGAGCTGTTCGACGGCGGCCAGCACGCCGCCGTCGTCCGTCAAGGGAGTCTCCGCAAGGACGTCGCCGCATTCGGCGATCGCTTCCGCGATGTCCTTGGCATCCTTGTCGTTGGCGCCCAGGCGTTCGCGCAGCTTGCCGGCCTTGTCCTCCAGCCGCTCCAGCTCCGCAGTCACGCCGGCTTCCTTGGCGGTCAGCTGTTTCAGCACGTCACTGGCGGTCTCCAGCTCAAGCTTCTCCGCCTTGAGCTCTTCGATCCGCCGGGCCGTGAGCTGCCAGCTGATCTCGCCGAAGTCCGCCACGGAGCGCACGGTGCCGAGCTGCTGGTTCTGCCTGCCCAGATCGCCCAGGGAAGCGTTGACCTTTTTCAGCTGGGCGTCCGTGACCTGGAGCTGGCCCTTGAGCTCGTCCTGCTCGGCGAGGAAGCGGCTGATCTTGTCGTGGTTGTCCCAGCCGAGCACATAGTTGCGCCGGTCCGTCAGTTCCCGCCGGTCGTCCTTCTCGTGCCTGCCCCGGCCGCCCTTGAGCTGCCCGTTGACGGTCAGTGCCTTGGGATACCGGCGGAAATCCTCGAGGGTGTCGCAGCAGAAGTGGTCGAACCGTGTGGCGAGTTCATCCAGCAGGAAACTGCGGAACGGCGTACCCGGCTTGATGGCGATCTTGGCGGCCAGCGTGCCCGGTTCGGCCGTCTTGGGAGCGCCGGCTTCCCCGACTTTCAGGTAGACCAGCCGGCCGCGCAGGTTGTTGGCATCCACCCAGCCGCTCACGGCCGTGTAGTGCTCGCCGGGCACCAGCAACGACAGTGCGAAGCCGTGCAGCGTCCTTTCCGCGGCACCCTCCCACGCGCCCTCACTGTCACGGACCCGCAGCAGCTCGCCGGCATACGGCAGCGCGGTTTCCGCGATTCCGGTACCGTCACACAGCCGACGGCGGAGCTCCAGCTGGGGGAGCGGCAGCAGGTTGGGGCGCGACTGTAGGCTGCGCAGTTCAGCGCCGATCTCGTTCAGCCCTGTGGTCAGCTCGGTGCGGGTGATGGTCAGCCCGGTTCGGCTCTCCTGAAGCTCATCGGACTGGGTGCCGAGCTGCGTTTCGACCTCCCCGAGGCGGGCCCGGTTGGAGTAGAACAGCACCCGGTCCTCCGGGGGCCGGAGTCCGAGGTCCTTCGCAGCGGTGGCGTAGGTTTCAAAGCGCTGCCTCTGCGTCCCGGATTGGTCAGCCAGCCGGGCAATATCAGCATCGATAGCGGCCAGCCGGCCGCCGCCGTTGGTGCGGATGTCCTCCTGGATGGCGGACAGCTCGTGCCGCCGGCCTGCGATCTCGGTGCGGAGCTTCGTGCTCTCCTCCTGCAGCCGTTCCCCGGTTCTTTGCAGCTCCGACTGGTGTTCCAGGCTCAGCTGGAGCTTCCGGTCCGTGAACCAGGGATGCAGCTGGTCCCGCTGCTGGCGGGCCAGCTCATCCTCGAGAGTCAGCCGCGCATGCTGGGCGGCGCCGTCCCGGATCGGCGTCAGCAGGGCGATCTGGTCCTTGGCCCGCAGCACCGCGTCGTGGGCCTTTTTCAGGTCATCAAAGTGGTGGATGAGGTTGCCGATCCGTGCCGCAACGTCGTCCTCCTCCAGCATGTTGGTGCGCACGAAGGAGGTGATGTTCTCCACCTGCTTCATGGACACGGTCCGGTGGAACAGGTCCATGGCCTGGTTTCCTTTGATGCCGAACTCACGTTTGAAGGCCGCCGCGAAGGGCTCGAAAGTGTCGTGGACTGCGGCGCCGGCCGCGCGGAGCTTCTTCTTCAGCTTGGCGGGGTCCTGGCCGAAGTTCGCGAAGTCGGCCCCAATGGACTGGTCACTCGCCGCCAGCGAATAGAAGCGGCTGGGCTGGCCCGCCTCCTGGGTGGCCCAAAGGGTGATGGCCAGGGTGACCGACTTGTCCAACACCGCGTTGTGGAAGACGCCGAGCACCACCGTCAGCGCGCCGGTGCCCCGCAGCGCCACCGGCCTGGAATATTCGCCGCCGGTGCTGCGCGTGCTCTTGTGGAACCCGCGGACGTAGGACATCAGCGAGCGTTCCTTCTTCTGCGCGCCGGCGGCCTTGTTGTATTCGATCCGGTTGGCGGGCAGTAGCAGGGTGGTGATGGCGTCGACGACGGTCGACTTTCCGGAGCCGATGTCGCCGGTGAGCAGGCTGTTGTCGCCGTCCAGGCGGAAGGTCCGCACGCCCTGGTGGAAGGTGCCCCAGTTCAGTAGCTCCAGACGGTGCAGCCGGAAACCCGGGGGCGGACCGCCGTCGTCCGTTTTTTCTTCCAGCGTGAAGAGGGTGTCCTGCAGTTCCGTGCTCATTTGCTTTCCGCCTCCGTTGCCACTGTCCCGGAGAGAGCAGCCTCGGCGAGAGCGGCCTCGGCGAGTGGCGTTCCGGCGAGTGTCGCGCGGTAGTCGGCCAGCCGCGCGTCGAACTCCTCGAGCCACTGGGCGTCCACGAACGCCTTGAGGATGCGGGCCACCTCGTACGTGCCGGGCTGTCCGCGGAGTTTCCGCAGGAATCCGAGTTCCACCACTTTCTTGATGTCAGTGGCGAGCCGGTCCATGATTCTGGCCTCGTTGCTTGATTCGGGCAGGAAGACCGCCACCATGTCGGCGATGTCCTGTTCGGTCATGATGAGCCGGAGCTCGCTGCTGTTGGTGTCGAACTCCAGCATCCGGCCGCGCAGGAGGGCCAGCAGCAGGCTGACGTTGAAGATCAGCTGCCGTCGCGGGATCAGCCGGGGGAGTGTTCCGTCCGCGTCCTCGCGCGACTTCAGGAACGCGTAGCCTTCGGATTCGTCCAGGATCAGGTCCAGACCCAGCACGGACACGTAGTCGCGGACCTGCGAGGACAAGCCCAGCAGCGACTGCCACACCTTCTCATCCCCTTCGGCGTAGAGCACACCCTTGAATAGCCGGGTGACGACGCCGGGAAGTTCCTCGGGCGTCCGGGTTTCCGTTTCTGCTGCCGGATTCATGCTGGCCTTCCGAAGATGATCTGCTCGATGGTTGCTTCGCGGATGCTGCCGTCCGGCAACTGCCAGGAGATCTGCTGCTCGGCTTCCGGGTTGATGCTGGCCCAGTCGGACTCGGTGGCGAGCTGGTAGTAGGCCACGATCTCCGCCAAGCCTTGGGACAGGGGATAGGCGGCGGTGACCTCCGCGAGGGTGGCCTGCTCCGCCTCGGCGAGTACGGCGTCGATATTGGCCTTGAGGCGTTCCTTGTCCACGTGGAACTGGCTGAAAAGGGCGCCGGCGTCAACATCCGCGTCGTCGGCGGTGAGGATGTCGTCGTCCACCAGGACCCTTCGGCTCGGCTCATACAACGGGCGCTCGAACGGCAGCGTGATATCGACCGATGGTGCCGCGATGGCCATGAAGTCTCCCGACGGCGGCTGCTCGCGGGTGGCGAGTGCACCGGACTCGACGCTCCGGATGAGCTGCATGATGCGCTTGTTTTCCAGGAACACCTTGTCATCGAGCAGCCGGCGCATCTGCTGGGACAGCTGGCGGACGGTTCCCTGGGTCTGCTCGACGGCGGGCAGCCAGTCCTGGTGGAGGTTCACCACGGTGTGGAGGTTGTCCTGTTTGGCGAGGGCTTCGATCTGCGTTGCGCGCTGGAGGAGGTCCCGCAGTTCCGTCCGTAGCTGCGGGGACATGAGGTAGTCCCAGAAGCCTTGGAACGTCCGGCCCTGCAGTGAGCTGCTGATGTCCTGCTGGTTGGCGAAGATCGATTCGAGGAGCTCGCCCTGGGTGCCGTCCCAAGTGGCGATCTGCTCGCGGACCTGGCGGTCCAGCTTCCGGAAGTTCTGTTCGACCTCGCGGAAGTCGGAGAGGAGGTCCTTGGCCAGCGTGGTGAGCTGCTGGAAGTGGTCGAGTGCCTCAGGTGCCGTCATGACCCGGATGTTGCCGCCGCGGATGCGCTCCATTTCGGCGTCGATGCCGTCGCGCTGGCGCTGCAGTTCTTTGAGCCGTACCTCTGGGTCCGTTTCGGACTGCTGGACCAGCTGTTTGAGGACGGCGAAGATGCTGGTCAGCCGGGACTGGGTGGCCACGAAGTCGCGGCCGCGCAGGCTCTCCACCCAGCGCACCACGTCCTCCGCGGCGGCGGTGAGGTCGTAGCGGGGCTCGTCCTGGCCGGGAACGTAGTACTTCCGGAGCCAGGCTTTTTCGGGTGCCGCCCAGTCGTCCAAGTACTCCGACGCCTGGCGCGGGAACTTGTCTTCCCCGTAGGTGTCCCTGAGGCCGAACAGGACGTCGTCCAGGCTGTCGATGAGCTGCTGGCGCCCCAGGTTGCGCTGGTTGGGCCCGGTGAACGCCGCCATGAAGAACGAGACCGCGAGCGGCGCGTTTTGGGCGCGCAGGAGGGACCAGCCTGCGTGGTTTTCACGCAGGGCGTTGATTGCGTAGTAGTCCATCTGGTCCTCGTGGTGTCCCGAGTTGCGTCCTGGGTTCACTCTAAAGGGCACCGCCGACATTTTCTGTGGAGGAAGAGTCGGTGTAACGCCCACCGCCCGGCAAGAGGGTCCATGACCGCGGAGATGGCTAGGGGAGGGGCTGGCGCTCGCCGACGCTGACTGGAGCATCGAGCGCGACGTAGTCCCGCCGTCGTCGTTCGAGTCTTTCCTGTTGGGCCGGCGACGTTCGTCGAGGGTGTTCTGGTTCAGGGCGGACTGCACTACCTTTTTCCTATGGCCATGGGCAAGCAACGGTGCTCTGACCCCCTATAGGAATTTCTACTCAGAAGGAGTGGGAAAGGTCATGAATCTACGAACCAAAATCTTCTTTGGTGGCATCGTCCTGTTGCTGGTTGTTGGCGGGGCGACATTTTTTGTCTTCGACAACACAAAACGGAGTAGGGCCGCGGAGTACACCCCGCAGGTCAACCCTGCCGATTTCACCACTCAAATCACCAATAAATACTTCGCCCTCCCTGTCGGCAAAAAACTGACTTACGAGACTACCCAGCAAGGAAGAGTCACCGAGAGGATCGAAATCGAAATCCTGCGGGAGACCATGACGATAGAAGGCGTTGAGACGGTGGTCTATCTGGACAAGGAATACAAGAACGGGCAGCTGGTAGAGGAAACCCGGGATTATCTGGCGCAGCACAAGAACGGCGATGTGTGGTACTTCGGCGAGGACGTGAACAACTACTGGAACGGGATGTTGCTGCACCATTCCGGCAGCTTTCTCCATGGAAAAGACGGGGCAAAAGCCGGCATTTGGATGAAGGCCGAGCAGCGCGTCGGCGATTCCTATAGGCAGGAATTTTACGTGGGAAATGCCGAAGATATGCGGGACACCGTCGCTACCGGCGAGACCGTCTCCACGAAATCAGGCACATACACCGACTGCGTCAAGGTCTACGACTGGACGCCGCTTGAAAAGAATTCGCGGGAGCATAAATATCACTGCCCCCAGGTCGGTGCGCTGGTGCTTACCGAGGACCTGGAGACAGGCAGCCGGTCAGAGCTCGTGAATGTTGTCTTGCCCTAGGCTTCAAACGCACATCCGTCTGCTCTCAGATCCTCCGCCGCGGCTTCGCGGAGGGCCCGGCGTCGGCGGCTACTTCTTCCCCCGGGGCTTGGACACCTTCGGCTCCTTCGGCGGCAGCCCGGCGACGTAGCTGTAGGCCTTGGTCACCCACGCTTTTTCCCGCGCTTCATCGCCGTCGCCTTCGGCGTTCCAGATCTCGGGCAACCCGACGTAGCCGCCCATCGGACGCTCCTCCGGTCCGAAGGGAACGGTCCGCTCGGACCCCTCCAGCACTGCCCGGTCGGCGTCCGAAAGCCGAACCCCGATGGTGGGGCCGAACAGGCCCGCGAACATGTTCCCGTTGACGAAGGCGCCAAGGTTGCCGAACATCGGCTTGACCACCACATTGGGATCCGACGGCATGATGGCGCGGAAGTGTTCCTTGTCCGCTTCTGACGGCTTGGGCATCTGCATGGCTTCTTCTTCCGGTTCGTGTGGGAGTCCAG
The DNA here is from genome assembly GCF_018613835.1 of Arthrobacter sp. ISL-5. Classification (GTDB taxonomy): domain Bacteria; phylum Actinomycetota; class Actinomycetes; order Actinomycetales; family Micrococcaceae; genus Arthrobacter. The sequence goes on along the minus strand of NZ_JAGGPM010000029.1, from coordinate 30,500 downwards.
CGGGCTGGTTTGTGTGAAGCATATTGCGTTCCGGTGGCCCGGGCGAGGCTATGGACGGTCGGTGGCCGCCGGGTCGCCCGAGCGGTCTCGGAGAACCCTTCTCAGGCGGGGTAGGTTGTAAAAAAGGAGAGTTCAATGAGCGAGAAATTGCGTTGGGGCGTCCTGGGCACCGCCCGCATCGTCCGCAAGACAATTCCGGCGTTGCAGGAAACGAAAAACGGTGAGGTCGTAGGTATCGCTTCCCGCACCGAGGAAAAGGCTAGGGAGTACGCCGACAGGCACGGCGTCCCACAGGCGTTTGGCTCTTATGAGGCGCTGCTCGCTTCCCCGGACATCGACGCTGTCTACATTCCGCTGCCGAACGCACTGCACCTCAAGTGGATTCTGAAATCCTTGGACGCAGGCAAGCACGTCCTCTGTGAAAAACCTTTGGCGATGAGCGCCGCCGAGTGCGAGGAGATTGCGCGCAAGGCCGACGAGACCGGGCTCAAAGTCTTAGAAGGCTTCATGTACCGTTTTCACCCGCGTTTCGAGAAGCTGCAGGAGCTGCTCGCGGTCCATGCGGTGGGCAAGTTGACATTTGTCCACGTCGGTCACTCCTTCGACGCGGGCGGGGACGACAACATCCGCTGGTATTCCGGGCTCGGCGGCGGCGCACTTTTCGACACGGGGTGCTACTGCGTCAACGTGAGCCGGATGGTCACGGCGCAGGAGCCGGTTCACGTCGCCGCCTTTGGCAACTACCGCGACGCCAACGACGGCGGTCAAATTGACGCCAGCATTGCGGGCATGCTGCGCTTCCCCGGCAGCGCAACCGTGCTTTTTGATACCGGAGTGAACCTCGAGCGCCGCAACTTTTTAGAACTCACGGGCACCGAGGGCCGGCTCTACCTCGACAATCCTTTTGGGGTCTTGGAGGAGGATTCGGTCCTGGAGGAGCATCACTTCGGGCAGGACACCATCTATCACGAGGTCAAGGGCGAAAACCACTTCGTACGGATGGGCGAACACTTCGCGGACAGCGTCCTAAACGGTACGCCGCTCCGCTACGATCTCACGGACGCGGCAAACAACGCGCGGGTGTTGGAAGCTCTCGACAGGGCAGCGCGGAAACAAGAGGGCGCGTCTGAACCGAGACCACATTCCGGCGCTGGGCCAGGCGCTAGCTGAAGATTTCCCTGCTCGAGCCGGAGCCCTTTGTACTTCGTGGAACTTCGCCGATTGGTCCTTTGGTCAGCGCCGACCTGAAACCCGTGTATTGTAGAGACCGTTGTTGTGTTTGTATTTGGTAGTTCAGGCAGTACGCGCGGTCGAAAGTCCGCGTTCTTCTGAAGTAGCGGTTTTGAACACCCCACACCGGAGGACCCGAAAGTCGGGACTTTTCCTCCACCTTCACGAAGGACAAAAATAATGGCTACTGGTACCGTCAAATGGTTTAACGCTGAAAAGGGCTTCGGCTTCATTTCCCCCGATGACTCTTCACAGGACGTCTTCGCACACTACTCTGCGATCGCTTCCTCCGGCTTCCGCTCCCTCGAAGAGAACCAGAAGGTCTCCTTCGAAACCGAGCAGGGCCCCAAGGGTCCCCAGGCCGTAAACATCCAGGCTCTCTAAGACTTAGCTTCCAGCTAACTCTTCTGAGTCCGGAACCGTAAGGTTTCGAGCAGGGTCCGTCTTTGACGGGCCCTGCTTTTGTTAACCCGGCTGTGCTGGGTAATGCTCCGCCGTCTGTCCCATTGCACGGTCCCTCAACTGCACATAGGCTCTGCCGCAAGGGCGCCAGGACGGATTCCTGACCGCGGAACCGCATCGCCCGTGGGGGAAAGAAGCACAGCATGGCTACAGGCACAGTGAATTGGTTCAACGCGAGAACCACATCTAGGACTAACTATCGCGACCTGACCAAAGCTAAAGCCGCAGCCGCCCTCCAGGAGTTCCTCGACGAACGCGGCCCGGCACTGGAGCGACTCCGGGAGCGCCTGGTGGCCGACGGACAAGACCCGGACGTGCTCCTCGACGGCACCCCTGAGAGCCTCGTTCCCCTGTGGCGCTGGTTGCTCTCCCGCCTCACCGAGCGGGACGGCCCAGACGCTACGGACCCCGCTTCCGTACCGCGAGAGACGTGGCCGTCGTGGGAACGGCACACCACCGAGGAGGAGCTGACCCTGTCCCTGGAATCCCTGATTCTTCTGGACGGGCTCGTGTCCTACCTCGCCGCAGTGGTGCGGGACCGTGCGCCGCTGGCACGTTGGGAGACCGCACACCATCGCATCAAGCGCTACGCCTACAACAAGCACCCGGTCCTCGTCAGCGGCAAGGGCGAGATCCACAATTTTCTGCCCGGGCTCCCAGTAGTCAGCGCACGCGCTACCCTTCACAGGGTCCGGGAATCGCCGGATGACGAGATGGCCGCGTATGCGCGGCGCCTCATCGAACAGCTGAACAAGCCCGAAGGTGACACCGCCGAGACGATGGAACCAGAGCCGCTCTTCGAGGTCGAGGACGTCCGCGACGAACCCGGCGGGTACGACTTCGAGATCGGTCTGGGCGACGAGATCGCCCACGAATGGTCAGGCAAGATCGACCGACTGGTCCGCAAGCTAGCCCGCGAGGACGGCGTCAACGAGGTTTTCCGGGAGGACCGGGAAATCATCCTGGTGCGGGCACCGTCGTGGAGCATCGACGCACTCGAGACGTGGTTCGCGCGGCGCCTGAAGACAGGGTGGATCTCCAACTGGAGCCGCAGATTCCGGCAGGAGTAGTCCGACCCCTATAGTCACCGTAGCTGCGTGACCACTGTTCACCTGAGCTGCGGCGAGGAGTAGGGTCGGTATATGTCTGTGTCTTCAGAGCAGATTGATCCCCTGCAATATCCGTGGAGTCGGCCCGAAGCCTCGGGTGTCATGCATGGCGATGATTTCCTGCCGCTACAGCTGGTAGCAGACCTGCCGCTGGGGCAGTCGGCCCTGCTGGATGGCGCAGACGACGCGCTCACCTCCCGCCTCAGTGAGGCCTTGGCGGAAGCCAACGCGGAGCCGCTGGACTCCCGTTCTCCCGTGGTCTCAATCGGCGCGAATTCCAGTCCCGACGTCCTGAGGAGAAAGTTCGCACGGTTCAGGCAACCTGTCAGCAGGATTCTGCCGCTGGTCCGTGGTCAGTTGCACCACGTAGGGGTCGGTCACTCGGCGCACGTGAGCAAGTCCGGCTACATCGCGGCCGCTCCGTATTCCCAGAGGGGGAGGCGCAGCACGGTCTGGGTGGCGTGGCTTGATGAGCGCCAACTGATGGCGCTCGACGAAACGGAGCTCAACTACCAGCGGATTGAGCTCACCGGGGACGACTGTCCGCTCGTATTGGACAACGGGGAACGTCCGGAGACCTTTTCGCTCTTTGCGTCGCGCTGGGGTGTGTTGACCGATGGTCAGGGCGAGAAGCTTCCCCTTATGGGTCAGCCGGCGCTCTTTCAGGTCCTCGCAGGCAGCGTGTCCACGGAAGGCCTGCAGCACGGGGCATCAGTCTTCGAAGGACCACCGGAGCGGGTTGTCGAACAGCTCGCGATGTCTTCGGTCCAGGCAGGGGCCAAGGAATGGTTCCGCGCGGCCGGGTTGGCTATGCCGGCGGAGTTCGCCGCTGTCGGTGCGGGGTAGGCGACGTTCTCAGGGTCCCCTTGATTTTGACGGGCTGGGGTCGCCGTAGTACTAGCCGAACATCGGGCGGAGCTGACCGAGGTGCTGCCGTTCGCGCCGATCGTGTCGTTGCTGATCGAGCTGGACAAGCGCACGGGCTACCTGGACTGCTTCACCCATGCCGGGGGCAAACAGGCCCGCAGCCCGGAGTTGAAGCGGATCCTGATCGCAGTACTGATCAGCCATTCCACCAACCTCGGGCTCACGCGGATGCCTGATGCCACCGGGGAGCCGTACACACTGCCGGACGCTACCACGGTGGCACCGGCCATGGAGAGCCTTGACCCACCCGAGTGGGCCGGACGATGTGATCGTGGAACGGTGGCGGGGAGTGAGTACCTCCCAAGTACCGGAGCGCTTTTTCCAAGCTTCGAAGTAGGTACCTGTTACTCGTGACACCCGCCTGACCTGAATCCTAGGCTCGTAGTCACAGGGCACCCATGGCAATGGTCCATTCTGCTGCAGATGCTGCTGGGAATATGGAGTTCAACTCCGGGGAGCAACATTGCTGGACTACGGATTTTTTCACATGGGCGGGCGTGGTAGCGGCCGCAGGACTTCCCGGCTTGGCGTAAGGCGGGGAGGTGATCGCTCGGCTGGTCCTCATCTGCGCAGGTCGCGGGATATGCGGCTTCAGGCACTGCTGGCAGCGCTGCTGCTGGCGCTGGGGTGTGGTCTTGTGGTGGTGCCGGTTGCGGCGTCGGTTGCTGAGGGTGAAATGCGCGCTGCCACGAACTGTGCCGTGCGGCTGCTCGCCGGCCTGGGGGGCCGGGGCAGCAACGCGATCGCGGCGAGCAGCAACGGCCTGGTGGTCGGTATCGCCGACACCGCCACGGGCGGGTCCGCGCCGGTGCTCTGGCGGGACGGTCGGCCGACCCCGCTGACGGTCCCACTCCAGACTGCGGTCCCCACCTCGGCGAACCGGGCCGGAGTCGTCGTCGGCACGGGGTATGACGCCACCCATGAGGTGCTGGTGGGCTGGTGGTGGCGGAACGGGATGTACCATCGGCTCCCCGTTAGCCCTGGTGACATCGCGCTCCCGTCGATGGTGTCGGACAGCGGCGTCGTCGTCGGGGTGTTGATCGACGACGAGGAGCACTCCGACGGGCCGGGCGCCGACGAGGACGAGCGCCCCGCTGTCTGGTCCACCGTGACCGCGGCACCCCGCCGGCTCATGCTGCCCTCCGGTGCGCGGGGCGGTCATGCGTTCGCGATCGGCCCGGACGGCACGATCGGCGGGGTGGCCCTCGCCGACGGCGGTACTCCGGTCCTGTGGGAGCCGACCGGCACCCCGAGGGCCCTGCCGACCCTCGCCGGGCGAGGCGGTGTGGTGCTCGCGATCGACTCCGCCGGGCAGGCGCTCGGCCAGAGTGCCGTGCCCGGGGGAACCCACGCGGTCGAATGGAACGCCTCCGGCCTCATCACCGACCTGGGCGCAGCGGCCGCCGGCCCCGCCTCGAGCGCGCTGGCAGGCATTGCGGGGATCGCCGTCGGAGCGGGCAGCACGCCGTACTTCCGCGCGTCGCGACCGCAGGCGGTGATGTGGGTCGGCAAGAGCGCCCGGATCCTGCCACCGGGTTCGGACGACCAGTTCGCCGGAGTGTCCGGGTCGGCGAGCTCGGTGTCACGGCAGGGCGGGACCACCGTCGTCGTCGGGTTCTCCGCGGCAGCCAACGGGCTGCGCCGCGCGACCGAATGGAGCTGTCGATGAACGGCCGCCGGCGCGTGCGCCGCCCACTGCGCCGAGCGCTGGCCGTCCTGCTCGGCGGCGCACTCGTTCTCGCCAATGCCTACGCTCTCGCCACATCGCGAGAGCCCCGGGCCACCGCCGCATCCTCGGTGAGCCTGGGGTTCGCCGGCGACACCGGCGGCAACACGGTGACCGGCAAGGTGATCGACGCAGCGCGCAACGCGGGGACCGCGGCGATGTTCAACCTCGGCGACATGTCCTACTCCCAGATCACCCCGGAGTCGTCCTGGTGCTCGTTCGTCACGCAGCACGCCGGGACCATGGCCTATGAGCTCGTGTCCGGGAACCACGAGGACGACGGACCCGACGGGGTGTGGTCGAAGTTCGCCGCGTGCCTGCCGGACCGGCTCGGCGCGACAGGAACCTATGGCCAGCAGTACTACACGGACTACCCGGCCGGCAGCCCGCTGGTCCGGGTGATCATGGTGTCCCCGAAGCTGGCCTTCAGCGGCACGACCCTGGACTGGTCCTACCGGGCCGGCACGCAGGGCTACAAGTTCGTGTCGTCGGCGATCGACGCGGCACGGGCTGCCGGGATCCCGTTCGTCATCGTCGGGATGCACATGTACTGCCTATCGATGGTCAACTACCCCTGCGCCGCCAGCCCTGACCTGATGAACCTGCTGGTGGCGAAGAAGGCGGACCTCTACCTGCAGGCACACGACCACGCGTACGCGCGCAGCTACCCGCTCGCGCTCCAGGGCACCTGCACGGCCATCCCCGTCGGCACCTTCAACCCCGATTGTGTGGCCGACACGAACCCCAATGCCCAGTTCACCGCCGGCACCGGGACGATCCTGGCCACCGTGGGTTCGGGCGGTAGGTCGCTCAACAGCGAGCGCAACACTGCGACGGCGCCGTACTTCCAGCAGTTCATGGGCAGCAACAACAACCCGACGTATGGCTTCTTGAAGGTGTCGGTGACCGACACGACGCTGACCGGTCAGTTCGTCGGCGCCTCGGGCGGGACCTTCACCGACAGTTTCACGCTCACCCGGACGGCATCCTCACCGAGCCCATCGCCTTCACCCTCGCCGACACCGACACCGACGCCGACGCCGACACCGACGCCGACACCGACACCGACGCCCTCGCCGACACCGACGCCGACGCCGACGCCTTCGCCGGCACCGACTGTCCGGTCGTCGGCAACCGGATCTGGCGAGCTGTCCTCTTCGGGCTCGTACACGCCCACCCTGCCAGCAGGCTGGCAGCCCGGCGATGTAGTCTTCCTGTTCTCGCAGGTGACCGTGGCTGGGTCGGCGAACGTCACGACTCCCGCGGGATGGACGCGGGCAATCGCCGAGTTCACCAGCGCCGGATCCAGCTCGGCGCACCAGGCGGTCTGGTATCGGGTGATGCAGTCCGGCGACACCGCGCCGAGCGTGCCTGAACCCGCCTCCCGGTATGCCTGGGTGACGGTTGCCGTGCAGGGCGCAGACGCCACCACGCCGCTGGACGTTACGCCCACCACTGACACCAACACTGGCGTGCCCTACCCGGATGTCCGGGCCCCGTCGATCTCGCCGGTAACGTCGGGGGCGTTGTTGTTGACCGCACACGGCGTGAGGAACGGCACCAACTCGGCGACCACGACATTCACGCCACCGTCGGGGACGGCCGAGGTTGGCGACGTAACGTCAAGCGCTGCGTCCAAGTCGAACGCGGCCATCGAGGTCGACTTCCTATCGCTGACCGATACGTCCGCCACTGGCGCGAAAACCGCGACCGCAGCCTCAAGCTCCGGCACGATCATCAACCAGTGCGGCTCGGCCATCGTCGTGCGCCCAGCCTCGCCCTGACCGGTGCGGGGCAGTGATGGCCGCTGCGGGCCAGGTCGGCGCCTCCGGGGCCGCAACCCCGGTCGAGAACAGCTCCGCCGACCCCGACCTTTTCGACAGGCTAAATCAGCGGGGCTCAACCAGCCGTGGTTTCGAGGTTTCGATAGGCCCAACCGGCGGGGCTCAACCAGGGTTCCGCGCGATGTGCTCCGCGATGTACTTGGCATCCCTGCCCACGCCGGCGAAGATCGACGAGCCCTGGCCGGTCAGCCAGGGCAGCCCCACGGCGTAGAGTCCGGGATGCTCCGTGACGCCCCGGCTGTGCCGGGGATAGTTCCACTCGTCGAGGACCGGGATGTCCAGGATGCTGAAGTCCAGCCTGTAGCCGGTGGCCCAGATGACTGACATGGCCGTGCAGCCGGACGCCGCGGCGGCCGAGGTCCCGTAGGTGGATGTCGTGGCCGCCGTCGGCGCCGGACACCAGGGGGTTGCAGGCGAACCGCGCCGCGGGGGAGGGCAACTGCCCCACGGTCAGCGCGTTCAGCCCGTACTCGAAGCCGTGCATGCCCACCTGCATCAGCCAGTAGAGGATGTCCTTGCCGCGGTACCGGCGCGGCGTCTCCGGGCAGGTGGACACCGCCAGATGGACCTCGCGGCCGGCAGCGAGCAGCTCCTCCGTGATCTGGCCGCCGGACTGGCCGGTCCCCACTATCAGGGCGGCACCCGCGGGCAGCTGCTCCGGGTTGCGGTGCCGTGCGGACCGGTGCACCGACGGTCTCCGCGTACGTCCGCATGTAATCCACGACGTCCGCGCGCGGCATGAAGGCCTCCGGGTCGGGGCCGTCGTAGGGCATGCCGGGCAGCACGAGCGAAAAGTTCGGCGTGTTCAGGACGAACGCATCCCACCGGTCCTGCCACGCGCCGCCCAGGGCGGGGCGCCGCTCGAGCAGCTGGTGTTCGACGCCTGCCTGGCCGAGCCTGTAGCTCGTGGCCAGGCCCGCCTGCCCGGCGTCGACAATGAGGGTGTCCACCTCCGCGGCATCACCGCCCGGGGGCTCCGGTTTCTTGGTAGCGGCGTCTGCGTCCGGTCCCATGGGAGGAGTGTGCGCCCGCGGCGCCCGCTTCAGGAGGAGTTGTCGGTGGCCTGCTTCGACAGCGACGGACGCACCTGCCGTCTCGGCTGGTTCCCCTCGCGGCTGTACACCTCGTAGCGCGCCTTTCCGCCGTGCTTCACCGCGTACATGGCGGTATCCGCCTGCCGCAGCAGCTCCGTGGCGTCCGCCGTTTCGGCGCTCCGTTGGGCCACGCCGATGCTCACGGACGCGGACAGCGGATGATCGCCGATCAGGAACGGCTCGATCAGCGTCTCGTAAATCCGCTCGGCGACGGGCCCCGTCGCCGGAGTGCCGTCGTCGTTATCCAGAACGACGACGGCGAACTCGTCGCCGCCCAGCCGGGCCACCATGTCGTGGCTGCGGACGCTGGCCCGGAGCCGGGCAGCCAGCTGGACGAGCAGCTCGTCGCCGCCCTCGTGGCCGAAGGAGTCGTTGACGTCCTTGAAGTCGTCAATGTCGATGAAGAGCAGGCCCTCGTGTTGCGCCCTGAGATCGCTGCCGGAGGCGAACGAACCGGCCAGCCGCTCGGTCAGGGCAGCCCGGTTGGCGAGGCCGGTGAGGGCGTCGTGGGTGGCGCGGTGGGTCAGCGTGGCGTGGCTGTCCTGCAGGGCTGCGGCCATCCCGTTGAACGCGGTTGCCAGCTCGCCCAGCTCGTCGCGCCGGGCGATGTCGATGCGATGGCTGTAGTCCCCGGCCTGCAGCTTATGGACGCCGCGGCGCAGGCTGTTCACGGGCCGCATCAGGTCCTTGACCATGCGGCGGCGGAAGTACAGGGTGGCGCCGATGGCCACGGCAAGGAGTCCGGTTCGCGCTACGATCAGCAGCTGTTCAAGGTCGCCGGTGTCAACGAGCCCCCTGTCCAGCGCCTCGAGCGAGGAACTCTGGATGCCTATGAGCTTGTCCCGCACGCCCTTGCTGGCCGTGGCGAAGGCGGGAGTCTCGGCCACGTGGTTCCCGTTGAGCTCCAGCACCTGGTCTCCCCACAGGCCGCGCGCCGCCAGGGCCGACTGCCAGTCCTGGCGGGCCTGGCGGAGCGCGGCCTGCATCCCGTTCTCCTCCGGCAGGACCTCGGCGGCGTGCCCGAACAGGTCCGAGATGTCCCGCTGCTGCAGCACGAACGCCTCGCGGTTGACCGGCGCCCCGGACAGGAGCTGGTGCCCCAGTTGCTCGTGGTCGTCAACCGCGGCGGCCAATGTTGCTGCCGTGCGGGACTCGAGCCGGACCTGGCTGGCCGTCGTCTCCAGCTGGTGCACCACGGCCCGGACCCCCACGATCGTGACAGCCGCCCCGAGTATCAGCGCCAGCAGCATGAAGACGAACGCCCTGGACCACTCGCGCAGCAGGCTCCACGTGCGGGCCGGGCCCGGGGGATCCGTGGGGGTTGGTTGAGTGCTATTGGCCGGATCTGCCGGAGTGTCCGAGATCGCTATCTCCGGGGCCGTCCCGGGAGGATCGGTTGACCCGACCATCGGTCCGGTTGTCATAGGAGGAGGCTAGCAGGAGCGGAGTTCACGGTGCCGTTGCCGCGGGTACATTTCGTTGTCACGGTCTCGTGTCATGGCGGCGCCGCACTCCGCAGCCTGAAAGTGCGGGAGACTAGAAGCCACGACAAATAAGGCGGAACACATTGATTACTCTCCAGCAGGACGCAGAAGGCTTCATCCGGATGAACCGGCACTTCCCGGAAAGCGTCCTGATCTCCATCACCTTTGCCGATGGCACGACGGAACAGGTCTCGGGCGGCCGGCTCAACAAGGCCTACGACGACGCCCTGGCCGAATACCGCGCCCAGAACCACCTGGACGCTAAGGGCTTCTCACGTTCCCCGGCGAAGAGGAAAACCAGCCCGGGCAACAAGATCGACTTCGTAAAGGTCCACCCGGGCATGGGTGACTGAGCCGCTGATCGAGCTTGTCGAGATCAAGGGTCCCCTGCGGTCGGGTTTCGACAGGCTCAACCGGCGCACGCCGTCGTTCATTGACGGTTGTAAGAGCTCTGGGGATCAGTGGCTCCAGGCGTATGGTTGCGTCCATGGAACCGATTCGGGCGATGCTTCTCCCTGGCGCCGTGCTTCCCGCCGAGCTAGCCTATGCAGCCCTGATTGAGGCCTTGGGGCCGGACGTTGAGGCCAACGCGAAAGACCTTGAACTCTACGTGTACGACAAGCCCCCTGCAGACTGGAGCCTGGACACAGAGGTTGAGGGGGTCGTGCGCGAAGCCGACGCCCGGGGCTGGGCGACGTTCCATCTGGTCGGCTATTCCGGCGGCGGTGCGGTGGCGCTGGCTTTCGCCGCCAAGCACCCTGAGCGATTGCAGAGCCTGGCGTTGCTGGAACCGGCGTGGGCCGGCCGCTGGGACTGGAGCCCTGCCCACGCCAAGGTATGGAAGGACCATGACGCGCTGGAGGCCCTGCCGCCAGAAGAGTTCATGAAGGCGTTCATGCGGCTGGCGGTCAGGCCCGACGTCGTCCTTCTGCCGCCGCAGGCGAGCGTCCCTCCGCCGTGGATGGCCAAACGACCGGCGGGCATCATGGCGTTTGTACGGACCTTCAAGAGCTATGAACTGGACCGCGGCATGCTGGCCAGCTTCGACCGGCCGGTGTTCTTCGCCCTCGGCGCCCGGAGTAATCCGGACGACTACGGTGAGATTGCCAGCCGGTTGTCCGCGGTGTTCCCGGACTTCCGCCTGGAAGTTTTCGAAGAGCGCCACCATTTCGATCCGCCGCACCGGATCGAACCGGAACGGCTCGCGGGTTTGTTGCGGGAGCACTGGGAACGGGCGGCAAGCAGACGTCCGGCGGGAGCAGACTGATGGTGCAGCTCTCAGGGCAGAAAGCTCCGGTGATCATGCGCAGGCGGTTCCAGTGTCCCTGGCTGCGGCGTTCCGGAGGCTGAAGCCGAGAATGATCCATCCCGTGCCGAACAGGGCAAATATGGCGGCGCCGAAGGCAAGAGGCAGTAGTTCCAGCGCGTACATCAGCGGCCGCAGGGGCAGGACGAACATCCCGACTGCGCCTAGCAGCATCAGACCCAGTCCCAGCAGCTTCGGATTTCCATTCCTGTCGTGGCCATCCCCGGTGGCTGCCACTCCTGACAGGAAAAGGGCCAGGCCCACGACTGGGGCGCCAAGGCTGAGCCCTCCGGTTGTCAAAGGGTCGAACTGAATCAATTGCCCTGCTGCGGCGATGATGGCAAGGACGAGGCTAAGCGCCACAAGTACTCGGGCGGTCCGCCTCAGCCGTGAATGGGCAGCAGGGACGAACGCGAGGTAAGACAGCGCTGCCCAAGCAGTCAGGAGCAGCGCCAGGACGCCGGGGAGGTTGTACAGCACGAACAGTTCGGCACTGAGCACCGGTGAATACTGACGATCTTCCTGCCACAGGACGTCGGGACCATGCGGTGTCAGGTTCCGGTAGTAGCCGTGGACGATCCAAAGGAGGCCTCCTATAAACATGGCCCACCAGACGGGCTCTCCGCGGCCGAGTACGCGCCTTAGCGGACGTATGGTTGGAGCGTTCATTGGAGGCCTCCCATCACAGCTGTCGCCACGGGCAGATGGTTGGAGTTTACAACTCACGGGTGCATCTGGCAGTGCGCTGTGACCTAACCAGCGAGGCCCTTGATGACCTCCTTGGCCACGTCCACGCTGGACTGCGGGTTCTGGCCGGTGATCAGGTTTCCGTCACGCACCACGAAGCTGGACCAGTCCGGCCCCGCTCCGTCGAGATCAAGGGTCGGCGCGCTTGGTTTCGACACAGCTGGTTTCGACAGGCTCAACCAGCGATCTCGACAAGCTCAACCAGCGGCTCAACCAGCAGCGGTCCATTCCCTCAGCCGCAGCGGCGGTTCCTCGCCGCCGTGCTTTTGCACCAGCACCTGGTTCACGCCCGTCAGGCCGCTCTCGAACCCCAGCGCGCTCGAAGCCATGTACAGGCGCCAGATCCGGACCCGGCCTGCACCGGCGAGCCGCACGGCCTCGTCCCAGTTCTCCTCCAGGTTCCGCACCCAGGCCCGCAGCGTCAGGGCGTAGTGCCGGCGCAGGGCCTCGACGTCGAGCACCTCGAAGCGTCCGCCCTCCAGCGCCACCATCATGTCGGAGAGGCTGAGCATCTCGCCGTCGGGGAAGACGTAGCGCGGGATGAACGAGTCGGGATCGTCCACTGTGGGCCCGGCGTTCCAGGAAATGGCGTGGTTGAGCAGCCGGCCGCCCGGGCGCAGCAGGCTGTGGAGCTTGGAGACGTAGCGTCCGAGCTGTTCACGGCCCACATGCTCCGACATGCCGATGGAGCTGATCGCGTCGAACGTGCCGTCGTCGATGTCGCGGTAATCCTGGACCCGGATCTCCACCCGCTCGGTCAGCCCGGCCTCGGCCACCCGCTTGCGGGCCCGCTCCGCCTGCTCGGTGGACAGCGTCACGCCGACGACGTTCGCCCCGTACCGCTCCGCGGCATGCAGCGCAAAGCTGCCCCAGCCGCAGCCCACATCCAGCACGCGCATGCCTGGCTTCAGCCCGAGCTTCCGGCAGACCAGATCGAGCTTCGCTTCCTGGGCGGCCTCCAGAGACGTGTCTTCGCTGTCGAAGACCGCGCACGAGTACACCATCGAGGGCCCGAGGACCAGGCGGTAGAAGTCGTTGCCGACGTCGTAATGGTGCGAGATGGCCGCGGCGTCCCGCTTCTTGGAGTGCCGCCGGCCGTGCCTTTCCACCTTCGCTTCCTCGGGTGGCGGCGCGGGGTTCGGCCCCACCGCGCCCAGCCGGACGGCGGTGGCGAGCAGGGTCCCCAGCTCACGCGCCGTTGGCTTCCGGAAGGGCCCGGGCTCGGCGAACTTGCCGGCCGAGCTCAGGGCCGTGAAAGCCGCGAAGATGTCTCCGTGCGGGTCGATTTCCCCGGCCACGTAGGCCCGGCTCAGGCCCAGCTGCCCCGGCGACCACAGGATCCGGCGCAACGCCCGCCGCGACCGGAACTCGATGACCGGCGCAGCCGCCGGGCCCGCTTCCGAGCCGTCCCAGGCCCGCAGCCTGATGGGGATCTCCTCCGTGCCCAGGACTATGGCCAGTGCTTCGGCCAGCAGTGGTGCCACACCCGATGTCTTTGCCATGTTCGTCGCCTCTCGTCCGGTGCTCGCGTCAGGCTGGGCGGGGGCTGCGCCATTTGCAGTCCCGCCACTAGAACCTAAAACTACACAAGCCCGCGTGCCCCGGACAGAGAGACAAACCGGTCCCGTTTTCGTGTCGGTCCGCCGCCGCCAGTCCGCCGCCTACCGTCCGCGGAGTCGCCGCGAGCAGCAGTCGAGTCTGGACCGGCATTCCGGGCGGTGGGATCCTGACCCTGCAGGCATCATCGGAGCGGGAGGCAGGTAGCGGACCATGGACGACTCAGCGGATACGCGGCAACGGCTGTCCGACCGCATCGACCAGAAGCAGCAGGCACTCCGCTCGTACATTGGACGGGAACGGCCGCGCCGGAACAAGCTCTCCAACATCAGCATCGTGGGCAGCGCGCTGGCCGCCATGCTCACCGCCGGCCCGGCTGTCGGCGGCACGGGATTCACCGAAGCGGTCCGCGGCATCTTCTCGCTCGATGACGACTCCGTGGTGTGGCGCTTCCTGTGCCTTGCCGCCGTCATTTGTTCCGTCGCCGCGGCCTTGGCCACGAACTTTGCCAATTCACACGCACTCGCCGAGAAGGTGAGCGCGGCCGAGACCGCAAACGCGCAACTGGAAGGGCTGCAGGTGACGTTGAGTTTTGGCCACATCGCCATCGACGAGGCGCTGAAGCTTTATCAGCAGTACGTCGCCCAGGTGCCGTTCGTGGATCATGTGCCATAGCGCTGACCCGCACCATAACAAAAACGCACGACGGCGGGTGGCCGGCAGAAATGCCGGCCACCCGCCGTCGTGCTTCGGTAGGAATGCGGTCTGCGCTGCTAGGCGAGAAGGGCGCAGATGTCCGTCACTTGCCCCGGACCCTCAAAGGCGCTAACTTGGCGGCCTTTATCATCCAGCACAAAGGTCACCGTGCCGAGAGTAAGGTAAAGACCTTCTCTGTCGCCTTCAGGGACAATGAGGACATTTCTGCCCGTGGATGTGATTACTTGCAGACCCGGAGAAGACGTGTCGATGTGCGTGGCACCCGTTATAACATAGGTGACGCTTTCGCCGGTCTTTATGTTCGTCAGGGTCGCTTCCTGTCCAGGTGCGGTGATGATGGTGGCCCCGCCGGGAAGTTCATTTACTCCCGATTTGCCGGTGACTGTTATCTCGATCCTGTAGCCACAGTCTCGGTTGACGAACGTGAACGAGCCGATGGGATCGGGCGGTGCAGCGGCTACCGGGCCGATACCTGTGACCAGCCCGAGCAAAAGGGCAGCCAGAATTGACATTTTTTTCATGACAGACTCCATCCAAGATGTGGTGGGGAAAGCGCACGACGAAAATGTCGCCGGAGACCTGCGCATAAAATATGGGCGTGGGTGCTCAGGGATAAAAATTCAGGCAGGTTCTCGAGGGAGAACTCTGCGAATGAGTTGCCACGAAATAATAGTGCGTCACACTAAAATTCCACTCATATTCCCTTACTCAAAAGTAAGGGTCAGCTCTCGGCATTATCTTCCTTGATAAGTGCCTCAATTCAGGATATTAGCCCCTGCTCCGAGCCAATGGGAAGAGTTTTTTGTATTAGTAATTTCTCATAAATCATGTCGTGCTGCGGATCGAACTGTGGATCGAGACGTGGTGGGGGACGCTGGCACACCTAAGGGTCGTCGGAGACTTGCAGTGCTAGCACGGAAGCGGGGGAGGGGTGCCCGGTTTCACTATTGAGTTACCGGATTCAAGGAAAGCAGTAAGCAGTCCGGAACGGCCTCGGACCCCGCCGGGGCAGCGCAACCCAAACCGCACCCATCCAAACGGATCGTCCCTCAGGAGCACTCCCTTGTTCAAATCATCAGTAAACAAAAAGTCCCACCCCGTCCGCCGCAAGCTCGCCCTGCTGTCGGTGATCGGACTGGGAATGGTGTCCGTGCCTTTTGCCTTGGCCGCCCCCGCCCAGGCAGCCGTCACAAACTACGCCTGCTCGGTCACCCCGCTGAAGCCGGTCTTCGCCGGGTTCAATTCGTCGGGCGTCAAGCTGGTGGACTACCGGATCCAGGTCCGCTGCTACAGCGACCGCTACATCAACATCACCCAGGAGCGATGGGAGGAAGACGACTGGCCCAACGGTGACGACCACCTCGGCACCTCGTACTTCAGCCGCCACCTGAACTACGCGAGCGGACTGGTGACGATCTCCAACGTCCGGACACTGGTCAACGGCGAAATCGGAAACGAGGAGGTCTACCAGAAGACGAGGTGGCAGGAAGGCAGCAACGGAATCTGGTCCGCGTACACGGGGTGGCGCACCAGCTCCTCCACATCGATGTCGAACTGACCTTCCGGCAGCCGGCGACGCCGGCTGGCAAAACACCCAGGGCCCGGCCTCCCCGCCGGGCCCTGGGTGTTTGGCGGGACCCTCATCCACAGAACCTTGCGCACCCTGAGAGGGCGGCGTAGCTTGTAGAGAACTAACAGTTCTCTATCTCCGGGACCCTTCAATGGGCAGCAAGCAACGCAGACAGCCCGCAGTGCCGGCGGCCATCCGTGCGGCGCTTCCGGGAATCCTGCTGGTGATGTTTCTGGGGGCTCTGGACCAAACGGTGATGGCTGCCGCCCTGCCGACCGTTGCCGGTGACCTGGGCGGTTTGGACCAGATGCCCGCCATCATTACCGGGTATCTGGTTGCAGCTACGGCGGCCATGCCCCTCACCGGAAAACTGGGGGACGCCTTCGGCCGCAAGCGTGTCCTGCAGGCTTCGCTGGTTCTGTTCGTCGTCGGCGCCGTCCTGTGCGGACTGGCGCAGTCGGTGCCCGAACTCATCGCCTCCCGGGCCGTGCAGGGGATTGGCGGCGGCGGTCTGATGATCGGGGCCCAGGCGATCATCGGGGAGCTCGTCAGCCCGCGGGAGCGCGGGAGGTTCCTCGGCATCATCGGAGTGGCCTACATCGTGGCGGCTGTCGTAGGCCCCCTGGCCGGCGGGGCGGTGGTGGACAGGCTGTCCTGGCGTTGGATCTTCTACGGCTACGTGCCGGTGGGACTCGCGGCCCTCGCCGTCGTTTCGCTGGCCCTGCACCTGCCGGCGCCACCGCGGGGCCGCCGCATCGACTACGGCGGGGCGGCACTGCTGAGCCTGGCCATCGTGGCGATCATCCTGCTGTGCAGCGTGGGCAATTATGCCGGTCCCCCCTGGCTGGTTCCGGTCCTCGCAGTGGCGGCCGCGGCGTCGCTGGCCGGCTGGCTCCTGACGGCGCGCGTGGCCGCCGATCCGATCATCCCCCTGGCCCTGTTCCGCGACCCGGCCTTCACCATTCCGACGGCGATCAGCTTCCTCCTCGGTTTCGCCATGTTCGCGGCCGTCAGCTACCTGCCAGCCTTCCTGCAGGTCGGGATGGGCCTGAGCGCCACAGCGTCCGGAGCTGTGCTGGTTGGTTTGGTAGCCAGCATTCTGCTGACAATGGCGGCCTCCGGGCTGCTGATTACGCGCACCGGGCGCTACAAGCAGTACCCGATCGCCGGGACGCTGCTGGCGGCGCCCGGGATGTGGCTGTTCAGCACCTTGGATTCGACGAGCAGCGTCTTGCTGGTCCTGGTGGCCATGCTGCTGCTTGGACTGGGGATCGGCCTGGTCATGCAGGTCATGGTGCTTGTGGTGCAGAACTCCGTGGAACTGCCCGATCTCGGTGCCGCCACCTCCACCGTGACGTTCCTGCGGCAGGTGGGCAGCTCCGTGGGCGTGGCCGTGCTGGGATCGCTCATCACCGTGCGTTTCGCCGCTGCGGTCCCCGCAGGACTGGCAGACCAACTCGGCGACAGGATCAATTCGCTCACCCCGAAAATGCTGGCTGAGCTGCCGGAGGCGGACCGCTCCGCCGTGGCCGCGGCCTTCGGTCAGGCGCTGCCGCCTGCCTTCGGCTACGCGGCGATCGTGCTCGGGATTGCCTTCGTGCTGACTCTTTCCCTGCCGGAACGGGAACTGCGCACCACGGCGCATTCCGACGCCGGCCAGGGCCGCTCCAACCCCACCCCCCGTCCCCCAGGAGCCTCGGATGACTGAGAAATTTACGGGTACGCTCGCCGACTTCGGCGCCGCGGACCTTGCGTCGGCGGGCGGGAAGGGCGCGAATCTCGGCGAACTCGTGCGCCACGGTTTCCCGGTTCCTGCGGGCTTCGTCGTCACCACCGCGGCCTACGCCACCCTGCTGGTGGAAACCAGTCTGGGCGCCGAGCTGGAGAGATTGCTGGACGCCGAAAACGCCGGGGCACGGATCCGGGCCCTGTTTACGGACGCGCAAATACCGGCGCGCGTCTCCGCGGACATCGCTGCGGCCTACGCAGCCTTGGGAAGCGGACCGGTGGCCGTGCGTTCCAGTGCCACCTCCGAAGACCTGCCAGGTGCCGCGTTTGCCGGGCAACAGGACACGTTCCTGAATATCGTCGGCGAGCAGGCGGTCATCCGGGCCGTGGTGGATTGTTGGGCCTCGCTGTGGACGGACCGCGCCATCGCCTACCGGCAGCGCCAGCGGATCGACCCGCGGGAGGTTTCCATCGCCGTCGTCGTTCAGGACATGGTGCCGGCGGACACCGCCGGGGTCTTGTTCAGCGCGAACCCGGTGACGGGCGAACGCGGCGAAATTGTGGTCGACGCCAGCCCCGGCCTGGGCGAGGCTGTGGTTTCCGGACGCGTCACGCCGGAGCACTACGTGCTGGACAGCACCGGCCGGACGCGAACGTTCACTCCGGGCGCGCACGAGGTTGTCATCCGCGCCCTGGCGGGCGGGGGCACGGAGGAGGGTGCCGGCACGGGCAGCCCGGGGGCTGCCCTCGGCGAAGAGCAGTTGGCGGAACTGGCGCGCCTGGCAGTGCGGGCCCAGGAGCATTTCGGGCGGCCGCAGGACATGGAATGGGCCATCACCGGCGGGTGCCTGTCCGTGCTTCAGGCGCGGCCGATGACGGCACTGCCGCCGCAGCCAATGCGCCTCAACGCGTTCCAGAGGTTCATGGGTCCGTTCTTCCTGGAGATGTTCCAGGACCGTCCCTATCCGCTGGATGTGTCGGGCTGGATGCAGCGTGGAATCCTGGCCATGCTCCACGGCATGGCCGGCAGCGTCGGGGTCATCTTCCCGCCGGTGAAGGAGCTCCTGCCGGAGGAAGATGGAGTGGTGATCCGGCTGGTTCCGCCGGTCCCGCGCCCCACGCTGCGCACCCTCGGCGTCCCGCTTTCCGTGGCGCGCCGTGCCCGCCGGTTCAATCCGGCCCGGTGGACCGACGACAGCAGGTTCGCCACGTTCCTGGAGAACGTCCGGCGGCTGGCAGGGCAGGATCCGCGGTCCATGTCCTGGCGAGGGGTGGTCGGTTTCGCGGAGGATGCCTTCGCCACGATGCGCGGGATCACCGAGCTGCGGATCTCATACCTGCCGGGAGCCTTTGTTCCGCAGCTGAAGCTGCGGCTGATGCTCCTGCTGCTCGGCAAGCGGCACCTTGGCCCGGCACTCATCGCAGGTGCGGAAACCCGCACCAGCCAGGCGAACCGGGCGCTGGAGGACCTGGCGGATCGGGTCCGGTCCCATGGCGGGCTGGCCCGGGCCTTCACGGAGCTGGCACCGGGCGAACTGCTCTCCCGTGTGGAGCACGACCCGGAATTCACGGAGTTCCACGCACGTTTCCACGCATTCCTGGCCGAATACGGGCACCGCGAAACCGTCAGCGTGGTGATGAGCAGTTCACCAACCTGGTCCGATGCCCCCGAAGTGGTTCTCGGGCTGATCACGTCGATGATGGGCGAGCGGCGACCGGCCGCAGACCAAACCGGCCAGGCACTTGCGGAACTGAAGCGGCATCCCGCCCTGCGAATCACAGCCGTGCGCCGGCACCTGCTGTCCGCCGTCGCCGCCGCCAAGGCCGGGACGGCCTTCCGCGAGGACAGCCACTTCTACGCCACCATGGTGCTGCCGCCGCTGCGCCGCGCGCTGTCGGATCTGGGCCGAAGGCTGTGCGAGGCCGGAGTGCTGGCGGATCCGGCCGACGTAAATCACCTGCGCTTTGAAGAACTGGCGGGAATGGACGACGGCGGCGCGCTGCCGGCCGCGGAGCAGGAACGCTACCGCCGTCTGGTGCTGGCCAGGGCCGCGAAACGCCGGGAACTGGAGGGTATTCCGTTGCTGGATACGGCCTCGTTGTTCGCACACGGACACCGGAGGCCGGGCGCCCTGGTTTCCGGCATGCCGGCCAGCCGCGGCCAGGCCACCGGCACGGTACGGATCATCCGGGGGCCGGACGAATTCGGGCTGCTCCGCAGCGGCGAGATCCTTGTCTGCCCCTATACCAATCCGTCCTGGACGCCACTGTTCCAGCGCGCGGCCGCCGTTGTGGTGGACGCCGGCGGCATTGCTTCCCATGCCGCCATCGTCGCCCGGGAATACGGGATCCCCGCTGTCATGGGCACCGGGTCGGGCACCAGCGCCTTGCAGGACGGCCAGCTGGTTCTTGTGGACGGCACCCGCGGCCGGGTCACTGCGGCAGATCCGGAGCAACCGGCGTGACCGTTGTGCCGGGCCCGGACCACCGAACGCTGCCGCGCCGCCGCGGTGCGGTGCTGAACCGGGCGATCTTCGATGCCGTCCTGGCCGAGATCGCCGAATCCGGCTACTCCGCCCTGACCATGGACCGCGTCGCCGAACGTGCGCGCGCCAGCAAAGCCTCGCTCTACCGTCGCTGGCCCGGCCGCGCCGCCCTGGTGCTGGACGCGGCCTACGAGGCGATGCCCGGCCCCGACACCGTCCCGAATACCGGCAGCCTGCGCCTGGATACCCTGACGGTCATGCGGCAAGGGGGTCGGCTGCTGGAAGGGATAGTGGGACAGGCCATGCGCGGAGTGCTGGGTGAGGCCTTGCAGAACCCCGACGTTGCCGCCGAGGTCCGGGAATTCGCGCGCGGAAACGCCAGCAGGATGATGCGGGAAATCCTCGCCAACGCGGTCAAACGGGGCGAATGCGATCCGGACCTCGTGACCGACTTCAGGATCGAGGCCGGTCCTGCCCTATTGCGGCAACGGTTCATCTTCGGTTCCGGGCCGATCGACGATGACTTCCTGGTGGAGGTTGTGGACCAAGTGGTGCTGCCGCTGTTCGGCGTCGACCCGTCAGCGGGAAACCCGACGTAACGCGAGCGTTCACACCGCCGTCGCCGCCGGTTCACGCCGCCGGTCAAGGATGGCAGCATGACTCCTTTCACCCGCCGAAACATCCTCAAAGGTGCCATCGCCGCTGCCGGTGCTGCCGCCGTCGCCCCTTCGCTAGTCGCGCCCGCCCACGCCGCCCGGCCCTCCGGCGTCGCGCTGGTCCGCAACCGACTGACCCTTCCGTCCGGCATCGCCACCGGCGATGTCACCGCCGATTCCGGCGTCCTGTGGTCCCGCGCGTCGGGTCCCGGCCGGCTGGTGGCCAGCCTGCTGGCGGTCGACGACGGCGGGTCCCCGCTCAGCGGCAGCCGCGCCTTCCGGCGGGTGCTGCGGGGGACCGCCGCCAGCGAGGCCACCGACTTCACGTCCAAGATCAACGCCCGCGACCTGCCGGCCGGTACGCGGTTCGCGCTGACCATGCACTTCGAGGACCCCGAGGGCCAGGCAGGCGAAACCGGGCGCGGCTCCTTCAGCACGGCCCCCGGAACCGGCACGCTCAGCAACGGCCGCACGCCGCGCCGGCAGAGCTTCGTGTGGAGCGGCGATACCGCCGGCCAGGGCTGGGGCATCAACGAGGAGATCGGCGGCATGCGCGGCTACGCGGCCATGCTTGCCACCAAGCCGGACTTCTTCATCCACTCCGGCGACACCATCTACGCCGACGGCCCCATCGCCGCGCAGGTCACCGAGCCGGACGGGCAGGTCTGGCGCAACCTCGTGACCGAGGAGGTGTCCAAGGTGGCCGAGACGCTCAACGAGTACCGCGGCCGGCACCGCTACAATCTCATGGACCGCAACGTCCGCGCCATGTACGCCGAGGTGCCGGTGATCGCCCAGTGGGACGACCACGAAACCACCAACAACTGGTACCCCGGCGAGATCCTCACCGACTCCCGCTACACCGAGCACCGGGTGGACGTGCTCGCCGCCCGCGGCCGCCAGGCCTGGCAGGAATACCAGCCGATCGCCCAGCTGAGCGACGGCAGCACCGGCTTCGAGCCCGCCCGCATCTACCGCAAGATTTCCCGCGGCCCGCAGCTGGACATCTTCTGCCTGGACATGCGCACCTTCAAGGACCCGAACACGGACGGCAAGGAAACGAGCCTGACCCACATCCTCGGCGAGGAACAGGCCCGGTGGCTGATCCGCGAAGTCAGCAAATCCAAGGCCACCTGGAAGGTGATTTCCGCCGACCTCCCGCTCGGCATCATCGTGCCGGACGGCCCCGTCAACCAGGAGTCCCTCTCAAACCGCGACGCCGACGCCCCCTTGGGCAAGGAACTCGAGATCGCCGGGGTGCTGTCCGCGTTCAAGCGCAACCGGGTTAAAAACGTCGTGTGGCTCACGGCCGACGTCCACTACTGCGCCGCCCACCACTACTCGCCCGAGCGGGCCGCCTTCCAGGACTTCGACCCGTTCTGGGAATTCGTGGCCGGTCCCATCAACGCCGGGACGTTCGGCCCCGGCCAGATGGACGCCACCTTCGGCCCGGAGGTGGCGTTCTTCAAGGCCGGCGCCTACGCCAACCAGTCCCCGCGCAACGGCGAAAGCCAGTACTTCGGCCACGTGGACCTCGGCGAGGACGACGTCTTCACCGTCAGCCTCCGCAACGCCAACGGCACGGTGCTCTGGAGGAAGGAACTGCACCCGGAGCGCTGATCTTGGAACTGGCGTCGCTGATGTGGCGCTGCCTTGCTGTGTGGCTTAAGCCTCGGGGCCTGCAGTCAGGTAATTGTGCACATCGTGGAAGGTGATCTCCGGGGGGCCTGGGATGCCGACCTCGGCGACGATGGGGTTCGTTTTCGCTTGAGTAAACGCATCGAAGTCTTCCCGGCTCCGCCAGACGTCAGTGACGCGGATGCCGGTGTCGGTGGCGGTGACCCAGTGAAAGATCCCGCCCGGGGCGCCGGGTCCGCCGGCGGCGAAGCCCATCTTTTCGACGACTTGGTCGTATTGCTCGATTGTTCCGCCGGGGAAATCCAGGATGACGGCGACAGGCATGTGATGCTCCTAAAGGCTTTCAGAACAGACCAGAGACGGCCCGGGATCGGACCGTCTAAGTCCCGTGGTACTCCCGGCCACCGGGGGTGTCAACGGCGTTTTGGTTCGACCAGCGGTGCCCCCGCTGATCGAGCTTGTCGTGGCCCCAGGCTCAACCGGCTGATCGAGACGGCGGGTGGCCGGCAATCATTGCCGGCCACCCGCCGTCGCGCGCTTTCACGGTGCCGCGCGGTCCCGCCGCAGTTCACAATCCCTGCAGGACCGTAATCTGGCATTTAGTCTGCAAGAATGTCCCCCTCAGCGGACAGGCCAAGCAGCGGTGCCTCCCGCCCACTTAGCGCGCCCGGGGGGCTTCCATGGCAGGGATCAGCTTTACCGCCATCGACTTTGAAACCGCGAACAGCAACCGCGGGTCGGTGTGCGCCGTCGGCCTGGTGAAGGTCCGGGACGGAAGAATCGTGGACAAAGCGTCCTGGCTCATCAAGCCCCCGCCGGGCATTGACCACTTCGATCCCATCAACGTCGAAGTCCACGGCATCAGTGAACGCGACGTTGTGCACGCGGCGGACTGGGAGATGTCCATCGAGGGCATCCTGCAGTTTGCCTGTGAGGACCATCTGGTCGCGTACGACGCCCCGTACGATGCCTCGGTCATGCGGAAAGCCACCGAACACCTGCGGTTGGACCTGCCGGCCAAGGATTTCTACTGTGCGCAGGAGCTGGCCCGGACACAGCTGGAGCTCACGAAGCATCACCTGAACGACGTTCTGGAGGCGTTGAAACTCCCGCCTGTTCACCATCCCGAGCCCGGCACGAACGCCCTGGCCTGCGCCAACGTGGTCCTGACCATCGCCGGAATGCGCCAGTTGGCCAGCCTGGCCGAGATCTGGGCTGCGCCGGCCGCTTCGATCGGACAGCGACGCCCGGGGCGGCGTGTCCGTGATGAGGCACCTGACGCGGAGGGTGAAATGACCACCGGTGATGCCCTCGGCGGTGAGGCGCCCGACGGCGAGGCGCCAGGCGCCGTCGTAAGTTCCCGCCGGGAGCCTTCCCTAGAGGCACGGACTGCTGCAGCGCCGGCGGCACGGGGCGAATCAGAGCACTTAGGGGCCGATCCCGGGTCAGAGCCGGATGAGGCGCAGGCCACCACCCGGACGCCTCGGCGGCGGGCCGAACCACCGCAGCAGGCCGAGCCCTGGCCGGAGGCGCAGGACACTGCGCAGGACGAGGCCCAGGCCGAGGCCCCGGCCGAGGCCCCGGCCGGGACCCCGACGCCCCGGCCGGAAACCCCTCCGAGCCCGGCCCCTGCACCGCCGGAAGACCATCGCGGCGTCCAGAGCGGTCTGAAGTCCGGCATCGCGCTGTTGGCGGCGGGCCTTCTTGCCGCGTTTTTTCTGTCCGCCCTGACCGGTCTCGCGATCCAGTCGTTCGCTGCGGGCCAGATGGGAATCGGCGCGGTGGAACTGGCGTTGGCGGTGGCCGCCGCGTGGGGTGTCTGGGCTTCGATCACGGCCGGCTGGCGGAGGATCTGGTCCGCCAAGTAACCAGGCGCCGCTGCACAACCGGATTCCCGCGTAAGGGCCTGACGGCCCACCGGCCAGCCGCCGCGGGCCGCGCACTCCGGTCTGCAAGAATGCTCATGGTTCGGGACCGGGCGCAGCCGCACCTTGGCGTTCTGCCGGGGTGAACGCTCCGCCGGCAATGCAGGCCTCTCACGGCCGCGGAAGGGGAGCGCATGCCGATGTGGGCGCAGGCAATGCTGTGGGGAACACTTGCGGGCGGAGCCCTGGTGCTCGGCTCGTGGCTGTCCTGGAAATGGACCATCCCGGCAAAGCTGGTCTCGTCGGTGATGGCGTTCGGCGCAGGCGTGCTCATCTCCGCCCTGGCGTTCGAACTGGTCGACGAGGCCGTTCAGGGCGGCGGCCTCTGGCCCACGGTTGCCGGATTCCTCGCGGGTGCCGTGGTCTATGTCAGCGCCAACGCGTGGCTGGCGCGCTCCGGGGCGAAGCACCGGAAGCGGTCCAAGGGCCAGCAGCCCTCGGAAAAGGAGGAGCCGGGCAGCGGCACGGCCATCGCCGTCGGGGCCCTGCTCGACGGCATCCCCGAGTCAGTGGTCCTTGGCCTTGGCCTGATCACCGCCGGGACCGTCAGCCCGGCGATGCTTGCGGCGGTTTTCATCTCCAACGTCCCGGAAGGCCTTTCCAGCACGGCCGGCATGAAGAAAGCGGGCCGCAGCGCCAAGTACGTCTTCGGCGTGTGGGGAGGGATCGCCCTGCTTTGCGGCCTGGCCTCGCTGGTCGGCTACACGGCCTTGGAAACTGCTCCCGCGGGCGTGGTCGCGTTCATCACGGCCGTGGCTGCGGGCGGGATCCTCGCAATGCTCGCGGACACGATGATTCCTGAAGCCTTCGAGGAGCACCACAATCTCACCGGCCTGGTGGCGGCAGTGGGCTTCCTCACCGCGTTCACCATCCACCACGTCGGCGGGTAGCCGGACTTCTCGTAGAAGGACCGTTACTGCGGGGCTTTGGGAATGATGATCCACAAAGCGATGTAGACGAGTTCTCCGACGCCGAACAGCCCGAACAGCACAAAGCCGATGCGGACAAGCGTCCTGGAGATACCGAAGCGGTCAGCGAGGGCTGCGCAGACTCCCGCGATGACCTTGCCGTTCCTGGGCCGAACCATTGCTGCTTCCATTTCGCCACACTAGCAGCCGGTCCGGGGTGAGGTAAGCGGTACAGGGGAGTCATTTCCGGGGCTGTGCCCGCGCCGCGTTGCGGGCTGCCACAGCTTCCGGCGGGTACCCACTTTCCGGACGGTTAACCCCGACGACGGGAGGCCAGCATCGTTGATGACCTCCCGCCGCCGAGTCTTTGGTGACCGGGCAGTGCAGCAGGAGCGCCGGTCAGGCGGCAGTGACGGTGACGGTGCGGGTGGCCAGTGTCTGCCCGGTAATCCAGTGCAGATAATCGACCGCAATGGTGTACTTTCCGGGCGAGGGCGGGCGCAGCAGGAGGTCGAATTTCTCGGCCGCCCCGGACTTGATGACGCTGGTCAGCAGCGGCTCGCCCGCCATCGACGGCTGAACGGCCGGGCCGGTCGGGCTGGGTGTGTTCCAGAACGGCCTGCCGTCGTGCGCAATCAGTTCGGCGATGCGCGCGGGCTTTCCTGCCGTATCCATGAACCTTGTGAGCGTGGGGAAGTAGTCCACGTTCACCAGGCGCACCAAGGTGGGCCTCTTGGTGCCGGTCACGACGTTCGCCTTCATGGCCGAGATGGCCCACACCCTGTCACCCCTTGGCCTGCTCGCGATCGCGCCGCCCAGGAGAAAGAAGTGTTTGGGCTCAAAGCGGTTCAGGCCGGCGTCCTCACCGGACAGTCCTGCGGCGTGGTTCATTTCGTGCCACCGCGGGTCGACGGAGTACGGGGCAATGAGGGTCTCGGTGGCGCTGTCGTACAGCGGACCGTCCAGGGAGTGCCGGCGGGTCCCTAGCGGGGTTGCGGGGCTGGCCGGCGGATCGATGATGATGGCCCCGAACATGCCCATCTGGACGTGAAGGGGAGTGTTGACGTGGCAATGGTAGAAGTACGTGCCGGCGGAGCCCCGGTTGGGGTTGCCGCGTTCGGCAACCTCCGGTCGCCACTGGTAGGTGTATTCACCCGAGACCTCGAAGGAGGTGTGGCCCACGCCGTCGTTGCGGGGATCCGGTTCGATGCCGTGCCAGTGGATGGTGTGGACCCTCTTGCTCGGCTTCACCGTGGCGTGGAACAGCTGGCCCTCCGTCAGCCGCACCAGCGGCCCGGGGAGACCGCGGCCCGACCTGTCGTCTTCGAAGCTCCACACTTCGTGCTCGGAGCCGTCAGGGAATCGGAGTTCCCTGTTGAAGAAATCGAACTCGACCGAGACGTCCGGCCGCAGGGGAAACTCAGTCTCCGGGCTGCCCTCGTGGGGCTGGTCGGAGGCGAAGTCCACCTGGCTCCGATACGTATGGTGGGCATCGTCCTCAGCCGTGGGAGGCAGGCCAGATTCGGGGGCGGGTGCTGCTGCCAGCACCCAGTCGGCCACCAGGCCGCCGGGGTACATGCCGCCGGCGGCGGTCTGCGACGGCTCCGCATGGCAGTGCATCGGATACGTCCAGTCCTCCGTCCGTGCCTCCCAAACGGGTTCCACCGCTTCAGGCGGGCGCCGGACGGGAAGTATCGCTTCTTTGCGTTCCAGCGGTTGCAGCTGAACGGTGTCCTCCCACTGTTGGAGAATGACGTCCCCCTGGGGACTGACCCTTCCGTTTGAGCGGGGAAAGTCGGTGCCGTTGGCGCGCACCGTCCACACGTGGTTGCCGTGGTAGTGCAGCTGGTGATCCGCGATGCCGGCGTTGACCATCCTCACCAGCTGGCCGGTCCGCACGGCGCCCGGGACCGGTGAGGCACTGAAGTTCCGCACGTCGGTTTCCCTCGGATGGCCTGAAGGCAGCGTGTCCTGTTTGCGCCGTTCGTTGAGCTGCTCATCGGTGCTGACCGCCAGGGACTGAAAACCGGCATGGCCGTTGAGGGTGAAGTACCGCGGCACGGCCGGGGTGGTGATCGGGTTGACCGTCTGTCCCCGGGAGGCGATGCGGGCCCAGTTCGAGTCCACGTCGTGGCACAGCCACAGCCACTGGCGTTCGAACTCGGCTCCGCCGGGGGCGAGCCGCCAGGCGTTGCCGGGGTCGATGACCACCAGCGCGCCGTACAGGCCCAGGGTTCTTTCCACGGGCTGGTTGCCGGGATCGGTGAACAGGTAGGTTCCCGGCGCCGGTGCAGGGAACTCGAGGAGGCTTGTCTTCCCCGGAGCGACCACACCGGTGGTGGCATCCGCACCTCCCGGACCCGCGCGGTGGAACCGGAGCTCGTGCGGCTGGGCGAGGTTGTTGAGCAGCCTCACGCGGACGGTGCTCCCGGTTTCGGCGATCAGGGTGCGGTCCGGGAAGTAGCTGGCCCAGTAGGCGCGTCTGGCCAGGTACTGCCGCGGATTCGCGGGGTCGTCCCGCAGCGGTGCGGGGCGGCCGCGCGGCGGCAGGGGTGCGGCCAGGGGATAGGACCGGCTGGCGACGACCTGGCCAGCAGCGGTGAACACCCGCGGGCTCATGGCCAGCGCCGGCTTAGGGTCCGTCACCGCTGTGCGGCGCTCGCCGAATCCCCGGTGGTAAACCAGTGACCCGTCCACCGTGGGAACGAATCCGTCGTTGACGTGGATGTCCAAGATGGTCACGGCCGGCCCCCAAGATGATTCCGGCCCGAAACAGTTATACGAAATTTCATGTCCCCCCCAATTGCGTTTGCGGACAGGCCCATCCTTGCGGCGGAAAGCTACGGAAACGTTGGGTTTCGCGGGGCCGGAATTGGGGGAGTCGGCCGGGCTGCATTCCGCGTCAGAACCACGACGGCGGGAGGCGGGCAAACGCTGCCGGCCTCCCGCCGTCGTGGTTTCCGCCAATAGCGGCGGGTCAGGAGGCCGTGTGAAGGCGCGTCAGGAAGTCCTGTCAGGAAGATCTGTCAGGAAGGTCCGGGGAGCTGGGGCGTCCGGCTGTCGAGGCGCAGTTCGAGAACGTTCATGACCACCGCGGCGAGGTCCCGAAGCGTTGCGGACTCCGAGGCGTCCAGGACGCGGGGCTCATGGTCGAGGATGCACAGGGTCCCCAGGTTGTACCCGTCCCGGGACTTCAGGGGCGCCCCGGCGTAGAACTTGAGGCCGAACTCTCCGGCGACAAGCGGATTCGCCAGCGTGCGCGGGTCCTCCGGGGCGTTCTCGATGACCCAGACGTCGTCCTGCAGAATCGCCGACGCACACAGGCCGGCGTCCCTGCCTATCTCCTCAACGGGGACACCGTGGTGGGACTTGAACCAGATCCGGTCGTGGTCCACAATCGACACGATCGCAATGGGCACCGAAAAGAGCCGGGCGGCCAGGGACGTGATCCTGTCGAAGGCGCCGTCGGCAGGGGTGTCCAGAATTGCGTAGCGGCGAACGGCCTCCATCCTGGCGTCCTCGTCACTGGGGATGAGGGCGGCGTCCACTTTGTGTTTTGCCCTGCTGGCGGCCTGGTCCTGCAGGGCCTGCGTGACCTCGCGGCTTGAGGGCCGGTCCTCCGGATTCCGTGCCGTCATGGCGGCCAGGAGCATCTGCCATTCCGGTGCCAGACTGGACGGGATGCTCGGATCCTCGATCAGCCGTGCGAGGGCGCTCTGCAGCGGATCGCCCGGAAAGGCTTGCTGGCAGGTGAGGCACTCGAGCAGCACCAGGCCGAGCGAGTACACGTCGCTGGCTGGTCCGACGCGCTCGGCCCTTGCCTGCTCCGGGCTAAGGTATCCCGCAGTTCCGAGGAAGCCGCGGCCGGGGCCTCCGGCTGGTCGGCGATGAGGGCAATGCCGAAGTCCGTGAGTTTCGCGCGCATCCTTGCGGCGTCATGGTGATAATCGAAGATCATGATGTTTCCGGGCTTGACGTCCCGGTGGATTACCCCACTTTCGCGGATGTACGCCAGGGCGTCCGCGAGGTCGTGACCGATCTGGGCTGCATGGCGCGGCGGGAGCGGCCCGTCCGCGAGGCGGCGCTTGAGATCCGGTCCCTCCACGAGTTCCATCACGAGGTAGATGCGCGGCCGTCCTGGTTCGGTTTTGTCGACTCAGGCGTCCAGGAGGGTTACAAGGCTGTGGTGGTTCAGGCGCGCCAGGACCTTTAGCTCCGCCTCGGCATCGTGAGGCGCATTACTGCCTCTGGGTCTGGTGACAATCTTGACGGCCACTTCGCGCTCGAGGAATTCATCCATGGCCCGGTAGACGTTTGCCATGGCTCCGGACCCGATTTGTTCCAGGACGTGGTACCTGCCGCCCAGGACCGTGCCTGCTGAAATACCGGACTGTACGTCCATTTTGTGCCTTTGGGTCTTGCCGCGCGGTGCTCGAGGCCGGTGCGCGTCTTCGGTTGTGAGGTTCTAGCAGGAGTGCGTTAAATGCGGTTGCCTAAAGGGCGTGGCTTAAAGGGCGTGGGTTAAGAGACGTGGCTTAGGAGCCGTGGCTTAAAAGACCGGAAGAGCCGATTCGCATCGACTCTTCCTTGATCATTCAGCTATATGAGGCTGGGGGCGCTGGCGAGGATGTAGTCCGCCGCGGCCGGTCCCGTCATGGCAAGCTCGCAGTCCTCGGGATCGATTCCCTGTTCCTTGAGCGATGCCCATAATGCTGCGGGATGCTGGGGCTGGGTCTGGTTGATGAGGCACCAGCTTGTGTACAGGCCGTAGAGCTCATCCGGAGTCAGCTGCGTGTCAGTCTCGCGCTCCGTGGTGAGGGCCTCGGCTACAAATAGCTCGAAGTGGGTGGCAGTCATTAGGAACCTCCAAAGCAGGCGTATTGATCCGCCGTTCTGCTTCAGCGATAACGGATCGCCGCCCGAGGGCTAGTGATCCCCTTGAAATGTATGCGAGACAGACCGTTCTGTCTAGTCGCTCCCGGGTGCTACCCGAAGTGCTGCTCCCAAGGCCGCTCCCAGGCGGGAGCGGAAGCATTGTGCGGCGCGCTTGCGATGCGCGTGTGGTGTCCGTGGGGCGCGCTTGCGATGCGCGTGTGGTGTCCGTGGGGCGCGCTTGGGGCTCGCTAGCCGGCCGATTTGCACGGACGATTCGGGGTGTGTATATTTATTCGAGTCGCCGCCGCTGAAGCGGAAAAATAGCGACCGACCCCCAGATGAACAGCCTGAAAATGGCGTGCTAATTAGTGCGCCAATGACGGGCGGGGACCTTCCTGCTGAATCGAAAATCACGGAAACGATGATTTGCAAAGATTCGCCGGAGCGGGTAAGTTTGAAAAGTTGCTCCGGAGCGATCCGCGACCGAAATGGTTGTGGTGGTGCCGGGTGT
>NZ_JAGGPM010000002.1 GCF_018613835.1 Arthrobacter sp. ISL-5 | reverse complement strand
CGACCGCGAACCCCTTCAACTGGCGCTTCGGACGCATCGCGCTCCACGACCTCCTCCAACGCATCGACCGACGCGACGAGGCCGCAGCCTGAACCCCCGACGAACTAACGAACATGACCACTAGCTCACGGCTGTCGGCAGTCCCAGCCGTTCGGATCCGGAAACGGCATTGCGGGCGGCTACCGCCAGCAGGCCGGTGTCCGAGGCGATGGGCATGAATCGGAAACCGAGCGCGACCATCTTTTCGGACAGATCGAGCTCTCCCGTGTAGATACCCGGGACGACTCCGGCCGCGAGGCACCGGCGTGCTATGTCAGCCAGGATCCCGTGCGGTCCCTCGCCGGTCAGCTCCTCCAGTGTCATTCCCAGGCTCAGGGACAGGTCATAGGGTCCTACAAAAATGCCATCCGGTCCCGTGGCGAGGATCTCGTCCAGGTTGGCCACGCCGTCGGCTGTTTCAATCATCAGGATGCACAACGTGTCCTCCTCCGGGTGGCCGGGGACCGGGTGAGGGTACCGGGGGCTGCGACGGGTCGGACCATAGCTTCGCTTCCCGCGCGGGGGAAAGCGGCAGGCGGCGATGAGTGAGGCTGCCGATGCCGCGTCCTCCACGGTCGGGAAGATGATGCCTCCGGCTCCCGCGTCGAGGACACGCCCAACAGTCCCCATGTCGTGGCTGGGAACTCGGACCATGGACGGTACGGAAAACAGGTGCGCGGCTTCGATCAGCGCCTGCATTTCGTGGGTTTCCGGGCCGCCATGCTGGCCATCGACGCAAATCCAGTCGAAGCCCTCAGCCGCCAGAGTGTCCACGACGGCTGGATCGCGGAAGCTGATCCATGCACCGGGATGGGTCTTGCCGTCGTTGAGGATCAGACGCGGTGTCGGCAGGCCGCTATCCCGTTCACTTTCACCGTAAATCTTCATTTCTTCGTTCTCCTTGTTGCCAAAGTTGTTTGGGACCCGTTATGCGATTCGCACGGAAGGGCACCCTGCCGGCGTAAGCCCGGACAGGGCACCCTTCCGTTCACGTAAACCGGGGAGCAGCCGCGGCGCTACTTCACTGCCGCCTTGCTCGGCGCGGATGCTTCGCCCAGGCTCATGCCCATGGTTTCAGGTGCCAGGTACTGGGAGATGACGGCGCCCAGAACGCAAATTCCGGCAGCCATGACCATGGTGAAGCCGATCCCCAGGCCTGAGACCGACATTGGCAGGAGGAACGTTCCTGCGGCAGCACCGATGCGGGAGACTGCGGTGCCGAAGCCGACGCCAGCCCCGCGGATTTCTGTGGGGAAGACCTCGCCGGGGTACACGCCGGTCAGTGCGGTGGAGATGGCGTTGAAGAAGGAGAAGGTGATGAAGCAGACGAGGATGACGATCGGCGAGACATGCGAAAACAGGCCGATGACCACCAGCGAGACGGCAGCGATCCACATCGGCGGGATGGACAGCTTGCGGCGTCCGACCCGTTCGATAAGGAACATGGCAGCCAGGGAGCCGGCCACAACAACGCCGTTGAGCAACAGCGCGCCGCTCAGGCCGTCTTCGACGCCCAGGCTTTCGAGCACGATCGGGGCGAAGGTGGCGATGGCGAAGTACGGGGTGACGTTGCAGACCCAGAACATGCAGACGAAGATCGTGGAGTTGCGGTACTGGGGGGAAAACAGCTTGCGGAAGCTGGTTTTCCCGCGCTTTTCGTTGGTCATTTCCAGGACATCGGACTCCTCCATGTACTCCTTGGCAATGGCAAGGCCTTCCTCGATGCGTCCCTTGCTCATCAGCCATCTCGGAGACTCGGGTGTGCCGAGCCGGAGCAGGAAGACGATAAGGGAAGGAACCGTGCTCATGCCCAGGATGACGCGCCAGTCAGCGCTAAGTGCCGAGGCCATCCAGTACCCCAGTGCGTAGGAGCCGAGGTAGCCGATGTACCACGCGACCTCCTGGAATGCCAGGAGCTTGCCCCGAAGTTTGGCCGGGGAGAATTCGGCCAGCAGAGGCCATCCGATGGCGTAGTCCGCACCGATGGCCATGCCCATCACGAGCCGGATCACAAACAGCTGCCACGCCTCTGCGACGAAGAACTGCGCTGCTGAGCCGACCAGGAAGATGGCCAGGTCCACGATGAACATCGGCTTGCGGCCGATCTTGTCGGCCATGTAGCCACCGATCGGTCCGCCAAAGAAAATGCCGATCAGGGCAGAGGCGCCAATCAGCCCCTGCCACACAAAGGACAGCTCCAAATCAGCGGTCAAAGCCGGCATGACCAGACCAATCCCCCCAAGGATGAAGCCGTCGATGAACATGCCGCCGGCGATGATCGCGCTGAGCCTGTACAGGAACCGCCTCTTTCGCGGGTCATGTCCCACAGGCGACTGGAGCGATGGTCCGGAGACCGGTTTAACGGATGAATTCACGATGGACTTCCTTGTTCTCGTGCTTAGCGAACTGATGAATGCCGGCCCTGAGTGCACGGCGGGGGAATATGCGGCACCCGATGGGGCCGGGGAGAACGTTCACCTATCGAACGTGGTGATCAAAAATATGGCATGCGCCACATGCGGTGTCAATACCCGTCCGCATATTTCGGCACGGCCGGCGCACCTCTTGACAGTGAGCTGGATTACAATCTAAATTGAACGCAGTGTTCAAAAAATGAACGTTCCAACGAAGTTGTCGCTCTGTCCGGCACGAGTCCAAGGAAGCACCGCTGCCATGAAAAATGAACCTCTGAGCCTTTTCGCCTTCGACGTCTTCGCCCCGTCCCACCTCACATCCGGGTCATGGCGCGCCGAGGGCGACCAGGGC
This sequence comes from Arthrobacter sp. ISL-5, assembly GCF_018613835.1. Lineage (GTDB taxonomy): Bacteria > Actinomycetota > Actinomycetes > Actinomycetales > Micrococcaceae > Arthrobacter. Next base: position 142,325 of record NZ_JAGGPM010000002.1, on the reverse strand, counting down.
TCCCGCTACACCGACCTGCACTACTGGACTGGTGTTGCGCAAATGCTGGAGAATGCCGGTTTTGACGGGATCTTCTTCGCCGACAACCTCGGTTACCACGATGTGTACGAAGGCAAGGGCGACGAAGCCCTGCGGGACGCAGCCCAGTTTCCGATCAACGACCCGACCCTGCTGATCAGCGGCATGGCGGCCGTAACCAAGCACCTGACCTTCGGCGTGACGTGCTCGGCGACGTACGAGCCGCCCTACATGCTGGCGCGCCGCTTCAGCACGCTGGACCACCTCACCGCCGGCCGGGTCGGCTGGAACATCGTGACCTCATATTCAGAAGCCGCCGCCCGCAACCTCGGCAAGCAGCAGCAGCTGAGCCCCGCTGAGCGGTATGACCTGGCCGATGAGTACATGGAGGTCGTCTACAAGCTCTGGGAAGGCTCCTTCGAAGAGGACGCCGTCGTCCGGGACGCCGAGTCGGCAACCTATGTGGACCCCACCAAGGTGCACCCGATCAACCATGCCGGCCAGCACTTCACCGTGCCCGGCTTCCACCTGTGCGAGCCTTCCCCCCAGCGCACGCCCGTGCTGTTCCAGGCGGGCTCGTCCTCCAGGGGCATGGAATTCGGCGGCAAGCATGCCGAAGCCGTCTTCATCCAGAGCACCTCCGTGGAGGGGGCCAAGCGCACCGTTGCCAAGGTCCGCCAGTCCGTGGCGGACGCCGGCCGCGACCCACGGGACGTCAAGGTGGTCATCCTGCTCACCGTGGTGGTCGCCCCCACCGACGAAGAGGCACAGGCCAAGTACCGGAGGGCCGTGGAGAACGCGCCGGTCGAAGGATGCCTCGCGCGGTTCAGCGGCTGGACCGGCATCGACATGTCGGAATACGACCTGGACGTTCCCTTGAGGTCTGTCGGAACGAAGGCGGGGCAGTCGATGGTGGACATGTTCTCCAAAGCGGACCCGGACCGGGACTGGACCCCGCGCCAGATCGCGGAATTCCTTGCCGTTGGCGGCAGCGGGTCCACCATCATCGGCTCCCCCGAAACGGTCGCCACAGAACTGCGCCGCTGGCGCGACGAGGCCGACGTCGACGGAATCAACCTCAGCTACACGACCAAGCCGGGCGGCTGGGAAGAGTTCATCGAACTGGCCCTGCCCGAGCTGCGCGCCCAGGGGATTGTTGCCCCTGCACGCGCCGAGGGCCAGGAACCGGTAACGCTGCGCGAAAAGCTCTTCCCGGGCCACAAGTACACGCTGGACTCCCACCCCGCCACGGAACACCGCGCCAAGCACCTCAGCGAAGCCACCCGCTGACCGCCGGCCAACCAAGAATTCAACGGAGATACCCATGACTGAACAGACAGACGTAGTCGTCATCGGCGCCGGCGTTGCCGGCCTCATCACCGCCCGTGAGCTCGGCAACCGCGGCCACAACGTGGTTGTCCTGGAAGCCCGCGACCGTCTTGGCGGCCGCTTGTGGACCGATCGCCGCTTGGGCCAGAACCTGGAGATCGGCGGCAACTGGCTTCACTGGACTCAGCCTCATGTCTGGGCCGAGGTCACCCGCTACGGCCTCGAGGTCTCCCGCGGCCCGCGCTCGGAGGAGACGTTCTGGCTCGCCGGCAACGAGGTCCGCCGGGGCAACCTGGACGACTTCATGGCGCTGATCGATCCCGGCATGACCCGGCTGTTGGAAGACACCATGAAGTGGCTCCCCCGACCGGATGCACCGCTGACGGTGGAGAACCTGGCCGAGGTCGACCAGTACAACCTGCAGGAAATGCTGGACAAGCTGGACCTCTCCGAGGACGAGCGGAACGCGAACGAGGCAGCCTGGGTGGGCCACTTCAACGCTCGCCTGGACCAGTGCGCTTATCTCAACGCCCTGCGCTGGACCGCCGCGTCATCCGGCCATTGGCACCTGATGCACGAGGCCTCGGCGATCTTCCGTCTGAAGAACGGCAATGACACGCTGCCTAAGGCGATCGCCGAGGACGCCAACGCTGAGATCCGCCTCGACGCCCCGGTGACCGCCGTCCGCCACAACAGCGGGGGAGCCACCATCACCTACGGCGACGGCCAGGAAATCCACGCCAAGAAGGTCGTCATCACCCTGCCGCAGAACATCCTGCACAAGCTCGATGTCCAGCCCGCCCTGTCTGACGGCAAGCTCGCCGTCAGCCGGGAAAAGACCGCCTCCCAGGGCGTCAAGGCATGGATCCGCGTCAAGGGACCCATCAAGCCGTTCTTCGCCTACTCCGCCCAGGACAAGCCGCTGTCCGTGATCCGCACGGAATTCGTCGGAGCGGACGACGCCGTGCTGGTCGGCTTCGGTGCCGATGCGACCCGCATCGACGTCACCGACATCGAGCAGGTCCAGGAAGCCATCAAGGTGTGGCGCGACGACCTTGAAGTCCTCGAGGTCGCCGGCCACCACTGGATGTCCGACCCCTACGCCGAGGAGACCTGGCAGATCCAGCGTCCCGGCCAGCTCACCAAGTACCACCGGGAACAGCAGGCCAGCGAAGGCGCACTGCATTTCGCCAGCAGCGACATCGCCAACATCTGGGCCGGATTCTTCGACGGCGCCATCGAAAGCGGCCTGCGCGCCGGCCGCAACATCCACGCAGAGCTCCAGGAACAGCCATGAGCGCCCCCGCCCTCGAAGCCCGACCGATCGCCCCGGAGCACTACCGTGCAGTCATGCGGCACCTGCCCACCGGCGTCGCTGCGATCTGCTCCAGCAACCCGGTCACCGGCATCCACAACGCCATGATCGTGGGAACGTTCGCCTCGCTGTCCATGGAGCCGGCCCTGGTGACATTCAGCGTCACGCACGCGTCCACCAGCTGGCCGGAGATCGCAGAGTCCGAGCGCTTCAGCGTCAGCCTGCTCGCAGAAGGCCAGCAGCAGGTCAGCCGCGCACTCTCGGCCAAAGGCTCTGACTAGCTCAGCACGGTGAACTGGTCGGAGTCCCCCTGGGGTACCCCGCATATTCAGGGCTCGCTGGCCTGGTTCGACTGCCGGATCGAGCAGCAGATAGTCGCAGGGGACCACATGATCGTCATCGCCAGTGTCCTGGAGATGACTCCCGGTGAGGGCAACCCCCTCATCTTCCACGGTGGCCGTTTTGGAGGCTTCACCGAGCGCGGCGCCACGCCGTCCCTCTAGGAATCGATCAAGGAAGATTGACATGGATATCACCCCAGCCACAGCCTCAACACCCCCAACGGACATCACTCCCGCCTACTACCGCCAGGTCCTCGGAAAGCTTCCCACCGGCGTCGTCGCCATCACGGGCATCAACGACGACGACGAAAAACTCGGCTTGGTGGTCGGCACCTTCCAGTCACTGTCGCTGGAACCGCCGCTGGTCATGTTCTGCGTCGACAAATCCTCCTCGACCTGGCCGAAGCTGCGCAAACTCCAGAACTTCACCGCGAACATCCTCTCGGACGATCAGATCACCATCTGCCGCTCGCTTTCCCGCAAGGGACCGCGGAAGTTCGAGGACCTTCCTTACACTTCAGGCCCCCTCGGCACTCCCCACCTGGACGGTGCGACCGCCTACATCGACTGCGTCGTCACCGCAGAGGTCGTGGTCGGCGATCACTACATGGTGGTCGGAGCAGTGATCAACATGGAAGAAGGCAGCGGCGACGCCCTGCTGTTCCGGGGCGGCAAGTTCGGCCAGTACCAGCCCATCGTGATTCCGGTCCCGGAAGAAGTAAGGAGCGCATCATGAGCACCACAAGGGAAACAATCCTCAATGCGTGGAACGGGGCATGGGGGGACGGGGACCTGTCCGCGTTCGAAGCACTGCTCGCACCCGGCTACGTCCGCCACTCCAAGTCCGGCAGCGAAGACTACACCCAGCTGCGGAAAACCATCGAGGCCACCCATGAGGCCTTCCCGGATACCACCACCGAAATCCTGCACATCGTCGAGGACGGTAAAACCGCCGCGATCCATTGGCAGACGCACGGCACCCACCAGGGCAGCTTCATGGACGTGCCCGCCACCGGCCGCAGCGTCACGGTCACCGGAGCCTCCTTCCTGCGCTTCGATGACGGGAAGATCGCCGAGGAGTGGGTCGTTTGGGACCCCCGGGAACTTCTTTCCGCACTTGGCATCTGGCACCTGGGCGCCGGCAACTGAACCAAACCCGCAACTGGCAGCGGCCGGGCCACGCCTCGCCGCTTGCCGCCCACTTTCAACACGTCCAGGAGACGCAGCAATGACACTTACCGGATACTCCCTGATCGCAGGGGCACATGTAGCCGGGCCCAATGGCTCGACCTTCGGCACCAACCCGGCCACCAACGAAACACTGGAACCGCCCTACACCCTGATCAATGACGAGCAACTCAAGTCGGCAACCGAGGCGGCCACCGACGCGTTCGAATCTTTCAGCACCCTGGAGCCCGAGCGCCACGCCCGGTTCCTGGAAACCATCGCTGAGAACATCGAGGCCATTGGCGAGGAACTGATCGTGCGGGCCTCGACTGAAACCGGTCTGGGAGTGGAACGACTCCGTGGCGAACGCGCCCGCACCATCGGCCAGTTGCGTCTTTTCGCCGATGTTGTCCGGAAGGGCGATTTCCTCGGCGTCCGTGTCGACCCCGCATTGCCGGACAGGGCCCCGCTCCCCCGCGCGGACATCAGGCTGCGCCAGATCCCGCTGGGACCGGTGGCTGTTTTCGGTGCCAGCAACTTCCCGCTGGCGTTTTCCGTCGCAGGCGGTGACACGGCCTCGGCCCTTGCCGCGGGCTGCCCCGTGATCGTCAAGGCGCACAACGCCCATCCCGGCACGGCGGAGCTTGTGGGCCAGGCCGTGGCGAAGGCCGTCCGCGACCTTGACCTGCATCCCGGCGTGTTCTCCCTCGTGTACGGCTCCGGTTCCAGCATCGGCCAGGCGCTCGTCGCCGACCCCGCCATCAAGGCGGTCGGCTTCACCGGGTCCCGGGCCGGCGGCACCGCTTTGATGCGCACCGCCGCGGCCCGCCTGGAACCCATCCCGGTCTACGCCGAAATGTCCTCCATCAACCCGGTCTATGTCCTTCCCGGAGCCCTGACCGGCGACGTCGAGGCCCTCGCCGGTCAATACGTCACCTCCGTCACCGGCAGCTCGGGCCAGCTGTGCACCTCACCGGGGCTGGTGTTTGTCCCTGTCGGCGAGGCCGGTGACCGTTTCGCCGACGCCGTCGCCCGGAGCATCAGCGGAAACGCCGGCCAGACCATGCTCACGCAGGACATCGCCGCATCCTGGGAACAAGGCTTCAACTCCGTCAGGGCGGTCGCCGACGTCGATTTGATCGGCCGCGGCCAGGCAGGTCCCACTGCAAACGCCCCCGCACCGGCCGTCTTCGGCTCTAACCTCGACGTCTTCGCGAACAACCATGTCCTGCACGAAGAGATTTTCGGCGCAGCCAGCCTCATCGTGCGGTACAAGAACGTGGAGGACCTGATTGACGCCACGAGCAAGCTGGAAGGGCAGCTGACAGCCTCCCTCCACGTGACCGGCGAGGACTACGCCGCCGCCGCGGCACTCATCCCGGTCTTGGAACGGAAGGTGGGCAGGGTCATCATCAACGGATGGCCCACCGGAGTCGAGGTCGGTCACGCAATGGTCCACGGCGGCCCGTCCCCGGCCACCTCCGACTCGCGCACCACCTCGGTCGGCACCCTGGCGATCGACCGGTTCCTGCGGCCTGTCTCCTACCAGAACTTTCCTGAGGAGCTGCTTCCGGCACCCCTGCGGGACGCAAACCCGTGGAAGGTAAACCGGCTGGTCGACGGTCACGCCGAAATCCACCAGGACTGAATCGCAGTCTCCAAACTTCCGGCCCCGGGCATGCCTCGCAACAAGGATTCGTCTCGTCCGGGGCCGGAGATCCATATCAGCAACAGAAGGAACTCCATCTCATGTCTACCATCACTCTCGAAGTCGTTGCGGGCAGCCTCCGCAACGCCAGGCTCCAGGGCCGACCCATCTCGGCACCGACTGAGACCTGGCCTGACTTGGACGCGGACGCAGCGTTTGAAGTGCAGAAGATCAACGTCGCCGATGCAATCGCCAACGGCGACCGCCTCGTCGGCTACAAGCTCGGGAACATTGCCAAAGTCATGCAGGACGCCTTTGGTCTCGACCAGCCGGACTACGGGCATTTGCTTGCCAGCACCTTCGAATACGAGGGGACGACCCTGGAGCGGGATAACTTCATCGAACCCTTCGTGGAACTCGAGCCCGCCTTCGTGCTGGGCAAGCACCTCGGCGGCCGCAACACCACCATCGCCGACGTCATCAACGCCATCGACTACGCTATGCCGGCCATCGAATCATCGACTCCCGCGTCAAGGATTGGGCGATCGGCCTTCCTGACACGCTGGCCGATAACGGTTCCACGGGCGCCATCATTCTTGGCGGAACCCCGCGGCGCGTCACCGATCTGAACCTGCGCGACACCCGCGGCGTTCTGCGGTTCAATGACCGGGAAGTCATCTCGGGAACAACCCGAAACATCCTCGGCAATCCCTTCGCCGCCGTCGCCTGGGTGGTCAACCGGCTCGCCGAGTATGACGTCGAGTTCGAACCAGGACATGTCATCCTTCCCGGCAGCTGCCTGCAAGCCGTCCCCATGCACGAAGCCGGCCGCTGGTCGGGGACCTTCGAAGGCTGGGGCACCGTCGAATTCGACGTCTCGGCGGCCCACTGAACAAAGGCCCACTGAACTAAAAGGACTACGCATGCGCCTAGCCAACATCTCCAGCCGGTTGACCCTGGTCACGCCGGACGGCGAACTTGTCGACGTTTCCGAGGCAACCGGCGGGCGGTTCAGCCCACAAATCCAGGAATGCTACGAACGCCCGATAGGTCCGTTCCTGGTTACGCCCGACGAGTTTGAAGACCCCAACAGCATCGAACTGGGCTGCGCCATCAATGGCGAGGAAGTCCAAAAAGGCAACACCTCGGACATGGTCTTTTCCGTGCCAGAGATCATCGCGCGCTTATCCAGCGTTACACCGCTCCTGCCTGGAGACGTCATTTTCACCGGAGCTCCTCCCGGAGTAGGAGTCGGCCGCGTGCCCCAGCGCTTCCTCGCCCCGGGGGACGAACTGGTCACGTATGCGCGTGGGGTAGGCGAAATGCACCATCGGCTTCAGAAAGCACCGAACTGAACATCGTTCACCAAGGGCGCCCAGCCCACGAAGGAGTCCCATCATGCCCTATGCCATGCAGATCGCCCGCGCGGGTGGCCCGGAAGTGTTCGAACGGGTTGACGTTGCGCGTCCGGTGCCCGGACCAGGGCAGTTGTTGCTGCGCGTGGCTGCGGCAGGGCTGAACTTTATCGAAACGTACCAGCGCTCGGGCGTCTATGCCGTCGACTACCCCCTCGTCCCGGGGGTCGAGGCAGCCGGAACGGTTGAGGAGATCGGCGCCGGAGTCACCGGCTTCGCCCCGGGCGACCGGGTGGCCACGACGGAGGGCACCGGGAGCTACGCGGAGTACATGGTGCTCGACGCCGACAAGGCGCTCCCGGTGCCTGACAGCGTCTCCGACGACGTCGCCGCGGCCCTGCCGGCGCAGGGCATCACTGCCCATTACCTGATCAATTCCAGCTACCGGGTCCAGCCCGGCGACACTGTCCTGACCTATGCCGGGGCCGGTGGCGTGGGACTGTTGCTGATTCAGCTGCTCAAGCTACGCGGCGCCACGGTGATCACCACGACGTCGACCCCCGAAAAGGCGGAACTGGCCAGGGAAGGCGGCGCCGACCACGTCCTGGACTACAACGAGGTCCCCGGCCGCGTCCGCGAGCTGACCGGCGGCCGTGGCGTCGACGTCGTCTATGACGGCATCGGCAAGGACACCTTCGAAGGTTCCTTGGACGCGCTGCGCGTCCGCGGCACGCTGGTACTCTTCGGCGGCGCTTCGGGGCAGGTGCCGCTGTTCGACCTGCAGCAGCTCAACGCCCACGGTTCCCTGACCGTCACCCGCCCCAAGATCGATGACTTCCTGCTCGACGCCGATGAGCGGCGCTGGCGCTCTCAGGAACTGTGCGGGCTGGTCGCCGACGGAACGCTCAAGGTCAGCATCGGTGCCCGTTATCCGCTGGAACAGGCCGGTGAAGCTCACGCTGCCATGGAGTCGCGGGGGACAACCGGCAAAATCCTCCTGCTCCCCCGCGGCCGCTGACAGCCTCGTCTAGATGGAACTAGGGGCCAGGAACGTACGACGGCGGAACGTCCCGCCGTCGTCGGGCTATCCTTCCGCGCTGCCCGCCGGGACCGCCGGCGCCTCACCGGCCGCGGCCTCAGCCCCGCCCGTCTCGTCAGACGCTTCGGGTGGTTCCGGCTTGTAGACCCACGCCACCAGCACCACCGAGATGATCATCAGCAGGAACCACGAGACCAGCTTGTCGAGCGAGACCATGTGCCAGCCGTTCAGCTGGCTGGGGTAGAGCCAGGCCCCGGACCAGGTGGCGATGTTCTCGGCAATCCAGATGAACAGCGCCACCAGCAGGAACGCCAGGACCAGCGGCATCCGGAACTGCCGGCGGAACACCCGGAAGTGCATCACGCACCGGGCGAATATGACCGCGACGGCGGCCAGCAGGACCCAGCGGACGTCGAGGACATAGTGGTGGGTGAAGAAGTTCAGGTAGATTCCGGCGGCCACGATCGCCGTGATCCAGCGCCGCGGATAGGCCGCGAATCGCAGGTCGAAGAGCCGGTAGACGCGCACCATGTAGGAGCCCACCGCCGCGTACATGAACCCGCTGAAGAGCGGTACCGCCCCGATGCGCAGGAATCCCTCGGCCTCGTACGTCCACGACCCGACGTCGGTCTTGAACAGCTCCATCACGGTCCCAACCAGGTGGAAGAGGACAATCACCCGGAGCTCCTGCACGGTTTCCAGCCTCGTGGCAACCATCAGGATCTGGATCACGACGGCGGCGAGGGTCAGGAAATCGTTCCTGGCCAGTGCGGCGTCATCCGGATACCAGAGCCGCGCCGCCAGGATCACGGCGAGGAGCGCGGCGCCAAAGATGCACGCCCAGGCCTGCTTCAGACCGAAGACGGCGAACTCCACGAGCTTCGAACGGATGCCGCTGGCGGGGGCATTGTCCAGGAGCCGGTGTGCACGCTCGTCGATACGGTGCTCTACGGACGTGAAGCTGCGCATTGGTACCCCGTTCCCCCGCCACGAGTGGCAATGTGTTTTCCCTGCCCGCGGCAGACCGCATGGTGTGGCCGAGCCGGTGGCGCGCAATCCACGGTAGCCCAAGACAACCGACGACGGCGGGACCTCCCGCCGTCGTCGGTTTCCGTTTTGAAAGGTGCCCCGAAGGGCGGCCTGCGGCTAGGTTGCGGCTTCCGCCTCCGCCAGTCTGATCATGCGCAGTTCGTCCGTCACCGCACGGGACGGCCAGTGGTCCTTCGCCAGTTGCCTTACCCGGCTCTGATCTGCCGCCGGGAAAAGCCTGTCGAGCACTCCTGCGGCCTGAAGCAGGGCGATCAGTGCCGTGGTCCTGGAATCGGACAGCGAACCGCCGAGTGCGGCTTGGATCTTCTGGAGGAGCGCCGCTTCCGGGGCGTGGTCCTTCTCCGGGTACCGCGTGGACCTGAACAGACCGAGGTGTTTTTCGCCGACATGCTCCACGATGCCCAGTGACGCCATCCCCTCGTAGACACGCTGTACTTCGACGCGGCTCTCCAGCATGGAGACCCACCGCTTGGGAGTGTGTGGCCGTGATTTTTCACGGATGAGGTCCAGCTGGTGCTGGAAGTCCGGCTGCGGGGCGGTGCCGGTGGCCCTGACGTGCTTCCCCTGCAGCCCGATTGCACCGAGCAGGTCCAGCTCGGCCAGTGTTGCCCCTGCCAAAGTGGTCCTGAGTACGTACGCCGGCACGTAAGGTTCCCCGTCCTTGTCGTTCGTTGCCAGAAGGAGGAAAGCCTGGGGAAGGTTCAGCTCTTCGGCCTTCGGTGTCGCAGCGTTCATACCTTCATGGTGGCGCAGTTAAGCAGCCACCACAACGGCGATTTCGGGGCGTCAGGAGCCGTGCCGAGGTGAACAAGTTGAGGATTTACGAGCCTGACACCCAACCCTCTTTCCGCAAACGAAATTGCATAGTACATTTGATGCAATCAGCCTTGCAGAGTGATCTACGTTACAGAAGAGGTCCGGACTTGAACACCAACGCTGTCGATCTTGAAGCTAACGCGGCAGGCGCCAACGCCGCCGGGAACGGTTCCCATGCGTGGCTCGGTGACGCACTTCCGGACGTTCCGCTGTCCAAGGCCCAGAGCCGGGTGGTCGATGTCATCGCCCGCAACCCGCAGCTCTCCTCGTACGCCGACATCGCCGAGATTGCCCAGCGCGCCGACGTCAACAACTCCACAGTGGTCCGCGCGGCGCAGCACCTGGGCTACCGCGGCTGGCCGGACCTCCAGCGGGAACTGCGCTCCCGCTACCTCGTGATGATCTCCACCGAGGACACCCTGACCGAGCACGGCGAACACCGCAGTCCCCTCCATGACGCGCTCAACCACGACATCGAGAACCTCCGCCTGACGCTGGACTCCAATACCGCCGACGACGCCGAGGCCGCCATCGCGGCCATGGCCGCCGCCAAGTCCATCACCGTCGTGGGGCTGGGTTCCTTCGCCGGCCCCGCCAGCGTGATGGCGCACCTGGGCTCAACGATGGGATACCCCATCACGCTCGAGAACCGCGGCGGCGTCCACCTCGCCTCCAGCACCAACACCCTCGGGGAGGGGGACGTCCTGGTGGTCATCAACATGTGGCGTTCCATACGGCAGATCATTGTCACGGCCGAGGCCGCAAAGCAGGCAGGCGCCAAGGTCATTGCCATCAGCGACATGCGCCGCGGCCGACTGGCAGCTGCCGCCGACCACCTCCTGGTGGTGGCCTCGGAAGGGATCTCCTTCTTCCAATCCGTCACCGCCGCAAACTCGCTGGTCTACGGCCTGCTCGCAGGAATGGAGGCAGCACACCCCGAACGCAGCCGTGCCGCCATCCGCCGCACCCAGCAGTTGTGGAAAGACCTGGACATCTACCTCGACTGACCTCCAACCCTCTGACCCGTCCCTAACCACTGAGCTTCCCCAGGAGTACTTCATGAACACCAGCACCGACCGCCGCATAGCCGTCATAGGCCTCGGCGCCATGGGCGGAGCGATGGCCGCGACCCTCCGTCGGGCAGGCTGGGCTGTCACCGGCTTCGACCCCTCCGAGGCAGCCAGGGCCGCCTCGGAAGAAGCGGGAATCGCCACCACGGCCAACATTGAGGATCTGGCCGGGACTCCTTACGCGGTGCTCTCCCTGCCCGCCGCCAGCGTCGTCGAAGCCACGGTGCCCCGGCTTCTGGCTGCTCCGGGAACCGTCGCGATCATTGACACCACCACCTCCGAACCGGCCACCAGCAAACTCATGGCCTCCCTTGCCGAGGCGCAGGGGGCAGCCTTCGTGGACGCTCCGGTCTCCGGCGGCCGCGACGGCGCGGCGACGGGAACACTGAGCGCCTTCGTGGGAGCGACCGGCGCGGCACTTGCCGCGGCGGAGCCCGTCCTGCTCGCGCTCACCGGCGGCAAGTACAGCCACATCGGCGGCCCCGGCAGCGGAAACGTGGTCAAGCTCCTCAACAACGTCCTGGCGGCGGCCAACCTGGTCTCGGTGGGCGAAGCCCTCGGCGTCGCCAAGGCCTACGGCATCGATCCCGCCAAGGCGGCGGCGAGCATCAGCGAGGCCTCCGGCGGCAGCAAGGTCTCCGCGAACATGTACCCCAACTGGGTGCTCTCCGGCACCCACGATTCAGGCTTCTCCCTGGGCCTCATGGCACGGGATGCCGCCCTCGCCGTGGAGGTCGCCGCACAAATCGGCGAAAACCCGGCCCTGCTGGCAGTCGTGGCCAGCCAGTGGCAGGAAGCCCTGGCCGTACTCGGACCGCGTGCGGACTTCACCGAAATCGCCAGGACCGTCGCCCCGGCCATCACCCCTGCCGGCGCACCCAACACCACAGTACCCAACAGCACGGCACCCAACAGCACAGCCGTCGCCTAAGCACCCAGCCATAAAGGAACACCATTGAGCATCACAACAGCACCCACCTCCTCCTCAGCAGCTACCGCCCGAGCGATCCTGGACGCAGCGTTCCCGGCCGGCCTCGGCGCCTTCCTTGACGGCCGGACCGTTCCCGGCAGCGGCGAGAGCATCACGCTCACCGCAGCGGCCACCGGCGAACCTTTTGCCACCTACGCCGACCCCGGAGCCGAGGGCGCCAACGCCATCCTGGATAGCTCGACGGCGGGGGCAGCGGCCTGGGGCGAGATGAACGGATTCGAACGGGCAGCAATCCTGCGCAACGTCAGCCGCGTCGTGGAAGCCCACGCAGAGGAACTTGCCATCCTCGAGTCGGCCACCACCGGAAAGCCCATCCGCGACGCCCGCGTTGAAGCTGCAAAAGTGGCTGAAATGTTCGGCTACTACGCCGGCTGGGCGGACAAGCTGACAGGGCAGACCATTCCCGTTCCCGGGGCGTGGCACACCTACACTGAGCGCGTTCCCTGGGGCGTCGTCGTCGCCATCACGCCGTGGAACGCTCCCCTGTTCACGGCGGGCTGGAATTCCGCCGCACCGCTGGCCGCCGGCAATGCCGTGATCATCAAGCCCAGCGAATTCACCCCGGCCTCGTCGGTCCGGCTCGCCCAGCTGGCCCACGAAGCAGGACTGCCGGCCGGCGTGTTCAACGTCGCGGCGGGACTGGGCCAGACCGTGGGCGCCGCGCTCACCACCGACCGGCGCGTCGGAAAGATCAGCTTCATCGGATCCGTCCCCACCGGGCGCCGGGTGGCAGTCGCGGCTGCGCAGGCCGGGATTCCCGCCCTGCTGGAACTCGGCGGCAAAAGCGCGAACATTGTGTTCGCCGACGCCGACCTTGACCGCGCCGCCGACGGCGCGATCTCGGCCATCTTCTCCGGCGCGGGGCAGTCATGCGTCGCCGGATCACGGCTCCTGGTGGAGCGGAGCGTGCACGCCAAGTTCGTTGAGCTGGTCGCCGACCGGGCCGCGCGGCTGCGTGTCGGCGACCCGCTCAGCGCGGACACCGAAGTGGGCCCGATCATCACGGCCCAGCAGTTCGCCACCGTCACCTCCCTCATCGAGGCCGGACTGCACGACGGCGGCCGCCGGGTCACGGAGGCGACGCTGCCGGACGCCCTCGCCGGGTCCGCACTGGCCGGCGGGCACTGGGTCATGCCCACCCTGCTCGACGGCGTGACGCCCGACAACCGCCTCGAAACCACGGAGGTTTTCGGCCCTGTGGTGGGCGCGGACGCGTTCGACACGGAAGCGGAGGCCATCGCCCGCGCCAACAACACCAACTTCGGCCTGGCCGGAGCCGTGTGGACCTCCGATGTCTCCCGCGCCCACCACATTGCCCGCGAGGTGAAGGCCGGCACGTTCTGGATCAACTCCTACAAGACCATCCACGTGGCAGTTCCGTTCGGCGGCTTCGGCGATTCCGGCCACGGCCGCTCCTCCGGTCCTGGTGTCCTGGACGAGTACACGCAGACGAAGGCCATCTGGGTGCCCACCCGCGCGGCAGGCTCTCCCTTCCCGTCGCTGTCCTACTAGGAGGAGCAGATACTCATGGAACTGACAGAGACAACACCCGCCATGGCTACCCTCCGCGCCGCCCTGGCCGAGGGCGTCGCGGAATGGAGGCCGCGGGTCCAGGCCATGGCGCACGAGATCCACGCCAGCAAGGAAGTCTCCTTCGAGGAGGTCCGCTCGTCCGAAGCGGCAGCAGCGCTGCTGGCCGACGGCGGCTTCGAGGTGGAACACGGCACCGGCGGACTTTCCACGGCGTTCACCGCGAGCGCCGGCAGCGGCGAACTGACGGTGGCCCTGTGCGTGGAATACGACGCGCTCCCCGACATCGGGCACGCGTGCGGGCACAACCTGATCGCGGGGGCCTCCGTCGCCGCCGCCCTTGCCCTGCGGCCCCACGTGGACCAGCTGGGCATCACGCTGAAGGCCATCGGAACGCCCGCCGAGGAACACGGCGGCGGCAAGTCGCTTCTTCTGGAACGCGGGGCTTTCGACGGCGTCGGCCTCGCCCTCATGGTCCATCCCGTCCAGGACGGCGTGACGTACAACCCTGCCGGCACCAGTGCCCAGGCCGTGGGCCGGTACAAGGCGACGTTCACCGGAAAGGCCGCACATGCGGCGGCGGCCCCGCATCTCGCTGTCAATGCCGCGGACGCGGCGGTGCTGAGCCAGGTCGCCGTCGGGCTCCTGCGCCAGCAGATCCCCGGCGACCACCGCGTGGCCCTTTACGTCGCCGAGGCCGGGCACGCCACGAACATCATTCCGGAACGGGCGGTGGTCGAGTTCGAGTGCCGGGCCTTCACCTTGGGGGAATATGAGGCGTTGCTCGAGCGCGTCCGGCGCTGTTTCGAAGGGGCCGCACTGGCCACCGGAACAACGCTGACCGTCGAGGCAACAGAACCCCTCTACGAACCGCTGCTCCAGGACAACGCCCTGGCCGCGCACTGGACCGAGGCAATGGATGCGTTCGGCAAGGACACCTCGCCGTCGGCAGGCATCACCGGCGGCTCCACCGACATGGGCAACATCTCCCAGGTCATTCCCACCCTGCATCCCTGGCTCAGCATCCCGGGTGCGGACGTAGCGATCCACTCGCATGCGTTCGCAGCAGTTGCAGATTCCCCGGAGGCTTACGGGGTGATGTTCGAGGCAGCCACCGCGCTGACCTGGACCATCGCCGCCGCGGCCGCCAGCCCCACCGAAAGAGCACGCTTCATCAAAGCGGCATACCGCCGTCGGACTTTCACCCAGGAAGGCACATCATGAGTACCAGCACCACAACACCGCGGATCGACAAAGCTGGTGCCCGGCTGACGCTTCCGGTCGCCGCGTTGGCGTTCGTCATTGCCGTCGCGGTCCAGCTCATCGGCCAGGCCAAGATCGATCTCGGCATCGGGGCAATCGTCATCTTCCCCATGGTCTGGGGCCTCATCCTGGGACTGTTGGTGTCCATCCAGAAGTTCAAGCCCCTGGGCCTGGATCTGCAAAGGGTCGCCGCCGCCCTGGTGGGTGTGGCCGTTCTGCTCCTGGTGGCCAGGCTGGCGTTCAACATCGGCCCCAGCCTCCCCAGCCTGATCAAGGCCGGCCCGGCCCTGCTGTTGCAGGAAGTGGGCCACCTGCTGGGCACCATCGCGCTGGCCCTCCCGCTGGCTGTTCTGCTCCGGATGGGAAAGGCAACCGTGGGGGCCACGTTCTCCCTTGACCGGGAGCCGTCGTTCGCCATGGTTTCCGAAAAGTACGGTCCCGATTCGGATCAGTACCGGGGCGTCCTGGCCATGTACGTCTTCGGAACCCTTTTCGGCGCGGTGTTCATCACGCTGCTGACCTCCCTCGTGGCCAACTGGAAGATCTTCGACCCGCTGGCCCTGGCCATGGGCGCAGGCGTGGGATCCGGCTCCATGATGGCGGCGTCCTCGGCCAGCATCATCGCGGCCTACCCCGGCGATCAAGAGGCCGTCCTGGGCATGGCGGCAGTCTCCAACCTGATCACCACCATCCTCGGCGTCTACGTCGGAATCTACATCGCCCTGCCGCTGGCGGACCGCTTCTACCGGATCCTCACCCGCAGGCGGACGCGCGAAGCTGCAGCCGTCACAGCGGGGGCTCCCGCAGAGCGCGGCCCGGCTGACATCGAGCGGGAAGCGGCCCAGGCCGAAGAAAACCGGCGGTTCCGCGAGCGGGTCGCAGAATCCTCGGCAGCCATCAGGCTCCCGCTGTGGCTGTCCCTGTCAGTTCTTACGGTCCTCGGCATCGGCACCGCCTCGGTGGCGGCCAAGGGGTTCAGCCTGTCGATAGTCGCCGGGTACGGAATCATGCTCGTCCTGGTCCTGGTCAGCATCGCCCTGGCCAAGCTCACCAAGATCATCTCGGCGATCGTCTACATCACCACCATCGGCGCCTACATCTCCAGCCCCTGGTTCTTCGGCGCGGCAGCGCTCACAGGGGTCATCAAGTCGGTCGACTTCCTCTCAATCGCCACCGTCATGCTGACGCTTGCGGGCCTGTCCCTGGGCAAGGACATCCCGCTGCTAAAAAACATCGGCTGGAAAATCATCCCTGTGGGCCTGGTTGCCATCACGGCATCCTTCCTGCTCTCCACCGTGATCGCGGAGTTCGCCCTGGGTCTATGGCACTAGCGCTCAGGCACTAGCTCGCAGCATCGGCGGGCGTTTTCGCCGCAGCGGTGACACGACGGCGGGACTTTCCCGCCGTCGTCCGCTTGCGTTTTGGTTCCGCGGGGTCACCAGGTGGTGGCCTCCGAACGCGCGGCGAGCCATCGCCCGCTCTTGCGGATGAAGTCCATGGTGAGCTGCAGCGGCCAGCTGGCCCGGGACCCGTAGACCGCCGCGTCCGTGACGATCCTCCCGACGAGCCGGGCGGTGTCACCGTCCACGTGAAGGGACACGTTCCTCTCCTGGGCGTCGTGGTAGACAAACTGCCCGGCCCGCATCTGGGCCAACCACTCCTGCTTGGCCTGGAGGTAGCCCGTCATGTGCGTAAGCGTGAAGTCCTCCGTGAGCAGCTCACCGAGCACGTCGGCGTCGCCGTCCACCATGGCCCGCAGCTGGGCCCGGTAGTTGTCGAGGATTTCCGCCCGGTCCTGCTCCTCTGCATCGCTGGTCATGGCATGCCTTTTCCCTTGTCCATGCCATCAACGCTATGAGCCCCTGCCCCGCCACGGGAGGGCCTGCCGTTACCTGTCAGGGGCCTTGGGGCCGCAGCGCTGCTTGCCTGGGGGAGCGCTGCGATCGGGCGAGACTCGGCAATCGGGCAATTAGTCCATTCGATGTACAATCAGTAGTCCGGCCACGCGCGTGCCAGAATTTCCCGTTTGCCTACTGAAAGAGTTCCTGTGAGTCACCGCAACGACCATGTGGCTTCCCAAACTCGGGAGCCGGACGCGATTCGTGTTGCAGCCGGAGCCGACCGGACCACCACAGCAGTGGAGCGGCCGGCGCGTGATCCCGAGGGACCAACCCGTGCGGCCAGCAAAGACGCAACGGTGGCGGTCTTGCTCGGGCTCCTGGCCGGGCTACTTGGCCTAGTCCCTTGGCTGGTCACCGGCGCGCGCCTGCCGCTGCTGAACTTATGGGGCTCGCAGGTATGGCCGGGACAGATGCCGCTTGCTCTCCTGCCGCTGAGCCAATACGAGAGCACCACGCTTGTGGCCCTCATGACGACGGGCGGGGCGGCCGCCGGCCTGGCCGTCCGGTGCTGGCCCTCCCCGCGACGGCGCCTGGTTATGTGGTGCGCAGCGGGCGGTGTGCTCGCGGTGCAGGTCACGGCGACGATTCAGGCGTTCACGGTGGTGGGCGGCGGCCTGGCTGCCGGGCCGAGATCAATTCTGTACGTGGGCGGCCTGCTGGCCGGAGTGGTAGCCGCAATGGTTGCAGGAATGGTGGCGCTGTTGCTCCTCGCGGCAAAATCCAGGGCTCTGGCGGCCCTGGGTGTGGGCGTCATGGCGGTGCCGTTTGTGTCCTGGGCGGCCGCCGGAGTCACCCACCTGGCAGGGGTGGGCGGCGTCTCCCCGCTGGTCTCTATGCTGTGGCGCTGTTTACCGGCAGTGCTGGTGGGTGTCGCACTGGCGTGGTGCGGACTTCGGCCCGCTGTCCGGGCGCTGGTGTGGCTGGTAGACCTTGCCATGCTCTGGGTGGTTCCGGCGATGTTCACGGCGGTCAGAAGCGTGCTGGGCACACGCGTGCTCGGAGGAGATCTGCAGGAGATGACTGCGATGGGCAAGCAGGTCTTCATGGGAGCGCTCGGGCCAGCTGGCGGGACGGGACCCACAATATTGCTGGCGCTGGCAATCGCCCTGGTGGGGACATTCGTCCGTGCAGCGGCCCTGAACCAATGGCGCGCAAGGTGAGCGCAGTTGCCAGGGCCGGACTCTCGGTTGTCCTTGCCGCCGGCTTGTTCCTGGCAGGCTGCGCCGCTCCGGGGAACCGTGACGCGAGCGTCGGCCACGGGCGGCTGCGTTCGCGGGAGCGTAGGTCTCGATGGGACCGTGCAGGTGGTCGCTGGCGGATACATCAGGGACGGCGGCTGCCTTGCGATGAACGGACATTGAGCCCGTGCTGTTGCCCCACCATCGATAGCCGGGCCGCCCACTACTATTCCAGGTGGCGCTCAGGTCTCCTATGGTCGATGAATGACAACATCACTCGACGCCCTCCCCAAGATCGGGGCACCGGCAACGCGCGCCCTGACCCAGGCCGGTTATACATCGCTCCAAGGGCTCGCAGGCGTCCCCCGTACGGAACTATCCAGGCTGCACGGCGTCGGCCCGAAGGCGATCCGCATCATCTAGGACGCGCTGCAGGAACACGGCCTCGCGCTGAAGTGAACCCGCCGGATGCAGGTGTTCCTACCCGCAGGCGATGGTGTGCTGCCCCTGCGGGAAGGATAGTTTTGTGGCATGACGGCTAGCTACAGGTACGACGTCGAGGTGCTGCACCTTCTCGTGTCGCCGGCGCACGCTTACTTTGGCCGCGCCCGGGAGGGTGCGGCGGACGTCCCCACGACCGATGCCGACCGGGTCGAGCTGGTGGCCGGCAAGGGCATCGTCGGCGACCGGTTCTTCGGCAAGGCCGCGCATATGGATGCCGCCGTCACTGTGTTCGCGATCGAGGCGCTCGAAGCCATGGCCGCGGAGCTGGGCGCGGCACCCTTCGACCCGCTGATGACGCGGCGCAATGTGGTCCTCAGAGGAGCCCACCTGGCTCCGCTGATCGGGAATGACTTCGTGCTCGAATCGCGCGGTGACCTGGTGCGGCTGAAGGCCGGGCGGCCCGCCCACCCCTGCGCCTGGATGGACCAGATGCTCGCCCCGGGCGCCCACAAGGCCATGCGCGGGCGGGGCGGTGTTCGCTGCCAGCCACTCTCGAACGGCATGTTGCACCGCGGGCCGGCCGTGCTGATCAGCCCGGTGCCGCTCGACCCCGGGCGCGCAGGCGAATCCACCCTGCTGCGGCCGTCCCGGCTGCCGTAGTGAGGCGGCAGGCCGCCACAGAGAACGCACGGCCGACGGCGGGACCTCCGCCGTCGTTCGCTTTGCGTTGGCGAAACGGACGCACGGTTCCGCCGGAACGCCCGCCGCGTGGGACGCTGGAGTCATGAGCGGAACAGCACCGTCTGCGCCCGGAGAGCCGGGCCCGGCGGACTCACACCTCGTGGTCGACGCGGCCAACGTGGTCGGGTCCCGCCCGGACGGCTGGTGGCGCGACCGCAGGAAGGCTGCACAGAAGCTCATTGACGGCCTTTCACAGCTGGCGCAGCAGGGCATCGCTTCGGAAGCGGGGGCAGGTGGGGAACGCGCCTGGCCGGACATCGTCGTCGTGACCGAGGGGCAGGCCAACGGCGCCGCCGATCCTCAGGGCCGGGTACGGGTCGTGGCTGCCGAGCGGGACGGCGACCAGGCGATAGTTGATACGGTCCGCGAGCTGATGAGCGGCAACGCGTCGGTGCAGGTGGTGACCGCCGACCGCGGACTCCGGAGCCGCGTCGAGGAACTCGGCGCCGCCGTCGTGGGGCCAAGCTGGTTACGGGCACACCTTCCGCCGGACTGACGGAGCGTTCGAACGGATGCCGCTTGGGCGAGAATGGGCTCCATGACTCGGTATGTGATCACCCCGGACACGGCACTGCGGCTCGCCCGGGACCAGACCCTGATCGGCGACGGGTGCCAGCTTGTCGCCCCGACGCTTCTCCGTTCGCAGGTCCTGTCGCTCCTTTACCAGGCGGTGCGCCGCGGCGAGTTATCGAAAGTGGATGCCTCCCGGCAGCTCGACTACGTGCGGGCCCTGCGCATCAGGCTGCTCGGAGACCTGGTCCTCCAAAGCGTCGCCTGGAAGGTGGCCGACCAGCTTGGCTGGCCGGACACCCTCGACGCCGAATACGTCGCCCTGACCCAGCTGCAAGCCGATGCCCTCATCACCCTGGACGGGCAGCTCGCCCTGGCGGCCCAAGGCCTGGTCACTGTTGCACCGATCGAAGCGCTGTACTGATCCGTCTGCGCTGAGTGTCAGGGATAGTCGCCGCCCGGGCCGGGCAATCAGTATCCATAGGATATTGACTGCCAAATGATGACTGTCATAAGAACAAGGGCCGTGAGGGCGACCGCCCATGTTTCCCGGCGCAACCGCGCACCGGTCCGTTCCCGGTTTGAAGACCGGCGAAATTTCCCGCTACGCGTCGATCTCGACTTGCGCATAATCCTCCCGGTGGAACATTCGACGTTCACGCCAGCCATCCGGGTCCGCACTCGCGGACCCGGATGGAACTTCCTAGCGCAAAATGACGGTGCGGTTGCCGAGGAGCAGGATTCTGCCCTCGCAATGCCAGCGGACGGCATTGCGGAGGGCGGCGCATTCGGCGTCCCGGCCCACTGCCACGAGGTCATCGGCGGTGTACGTGTGGTCCACATCGATGACCTGCTGCGAAATGATCGGGCCCTCATCGAGCTCGGCGTTGACGTAGTGCGCCGTGGCGCCCACGGTTTTTACACCCCGTTCGTAGGCCTGGTGGTAGGGCTTGGCACCCTTGAAGCTCGGCAGGAACGAGTGATGGATGTTGATGGTCCGTCCTGTCAGCCTGGCCGACAGCCCGTCACTCAGGACCTGCATGTAGCGGGCCAACACCACCAGTTCCACGTCGAACGCGTCGACGAGTTCCAGGAGCCGGGCTTCGGCGTCGGGCTTTGTGTCCTTCGTGACCGGCAGGTGGAAGAACGGGATGCCGTGCCATTGGACCAGCCCCTCCTGGTCGCGGTGGTTCGACACCACGGCGACGATCTCCACCGGGATGTCGCCCGTGCGTGCCCTGAAGAGCAGGTCATTGAGGCAGTGGCCCATTTTGGACACCATGACCAGGACGCGGCGTTTGCGGCCGTGCGGTTCCAACTGCCAGTTCATCTGCCACTGCTCCGCCAACGGCGTGAAGTTCCGGCGCAGCTCCTCCGTGCTGACGGACTCCTGCGCCGCGGACTCCCGTGCCGAGGGCTGCCGTGCTGCGGAGAAGTGGACCCGCATGAAGAAGTGCCCCTGCGCCTTGTCGCCGTACTGTTTGATGTCGATGATGTCGCAGCCGTGGCTGAGCAGGAATCCCGAGACCGCGTGGACGATGCCCGGAGCCTCGGCACAGTCGACGGTCAGGACATGCTCCACCGTGGCCGCAGGTTCCTCCGAATTCCGGACGGGACTGTTCAGGGTCTGCGCGGCGCTCGTCTGTGCCGCGATCACTTCTTCACGTCTCCGAATTCCCGAGCGACGGATGACTCCTCTTGCGCCATGTCCTGGGTGAGTTCGACCTGGAACGTTGCATAACGGGCCAGGTGCGCGGGGCGCCGGCGCAGCACGAGCCAGGCGGCGCCGAGCAGGACGAACCAGACCGGCGTGACCAGCAGCGCCGTCAGGGTGTCCGGCTGTGTGGTCAGTGCCCAGAGCACGAAGGCGAAGAACGCGAAGACCACCCAGACCATGGGGACCCCGCCTGGCATCCGGTACTTGGATGCCTCGTGCAGGTGCGGGCGGCGCCTGCGGAAGGCCAGGTAGCTGGCCATGATGATGGACCACACGAAAACGAAGCAGACAGCCGACACGGTGGTCACCATGTCGAAGGCCTTGCCGATGTCCTGTCCCGCGTACATCAGCACCACGCCGGAGAGCAGGAGGACGCAGGACAGGAACAGGGCATTCTGCGGGACCTTGCGGCGCGACAGGGCGCCGAAGACGGACGGAGCGTCACCCTCCTGGGCCAGACCGTACACCATGCGCGAGGTCGAGTAGATTCCGGAGTTGGCCGAGGACATGGCCGAGCTGAGCACTACCAGGTTCACCACGGTGGCGGCGGCGCCCAGGCCTGCCAGGGAGAACATGGCGATGAACGGGCTGTGGCCCGCCTGGAACTGGGTCCAGGGGGTGACGGACATCAGGATGATGAGGGCGCCCACGTAGAAGAGCAGCACACGGATGGGGATGGAGTTGATGGCCTTGGGCAGATTCTTCTCCGGGTCCTTGGCCTCTGCGGCCGTGGTGCCCACCAGTTCAATGCCCACAAAGGCGAAGACTGCGATCTGGAAACCGGCCACGAATCCCATGAACTCGTTCGGGAAGAAACCGCCGTGGCTCCACAGATTCGTGAAGGTGGCCGGTCCGGCGTCGGACTGGAACCCGCTGAAAATCATGAACAGGCCTACCACGATCAGTGCCGCGATGGCGATGATCTTGATCAGAGCAAACCAGAACTCCGTCTCGCCGAACGCCTTCACCGTGGTGAGGTTCAGGAGCAGGAGAATGGCCACGGTGGCCAGGCCCGGGATCCACAGCGGCAGCCCCGGCCAGAGTTCCTTGGAGTACCCGGCAATGGCGATGACATCCGCGATTCCCGTGATCACCCAGCAGAACCAGTAGGTCCAGCCGGTGAAGAACCCGGCCCAGGGACCAAGGAGGTCCGCCGCGAAATCGCTGAAGGATTTGTAGTTCAGGTTGCTCAGCAGCAGTTCGCCCATGGCCCGCATGACGAAGAACAGCATGAAGCCGATGATCATGTAGACGAAGATGACGGAGGGCCCTGCCGCGGATATGGTTTTGCCCGAGCCCATGAACAGTCCGGTGCCGATTGCGCCGCCAATTGCGATCAGCTGGATGTGCCGGTTGCTGAGCTGCCGCTCAAGATGCGGCGTTTGCTGGGAAGTTACGGTTTCAGTTGTCACGTGCTGCTCCTCGAATCAATGCTTGCTGGAGTGCTGCTGGTGCTGGCGCCTGACCCGGCCCGCCGGGAACCGAATCAAGGCTGTTGAAGCTGTAGAGATGAATGCCCGCGATGTCGCCGGGCTGGCTTTCCAGCCCGGTCACCAGGCTGTGCGGCTGGTAGCTGTCGCCACTCAGGAGTTTGCGGGCCAGCGGACCCTTGCGGCTCAGGAACTTCAAAGAACTTCCGACGCCGATCTGCGTCGCCAGGGAGACCAGCTTGGTCCGCGGAACGGACCCCGCCACCCCGGCCCAGACGGGCAGCTGCACGCCTTCGCGGCGCAGGAGCGCCGCGTAATCAAGGATTTTCTGCGCGGAGAAGCACATCTGCGTGACAACGTGAGAAGCCAGGTGCTGCTTGGCCAGCAGGGAGTCCAGCACGTCCACGGGGCCAATGGAGGGGTGGCCCTCCGGGTAGCCCGCGACGCCTGCCCGCATCATTCCGCCGGAGTACTGCGCGATGTCTTCCAGCACCGGAAGGGCGGACTCGTACGGGCCGGCCGGCTGCTTCCGGTCTCCGCCGATCACGAACACTTCGCCGATGCCGGCAACGTCGCAGTCGCGGAGGATTCCGGTGAGGTCGGCACGGCTATGCAGGCTCCGCGCCGCGAGATGCGGGATCACTTTGTAGCCCAGCACGCTC
Organism: Arthrobacter sp. ISL-5; assembly: GCF_018613835.1. Taxonomy (GTDB): domain Bacteria; phylum Actinomycetota; class Actinomycetes; order Actinomycetales; family Micrococcaceae; genus Arthrobacter. Next base: position 118,810 of record NZ_JAGGPM010000002.1, on the reverse strand, counting down.
AGCTCCACCGCGGCGCGCATGGTCCGCTCGATGCCGTGATGGGGCAGGCACGTTACGGTGAGCGTTGTGGCCAAGGGCACCAGGGCCTTGACCCGCTCAACGATTCCCTCCGAAGGGATGATTTCAATTCTGATGGGGAACATCATTGGTCCTCTCTGAACATCAGGGTGGGTCTGCGAAGTCAGGCAGTGGCCGCGAGCAGTGAGCTGGCTTCCTGTCGGGTGCTGCCGGAGCTTTCGATGTGCGCCAGTTCGGCCGGGATTTCCCAGCCCTTCTTGCGCATGGCGGTGGCCCAGAGCCGGCCGGCACGGTACGAGGACCGCACGAGCGGGCCGCTCATCACGCCGAGGAAGCCGATCTCGTCCGCTTCCTGCTGCAGGTCCACGAATTCCTGCGGCTTGACCCAGCGGTCCACCGGGAGGTGGCGTTCGGACGGGCGCAGGTACTGGGTGATGGTGATCAGGTCACAGCCGGCCTGGTGCAGGTCCCGCAGGGCCTCGGAGATTTCCTCGCGGGTTTCGCCCATGCCCAGGATCAGGTTGGACTTGGTGACCATGCCCAGGTTCCGGCCCTGGGTGATGACATCCAGCGAGCGGTCGTAGTGGAAGGCGGGGCGGATGCGCTTGAAGATCCGCGGCACGGTCTCGACGTTGTGGGCGAAGACCTCGGGCTTGGAGTCGCAGATCGCCTGGATGTGTTCGGGCTTGCCGGAGAAGTCCGGGATCAGGAGTTCGACGCCGGTGCCCGGGTTCAGTTCGTGGATCTTGCGGACCGTTTCGGCGTAGAGCCAGACGCCCTCGTCGGCGAGGTCGTCCCGGGCCACGCCGGTGACGGTGGCGTAGCGCAGCTGCATCGCCTGGACGGAGCGGGCCACCTTGGTGGGTTCGAACATGTCCACCGGGGAGGGCTTGCCGGTGTCGATCTGGCAGAAGTCGCAGCGACGGGTGCATTCGGAGCCGCCGATCAGGAACGTGGCTTCCTTGTCTTCCCAGCATTCGAAGATGTTGGGGCAGCCGGCCTCCTCACACACGGTGTGGAGGCCCTCCTTTTTGACGAGGTTCTTGAGCTGGACGAACTCCGGGCCCATCTGGACCTTGGCCTTGATCCATTCCGGCTTGCGCTCCACCGGGGTGGCCGCATTGCGCTGCTCGATACGCAGCATCTTCCGGCCTTCTGGTGCCAGTGTCATTGTTCTCTTTCCTTCGTGCGGCGCCGGTAGTCCGGCAGTTGTTGGTGCTGGAGCGGACCTGCCGGTCAGCACTCCACGACGTTGACGGCGAGGCCGCCCATGGCGGTTTCCTTGTATTTGGAGCTCATGTCCTTGCCCGTCTCGCGCATGGTCACGATGACCTCGTCAAGGGAGACCCGGTGCGAGCCGTCGCCCCAGAGGGCCATCTTGGCGGCGTTGATGGCCTTCGCGGCGGCGATGGCATTGCGTTCGATGCAGGGCACCTGGACCAGCCCGCCGATCGGATCGCAGGTCAGGCCCAGGTTGTGCTCCATCGCGATTTCCGCGGCGTTCTCCACCTGCGCCGGCGTGCCGCCCATGACCTCGGCCAGGCCGGCGGCCGCCATCGACGACGCCGACCCCACCTCGCCCTGGCAGCCCACCTCGGCCCCGGAGATGGAGGCCTGTTCCTTGTAGAGGACCCCGATGGCGCCGGCGGTGAGCAGGAACTTCACCACGACGTCATCGCGGTCCTGCTGGGTCGCCTGGTCCATGCCGGGCGCGAAGTGCAGCGCGTAGTAGAGCACGGCAGGGATGATGCCCGCGGCGCCGTTCGTGGGGGCGGTCACCACCCTGCCGCCGGAGGCGTTCTCCTCGTTCACGGCCAGGGCGATCAGGTTCACCCATTCCTGCCAGTACTTCGGGTCCCGGTAGTCGGGATCATGGTCCCGGCTCTCCTTCAGCAGCCGTTCGTGCCAGTCCGGCGCACGACGGCGGACCTTCAGCCCGCCGGGCAGCAGGCCTTCACGCTTGAGGCTGGTTTCCACGCAGCCCTCCATCACCGAGTAGATGTGCAGCAGGCCCTCGCGGATCTCCTCCTCGGTGCGGCTGTCTTCTTCATTGATCCGCATGACATCGCTGATGCCCAGCGACGTGTTCTGGCAGTGCTTGAGCAGCTCCGCCGCGGTCCGGAACGGCAACGGCAGTTCCTTCTTGGACGCCTCAAGTTCCAGCTGAGCCGCGTCCTCCTCACCTTCACGCACGATGAAGCCGCCGCCCACCGAGAAAAAGGTGGCACTGTGCAGCACTTCGCCGTCGGAGTCGGAGACGGTGAAGGTCATGCCGTTGGTGTGCCGCGGCAGGACGGTCAGCGGGCGCAGGATCATGTCCTTCACGCCGTAGGGCAGGGGAACACCGTTCCCATCGCCAGCACCGGCGAGCTGCAGCGTTCCGGTCTCGGCGATGGCCGCGAGCCGCTCCTCCACCTCGTCAGGCAGGATCAGCTCGGGGTGGAAGCCCTCCAGGCCGAGCAGGATGGCCGTCATGGTGCCGTGGCCGTGCCCGGTCGCCGCCAGCGAGCCGTACAGGTCCACCCGCAGCGCCGCCACCCTCGCCAGCTGTCCGAAGGACTTGAGCTCCTCGGCGAACACCGCGGCAGCCCGCATCGGACCTACCGTGTGCGAACTGGACGGTCCTATTCCGATGGAAAAAAGGTCAAAGACTCCAACAGCCATTGCAATTCCTTACTTGGTAAGTGGACGGGCGGGGAGGTAGTCGGGATGGGTGGCGCCTGGCCGGATTCCTCCGCGTGCTCGGTCGCGAAGACGCCCGCTGACCGGACGTGACGCTCCCTTAGACGCACGCTTCCGGAACCCGCCCAGCCACCGCTGCCCCGTCACCAAGGCGACGGCCCCGCCGAGGGGCTGACAGGCCGCGGTTTTCGAAAGCGTGCGTCAAAGCGAGGTACGAGCAGCACGCGTGAAAACTGGGGCCTGCCGGACCCGGAGCCAGCTCCGTTGGAAGTCAGGCGAGGTTCGCCACGGCCGGGTAGAGCGGGTGGGCTTCGGCGAGGGCCTCGACCCGGGAGCGCAGGCCCGACAGGTCGGTGCCGGGCTCGGCTATCAGGGCCTCGGCAATGATGTCCGCGACCTCCGCGAAGGCGGCCTCGCCGAACCCTCGGGTCGCCAGCGCCGGGGTGCCGATCCGCAGCCCCGAGGTTACCATCGGCGGGCGCGGATCGAACGGCACCGCGTTGCGGTTGACGGTGATGTCGATTTCCGCGAGGCGGTCCTCGGCCTGCTGGCCGTCGAGCTCGCAGTCGCGCAGGTCCACGAGCACCAGGTGCACGTCGGTGCCGCCGGAGATCACGTTGATGCCCTTGGCGGTGACGTCCGGCTGGACCAGCCGCTCGGCCAGGATCCGGGCACCGGCCAGGACGCGCTCCTGGCGCTCCCGGAACTCCTCCGAGGCCGCGATCTTGAAGGCCACGGCCTTGCCCGCGATCACGTGCTCCAGCGGCCCGCCCTGCTGGCCCGGGAACACCGCCGAGTTGATCTTCTTGGCGATATCGGCGTCGTTGGACAGGATGATCCCGCCGCGCGGACCCGCCAAGGTCTTGTGCGTCGTGGACGTGGTCACGTGCGCGTGCGGCACCGGGGAAGGGTGCAGCCCGGCGGCAACAAGCCCGGCGAAGTGCGCCATGTCCACCATCAGGTACGCGCCCACGGAGTCGGCGATCCGGCGGAACTCGGCGAAGTCCAGCTGGCGTGCGTAGGCGGACCAGCCGGCCACGATCAGGGCCGGCTTGTGCTCCTGGGCGAGGCGCTCCACCTCGGCCATGTCGATCCGGTGGTCCTCCTCGCGGACCTGGTAGGGGATGACGTTGTACAGCCGGCCGGAGAAGTTAATCCGCATCCCGTGCGTGAGGTGGCCGCCGTGCGCCAGGTTCAGGCCCATGATGGTGTCACCGGGTTTGATCAGCGCGTGCATCACCGAGGCGTTCGCCTGCGCGCCCGAGTGCGGCTGGACGTTCGCGTACTCGGCGCCGAACAGGGCCTTCACCCGGTCGATCGCGAGCTGCTCGATCACGTCAACGTGCTCGCAGCCGCCGTAGTACCGCTTGCCCGGGTAGCCCTCGGCGTACTTGTTGGTCAGCACCGAACCCTGCGCCTGCATCACGGCAACCGCGGTGTGGTTCTCTGACGCAATCATCTCCAGCCCGGTGCGCTGGCGGGTCAGTTCGTCGTCGATCTTGGCCGCGATCTCCGGATCCAGCGCGGACAACTCCGCGTCCAGGGACGGGGAAACGACCTGCTCAAAAGCGGCAGCGACCGCTCCCGTTGCCGGGCTCACAGCTCGCCGCCGTTGGTTGCCGCGTACTCTTCAGCGGACATCAGCGGGCCTTCTTCGGTCACGGCCACCTTGAACAGCCAGCCGGCGCCGTAGGGATCGCTGTTGATCAGCGCCGGATCCGAAACAACCTCATCATTGATCTCGACAACCTCGCCCGTCACCGGTGCGTACAGGTCCGAAACGGACTTGGTGGACTCCACCTCGCCGCAGGTCTCCCCCGCCGTGACGGTCGAACCGACCTCGGGCAGGTCAACATACACGATGTCGCCCAAGGCATCGGCAGCCACTGCGGAGATACCAATCCCCACAGGCCCCGCCCCGTCAGCAGCAACCCACTCGTGCTCTGCGGAGTACTTCAGTTCAGCAACTACTTTGCTCATGTTTTTTCCTTACGTTTGAAATCTTTGGTTCCGTACAGCGACAGGAAACCGAATTCCTCCGTCAAAGCGACGAAGGAGCAGCACGCGTGAAAACTGGGGCCAGCCGATCCCGGAGTCGGGAACCGCTGACAGTCCAGGGACTACTTTTGGCGCTTGTAGAACGGCAGTGCGACGACTTCGAAGGGCTCCGCCTTGCCGCGGAGGTCGATGTCCAGGGCGGTGCCGGGCTCGGTGAACTCGACGTCGACATAGGCCATGGCGATCGGGTAACCCAGAGTCGGGCTGGGCTGTCCCGAGGTCACTTCGCCAACAACGTTGCCGTCCTTGAGGACCGGGTAGTGCCCGCGGCCGGCCCGGCGGCCCAGGCCCTTGAGGCCGACCAGCTTGCGTCCGGTGGTGGAGCCGGCGCCGGCTGTCTTGAGCTCGCTCAGGGCAGCCTTGCCGATGAAGTCCGATTCCTTGGCGAGCGAGACAACCGGGCCCAGGCCTGCGGCGTAGGGGTTGCCTTCGCGGGAGAGCTCGTTGCCGTAGAGCGGCATGCCGGCTTCCAGGCGGAGCGAGTCGCGGCAGGCCAGGCCGGCGGGGATGAGCCCGTGGCCGGCACCCGTTTCCAGCAATGCCTCCCACAGGCCAGCTGCGTCCTCGTTGGGAACGTAGATCTCGAAGCCATCCTCGCCGGTGTACCCGGTGCGTGCCAGCAGCAGCTCCTGACCGTTGATTTCGACCTCAACCGCGGCGTAGTACTTGAGCTCCGTGACCAGCGAGTGCTGTTCGGCGGGGACCAGCGTCAGCAGGATGGCCTCGGCGTTCGGGCCCTGGACTGCGATCAGGGACGTCTGGGCGGACACATCCTCGACGGTGACGTCGAAGCCGCCTTCTTTTCCGGAACGGGCCCGCTCGGCCAGTGCCGCGGCCACCACCACGGCGTTGCCGGCGTTGGGGACCACCAGGTACGTGTCGTCGGCCCGGCGGTAGGAGATCAGGTCATCGATGATGCCGCCGTCTTCCTGACAGATCAGCGAGTACTTGGCCTTGCCGACGGCGACCGCCGACAGCTTGCCTGCCAGGGCATAGTCCAGGAATGCTGCGGCGTCCGGGCCGGTGACCCAGACTTCGCCCATGTGGGAGAGGTCGAACAGGCCGGAGGCGTTGCGCACGGCGTGGTGCTCGGACAGCTCCGAAGCGTACTTCAGCGGCATCTGCCAGCCGCCGAAGTCGGTGAAGGAGGCGCCGGCTTTCTTGTGCTCTTCGTAGAGAGCGGTGTAGTTCTCAGTCATCACGGAATCCTTAGTTTTCGAATTCGGAAAGGGGAGGGCAGGAGCAGACCAGGTTGCGGTCCCCAGCGGCGCCGTCGATGCGGCCGACGGGCGGGAAGTACTTGTCCTGCCGCAGCGTGTGCACCGGGAAGGCGGCCTGCTCGCGCGGGTAGGCACGGTCCCAGTCGGAAGAGACAACGGCGGCGGCCGTGTGGGGTGCGTTGCGCAACGGGGACTTCTCCACAGTGAACTCGCCGTTGGCCACCTCGTCGATCTCCTGGCGGATGGTGATCATCGCTTCGATGAAGCGGTCGATCTCCGCGAGGTCCTCGGACTCGGTGGGCTCCACCATGAGCGTGCCGGCCACCGGGAATGCCAGTGTGGGCGCGTGGAAGCCGAAGTCGATGAGGCGCTTTGCCACGTCCTCGGCGGTGACTCCGGTCCTGGCGGTCAGTTCGCGCAGGTCCAGGATGCATTCGTGCGCCACCAGCCCGCTCTCCCCCGTGTAGAGAACCGGGAAGTGCTCGTCCAGCCGCGCGGCAACGTAGTTCGCCGCGAGCAATGCCGACTTGGTGGCTTCGGTCAGGCCCTGCCCGCCCATCAGCTTCACGTAGGCCCAGGAAATCGGCAGCACGCCGGCAGAGCCGAAGCGCGAAGCGGAGATCGCAACGCCGTGCCCGGCCTCATGCGCGGCCTTGTTGGCATCGCCCGGCATGAACGGCGCCAGGTGCGCTTTAGCAGCAACCGGACCGACGCCGGGTCCGCCGCCGCCGTGCGGGATGCAGAAGGTTTTGTGCAGGTTCAGGTGGGACACGTCGCCGCCGAACTTGCCCGGCTGCGCCAGGCCGACGAGGGCGTTGAGGTTGGCGCCGTCAACGTAGACCTGTCCGCCCGCGGCGTGGATCGCGTCGCAGACCTCGCGGACATCGGCGTCGTACACACCGTGCGTGGACGGGTAGGTGATCATGATCGCCGAGAGGACGTCCTTGTGGGCTTCGATCTTGGCCTGCAGGTCCGCGTGGTCGATGGTGCCGTCAGCGGCGGTGGCCACGACAACGACCTTCATGCCGGCCAGAACGGCGGAGGCCGCGTTGGTGCCGTGCGCCGAGGCCGGGATGAGGCAGACGTTGCGCTGCTGGTCGCCGCGGGAATGGTGGTAGCCGCGGATGGCCAGGAGGCCGGCCAGTTCGCCCTGGGAGCCGGCGTTCGGCTGGATGGACACCTGGTCGTAGCCGGTGATTTCGGCGAGGTCAGCTTCCAGGCCGCCGATCAGTTCACGCCAGCCGTCGGTCTGCGAATCCGGCGCGAACGGGTGGATGGAGGCGAACTCCGGCCAGGAGATGGCTTCCATCTCGGCCGTGGCGTTCAGCTTCATGGTGCAGGAGCCCAGCGGGATCATGGTGCGGTCCAGGGCGAGGTCGCGGTCCGAGAGCTTGCGGATGTAGCGCAGCAGCTGAGTCTCGGAGCGGTGCGTGTTGAACACCGGGTGCTGCAGGAAATCTGAGGAACGCAGCACAGCCTCGGGCAGTTCGAATCCCTTGGCCTCCACAACCGGACCGGCGCCAAAGGCGACGACCACCGCGGAGAGGACCTCCGCCGTCGTGGTCTCATCGACTGACACGCCAACCGTGTCCGCATCGATGAAACGCAGGTTGATGCCCCGGGCCTCGGCGGCGGTGATGACCTTCCGGGCCTTGCCGGGCACGCGGACCGTGACGGTGTCGAAGAAGGACTCGCTCACCAGCTCCCGGCCAGCGACCTTGAGCGTGGCGGCGAGGGCCCGGGCGTTGTTGTGGACGGTCTCGGCGATGGCCTTCAGGCCGTCGGGGCCGTGGTAGACCGCGTACATCGAGGAGACGATGGCCAGCAGCGCCTGCGCGGTGCAGATGTTGGACGTGGCCTTTTCGCGGCGGATGTGCTGCTCGCGGGTCTGCAGGGCCAGACGGTAGGCAGGGACGCCGGCGTTGTCCTTGGAAACGCCGACGATGCGGCCCGGGAGCGTGCGTTCCATGCCTTCGCGCACGGCCATGTAGGCCGCGTGCGGGCCGCCGAAGAACAGCGGCACGCCCAGGCGCTGTGTGGAGCCGACGGCGACGTCGGCGCCCTGCTCGCCCGGAGGGGTGATCAGGGTCAGGGCCAGGAGGTCCGCTGCCACGGTGACCAGGGCGCCCCGGTCTTTCGCCTCTGCGATGACGGCAGACTGGTCCCAGACCCGGCCGGAAACGCCCGGCTGCTGGAGGACGACGCCGTTGATGTCGCCGTCGGGCAGGCCCTGGGACAGGTCCGCAACCTCAACTTCGAAGCCAAGGGCTTCGGCGCGGCCCTGCACGATGGCGATAGTCTGCGGGAGGCAGTCGGCGTCGAGGACGGTCTTGCCGTCGCGGGCCGTCTTATTCTTGTTGGCGCGGCGCATCAAGAGCACGGCCTCGGCGACGGCGGTGGCTTCGTCGAGGAGGGACGCATTGGCGACCGGAAGGGCCGTCAGGTCCTGGACCATGGTCTGGAAGTTCAGCAGCGCCTCGAGCCGGCCCTGGGAAATCTCGGGCTGGTAGGGAGTGTAGGCCGTGTACCAGGCGGGGGCTTCGAGGATGTTGCGGCGGATCACCGGCGGCGTCACGGTGTCGTAGTAGCCCTGGCCGATCATCTGCACGGCCGTCCGGTTCTTGGAGGCCAGCCTGCGCAGCTCGGCGAGCACCTCAACTTCGCTGAGGGCGTTGTCCAGGCTGAGCGGCTTTTCCTGGCGGATGGAAGCGGGCACTGCGTTGTCAACGAGGCCATCTACGCTGTCGTAGCCGACGGCCTTGAGCATGGTGTCGATGTCTGTTTGGCGGCGGGCGCCGATATGGCGGTCTGCGAATGCGGACGGGGACGACTGGATCGTCATTGAGGAACTCCATAATTCAGGTGGCACCGAGGTGCCACGATGATTCGGGTTCCTCCCCGCTCTGTATTGGACCTGAGAGTTTCCGCTTTGCCTGCTCTTGAGCAGCGCGCCACTTGCACCGTCGGTGAGCCCGGTTTCCCGGACTGCTTTCCAGAGTTGCCTTGCCGCGGCGGTACGTGGGCCTGAGAGATTCCTGGGGAGGATTTGCTCCTACGGCGCCTGCTGAACGTACCGGCAGGACTCTCCCGCCGCAGATCATAAGCCGTGCCACTGGTGGGTGACACGGCTCACAGATTATCCCTTCCCCGGGCCGAATGCAAAATTTGCGTCACACGAGAGCGTTCTTTTCCCCCAGCAGGAGGACACGGCGGCCTCCGCCGTGTCCTCCGATTAGCCGACCTGCACGCTTTGGAATTGGCTATTGTCACGCAAGCAGGCAGTTAGTAGTCTTCGGCCAACCGGACTTTCGGCCGCATCAGGCGGCGCCCGGAACGGCGCCGCCGTCAGGGGCTTTGCCCCGTCCATTAAGGCGCCCGGTCACCGCACTGGCCGGCAATGCGGAACACAGGACGCCACGCTTCCATTCAAGGGAGAACCCGATGTTAGGCACCAGAAGCCGCCTCGCCGCGGCCGCTCTTGCCGCCGCCCTCGTGTCCATCGCCGCACCCGCGCAAGCAGCCCCCGCCACGCTCGTGAGCGCGGGGCCGGGAATCCTCGTGGCCGACGGCGCCGCGGTGGATGTTCCCGTCACTTTCGTGTGCGACACCGACCCAGCCCTGATCATCGCAATACCGGTAGTCCAACTCACCCAAAGAGTCAGCGACGGGCGGATCGCCGGCGGCGGCGGAAACGCTCAGCTCAGCTGCACCAAGAAGGCCCAAACAGTCACCATTCGAGTGGTTCCAAATGCGATGGCGTTCAACGCGGGCGCCACCGCAGCTTCGGTCTTTCTGCAAACCTGCAGCGCGCAATTCCAGTGCTCCGCCGTCATTATCAACACCGAAATAGTGCTCGCCAAACCAGCCGACGCCGGGCTTCCGCCCCAAACATAAAACCTAGGAACTGGCCGTCCCGGCCAATTCGTCCTGCCTTCTCGGTTCGTGCTGACGGCCAGTGGAAAGTTCCAGGTCGCGGACGATCCCGTCCACCAGCGATGCCGGATCACCGAGGATGTCCGCGAGAACGTGGGCCTCCTCCGGTCCCAGCGGTTCGAGCGTGGCCAGCTGGGAAGCGAGCAGGCTGCTGGGCATGTACTCGTGCGCCCTGCTGCTCAGCCGGGCGGAGATGGTCGCTGCCTCGCCGGAAAGATGGACGAACACGAGGTCCGGCGCGAAGCTGCGCAGCAGGTCGCGGTAGCTGCGTTTGAGCGCCGAGCAGGCGATGATGCCGGCGCCGGCGCCGCCGGGCGGCGTTGCCAGGGCAGCTCCGATTTCGGCGAGCCATGGCGCCCGGTCATCGTCGTCCAGCGGGATGCCGGCGGCCATCTTGGCCTTGTTGGCGGGCGGATGAAAGTCGTCCCCGTCGAAGAAGGGGACGCCCAGACGCTCCCCCAGCAGGGCGCCGATGGTGGACTTTCCGCAGCCGGATACCCCCATGACAACCAGGGGCGGCAGATTCGTGATCATGATGTTCTTCCTTGAATAGTTCTTGCCGCCTGCGGCGATGCGTGCGGCGTCGGAGGCACTTCCGCTTAGCCGAAGCTCAGCAGCACCTTCCCGGATTCGGCGGAGTTGCGGGCGACGCCGAAGGCTTCGAGCGCTTCTTCCACCGGGTACTCGTGGGTGATGACCGGTTCGATGTGGAGGGTGCCGTCGGCCAGGGCGGCGATGACGTCGTCGATTTCGTCGTTGAAGCGGAAGGAGCCCTTGAGGTCGAGTTCCCGGGTGATGGCCAGGGAGATCAGGACCGGCTGCGGGCCGGTGGGCAGCAGGCCCACCATCACCACGGTCCCGCCCCGGGCGGCGCCCTGGATCGCGGAGGCCAGGCCGTGGTGGCTTCCGGAGGACTCGATCACCACGTCGGCCTCGACGGCGGCGATCGCCTCCGCGTCGTCGGCCGTCAGCACCTCATCCGCTCCTACCGCGGAAGCGATCTCGAGCGGTTTGGCGTGCATGTCGACGGCGACGATCCGGGCCGCCCCGGCCCGCTTCAGCACCGCCACGGCCAGCGCGCCGATGGGTCCGCTGCCGATCACCAGGGCGGTCTTGCCCGCGACGTCACCGGCCCGTGCCACGGCGTGCCAGGCCACACTGGCGGGTTCGATCAGCGCGGCCGTGCGCAGGTCAAGGTTCTCCGGCAGCGCCCGGAGCATCCGCACCGGCAGGTTCACGTACCGGCTGAAGGCGCCGTCGGTGCGCGGGAACCGGGCAGCACTGCCCAGGTAGGTGCAGCCGGGCGAGAGGTTGGGCCGGTCCGCCGGATACCGCGCCGCGCCCGGCCCCGGCGTCGCCGGGTGGACCGCGACGGCGGTCCCCGCGGCGGGACCGGTGCCGTCCGCCGCGGGCCGGACCCGTCGCCATCACCGGAAGCGTGGGCAGCGGCCAGAAGGTCGCCGCCAGCGCAGCCAACACCGTCAAGCGCGTGCACCTGGAACTGGGCGGCAAAGCACCCGTCGTCGTGTTCGACGACGCCGATCTGGAAGCCGCCGCCAAGGGCGTCCGCTCCGCCGGGTTCTGGAACGGCGGACAGGAATGCGGCTCGGCATGCCGTGTCCTCGTCCACGAATCGGTCGCAAAGCAGTTCACCGAACTGCTCGTGCGTGAGGTCAGCGAGATCTCCGTCGGCACCCCCGGCACGGGCGACGACGTCGAAATCGGTTCCATGATCTCCAAAGCCCACTCCCAGAGGGTCCTGGCCGCACTGGACGACGTCCGCAAGGACGGCCTGACGATCGCCGTCGGAGGCAACGCCATAGAGGGACCGGGCTACTTCATCGAACCCACCGTCGTAACCGACGTACCTGCCGGAGCCGCGATCACGAGCACGGAGATCTTCGGCCCGGTCGTGTCCGTGGAGACCTTCAGCACCGACGAGGAGGCCATCACCCGAGCCAACGAAACCCCCTACGAACTCGCCGCCTCGGTGTGGACCACGAACTCCGCCCGCTCACTCTCCGCTCCCCGCCGGCTTGACTTCGGCACCGTCTGGGTCAACTCGCACCTCGTCATTGCCAACGAAATGCCCTGGGGCGGCTTCAAGGGCTCCGGCTACGGCCGGGACCTCTCCGTCTATGCCCTGGAGGACTTCTCCCGCACCAAACACGTCATGTACAACCACGGCTGAGGCTCTTTTCACTATTCCGGCCGCTGCCGGTCATGCACCCCGGATTTCCGGGGTGCATGGTCATTTTGTCGATGCGGTCACCGACGACGGGAAAATCCTCTGGCTGCGGCCCCCTGCACAGGAAGGGTTCAAGCAGCCGGGAGCCGTGAAACCGGCCGGCCTAACCGCCGAGGAACCGCAGCAGGAACGGGACGGTGGCCTGCATCGTCCGGAGATCCCCGCCGCTGGCGGCCTGCTCGCCGAGGTAATCGCCGTGGCCGCCGGGGACGATCAGCAGGCGGGCCCCCGGGATGGCGCCGGCCATCCGCGCGGCATATCCGGCGGTGACAACGTCGCGGTCGGCGCTCACCACCAGCGTGGGTGCTGTGATGGTGCCCAGCTCGTCGTCGGACCATCCGGGGAAGTCCAGGATGCGCTGCCGGTCCAGTTCGAAGAGCCGCTCCAGGTGGCCGGGTTCGGGGTTGAGCCGGCGGTCGGCGTCCTTGTAGGTGTCGGGCATGTCATCGAGGGTGGCCTTCGCCATGCCGTCCCAGAACTCGTCCGGCACGGCATCGCGGCTGGCAAAGGTGGAGGCGGCGATGAGGCGCCGGACAAGGGCCGGACGCCCGAGTGCCAGCGCGATGGCCGTGTGGCCGCCGGCGCTGAATCCCAGCACATCCACGGTTTGCACGTTGAGCTGGTCCAAGACAGCGATGATGTCGCCGGCGGAATCCTCGGCCGTGAGGGCGAGGCTAGTGGGCTGGGTGTGGCCGTGGCCCTCCTCCTCGACGGCAATCACCTGGCGCTGTTCGGCCAGCAGCGGGATGAGATCGGCGAAGTTGGTTCCAATGGTGGAGCCGCCGCCCGGGATGAGGAGCAGCGGCGGTTGGCCGGGCACCGTCCGTCCGTGGACCTCGTAGTACATGCGAAGGCCGTTGTTGTCCGCGAAGCCGTGGGTGAAAGTCACACGGCATCCTAACCCCGGGCGCTTCCGGGGAACAGGGTTCAGGTCCGGGCCCTTAGATTGCGGCTTCTTCCAGCCCCAGCCTGATCATGCGCAGTTCGTCCTCCACCGCACGGGACGGCCAGTGGTTCTTCACCAGCTCATTTGCCCGGTTTTGGTCTGCTGCCGGGAAAAGCCTGCCGAGCAGCCCGGCTGCCTGAAGCAGCGCGATCAGTGCTGTGGTCCTGGCATCGGGCGGTGTGGCCGCCGGAGCCGATGCGACGGGCGGCGTGGCATCTGCCGGCGTGGCGTCCGGCGCGGCACCTGCCGGCGTGGCATCTGCTGGCGGGGCACCTGCCAGCATGGCATCTGCTGGCGGGGCACCTGCCGGCTTAAGGCCGAGCGCGGCTTGGATCTTTTGCAGGAGCGCCGCTTCCGGACCGTGGTCCTTCTCCGGGTATCGCGTGGATTTGAACAGACCAAGGTGTTTTTCGCCGACATGCTCCACGATGCCCAGCGACGCCATCCCTTCGTACACACGGTGCACTTGGCCGCGACCCTCCAGCATGGAGACCCACCGCTTGGGAGTGTGTGGCCGTGATTTTTCACGGATGAGTTCCAGCACGTGCTGGAAGTCCGACTCCGGGGCGGCCCCGGTGGCCCTGACGTGCTTCCCCTGCACCGCGACCGCGCCGAGCAGGTCCAGCTCGGCCAGTATTGCCCCTGCCAACGTGGTCCGCAGTACGTACGCCAGCAGTTCGGGTTCTCCGTCCTTGTCATTCGTTGCCAGAAGGAGGAAAGCCTGGGGAAGGCTTAGGTCCTCAGCCTTCGGTGTCGCAGCGTTCATACCCTCATCGTGGCGCAGTTAGGCGGCCGCCACAACGGCCGTCTTTAGGGGCGGCACGACGGCGGGACTTCCCGCCGTCGTCGGCTTGCGTTTGGTCCCGCTCCCCCACAGCCGACCGGCCGCCGTCGGACTCTCCCAATCAATCAAAATAGTTTGATTGATCCATCCGGATGGATCTATAATTTTGGCGTGAGCTACACCACATCTCCGGATGCGCAGGATGCGGCCCCGGGGTTCCTGCGCCTGGCTGGGCACCCCGTCCGGTGGCAGCTGCTGGGCGAGCTGGCACGCAGTGATCGGCAGGTCCGCGAGCTGACGGCGCTGGTGGGCCAGAGGCAGAGCCTGACGTCCTATCATCTCGGCCAGCTGCGCGCGGCCGGGCTGGTGACCATGCGGCGCAGCTCGGATGACGGACGGGACACCTACTGCAGCCTCAACCTGGCTTTGTATCGCGAACGGCTTGCAGACGCAGGTGCGGCGCTTCACCCCGGCCTGCGGCTGGTCCCGGCTGCGCTGACACCGCCGGCCGGCGGTCCTGGCCGGTCACCCGTCCGGGTGCTGTTCCTGTGCACGGGCAACAGCGCCCGGTCCCAGATGGCCGAGGCGATCCTGGAGCGCGTGGGCGGCCCTGGGATCGAAGCCGCCAGCGCCGGCAGCCACCCCAAAGACCTGCACCCCGACGCCGTACGCGTGATGCGTGAGCGTGGCATTGACATTGGCGGCGCCCGTTCCAAGAACCTCGGTGAGTTTGCCGAGCAGCGGTTCGACTATGTGGTCAGCCTTTGTGACCGCGTACGGGAAGTATGCCCGGACTTCCCTGGGCCTCCTGCGATGGTGCACTGGAGCATGGCCGATCCGGCGGCCGAAGCCGCAGCAGGCCAAGAGAGTTACCCGGCGTTCGTCCGCACCGCGGACGAACTGAATACACGGATCCAGTTCCTGCTTTACCTCATCGAGTACTCCCAATCGAGTTCGGAAAGGAGCTAGAAATGCCCAACGACCTAACGGACATGGTCAGCGTCCGATACATGGTGGACGACGTCGACGCGGCAATCGACTTCTACACAAAGCACCTCGGATTCACCCTCAGGATGAGCGCCGCACCGGCGTTCGCCGACGTCGCACGCGGTCAGTTGCGGCTCCTGCTGAGCGGGCCGACCAGCTCGGCAGGCCGGCCAATGCCGGACGGCACGGTGCCGGCACCGGGGGGATGGAACCGCATCCACCTCATCGTGGGCGATATCGCGGCCGAGGTGGACCGGCTGCGTGACGCTGGCCTCACGTTCCGAAACGACATTGTCAAGGGTCCAGGCGGTCAGCAGATCCTGCTGGAAGATCCGTCCGGCAACGTGGTCGAGTTGTTCCAGCCCGCCGGCGGGTAGGCAGGCATCATTCGCCTGACACGGGGCGGCTCCCTTCCCGGCCTGGTGGGCACGTCGGGAAGGGAGCCGTTTGGGCGTTGCGCGCTGTGCCCGCTGGGCTGGCACGGTCCGTGCGCGCCATTCTTGGTTAGGTCAGGCGGCCGCGGTCACCTCTGCCGGCTGTGCGCCTTCGGGTTGGACGGGCCTTTTGAGTCGCCGCCGGATGAGTTCGGCAACGAGGGTCACCGCGAGATTCGGGGCCAGGGCAATGAGTCCGGAGTCCCAGTTGCCGATCGGGATTTCCGCAAAGGTGATCACGGCGACGGTGACCGTTCCGGTGATGATGCCGGCCATTGCCGGGACGGCCCCGAGCTTGACCTTGCTGGCCAGGGCGGCGGCAATGGCAGGGGCGAGCTGGGTGGTCCCGCCGTAGGTGAGCAGCAGCAGCGCGCCGATGTCCGATTTGGCCAGCCCGAAGAGCAGGGCCAAGCCGACGGCGATGACCACGACGAGGTGGTTCAGGCGGAAGCGGACCTTGGGGTTTTTGAACGTCAGCAGGTTCCTGGCGAACGTCCCAACTCCCGACGCCGATATCCACGCCTATACGCCGCCACCACACAGACCCCGGCGCATCACCGGTGCCACCGATCACTTGAGAGAGGGCTTGACTGCCCGGCTCTCCCCGGAGTGAGCGTCACACCGGCGCTTGCCAACGTTCCTCTGCTGCAACGGCGTCGGGGCGACCCCGCAGTCCGGTGAGCTTCCCGCTGTGGGCAGGTGCGGATGCTCTATGAGGTGAGCCCCCGGAATGACATACTTTGGGCACCGGAGGGTCGTAGGTCACCGACTGATCCTTGTTCAGACTGGATCGCATGGAGGTTGGCGTGGAGCACTCTAGTCGAGGGCGACACTTCTTGGTCGGAGCAATGGCTTGCACGACATTCGTCCTCAGCGGTTGCAGCTCTTCCGAACCCCAAGTCGGCGACACAGGGTCCTCGGCACCCCAGATTGGCGAAACGGGAACCTCCGCAGGCGAAGTTGGCGATACGGGAACCTGGAAGCTACTCAACTCCGCTGAGGTCACTCCGGATTCCACCACCCTCCGGTTGGCGGTAACGCGACTGGGGTGTGCGGGTGGGGTAACCGGGACCGTGCTTGATCCCCACGTGCAGGTCGAGGAGGAGCGGATCGTGATCCGGACCGACGTCGAACCCTTGCCGCCGGGGGCGTACAACTGCCAAGGGAACAACAGCGTGCCCGTGACGGTCGATTTGAAGGAAGCGGTCGGGAAGCGCGAGCTTGTCGATGCAGCATGTCTGGAAGGGCACACCGTCACCTTGGCCAGGTGCACGAACAACGGCGTGCGCTGGCGCCCGTGACCTCAGCCGCATCTGGCCGCTCTGCCCATTCCCGTTTCCTTTGCCACCACGTCGCCTCGTCCTCCTCTGCTTGGCATGGGGCGCACCATCGATTACGCGGCCCTATTGAACCCGAAGTTGTACCAGTCAGAGCAGCGCTGTTCGGCTTCGCTCATGTCGGTGATGAGGTCATCGAATTTTTGCTTCGTGACGGGGTACTCAAGAGGGAGTCCGTCACTAATTTTCCCAGCCTTCGCCACGATTTGCTGGAGCAGGCCGTGGACGTCGACGTTGGGCCAGAAGGACAACCCACCGACAAGCTCCTCCTGAATCATGTACAT
Source organism: Arthrobacter sp. ISL-5 (assembly GCF_018613835.1). Lineage (GTDB taxonomy): Bacteria > Actinomycetota > Actinomycetes > Actinomycetales > Micrococcaceae > Arthrobacter. The sequence goes on along the minus strand of NZ_JAGGPM010000002.1, from coordinate 101,879 downwards.
GTCATCCAGGAGCTGTTCACCGCCGATTTCGTCGGACAGGTAGCCGTCCGGGGTTTCCATGTCGAAAGGGGTCCCCGTGTACATGGAATCCAAAATCACCGCTAGTCGACGGAGCTCCGCGATGCACCGACGGCGCGCGACCAGCCTTCTAACAGCCACCGGCATGATCATGGTGTCTCTTTCGCTAGCCCCAAATGAGAGATCGAAGCCGACATGGCGGTCAGCGATCGATTTCCGCAGTCTACGCTGAACGGTGTGCCTGACAGCCGGACCCACGATCCGGTGACAACACCCGGACGGAGGAGGAAAATACAGGGCAGAGGAGAGCTCATGCTGTTGACGCGAAAGCTGCACGCGGCAGCCATTGCCGCAGCAGTTTTGACCCTGGCCGTCGGAAACCTCACGGGACGCCCAACCGAGCCCGCGCGGATTCCCGCGCTGCACCCGGAACTCGCTGTGAACGCGGCCCCCGACGGCCTGCAGGCCGCAGCCCTGCAGGGATGGGGCCCGGTGGTGGCAGGCGACGAGTTTTCCTACACCGGGGCGCCCAACCCCCGAAAATGGAAGGTTTACGACGGCCCCGGCCACGCGGGCAAAGGAATCCGCAGCCCGAAGGCGTGGATGGTGGCCAACGGGGTGGCCACTGTTAGCGGGAATGCTTACGGCACCACGGGCGGGATGTCGGCAAAATTCGCCCAGCAAAAATACGGCCGATGGGAAGTGCGGATGAGAACCAGTGTGCGGGACCCGAAATACCACCCCGTCCTGCTCCTGTGGCCCAACAACAACACCTCCCCGAACTGCGCTGAAGTCGACTACGCCGAATCGCTCACGGACACCACCCTGATCAAGTTCAACCTGCACTACGCCTGCCCCGGACGAGGCAGCTACCAGTCCCAGGCGGCACGCAAAATCGACACCACCCAATGGCACAACTACGCCGTGCAGTGGAACGCGGCCAGCATCACCGGATACATCGATGGCGCCGTGTGGTTCACCGACACCAACCGGGCACACCTGCCGACGGTCGGAATGCACCAAACCCTCCAACTCGACTGGTTCCCCACCGGCAAACCCACCAAACCAAGTTGGATGCAGACCGACTGGGTCCGCGTATACCGGTGACCGTTCGTGGCAGAAAAGGCTAGCCGCGGGCAAAACGGGCGAAGCCAGCGTGAAGGTCACGGACAATAACGGATCCGGTGCCGAGAAGCTGCGCCTTCGCTCGAAGTTGCGCCACGAGGTCCTCCGTTGGGCGGCCGAATATTTCGATTGTTCTTAGCTTGATGAGCGGTGCCACCGGCGGGAACTTGGGGCCCGCCACCTTCATATGGAACTCCAACGAGGCCGCGTCAGGATGAAGATGGAGGACGCTCATGAGTGATCCGTCCTCTGAGAAATAGACGCAGTAGGAGATGATCCTCGGCTCATTCTGCGCAACGAAGGCAGCGAGTTCTGCCATGGCTGCCTTGAGCTCCCCAAGTTTGCCGGCACGGACCTCGGAGGTATCAAGGTAAGCGATGAAGTCACCCATGGCTGGCGTTCCCCCTGTATGTCCGTCATCGGGTCATTCTTGATCTTCGACGTCTTGGACGGATCGGGACAGCAGGCAGAACTCGTTGCCCTCGGGATCACCCAGTACCACCCAACTGACGTCCGGGCCCTGGCCCACGTTTCTGCGCCGCGCGCCGAGGGCGAGCAGGCGCTCGAGCTCCTCGGCGGTGGACACGCCGTCAGCCCGCAGGTCGAAATGCAGCCGGTTCTTGACGGTCTTGCCCTCGGGCACCGCGACCACATCGATGGACGGCCAGGTCCCATCCTGCGGCGCGATGCTGATGACATCAGTATCCTCTTCGACAACGTGCCAGCCGAGGACGGCGCACCAGAAGTCGGCCACCACCCGTGGCCGGATCGCGTCGATGGCAATGGCAGCTAGTTGGCTGGGCATGGCACCACGATAGCCCAGGAGGTATAGCTACTAGGGGCCGTTCTCCCCGCTCACTATTTTCTTACATCCTGGACGGTGTCGACGATCTCCGCCGGTGAAGTGAGGACCGCGAGATGGTGGCTCTCGAGCCGGCGGACCGACCAGCCGGCCTGCTCGGCTTGATCGGCAAAGGCGTCGTACGCGCTGCTGAGCCTGACGTATGAGCACACCCCGAGTTCGTCCTCATTCATGTCGGGGAGCACTTCGGTGAGCAGGCTGAGAGGCAATCGCGGGCAGGTGTCGACCACGAGTTTGCGCAGCTGTTCATCGGGCAGCATCACTCGAAGTTGCCCCGGGGGCCACCAGGAGGTCCATCGCGGCAGCCAACCCCCGACGGTCATCCCGCGCAACTGCTCGGCTGCAGGGACGGGCAGCACGTCAAGCGCCGACTGTCGGGGATGCGGCAGTCCGGCATCCACAAAGAGGCTGGCAGCCACCGCCACATTCTGCTGCGCAAGGCGATGGGCAATCAGCGGAAGAAGGGGCCCGGCGCCGCTGTGCGCGACCAGGGCAACAGGTCCCTGCCTGACAGCCGCAGCCACCAGCTCAGCTTGCAGCTGGGCATGATTGCCGACTCCGCTCAGAGCTGGAGTCAGGTCGGGAATGTTGGCTTCCTGGCCTCGCTGCCGCAATTCCGCTGCAACCGGATTCCAGATGACCGGACCGACGAGCGGACTGTGAACCAGGAGCCACGTGACCATAGCGGCCATTCTATTGCGGGCCTGTCCCTGCGAACCTATGAACGAGGAACACGTTTCTCTCGGCTCCGTTGGTCTCGGAACTCCGCCCTAAACCTATTCCTTGCTCTCAGCGGGAACGGTTAGGGGCGTGCTGTGGAGTTTCGGACGATGAGACGCGGCTCGGTGCAGCGGTCCACAACTGGCGTGTCCGGGGTGGCGAGGCGATTGAGGGCAGCTGCTCCAGCGCCCCGGCCGAGTTCGCGCGCCTGCATGTCCACAGACGTCAGATCGATCCCGTGGAGTTGGGCGATCCTGGAATTGTCGTAGCCAACAATGGACAGATCCTCCGGTACAGAGAGGCCCGCGGCGTAGCCTGCTTCGCGGAGGCCAAGCGCCATTTCGTCATTGTGCGCAAATACCGCAGTTGGCCGGTCCGTTCCGTTCAGCAGGACGGTTGCAGCGCGTTCTGCCGCCTGCTGGGTGTAGTCGTCTGCGATCACAACCTCGGGAGCGAGTCCGGCATTTTCCATGGTGGCTATATATGAACGACGACGTCCCTCGTGTCCCTCGTACTGCGTAGCGGTGACGTGGGCGATCCGTGTATGCCCGAGTCCGAGCAGGTGCTGCGTTGCAGCCCGTGCGCCCGCCCAGTCATCTGAATAGACACTGTCAACGCCGGCGACCCGGCGGGTGACATTAACGATGGGCACCGAGGCTGCCAACTCCCGCACTCGGGCATCGCTGTCAAGCAAAGTCGCGGCGATGATGATGCCTACCCGAGCCTCGATGAGGGAATCGACGGATCCGCGATCTATCTCGCCTGTGGATTGCGAAACGCTGAGGATGAGCCGGTTCCGGGCCTCACCCACCGCCTCCCGCACACCTTGGAAGATGTCCGCGTAAACCTCGTTCCGGAGGTCCAGGAGGAAGAGCCCGATGGCAGACGCTCGCTTGCTTGCCAGGTCTGCGGCGGCCGCATTGTGCCGGTATCCCAACTGTTTAGCGGCATCGAGGATGGTTTGCCTCATATCGGCGCTAACGCCGGGTGCGCCACGAAACGCGAACGAGACGAGGGTCCGGGAAACACCTACCGCCCGCGCAACATCCTCCTGGGTCACAGGCCGAGGGCGGCCAGGGAAGGCAGCGCGATTCACCTTCCCATCCTTGCATGAACACGAGTTAAACAATTTGTCAGTTTGACCTTACATTTACGTCTTTCGCGCGTTAGTATTGCTGAGATGCGGATCACATCGTCCGCGAAACCCTGACAAAGGAGTCCCGATGGCTACTGCCCATGTGCAAAGCGGAACGTCTAGACCGGCCCCGCTCCCGCCTTTGACCGACGGCCCGCACCGCAAACGTCTTGGCATGGTTGCCCTGGTTGCCACGTTCGGCGGTCTGCTGTTCGGCTATGACACAGGCGTTATCAACGGCGCGCTGCGGCCGATGACCGAAGAACTCGGCCTGACCGCTCTCACCGAGGGAGTCGTTACCAGCTCCCTGCTCTTCGGCGCCGCAGCCGGCGCCGCGGGAGGCGGCCGCCTTTCCGATACCTGGGGGCGTCGAAAGACGATCATCCTCCTGGCCGTCCTGTTCCTCGCGGGCGCCCTGACCTGCGTGTTCGCACCGAACTTCGAGGTCATGGTCATCGGCCGCGTCATCCTCGGCCTCGCCGTCGGCGGCGCCTCCTCGGTGGTCCCGGTGTACCTCGCCGAGCTCGCCCCCTACGAGATCCGCGGATCGCTCGCGGGCCGCAACGAGCTAATGATCGTCATCGGCCAGCTCGCGGCGTTCGTCGTCAACGCGATCATCGGCAACATCTGGGGCGAAAACCCCGGGGTATGGCGCATCATGCTCGCCGTCGCCGCACTGCCCGCCATCGCCCTATTCCTCGGCATGCTCCGGATGCCAGAGTCCCCGCGCTGGCTCATCTCCCAGCACCGCACCCAGGAAGCCCTGGATGTTCTCTCCACAATCCGCTCGCCTGAGCGTGCCGCCGCGGAAATGGCCGACGTCAAGCACCTCACCGAAGAGGAAGAGCAGATGAACCTCTCCGGCTGGGGGCGCACTGAAGAACAAGTGGATCCTGCGCATCCTCCTCGTCGGGATCGGCCTGGGCGTCGCCCAGCAGCTCACCGGCATCAACTCGATCATGTACTACGGCCAGTCCGTGCTCATCGAGGCGGGTTTCGACTCAGGCACAGCGCTTATCGCCAACATCGCCCCCGGCGTCATCGCCGTCGTCGGCGGAGTCATCGGGCTCTCCCTGATGCAGCGCATCAACCGCCGCACCACCCTCATTACCGGCTTTATTCTGACCACGATCTGCCACTTCCTCATCGGCATTGCCTCGATCGCCCTGCCGGTCGGCGACCCGGCACGGCCGTTCGTGATCCTCTTCCTGGTCGTTGCCTTCGTGGGCTCGATGCAGACGTTCCTCAACGTCGCTGTGTGGGTGATGCTCTCGGAGATCTTCCCGCTGCACATCCGCGGCTTCGCGATCGGTATCTCCATCTTCTGCCTGTGGATCGCCAATGCCTTCCTCGGCCTGTTCTTCCCGTCGCTGGTGGCGGCGGTCGGCATCACGGGGACCTTCTTCCTGTTCGGCGTCGTCGGCATCCTGGCGCTGATCTTCATCTATTCCCAGGTCCCCGAAACCCGGGGCCGGACCCTCGAGGCGCTTGAGGAAGACGTCACAACCGGCGCCATCTACATCGTCCACAAAAAATAAGCCAGACGTTCTTGCCGAGCCCAGCTGACCGTCACACGGAATCCGCCAGCGACACCGTGTGGCGGTCAGCAGGGGTCCCGGAAGGTCAACCGCAGTAAGGAGCAAGCAATGACGTTGCAATCCCGGCCTCTCGAGACCGCCCGCCCTCGGAACTGGGCAAGCGCCGATCACCGGTCCTCCACAGTCAAGGGCCGCAACCACAAAGCAGTTCCTGAGTATGAGAAACCTCGGGTGGAAACAGGGGTGGCACGTCTATGGCGGAAGCTGAACAGTGGTGACCGGGTCGAAGTGGTCCGTAAGGAGAAATACAGCAAGAGAGGGACAGTCGACATACGGACCTGTGATGGCAACACCGTGTGGATAATCCTGGATCATGGCATGGGCCGGATCGCCGTAACCGAAGGGGACCCGGTAGCGCTGGTCGCCCTCTAAGACTTAGCCGTTGTGAGTCCTGGCTCTTTGCCGTAATTGGAATACAGCAAATGCTCCTACAGAGGCTAGAACCGCGAAGCTCACCAGCACGACAGTTCCCACCGTCCCGCCGGTGGCCCCTACGCCGGCCAGGCACAGCGCAGCAGTGTAAATCAAAACGACGACGACGCCATTCGACAGGGACGGGTGACTCGCCAAAAGGAATCCAATCCTCGTTCTCTGCAGGCGGGTAGATCTGTGCTGGGGCGGCCTCGCGTAACTGCGCAGACTCCTATTCCATCTACGCCAGAGCACACCCAGTCCGACAAGCGTGAGCAGCGCGACGACGATTAGTGCTATTCCCCCGCCGCTCCGGAACATCAGGTCAGTAATACCGATGCAGGACATGACCGCCGTGAAGATGACAATGATACGGAGGGCTCGTTTGGCAGCCTCGCCTCCAAACAGACGCCAGTCGGGGATTCTCTGGTTCGACATGTTGGCTCCCCCGGTTGCTCAGGATTGCGAGGTGCTTACTTGCTCATCATCACAGCACGAATCCGTTGATCTGGCGATACCGCGCCCGGCCATTTCAGCTAAAGGCCACATGCACGGGCTTGAACCTGAAGGGTCCACCGCACTCGGGTCCGAACGGGTACTCCCCGGTTGATTCAGTTTCAATTGGTAAATCCTGGGCTATGCGGCCACCAGAAGCGGCTACCGCCTCCACGTAAATCGAGGTGACACTAACGGGTGGGTTCAGGTATGGCCGGGCCTGCGGGACCTGCCATTTTCCCTCTGGGTTTCTGGCCACCTGCTCAGGAGTGCATCCATCCCCAAAGCAAGCCACTACTGACTCCGGCGGGGTGGAAAAGGCCAGCTCCACATCACCCACATATGCCCAACCCATAGCTGGACATACCCGGTCTACTTCGGGCATGCGGCCGAGAACGGCAGCAAATACCAACCCGCTGGCAACCGCGCCGAGCGCAAAGAGGAGCCTGCCCCGCCGCTTCATGATGCGAGCTTAACCCGTCATTCGCACCCATGGTTAGGCGTCTTTCGGCGACAGACGACGAGCGGTCAAATAGCCTGGGCAGCAAGCCTGTGGCCAGCCCTCCATAACGCCCGCGGGGAATGCCTCTTCCAATCGTCCCCAGTCGCAGCAACCGCACTAAACGCCCAGGCAGCGGAACGCCTGGCCCTCGCCCGCGCCTGACGGCATTGAGAAATGGTGCCCGCAGGGTGGCAGGATTAAGGGATGGACATCATCGCCTTCCTCGAAGCCCGAATCGCCGAAGACGAAGCCATCGCGCTGGCCGCATCACCCGCGCCCTGGGAATGGTTCGGTGAACCCGGGAGCGACACCGCAGCCCTCTACTCCGCCAACGAACGAACCGTCCTCGACGCCCGCGCCGACCACGCACCCGGCCACCTCGAATGCAAATCCGAGGACCGGGTCTACATCGCGCGGTTCAATCCCGGCCGCATCCTCGCTGAATGCGCCGCCAAACGACAGATGCTGGGCAACGTCCCGCTCGTCACCGATATCCCCAGCGAGGTCGGTGGCACCAGCGAATACGTCCTCATGTGCATGGCAGCCCCCTACAGAGACCACCGTGACTACCAAGACGGCTGGGCCATCGAACTCTGAGACGGCAGCGGCAGCGGCCGGGCAGTAACTGACTGAGCCGGCCTCCGGCCCGCGTCGTTATGCGCCGTGGCTTAGGGGGCGACGGTGTAGGCGCTGCTGATCGCGATGCGGTTATAGGTGTTGATCGTCATCGTCAGCCATGTCAGGGCGGACACCTGACCGGCCGTCAAATGGGTAACGGCTGATTCATACAGTCCCGTGTTGGTGTGGGAATCCTGAATGGTGGTGATGTACTCGGCCAGGGCGAGGGCCGAACGTTCCTGCTCGTCGAAGTACATGCTTTCCCGCCAAGCAGGCAGAACGCTCAGCCGCTCGGGACTCTCGCCTTTCGCCAGCGAGTCCTTGGTATGGATCCGCAGGCAGAACGCGCACCCGTTGATCTGGGAAGCACGGATCTTGACCAGTTCGATGAGAAGAGGTGACAGTCCTTCTGCGAGCGCTGTCTTATCCGCTAGCACCGCCACCGCCGTCAGTGCCCTGTAGAGCTCCGGGTGCCTGCTTCCAACGTTCGTTCGCAGGGTCTTTAATGTGGTGGTCATGGCGTGCCGTTCTCCTGGTTTGCTGATGGTGACTTAGCGCTTGTTTCTGCGCTGGTTCAACCATCCCTCCAGGGCGTTTGCCCGAACGAAAGGAATGGAACGAAATGGCACTGAACGTCCCACCGCAACGGTCGTCAAGTGTGCGCCGGAGCGCCTATTTTCCGCGCCCGGTGGCTCTCCAGATAGTCGGGGTTTGCTGCCCCGTCAATGGCGAAGTGGGTCAGATGCCGCAGAAACGCACCGTCAATGTCCTGTCCGGTTGCGATCAATCGGTGATGGATCGCCCCGTACACAGCGTCGATCACCATAACCAGGTCCACATCGTCGCGGATCTGCCCTCGGCGCTGGCCCCGGAGCAGGATTGCAAGAAATCCCTGCCGGCGCTCGCGCAGCAGCGTCTGCCGGAACTGGACCGCGAACTCCTCACTGCGGATCGCCTCGGCCAACAGGTTAGCGACTGTCGACGCCGCCCCGCCTACCTTCAGGCAGTACGTCAAAGCGACAAGGTACGCATGCAGGTCCCGGGCAACATCATCTATCGTGACGGCGTCGTACGTCAGACGGTCAACCAGGACACTGGCAGCCTTGAGAACCCGCAGCCGCAGCCCGGCCTCGTGCGAAGCAATCAATGGATGTGCGGGATCAGCCGCGCTACGCAGGGCCATACGAAGACCTGACTATCGATCGCCGGCATCGGACCGCCGCGCTGTCCATTCGGTCACTGGCTGCGCTCATCAAGGAATCTTAAGTCCTTTTGTCTCTCGGGGCTCCCGTAGTTCTGGAGCCTACACCCGGAAGGCGCGTTCCTGGCCTTCCTGTGTGGGAGACTCGTCCAGTGATTACCGAACACGCGCTATTGTCTGTCACCCCCGGTCAGGAACATGACTTCGAGCTGGCGTTTAGCGAGGCGCGGCCCATCATCGCTTCGATGGCTGGCTTCCGGGGTTTGTCGTTGTCGCGTTCGATCGAGTCGCCGAACACCTACTTGCTACTTGTTGAGTGGGAGCGGCTCGAAGACCATACAGTTGGATTCCGACAGTCCGAGCAATACGCGAATTGGCGCGCCCTACTGCACCACTTCTACGATCCCTTCCCCGTCGTGGAGCACTACCAGAACGTCCTGTAGGCGGTCGGCCCAGGCTACGGATCGGGGACGACTATCGCAGTTGGATCAGACCAGCATTGGTGGGACGGAACCCGCATGCATCGAAGTAGAAACTCTTCAGGTGATCGTCGAAGTCAACATGAAGCCACTCGCACCCCGCTCCCTTGGAGTTCTCCGTGGCAACGGCGAGGAGTCTTTTCCCGACGCCCTGTCGGCGGGCACGATGTGCCACCAAAGTGTCTTCGATAAACGCGTGCACCTGACCGTCCCAGATCACGTTTACGAAGCCGACGAGCCCCTGATCGTCGCGCGCTGTCACCCACCCCAGGCTGAGGCGCGAGAGCAGGTCAGTCCAATCGTTTTCAACGTATGCGTGATCGAAGCCCTCCGCGTGCAGCTGGTTGATTTCTCCGTTGGTAACCGTCCCGCGCCATTCAAAACTGATCATCATGCTGTACAGCATTGCAGATGCCTCGCTCGTGGCTGGCGCGGGTAATGTAGCCAGATGCCAAACCCCAGCATGACCATTAGGCTCGCCGCCACCACTGATGCGGACGACGTATGGCTTCTTGGCCAGGACTTTGTCCCGACGTTCAGGCCAGAGCGGGAAGCCTTCGACCTAACATTCCGTTCGCTGGTCGAGGCGCCCCGGACGCTCGTTCTTGTAGCCGAACAAAGTGCCGGATCCGTCGTCGGGTACCTGTTTGCCCATTGTCGCGCCACGTTTCTTGCCAACGGCCCTGTTGCCTGGGTTGAGGAGGTTATGGTGGCCGAGCGAGCGCGCCGGCAAGGCATGGGACAGGCCTTGCCGATTGAAGCCGAGTCATGGGCGGAGTCGCAAGGCGCTGCTTATGTCTCGTTGGCAAGCCGCCGGGCCGGCGATTTCTATCTCGCCCTCGCGTATGAGGACGTCGCGACCTTCTATAAGAAGCCCCTCGATTCCCACTAAGGGCACCGAGCGCGGTGTCCCTAGCTGACGGCCTTCTTCACCAGCTCCGTAATCCTTTCCTCATCGGCGGCGGTCAGCGTCGTCAGCGCGAAGGCGGTCGGCCACATGGTGCCGTCGTCGATGTTCGCCACGTCGTTGAAGCCGAACGTTGAATACCGTGTCTTGAACTTGTGCGAGCTTTGGAAGAAGCAGACCACCTTGCCGTCCTTGGCGTACGCGGGCATCCCGTACCAGGTTTTCGGCGTGAGTTCCGGGGCGCTGGCCCTGATGATGGCGTGGAGCCGCTCGGCGATGGCGCGGTCCGACTCCGGCATCTCGGCGATCTTCTCGAGCACGTCGCTTTCGCCGTCCGCCTTGGCGCCGCGCGATCCGCGGCGCGTGGCCGCCTTGAGCTCCTGCCCGCGTTCCTTCATCGCGGCCCGTTCCTCGACCGTGAATCCGTCATACGTCTTGGCAGGCTTTTCCGTGTCGTTCATAGCAGCTTCCTTTCCGCGCGGTCCGATGGGAACCACCCTACTGTCAGGGAGCGGCGCGGCGGCGGCAGACCCCGCCCCTATCCAGCGCTGCGGGTTCCATGCAAGCATGGGCCTCACCGAAAATGCACAGTGAGGGACTCGATGAAATCCAACGAACTGCTGCTGGACTCCTTCGGCCGGATCCGTGAGATCGTAGCCACCACTCTTGAAGGGGCCGACGACGAGTCCCTGGTCCGTCGGCCCGCAGGCACCGGAAACTCGATTGCGTGGCTGATCTGGCACCTCAGCCGGATAGAGGACTCTCAGGTCGCCTCCGCCGCTGGCCTGAAGCAGGTCTGGGCCTCGCAGAAATTTTCCGGCCGCTTCGACCTCCCGCTGCCCGAGCGCGACACCGGCTACGGCCATTCGACTGACCAGGTCGACTCGGTGCAGGCTCCGCCGGAGTTGCTGATCGAATACTACGAGGCCGTTCACCGGCAGACCGTGGAGTTTGTGAAAACTCTCGGCGACGAGGACTTGGACCGCATCGTCGACAGACGCTGGGACCCGCCCGTCACCCTCGGCGTGCGGCTGGTCGGCACTATTGCCGACTGCCTTCAGCATGTAGGGCAGGCCGCGTATGCCAAGGGCCTGCACCCCTCGCACGGTTAGGGGGCAGGCGAACTGCCACTGAGGTGTGGGCGGTGTCGGCGGCCGTAGCTCAGCCCTCGATGTCCGTGCTGAGGCTGAGGTCCCGCCATTGGTCCAGTTCCGTGCGCTCTGCCTGGGCGACGGCGGCAAATGCATCGTAGGCGTCTTTGCCGAGCACCATCAGCGACGGCGGGTTCGCACTTTCGACGATCGCCAGGATGGCTTCTGCGGCCTTTGCCGGGTCGCCTGGCTGGTTGCCGTGGATCGTGTCGTTCTCCTTGCGCCGTTTCCCGGCCGTCTCCGCGTAGTCCGCGAGCGCCGTCGCTGACTGGGTGAGTGAGCGGCCGGCGAAATCCGTGCGGAATGCGCCCGGCTCGACGACGGTGACGCTGATGCCGAGCGGCTGCAGTTCCTTGTGGAGGGATCCGGACAGGCCCTCCAGGGCCGCCTTTGTTGCCGAGTAGTACCCGGACCCGGCCGGTGAGATGCGCGCCCCGATAGAGGAGATGTTCAGGATGGACCCTGCCCTCTTCGCGCGCATGTCCGGGAGGACTGCTTTGATCATGTCGACGGCGCCGAAAACGTTAGTGTCGAACAAACGCCGAATGTCAGCGTCGTCCGCTTCCTCAACCGCCGCTCGGTAGCCGTAGCCGGCATTGTTGACGAGGACGTCGATGCCTCCGAAGCGCGTCCGCGCCTGCTGCACCGTCGAGCTGATCTGTGCCCGGTCGGTGACGTCGAGGGGCAGGGCCAGGGCCGTGTCGGGGAAAGCGGCGGCGATGTCCTGCACCGTGGTGGCGTTTCGTGCTGTGACGACGGCGTTGTGGCCCTGGGCGAGCACTGCTTCGGCGAGGGCCCGGCCGAGTCCGGTGGAGCATCCCGTGATGAGCCATGTGGCCATGAGGGTGTTCCTTTCGTGTTGTGCGCTACGGGCGGACGAGGACCTTGAGGGCCTCGCGGGAATCCATGGCGCGGTAGCCGTCGGGCACCTCGTCCAGGCTGATGGCACGGTCGAAGACCTTGCCGGGGTTCACGGTGCCGTCGAGGACGCCGGGCAGCAGCGTCTCGATGTAGGCACGGACGGGGGCGGGGCCGCCGGTGAGGGTGATGTTCGGGCCGAACATGCTGCCGAAGCCGATCGGCGCATCCTCGTACTGCGGCACGCCGACTCGGCTGATGACGCCGCCGGGGCGGATCACACCAAGCGCCTGGTCGTACGCCGGCCGGTGTCCTACGCACTCCAGCACCGTGTGGGTGCCGTCGCCGCCGCTGATCTCGCGGACCTTTTCGATGCCGGCCTCGCCGCGCTCGGCAACGACGTCGGTGGCGCCGTATTCGATGCCCAGATCGGTGCGGGGCTTGTGCCGGCCCATCAAGATGATCTGCTCGGCACCCAGCTGCTTGGCGGACAGCACCGCCATCAGGCCCACGGCGCCGTCACCGATGACCGTGACAGTGGTCCGCTCGTTGACGCCTGCTTTGACTGCGGCGTGGTAGCCGGTGCCGTACACGTCGGAGAGGGTCAGCAGCGACGGAAGCAGCTCCGAATCCCCACCGACCGGTGCCTTGACCAGGGTGCCGTCGGCGAACGGGACGCGGACGGCTTCGGCCTGGGCACCGCCGATGCCGCCGGAGGCCCAGAACCCGCCGTGCCGGCAGGAGGTCTGCAGGCCCTCGCGGCAGAAGTCGCAGGTCCCGTCGGACCAGGCGAACGGGGCGATGACGAAGTCGCCCTTCTTCAGGGTCGACACATCCTTGCCCGTCTCCTCGACGACGCCGATGAACTCGTGCCCCATCGGGCTGCCCTGCCGGGAAGCGGGCATGCCGTGGTACGGGTGCAGGTCGGACCCGCAGATGCACGAGTGGACGATCCGCACGAGCGCGTCGGTCGGATCCTGGATGACCGGGTCCGGCACGTTCTCCACGCGCACGTCACCGGCGCCATACATGATGGTTGCTCGCATTTGCTGCTCCTTGACTGTTGGCGGTCCCGGGGTCGGAGGTCAGGGTCCATATCCATACAACAGGAGACGGGCCCCGGATGGGAGGGGCTGTTGATACAGGTACTCCCAGTGCCTCCCGCCCATCGTTGACGGCTCCTAGGGTGGATGCATGGCTGGCAGAAGCAAATCATCATGAGCGACGTCATTGTTGTCATCGGAGCCGGATCGATCGGTCAGGCAATCGCCCGGCGCGTCAGCGCGGGCAAGAAGGTTTTGTTGGCGGACCTGAACCCGGGGAACGCCGACGCTGCGGCCGAGGTGTTGGGCAACGCCGGTTTCGAGGTCAGCACAATGACCGTCGACGTGTCCTCGCGCCAGTCCGTTCACGCCCTCGTCGACGCGGCCACGGGATTGGGCGACGTCACGGGTGTCATCCACGCCGCAGGTGTCTCGCCCAGCCAGGCCTCGCCGAAAACCATCCTGGCCGTGGACCTGTACGGGACCGCCGTGGTGCTTGAGGAATTCGGGAACGTCATTGCCCGCGGCGGCGCCGGCGTGGTCATCGCCTCGCAGTCAGGGCACCGCCTGGGTGCCCTGACTCCCGAGGAAAACACCGCTCTCGCGACGACGCCGGCCGACGAGCTGCTGGCGCTCCCCAAGCTTCAGCCCGACGAGGTCACGGACTCCCTCCACGCCTACCAGCTGGCCAAGCGCGGCAACTCGCTCCGGGTGATGGCCGAGGCCGTCCGCTGGGGCAAGCGCGGCGCGCGGATCAACACGATCAGCCCCGGCATCATTTTCACCCCGCTCGCCAAAGATGAGCTCACCGGCCCCCGGGGCGAGGGATACCGGCGCATGATCGAGTTATCTCCGGCAGGACGGGGCGGCACCCCGGACGAGGTCGGCACCGTTGGCGCTCTCATCATGGGCCCCGACGGCGCGTTCATCACCGGCAGCGACTTCCTCATGGACGGCGGCGTCACGGCGCCCTACTTCTACGGCGAACTCGCCCCGCAGTGATCGCCTAATCGCCCCGCGCAGGACCTCAGGGCGGACGACGGCGGGACCTCCCGCCGTCGACCGCTTGCGTTTGGTGCCGGTGCGGAGAATCTCAGTCCGTTTCGGGCCCCGAACAGTAAGGACAGTTCTCGTCGCATTCAACTTCCGGGCGCACGACGAGGGCTGCTATTCGCAGCGGCTTGACCGGGCCTTCAAGCATGGTGGAGGTGGGCCGCGGCGCTCCGGCACTGGTTCTCCTCTACCTGCTGTACTTCGGGCTTCCGGAGGGCGGAGTGACACTGTCTGCCTTTGCCACCGGCGTCATCTCACTGTCCTGGACTCCGTCTCAGGCATCCGGGACCGGCAGGAGGGAACGGTGGCGTTCGGGATGTTCAACAGCGGGCAATACGTGCTCTCCGGCCTCATCCCCGCCTTCCGCGCCCTTTACCCGAATATCCATGTCCGCGTCATCGGATCGAATTCCGCCCAAGTCGCCGACCTTGTTCGCGCAGGCCGCCTTGAAGCGGGCGTCGTAGCGTTGCCGATTGACGCCCGCGGGCTCACCATGGGCGATGTCCTTTGGTCCTGCGAAGCTGCCTACTTCCACACCAAACCTGCATTGACCGAACCGGTCACCATCGAAGGACTGCTGCAGCGGCCGCTGGTCCTGCCGGACTCAGGCTGGGCCCAGAACGACCCCACCAGGCGCCAGCTGAGCGAACGCGCCCAAACTGTCGGTATGCCCTTCATTCCGGACATCGAAGTTGAGACCGGGGCCGCGGCACTCGCCATCGCCGCCAGCGGCACCGCGGCAGCGGTGGCCTCCGTCCCGGTGGCGGAAGCCCTCGGCTACACCAACCGCCTCAACTACGTGAGCCTGGATCCGCCGCTCATCGAAACATTCGCCATCATCAGCCGCGATCCCGCAAGCCTCTCGCCGGCCACGCAGGCAATGATCAAACTCGCCGAAGAGCACATGCGAATGCTCCACCGGCAGTACCAGCCGACCTGACCTGACCGGCGTCGGAGTCCCCCGACGACGGCGGGAGGTCCCGCCGTCGCGCTCTTGCGCTGGGTGTGCAGCGCTACTTCCACTCGAACAGGCGGCCTTCGGACTTGCCGTCGGCCACCTGGTACTCGAACAGGACTGCGATCCCGTTGAGGCTACTCAACTCGTCTGAGGTGGTTTCGTAGAACAATGCCCCGCGCCAGGTGAGTTGACCCGGACCTGTGAAACTACCGACACCGTGGCCGGTGAAGGTTGCAGTCTGCCCGCTTGCGGTGACGACAAAACCGTTTCCGCTGCCGGCGACCGTGCCGCTGGGACGAATCGTGCCGACGTAGGTGACGTTGACGTCAACTTGGGCACCGCAGAGCGTGCCGACCTGATGGTCGGTCACTTCGGTGCGCGGACCGCGACCAACGTCTTCCAGAACCCGCGTGCTGATGGTTTGTCCGTTGAGTTCCCCGATTTGTTCTCCGAGCATCATGATCTCCTTGCCAATTGGATCTGTGCATGGACCGGAACGAATGCCACGTCAACTGGCGTGACGCTCCAATCGTAGGGCGGACACCTCTCGAGGTCGACGTCTGTTCGGTACCCGATTTCATGCTCGTCACCTGGGTGGAAGCACCCGTGTCATGTGTTGCCAGGAGCCACGGACGCGGGCACCAGCCGGCGGCGGTCAGGGCGCCGGTGCGGGCGGGAGGCTCTTGGCGGCGGGTCCCTGGATGACGGTGCCGTCGGTGGCGAACCGCGAACCGTGGCAGGGGCAGTCCCAGGTGGCGTCGGCGCTGTTGAAGCCGACGGTGCAGCCCAGGTGGGTGCAGGTGGCGGAGACGGCGTGGATCTCCCCGGCGGCGTCTTTGTAGACGGCAGTGCTTCCGCCGTTGACTTTGATGACTGCCCCCTCGCCCGGCAACAGGTCCGCCTGGCTGGGCCGGCGGCCGAGTTTGCCGGCCAGGACGGCTGCCACAGTCTTAATGTTCTCCTTCACGAACCGTCTGGCGCTGGCCGCCGGGGTGATCCGGTTGCTGTTGAACACCCGGGCCCAGGGGTTCTCCCGGCCAGTGAGGGTGTCGGTGAGAATGAGGGCGGCGGCGGTTCCGTTGGACAGGCCCCATTTTCGCAGGCCAGTAATCACGAACACGTGTTTGGCGACGGGGGACATGGGTCCCACGTAGGGCAGCCCGTCCAATGGCATGCCGTCCTGCGTTGACCAGCGGTAGGCCACTTTGTCCACGCCCAGGCGGTCGTGGGCGAAGGCGGCGAGCCTACGGTACCGCGCGGCGGTGTCGCCGGCCTCGGACACCCGGTGGCCCTCGCCGCCGGCGAGCACGTAACTCTCGCCGTTGACGCTGGCGGTCAGGATGGAGCGCATCGGGTCGTCGGCACTGATGAACGTGGCGTCCAGCGGCGGCGTGTCCACGCGCCCGGCCACGAGGTAGGAGCGGTGCGGATGGGACCGCAGGTAGAACAGGCCCTGGCCGCCCCACGGCACATTCGTGGCCACGATGATGTCCCGGGCCCGGACGGCGCCGTGCTCGGTATCGACCACACCCGGGGAGCCGTCGCGGACTCGCTGCGCACGCGTCCCCTCGAAGACGAAGCTGCCCTCACCGTTAACTGCACGGGCGAGACCCTGGAGGTATTTCACGGCATGTATTTGCGCCTGCCCGTCGAACCGGACCGCACCCTTGACCGGGAAGGGCAGCGGCACATCATGACTGAAAGTGGCGGGAAGGCCGAGGCGTGCGGCAAGGGCGGCTTCAGCGCGGACGAGTTCAAGCGAGTCAGCGGATTCGGCGTACGTGTAGTTGACGACGCGTCGGAAGTCACAGTCGATGCCCTCCTCGGCCACAACGTGCGCGACGTGGCCGATCGCGGCCTCGTTCGCCTGTCCGTAGATGCGGGCGGTGTCTGTGCCGTGGCTGCCTACGAGTTGGTTGTAGGCGAGACGGTGCAAGGAAGTGACCTTGCCTGTGGTGTGGCCGGTGACGCCGGTTCCGACACGGGCGGCCTCGATGACCGCAACGGTGTGACCGGCGCGTTTGAGCGCCAACGCGGCGGTCAGCCCGGCGATGCCGGCCCCGATGACCACCACGTCGACCTCCGTATCCCCGCTGAGGACGGGATAATCCGTGGTTCCGGCTGTGGCTAGCCAGAGGGAGACGGGTTCACCTTCTGGCCGTTCACTGTTCGATGCGGCATTCACCTCGACACCTCCGGATCACGCGGTAATACTCGGCCGAGTTCAGGCTGCATCAGGAGCCTCCGACGCCGAGGGTGGTCAGCAATACCAGCACAACGGTGGTGGCAGCGAACAGACGTAGACCGTCCCGAGAGCAGATTTCCCGCCCGGGCACGGCCGCCGTCGTCGGTTTTCCACTAACCGGGGGACGCGCTATGTGGCGCTTCCCTTCATCTTCTCCATCGCATCCCGGCCGAGCCAGAGGCCGAGACCGATCATGGCAAGGCCGAGGACCAGATGCAGCCAGTTGTCGGCAGAGTTAAGCGGGACAAAGTTGGCGCCCGCGTTCATGTCAATGACCAGGCCGTAGATCCAAAGAAGCAAATACACAATGCCGCCGCCAAGCAAGAACCAGCGGGCCATCCGGTCCGTCCGGGCCATTGCAATGCCAGCCGCGCCGAACAGCAAATGGACAATGTTGTGCAGCACGGACACCTGGAAGACACCAAGCAGCATGGCCCCGGACTCATGTCCGGCAAAGTTCATGGCGCTGTAATTGGTGGTGATTCCCGGGATGAACCCGAGGACTCCAACCAACAGGAAAACCGCACCAAGACCCAAGGCGGTGTTGTGAAGTGTCAGCCCCATAATGTGGTGGTGCTGGGCAGGGTGTGAAGCGGTAGTCATTAGTCTCCCCTTTCACGCTAATTGCCGGCTCTTCAGATGGAAAACCGGCCGCGGCAAGGAGTCGCAGGAATCCTGCCGACGCGCACATCCTACTCCTGAAAACCGCGCGTGTGCAGGGAAAACAGCGCCAGCGGATATCGAGTGTGTTCTGCGCAAAATCTTCCCAAGTCTTGACTAAACGTTGTAGCTAGCTGCCGCAAACCTTGATCGGGAAAACGGATCATTTTCCCAACAGGCAGCGAAACCAACGGACTGTGAAGCGAGGTCAACAGAATGGCAACGAAAGCAGAGAAATCGAAGTACCGCTACAGCGACTTTTACTGCTTCATGTCGCTTGCGGACTTCACCGCCTATATCTCGCGTGATGACGGCGATGGGGACGGCGGCTTTTCAATCAGCGGGACGAGCGAGCCTGCTCTCTGAAGCACGCATGGAGGAAACGAAGTCATCGTTCGGTTTCGGCCTGGCACCGCATCACATCAAGCGGAGGATTGCTGGCAGACTGAACCAATGAAAGAGGCGCACTTTCCCTCCCGGCGGCCCGGCATCCGGGCGGCCATGTTTGTCGACTTTGACAACGTTTATACGGGTCTCCAGGCTCTGGACCCACTGGCCGCGAAACGGTTCGCTGAAGACCCCAAACACTGGTCGGATGCGTTGGCGGCCGGCAGCTCTGGCGAGAACTCGCGCCGCTTCCTGATCCGAAACTGCTACCTGAACCCCGTGGTGTACTCGAAGTACCGGACTTACTGGACTCGTGCCGGCTTTCGTGTGATCGACTGTCCGTCATTGACGCAGCGAGGAAAGAGCAGCACAGACATCAACCTCGTGCTGGACGCGATGGACGCGCTGTCGGGGAGCGGCGACATTGATGAGTTCTTCATCGCCTCCGCCGACGCAGACTTCACGTCGCTCATCCAGCGTTTCCGGGCCGCCGACAAGATGACCACGGTCATCGCCGCCGGCGCTGTGGCCTTCGCTTACCGCGAGATGGCGGACAGCGTGGTGGAGTCCCACGACTTTGTCGCGATCCTCAACGGAACGACGGCGGAGCCAATCCATGCGGTGGCTTCTGTTCAGCCACAACGAGCGCAGGAGGAAACGAAGGCAAAGCCGAAGGCCAAGGCCAGGACCGTTTCCGCTGCGGTCCGGGAGGTCTGCGACTTCGTTCGCACGGCACCAGGCCCGGTTGCCGGGGCGATGGTGGCCCACCGGGCACTCACGGCGGACCCCTCCCTAAAGACGGACTGGGGCGGCTTTGGAAAATTCGGGACATGGGTGGCACAGATCAGCCAAGGCGTCGAATACACGGCTTCGCGCGGTGGCTGGGTCTGGGATACGAAGAGGTTCTCGAGTGACGACCTGCCTCCCGAAGCTGACATTGAGCCCGGAATCGAGGAACGGGTGACGAGGGTGACCGATGTGCCCGCACTCTCTGAAGCCCAGTTCCGCCAGCTGTTCCAGGCTATGGCGGCGAGGCTCCACGAGCAGCCGGTCAACCGCAGCGACCTGTCACGGCTCGTCAGGGACGACTGTGTCACCGCGGGTCAGCCCGTGTCCCGCGGTGCCGTGAACTTTGTCATCCAAGGCCTGGGCTACGTCAATTTCCAGCTCAATGAAACGGCGACAGCGGAAGGCTTGGCAGCGGCGTGGACTGAGGATGTGGAAGAGCTTTGCCGCGTGGCGCTCATGGAGTTCGACGACGCCGAGAAGGTTGCTTTGCGACGCTGGGCCAGTGGCGGCTTCCTAGACGCCTGACGGCTAAGCGGACGACGGCGGGACTTCCCGCCGTCGACCGCTTGCGTTGGGCGCCGCTCCCCTACACTGGCGCACACAGCACCGAGAGGGCGACCATGGGACCACGAGGCCTGTGCCTGCATATTGACGATGACCGGAACATTCGGAACGTGCCTAGGCTCATCCTGACAACAATGAGGAGCCCGGCATGAAAAGAAAACTCGAAGCCGCCACCGTCGGCCCATTCTCGGCCGGAATCATCAGCGACGGTATCTGCTACCTCAGTGCACAAGGCGGCCTTGACCCGATAACGGGCGCCGTCGTACCCGGCGGAATCAGGGCCGAAACCCGCCAAGCGATGGAAAACATCGCGGCCATTCTCGCCTCCGGCGGGATGACCCTCGGCGACGTCCTGACGGTCACCTGCTACCTCACCGACATAAGCGACTGGCCGGCCATGAACGAGGAATATGCCTCGCACTTCGGCGCGGACCAGATCCTTCCGGCACGAACGGCGGTTGCCGTCGCCGCATTGCCGTTAAACCTCCGCATCGAAATAGCAGCCACCGCCCGCGCACCCCGCTGAGGAGGTTATCAGGCATAAGCTACAAGCAGAACGTCCCAACAACGCAGGGGAGCTCATCATGGACACTGAAACCGCCGAAGTCATCGACCATGATGTCACCACCATCACCTGCGTATGCGGTAACACCGTCGGCCAAGACGGATTGATTCAGGCCAACTCACAAGGCATCCCCGTTTATATCGGAGGAGACACCCCTATCCCCGCAGGGCTGGCCAAATGGCCTGAGGATGAGGACCTCTACACCCTGTGTCCATCGTGCGGCCGCGTGTACCATGACACGGTCATCGAAGAGACAGGGACCGCACCCGTTGCCTTCCGGGTCGATGTCACCGCCGGCCGAATTGCAGAGGCAATCCGAGTCCACTGGCTCAACACCTAGGTCAGACGATAACCGGGTCCAGCCTCATAAGGTTGCGGCTTCCTCCTCCGCCAGTCTGATCAGACGAAGTTCGTCCTCCACGGCACGGGTCGGCCAATAGTCCCTCGCCAGCTCACTGGCCCGGGTTAGATCTGCTGCGGGGAAGAGCTTGCCGAGCAGTCCGGCCGCCTGAAGCAGGGCGATCAGCACTGTGGTCCTGGCATCAGGCGCCTGGGCACCAGGCTTGGCGGGAGCAGGCGTCGTGGCATCGGACGTCCCGGCACCAAGCGTCGCGGCATCAGACGCCCCGGCATCGGGCGCCCCGACATCAAATGCCCCGACATCAGTCCACCTCGCATCAGACACCCCGACGTCAGCCGCCCCGGTCTCGGTCGTCGCCGCATCAACCGCCCCGGCCTCGGTCGCCGTGGAATCCGGTGCCTCGAGATCGGACGGCGCACCACTGAGTGCGGCCTCGATGTTTTTCAGGAGCGCTGCCTCCGGAGCGTGGTCCCTGTGCGGGTACCGCACGGCCCGGAACCGGCCCAGGTGCTTTTCACCGACATGTTCCACGATGCCCAGCGACGCCATTCCCTCGTAAACAAGCTGCACTTCGGCGCGACTGTCCAGCACGGAGACCCACCATTTGGGAGTGCGGGGCCGGGATTTGCCACGGATGAGCTCCAGCTCGTGCTGGAAGTCCGTCTTCGGGTCGGTGCCGGTAGCCCTGACGTATTTCCCCTGCAGCCCGATCGCACCGAGCAGGTGCAGCTCGGCCAATATTGCCCCTGCCACCGTGGTCCTGAGTGCGAACACCGGCACTTCAGGTTTGCCGGTGTTGTCATTTGTGGCCAAAAGCAGGAATGCCTGGGGAAGGCTCAACTCCGCGACCTTGGGTATTTCAGCGTTCATACGAACATCGTGGCGCAGGTGGGCCACCACCACAATGAGGAACTACAAGCGTCCACGCCGCCGGCCGCCAACTCATCGATCATGGATTCGGGAACACGGGTCTTGGGCCGCGGACGTCGTAATGCAGCCCACCACGGCACCGTTGTAATCGCGCACCAGTGCCGAGACGCCGAACTCTTCCGGCGTGGTGAAGCCGGGCAGGACCATGGAGAGTCGACCCTACGCCGCGGTGAACAGTGCCCAGTCATGCAAGGGATCCACCGGTAATGGTGGCCCGGTCTCTCCGGGTCCGGCGCCACGTGCAAGTACGTCCGGCCAGTATGGTGGTTCCCAGTCCTGCTGTTCGCTGGGATAGGAGCGCCCGGCGGGTGAGATCCAGCCGGGTGGCTGGTCCCGGGTGGCGTCGACCGGCCTCCACGCTGTCGCGTGTCTGAGCCGGTGGTGCCTCGGGCATGGCTGACCCAGATTGGTGATGCCGGTGCCGCCTCCCTCGGACCAAGCCAGCAGATGGTCCGCTTCGTTGTCCAAAGAATGGTTGCTGCAGCCGGGAAAAGGGCACCGGCCATCCCGAAGCCGCAACCATTGGCGCATCGTCTTCGGAACCCGGTAGCTGGTGCGTCCGATCTCCAGCGGCGCTCCGCTGCGGGGATCTGTCAGCACCCGCAGGAACGATCCGGCACCATCCGCGACAAGCCGGCGGGCCATGCTCGGCGGAACGGGACCATACCCGTCCAGCGTGGCCGGTTCCGTCACGGCGCCCAGAAGCGATAACACGGGAACGGTCACCAAAACCTGCGCCTTGGGTGACGGAGTTCCTTCGGCCACCCCCACTAGCAGCCAGTCAGCGGCGACGTCTGCACGGAGCTGGGGCAGGGTCCGGGATTCGGCCGGCCCCTGCAGGGCACGCGCCGCTTCCGTGGCACGGGACCACACAGCCGACGCCACATCCGCAGTCACGTAGGCCGAGAGCCAGGCCATGCCGTCCCGGTCCGGGACAAATTCCAGCCGGCGGTCCTCCACACCCTTGCGGTGGCGCGCTTCGATGCTTACAGGATGGTGCCGCTCACGCCAGCTGCGCGCTTTGGCACGGAACCTGCCCGGCACCAGCTGTCCCGCCGGGCAGCCACGCGCAGCAAAGGGGGCTTCGGGGTCCAGGAAATGAGCCTCCAAGGCAGCAGCCGCGGAGGGGTCCAGGCCGGATGTTTCATCACACATCACGCGCGCGTGCTGCCATGAAATGCTCCCTGCACGCAGCGCAGCGAGAGTCAGTGGCAACCCGGTGGTCAGGGTGGCTGACTCCGCCAGGAGCGCCGCCGCCGATCTTTCACTCACAGTCAGGACACAGGCCACCTCTGCTGTCACCGCCATCACTTGGGCGGTGCGCTCCTGCGGGGAAACGGCCGGGGCCGCCATGGCTGCGGCGGCGTTGGCGTATCCGTCGGCGAAGTGCACTTTCAGCGCGGCCATTCCGGCTTCCACCCGGGCCACCGCAGCCATACCGTCCAGGCACGCGTCCGCTTCGTCCTGAAGCGGGTCAGCACCAACCGGGGCCAGGGTCCCGTCCGCGCGACCGGCACATTCAGCCAACGCAGCAAGGGAAACCTCCATGGCCTCCAACGTCTCCGCAACGGCTTTGCATTCCATACCCACAGCATGACTGCAGCCACTGACATTAACGCCGGCGTCAGAGTTGCAGGCAAAGTCAGCCTTCCAGGATCTGCCTGATCCCGAACTCTCCCACAGCGAACATCCGCGGATTATCGTCGGAGTTGCTCAGCATGGCAGTGGACAGGATGAGAGCCCAGCCCCGGGCCCTCATCCAGGTGTCCCTTTCCACTGCGGAGCCAAAGGCGCCCATGAAGCGGTGGCGGGCGCCGGCGTCGAACATCAGCCACCCCACCGCAAGATCAACAGCCGGGTCCCCCGCCCCGACGTCGCCGAAATCGATGACGCCCGCCAGCGAGCCGTCGTCCGCCAGCAGGATATTGCCCGGGTGAAGATCCCCGTGGAGCATCGTCGCCGGGCCATCCCAGGCTTTAGCGGCACAGGCCTGCGCCCACGCCGCTTTCAGCGCTGCTGCCTGCGGGTAGCGTTCGCGGTCCCCGAGCCGTTCCACCACCCCAGAGTCACGGTCCGTCAGGGGCACGCCGCGGAAAGGATTCACCGGGACGCCGGTTTCGGCGGGCACGTGGAGGGACAGGAGGAAATCGGCCAGGCCTTCAGCGGCCGGCCCGCGGTCTGCTGGGCCGACGTCGGCCGCGGCGGTTCCGGGGACCCACCGCACTATGCTCCACGGCCAAGGAAAGTCCGACGTCGGCCGGCCGGCATGGACGGGGACAGGAACCGGAACCGGGGAGCGGCGGGCTATGTCGGGAAGGTAGCGCCGCTCATGCAGTATCAGCGAAACGGCCTCCGCCCTGCGCGGCAGCCTGATGGCCAGGTCGTCGCCGATCCGGAAGGTCGCGTTGTCCCAGCCATTCGCCACCCGCGCTAAAGGACGATCGCCGAGGTCGGGCCGCTGGTCCCGGACGAGGCACTGGACGACGGTGTCACTCACTTCCACCGTTGCCGGTGGCATTCCCGCCATTCAGAGGTCCGCCTTCCTGGTCCCTGCGATGTAATCCGGCCCTTTCCCTTGTCCGAATATAGTTCAAGATCCCGAGAGCAGATGGGGGCGCGGAACGTGGTCAGCGTGGAGGAATTAGAACCAGACGACGGCGGGGACCGCCCGCCGTCGTCTGCTTAAGTAAAGCTGGCTGCTCGAGGCCCTTCAACGATGGCCAGTTGGCCGGTGGTGTCAGGGACGCCAGGAAACTGCACCTGCGGGGCCTCAGCAGCGGCCGCCGGCGACTCCTGCCCAGAGCGCATGCGAAGAAGTGCGACCGCGGAAATGAGGAACCAGGCGATATTGGTGACCACGGACGGCCATGCTTCGTGGAAGGCACCATTGATAATGAAGGCACAAGCACCCAGGAGATTCGAGGTCTGGAAGCCCTTGCCAGCCTTCAGCCACCCCATGGACACAGCCAGGTACGCACTGAGTATCGCAACCGCGCCTGCCCAGCCGGAAATTTCAAACAGCAGTTCCATGATGTCCTTTCAGGGGTGATGTCCGGGTGCCATCCGCTGGGCGGAGTGGAGATGACGGGCAATATGTTTTTGTTTCGGAAGAGGCGCCGTTGCCGTAGGGATCAGGCATCGCTGGAACAGCGTTTTCTCAGCCGTCCGGGCGGGCCCCCATTCGCTGGACGGTCCAGCCTGTATCCCTTGCCTGGACTTTCAAGAGCAATTATGAGGACGACATGACTGTAGATCAATTGCATTCCTCTGAAGATGTGGTTTAGAACTACTTAACATGGGTATTGATCCGTGCCGACTGCGAGTTCTCCTTGCGGTTGCCCGCACAGGCGGAGTGCTCGCCGCGGCTGACGAACTGGGGATTACGCCCTCCGCCGTGTCCCAGCAGCTCAACAAGCTAGAGGACGAGACGGGGCATGCGCTGGTGGTGCGCACACCCAAAGGCTCGGTTTTGACACCCGCCGGCCTGGCCGTTGCAGAAGCCGGCGAAGAGATCGAACGCGCACTCAGCGTCGCCCGCGCCCGGATAGAGGGCGGGGCCAAGGTCGCAGGGGTGGTGCGGGTAGGCGGATTCACCAGCTTTGTCCGCACGGTGGTGATCCCGCGCCTGCCCGAGTGGCGCATCCGGTACGCGCAATTGCAGATCCGGATGGTTGAAGACGACTTCCCTGCCTTGTTACGCATGCTCCGGCAGCGCGCGCTCGACGCCGTTGTGGTCGAGCTCGATTCGATGACGGCCGGCCAACGTTCACTTTCCGCCGGAATGATCGAGGAGCCCCTACTGGACGAGCCCTGGAAACTGGTGGTTCCCGCGGGTGCACTGCTCACCACCGAGAACATCGACCTTGGCCATCTGCCGCTTCCGTGGCTCGGCGTCGACTCCTCAGCCGCCAACGCTTCGGTGCTCGGTCGGATCCGTCAGTCCACGGGCGCCCAGAAGGAGACGGTGCATCAGTACCAGGAAACGCTGACCGCACTGGCACTCGTCGCGGCGGGCGAGGGTGTCGCCATCGTACCCACCTTGGCGTTGAGCGGCGTCAGCCATGACGGGGTGGACGTCTTGGACGTCCCTGGACTGGGCACGCGACGCATCGTCCTGCGACGGTTCGACCGGCGGCGGTCAGCCAGCATGCCCGTGGACACAGTCGCGCGCCTGCTACGGGAATCGGCGGCGGCGTTCGACACGCGGTCGACATCCTGACCGGCCTGTTCGGGGCAGTCCGGCCGAACAGGCGCGTTCGGGAGTGAGCGGACGACGGCGGAATGTCCCGCCGTCGTGCGCTTACTTTTGGTGCCGCTCCCCTACAGCGCCGACCACCGGATTCTCAGCGGTCAGCCCGCGCCCTGGCCCTCGCGGGCCACCTCCTCCAGAATCCTGGCTGTCGGCGACGCCGTCATCAGCTGCCCTATCACCTCCGGTTTGTCCCACACGTCGCTGCGGAGCCGTTCCAGAAAGAGGGTCGCAGCATCCTTGGTGTCGAAGTCGAGGAGCACAGCCACGCTGTTCTGGTCGTCTGTATCCCGGAACAGGCGGACAGACCTGGCGCCCGAGGCGGCGCGGCCTGCAGGATCGCTGTCGAATACTTTCTTGAAAGCCTCATAGTCCCGGACCGGATAGCTGATCTGCAATGTGAACATCGTCGTTCCTTTCCCTCGGGCTGTCAGGTCAAAGATAGGCCTTCCAGCGTCATCCCGGTAGGGCCGAAGGGCGGCCTTGAACAGGTGCTGCGTCGTCCTCCCGCCGTCGTCCGCTTGCACTTGGCATCGCTCGCTGAGCCCATGAACTGGTCCTGCCTTTTGGCGGGTGCGTGCGACGACGCAGCAAGGTCATGCGGCCCCGGAAAGTGCACTCGTTACGGGTTAGGCAATAGTCTGGCCAGATGGGGATCAATGCCGTGAATTCCGGCGAACAGATGGACAGGCAATCGCGCATTCTCGAGGCGGCGCTGGATCTGCTGTCCCGCCATGGGATTTCGGGTGTGAGCATGCGGGCCGTGGCCCGCGAAGCCGGCGTCGCGCTCGGCCTGGTGAACTACTACTACGACGACAAGACGAGCCTGATACGGGCAGCCCTGCGTCGGGTAGACGAGCACGACCTTCTGCTGGTGGCGCCCGACCCATCGTCAGACCCGGAGGAACAGCTGCGCCAGGCCCTGCGGCGAGTGGCAGCCGCTGATCTGCTGACCACCCGCTATCTGTCCCTGCGCCTGCACCTTTGGGCCCTCGCCCAAGCGGACGAGGGCTATGCACAGATCAACGCCGAGGCCTTCGACCGCTATCTCGACGGCCTCGCTGCACTGGTTTCCAACGCCCAACCCGATCTTTCATGGGAGGCATGCAGGGAGCGGGCGGCTGACATTGTCGTCATCCAAAACGGCATGTGGCTGACAACGCTTCTCGGCGTTGATGAGGCCTCTATCCAGCGAAGCATCGCCCGCACGGAGCAAATCGCCTTCGCGCCGCTTCAGGACCACACCATCAAGGACCACGGGCTGCACGAGTCCTGAACCACCGGCAACGGGCAGAGTGAGCTCCACAAGTAGCATTGAACAAATGTTCAAAAAAGGGATTGAACACTCGTTCAATCTCCGCTATTGTCCTTCGTATGACTTACGCCACACCCCTTCGGGACGTCGCCCAAACCAAAAAAACTGAAACAGCATCCACCCTGTTCATCAACGGTGCATGGGAGCCAGCCGCCTCCGGCGCTGTCCGCGAAATCCGCAACCCCGCCGACGGTGAACTGGTGGCCACGGTGTCGGAGGCCGGCCGGGAAGACGCGGAACGCGCCATCGCCGCAGCCCGTGCAGCCTTCGACTCCGGAACCTGGTCGAATGTCCCGGCACCCGAGCGCGGCACCTTTTTGCTCAAGGTCGCCGCCGGACTGCGCGAACGCCGGGAAAAGTTCGCCCGCGCCGAGTCGCTGGACACAGGCAAGCGCATGGTCGAAAGCCGCATCGACATGGACGACATTGCCGCCTGCTTCGAGTACTTCGGCAGGCTCGCCGGGCAGCAGGCGGGCCGCATGGTCGACGCCGGGAACCCCGCTGTCGTCAGCAAAGTCGTCTACGAACCCGTGGGCGTCTGCGGCCTGATCACGCCGTGGAACTACCCCCTGCTCCAGGCGGCGTGGAAGATCGCACCCGCACTGGCCGCCGGCTGCACCTTCGTCCTCAAGCCCTCCGAGCTGACCCCGTCCACGGCCATCCTGGCCATGCAGCTGCTGCAGGACCTCGGCCTGCCGGACGGCGTCGCCAACCTCGTGACCGGACCCGGCGCGGGGGCGGGCGCACCGCTCTCGGAACACCCCGCCGTCGACCTCGTCTCCTTCACGGGCGGGCTGGAGACCGGCAAGCGCATCGCGGCGGCCGCCGCCGGCACCGTCAAGAAGGTTGCCCTGGAGCTTGGCGGGAAGAACCCCAACGTGGTGTTCGCGGACGCGGACTTCGACGCCGCCGTCGACAATGCTCTGAACGGCGCGTTCGTCCACTCCGGGCAGGTCTGCTCCGCCGGGGCGCGGCTGGTGGTGGAGGAATCGATCGCCGAACGCTTCGTGGACGAGTTGGTCCGCCGTGCCCGGGACATCCGGCTCGGCGGGCCATTCGATGACGCGGCAGAAACCGGGCCGCTGATTTCCGCGGCCCACCGCGACAAAGTCCACGCCTATGTCCAGCGCGGCATCCAGGAGGGTGCGCGGCTGCGGACCGGCGGTGCGGCGCCGCAAGGAGAAAAGTACGACGGCGGGTTCTACTACCAGCCGACAGTCCTGGACCGCGTGGAAAGAGGCATGTCCGTGGTCATCGACGAGGCGTTCGGCCCGGTGGTGACGGTGGAAACGTTCCGCACCGAGGACGAAGCGATAGCGACCGCCAACGACACGATCTACGGCCTGGCCGGCGCGGTCTGGACCCAGGATGCCGGCAAGGCGCAGCGCGTGGCATCCCGGCTGCGGCACGGCACGGTCTGGATCAACGACTACCACCCCTACCTCCCCCAGGCCGAGTGGGGCGGCTTCGGCCAGTCCGGCGTCGGCCGCGAGCTGGGCCCCACGGGCCTGGCCGAATACCAGGAAGCCAAGCACATCTACCAGAACACCAGCCCGCAGGTAACCGGCTGGTTTGCTGACCACGGCAAGGAGAACTAGATGCATTACGACAACATCGACGACGTCACCGAGCGCGGGTTCGACTACGTCGTCATCGGCGGCGGATCCGCGGGTGCCGCCGTCGCCGCCCGGCTGAGCGAGGATCCGGACGTTACCGTGGCCCTCGTGGAGGCCGGCCCGGATGACCGCAACCTGCCCGAAATCCTGCAGCTGGACCGCTGGATGGAGCTGCTCGAATCCGGCTACGACTGGGACTACCCGGTGGAACCGCAGGAAAACGGCAACTCCTTCATGCGCCACGCCCGTGCCAAGGTGATGGGCGGCTGCTCGAGCCACAACTCCTGCATCGCGTTCTGGGCTCCCCGTGAAGACCTGGATGAGTGGGAGTCCAAGTACGGCGCCACCGGCTGGAACGCCGACTCCGCCTGGCCGCTCTACCAGCGGCTTGAAACCAACGAGGACGCCGGCCCGGACGCGCCGCACCACGGCGACTCCGGCCCCGTGCACCTCATGAACGTACCCCCGGCGGATCCAGCCGGCGTCGCGCTCCTGGACGCCTGCGAACAGGCCGGCATCCCCCGCGCAAAGTTCAACAGCGGAACCACCGTCATCAACGGCGCCAACTTCTTCCAGATCAACCGCCGCGCGGACGGCACCCGGGCCTCCAGCTCGGTCTCCTACATCCACCCCATCATCGACCGCGAAAACTTCACCCTGCTGACAGGCCTTCGCGCCCGCCAGCTTGTGTTCGACGCGGACAAGCGCTGCACCGGCGTGGACGTGGTGGACTCCACATTCGGCCGGACCCACCGGCTCGCCGCGCACCGCGAGGTCATCCTGTCCACCGGCGCCATCGACTCCCCCAAGCTGCTCATGCTCTCCGGCATCGGCCCCGCAGCCCACCTCGCCGCGCACGGCATCGAGGTCCTGGTGGACTCCCCCGGCGTTGGCGAGAACCTGCAGGACCACCCCGAAGGCGTGGTCCAGTTCGAGGCCAAGCAGCCCATGGTACAAACCTCTACCCAGTGGTGGGAGATCGGTATCTTCACCCCCACCGAGGACGGCCTGGACCGTCCGGACCTGATGATGCACTACGGTTCCGTCCCGTTCGACATGAACACCCTGCGGCACGGCTACCCCACAACGGAGAACGGCTTCAGCCTCACCCCGAACGTCACGCACGCCCGCTCCCGTGGCACCGTCAGGCTGCGCAGCCGCGATTTCCGCGACAAGCCCATGGTGGATCCGCGCTATTTCACGGATCCCGAAGGCCACGACATGCGGGTCATGGTGGCCGGCATCCGCAAGGCCCGCGAAATCGCCGCACAGCCCGCCATGGCCGAATGGGCCGGCCGCGAGCTCTCGCCCGGCGTCGAGGCGCAGACGGACGAGGAGCTGCGGGAGTACATCCGCAAGACCCACAACACCGTGTACCACCCGGTGGGCACGGTCCGGATGGGGCCGGCCGACGACGGGATGTCACCGCTGGATCCCGAGCTGCGGGTCAAGGGCGTCACCGGCCTGCGCGTGGCGGATGCCTCCGTGATGCCTGAACACGTCACCGTCAACCCCAACATCACCGTCATGATGATCGGCGAGCGCTGCGCCGAGCTCATCCGCGCCGGCCACACCGGTGGCGCTGTAAGGAAAGAGGTGGAGCTCAGCCCGTCCTTCGCCTGAGAGGCAAGTTCCGGAGGCTATTGATTTCACCCGCATCCAATGGCGGCTGCGGGTTGCATCGTCGTACTTTTCTGACTTAGGAGTTCACACATTATGGAACCCAGCAAGAGTATTGATTCAAGCGGCATGGACGAATTTGGCTACACCCAGACCCTGGACCGGAGCATCGGCAAGTTTGCCAGCTTCGCCGCAGGCGTCAGTTACATCTCCATCCTTACCGGTGTCTTTCAACTGTTTTACTTCGGTTTTTCCATGGCCGGCCCGGCGTACGCCTGGTCCTGGCCCATCGTGTTCGTCGGCCAACTGATGGTGGCGCTGTGCTTTGCCGAGCTGGCCGGCCGCTACCCCGTGGCGGGATCGGTCTACAACTGGGCCAAGCGGCTCGCGTCGGGGACCTCGTCCTGGCTGGCGGGCTGGCTGCTCCTGCTCTCCTCCATCATGGCGCTCGGATCCGTGGCCCTGGCCCTGCAGCTCACCCTGCCGCAGCTCTGGTCCGGCTTCCAGTTCGTCGGTGACGGCACCGGCCCCTACGACTTCGCCATGAATGGCGTGGTGCTGGCCACCATCATGATCACCATCTCCACACTCATCAATGCATTCGGCGTGAAGCTGATGACCAGGATCAACAGCATCGGCGTCTTCGTGGAGCTGATCGCGGCCGTCCTGCTGATCCTCGCGCTGGGCTGGCATGTTGTGCGGGGCCCGGAGGTCTTTTTCGAAACCAACGGTTTCGGCGAGGGTCACGACCTCGGCTTCTTCGGCGTCTTCCTCATCGGCGCCATGGCTTCGGGCTACGTCATGTACGGCTTCGATACCGCCAGCTCCCTTGGCGAGGAAACGAAGGACCCCAAGCGCACCGCGCCCAAGGCAATCCTACGCGCCGTCACTGCCTCGTTCCTGCTGGGCGGGCTGATCCTGCTCTTCGGCATCCTGGCCGCACCGGACCTGACCGACCCGCAGGTGGGGGCTGCCGACGGCGGCCTGCAGTACATCGTGCTCTCCGTGCTGGGCGGTCCGTTCGGCAAGGCGTTCCTGGCATGCATCGTGGTTGCCGTGGTGGTCTGCACCCTGGCCGTCCACGCCGCTGCCATCCGCATGATGTTTGCCATGGCCCGGGACAACAACCTGCCGTTCAGCAGGCAGCTCAGCAAGGTGGATCCGGTCCGCAGGACCCCCAAGGTCGCGGCGATCGTGATCGGGGTCATGGCCGTCATCCCGCTGCTGGTCAACGTCATGCAGCCGGCTATCTTCACCATCCTGTCCAGCATCAGCATCGTCCTGATCTACCTGTCCTATCTCCTGGTCACGGTTCCCCTGCTGCGGAAGCGGCTGCTGAAGCAGTGGCCGCTGCGGGATGAGCAGTCCGAAGCCGGGTTCACAACAGGCAAATGGGGACTGCCGGTGAACATCCTCGCGGTCCTCTGGGGCGGGGCCATGACGGTGAATCTGGTCTGGCCCCGGCCTGAGATCTACAACTCCGTGCCGCCGTTCGAGTGGTACCTGCAGTGGGGCGGGGTGATCTTCGTGGCCGCCGTGATCATTGGCGGGACCCTGCTCTACCGCCTGAAGATCCGCCACCAGACCGGGGTGCTGGCCGAGCACGCCGCGGCAGTCGCAGCACATCCGTCGTCGGGCGCCGCGCAGTACGAAGCCCCGGAGGACGGACTCGCAGTCAAGATGGCCGCGTCGGAAGCTTCGTAACGCCCCCGGAAGGGTCGACGGCGGCACTCACCTGAGCGCCGTCGTCGGCCCTTTTGCGTCAGTGGCCCCCGTGCATATGAGTGACCTAACGTCACACAACGCGAAGGCATCCGGATCCGGACAAGCACGCCCTACCCTTGACACGTGACTTTGACTAAGATCCGCACCGCCGCCGCGAGCTCCCTCGCCGCCGCAGGTCTCCTGTTTACCCTCGCCGCCTGTTCCACCCCGGCCGCCACCCAGCCGACCACCTCTGCACCGGTGTCCACGGCAACGGCTTCATCCAGCGCAGCCTCCGGGACCTGCGCCGGTGTGAAGGTCATCGTCGATTCGGGCTCCCTGAAGCAGGCGGTCGCTGACACGTCGGTTTGCGTGCCCGTGGACGCGCCGACGCTCGCTTCCAAGGTGCTCGACGAGGCAAAGGTGAAAACCGAGGGCACTGCCGAATATCCCAAGGAACTGGTGTGCCGTGTGAACGGTGTGCCCGCCGCAGACCTCGACATCGCCCACAAGGGCGGCACGTACCGGGAAGAATGCAGCAAGATGCCCGCCGCCTTCGCCTACTGGGCGCTCTGGGTTAAGCCGGCCTCCGGTGAATGGGGATACGCGCAGGAAGGCCTCGCCACCCTGAAGGTGGGCCCGGGAGAGAGCCTCGAGCTGCTCTACACTGTCGACGGCGCACCGGCCACCCCTGCGGCATGACCTTTCGGCCCGCGCCGTTACGCGCAGCGGCGGCTCTCGCCGTCGTTTTCATCGCGGCACGGGTCATCTATCGCATCCTTTTCAACGGGGCGGGCGTTGGTGGACCGGTCCTGCTCAACCTGCCGGCGGTGCCGCTGCCTGCCCCGTACGCCCATGTGGTCCTTCTCGGTCCGGTAACCGCGCCCGGGCTGTGGGAGGCGGTCCTGTCCGCCCTGCCGATTGCCGGGATGTTCCTCGCTTTCGGGCTGCTCAATGCCTGGGTGGACGTGGCCCGCGGCTTCGTGCACCTGGCCCGCCGTGGCCCCATGCAGGGCATAGCCCGGATGCTTGTGGTGGCCTGGGCGGCGCTCCCGGCGCTCGCCGACGCCGTAACCTCCGTACGCCTGGCCTTTCGGTTGCGGGGCGAACGCTTCGGACCCCGCGCCCTTGTGCCCGTGCTCGAGCGCACCCTTGAGCACGCGGGCCGGGTTGCCGCGGCCCTGGAGCTGCGCGGATTCGGGAGCCGCGCAGCCAATCAGCCCATCCGCGGTACCGAGCCACCGCTTCTCGTCCGGGACGCAAAGTTCCGCATCGGCGACGCGCAGGTTCGCGTCGCCGGGTTCACGCCGTCGAGCGGGTCAATCACGGTCATTACCGGGCCGACGGGCTCCGGCAAGTCCACCATCCTGCGGGGTATCGCCGGCATCCTCTCACACGTTGACGGGGGAGAAATTTCCGGCACCGTGCGCGTCGCCGGAACGGACCGTGCCACCACGCCGCCGCGCGATACCGCCCGCCTCATCGGCGTCGTACTGCAGAATCCCCGCGCCGCATTCGCCTCTACCCGGGTCCGGGACGAAATCTCCCTCGCACTTGAGCTGCGCGGCATGGCATCCGGGACCGCCAAGGCCCGGGTGCTGGAGGTCGCTGAGCGGATCGGTGTGTCGGCGCTGCTGGATCGCAATGTCAGCACCCTCTCGGCGGGTGAGGCAACGCTCGTGGCCATCGCCGCCGCCGTGGTGGAGCATCCGGCCCTGCTCCTGGTTGATGAGCCCCTGGCCGACCTTGACACCGCAGCACGCGGACACGTCATCGCCGTGCTCAACGCCCTCGCCCGCGACGACGGTGTCTGCGTCATCGTGGCGGAACACCGGGCGCAGCCGATCGTACCTATTGCCGACTCGTGGTGGACCATCGACGACGGCGCCCTGGTGCCGGGTGCTGCGCCATCCGCTTCCCCGACGGTTGCGCATCCAACGCCGGCACAGCCAGCGGAGCAAGTGCCCGTCCTGACCGCGGCAAATCTCGCGGTGCACCGCAAGGGCACGCCGCTCGTGCGCGACGCATCCCTGACCCTGCACCGCGGTGAAGTGGTGGCCCTGGTGGGGCCGAACGGGGCCGGGAAGTCGTCCCTTCTGGTGGCGCTCGCCCTCGGAGAAGGCACACTCACTGAAGGCACGGTCGGTGAAGGAACGGTCGACGGCGGCCGCGTCGCCCTCGTCCCGGACGCCTCGGACGACCTCTTCACGAGGGATACCGTCGCAGCCGAGCTCCGCGCGGCCGAGCGGCGCGCACGGCGTCGCTCTGACTCACGATCTGCGGATTCAATGCCTGCGATGTCACGCCTTGCGCGCCTGCGGGGAGACGTTCGGATTCCCATTGGACACGAGCATCCCCGGGACCTCTCTGCAGGAGAGCGCAGGATCCTTGCCATCGCTCTGCAGACCATGGACGACCCCCAGGTGCTCCTGATCGATGAGCCGACCCGCGGACTCGACCCTGCCGCGCGCACAGCAGTCTCGGCGGCGCTGCGGGCCGCAGCGGACTCAGGCGCGGCGGTCCTGATCGCCACGCACGACCTCGACTTTGCACACGGCCTCGGCGCCCGGATCCTCCCGATGCGTGACGGCGTCGCCCCCTCAACCGTGGCGGCCAACACGCCGGAACCGCCCCTCCCGCTTCCCCGGCAAGCGGGTGCCGGACCGAGGCCACGGGTCATCGAACAAACAGACACCCGGGGGGCGGCAAGACAGCGCCGCGTCCGGATGCCGCGGGGCGTCGAGCTTGCGGTTCTCGCAGCAGCAAACCTTCTGGCCCTCGCAGCATTCTGTTGGCCTTTACTGGCCGCGGCCCTTCCGGAGGATGCCGCCGCGGCCCTCCCCTATGCGGCGCTGGCCATTGCGCCGCTCGCCGCCGTCGCCATCGTCGTGTCCCTCGACGGCTCGGTCCGCTCCGCACACACGGTGGCCTTGCTCGGTGTCCTGGCCGCCGTAGGTTCGGCGGTGCGGGTGGCGAGCACCGGTGTCGGGGGCGTGGAGGCAGTCTTTATCCTGCTGATCCTGGCCGGCCGGGCCTTCGGGCCCCGTTTCGGCATGCTCCTCGGCGCCGCCACCATCGCCCTCTCAAGCGCCTTGTGGGGTGGCATCGGGCCGTGGACGCCGTTCCAGATCTTCGCCTGTGCGTGGGTGGGCGCGGGGGCCGGCCTGCTCCCCCGGCGGGTGCGGGGCAAGGCCGAACTGTGGATGCTGTGCGGCTACGGCATCCTGGCGTCCTACGTGTTCGGCCTGCTGACCAATCTGTGGTTCTGGCCCTTCGCGGTGGGCGCCGGCACCGGCATCTCCTACGTGCCGGGCGCGCCGCTGGGCACCAACCTCAGCAGCTTCCTGCTCTACTCGCTCGTGACGTCGACGGCGGGCTGGGACACCTTGCGTGGCGTCACCACGATCGTCGGAATCGCTGTGGTGGGGCGGGCCATTCTCGCCGCACTGCGGCGGGTGAAGCCGGTCTCCAGCGTGGGCGGGCAAGCCGGGCAGGCTCACTCCACCCAGGCTAGGGACCGGCTTCAACTCACACCTTGAAGTACTTCGCCTCCGGGTGGTGGAACACGAACGCGTCGGTGGACTGTTCGGGGTGCAGCATCAGCTCATCGCTCAGGACAACGCCCATCCGCTCGGGATGCAGCAGTTCCACTACCTTGCGGCGGTCCTCCATGTCCGGGCAGGCAGGGTATCCGAGCGAGAACCGCGCACCGCGGTAGTCGAGCTTGAACAGGCCGGCCTTATCCTTAGGCTCCTCGGCCTCGAAACCCAGTTCCGAGCGGATGCGTGCGTGCCAGAATTCCGCGAGGGCCTCGGTGAGCTGCATGACCAGGCCATTGAGCTCGTAGTAGTCGCGGTAGTGGTTGCCGGCGAAGAGCTTGGCAGTCACCTCATCGACATTGCCGCCGGCGGTGACCAGCTGCACCGGCAGCACGTCGATCTGACCCGATTCGCGCGAGCGCACGAAGTCGGCGAGGCACAGGTGCCGGTCGCGGCGCTGGCGCGGGAAGTCGAAGCGCAGCCGCTCGGTGCCGATCGGACCGCCTGAGCCGCCGTCGGGGGCGAGCAGGCCCGCGGTGCCGAGTACGCCGTCGCGATCTTCCCCGTGGTGCAGCACCACCACCTGTTCCCCCTCGGAGACCACCGGGAAGTAGCCGTATGCGACGGACGCATCGAGCATTCCCTCGCCGAGGATGCGGTCCATCCAGTACCGCAGGCGCGGCCGGCCCTCGCGTTCCACCAGTTCCTCGTACGAGGCGCCGTCCTCGCCGCGGCCGGGCTTGAGCCCCCACTGCCCCATGAAGGTGGCGCGCTCATCAAGGAAAGCCGCGAAGTCGTGGAGTGCGACGCCGCGCACGATGCGCGTGCCCCAGAACGGCGGCGAAGGCACGTGATTGTCGGAGGCGACGTCGGACCGCCCGGGCATTGCCTCCGGCTCGGTCAGGGTGAGCTTGGCGCCCCTCTGGTGTTTCCGCTTCTTCAGCGCGGGCAGACCGACCTCTGCGGGGTCAGTGCCACGGGCGACCTGCACCAGGGGCTCCATGAGGTCCAGGCCCTCGAAGGCGTCCTTCGCGTAACGGACCTCGCCCTCAAACTGCCCCGCCAGGTCCTGCTCCACGTAGGCGCGGGTAAGGGCAGCGCCACCCAGGATGATCGGCCACCGCTTCGCGAGCCCGCGGGACTGCAGCTCCGCCAGGTTCTCCTTCATCACCACGGTGGACTTCACGAGCAGACCGGACATGCCGATCACGTCCGCGTTGTGCTCCTCGGCCGCGGCGATGATGTCGGCGATCGGCTGCTTGATGCCGAGGTTGATCACCTTGTAGCCGTTGTTGGTGAGGATGATGTCCACCAGGTTCTTGCCGATGTCGTGCACGTCGCCGCGCACGGTGGCGATCACCATGGTGCCCTTGCCCGATGCATCCGATTTCTCCATGTGCGGCTCGAGCAAAGCGACCGCGGTCTTCATCACCTCGGCGGACTGCAGCACGAACGGCAACTGCATCTCGCCCGCACCGAAGCGCTCGCCCACAACCTTCATGCCCTCGAGCAGGTAGTCGTTGATGATGCCGAGCGGGGTCATGCCCTCGGCGCGCGCCAGGTCGAGGTCCTCTTCAAGGCCCTTGCCTTCGCCGTCGATGATGCGCCGCTCCAGGCGCTCGCCGGTGGGCAGCGCCGCAAGTTCCGCGGCGCGCTGGTCCTTCAGCGCTGCGGTGTCGACGCCGGCGAAGAGGTCCAGCATGCTGGCCAGCGGGTCGTAGGTGATGTTGCCGTCGGCGTCGTATTCGCGGCGGTCCCAGACGAGGTCCAAGGCCACCTTGCGCTGCTCCTCCGGCAGTGAAGCGAGCGGCACGATCTTGGCCGCGTCGATGATGCCGCTGGACAGGCCCGCCTGCACGGCCTCGTGCAGGAACACCGAGTTCAGGGCGATGCGCGCTGCCGGGTTCAGGCCGAAGGAGACATTCGAGACGCCGAGCGTGGTGTGGATCCCGGGGTACTTCGCGGTGATCTGCCGGATGGCCTCGATCGTTTCCATGGCATCCCGGCGGGTCTCTTCCTGGCCTGTGGCGATGGGGAAGGTCAGGCAGTCGACGATGATGTCTTCGACGCGCATCCCCCATTCGCCCACCAGGGCGTCGACGAGGCGCGAGGCGATGGCCACCTTGCCCTCGGTGGTGCGTGCCTGGCCGTGTTCGTCGATGGTCAGGGCGATCACGGCGGTGCCGTGTTCCTTCACGAGCGGCATGATGCGCGCGAAACGGCTGTCCGGGCCGTCGCCGTCCTCATAGTTGACGGAGTTGATCACCGGGCGCCCGCCGATGTGTTCGAGCCCGGCTTGCAGCACGTGCGGTTCGGTGGAGTCGATGACGAGAGGGAGCGTGGAGGCCGACGCGAAACGTGAGACGACCTCCTTGATGTCGGCCACGCCGTCGCGCCCCACATAGTCAATGCACACATCGAGCAAGTGCGCGCCATCACGGACTTGCTCGCGGGCGATGTCGACACAGTCGTCCCAACGCTCTTCGAGCATCGCCTGGCGGAACGCCTTCGAGCCGTTCGCGTTGGTGCGCTCGCCAATGGCGAGGTACGCAGACTCCTGGTCGAAATTCACATGATGGTAGAGGGAAGCGATGCCTGCTTCACGCTCGGTGGGGAGGCGGGCGCCGTCGGCGCCCCTCCCGCCGCTGGTGACGGCGGCGCTGCTCCGGAAGGGCGCAAGACGCTCGACGACGGCGGCCATGTGCTCCGGCGTCGTACCGCAACATCCGCCCACGAGGCCCAGGCCGAATTCCCGCACAAACTGCTCGTGCGCGGTGGCGAGTTCGGTGGGCGACAGCGGATAGTGCGCGCCGTCGGCGGTGAGGACCGGCAGGCCGGCGTTGGGCATGCAGGCGATCGCCACGGAGGACTGCTTGGACAGGTGGCGCAGGTGCTCGCTCATCTCATCCGGCCCGGAGGCACAGTTCAGGCCGATGGCGTCGACGCCGAGCGGCTCGAGGGCGGTGAGCGCGGCGCCGATTTCGGAGCC
Source organism: Arthrobacter sp. ISL-5 (assembly GCF_018613835.1). Taxonomy (GTDB): domain Bacteria; phylum Actinomycetota; class Actinomycetes; order Actinomycetales; family Micrococcaceae; genus Arthrobacter. Next base: position 63,212 of record NZ_JAGGPM010000002.1, on the reverse strand, counting down.
CATCAGCATCGTTCCGGTGGTCTCGACGGTCACTTCGACGAAGATCGGGAGCCGGACGCCGCGGGCCACGATGGCCTGCTTGCAGCCGTTGACCGCGGCTTTGGTCTGCAGGAGGTCCTGGCTGGTTTCGATGAGGAAGGCGTCCGCTCCCCCGTCGATGAGGCCCTCGGCCTGCAGGGCGAAGGTCTGCTTGAGGTAGTCGTAGCTGGTGTGGCCGAGGCTGGGGAGCTTCGTGCCCGGCCCCATCGAGCCCAGGACCCACCGCATCCGTCCGTCTGTTTTTTCTGCCGCCTCAGCACGTTCGCGGGCGATTTCCGCGCCCTTCCGGGCGAGCTCTTCGATCCGGTCGTCGATGCCGTAGTCGGAGAGGTTGGACCAGTTCGCACCGAAGGTGTTGGTTTCGACCGCATCGATGCCCACCGCGAAGTACGCGTCATGGATATCCGCGAGGACATCCGGACGCGTGGCGTTGAGGATCTCGTTGCAGCCTTCCAGCCCCAGGAAGTCGTCCTCGAGCGACAGCTCCCGCCCCTGCAGCATGGTGCCCATCGCGCCGTCGGCAATGACGACCCGGTGGTTCACGGCGTCCAGGAGTTCCTGCGAACGGACGGGGCGGGGGACGGAGTCGATATCAAGCGCAAAACGAGGCATATGAACAGACTACGGGCGGGGCTCAAACATTGGGCCGTGTTTCCGTGTACTACGACGGCGGGTGGCGTGCGGTTCTGCCTTCCACAAAGGCGGAGCGGACGACGGCGGGTCCCGCCGTCGTCCGCTTGCGTTTAATGGAGGTGCTTTACAGCGCGGACCAGCCGCCGTCGGAGGCGAGGATGGCGCCGTTGACGTTGGTGCCGTCGTCGCTGAGCAGGAAGGTGATGGAGGCGGCGAGCTGCGCTGCGGTGGCGGGTGTGGGGACGGTGGCCTGCATCAGCGGGCCGAGGCGTTCGGCTGCGAGCTGGGATCCCCAGTTGGCCACGATGTTGGTGATGGTGGGGCCGGGCGCCACGGCGTTGAAGCGCAGACCCCTCGGCCCGTACATCACGGCCGAGTTCTTGGTCAGGCCGACGACGGCGTGCTTGGACGCGGTGTAGGCGGCGCCGGCGGCGGAACCGCGCAGGCCGGCCTCGGAGGCGACGTTGACCACGGAGCCGGTGCCGGCGTCCAGCATCAGCGGCACCACGGCGCGGGTGAGGCGCATGAGAGCGGTCACGTTGATCCGGAAGACGCGGTCCCAGAGGTCGTCGTCCACCTCGTGGATGGGGGCGAAGTTGTCCATGATGCCGGCGACGTTCGCCAGGGCGTCGACGCGTCCGCCGGCGGCAGCGACGACGGCGGCCACGGTCTCTTCGGTGGAGATGTCGCCGGCCACGGGGACCAGGTCCAGCCCGGCGTTCTCGGCGACCAGGTCGTCCAGGCGTTCCTTGCTGATGTCGGCGGCGATGACGCGGCTGCCTTCCTTGGCGATCCGCAGGGCTGTGGCCTGGCCGATGCCGGAGGCTGCGCCGGTGACGATGACGGTCTTGCCGGCGAAGCGGCCGTTGGTGGTGGCTTCCTGCCACGTAGCTTCGTTGCCCATGATGTCCTTCCAGACGTTGCTGACTGTGATGCCGTCCACCTTATGACACCCTGTGTCATTATGTAAGGGTGAATACTGGTGGGATGCCTTCGGATGCTTTGACGACCGCCGTTCCGCGCTCCACCGGGCGCCCGGCGACGATCGATCCCGACGCCGTGGCCGCCATCGCGCTGCGGCTATTCGCCGAGCGCGGGTACGAGCAGACCTCCATGGAAGACATCGCGCGCGAGGCGGGGATCGGGCGCAAGAGCCTGTACCGCTACTTCTCCAGCAAGGCCGAGCTCATCTGGGGCGGCATGGAGCCGGTGATCGAGGCGTCCGGCCGGGTTCTGGATTCAACCGGCGCTCGTGACGCTTCCGACAGCGATGTCCTGGATGGGCTGCGCGAGGCGGCTGTCGCCGGAGTTGCCGTCCTGCCTGACCTCGCGGTCACGCGGGGCCGGCTGCGCCTGATCGCCGAACACGCTGAACTGGCCAGCCGGAGCTACGAATCCCTGGCGCCGCAGCGGGACCGGGCACGGGCTTACCTTGTTTCTGCCGGGGTTGGCGAGGACGTGGCGGGGTATCTGTGTGCCGCGTTCATCGGGGCGACTTTTGAGGCGTGGATGCAGTGGGCCGCGGGAACCGATCCGGATCCCGTGCCTTATTTGGTGGAGGCTGTTGGGGTGCTGCGGGTGCCGGGCTCATAGCTTCCACGGCCGTCAATCCGGGGCGGCTCACTGTCTCAGTTCCTTTTCGGCCCGTTCCGCGAGGACGGCGAGAGCCAGGGAGAAGCGGCCAGGTAACGGAGAGAGTGCCAGGCGGAGCCAGACGGCGTCCGAGTACGCATCGAACCGGCCCGGACTGACGTGCAGTTCCTCGGCGGCGGCCAGCACCTGCGTGTGAGCCGTCAGATATCTTGCGGGCGTCATGCTGTTATGTCGTAGATGAAGCTCCAGCCGGACGTCCAGGCCGGCCAGATCCCGGGCGGCCTCGTGCCGGGCCGTACTGTCGAAGTCCAGCAATCCGGGCGGGATGTCGCCGTCAGGAACGATGATCTGCTTGTCGTAAAGGTCTCCGTGGGTCCATACCAGCGGATCCGGTGCCGTCCGAAGCAGGTTCATGGCCACATGCTCTGCGGCGGCGCGCAAGGCATCGCGCTGAGACGACAACTCCGGGACGTTTTCATTGTGCCGCAGCCAGTCGTCCACCCGACGACACATTTTCGTGGCTTCCCACTCCGGTGAACGGAGCGGAAGGCTGTCGAGAACGCTTTGCGCTGCGGGACCATAGGAGCCGTTCAGTTCCGCGACCCAGGCGTGCGACCATTTCTCCCACGCCCGGGCGAACGCTTCATCGCCGACGGCGGCGTCCTCCCGGCCCAGCTCGTTCAGAGTCCGTCCCGCGATGGCGCTGAAAACGATGACGTCCTCCTGGGAGCTCTGACGGAGGATTCTGGGTGTTGTGAAGTTGCCGTTGTCCAGTAGGACGTCTATTTGTGCGCAGCGCTCGGCCGGTACGACGGCGCCGCCGGGCTCAAAGATCTTTATGTAGCGGCCCTCCGCCCGGACGACCGCCTGGTGGTGGGGCCAGTACGAAATCAGTTCTCCCTGCTGCGCTTCCCTCCGCAAGGCGGGCAGTCCCGGATCGTCCAACGGGACAAGTTCGAACTGCCCGTGACGCAGATGAGCTCCCCGGACGCCGGGCCGTCCCGGAGTCAGGACCTCCAGTACAAATTCTCCTGGTGTCTTGTCCGGCCATGCCCGCTGAATCAGCCATGTTGTACCGGTATCGTCGTCGGCAGACGCTGGAACGGGGGAGGGCCACTCCATGCCCCCTCCTCCCTGTAACCAGCCACTGTCGCAACCTTCTGCGCTTGAGACGGCCGTCCCTAAACCTCCGCCACCGGAGCCGCGAACTGCGCCGCATACAGCGCCGAGTACGCCCCGCCCGCCTCCAGCAAGGAAGCGTGCGTCCCCTGCTCCACGATCTGCCCTGCCTCCATCACCAGGATGAGGTCAGCGTCGCGGATCGTGGACAGCCGGTGCGCGATCACGAAGCTCGTCCGGTCGGACCTCAAAGCGCTCATCGCCTTCTGCACCAGCACCTCCGTGCGCGTGTCCACCGAGCTGGTCGCCTCGTCCAGGATCAGCACCGAAGGCTGGGCCAGGAACGCCCGGGCAATCGTCAGCAGCTGCTTCTCGCCGGCGGACACATTGGAGCCCTCGTCCTCCAGCACGGTGTCGTATCCCTCCGGCAGCGAGTGCACGAACCGGTCCACGTACGTGGCCTGAGCAGCCTCCAAAATCTCGGCTTCAGTAGCAGTAGGCCGCCCGTACGCGATGTTGTCCCGGATCGTCCCGCCGAACAGCCACGTGTCCTGCAGCACCATGCCCATCCGCGAGCGCAGCTCGTGCCGCGTCATCGCGGTGACGTCCACGCCGTCGAGCGTTATCCGCCCCGCATCCAGCTCGTAGAACCGCATCATCAGGTTCACCAGGGTGGTCTTGCCCGCGCCGGTCGGGCCGACAATTGCCACGGTCTGGCCAGGCTCGGCCACGAGACTGAGGGAAGAAATCAAGGGCCTGTCCGGCGAATAGGAGAACGAGACGTTCTCGAACACCAGCCGCCCCCGCCCGCCGTCCGGCGAACAACCAGGCACAGGGTCCGGCAATTGCTCGTCCGTGTCCAGCAGCTCGAACACCCGCTCCGCGGACGCCACCCCGGACTGCAGCAGGTTGGCCATGGACCCCAGCTGGGCCAGCGGCTGGGTGAACTGCCGCGAGTACTGAATGAAGGCCTGCACGTCGCCCAGCTGCATCGCCCCGGACGCCACCTGCAGCCCGCCCACCACGGCGATCCCCACGTACACCAGGTTCCCGATGAACGTCAGCGCCGGCATGATCAGGCCGCTGATGAACTGCGCCCCGAAGCTCGCCGCGAACAGCTCCCCGTTCTTCTGCCGGAACCGCTCCTCCACCTCCCGCTGCCGGCCGAACACCTTCACCAGCGCGTGCCCCGTGTACGTCTCCTCGATCTGCCCGTTCAGCTCCCCCGTGTGCTTCCACTGCGCCACGAACAGCTTCTGCGACCTCTTGGCGATCAGCGCCGTGGTCACCAGCGTCAGCGGCACCGTCACCAGCGCAATCAGCGCCAGCACCGGCGAAAGCAGGAACATCATCACCAGCACGCCCACCACGGTGAGCAGCGACGTCACCGCCTGGGAGATCGACTGCTGCAGGCTCTGCGAGATGTTGTCCACGTCGTTCGTCACCCGGCTGAGCAGCTCGCCGCGCTGGATCGAATCGAAGTAGCGCAGCGGCAGCCGGTGGATCTTCGCCTCGATCTGCTCGCGCAGCCGGTACACCGTCCGCTGCACCACGCCGTTGAGCACGTACGCCTGGATCCAGCCGAACGCCGATGCCAGCACATACAGCGCCAGCGCCCACAGCAGCACCGAGAACAGCGCCGCGAAGTCGATGCCCGTCCCCGGCGTCAGCGCCATGGCGCCGAGCATGTCCGCCTGCGAATTCTCGCCGGCCGCCCGCAGCCCCGCGATCACCTCGTCCTTGCTCATCCCGGCCGGCAGGTCCTTGGACACTACGCCGGCGAAGATCAGGTTGGTGCCCTCCCCCAGCAGCCGCGGCCCGATCACCGAGAACGCCACGCTCGCCACGGCCAGCGCCAGGACCAGCACCAGCCACAGCCGCTCGGGATGCAGCGTCCCCAGCAGCCGCCGGGCCGACGGCCCGAAGTTCATCGCCTTCTCCGCGGGGACGTTCATCCCGGCGAACGGCCCGCCCCTGCCCGGGCCCATCGGCGGCCGCGGCGGGCCCGCGGGACGTTCCGCGCTCCCCGCGGTGGCACCCGCAGAACGCCCGACGGCGGACGGCCCGCTTCCCGGGGTCTGCCCGGTGCGGCTTGAGGTGCTCATGCCGCCTCCTCCGCCGCCAGCTGCGAGGACACGATCTCGCGGTACGTCTCGGATGTCTCCAGCAGCTCGCCGTGCGTTCCGCGCCCGACGATCCGGCCGTCGTCGAGCACCAGGATCTGGTCCGCGTCCAGGATGCTGGACACCCGCTGGGCGATGACCACTAGGGTGGCTCCGGAGGTGTCGTGCTTGAGGGCCTGGCGGAGCCGGGCGTCCGTGGCGGTGTCCAGCGACGAGAACGAGTCGTCGAAGATATACAGCTCCGGCCGCTTCACGAGCGCCCGGGCAATGGCCAGCCGCTGCCGCTGCCCGCCGGACACGTTGGTGCCGCCCTGCGAGATGGGCGCATCCAGGCCGCCCTCCATCTCCCGGACGAAGTCCTGCGCCTGGGCCGTGGCCAGCGCGCCCCAGAGCTCGTCCTCCGTGGCGTCCGGCTTGCCGTAAAGCAGGTTGCTGCGCACCGTCCCGGAGAACAGGTACGGCCGCTGCGGGACCAGGCCGATGTGCCCCCACAGCAGATCCGGATGCAGCTCGCGCACGTCCACCCCGCCCATGAGCACCGCGCCGCCGGTGGCGTCGAAGAGCCGCGGCATCAGGTTCACCAGCGTGGTTTTCCCCGACCCCGTGCTGCCGATGATCGCCGTCGTCTGCCCCGCGCGGGCGGTGAACGTGATGCCGCTGAGGACGGGCTGCTGGGCGCCCGGGTAGGCGAAAACGACGCCGCGCATTTCCAGCTCGCCGCGGCCGACGCCGTCGGAAGCGCCAAAGCGCCTCGGGTGGGCCGGCGGGCGCACGGACGATTCCATCTCGAGCACCTCGCCGATCCGGTCAGCGGACACGGCGGCGCGCGGGATCATTACGGCCATGAACGTGGCCATCATGACTGACATCAGGATCTGCAGCAGGTAGCTGAGGAACGCGATGAGCGTGCCCACCTGCATGGAGCCGTCCTCGATCCGGAACGCGCCGAACCAGATCACCGCCACGCTGGAGACGTTGAGCACCAGCATCACCACGGGGAAGGCGAGCGCCATCAGCCGGCCGGCGCGCAGGGCGGTGTCCGTGACGTCGTCGTTGGCCTGCGCGAACCGGGCGGTCTCCAGGTCCTCCCGGACGAAGGCCCGGACCACGCGGATGCCGGCCAGCTGCTCGCGGAGCACGCGGTTGACGGTGTCGATCCGGACCTGCATGCTGCGGAACAGCGGCACCATCCGGCTGATGATGATGCCGACGCCGATCAGCAGCACCGGCACGCTGACGGCGATCAGCCAGGACAGCTGCACGTCCTGCCGGATGGCCATGATCACCCCGCCGATGCTGAGCATGGGCGCGGCCACCATGAGCGTGGCGGACATCAGCACCAGCTGCTGGACCTGCTGGACGTCGTTGGTGGAGCGGGTGATGAGGCTCGGGGCGCCGAACCGGGTGACTTCCTGCTCGGAGAACTCCCCCACCCGGGTGAAGATGGCCCCGCGCAGGTCCCGCCCCATGCCCATCGCGGCCTTCGCGCCGAAGTACACGGCGGTGACGGCGCAGGCGATCTGCAGCAGGGTGATGAACAGCATGAGGCTGCCCACCCGCAGGATGTAGCCGGTGTCCCCCTTGGCCACGCCTTCGTCGATGATGTCCGCGTTCAGCGTGGGCAGGTACAGCGAGGCGATGGACTGCGCCAGCTGGAAAACGACGACGGCGATCAGCAGCCGCCGCTGCGGCCGCAGGTATTCAACGAGCAGCTTCCAGAGCATCCGGACTCCACGTCACTCGAAGTGATTCGAAGGCCAGTTTACGTCCGGCGGCTTGGGACGGGCTGGGACGGGGCGGGTCCGGCCGGGCTCGGGCTCCGGGCGGGGGCCATCAACCGGGCCGCCGACCGGCCTCCCCTGTAGGCTGTGGTCACCGCCGGAAAACCGCGGTGACCGCATGTTGAAGATTGGGGACTTCATTGGGGGAACAGCGTTTGGATTCCGGCGCGCCCGGGGACATACCGGCGGCCATCCGAATATCGACGGCGTGCTGGCTCACCAGCGCCGTGGTGTTCGGCATCGTGCCGGTCATCCTAGACGTGGCAGGAATCAAGTTCGGCCAGTCCATGCCTGACTGGGCGGTCCCCTTCATCGTGGCGTTCGCGGTGCCGCTGACTGCCCTGCAGGTGTGGGCCGCAGTCCAGCTGCAGCACGGGGCGGGGTGGGCGCGCCTCCTCCTGACGGCGGCCGCCGTCGTGTCCGTGCTGGCTGCGCCGCTGGCCCAGTCGGCGCTGATCCTGGCCGGTTTGGTGCTGACGCTGGCCGGCGCGGTGCTGATGTGGCTGCCGGTGAGCAGCCGCCACTTCCTTTCGGTCCGGGACGGCGCGCAGGCGGAGGCTTTGAACAGGCATTCCGAGCGATGCCCGACGGCGGGGCCGTGAACAGGGGCGGCGCGTCTCCCGCGCAGTTGCGGCAGCGGCCGCACGGTGCGAACCAGGACAGGACGACATGGTCGCCCACGGAAACACCGTCCACGTCCGGTCCGGTTTCCCTGATTATTCCGGCGGCTTCGTGTCCCAGGACGAGTGGCTTGTCGGCGGCCAGTCCCCGTTGACGATGCGAAGATCGGAGTGGCAGACGAAACGCGCGCGCGGGTGGTTGCCATTGGTCTAAGGCTTCCTTGGCGTTGGTCCGGAGTGTGTTGCCGTTCCTGTAATCAATGCCTCATCGTCGCTACTGGCGCACCATGGCCGAGTTGCTGCTCGCTGCGGGCCATTGCGGCGCCTTCCCCGGCAAGGTCCAGCGAGCGGCTAAGCAGGAAGTAGACGACCGAGGTGACCAGAAGTCCGACGAGCCAGGCGATGTCGACACCGCCAAGTGCCTCGGCAATTGGCCCGGTGTAGCTCCAGGAACCGATCTGGGGCAGCACCATGAACGGGATTTCAGCCAGGAGACCGATAGCGAAGGCGACCAGACCACGCCACGCCCAGACTCCGTAAATGCCCTTGGGGGTGAACAGGTCGGTGATGGCGTAATGGCCCTTGCGGACAAGGAAGTAATCGACAAGGTTCGTAGCCGTCCAGGGAACCAGCAGATACAACATCAGGGTCAGTGCGGAGAAGACTGTGGCAACCGCCCCCGAGGTGATCGTGCTGGCAATGAGGTACCACGCCGCAGTCAGGATGAGGACGGTGATGATCCGGGCTTTGCGGGTCGGTTTGATGGGCCGGATGGAATCGATGGTGGTCAGCACGGTGAGCATCCCGCCGTAGGCGTTCATTCCCATGGTGGCTGCCAGAGCGAGGGCCGAAAGCAGCGCGGTGGCGTCGCCAAGGTGGACGAACACGGTGTTTCCGGCCAGCTGGAGCCCGGCGAGGCCGTCGGTGGCACCGAGCCGGATTGCCAGCCAGGCCCCGAGGATGATCAGCCAGATCGCGGAGGAGGATGCGCCGAAGAAGACGGCAGCGATAACGGACCGGCTCCTGGTCTTGGACGGCAGGTAGCGCGAATAGTCGGAAACGTAAGGTGCGTAGGTGATGTTGTACGCTGCTGCCGCGGCGAACTGCGCCATGAACGCACCCCAGTTGAAGCCGTACTCAGTGGTGCTTTCGGCTCCGCCGGCGTTGCCGGTGATGACTCCGATGGTCAGGATCAGCATGAGCGGCAGGGAAACGTAGAGCAGCACGCGGAAGGCCTTGTGTACCCAGTCGTGGCCAAAAATCGCAAGCGCCGCCGCGCCGAGGGCCGCTACGACGGCGATGATGGCCGGGCTCCAGCCAAAGGCGCTGTTTAAGCCGTCACTGAGGAGCACCGTGTCAACCACGTTAAAAGCCACATAGGTGAACAGGGTGGCAATCAAAGGAATCACAACGCCCCGGTACCCGAACTGGGCCCGCGACTGGATCATCTGCGGAAGGCCCATAGTGGGGCCTTGAGAGGCATGGAAGGCCATAAAGACGGTTCCGACCGCGATGCCAAGGACGCTGGCGACGACGGTCCATCCCAGGCTCAGGCCCATCGAGGGGCCGATGAAACCGATCGGGATGGAGAAATATTGGAAGTTGCCCAGGAACCAGAGCGGCGTCTGGTGCCATAGCTTCCCGTGCCGTTCGTTATCGGGAACCCAGTCGATGGAGCGTATCTCGATCAGGGGTGCGCCGGGCCGCGCCTTGGGCTGGTCGGATGCTTCTGAGGTCATTGGTCGACTCCGTGATCAGAAAGTGTTGAGTGAGAGGTGCTCGTGAACGGCCAGGATGCCGCTGGAACCGGACCGGGTGAACACGATGGTCTCCCGTTCCTCAGTGGTTGTCCGCTGTCCCTGTTCCTCGGTGGTGGTTGCCACGCTGTGGGAAAAGACCGCGGTTGTGCCGCAGATCTGGATGAACGGATCACTGCTATGACAGCTGATCACTTTCCATCCTTCGGACATCCAGGTGCGCCACTGCGCTTCGTAGTCGTCCCGGCTGGTGAGCCGTTCAGGGGTCCCGTGGAAGATGAAGGTGGCCTGCGGATCGAAAGAGGCGAAGTATGCGTCGTCGTCCATGGCGGAATAGGCCGTGACGATCCGGGACGCTGCCGAAGTGATTTCTTCCGGGGTTAATTGCAGGCTCATTGTTCTCCACTGTCTGGTCGGGACTGCCGTGCCGGCCAAAGACTGCCGCCGGGCTAACCGGCAGGTGATCGGAGTGATTCCAATCACACGACCCACTATGCAACATATGATGCCCGATAGGCAACGATGTGACTGAATTGGTCGCTCCTGTCGTCCATGGAGGACTTAGCGTTTGATCAGCTTTACGACGTCCCGGCGTAGTTCCCCGCTGGGTGATACGTGCCGCGAGCAGCGTTCCCAGGACGATTGTCCGCAGGGCCGGGTGAAGCCACGACGCACCGTCACGCACTGCCTCACCCCCAGATTCTGGCCGGACGTAGTCTTGTTCCCAAAAGGACGCATATGCGATTCGCTCCCGCTAAGGGCGCGCCGCCCGCAGCTTTGAACGGAAGAGAGAACCCCTCTGACTGACACGATCCTCCTGCCCGCGGTGGCCGACGCCGAAACCACCGTGGCCCAGACCGGCATGCTGGTGGGCGGCGTCACCGCCGCCGGCATCGAAGGGCTCCCGATCTATATGGACCGGGCCGTCCTCGACGCGCCCCGGGTGGTGATGGGCGGCGGGAACCGCTCCAGCAAGATCGTCCTCGCCCCCGCCGAACTCCTCAAGCTGCCCGGCGTCGAGGTGGTGGACGGGCTCGCCACTCCGCGCGAGCCGGCGGAACAGCTGGACTGAAGCCGGACTCAGCGGCGCCGCCGGCAATCCACGGAGCGGAGGCCACTTTCGCAGATTGGCTATGGTGCCGCGTCCGGCCACCCGCCTACCGTGGGTGAGGGCTTCGCCAGAAGATCCGCCGAATCCGAGAGAAAGAGCAGCATGGCCGCCGTCGTCAACGAATACCCCTTCTCGCAAGTGGACGTTTTTGCTCCGGGACCGAAGCCGGGCAACCCCGTCGCCGTGGTCCATGACGCCGATGGCCTGTCCACGGAACAGATGCAAAGCTTCGCCAACTGGACCAACCTGTCGGAGACCACCTTCCTGCTGCGGCCGTCCCATCCGGACGCGGATTACAGGCTCCGGATCTTCACCCCGCGCGCAGAAATTCCGTTCGCTGGGCATCCCACCCTCGGCTCTGCCCACGCCTGGCTGGAAAACGGCGGCCAGCCCCGCGGCGAAGAAGGGCTCGTGCAGGAATGCGGGGCCGGCCTAGTCAACGTCAAGCGGGCGGACGACGGGTTGTCCTTCGCGGCGCCGCCCCTGCGCAGGTCCGGCCCGGTGGAACCCGCCGCCCTCGAACAGGCCGTGGCAAGCCTCGGCATCGGCCATAAGCAGGTCTTGGGCAGCAACTGGGTGGACAACGGCCCGGGATGGCTGGGAATCCGGCTGGCAACGGCCCAGCAGGTGGTGGACCTCAAGCCCGATTTCTCCGCCATGGGCGACCTCATGGTCGGCGTCATCGGCGCCTTCGAGGACGGCGGTCCGGCGGACTTCGAGGTCCGCGCCTTTGCCCCCGGTCTCGACGTGCCCGAGGACCCCGTAACCGGAAGCCTCAACGCCGGCTTGGCGCTATGGCTGCGCGGCGAGGGCGTGGTGGCCGCGGACTACACCGTCCGGCAGGGAACGGTCCTCGGGCGGGGCGGACTGGTCACGGTCACCAGCGAAGCAGAAACCATGTGGGTGGGCGGCGCCAGCCGCACTGTGGTCCGCGGCAGCGTGGGGCTGTAGGCCCCACCGTGACACTCCGGCCGCCCATGGATGCCGGAATCCCTCAGGTCTAGAATCTGCCTCAGGTCCGGAAAAAGGACCCGGCGGCCGCGTCCGGCGGACCGTACGCAACGCGAACACGGGGTGGTTCATGGACGCCGTCGAAGTTGCAGGATTGCGTATCGCCTACCAGCGCGCCGGCCGGGGGCCAGCACTGGTGCTGTTGCATGGAGCCTACGAAGACAGCCGCATCTGGCGGCCGCAGCTGGAAGCGTTGTCGGACGAGTTCACCGTTGTTGCCTGGGATGCTCCCGGCTGCGGCAATTCGGCTGTCCCTCCGCCGGACTTTTCGGGCGAAGACTTTGGGAACGCCCTTGCCGGTTTTCTTCGGGCCGCTGTGCCGGAAAGGCCCAGCGTCCTCGGCCTGTCGTGGGGGTCCGGGGTTGCCCTGGAGCTCTATCGAGGGCATCCGGAGCTGCCGTCTTCGCTGGTCTTGGCTTCCGCTTACGCAGGTTGGGCAGGTTCGCTGCCTCCGGAGGAAGTGGACCGGCGCAACGCCCAGGTGCTCAGCGAGCTCGACCAGCCGCCGGAGAAATTCATTCCGGTGTGGCTGCCCACGCTCTTCACCGAACACGCCGACCAGGCCGTCGTCAACGAGGTCAGCGGGATCATGGCCGATTTCCACCCGGCAGGCATGCGCGCGGTGCTGAACGCCAGCGGCCACGCCGACTACCGCGACGTCCTGCCCACCATCACGGTTCCCAGCCTGCTCCTCTACGGCGAAAAGGATGTACGGTCACCGTTGAACGTCGCCCACGAGATGCACCGGCAGATTCCCGGGTCAACGCTCGCCGTGATTCCCGACGTCGGGCATCTCGCCTGCGCGGAAGCGCCGGCGGCGTTCAATGCCGAAGTACGCCGGTTCCTGCACGGGCTCGAAGACCGGGCCGACTAGCCCGGATGAAACGAATCGAGATCCGGGAACACGGCGCCGAAGACGTCCTGCAGCTTGTGGATGCCGGTTCCGTTGCCGAGCCGGGCCCCGGGCAGGTCACGGTGGAAATCCATGCGGCCGGAGTGAATCCCGCCGACACCCATGTCCGGGCCGGCAACTACGAGTTCCTCAAGCCCGACCTGCCGTTCGCGCCCGGATACGACGGCGCCGGCGTGGTTTCCGCCACCGGCACGGGCGTGACCCACGTGCAGAAGGGCAGCCGCGTCTGGGTCTCAACCATCCCGGCGCGGACGCTCGGGACCTATGCCCAGACGATGGTGTGCGACGCCGGCATCGTGCACCCCCTCCCCGACCACCTGTCATTCGAGGAGGGCGCGGCGCTCGGGGTCCCCTACACCACCGCCTACCGCGCCCTGTTCCAGCGCGGACACGGCTCCCCCGGCGAGGTGGTCCTGGTCCACGGGGCCAGCGGAGGCGTGGGCATACCGGCCGTCCAGATCAGCCCGCGTTCCCTCATGGTGGCTGAAGCCGACGTACGGGGCACCGCCCTGTGGAACATGACCCCGGCGGAGTTCGAGGAGGCGTACGCCGCTCTGGACAGCGTGCTGCGCTCCCAAACCATCCGGCCCGTGATCGGCAAGCAGTTTCCGCTCGCCGAGGCAGCCGAGGCCCACCGGTTCATCACCACGTCGCGGGCACTGGGCAAGGTGGTCCTGCGGGTCAGGTAGCAGAACCACCGGCGTCGGGGCCCTGCCCGCGGGGGCCGGAGACCGCCGTCGTGGGCCGGCTGCCAGCCCACGACGGCGGCGGGTCACCGCGCCGGTTCGGGCACCTCGCGTTCGCCGGCGTCCGCCGGCACGCTGCCGACGGCGGCAGGAACCTCCGGCGAGCCGGCCGCCGTCGAGCTTTCACCGGCTCCCCCGCGGAACGCCTCGAGCATGGCCTCCCGGTCAAACTGGCCCTCCCACTTCGCCACCACGAAGGTGGCCACGCAGTTGCCCAGCAAGTTCACGGCGACCCGCATGGAATCCATGACACGATCCGCCCCCAGCAGCAGTGCCACGCCGGCCACGGGGAAGATGCCCAGCGCGCCCGCAGTGGCGGAGAGCGCCAGGAAGGCCGAGCCCGGCACTCCCGCCATGCCCTTGGAGGTGAGCATGAGGATGCCCAAGGCGGCGAGCTGCTGGCCGAGGTCCAGGCTGTGCCCGAAGGCCTGGGCAAGGAATAGCAGGGAGATGGAGAGGTACAGCGCCGCGCCGTCGAGGTTGAACGAATATCCCGTGGGAACCACCAGCCCGGTGGTGGCACGCGAGCAGCCGGCGTTGGTCAGTTTGGTCATGATGCGCGGCAGGACGGACTCGGTGGAAGCCGTTCCCAGGGCCAGCAGGAACTCCTCCCGCGAATACCTGATGAACTGCCACAGCGGCACCCGCGGATAGACCCACGCCACGAGGAACAGGAGCCCGATGAAGACCAGGGCTGCGCCGTAGCACGCGGCGATGAGAACCGCGTAGGTGCCCAGGGAACCGAGCCCGTACTGGCCGATGATGAACGCCATGGCCCCGAACGCGCCGATCGGCGCCACGCGCATGACCCAGCCCATGATCCTGAAGAACAGCTCCAGCACCGTCTCCAGCAGGTTCACCACCGGCAGGCAGCGTTCACGGCCCACCACCACGATCGCGGCGCCGAAGAAGACCGAGAAGCAGAGCACCTGCAGCAGGCTGTTGGAGGCGAAGGCGCCCACCACGCTGGAGGGAATGATGCCCAGCAGGAACTGGCCGGCATCCTTGGGCGGAGCGGTCCCGGTCTTGGCGTCCAGCGCGTCCTGGGACAGCGAGGACGGGTCGATGTTCAGGCCCGCGCCGGGCTGGACCACGTTGCCCACGATCAGCCCGAAGAGCAACGCAAACAGCGTGGCGCCCGTGAAGTACACCAGGGCCTTCACGCCGACCCTGCCCACGGCCTTGACGTCCCCCACCGCCGAGATGCCGGTGACGATCACCAGGAAGATCAACGGCGCAATGATCATCTTGATCAGCTGGATGAAGCCGTCGCCCAGGGGCCGCAGGCTCGAGCCGAGGCCCGGCCAGAAGTGCCCGATCAGCACTCCGAGGCACACCGCCACGAGGATCTGGAAGAACAGCTGTTTATGGAAGGGCTTCTTCGGTGCCTGGACAGCAGGAGACGCTGGGAGGTTCATCTGGTTGCCTATCGGTGTGGGGCGGCACTAGCGCCGTTCGGTCACAGGCAACGCTAGGGACCGGATGTTTCCGGGACGCTACATCCGCACTGCGGAATTGTTTAACCGCTTAATGGAACTTTCAAGTTTGGCTCGCGCGTCCGGCCGTCCCCTGCTCCGTGTCGGGTTGTATTTGAGAATCATTCTCATTAGAGTGGAGCCATGCATCTCACCGTCGTCAGCTCCCTCGATGCCCTGTGCCGCCAGCAGGCGTGCCAGGCCCTGGCCGCTGCCCACCCCAACGCCGTCATCGTCCTTCATGACCTGCTCGAGAACGGCCGTGTCATCCGCCGCGTCTTCGGCCGGTCCGGGCCCATCGAGCGTGAAGAAACCCTCCTGGAGCACGGCTGCCTCAGCTGCACGGTGCGCCTGGACGTGGTCCCCACCGTCGAGCGGCTGCTGGCACTCGGCGAGGACCACATCATCGTCGGGCTGCCGCCGGCCGTTCCCTCGTCGACGGCCATCAATGCCCTGAAGCGGGGACTCGCGCACGAGTTCACGGTCGACGCCGCCGTCCTCGCGTGCGCGCCGGATGCCGTGGAAGACCACATCTGGGACCACCACACCCTGTTCGAGTCCGGGTTCACTCCCGTCCCTGACGACGGACGGACCCCCGGGGAGTTCCTCATTGGAGAACTGCAGTTCAGCGACACGGTCCTTTGGGCCGATCCCGAACTTGTCCCGGTGGACCCAGAAGGGCGCGCCCGCGGCCTGCAACTGCTCCGCGAGCTGGCGCCGCACGCGGACATCACGGAGGATGCGGGCAGCATTCGCCGGGGCAGGCATGACTACGCGGAGGCAGCCGGCAGGACCGCCCTTGGCGCGGTGCGGGTCCCGGCAGGACCGTCCGCGTCACCGTTCACCACCGTCATGCAGCGGGTTCAGCGCCCCCTCCACCCCGAGCGGTTCCGCCACGCACTGGCCACGCTGGCGCAGGGATGCTGCTGGCTCCGCGGCCGGCTGTGGATAGCGGCTGCCCCCGGATGCCGGATCGCCGTCCAGGGAATCGGGCCGCGCGTCTGGCTGGAGAACACCGGCCCGTGGCTGGCCGACCAGAACGCCGCCCCCTCGGCGGACCGGGCAAGGGACTCGGACGCGCGGCTGGACTGGCACCCGGAGTTCGGCGACCGCGGGACTGTCCTCGCGGCCACCGGCGAAGACATCGATCCGGAGGAGATCGCCCGGCTGCTGACCGGCTGCGAACTGACCGATGCGGAAATGGAGGCCGGCTTTGCCGGTCTGGGCGATCCGTTCGGCCTCGCCGGACCCAACGAAACACAGCCCAACGGAACCCATCCCAATGACCCCAAACAATGGAGCAACACATGAAAGTACGGAACTCGCTGCGGGCACTGAAGAAAATGCCGGGCGCGCAGGTGGTCCGCCGCCGCGGCAGGACCTTCGTCATCAACAAGAAGAACCCGCGCATGAAGGCCCGTCAGGGCTGACCACGGCCGGGAACGTCGGCCGGTGAGTACCGCCAATCCGGCGGTGCCCACAGTGGCACCCACAGTGAGTTATGCCTCATCCCGGGACGATCCGGCGGCGCGCGTCGTTGGAACTGGTGGCGGAAGGAGGCCACTTGATCATTGTTCTGACGGGAATTGACGGCTCAGGAAAGACGACGGCCGCCCACTCCCTGGTTGCCGCGGCCCGCGCGCAGGGCACGGAGGCGCTGTTGCTCAGCAACTACGCCGGCCGGCGCAGGATGTCGCTGCTCAGCGCCAGGTTAGGCGTTCGGCTCCCTGGCCGGCTGGCCGATGCCGGGGAAACTGCCATCCGCGTGGCGAACGTGCTGGTGTCCCATGCCCGGGCCCGGCAGTTCCCCGGCCTGGTGGTCATGGACCGCCACCTCCAGTGCCAGCTGGCACTGCGCCGGACCAGGGGCCTGCCGCGCGGACGGTTTCTTCCCCGCCTCATCGGCGCGCTGCCCCGCCCGGACCTGGTGGTCAATCTGGACGTCAGCCCGGAACGGGCGCACGAGAGAATCGTGGCGCGCGGCACCGACGAGGAATCCCTTGATGATCTGAAATCACTTCGCGACGCCTACCGCTCGCTGCCCGAGTACACCGACTTCGTGAAGATCGACGCCGATGCGCCACCGGCTGAGGTGCTCGCCCGGCTGACACAAGCCATCGGCGACTCCGGCGTGCTCAAGGTTTAGTCAAGAATTCCCGAAACCCGGCAAATCCGCCGCAACGCGGTGAACGCGGCGGTACATTGAATCCAAGCTCTCCGCTTTCCCCCCAGACCGGAGTGCCGGAAGCCTCCGTGCTTGAGTCCCTGGATTCGCGCGGGGGCTTCCTTTTGCTCTGGCCGCGATGGGTCGCCGACGATATAGTAAGCATGCTGATGACCTTGGTTTGGTCATCGTCTGTTCACGTCGACGAAGGAGACACTATGAGCACGCGGGTCGAGAAACGCATTTTGGTGAACGTACCGGTAAGCACGGCGTACAACCAGTGGACGCAGTTCGAAGACTTTCCGCATTTCATGGGCGGCGTCAAGAAGGTGACGCAGCTTAGCGACGACCGCCTCGAGTGGGTTGCCGAGATCGCCGGCCTGAAGCGGAAATGGGAGGCGAAAATCCTCGAGCAGGTGCCGGACCGCAAGGTGGCCTGGGCGGCCACCGAGGGCGCCACCAATGCCGGTTCCGTGGAATTTGAGGATGTGGGCGGCGGGCAGACCTCCATCCGGCTCGTCATCGACTACGAGCCCGAAGGGCTGGTGGAGAAGGTGGGCGAGAAGCTCCACGTGGTGGATCGCCAGGCGGAGGCCGACCTCAAGAGGTTCAAGCAATTCGTCGAAGCCGAAGAGTACGCCAGCGGCGCGTGGCGGGGTTCCGTCAACGAAGGCGCCTCGGTGGGCACCCCGGGCGTTGAAGATGCGGCCGAGTCACGCGGTGACAGCGGCAAGGCCGGCATTTCCGGCAAGGTGGCGGCGGCCGCCGGAGTGGCCGCGGCGGCAGCGGCGGCCACCGCAGCGACTGCGGGCGGCAAGAGCCCGGAGGCTGCTCCGGCTGCGAGCGAACCGATCACTCCGGTGGCCACCCCGCCGGATACCGGAACTGCAGGCGCCACGGGCACAGGCGAAACATCAATCGCCGGCGGTTCACCGCTGACGGACGAGACAATCGCCCACCCCTTCGACCAGACCAACGGCCTGATCGATGACGAAGGGGACTCGGACGAAACCGCTGCAAGTGACACGCGGAGCGCTGCCGATCGGGCGGAAAATGCGGACCGCACCCCCGGCACCGTCCCGCCAATTGCAGGAAATCCCGGCCAGCACTAAACCCGGCACGAAACGCATGAAAAACGACGGCTGGCCATCCCGCCGTCGTTTTTCATGATTCGCAAATCGATGCATTTATTTTGCTGGTAAACGTACAATTAGAGCATTGACCTCCACGGAAAGCGGTGGCAACGTGGGATTCAACTCCCACCCTCCATCGTCGCGGGGTACCAATGCACAGCTACTTCATACCCTTGGTTTTTGCCTCGGGCAGGCGCAGACGCAGAGGTCTCCGCCACGCCGCGGTGCTGGTACTCCTCGCTGCCGCTACGTTCGTGGCAGCCTCCACCCCGGGCTTTGCCCGTGACCCGCTCCCCCCTCACACCGCACAGCTCGCGGTACCCGCCGCGATCACTGAGGCGCTGGGAAGCGTCCCTTCCGTGGCGCCAATCGCCGGCATCTTCAGCGAGCAGCAGACAGCCGCGTGGGCGGGCGCGCAGGGCGATGACCACTGGCTGCGGGAAAGCGCGTTGCGCACGTCGGTGCCGCTTGCGCCAACTGCGGATGCGTGCCCGTCCTCACTCCCGCCGCAAGAGAAAGGGACCTGGCAACACCTCAGCCGGTCACCGCCGACTCCCGGCGGCCACTGCGCGTGAGCCGGCCTGACGGCTATCGGAAGGGATGCACGCAGGCCCCCGCCGCCCAGGCACGAAAAAGCCGCCGGCAGTAAAGAATTACGTTCCGGAACTTGTTAGCCGGCGCATGGTCCGAAATACTCCGGGACATTTATGAGAGTTCTTTAATGATTCCTTGCCGGGACGGACATTTATGAGAGTTCTTTAATGATTCCCTCATTCCCGATTAAGTCTTGTCATTAAGGCTTGCCAAACCAAACGCTATTCTCGCCGAGAATCCGGCATGCTGCGAGGGCCCCACGTGGAACACATAAGAATTGTTCTTTATTCACACGACTCCCTGGGTCTCGGGCACGTGCGCCGCAATCTCGCCCTCGCCCATGCCCTGAGCAACCAGCTTCCAGGCCTGACCGGGCGTGCGGTGACGGGGGTCCTGGTTTCCGGCACGGTGCTCGCCCCGGGATTCAAGCTTCCCCCCGGCTGGGATTGGGTGATCCTGCCGGGCGTTGAGAAGAGCCGCAGCGGCTACCGTCCAAGGAACCTCGACGTTCCCATGCCGGACCTGGTGTCGCTCCGGGCTTCCTTGCTGGAGTCAGTCCTGGGCAGTTTCCGCCCCGATCTGGTGGTCGTGGACCGGCACGCCACCGGAATTCACCGCGAACTGGAAGTGGCCCTGCGCCGGGCCCGGGCCGGCGGCCCGGTGCGGGTTGTGCTGGGGCTGCGCGAAATCCTGGATTCGCCGGATGCGGCCATCGCTGAATGGGACCGTGAGGGCGGCGCAGGGCTCGTAAAGTCCCTGTTTGACGCCATCTGGGTTTACGGCGATCCTGCCGTCCACGATCCGGTTGCCGCCGGTGAAATTCCGCACTCCTTCCGGAAACTGATCCACTACACCGGCTATCTTGCGGCAGGGCGGCCGCCGGGTTCCGGGAAACTCTGCATGCTGCGCCCTTATGTCATGACGACGGTCGGCGGCGGCGCCGACGGCCATGCCCTGGCGAAAATAGCGTCCGACGTCGCCCTGCCCCCGGGAGTGGGCCACCTGATTGTTGCCGGACCGCAGATGCCCGACGAGCAGCTCAACGATCTGCGCCGGCACGCCACGGCGGGCGCCCGAATCGTCGACACCCTGGACGACATGGTGCTCCACATGCGCCAGGCCGAGGCCATCGTTTCCATGGGCGGCTACAACACGGTCTGCGAA
This sequence comes from Arthrobacter sp. ISL-5, assembly GCF_018613835.1. Classification (GTDB taxonomy): domain Bacteria; phylum Actinomycetota; class Actinomycetes; order Actinomycetales; family Micrococcaceae; genus Arthrobacter. The sequence goes on along the minus strand of NZ_JAGGPM010000002.1, from coordinate 43,236 downwards.
ATCCTGAGCACCAGGGTCCCGGCCCTCATTGTGCCGCGCACCGAGTCACGCGCCGAGCAGCGGATCCGGGCCGAATCCCTCGCCGCCGCGGGCTACCTGGAACATCGCGACATCGGCACGCTGACGCCCGCCATCCTCGCGGACTGGCTCGTAAAGCGGCTCGGCACCAAGGTGGACCGCCGGCGCGCACAGCTCAACGGACTGGTCCGGGTGCCCCAGCTGGCCGCCGGTCTCCTGCTGCCCGTGCTGGAATCCACGGGCACCCGCCCGCTGGGCCATATCCGGGAGGGCGCCGCGCATGTTGCAATCTGAACCGGCCACCGCCTACATCCTGAAAATGTACCCGCGGTTCTCCGAGACGTTCATCGTCTCCGAGATCCTGGCGCGCGAGGCCGCCGGGGACAGGATTGAGATCTTCTCCCTCCGTCCGCCCAACGACCCGCGATTCCATCCTGAACTGGCACGCGTCAAGGCGCCCGTGACGTATATCGCCCGTCCGAAGAGCGCCGAGGGCGTGTGGGAGACGTTCCGTGCCGCGGAAGCCGCCGACCTCGCCCCGGCGGTGTCCCGGGTTTTCGCGGAGCTGGCCACCACGGGCCCGAACGATGCGCTCCAGGCCATCAACCTCGCCGTCGCCCTGCAGAACCGGGACATCAGGCACCTGCACGTTCATTTCGCGTCAACCCCCACGAGCGTCGCGAGGCTGGCCTCGGCCATCACCGGCATTCCCTATTCCTTCACGGCCCATGCCGTGGACATCTTCGTTGACACGGACGACGGCGATCTCCGGACCAAGTTTGCGCAGGCCCACCATGCCGTGACCATCAGCGCCTACAACCTCCGCTTCCTGCGCCGCCGCTTCCCGGACGTCACCTCCCGCCTCCACCTCGTGCGCAACGGCCTGGACCTCGACCGCTTCCCGTACCGAGACCCCCGGCCCCTCGGCGCCACGGTGCGGGTGGCGGCCGTCGGACGGCTCGTGGAAAAGAAGGGATTCCAGCACCTGATGCCCGCCGCCGCCGAGCTCGTCGCCCAGGGCGTCCCCCTGGACCTGAGAATCGCCGGAACGGGGGTGCTCGCCGCGGAACTGCAGTCCGCCGTCGAACAGCTGGGGCTGGCGGACCACGTCAGGCTGCTGGGGCCGCAGACCCAGGACCAGGTCCACGAGCTGCTGCAGTCCTGCGACGTATTCGTTGCTCCCTGCGTGGTGGCGGCGGACGGCAATGCAGACGGGATGCCCACGGTTCTGCTGGAGGCCATGGCCACCGGCGCTCCCTGCGTCTCCACCGCCGTCACCGGGATCCCCGAGGTGGTGCACAACGGACGCACGGGAATCCTGACCACGCCGGGCGATCCGCATCTGCTCGCCCAGGCCATCCGCCGCATGAGCGCACCGTCAACGGACAGGGTGTCGCTGGCCCGTAATGCCCGCGCGCTGATCGAACGGGACTACGACGTGCGGCAGCAGGCCGAGACCCTCCGAGCCTTGTCGCTCGAGGCAAGGAAGGTGGCGTGATGCGCGTCGCCTACGTCTGCGCCGATCCCGGCGTCCCCGTCTTCGGCACCAAGGGATCCTCCGTCCATGTCCAGGAGATCGTGCGCGCCTGGCGCAGGGCCGGCGCCGGCGTCACGGTGTACTGCGTCCGCGCCGGGAACGACCGCCCGGCCGACCTGGCCGGCCTCGATGTCGTCGAGCGTCCGCCCCGCCGGGCAGAGCCGGCCGCGCGGGAGGGCGCCCTCGAAGAGGCGGCCCTTGCCCTCGCCGACACCGTGCTCCGCGACGGCTGCGACGTTGTCTACGAACGCTATTCGCTGTTCAGCCCGGCACTTTCCGTGGTGAACGGCGCGCTCGGGGTCCCCGCCGTCCTCGAGGTCAACGCACCGCTGATCGAGGAGCAGCAGCGCTACCGCCAGCTTTTTGATGTTGACCTCGCTGAATCAACGCTCCGCCGTAATGCCCTGGCCGCCGACGCGGTGGCCTGCGTTTCCGAGCCCGTGCTCCGGTGGGTGAAGCGGCGCGTCCCCGAGGCCAGGACCGTGCTGGCGCCGAACGGCGTCAACACCTCCCGGATCACCGCCCGGCCGGCTGGTGCGTGGCCATCCGGACGGCGGGCGGGACCGCAGGCGGGAATCCAGGACCAGGGCCCCTTCACGGTGGCCTTCACCGGCACCCTCAAGCCGTGGCACGGGGTTCCGGACCTGCTCGAGGCGGTGGCCCTGGCCAACGCTGATCCCAAGGGCACGGGCCGGTGGACTGTGAGGATCATCGGCGACGGGCCGGGCCGGCCGGACCTCGAACGGCTCGCCGCCCAGCTGGGCGTGGACGCCGAGTTCACCGGAGCGGTTTTGCCGGAGTCCGTGCCGCGGCTGCTGCACGAATGCGACGCCGCGGCGGCACCGTATCCGCGGCCGGAACCCGGCCAGGACCATTATTTTTCGCCTTTGAAGGTGTACGAATACCTGGCAGCGGGCATGCCGGTGATCGCCACGTCCGTGGGCCAGATTCCCTCCATCATTGAGCAGGGACGGACCGGGCTGATGGTCCCTGCCGACGATCCGGCGGCGTTCGCCGCCGCGCTGAACCGTCTGGCGGCGGACGCCGCGCTCCGCGAACGGCTGGGCACCCAGGCCCGGGCCGCAGCCGTCGAACATCACAGCTGGGACGGCGTGCTCTCCCTGATCGCCGCGGCGCTGGCATCCCGGCAGGAGGTGGCCTGACGATGACCGTGAAATTCCACCGAGAGCAGCCGCCGGGGCAGCAGGCGGCCGGGCAGCAAACTCCGGCCCCGCGGAAGCCGGGGCGCCGCCCGTCCCTGCGGCGCGGACGGAAATCCGCCCGGACCCCAAAGCCGGAGTCCGGGCTGCGGCGCACCCTGCGCTGCGTGCGCCCGCATCTCCGGGGCCACCGCCGACTCATGGCGGGCGGATTCGCCGCGCTGGCGTTCGATGTGGTTTTCCGCCTGGTCGAACCGTGGCCCATCAAGCTGGTGATCGACGCCGTTTCCCGCTCGCTGGGCGCCACGCTGCACAAACCAGGCCCCGCCATGGACGCCAGCGTGCAGACGCTCATCCTGTGCGGGGCGGCGGTGGTGGCCATCAGCATCGGACGCGCCATCTCCAACTACTGGTCCGCCGTCTGCTTCGCCCTCATCGGCTCGAGGATCGCCGCGGACCTGAGGGCCCGGGCCTTCCGCCATGTGCAGAGCCTGTCCATGCGCCACCACACTCGGGCGTCCACCGGGGACACCGTCCAGCGCCTGGTGGGCGATGTGTCCCGCCTGCAGGAGGTGGCCGTCACCGCGGGGCTGCCGCTCCTGGGCAACATGGCGACCCTGGTTGCGATGACCGGAATCCTGCTCTGGCTGGATCCCCTGCTCTCCCTGGTGGTGTTCCTGGCCGGCGGCGTCTTCGTCCTCCTGTCCCGCGCCAGCTCGGGCCCGATCACCGCGGCCGCCGGCAGCTCCCGCAAAGGGGAGGGTCAACTCGCCACGACGGCGGCGCAGACGCTCGGCGCCATCCGCGAAGTCCAGGCCTACGGCCTGGAGGACACCATCAGTTCCGGCTTCCGCAGCAGCAACCAGGCCACGCTGGGAACGGGCGTCGCGGCGCTGCGGCTCGCCGCCGGGCTCGAGCGGCGCACCGACGTGCTGATCGGCGTCGCGACGGCGGTGGTGCTGGCCGGCGGCGGCTGGCGGGTCATGGAACACGCGATCACGCCCGGTGACCTGGTGGTGTTCCTGATGTACCTCAAGACCGGCATGAAGCCGCTGAAGGACCTGGCCAAGCAGACCGGCCGGATCGCCCGGGCCACGGCCTCCGGCGAGCGCGTGGCGGACCTGCTGGAAGCGCAGACGGACCTGCCCGAGTCGGCCCACGCCCGCCGCCTGGACAGCAAGAACCCGGACATCGTGCTTGAGGACGTGTTCGCCGGCCACGGCGAAGGAATGGTGCTGCACGGGATCAACCTGGCCATCCCGGCCGGTGAGCATCTGGCCATCCTGGGCCCGTCCGGCGCCGGAAAGTCCACCTTGGCCAGCCTCATCCTGCGCATGATCGATCCCGCCACCGGATCGGTCAAGGTGGGCGGGGAGGACCTGCGGGACCTCAAGATCGCGTCCGTGCGGTCACATGTGTCCATCCTGCTGCAGGACTCCATGCTGTTCGGCACCTCCGTCCGGGACAACATCCGGTTCGGCCGACTCGACGCCACGGACGACGAAATCGAGGAGGCTGCCGCCCTGGCCCAGGCCGACGGCTTCATCCGGGCCCTTCCGGACGGCTACGACACGGTGCTGGGCGAAGCGGCGAAGGACCTCTCCGGCGGCCAGCGGCAGCGGCTCGCCATTGCCCGCGCCATCCTCCGGCAGGCCCCGATCGTCATACTCGACGAGGCGACGGCGGGCCTGGACGCCGCCTCCCGGGATTCCGTCCTGCAGGCCCTCGCCACCCTGACGCGCGAACGGACCTCCATCACCATCACCCACGATGCCCACTCCGCCCGTTCCTGCGACCGCATCATCTGGCTCGAGGACGGCAGGATCGTGGAGGAGGGACGCCCGGAGCTACTGTTGCGGGATCCCGGTACAAGGTTCGCCCGCTGGTTGGAAGACGAGGACCCCAGCCGGCCCGAAGAGAGGCTGGAAGTGCCATGACCGCCGCAGAGCCCGAGTTCAAGAATCCGGACCTCTCCCTGGCCAGCCGCGATGATGCGTTGCCCGGCCTTCCCTGGCTGCTGGACAACACCCGGCTGTCCTCGCTGCTTGGCGAAACCGTCCGCGTGACCCGTGTCCGCTACAAGCCGCGCACCTCGTTGCTGGTGGCCTTCCGCCGCATCCGCAACGGCGCCTTCGACTACGGCTGGGCCATGACCCGGACCCCCGCAGGCAACGCCAAGCTCCTCCGTCGCGAACTCACCTCGCGGTCCCGCAGCGGAGGCATCCGGGTCCTGCGGCCCGATCCCCGGCAGGACGACAACCTGGTGGCGGTGGGCGGCGTCGAGGACGACTGGGTCCTCTACGGTAACCTGCTCTGGCTGCGCGAACACGGCCTGGAACGGCTCGGCCTCCAGCACCGGCCGGGCGCGCTGCTGGCCGGCGCCGGCAGTACGCTCGCCGGCGCAGGCAGCGTGCTGCGGTACAAGCCCGAACGCCGCCTGGTTCTTTTCGTCCCAAACTCCGGCGCCCCGGTGGTCATCAAGGCCGCCGCAACGCCGGCCGGCGCCGAACAGCAGGCCCATTTCCTGGAGCGGCTGAACCTGCACGGCGTTCCGCACCTCACCCAGCTGGGCGACGCTGAATGCCTCGAGCACGGCATCAGCGCCTGCGCGGCCTGGGGCGGAGGCGACCTTGCCGGGCTCGACGACGACTCCGGGGCGGTCAGCGCAGGGGAAGCCCTGGCCAGGCTGCATGGAATACCTCTCGGAGGGTTCCCGGCCGGGCCGGAGGTCTGGCGGGACGAAATCGCCGCGCAGCTCCGGGCCACGCGGACCATGGTTGCGTCGCTGCTCCCCGACCTGGAGGAACCGGCCCGACGAATGGAAGCCGAGCTGCGCACCCGCCTGCTGACCGACGGCACCGCGTCCAAGTACGTCCTGGTCCACGGGGACTTCTCCGCGGACCAGGTGCTGGTGGGCGGTTCGGAAGTGCGCCTCATAGATTTCGACCGGGCGCGCACAGGCGTGGCCGAGGCTGATCTGGGATCGTTCGCAGCCGCGGAGGAAGCCGTGCGCGCCGAGGCCTCCGGAGGGCCTACCGGGCCCGCCCGGGGCACCGGGGGTGCCGGGGGCCCGAAAACCGCCCGGCTCAGCGAGGGCTACGCCGGGGCGGGCGGGCGGTTCACCCCAGCGGGCGTGGACGCCTGGGCAGCCTTCCGGCTGTTCAACAGCAGCGTTGATCCCTTCCGGGACCGGTCCCCCGAATGGGCCGCCGACATGTCCTGGCACCTGCGCCGGGCCAAGGAGCTGATCTCATGAACTGGCATCCTCCCGTCCCCAGCCGCGTCACCGACCCCGCGGGAAAACAATGGCTGGTGAGCCGAGCATGGCCCGGCATCTCGGCAGGCCGCTACGTCCTCGAGGTGCAGTCGCCCGACCATCCCGGCGTTCTGGGCGGGTTCTTCCGCGAAGGCCGGTTTGTCCCGGTAGACGCGGACGACTCCAAGCTGCCCGCCCTCGCACGCGAGTCATCCAAGGGGGAAACAGTGGTCCACCGCGCCCACAAGCGGGCAGTCCTCCGTGCCGGCGACACGTACATCAAGGTGTTCCGGCCTGAACAGGCGCCTGGTGCGACCACAAACCACGTGTTGGCCACCGCGCCCCTGGCCGGCGGCAGCTTCAGGACACCGGTCATGACCGCAGCCCGGCCGGACGTCCTGGTCTTCAGCCGCGTGGCCGGCCGGTCCTACTATGAGCTCGGCCAGGACAAGACCACCGTCACAGACAACTTCTTTGCCGGCATGTGGGCTGACTGGTCGCGGGCCTGGACAGAAACTGTTGCCCGCGCCAGCGGCTCCGCTTTCCGCGGCAGCCTGGAGCAGCTTCCGCTGCGCGATGCCGAGGAAGAACTGGCCAAGGTGCGGCGGTGGATGGATCGCTGGCTGCTCCACAGCGAAGGGATCCCCGAGGCTGCGCAGGGACGCGCTGCACTCATGGCACAGGTCGACGCCGTAACGGCCCGCCTTCTGGCCGGGCCCCACGATCCCCTAGGGTGGGCGCACGGAGACCTGCACGACAAGCAAATACTGGGCACGGACAACGCCGGAGCGCCGGGGCTGCTGGATTTCGACGAGGCCTGCAGGGCCGAGGCAGCCCTGGATTTGGCCAACCTGGACGTGCACCTGGAACTGCGCCGGAGGCAGAACCTGCTTACAGCCCAGCGGTTTGCGATCGCCCACGCGAGCATCGTGTCCGCGGCCAGCCGCCTGCACGTCAGCCCGGAACGGTTCGAGGCGTATGCCGCCTCCGCCCGGCTCCGGCTGGCCTGCATTTACTCCTTCCGCCCGCCGTGGGGATCCTGGGCGGTGAGATACCTGACATCAATGGACCTGGTTTCGCCGGAGCTGCGCCGATCGCCCGAACGCAGAGCGCCGGGGCGCGAACCCGTCCCCCTATTGAGCACAGAACAGAGCCTGACATGAGCAATTCCCGATGGGGAGATTACGTCGCCCCGTCCGTCCCGCCGTCGTCCGTTCCTCCCGCCCCTACTGACGTGGCCGCCACTGCCGCCGGCCCGTCAGGTAACGGCTCCGGTCCGTCCGGAAACGGTTCCGGTCCGTCCGGAAACGGCTCCCGTCCCGCAGGCCTTTCCCTGACCGTCATCGGCACAGGGTATCTGGGCACCACGCACGCCGTGTGCATGGCGCTCCTGGGCCACCGGGTGGTGGGGATCGACGTCGACGAGGCCAAGGTGGACTCGCTGTCCCGCGGAAAGCCTCCGTTCTTCGAACCGGGCCTCAAGAAGCTCCTGCAGATAATGCTGGAAAGCGGCAGGCTGACGTTTACCAGCGACTTCTCCGTGGCCCGCGGCGCCGACATTCACTTCGTGTGCGTCGGCACCCCGCAGGAGGCAGACTCCCCGGCCGCCGACCTCCGCTTCGTGCACTCGGCCCTCGCCCGCCTGGCGCCGCACCTGGACCGGCACTGCCTGGTCGCGGGAAAGTCCACCGTTCCGATCGGCACGGCGGCAGGCCTGACGGCGTTCGTCCAGTCAAGCGCTCCCGCCGGCGGGCTCGCTGAGCTGGCGTGGAACCCGGAGTTCCTGAGCGAAGGGCACGCGGTGGAGGACACCCTGCACCCGGACCGGCTGGTGTTCGGAGTTGCCTCCGAGTGGGCCCGGGAGCGGCTGGCCACCTGTTACGCGCCGATCATCGCCCAGGGCACTCCGGTGGTGGTCACCGACCTCGCCACCGCCGAACTGGTGAAGGCAGCCGCGAACTCCTTCCTCGCCACCAAGATCTCCTACATCAACGCGATGGCGGAGGTGTGCGAGGCGACCGGTGCCGACGTCAACGATCTGGCCAGGGCGCTGTCCTACGACACGCGCATCGGCGGCCGCTTCCTCAAGCCGGGCCTTGGCTTTGGCGGGGGCTGCCTCCCGAAGGACATCCGCGCCTTCACCCACCGGGCCAGGGAACTCGGCGTCGGGCAGGCGGTCGGGTTCCTGCAGGAAGTGGATGCCATCAACCAGCGGCGGCGCCAGCGCACCGTGGACCTCATCACCGAAATGGCCTGCGGGGACCTGACCGGCGTGCACGTCACTGTCCTGGGCGCCGCCTTCAAGCCCGATTCCGACGATATCCGGGACGCCCCGGCGCTGGATGTTGCCCGCATGCTCCATCAGGCCGGGGCCAGGGTGACCGTGTACGACCCCAAGGCCATGGACAACGCCCGCCGGAGCTACCCGGACCTGGCCTACGCCGGCTCGCTCGAGGCCGCCGTGACCGGCGCAGAGATCGTGGCGCTCCTGACCGAATGGGACGTGTTCCGCCGCGCAGATCCCGCCGCACTCGGCGAGCTGGTGCAGCTCCGCAACATCGTGGACGGCCGGCACGCGCTGGACGCCGACGCCTACCGGGCGGCCGGCTGGGACTACCGCGCCCTCGGAGCACCCACCCGCCTGCCGGCGCGGGCACCGGCTTCCCAGCCGTTTGAACCGGCGTCACGGGATGCGTCGCTGGGCGTGTAGGAGGGGTTTCAGCTGGAACAGCGATCACGGCGGCTCCGTGACGGTGCCGCCGTGATCTGGGTGGATTTCGGCTGTAAATATGAGGTGTTGTGGCCTGCTTCGGCTGGCCGTCGGAGCGGCCCTTGTCAGAGTGCCGGGTCAGGTGCTCCGGCGGGCTTGTTGCGGGTTTGCGTCAGGTGCAGCTGCAGTTTCGCTTCTGCTTCCCGACGGCGCCGAGCCTGCTCGCGCAGTTGCCGTGTTGCCTCGGAGCCTTCGGGATGGAACATTCCGGCCGTTCGATTGCGGGGAGCGCCACCGCCGGAGGGTGCCGCCGCCATCAGTTCTTCGCTCATGCCCCATGGTCACATGCACTTGTTCAGGCGGGAAGATCTCCGGGCGCAGCGTGACCGGATCGGAATGTTGCGGCGTTCGCGCCGCAATCATAAGGGCCGGCGGCGGTTGGGAAGGCACCCCGGGCTTGCCAGGGCTCTTGCCGTCGGCCCCACGTCAATTCTACTTACAACACCGTGGTTCTGGACAGCGAGAGGTCCTTGGTCTCCCGGAAGAAATGGAGCGTTATGAAACTCCATACTCCCTCGGCCTGAACCTATTTTGGCTATGGGTATTTAGCCTCGCTGGCGTCCTGAGAGTTCGTCCCTCCGCTACGGCTGCTGCCATGTTGAGACAACTTTCGTTAACGCGACCCACCCGCGGGGGCACATAAAGTATTATCGTCCTGCTTCGGCTATGCGACCGAGCACCGAAGCTGCATGGCCCGTGGCACCCGGTAGGCCGGGAAACGAGTCGCAATCTCTTACGATCCTTCGCCATCCCTTTCCATTTAAGGCCCGCTCTACCTTGAATGCCCATCGGTTGCGGGCGGCAGGTTCAATTGCCGCACGCCACGCCACGTCCCCAATCTCTGCCCACCCCGCCCAAGACTGTCCCTCCGCGGGCCCTTCCGGGACCCAAGAGACGACAGGACGAGCGGCCTCGAGCCCATGCCGGAAATCCCACGCAGACTGATATCGGGACGCCGGCTGCGCGTGCATCGCCTTCCGAACGACTCGCCTAAGCCTGGGATGAACATGCGGCAGCCAGCCGTCAGGAACCACGCTTCCTTTTGAGGCGATTGACGCTCGGAAGGATTCAAATTCTCGATCGCCGTTCAGTAGGCGATAAGCGGTGATTCCGAGCGCGTATACGTCACCGACAGCGGAGTCTATTCCCCGGTCAGCTTCCAGGGCCTCAGGCGGAAGATGAGCGGTATAAGACCACGGCGGCACGACTGACGATCCGTTAGTGAAACAGGACAACCCGAAGTCGCTCAGTTTTACCGCGCCGCCTGCTTGAAGAAGTAGGTTGCCTGGCTTTATGTCACGATGCAACAGGCCCCGGGAATGGAGGTGCTCCACCCCCCGACACGCTTCCTCCATTAACCGCACGGCATCTCTAACTGCGATGGGCAATCCGCTATAGCGATCCTCGACGCTGCCTGCCTCCAAATACTCCATACGGATGACTGGGACTCCGTCGGTTTCTTCGGCCGAAAAGATTTGCACGACGTTTTCATGCTTGGCAGCCATCATGGCCTGAGCTTCAGCATAAGGGAATGACCCAGGAGCCAAGCGCGAAGGTTCTAAGTACTTTGCTGCGCACAAACGACCAAGACCCTCATCCTCTTCAAGCCATACCTCTCCGAAGTAGCCGGCACCCAGGCGCCGAATCTGACGGTATGCCATTCGACTTAGGCGCCTGCGGGATACTGCGCTACGGCGACAGCCAATTGTTCGCGACGTAGTTTTGCCGTGCTGGCAATGCATGGAACCAGTTCCATGGCCGCCTCGGCCAAGGCCTGCGTCTTGCCAAATGCGCTGCGGACTGTGGCACTTTTGTAGCCCTTGACCGGAATATGCAACTCCGCCAGTGCTGCCTGGACGACACCGTCCACTTCGGCCCTGCCATAGTTCGGCGCGCCCGACCGTCCAGACTCCGCCAATCGAAGTGATGCCCTGTCGACCGCGTGTTTGGTCAGAATGGCTAGGATTTCCCGCCGAACCCAGGCCAATTGGCCCGCGCGATCATCAGCCGGAAGACTCACTTCTTTCGAGTGCAGAATCTGCACACTTGCCCTGTGATCGCCTTCTGTGATCACCCACCCGAGCTTTTCAGCGTGATTCCTTACTCCGATTACCCGCACCGCTTACCCCCAAATGGACGCCAACTTAGACCGAAAGCTCATCTTACCGATCAACCCCTGGATCACTTGGGGTGCGGCTTTTCCGCTCACTCAACAGCCGTCGTGCCGTCCCGAAACACGAAACAAGACGGAAGGGCGTCCAGACCCGCAGCCCGCTCGCACTCAGCAGCGCAGGTTCGGGACAATCGATCGCCTTCTCGGTCTGATCATCCGGCAGGCTTGGTATCCCAAACTCCCTTTCCCGTACCCACCCCCTTGACTCCCACCCCCACCTTCCCTAAACTTTTCATAAAGCAGAATCTAAATTCCACAAAGCGGAATCTCGTAAGAGCCAAGCTAGCAGGGAAGATAGATCAAAGCCCCTCCTCGGAAGGACCTACGATGACGTACACAGTGAACTGCTCCATCCTCCTGACGGAGCTGCCCTTGCTCGAGCGCCCCGCCGCAGCGAAGGCTGCCGGCTTTGACGCCGTCGAGTTCTGGTGGCCCTTCGAAACCTCCGTCCCCACCGATGCCCAGGTCACCGCCTTCGAGCGCGCCGTCACCGACGCCGGCGTCCAGCTCTCCGGCCTGAACTTCAACGCCGGAAACATGCCCGGCGGCGACCGCGGCCTCACCTCCTGGCCCGCCCGCTCTGCGGAATTCCGCGACAACATCGACGTCGTCGCAGGAATCGGCGAGCGCCTCGGCTGCAAGGCATTCAACGCCCTCTACGGCAACCGCGTGGACGGCGAATCCGCCGAAAAGCAGGACGCCATCGGCGCCGAAAACCTGGCGGCGGCGGCCGCCGGCGTCGCCCGCATCGGCGGCACCGTCCTCCTCGAACCGGTCAGCGGCGCACCCAAGTACCCGCTCCTCACAGCCGACGACGCACTCAAGGTGATCGCCCGCGTCAAGGCGGAGTCCGGCGTCGACAACATCAAGCTCCTCGCCGACTTCTACCACCTGGCGGTCAACGGGGACGACGTCGCCGCCGTCATCGAAAACCACGCCAAGGACTTCGGCCACATCCAGATCGCCGACAGCCCCGGCCGCGGGGCTCCCGGAACCGGCGAGCTTCCCCTCGGCGAGTGGATCGCCCGCAGCCGCGAACTCGGCTACGAGGGCTACATCGGCCTCGAGTACAAGGAGCCGGCGGAAACGGCCTTCAGCTGGGCCATCCGCGAGCACGCCGCCGGATAGTCCCCTAGCCCAACTGGGTAGCAGTAGATGTCGTTTAGAGCCCTCAAAACGACATCTACTGCGACCTAGTTGGGTCCGGCTAACTCAATCTCCGCACAGACTTCAGTAAGGAACCATCATGAGCAACGTTTCAGTCATCGGACTCGGCATCATGGGCCTGCCAATGGCCATCAACCTCGTCAAGGCCGGGCACACCGTCACCGGCTTCAACCGCAGCCAGGACAAGATCGACAAGCTCGTCACCGAAGGCGGCAAGGGCGCCACGAGCATCGCCGACGCCGTCAAGGACGCCGACGTCGTCATCACCATGGTGCCGGACTCCCCCGATGTTGAGGGCGTCGTCAGCGGCCCCGACGGCGTTTTCGCCAACGCCAAGCAGGGCACCCTCTGGATCGACGCGAGCAGCATCCGCCCGGACGTCGCCAAGCGCCTCTCCGACGACGCCCGCGCAGCAGGCATCCGCCCCCTTGACGCACCGGTCTCCGGCGGCGAGCAGGGCGCCATCGATGCCGCCCTCTCCATCATGGTCGGCGGCGACGCGGCCGACTTCGAGGCAGCCCAGGACGTCCTGAACGCCGTCGGCAAGACCATCGTCCACGTCGGCCCGTCCGGCTCCGGCCAGACCGTCAAGGCGGCCAACCAGCTGATCGTCGCGGTCAACATTGAGGTCCTCGGCGAGGCCATCGCCTTCCTTGAGGCCTACGGCGTGGACACCGACGCCGCCCTCAAGGTCCTCGGCGGGGGCCTTGCCGGCTCCAAGGTCCTGGACCAGAAGGGCCAGAAGATGCTCGACCGCAACTTCGACCCCGGCTTCCGCCTGGCCCTGCACCACAAGGATCTGGGCATCGTCAGTTCCGCCGCCCGCGAAGCCAACGTCGCCATCCCGCTCGGCGCCGTCGTCGCACAGCTCGTCGCCGCCACCGTCAACCAGGGCGACGGCAGACTCGACCACTCGGGACTCTTCAAGCAGGTCCTCCAGCTCAGCGGCCGCAAGTAAAGCACCTCCGGCCGCAGGCCGGATAACAAGCAAAACCGGGCAACCGCCGTCGTACACAAACGACGGCGGCTCCCTAACTACACCCAAAAACAGACTTTCAAGGAGCACACCATGACGAAGATGCGTACCGTAGACGCAGCCGTCGCCATCCTGGAGAAGGAGGGCGCCACCGAGGCGTTCGGCCTGCCAGGCGCGGCAATCAACCCCTTCTACTCGGCAATGAGGGCCCACGGCGGCATCCGCCACACCCTGGCCCGCCACGTTGAAGGCGCCAGCCACATGGCGGACGGCTACTCCCGTGCCGCGGACGGCAACATCGGCATCTGCATCGGCACGTCCGGCCCCGCCGGCACCGACATGATCACCGGCCTGTACGCCGCATGGGCCGATTCCATCCCCATGCTCTGCATCACCGGCCAGGCCCCCGTGGCCAAGCTGCACAAGGAAGACTTCCAGGCCGTGGACATCGAGTCCATCGCCAAGCCGGTCACCAAGATGGCCATGACCATCCTGGAGCCAGGCCAGGTGCCCGGCGCGTTCCAGAAGGCCTTCCAGCTGATGCGCTCCGGCCGCCCCGGCCCCGTGCTGCTGGACCTGCCCATCGACGTGCAGATGGCCGAGATCGAATTCGACATCGACACCTACGAGCCCCTGCCCGTCGAGAAGCCCAAGGCCAGCCGCAAGCAGCTGGAAAAGGCCCTGGACATGCTGACCGCAGGCGAGCGCCCGCTGATCGTGGCCGGCGGCGGCATCATCAACGCCGGCGCCTCCGCGCAGCTGGTGGAACTGGCCGAACTGCTGGGTGTTCCGGTCATCCCCACCCTGATGGGCTGGGGCGCCATCGCCGACGACCACCCGCTGATGGCCGGCATGGTGGGCCTGCAGACCTCGCACCGCTACGGCAACGAGAACTACCTGCGCAGCGACTTCGTGATCGGCATCGGCAACCGCTGGGCAAACCGCCACACCGGCGGGCTGGACACCTACACGGCCGGCCGCAAGTTCGTGCACATCGACATCGAGCCCACCCAGATCGGCCGCGTGTTCTCCCCCGACCTGGGCATCGCGTCCGACGCCGGCGCCGCCCTGGCCGGCCTGGTGGAGCTGGCCCGCGAGCGCCGCGACGCCAAGACCCTGCCCGACTACTCCGCCTGGGCTGCCGAGTGCGCCGAGCGCAAGGCCACCCTGCACCGCAAGACGCACTTCGACAACATCCCCATCAAGCCGCAGCGCGTGTACGAGGAGATGAACAAGTCCTTCGGCAAGGACACCACGTACGTGTCCACCATCGGCCTGTCCCAGATCGCCGGCGCCCAGATGCTGCACGTGTTCGGCCCGCGCAAATGGATCAATGCCGGTCAGGCCGGTCCCCTGGGCTGGACCGCCCCGGCCGCCCTGGGCGTTGTCCGCGGCAAGCCCGACGAGACCGTGGTGGCCCTGTCCGGCGACTACGACTTCCAGTTCATGATCGAGGAGCTGGCCGTGGGCGCGCAGTTCAACCTGCCGTACATCCACGTGGTGGTGAACAACTCCTACCTCGGCCTGATCCGCCAGTCGCAGCGCGGGTTCAACATGGAGCAGAACGTGTCCCTGGCGTTCGAGAACATCAACAGCCCGGAAACGAACGGCTACGGCGTGGACCACATCAAGGTGGCCGAGGGTCTGGGCTGCAAGGCCATCCGCGTGGAGGACCCCAACGACATGGCTGCCGCCTTCGACAAGGCCACGGCGCTCATGGGCGAGTTCCAGGTTCCCGTGGTTGTTGAAGTGATCCTGGAGAAGATCACCAACATCTCCATGGGCGTGGAAATCAACGCCGTGAACGAGTTCGAGGAGCTGGCGGCCACCGCAGCCGACGCCCCCACCGCCATCCTGGCCCTGCAGCCCTAATTAGGAAAGACAGGCACTGCAATGCGCATTGTGATCGCGCCGGACAAGTTCAAGGGCTCGCTCTCCGCCCCGGACGTCGCCCGGCACCTTGAGGAGGGGCTGCAGGCCGGCTTCCGCACCGCGGAGCTTGGTCCCCTTGAGGTACTGCGGATTCCCGTGGCCGACGGCGGTGAAGGCACCTTGGATGCCGCCGTCGGCTCCGGCTTCACCCGCCGCCGTGCCGTGGTGAGCGGCCCTACCGGGCTGCCGCTGACGGCGGAGTTTGCGGTCCGCGGGCGGGAGGCGGTCATCGAGATGGCCGCGGCCTCCGGGCTCGCCATCCTGCCGGGCGGCGCCGGAGGGACCGGCGGCCCGGATTCCGCCACCGCGAAGGCGGCCACGAGCCTGGGCACCGGCGAACTCATCCGGTCCGCGCTCGACGCCGGCTGCCGGCAGATCATCCTGGGTGTCGGCGGCAGTGCCAATACCGACGGCGGAGCGGGAGTCCTGCAGGGACTCGGCGCCATACTCTTTGACGCCGAAGGCAAGGAACTCCCGCTCGGGGGTGCGGCCCTGGCTGACCTGGCAAGCATCGACTTTTCCGGATTCGACTCCCGTTTGGACGAGGCCCGCTTCGTCCTGGCCAGCGACGTGGACAACCCGCTGCTGGGCCCGGAAGGCGCCCCCGCCATCTTCGGCCCGCAGAAGGGCGCCACGCCTGAGGACGTCCGTGCACTGGACGGCGCCCTGGCAAACTTCGTGCAGGTCCTCGCGGGCGAAATCGGGCCCCGCGCGCTGAAAGCCGCGGACGCGCCGGGCGCCGGAGCCGCCGGAGGCGTCGGTTACGCAGCCATCGCGGTACTGGCCGCGAGCCGCCGGCCGGGGATCGACGTCGTGCTTGAATTCACGGAACTGGCAGACCGGCTGGCCGGCGCCGATCTGGTGATCACCGGCGAAGGCAGCCTCGACGAGCAGAGCCTGCTGGGCAAGACGCCCATGGGCGTGGCCCGCGCGGCGGCGCTGGCGGGGGTGCCCGTGATGGCGGTCTGCGGCCGCACCACGCTCACGCCCGAACAGCAGAAGGAATCCGGATTCCGGCAGGTCTACCCGCTCACCGCGCTGGAGGCCAAGGTAGATATATGTATAGCCGAAGCGGCATCCCTGCTTGAACAATTGGGAACGAACATCGGCCTGGAGCTGGCGGAAACGGCCCCGGCCAACCCCGCACCAGCGAACAGTGCCCACACAAAGGAGCCCCTGAATGTCTGAAGAACGCTTTGACCTGGTCATCCGGGGCCGGCGCATCCTCACCACCGCCGGCATCGCGGCACGTGAAGTGGGCGTGCGCGGCGGCAGGATCGTCGCCATCGAGCCGCTCGGCAACGGCCTCGCCGGCGCTGAAGTGATCGAGCTCGCCGACGACGAAACCCTCATCCCCGGCCTCGTGGACACCCACGTCCACGTCAACGAGCCCGGCCGCACCGAGTGGGAGGGCTTCGCGTCCGCCACCCGCGCCGCCGCGGCCGGCGGCGTCACCACCATCATCGACATGCCGCTGAACTCCATCCCGCCCACCACCACGGTGGAAGGCCTCAAGCTCAAGCGAGAGGTGGCCGAGGACCAGGCGTTCGTGGACGTCGGTTTCTGGGGCGGCGCCGTGCCCGGCAACAAGGCGGACCTCCGCCCGCTGCACGACGAGGGCGTGTTCGGCTTCAAGTGCTTCCTGCTGCACTCCGGCGTGGACGAGTTCCCGCACCTCGAAGCGGACGAGATGGAGGAGGACATGGCCGAGCTCAAGTCCTTCGACTCGCTAATGATCGTCCACGCCGAGGACTCGCACGCGATCGACCACGCGCCCCACCCGGGCGGGGACAAGTACGCGACCTTCCTGGCCTCCCGCCCCCGCGGCGCCGAGAACAAGGCCATCGCCGAGGTCATTGAGCGGGCCCGCTGGACCGGCGCCCGCGCCCACATCCTGCACCTGTCCTCCTCCGACGCGCTGCCGATGATCGCCTCCGCCAAGCGCGACGGCGTCCACCTCACCGTGGAGACGTGCCCGCACTACCTCACGCTCATGGCCGAGGAGATCCCCAACGGCGCCACCGCGTACAAGTGCTGCCCGCCCATCCGCGAGGCCTCCAACCGCGAGCTCCTCTGGCAGGGCCTGCAGGACGGCACCATCGACTGCATCGTCTCGGACCACTCCCCTTCGACGCTTGACCTGAAGGACCTGGAAAACGGTGACTTCGCCGTGGCCTGGGGCGGTGTCTCCTCGCTGCAGCTGGGCCTGTCCCTGATCTGGACCGAGGCCCGGCACCGCGGCATCTCCCTGGAGCAGGTCGTGTCGTGGATGGCGGAGAAGCCTGCAGCCCTCGCCCGCCTCTCCAACAAGGGCCAGCTGGCGCTCGGGTACGACGCCGACTTCTCGGTCTTCGCGCCGGACGAGGCCTTCGTGGTGGACGTCTCCAAGCTCAAGCACAAGAACCCCATCACCCCGTACGACGGCAAGGCCCTCTCCGGCGTCGTCCGCCGCACCTACCTGCGCGGCAACGTGGTGGATGGCCAGACCCCCGGCGGCAAACTGATCCGCCGCGGCGGCGTCTGAGGCGCACCGCCATGGCTGTCCACGCCCATACGCCCGCCCCGCGGGTGCGGTGTGCGCCGGTTCCGGGGGCGCCGGTTCCGGGGGCGCTGGTTCCTGGGGCGGCGCCGCGGAGTGCGCCGTCCCTGAAGGCGCCGTCGCTCAAGGCGCCGTCGCTGAAGGCGCGGGGCCTGGCCGTTTGGGTGACCGTCGGGGCAGGGCAGGAAATCGATGAAGCCGTACTGGCGCGCGCTGCCGAACTCGTGCTGGCGCGAGCCCTGAAGATTGCTCCGGAGGCGGAAGTCCACTGGCCCGCCGCCGGAGCCGCAACGTCCGACGTCGGGATGTCACCGGCCGGGATGCTCCCTGGGGAGGGGGCGCCGACCGGTCCCGACGGCGGCACTCCCGCGCCGTCGTCGTCCTCCACGGAGGACTCCCCGCACACGGACGACGACGGCGCCTCCCTCCTGCCGCCGTCGCCCGGCCCGGTGAGCCGGGTCGCCGTCGACCTCGCCGCGGGCGAGGTGCTGCTGGACGGCGAGCTCGTGGGGCTGACCGGCGTCGAATTCAAGCTGCTGCGCTACCTCGTGGAAAACTGCTCGCGCGCCATTGGCCGGGACGAGCTGCGGCTGTTCCTGGAATCGTTCGACAGCCCCGGTGCGGCCACCCGCTCCATCGACGTATACGTGGGGCGGGTGCGGCGGAAGCTGCGCGGCGGCCGGCACGCGATCGCCACTGTGCGCGGCGGCGGTTACCAGTTCATCCCCGGTCCGGCGGCCACAGTGCGCGGCCCGGCGGAATACAGCATCTAGGCCGGCTGTTATCAGTTTCAGTCCTTGTTTGCCCGACTGAGTCCTTATTCGACGCGCATTTTTGCCTGACCAGTTTTTGTCTGACATGTTTTTGTTGACCCATGATCCGTCCGAAGGAATGCCATGAGCCCCAACCTGACCAATAAGCTCCAGCCCGGAACCCAGGCGCCGGACTTCACCCTGCGGGACGCCGAAGGCAAGCAGAACTCGCTGGCCGACTACCGCGGCAAGAACGTCATCGTGTACTTCTACCCCGAGGCCGCCACCCCCGGCTGCACCACCGAGGCCTGCGATTTCCGCGACAACCTGGCCACCTTGCAGGGCTCCGGCTACGAGGTACTGGGCGTCTCCCCCGATGCCCCGGAGAAGCTGGCACACTTCACCGGCGACTTCGCACTGACCTTCCCGCTGCTCGCCGACGAGGACCACTCCGTAGCGCTGGCCTACGGCGCCTGGGGCGAGAAGCTCGTGGACGGTGAGGTCCGCGAGGGCATCGTCCGCTCCACCGTGGTACTGGACCCCGACGGCCGGGTCCGCCTGGCCCGCTACCAGGTCAAGGCCCAGGGCCACGTGCAGGCGCTGAAGGACGAGCTCGGCGTCTAACCCTCCCCCTCCCGACGCTCTCTCACCTCCTGCAGGTTTTCCTGGGACGCTCTCTCACCTCCTGCAGGTTTTCCTGGGACGCTCTCTCACCTCCTGCAGGTTTTGGGCCCACGCTCTCTCACCCTTCGCAATAAAAGCCGGAACGCTCTCACCTGGTGAGAGAGCGTTCCGGCTTGAGCGACAGATGGTGAGAGAGCGTTCCGGATTAAGCGGCAGGAAGTGAGAGAGCGTCCTTTGTAGCGAAGTCAGAGCTTGCCGGCGGCCAGCTCCGACTGCCGGACCTCCGGCTGCAGGACCCTGGCCGGGGTGAAGCGGGCGCCGGCGTCGGGGAAGGCCGGGACCTCGATCCTGGCGTGGCTGTGGACTTCAGTGACGGTGTCCCGGGTGTGCTCGGCGATCTTGGCCATGGTGGTGACCCACATGCCGTCCATGGCCTTGACCCGGCTGATCAGTTGTTCGAGGGCCACGGCTTTTGAGGGTCGGCCGGAGATGAACGGGTGGTTGGTCAGCACGAAGCAGCTGCCGGCCGCGTGGTGCGCCTCGGCCTCCAGCGTCCACATCTCGAGCACCTTGGCGGGGCTTTCAATGACGCCGCTGCCGGTCACGCCGGGATAGAAGGCGTACTGCTCCCAGTCGTCCAGTGCCCAGTCGACCGGGATTTCGACCAGATCCCGGGGATCGCCGTCGGCGACGCTGAAGCGGTACGGGGCGTCGCCGTCGAGCAGGCTTGAGTCGTAGAGGAAGCCCCGGTCCGCCAGCAGGGCCGGCGAGTGCCAGTTCAGCTCCCACCAGGGAGCGCGGTAGCCGACCGGCCGCACGCCCGCGACCTTGGCCAGCGCCTCCAGCCCCCGGTCGATGTACCGCGCCTCGGTGGCGGCGTCGATGCCCTGCATGGGTTCGTGCAGGTAGCCGTGGTGGGCGATCTCATGGCCTGCGTCCACGATGCGTCGCACGACGTCGGGGTAGCTTTCCGCGGTGAAACCCGGGATGAAGAACGTGGCCTGGATGTCCTGCCGCGCCAGGATCTGCAACAGCCTGGGGACCGCGACCTTGGGGCCATAGGACTGATGCGTCATGAGGGACATCCGGCGCGTGCTGGTGGGGTCATGGGCAATGGTGCATGATTCGGCGTCGACGTCGAACGTGAAGGATGCGGCTGCCCGGTACCCTTCGGGCCAGGTGATGGGGTGGGCGGAGTCCGCGAAGGCGGGGAATTCCATGGTCCGTTCCTTTCTAGAGGACGGCGGGGGCTGTTGACGGGGTTACTGTCTCCGGGACGGCTGCCGGGACCTGCTGCGATCCGGCGTCAGCCAGAAACTTGCGGTGAACCCGGGGGCCAAGAACCGCGTAGCACGCGGCGCTGCTGAGGCCACCGGCGAGCCAGGACAGGTCCCAGCCGCCCAGGGCCACGGCGATGGGGCCCTGCATCACGGGAACCAGCCCGTACATGAACAGCCAGGTGGCGAAGATGCCCACCAGCAGCGACACGACGCCGGCCCAGTTGACGCCCGGGAGCCGCTTGGTTCCCACGCGGTCGAACAGCCGTGCGGGCTCGCCCGGCCAGCGCTTTTCAATCCAGAAGTGGTGCACCAGCATGACCCCGCCCCAGGCCGCCACCCAGGCCACGAGTCCGATGAGCCAGGCGTCCAGGACGGCGGCGAAGTCCTCCTGGAAGATGAAGAAGACGACGGCGGCGAGTGAGAAGACTCCGACGAACAGGTTCAGCTTGCGCCGGCTGATGGTGATGTCGAGGGCCTGGGTGGCGACGGAGAAGGTGTAGATGTTCAGGATGTTGGTGGCGATGGGGCCGTGCAGGACCATGAGGAGGACGGGCAGGGCCATGACGCCGAAGTTCTGGACGATGAGTTTTCCGGGATCGATCTCGCCGCTGTTCGTGGCCAGGCTGGCGCCGAGGATGCCGAGCCAGACCACAGGAATGAACTGCCCCAGGACCGATGCCAGGTAGACCTTGCGCTTGGGCACTTCGGTGCTGACGAACCGGGAGTAGTCGGCGGCGTAGGTGAACCAGGTGATCCCCCAGCCGATGCCGATCGCCGTCATGACGGCGCTCATCGCGGCGATCCGCTCCGAGCCTTCGAGGATGTTGCCGGCGGGACCGGCGTAGGCCCAGTCGATCTTCATGCCGAACCAGGCGACCGCGGACATGACCGCAAGAATGATGATGGTGGGCGGCACAGTCCACTTTTCAAATGCCGCGATGGCCTTGTAGCCGAACCACGCAATGGCCACCTGCGCAGCCATGATGGCCGTGGCGACGCCGATCTTCCAGCCATAGTTCTGGGCAGTCGGGTCAACCCAGCCGAGGGTTCCGAACAGCGCCATCACCAGATCCAGGATGATCCAGGTGTTGACGGCGCACCAACCGATCACCAGCAGCGCCTGAATTGCGGCCGGCAGGTAGTTTCCGCGCCGTCCGAAGGCCGCGCGGGCCAGGACCATGCCGGTGGCGCCGGTCTTCTGGCCGAGCAGGACAAAGCAACCGAACAGCAGCATTCCGATGAGGTTCCCCAAGACGAGGACGGTCACGGTGTCGGCGAAGCCGAGCCCGAGGTGGATGCCGAGGGCGCCGAGGACCCAGTTGATGGGCGCGAGGTTGGCGCCGGCCCAGATCCAGAACTGTCCGGAGACTTTCCTGGTCCGCTGGGATTCCGGAATGGGCTGAAGCCAGGCTTCGACATCTTTGTCGGCTGCCGGCACTGGGCCGGCCGAGGCTGCAGTGGAGTTGTTGTGCATGGAGGGCCTCCATTGGGGGAACGGGGATACAGCCAGATTATGTGTCCCAGGCCACACTCAACAAGATACGATGTGTACATCAAAACAGCCCTTTGTACTACGGAGCGTCATGCCTATTTTGCTCACTGAGGTACTGAAACATCCCACCCTCACCGCCGCCGATCCCGTGATCCGTGCAGGGGCGTCCGCAGCCGAGGGGACGCAGCTGCGGTGGGTCCATTCGAGTGAGGTTCTGGACATTGCGCCGTTGCTCAGCGGTGGGGAACTCCTCCTCACCGGGGGCGACGCCTTGGTTTCGGCGTCGGACGCCCGCCGCGTGGACTACGTCCGGCAGCTGGCTGAGCGCGGCGTCGGGGCCCTGGCCGTGGAAACCGGGCAGACCCTGGCCA
The DNA here is from genome assembly GCF_018613835.1 of Arthrobacter sp. ISL-5. Lineage (GTDB taxonomy): Bacteria > Actinomycetota > Actinomycetes > Actinomycetales > Micrococcaceae > Arthrobacter. The sequence continues at coordinate 21,189 of NZ_JAGGPM010000002.1, read as the reverse complement.
CCCTTCCGTCGTCGATGATCCAGGCCGCGGAGGAAGCGGGGCTGCCCCTCATTGAGCTCCGCAAAGTGGTGCCTTTTGTGGGCATCATGCAGGCGATCAATTCGGTCCTGGTGAGCGAATCGGTGGCGCACCTGCGCCGCGCCGATGAGGCCAGCCACGCCATGGCGGTGGAACTGGCCCATGGAAGCAGCCTGGACCAGATCCTTGCGGTGCTGGCCGGGATCCTTGAGGCAACCCTAGAGCTCTCCACGGTGTCCGGCGTGACAATGGGCAGCGCGGCGCCGGCCGGTGACGGCACCCACCAGCCGGAGGACTCCGGATCCGGGGAACGGCACGGAAACGGGCCGGAACCTGACGGCACGCTGATCAATATCGATGTCCCCGTCCGCGGCGTGCCCTCGGCGCGGCTGGCCATCAGCGTCCCTCCGCAGGGCGACGTGAACCTGGCCCGCATTGCGGGAGGACGCTGCGTCGACATCCTGTCGCTGGCGCTGCTGCAGCGGATGCCACCCGGGCTGAAGGAAGTGGCCGGGACTGCTCTCCTGCGTGCGGTCAGCTCCGGGGCCCAGCCCTGGCGGCTTCAACAGCTCGCTCCCGCCGCCGGGATACCGTCCTCGGCAACGGTGGTGACGGTGGTCATCCGGACCTCCACGTCGCAGCAGTTGCGGACCGCGATGGACAAGATCCTGAAGAAGTCCGCCCAGCAGAGCGCCAGTTATGTGGACAATTCGGAGCTTCTCGCCCTGGCCGTTCTCCCTCTGGGCCGGGAAGCCTCGGCGCGTGCCGATCTCGTGGCGGCGTTGCGCGCACTGCCCGTTGAGCCCGGAACCATGACGGCGGTGGGCCCCCTCGCCGCCGGGATCGAGAACGCACCTTGGTCGCTCACCGAGGCCAGATGCGCCCTGGACCTCGCCGGGAACGGAGCACTCCGGCCGGCGGAACGGCCGACGTCGGAGACGGCCGGAGTGGTGGTCGACGTCGAAGAACTCGCCGTCGAGCGTTTGGCTGCACAGCACCTGGACCACGGGGCACGGCGGGATTTTGTGCGCCAGCAGCTCGGCCCCGTGCTGGAGCACGACGCGCGGCGGAACTCCCAGCTGCTGGCAACCCTGGCAACCTGGCTCGACTCCGGCTGCAACACGGCACAGGCCGCCAGGGAACTGCATGTGGAGCGGCAGTCGATGCATCACCGGCTGCAGCGGATTTTTGAGTTGTGCGGCGGAGATCCGCGCGGAACCGGCCGGCTCGCTGCGCTGCATCTGGCCACCCGGCTGGCCGCTCTGTAGCCCCGGCGGACATTAGGACGCTCTCTCACCTTCCGCAAGAAAAACCGGCACGCTCTCTCACTTCCCCCAAGGAAGTGAGAGAGCGTCCCGGTTCAGGCGACACCAAGTGATAGAGCGTCCCGGTAGAAGCGACAGGAAGTGAGAGAGCGTCCTGCGGGGCTAGCGGAGCACCACTGTCCTGTTGCCGCGGAGGATCACCCGGCCCTCGCAGTGCCAGCGGACGGCGTTGCTCAGGGCCTTGCACTCGGTGTCGCGGCCGGCGGCCACCAGGTCCTCCGGTCCGTAGGTGTGGTCCACCTCCACCACCTGCTGGGCGATGATGGGCCCCTCGTCGAGTTCCGCGTTGACGTAGTGCGCGGTGGCGCCCACGGTTTTCACGCCGCGGGCATAGGCCTGGTGGTACGGCTTGGCGCCCTTGAAGCTGGGCAGGAACGAGTGGTGGATGTTGATGGCACGCCCGGCGAGCTTGCCGGTCAGCTCGTCGCTGAGGACCTGCATATAGCGGGCCAGGACCACCAGTTCGACGTCGAACTCGTCCACAAGTTCCAGGAGCCGGGCCTCCGCCTCGGGCTTGGTGGCGGCGGTGACAGGCACGTGGAAGAACGGGATCCCATGCCACTCCACGAGCGCCTGGTGGTCGGTATGGTTGGACACCACGGCCACCACGTCCACCGGCAGTTCGCCGATCCTGGCGCGGAAAAGCAGGTCGTTGAGGCAATGCCCGAACTTCGACACCATGATCAGCACGCGGCGCTTAGAACCGTGCGGCTCCAGCCGCCAGCTCATCCCGAAGCGCTCAGCCACCGGGGCAAAAGCGGCCCGCAGGGTGTCCGCGGTGGAGGCATCGCCGTCGGACGCAAAGTGCACCCGCATAAAGAAGTGCCCCTCGGAGCGTTCGCCGAACTGCTGGTTGTCGATGATGTCGCAGCCGTGTTCCAGCAGGAAGCCGGAGACGGCGTAGACAATGCCCGGCGACTCGCGGCAGTCCAGCGTCAGGACGTGCTCCACGGTGGTCGGGGTCGGACCGGTAAAGGAATCAGTCTGAATGGCAGTCATGGCTCAGCACTCGATCACATTCACGGCGAGGCCCCCTCGGGACGTCTCCTTGTATTTGGTTTTCATATCCGCTCCTGTCTCACGCATGGTTTTGATAGCTTTGTCCAGCGACACCTTGTGGCTGCCGTCGCCGTGCAGCGCCAGCCGCGCGGCGTTGATGGCCTTCACGCTGGCGATCGCGTTCCGTTCGATGCAGGGGATCTGCACTAGGCCGCCCACTGGATCGCAGGTCAGGCCGAGGTTGTGCTCGATCCCCACCTCGGCGGCGTTTTCCACCTGTTCGGGGATGCCGCCCAGCACCTCGCACAGCCCGGCGGCCGCCATGGAACAGGCCGAGCCCACCTCGCCCTGGCAGCCCACTTCCGCGCCGGAGATGGAGGCGTTGATCTTGAAAAGGATTCCGACGGCGGCCGCGGCCAGCAGGAAGCGGACCACACCGTCGTCGTCCGCTCCCGGAACAAACTTGACGTAGTAGTGCAGCACCGCCGGCACGATGCCGGCTGCGCCGTTGGTGGGGGCGGTGACGATGCGACCGCCGGCGGCGTTTTCCTCGTTGACGGCCAGCGCGAAGAGGTTCACCCACTCCATGGCCCGCAGCGGGTCGGTGACGCCGGTGTCCGCGGTCAGCGTGCGGAACAACGACGGCGCCCGGCGCCTGACTTTCAGCCCGCCGGGCAGGATCCCTTCCGCGGCGCAGCCGTTGTCCACGCATTCGCGCATGACGGCCCAGAGCCCCAGCAGTTTCTCGCGGAGTTCTGCTTCGCTGCGCCAGACCAGCTCGTTGGCGAGCATCACGTCGGAAATCGACATGCTTTCACGCCGGCAGATCGCCAGGAGTTGGTCGGCCGTGGTGAAGGGGTACGGCAGCGGGGTGTCGTCCGCCACCACCTGGTCGCCGGCGTCGGCGTCGCCGTCAACAACGAAGCCGCCGCCAATGGAGTAGAAGCTTCGTTCGCTGACTACGGCGCCGGTGTGATCCAGTGCCCGGAAGGTCATTCCGTTGGGGTGGGCCGGCAAAGATTTGCGGCGGTGCAGCACCACATCCTCGTCCCAGTTGAAGTCCACCCGGTGGTGCCCGCCGATCCGGAGTTCAGCGTTGAGGGCGGCCGCAGCCACCTGATCGTCGGCGGTGGACGTGTCCACGGTTTCCGGTTCCAGGCCCTGGAGGCCCAGGACCACGGCTTTGTCGGAGCCGTGGCCGCGGCCGGTGGCACCGAGCGACCCGAACAGTTCGGCCTGGACCCGGACCGTGGCAGCCAGGTGACCATCACCTTTTAGGCTGTCGGCGAACAGCTTCGCTGCCCGCATCGGGCCGACCGTGTGTGACGACGACGGCCCGATGCCAACGGAGAACAGGTCCAGCGCGCTGAGCGCCATCAGGGCACCTCGGGTGAAGCGAACTCCCTCATGGCGTCCAGGAGCCACCGGCCCAGGTAATCCGCGAATGAAGCGCGGGGGAAGAGCCGGAAGCTTTCCTCCCCGGATTTCAGCAGGGCGACGGGGATGTTGCCCACCTCGGTCGACACGGCGGTACCGGGCGTGAAGCTGCGCGGGTGCAGGTCCAGGGCGCAGCCCTTCTCCAGCACGGCACGGGCACGGGGGCCGCTGAGCTCGAACGTGGTGCGGTTGGCGGAGAGGTCCACCACCTGCCCCGGGGCGTCGCCCAGGGCGGCTGTGAGGGAGCCAATGAGGTCTCCGCCCAGGGAGTCGTGCGCCTCTTCCGGAGCCACGACCAGGAACTCGGACGGGCCGAGCCACAGAACGCTCACACCCTCCTTGCCGCCGACCTCGCCGCAGCGTGCCGGCAGGCCGCCGGCCACGGACGCGATCCGGGCGCCTTCCTCGGAGTTCGGATCCACCCGGACGCCGGCCATGGTCTGGAACGGGCCCTCCTTGAGGGCCACCGTCCCTGGAACGGAGCCGGTCTCCATCGCCTTGGCCAGATGGGAGGCCGGGCTGCGGCGGATTTCCCGGAGTCCATTGATGCCTGCGAATGCTGCGGTGTTAGCCATCTTTGCGGGTCCCTTCGGGGTCAAAAAGTACGGTTTCGGCGACGACGACATCAACCAACTGGTCGCCGGCTGCGGCCACGAGGGTCTCACCGATGCGGTTGCGGCCGTTCTTGATCAGCGCCAGTGCGAACGACCTTCCAAGCGCGGCGCTGTGGTAGCTCGAGGTCACGAAGCCCTGCATGGGCACGGGTCCGTAGGCCGGGTTCACCGGGATACCCTTCTCCACCAGCTGGGTTCCTTCCGGCAACCGGAGTGAACCGTCCACGGGCAGGACACTGACGAGGTGCTTGCGGTCCTCGCGCTGGGCGTCTGCCCTGGCGTAGGAGCGCTTGCCGATGAAGTCCTTGGCCTTTGAGACGACCCATTCCATGCCGGCATCCTGCGGCGTGACGGTGCCGTCGGTGTCCTGCCCGACAATCGGGTAGCCCTTCTCGGCCCGGAGCACGTGCATGGTTTCGGTGCCGTACGGGGTGATGTCGAACTCGGCGCCTGCTGCGGCCACGGCTTCCCAGGTGTTCAACCCGTACCAGGACGGCACGTTGATCTCGTAGGCCAGTTCGCCGGAGAACGAAATCCGGCAGATCCGCGCCTGCACGCCGGAGGCGAGCGTGGTTTCGCGGAAGGTCATGAACGGAAACGCCTCGGCGTCGAGCCCGCCGTTGGCGGCGAGTTCGGGTGCCACCTTGGCGATCACCGCGCGGGATTTGGGCCCGACGACGGCAATGGTGCTCCACTGTTCGGTCACCGAGGTGCAGTGCACGTCCAGTTCGGGCCATTCGGTCTGCAGCCATTCCTCCAGCCAGTCCAGCACCTTCGCGGCGCCGCCGGTGGTGGTGGTCATGAAGAACCGGTCCTCGTCGAGGCGAAGGGTCACGCCGTCGTCGAAAATCATGCCGTCCGCCATGCACATGACACCGTAGCGGGCAGAACCCGGAGCGAGCTTCTTGAACGCGTTGGTGTAGATCCGGTTGAGGAACTCACCGGCGTCCTTGCCCCGGATTTCAATCTTGCCGAGCGTGGTGGCGTCCATGAAACCCACGGACTCGCGGACGGCGGCGCACTCGCGCAGCACGGCGGTGTCCATGTCCTCGCCGGACTGCGGGTAGTACCAGGGCCGCTTCCACTGCCCCACGTCCTCGAACAGCGCGCCCTGTGCAACGTGCCACGGGTGGATGGACGTGACGCGGGCGGGGTCGAACAGTTCGCCGCGCTGGCGTCCGGCCAGTGCCGCGAAGGCCACCGGGGTGAACGGCGCGCGGTAGGTGGTGGTGCCAATGTCGCCGATGCCCCGGGACGCCTCGCCGGCCTGCCGGAGCGCGGCGGCGATGACGCCGATCGCGTTGACGCCGGAGGTCTTGCCCTGGTCGTTCGCGGTGCTGATGGAGGTGTAGCGCTTGATGTGCTCCACGGACCGCATGCCGGCCCCGGTGGAGCGGAGGACATCGGCCACGCTCTGGTCGCGCTGGAAGTCGACGAAGTGGTGGTGCCAGTCGTCCGGCGTGCCGGACTGCCCCGGGACCAGCCACAGCTGGCGGGTCGGGGCGGACGCTTTCGGCTCGCCGATCACGGACGGCTCGACGGCGGATTCGAAGCCGGCCGCGATCGCGGCCGAGGCTCCGGCCGAGATGCCTTCGGCGAGGCAGTCCTCGAGTTCGAAGCTGCCGCGACCCGAGCCAATGGTCTGCTGGTTCGGGACCACGGTGCTCGGCACGAACGCCGCCAGGTCCTCGTCCCAGCGCAGCTTTCCCTGCCGCTGCGAGTGCAGGTGCACCAGCGGGCTCCAGCCGCCGGAGACTGCCAGCAGGTCGCAGGCGATCTCTTCGATGCCGGAGGTGAGCTCGCCGTCGTCGTTGATGCTGCGGACGGTCACGGAGCTCAGCCGGCCGTCGCCGGACCCGGAGGAAGCGGTGTTGGCCACGGCGCTGCCGATCAGCACCCGGGTGCCGGCCTCGACGGCGGCGGCAGCCACCGGGGTGAGGCGGGGACGGGCGTCGACGACGGCCGCGACCTTGACGCCGGCGGCGCGCAGGTCCGCGGCCAGGGCATAGGCGGTGTCGTTGGTGGTGCCGATGACAACGCGCTGCCCGGCGGCGACGGCGTAGCGGTTGAGGTAGCTGCGGACGGCCGAGGCGAGCATGATGCCGGGGCGGTCGTTGTTCTCGAAGACCAAAGGCCGTTCATGGGCGCCGGGAGCCAGGACCACCTGATTGGCACGGATGTGCCAAATCCGCTGGCGGGACACCCCGGGAGCTGCCGGGCTGGACAGGTGGTCGGTGCGGTTCTGGACGGCGATGACGTAGTTGGCGTCGTAGGCGCCGAAGGCCGTGGTGCGGTTCAGGACGGTGCAATCGGCCGCGGAGACGAGCTCGGCTTCGACGTCCGCCACCCATTCCAGGGCCGGCATGCCCTCGATGGTGTCGGCCAGGTCAGGCGCCGTGGATCCGGAGAGGAGCGTGCCGCCCAGCTCGGGCTGGTCGTCCATCAGGATCACGCGGGCACCGGTGCGCACGGCCTCGCGTGCCGCTGCCAGGCCGGCGGGGCCGCCGCCGACCACCAGGACGTCCGTGTGGACGTACTTCTTGTCGTACTCAGCGCGGTCATCCTCCGGGTCCAGCCGTCCCAGGCCGTTCAGCAGGCCAGCCTTCAGTCCGTCCACCAGGGTGACGGTGGTGGCCGGGAGCATGGACTCTGCCACGTGGCCGGCGAACCTCGGCTCGATCCGGACCAGCGCGTTCGGTTCCTCCACCCCGGCGGCCAGGATGCCGCGGGGCCGGTCCTCGTAGAGGGAATTGCCGACGGCGATCCGGCCGTTGGCGAGCAGGGCCGAGGCGAGCGTGTCGCCGGGGTGGCCGGTGTATTCCTCGCCGTCCACGGTGAAACGCCAGGAGATGCTGCGGTCGATGCGTCCGCCGGCGGCGAGGCGGGCGTTCTGGGAAGTCACTTGGTTGCTCCTTCCGGGGCGGTGGTGCCGGACTTAGTGATGCCTGGGGCAGTGCTGGTTGCAGAGGTGCTGGGCGCGGTGGTCCCGGTGGTGGTGCTGTCAGCGGCGAGGCTGGCAGTGCCGGATTCGGGGGCTGCCGGGACCGCCGTCGAAGGCCGGGGCGCGCCCATCGGGTAGACGGCCTGAATGTCGTACGTGACCGTGTCACGGAGCATGTTGAACCACTGGCGGCAGCCGGTGCTGTGGAGCCAGCGTTCGGCGAACGTTCCCTTGGTGTTGTCCCGGTAGAACAGGTATTCGGCCCATTCGCGGTCGTTCAGCTCGTTCGGGTTTTCCGGGTACGGTACGTGGGCCTGGCCGCCGTAGTGGAATTCGGTCTCGTCGCGCGAGCCGCAGTTGGGGCATGAGATAAGCAGCATGTGCGTCTTCTTTCTATGGGACGGCGGCTAGTGGGCGACGGCGGCTGCGCCGTGTTCGTCGATCAGCGCCCCGGTTTCGAAGCGCTCCAACGCAAAAGGCTTGTTGAGCTTGTGCGGGGCGCCCGTGGCGATGGTGTGCGCGAACGTGAGTCCGGCAGCGGGGGTCCCCTTGAACCCGCCGGTCCCCCAGCCGCAGTTGACGAACATGTTGTCCACGGGGGTGGTGCCCATGATGGGCGAGGCATCCAGCGTGGTGTCCACGATGCCGCCCCAGGTCCGGAGCACGTGTGCCCGGGCGAAGATGGGGAACAGCTCGACGGCGGCTGCCATCTGGTGCTCGATCACGTGGAAGGATCCGCGCTGGCCGTAGCCGTTGTAGGAGTCGACGCCGGCGCCCATCACCAGTTCGCCCTTGTGGGCCTGGGAGACGTAGACGTGCACGTGGTTGGACATCACCACGGTGGGGTGGACCGGTTCGTGCAGTTCGGAGACCAGCGCCTGCAGGGGGTGGGACTGGATGGGGAGCCGGAAGCCGGCCATTTCCGCCAGGACCGAGCTGTGCCCGGCGGCGCACAGGCCCACCTTTTCGGTGTTGATGGTGCCGCGGTTGGTCTTGACGCCCACCACGCGGTTGCCGTCCTTGAGGAAGCCGGTGACTTCGCAGTTCTGGATGATGTCCACGCCCAGTTCGTCGCACTTGCGGGCGAAGGCCCACGCCACGTGATCGTGCTTGGCGATGCCGGCACGGGGCTGGTAGGTGGCACCCATAACGGGGTAGCGGATGTTGTCGCTGATGTTCAGGATGGGGCAGAGTTCCTTGACCTGGTCCGGTTCCAGCCACTCCGCGTCCACGCCGTTGAGCTTGTTTGCCCCCACGCGCCGGATGCTTTCGCGGACATCACCCAGGGTGTGGGCGAGGTTCATGACGCCGCGCTGGCTGAACAGGAAGTCGTATTCGAGCTCCTCCGGCAGGATTTCCCAGAGCTTCAGGGCGTGCTCGTAGATGGCTGCGCTCTCGTCCCAGAGGTAGTTGGAACGGATGATGGTGGTGTTCCGCGCCATGTTGCCGCCGGCCAGCCAGCCCTTTTCCAGGACGGCGATGTTGGTCATGCCGTGGTTCTTGGCCAGGAAGTAGGCGGTGGCCAGACCGTGCCCGCCGCCGCCCACGATCACGGCGTCATAGGAGGACTTGGGCTCCGGGTTGTGCCAGAGGAATTCCGGGTGTTCCGGGAGCTGGTGGGTGCTCACTGGGCTGCTCCAATCAAGTCTGCTTCGAAGTCGGCAATCTTGGTGCCGCTGTTCAGGTGCGGGTAGAGGGGGAACCGGTCGGCCAGCGCCGTGACCCGGGCGCCGAGTTCGACGGCGGTGTCCTCCGCCAGGGTTCCGACGCCGTCCGTGCCACCGCCGGCGGCGGAGATGAGCGCCGTCGCAATAATGTCCGCCACTTCGGTGAAGTCGGCGGCACCGAAGCCGCGGGTGGCGAGTGCCGGTGTTCCGACGCGGAGTCCGGAGGAGACCATCGGCGGGCGGGGGTCGAACGGGACGGCGTTGCGGTTGACGGTGATGCCGATCCGGTGCAGCACGTCTTCGGCCTGCTGGCCGTCGAGTTCCGAGTTCCGCAGGTCCACGAGGACCAGGTGGACGTCGGTGCCGCCGTTGACCACGGAGATGCCGGCCGCTGCCACGTCATCCTGCAGGAACCGTTGGGCGAGGAGCTTGGCTCCCTCGAGGACGCGTTCCTGGCGTTCCTTGAATTCCGGGCCGGCTGCCAGCTTGAAGGCCACGGCCTTGGCGGCGATGACGTGCTCCAGCGGGCCGCCCTGCTGGCCCGGGAAAACGGCGCTGTTGATCTTCTTGGCGTACTGCTCCTTGGCGAGGATGACTCCGCCGCGCGGTCCGCCCAGGGTCTTGTGGGTCGTGGTGGTGACGACGTCGGCGTACGGCACCGGGTTGGGGTGCAGCCCAGCCGCGACCAGGCCGGCGAAGTGCGCCATGTCCACCATGAGGTAGGCGCCCACGAGGTCCGCGATCCGGCGAAACTCGGCGAAGTCGAGCTGGCGGGAGTAGGCGGACCAGCCGGCCACGATCAGTTTTGGCTTGTGCTCAAGTGCCAGGGCCTCGACTTCAGCCATGTCCACGCGGAGGTCGGATTCGCGGACGTGGTACGGGACCACGTTGTAGAGCTTGCCGGAGAAGTTGATGCGCATGCCGTGGGTGAGGTGGCCGCCGTGTGCCAGGTTCAGGCCCATGATGGTGTCGCCCGGGTTCAGCAGTGCGAACATGGCGGCGGCGTTGGCCTGCGCGCCGGAGTGCGGCTGGACGTTGGCGAATTCCGCGCCGAACAGGGCCTTCACCCGGTCGATGGCGAGCTGCTCGATCACGTCAACGTGTTCGCAGCCGCCGTAGTAGCGCTTGCCCGGGTAGCCCTCGGCGTACTTGTTGGTCAGGACCGAACCCTGCGCCTCCATGACGGCCGCGGGAGCAAAATTCTCCGAAGCGATCATTTCGAGGGTGGACTGCTGGCGGACCAGCTCGCGGGCAACGGCCTGCTCGACCTCTGGATCGACTACGGAAAGTCGCTCATTCAACTGCTCAACCACGGATGCTCCTTTGAAATACCATTTTGCCTGTAACTGATATATCAGTGTGATGACAATGGTATGATCGGAATCACAACAGAGTCAATAGCAGGACGTAAATTGGAACCGGGCTTCCGTTTGAAGCTCGGAACCAGTACCTAAGAGGACCCCAGTACCGAAGAACGGAGCCGCGCTGTGAACGCACTTCCCGTCTTGCCTCCCGCCGAGGACGAAGCACTGTCCCAGGCGGAGGCGGCTTACCGGCAGTTGCGCGACAAGCTGATCATGCTCGAAATCCGGCCGGGCGAACCTATCAACGACGGGCAGCTGGCCGCCGAGCTCGGCTTCGGTCGCACGCCCGTGCGGGAGGCGATAAAGCGGCTGGAGGTGGACCACCTGGTGGTGTCCTATCCGCGGCGGGGAACCTTTGCCACCAACGTTGACCTGACCGAGCTGGCCGACGTCTCGGAAATCCGGGAGCTCCTGGAACCTCTGGCTGCGCGCCGTGCCGCGATGAGGGCCAGCGTCGCCATGCGCCGCGAACTGCTGAGCGTTGCCAAGACCATCGCGGAGCTGGCTCCCGGCCCCGCAGAATCCCGCGAGCTCATGAAGTACGACCTCACGGTGCACCGCCTCATCTACAAGGCGGCAGCGAACCCGCATCTGGAAGACGCCCTGATCCGCTACGACAACCTGGCAACGCGTATCTGGTGCCTGGTCCTGGACAAGGTCCCATCCGTGAGCGGCCACATCACCGAACACGTGGAGCTCCTCAGGGCGGTGGCCGACGGGGACGCCGACAAGGCCGGTGAACTCGCTTTGCATCACGTCACGAGCTTCGAAGAGACCATCCGCAAGGTCCTTTAGGCACGGCCGCGCGCAACGCTAATTCCGCGCAACCTTGTTAGCAACCTTGTTAACGGCCACGGCGGCGGCTATTCTGCCAGAAACGTTCGTCGCCAATGAGGGTGACAGCCAGCCAGGCACCCGTCCCTCGAGGCCTGCCCAGCGTTTCGAAAGAGGCCGCCGTGTCCGTTGAACCCAGCCCGTCCGATGAACCCGGCGCTCAGGCCAAGTCCCGCCGCAGGCTCCTGCTTATTGTCGTTGCCGCGGTACTGGTGATCCTGGCCGGTATTGCCGTTGCCGTTTCGTCGCTGGCCACCAGGCCAGGCCAGGAAACCGCCCCGACGGCAAGTGCAACGGCCTCCCAGCCGTCTGACCCATTTTCCACCTCTCCGGCGAACTCCGACGAACCGGCTTCCCCGGCAGTTCAGACATCCGCGGCAGTTCAGTCATCCCCGGCCAGCCCGAAAGCAGTGAGCCCACAGGAAGCCGAGCTGCTCGACGAAGCAAACACCGTCTGCGAGATGCGGCTCATCGAAAAGCACCCCACCGCAGTGATCGAGCCGGGCACCAAGTCCACCGCCAAGGCGACAGCCGGCAGCTTCGAAACCGCAGGCTCCTACACTGACGAGACTGCCGGCAACGCCGCGCCTCAGCAGTTCAAGTGCTCCTCGGTAAGTAGCGGCGGCAGCTGGACCGTGGAACTGGAGCAAGGCTAGAACGGACTTGAAAGTGGAATCCCCCGGGACATTCCCCGGGGGATTCCTTTATGCGGCCGGCACGCGCCGGCCGGGTCGGTGCCTAGTGGCCGCCTCCGCCGATCACTCCCTTTTCCACGGCCTTCGTGACGGCATCGGCCTCAGCCTGCGTCAGGGTGCCGTCGGTGACTGCCGTATCCAGCCTGGTCTTCAGGGCGGCCGCGCGCTCCGCCTGGGCGGCGGCGCGGATTTCCGTCAGCGCCGCGGTGACCTCGGATTCGTCGACACCGAGTGCGGTCGCCAAGGACTTGGCCATCGCCGCGTCCTGGGCCGTGCGGTCCGGCTTGGTGCCCTCGGCCGGCGGAGTGGTGGGCTTGTTGGCCTCCCGGAACGCCTGGAGCGCCTCGGTCACCTTGGCCTCCTCGACGCCGAGCTTTGAGGCGAGGTCCGCGGCGATCTGGCCGCGGTCCCCCTTGTGGCCGCCCCGCATGCCGTCCGCGGACGCGGTGCTGTCCGCGGACGCACTCGCGCTCGGGGTTGGCGTGGTGGCTGCGGAGGCCATGCCGGTGACTCCCAGTCCGGCGCCCAGTGCCAAGGCTCCGGCCGCAACGCCGAGCGTGATTCTCTTCGTTCGTGACATGCTCTGTCTCCTCGATCCGCCGTACGAAACGGCTTGTGGCTAAGGGCCTCTGGTTCAGCCCTCTCACACAAAGATGAGGCAACGGGATATGGCACCGCTGTTCGGAAACTGTCAGGAACCTGTGAGAGTCAGGTGCACGGTCATTTCCGGCGTTTCGGCCAATTCACGTTCAGCAGCAACAATCCCAGCAAGAGCGAGTCGACTGTCATGATGGCCGCCATGAGGTAGGCCCAACCCGCCATCATGCGTTGCTCACCGCCAGCCGATGGCCCGAAGTGCGGGTATGGATCAGACTCTTCATTACAATCTCCTGACTTGGATCCCCCAGCCATTCGATAGTGCATCAAGTGTGGCACGACGTCGTCCAGGAAGGAACGGCCCCAAGCGTACGACGGCGGCGCTCACCGAAACGGCGCCCCGCACCAGAATGGCGGCCCGCACCGAGAGGTGCGGACCGCCGTCGGGGTTTCCCGGAACCCGTCAGGCGCCGGAGCGCCTGCTAGATGCCGGCGCCTGCTAGATGATCGCGGCGCGCAGCTCCTTGGCGGCGAGTGCGGGATCGGCGGCGCTGTAGATGGAGCCGCCGACGACGGCGACATCCGCACCGGCACGCTGCACGGCGTTGATGGTGGAGATGTTCACGCCACCGGCCACGGAGAACGGCACCCGGGCTTCCTCGCCGGCGCTGAGCAGCACGTGCAGGTCGTAGCCCGGCTTGGCCTGCTCATCAAGGCCAGCGTGCATCTCCACGAACTTCGCACCCAGCGCGCGGACTTCCTTGGCCCGGGTCACCTTGTCCTCAACCCCGATCAGGTCAACGACGACGCCCTTGTTGTGGGCCTTGGCTGCCTTCACTGCACCGGCGATGGTGGAGTCGTCGGCACCGCCCAGCACGGTGACGAGGTCAGCACCGGCGGTGAAGGCGATGTCGGCTTCGAGTTCGCCGGCGTCCATGGTCTTCAGGTCGGCGAAGACGATCTTGTCCGGGTGCGCCGCCTTCACGGCGGTCACAGCGGACAGCCCGGCGTTCTTCACCAGCGGGGTGCCGAGCTCGATGATATCGACGTATTCGGCGACCTGTCCTGCGAGCTCGAGGGCGGCTTCGACGGTCAGGACATCCATGGCGACTTGCAGTTTCATGTGTTGTTCTCTTTCTGGTTGAGGCGGGGTTTAAAGGGGTGGTTTTCGGTCAGCGGGCGTGGCCGCTCATTCGAGGTTCGCGTGGCGCTGCCAGAGTTCCTCGGGGGATGCGGCGTCCTCGTCCCACAGGCTTTGGAACACCGCTTCGGTGGTGGCAAACAGCACCTGCTCGAACAGGCTCCCCGAGTACTGCCGGGACACGGCGGAGCCGTGGTCCGTCTTTTGCGCGGCAGGGATAAGTACGACGGCGGAGGCTGCCTTCGCGAGCGGGGAACCGGAGTTCGTGGTGTAGACGGCGATCCGGGCGCCCTGTGCGGCGGCCGTTTCCGCCGCCTTGACGACGCCGGCGGTGGTGCCCGAGCCCGACGCCGCGAGAAGCAGGTCGCCGGAGCGGATGGCGGGCGCCGTGGTTTCGCCGGCGACGTGGACCGTCAGCCCCAGGTGCATGAGCCTCATGGCCGCCATTTTCAGGACGAGGCCGCTGCGCCCAGCCCCGGTCACGAAGATTCTGTCGGCCAGCCTCAGCTCTGTGACCAGGGCCGCGACCTGTGCCGAATCGACGCGCTGGAACACTTCGCTGATTTCGTCCTGGACAAGGAGCCGGTTGCGGTCAAAAGCCCGGGACACATCGGCCGGGGCGGCCGGATCAGTTTCTGAGACGACGCTCATTGGCAGTATCTCCTTCACGAAAGTTGGTACCTCTCCATCCTCGCCCGCCTGTTGAGTGGGGCCAACGGCATGATCGGACGGTCTTAACCACCCAAAGGGATAGGCAAATCGGCGGGAGCCCGTAAACTGGGCAGGTGGTAACTCCTATCGAAGCTCCCGAAACCGCTCCCCCGCTCATGGAAGCCGGGCTGCTGGACCTGAGCACGCTCGTCCGCCACGCGGAGCCACTGCTTGGTGCAATCGCCGCGCTGTCCAGCGCGCCGCTGGCGACCATCGCCGCACGGCTGCGCGACGCCACGCTCCCCTATGTGCGCAGCAGCGCCCTGGTCATCTTCACGGAGGACTGCACCGGCCGGCCGCAGAAAAAGGCCGGCGACGAAGCCATCATCAGCCGCGTGTCCATTGCCGAACTTGACCACATCCGGGCGTCGGTGTCTGGCTCCGATGGCGGCAGGACCGGCTCCCCCTGGCAGGGTGAAGCCGTGCTCGGGGGAGCCAAGCGCCCGGTCCTGGCCCTCTCCTCACCGAGCAACGCGCTGCTGGTCCTCGCCGACCCGCAGCCCCTGCCGGATCCCGCTGACCGGCTCCCTGCCGAGCGGCTGCTCCGCTACCTCTGGGCGCTGGCCGCCGAGCGGATCCGGGAAAAGGTGGCGGATGCGCCGCCGTCGTACCTTATTGAGTCCCGCGCAGCCTCGGCCGAACGCGTGAGGGTGACAGCCGAACTCGTGGACAGGCACTCCACCACCCTCGAAACCCTGATCGCCGCGCTGCGTTCTCCGGCCCTCGCCGACGAGGCTGCGCGCAAGGCGGCCACAGAAACCGCTGCCAAGGCCCTGGTGGGACTCCGGACGCTCAGCGACCGCACCACCGAACTGGTGGAAGAACCCGTGTCGTCGGCGTTCCAGCGTCTGCGCGAGGATCTAAAACCGCTGATGCATTTCAGCGGCATTGATGTCCAGTTCATCGAACCTCCCGTCAATGGCCGTGCCCTGCCTGGCGAGGTGGCCCACGCAGCCCGGGCGATCGTCCGAGGCCTCGTCCTCGCGATGGTGGACCAGGGCGGGGTCCGCCGGATCCGGACGCAGTGGGATTGCGACGGCGAGAACCTGTTGGTAAACGTGCGCGACGACGGTCCGGGCGAGCTGTCCGGAGAGGCCCCGAACATGGCCCGCCTGGGCGACCGGGTCGAAGCCCTGAACGGACGCATGTCGGTCGATGTGATGCCGGGCTGGGGCGCGGACGTCGCCGTCGCCATTCCCCTCGATCCGCCGGCGCGCCAGATGGCCGACGTCGCGGAGTGGAATCTTGGCGACCGTGAGCTTGAGGTGCTCCAGCTCCTGGCTGCCGGGCAGCGGAACCGGGGAATCGCCGCGAAACTGCACATCAGCGAGAACACGGTGAAGTTCCACCTGCGGAACATCTTCCGCAAGGTGGGTGCGTCTTCCCGTACGGAAGCCATCGCGATGGCCAACAGCAAGGGCCTGCGGTAGGCAAGGAGCGCGAGCGAAAGGACACGCATGGCGATCGAGATCCGTCCGGCAACCCGGTTCGAGGACGTGAAGGTCATGGTGGGGCCCAAGCGGCCCGACGCGAACGTGTGCTGGTGCCTGAGCTACCGCATCCCCTCTAAGGAGCACCTGCAGTTGCGCGGCCCCGAGCGCGGGGAACGGGTGAAGCAGCTGGTGGGACAGGATCCGCCGCCCGGCGTGCTCGCATACGACGGCGACGAGGTGGTGGGCTGGGCGGCCGTCCATCCGCGCGCCGACACCAGCTTTGCCCGCAACCGCAAGATTCCGCACGTGGGCGACCTCGATGTGTGGTCGGTGTGGTGCATTAGGGTGCGGCCGGGACACCGCGGTGAGGGAATCTCCCACCACCTGCTGCAGGGTGCCGTCGACTTCGCCCGCAGCTACGGGGCGCCAGCCATCGAGGGCTACCCGGTCGATAACCGGCGCAGGAAGGTGGACCTCACCATGGCGTACGTCGGAACACGGACGCTCTTTGAACGGGCCGGCTTCACGATGACAGCCGACACGGACTCTGTGATCAACGGCTTCCCCCGCGTTCTGATGCGGCTCGATCTGCGTCAAACCACTTAACCCAATGCTTCTGGAGAGTACGAATCATGGCTTCAAACATTGACCCCGAATCCGACGTCGATGCGGAGTCAGGTCAGCAGGGCGGTGTCCAGTCTGTTGAGCGGGCCCTTGCGGTCCTGGAAATCCTAGCGCGGGACGGCCATGCGGGCGTCAGCGATATCGCTGAGGAAATGGGTATCCACAAGTCCACCGTCTCCCGACTGCTGGGTTCCCTGCTGAGCAGGGAAATGGTCCAGCAGAACACCGAGCGCGGGAAATACCAACTGGGGTTCGGCATCCTCAGGCTGGCAAGCTCCATCCCCGGGCGGCTCAGCCTGGTCCGCGAGGCCCGGCCCGTACTGGAAAGCCTGGCCGAGGACTTCAAGGAGACGGTGAACCTTGCCGTCCTGCGCTCCAACTACGCCGTCAACGTGGACCAGGCCATGGGGCCGTCAACCCTTGCCACGTATGACTGGGTGGGCAGTCTCACGCCCCTCCACGCCACCTCCAGCGGCAAAGTCCTGCTGGCGGCGCTGACCGCGGAGGAACGGAACCGCGTGCTGCAGGAGACCGGGCTTCCGGCCCGTACTTCCCGGACCATTACCAGCAGGAGCAAGCTCGAAACCCAGCTTCTCGAGGTCGCGCGCGACGGCTACGCGGTGGTCCGGGAGGAGTTTGAGATCGGACTGAAATCCATGGCCGTGCCGGTGTACAACCACATCGGAACGGTCATCGCGGCGGTCAGCATTTCCGGGCCGTCCTTCCGTTTCGACCCGGAAAATACACCCGGCCTCATCCAGGGCCTTCGGGAGGCGGGGCTGAAGATCAGCGCAAAGATGGGCTACAGGCAGCGTTAAACGGGTTGAGCCCGCCGGGGTCGGCGGGCTCAACCATGTTTCGATACGTCGGATCCGGCTCAGCCAGCGGGCTTGACGTCGCCGATCATTTCCTGGACCCAGTCGTGGAAGGCGCCGATGTGGTGCTCGCTGGGCACCAGCACGCCGCCCTTGGCGTAGATCTTCGAGCCCATGGCCGGCTGGCACCGCTCGCAGGCGTCGAAGTCCTGCTGGTTCACGCGGTGGAACAGCTCCACCGAGGCGCTGACGTCCTTGCCGCTCTCCACCACGCTGGGCAGGTACAGCCAGTCGCATTCCACGATGGTGTGATCCGCGGCCATCGGGAACATCCGGTGGATGATCACGTGGTCCGGGACCAGGTTCACGAACACCGTGGGCTTGATCGTGATGGCGTAGTAGCGGCGGTCCTGTTCCTCGCTCACACCGGGGATGTGGTCCAGGCCCTCGGAGCCGTCCACCGTGAAGCCCTTGACGTCCTCGCCGAACTCCGCGCCGTGGCCCACGAAGTACTGCGCAGCCAGGCCGTCGGCGAACTCCGGCAGGACCTCGGTCAGTTCCGGATGGATCGTGGCGCAGTGGTAGCACTCCATGAAGTTCTCAATGATGAGCTTCCAGTTCGCCTTCACGTCATACCGGATCCGCCGGCCCAGGCTCAGGTTCGCCACGTCATAACCGTCGATGGCATGCACATCACCGAGCCGCTCCTCGATGGCGCCCATGACGTCCTCTTCGAACGACGGCGGCTCATCGGCCAGGCACACCCAGACATAGCCCAGGTACTCCCGGATATGGACCTTCACCAGGCCGTACTCGTCCCGGTCGATGTCCGGCATCTTGGTCAGGTTCGGCGCCGCGATGAGCTTGCCCTCGAAGTCATAGGTCCAGGCGTGATACGGACACTGGAACGAACGGGCCGCTTCGCCCTTTTCCTCCATGCACAGCTTCACCCCGCGGTGCCGGCAGATGTTATAGAAACCCCGGATCTGGCCCTTGCGGGTGCGGCTGATCAACACGCTCTCCCGCCCGATCTGCACCGTCTGCCAGGCACCGGCCTTATCCAGATCCGCCGACCGGATAGCGCAGAACCACATCTGCTCAAAAATCCGCTCCTGCTCAGCCCGGAACACGGCCTCATCCACATAAGTCGACCCCGGAAGGGTAGGAATCAGACTCGGGGTACTTACCTCAACAGACAATTTGTCCTCCTTGGAACAGCACTAGTTAGTGCTTGGAACTTGTGAACATGAACTTCTTGCCGACATTGACGGCGGAGTACTACTCAAGGCGCTGAAGCAGCCACCAATCCGGACTGGTCCTCTGGCTTGCGCGCCTGGCTCACCAGGTTGCGCCGCCACTTGGTGAACAGCCGTGGCTGGTTCATTCCGAGAACGGCCACGGCGTCGTCGCCGAGGTAGTAGACGGCAAGGAAATTGTGTTCCTCGGGATCACCTGCCTCTATTTCCACGCGGTCATGACCGTCGGAGTGTCCGGCGAACTGGATCTTGACGCCGTGCTGGTCTGACCAGAAATAGTGTGGCTTCAACGGTTGCCCTGCGGAACCGCTGTCCAATAGAACCTGAACTGCGAGAGCCGCCCGCTCAAGCGCCCCTGTCCAATGCTCGACCCTCCGGTGACAACCCCGGGACTCGTCGAACCAGGCCGCGCAGTCACCGACGGCGACAATTCCGGGGATGTTTGTACGGCCCATGGCATCGCACACCACGCCCGAGCCCAATTGGATGCCAGATTCCTCCAGCCATTCGGTGTTCGGCTCGGCGCCGATACCTACTACGACGACGTCTGTCGAAAGCTGGCGGCCATCCGTCAGCTTGAGTCCGGTGACGGCACCATCTGCACCGTAGAACTCTTCGATGACCGCACCGGAAATCAGATCCACGCCGTTGGCTGCGTGCAACTTGGCGACAACGGCTCCCATGTCCTGTCCAAGCTGCGCGGCAAAGGGAACCGGCGCATTGTTGATCATGGTTACCTGCATCCCGCGAGAGGCAGCGGCGGAGGCAACTTCGGCACCGATGAAGCCGGCACCGATGACGGTCATGCGGGCACCGGCTACCAGCCTGGGGGCCAGGCCTTGAGCATCGGCGATCGTCCGAAGGTAAAAGACATTCCCCAGTCCAGCCAGCGCGGGTAGCTGCCTTGCACGCGCGCCGGTAGCAATGACGATGCCGTCGGCACTGACAGATTGTCCGTCTTGCAGATGGATGGTGCGCGAAGCAGCATCCAGGCCAACGGCGCCGCCTCCGAGCATCCACTCTGCCTGCAGCCCGTCGTCATCCGTCTCTAAGAACAGGTCCTCGGCCGTGATGCTGCCGAGAAGGAAGTCCTTGGATAGCGGCGGCCGGTCATAGGGACGGTGGTGCTCATCGCCTATGATGACGAGCCTTCCGGCGAAGCCTTGGGCGCGGGCTGCCCTGGCTGCGGAGAGCCCGGCCAGCGAGGCTCCAACGATCGCAAGCGTCTCCATAATCTACCCATCTCTGAATTGCTTGATGCGCAACATCAATCACGATATGCAACAGCGTGACGCATGACACGCTCAGTGTCAACAGTCCGGGGTGCGCGAAAAAAGGAACGCGTAACGGCCGAAATGCCTTGACATCGAGTATGACCTGGCGCACGCTGTTGCTTACCGCGAAATGTGTTGATCCCTGCGGAACAGAATGACAGCGACACTTCTTCCGATTCGCAAATCTCATCTGAATGAAAAGAGGTGCTTCATGCACAAGGCCTGCCCGCTCAGTGAACTTGCACCCGGGGAGGCGCTGCGGCTCGACACTGCCCCACCCATCGCCGTCTTTCATACGGAAGAAGGCGAACTTTTCGCCATTGACGACACATGCACCCATCAGGATGCCTCCCTGGCCGACGGCTATGTGGAGGACTGTTGGGTTGAGTGCCCCCTTCACGCATCCAGGTTCAACCTCCGTACCGGAGCCCTCGATGCGCCTCCGGCCAAACTGCCGGTACGCGCTCACGAAGTGCAGATCGTCGACGGCTACATCATGGTCATCGAATCGGACGAAGCCCCCAACCTTCCGCCCGGTCTAACCCTCGACGGCCATGTTTAACCGCAAGCCCATGACTCGCCGAGCAAAGGACCCGCTCATGGCCATCAGTAGTGACCTAAAGCCCTCAACCCCTGAAGACCTACCTGCCGAGACTGGCGTGGCAGGGACTCCCCCTAGCGAAGAACCCGAAAGTACGGAGAACACCACAGCAGTGATCATTATCTCCAAGGAAGAAAGCACCACCCCCGCAGTCCTCGACCCGGAGGACGCAGGCGTAGCGAGCTTGCCGGACGCCGAAGAGTACGAGCAGATTCTGGAAGAGCTGCGCCATGCCAAGACGGAGCAAGCCGCTGCGGAAGGCCGGAACCACAAGCTCATCCTCGACAAGGTCACCTTCGGAATCACGGGCGCCATCGCCGTCGCCTTTGTTGCCTGGGGCTTTGTTGGCCGGGACAGCCTCTCCGTCACCTCCACAAGCGTCCTGAACTGGGTCATGGAATACACCGGCTGGCTCTTCATGGTCACCGCCTCGCTCTTTGTGATCTTCGTCCTCTGGCTGGCCCTGGGCAAGTTCGGCAACATCCCGCTGGGCAAGGACGGCGAAAAACCCGAATTCCGGACCGTCTCCTGGGTCGCGATGATGTTCGCCGCCGGCATGGGCATCGGCCTCATGTTCTACGGTGTGGCCGAACCGCTCTACCACTACATCTCTCCCCCGCCCGGCACCGTGGACGGCCGCACCCCCGCAGCCATCCAAACCGCCATGGCCACCTCGATCTTCCACTGGACCCTGCACCCCTGGGCCATGTACGCCGTGGTCGGCATCGCCATGGCCTACGGCACCTACCGCCTCGGCCGCCGGCAACTGATCTCCGTCGCCTTCACCTCACTGTTCGGCGTCAGGACGGTGGAAGGGCCGGTCGGGAAGTTCATCAACATCCT
>NZ_JAGGPM010000028.1 GCF_018613835.1 Arthrobacter sp. ISL-5 | reverse complement strand
ACAGGGCATGCCCTGTCAGTGCCCATCCCGCAGCACTGGCGGACGTGCATCCTGCGGCGTTTTCCCCGGCGATAGGATGGAACCGTGTTCCGCATCCTCTTTCACACCCCTGAAATCCCCGGCAATACCGGCAACGCCATCCGCCTTGCCGCCATCACCGGCGCCGAGCTCCACCTGGTGGAACCGCTCGGCTTCGACTTCTCTGACGCCAAGCTGCGCCGCGCCGGCCTGGACTACCACGACCTCGCAGTGGTGACGGTCCATCCTGACATTGAAGCCGCCTGGGAAGCCCTGCAGCCCGAGCGGGTCTTCGCCTTCACCTCCGACGGCGAGGTGTCCTACACGGACGTTTCCTACCGGCCGGGCGACGTTCTGCTGTTCGGCCCGGAGTCGGTGGGACTGCCGGAACAGTTGAAGCACGACCCCCATGTCACGTCCAGGGTCCGGCTTCCCATGCTGCCGTCGCTGCGTTCCCTGAACCTGGCCAATGCCGCGTCGATCGCTGTGTACGAGGCCTGGCGCCAGCAGGGCTTCACCGGCGCCCAGCTCTGAGCGGGGTCCCGGCCGGATGCCTAAGTACGCATGCACGAGGCCGCGTGCAGAAGTAAGTGTGCAGAAGGAGGTGCCCGACCGCACCCATCCGGACCCGCTCCGGCGCCGAATCACTCCTGAGCAAATCCCGGGGAATGAGGAGCGGCAGGTGAAAACAGAACATGCGGGCAGGACGGCACCACGTTTTGCCCGGTACGACGGTGCCGTATCCGGAACGGGTGCTCAGCGATTCTCTTCCGGCGACCTATGCTTGACTGTGATGGAAACTCCCAATGCGTCGAACTTTGGCGCCCCAGCGCCGCCCGGCACCGCCGTCGACCTCAACCGCCAGCTTGCAGCGTTGCTGGAGCGGATTGCCGGCGGCGACCAGGCGTCGTTTGCCGAGTTCTACCGGCTCACGTCGCGCCGTGTGTTCGGCATGGCCCGCAGGGTGCTGATCGATCCGGAGCTGAGCGAGGACACGACACAGGAGGTATTCCTGCAGGTCTGGCAGAACGCCGCCAAATTCGACCTGGCCAGCGGCAGCCCGCTGGCATGGCTGATGACCATCTCGCACCGCCGCGCTGTGGACAAGGTCAGGTCGTCGCAGTCATCGACTGACCGCGAGGCCAGGTACGGCGCCAGCAGCCAGGACATCGACCACGATTCCGTGTCGGATGAGGTGGGCAGCAGGCTGGAGGCCGAGGCCGTGGTGCGCTGCCTGGAGACGTTGACCGAGACACAGCAGGAATCCGTGCGGCTCGCCTACTATGGCGGCCTCACGTACCGCGAAGTCGCTGAAAAGCTCAACGCGGCCGTACCGACCATCAAGTCCCGCATCCGCGACGGACTGATCCAATTGAAGACCTGTCTGGGGGTGAGTTGAAATGACCGATACGAATGATGCCCACGGCCGCCAACTGCCCCGCGCCTTCGCCGCCGACATTTCCACTGACCTTGCAGCGGGCCGCGCCGTCGAGCTCGCCGAGGTCTACGCACTGGATGCCGTGAACGACGCAGAACGCGAAGCAATCGAGGCATACATCAACGCAGCCCCGGAATCAGAACGCCAGTCCTTCAACGAGCGCGTCCGCCAGGCCAGGGAAACGCTGGCCACCACGTTCACTGCCGAAGAGGAGCCACCGGCAGACCTGTTCGACCGCATCGTGGCCCAGCTTCCGGCACAGTCCGCGATTGTCAGGGCGGACGCACCTGCAGCGCCGGCGGCTGTGCCGCCCGCGACCGATCAGCTGTCCGCTGCGCGTGAACGCCGGGATGTCCGACGCCGGTCCGCCGGCATGCGGAACTGGCTGATCGGCGTTGCGGCTGCTGCCGTCATCGCGCTCGGAGGCGTGGGCGTGGGCGCCTATGTGGCCAACCAGAACGATCCGCTGACGCAGGTGCTCCAGGCGCAGGACGTACGCGAGGCCACCGTCGAGGTCAGCGGCGGAGGGACGGCCACAGTGTCCATAGCGCCGTCGAAGGACGCGCTGGTTGTCCGCATGAAGGATGTCCCGCCTCCTCCCGAGGGCAAGGTCTACCAGATGTGGCTCATTCCGAAGGACGGCTCCACGCCTGTTTCCCAGGGCCTGATGGATGCGGAGGCATTGTCGAAGCCCGCCGTGGTCAAGGGCATCCATTCGGCGGCCGCGCTCGGGATCACCGTGGAGCCTGCCGGCGGTTCCTCGGCCCCCACCCTTCCGACGGTGGCAGCCGCAACGCTCAACGCTTGAGCACTTGACGTTGACGTAACGTCAACTTCTAGGCTGGAGGCATGAAGCAGGAAGAAGTCCCGAGCTGGTCCATCGCCGAACTGGCGAAGCTAAGCAGGGTCTCTTCCAGGACCCTGCGGCACTATCACCAGCTGGGGCTGCTGGCGCCCGCCTACACGGGGCACAACGGCTACCGCTACTACACGCGGACCGAGCTGCTGCGGCTGCAGCGGATCCTGCTTCTCCGTGAACTTGGCCTGGGGCTCGAAACCATCGGCGAGGTTCTGGACGGCCAGGTTAACCAGCTTGATGCACTTGGCGTGCACCGGAAGTGGCTGCTGGCCGAACGCGACCGTCTGGACCGGATGGCCCGGACCGTCGAGGCAACCATTTCGGCACTGCAGCAAGGAGACGCCATGTCCGGCGAGGATATATTCAAGGACTTCGACAGCAACCCGTACGAGGACGAGGCCCGCCAGCGGTGGGGCGACAAGGCCGTGGAGGACAGCAAGGCCCGGCACGCGGCCATGAGCGACGCCGAAAAGCGGGACTTTCTGACTGAGGCCGAGGCCATCAACCAGGAGCTCGCGCACTGCCTCGACGCCGGCCTTCCGGCCGACGACGCGCGGGTGCAGGCCGCCGTCGAACGCCACTACCGGTGGATCTGCGTGAGCTGGACGCCGGATGCGCAGAGCTATGTCGGCCTGGGCCGGATGTACGTCGAGGATCCG
The DNA here is from genome assembly GCF_018613835.1 of Arthrobacter sp. ISL-5. Classification (GTDB taxonomy): domain Bacteria; phylum Actinomycetota; class Actinomycetes; order Actinomycetales; family Micrococcaceae; genus Arthrobacter. Next base: position 142,532 of record NZ_JAGGPM010000028.1, on the reverse strand, counting down.
CGGTTCACGGCCTTCTACGACAAAAGCCGCGCAGGCCTTGCCCCCTACCTGCTGGAGGGAATCAAGGTCTACGCGGCTTCACGCCTCAGCCCGGCCGCGGGCTGAGGCACGTAGGCAGCTGCCCGTCCGCTAAATCACCAGCGACAACAGCATCACGAAGCCGAAGCCGACCACCGAGATCAGTGTTTCCATGACCGACCACGTCTTGAACGTCTGGCCCACGGTCAGGCCGAAGAGCTCCTTGACCAGCCAGAACCCGGCATCGTTGACGTGCGAGAGGAACAGGGACCCTGCGCCGATCGCCAGTGCCAGCAGTGCTGCGTGGGTGGGACTCAGCGAAACGGCGAGCGGTGCGACGATTCCGGCCGCCGTCACCGTGGCCACGGTGGCGGAGCCTGTGGCCAGCCGCAGTGCAACGGCCACGATGAAGCCCAGGACCAGCACCGACATGTTGGTGCCTTCGGCCCACTTCTTGACGGAGTCGCCGACGCCCGCGCCGATCAGTGTCTGCTTGAAGCCGCCGCCGGCGCCCACGATGAGCAGGATGGCGGCGATGGGCCCGAGGCTCGCACCGATCTTGGACGTGATCCGGTTGCCGGTGAAGCCCACGGCGTAGCCGAAGGTGACGATGGCAAGGAGCACCGCGAGGGTCATGGCCACGAGGGGCTGGCCGACGAAGTCGAAGAAGATCCGGATCCAGGGCGCCGTCTGGACGTCCGGCCAGACGATGTCCACCACGGCCTTCGCGAGCATGAGCACCACAGGGAAGATGATGGTCAGCAGCGTGACGAGGAATGTCGGCTGGCGCTTGACTCCGGTTGTGTCGGCGCCGTGCTCCGTGTCGATGCCGCCGGCCACTGCCGGCGCACCGACGGGTACCCATTTGGCGGCCAGCCTGGAAAACAGCGGGCCGCAGATGATGACGGTGGGAATGGCCACCAGAAGGCCCAGTGCCAGGGTGGTGCCAAGCTCGGCCTTGACAGCGCTAATGGCGATCAACGGGCCGGGGTGCGGCGGCACGAGGCCATGGAGCACGGACAGCCCGGCCAGCGCCGGAATGGCAATGCGCATCAACGGCATGCGGGAGCGCTGGGTGACCAGCACTACCACGGGCAGCAGCAGCACCAGGCCAATCTCGAAGAACATCGGCAAACCGATGATCACGGCCACGAGCGTGATGGACCAGACCACCTTGTTGCCGCTTGCCTTCTCCAGCAGGGTGTCCACCACCCGGTTGGCACCGCCGGAGTCCGCCAGGAGCTTGCCCAGCATGGCGCCCAAGGCGATCAGCAGCCCGACCTCCTTGAGGACGCCGCCCACCCCTTCCTCGAAGTTGGTGATGATCTTGGGCAGTTCCACGCCGGATGCCAGGCCCACGAAGGCCGAGCCCAGCACCAGAGCAAGGAACGGGTGCAGCTTGAGCTTGGCGATCAGCACCACGATCAGGGCGATGCCGAGGCCAGCCACGACCAGCAGCTGGGTGTCGTGGCCTGTCCAGCCTTCGACGGCAGCAGGAAGCTGCGTTGCAATGCGAGAGTTCAAGATAAATTCCTAGGTCTGATCCGGAGCGGCGGTGGCGGCTGCGAGATTCAGTCGTTCAATGATTTCCTGGGCTTCCTCGGCCGGAGTGGCCGAGACGCACAGGGAGATGTAGTTCTCATCCTCGGTGGGTTCTTCCAGTGCCTCGAACTGTGATTCGAGCAGGGCCGGCGGCATGAAGTGTCCGTGCCGCGAGGCAAGCCTGCCCGAGATGCTGTCCTTGCTGCCCTGGAGGAAAACGAACACCACGTTTTCACCGCGAAGAATGTCGCGGTAACGCTTCTTAAGGGCCGAGCACGTAATGACGCCCGGAGCCCCTGATTCGGTGTGTTGTCGGATCCAGTCCGCAATGGTTTCCAGCCAGGGCCACCGGTCCTCGTCGGTCAGCGGCTCCCCCGCCTGCATCTTCGTCACGTTCCGCTCCGGGTGCAGGTCGTCGCCTTCAGCGAGATCCCATCCGAGCCTGCCGGCAACAACGCCGGCCACAGTTGACTTGCCGGATCCTGAGACGCCCATGATCACCAGAACCGGCTGCTGTGCAGTCTTCGCCATCAAAGTCTGCCTTCCTGAATAAATATGATTTAAACAGAGGCCAGCTTATGACAGGCGTTACATTGAGGCAATCCTAGAAGCCCGCGATCGTGCCCGGCCCGTTGATTGTTACGACGTGGAACGCCTCCGCGCTCCGCCCGTCCGGGAAGCCCGCACGCTTCGCGTTCACGCGCATTCCGGTCCGCACGGCCGCTTCCATGGCCTCGACGTCGGGGTGCTGGCTGACATGGACGTGGATCGCCGCGAGCTTGCTGTCCACGTGCTCCGTGACATCGATGAAGTGGTTTTCGCGTTCCTCCGGCCCGGCATAGAGCCACAGCCACGGCACCTTGTAGGCCGCCAGGCCGGATTCGGCGAGCTCCGGATACGCATAGGGGTTTTCCACGGCCGGGTACACTGCCCGGGTCACCGCTTCCCCGACCGCCAGATGGTCCGGGTGGCTCTTCTGGATGCGGTTCCAGTTGCGTTCCGGATGCATGGAAAGCACGACGTCGGGGCGGATTTCGCGGATCAGCTTCACGACTCCCCACATCACCTGGTGGTTCGGTTCAAGGAACCCGTCCCGCTCATGGAGGTAGTGGATGTCGGTGACGCCGACGAGCGCGGCGGCGCGCTGCTGCTCGGCCGCCCGCATGGCGATGATTTCGTCCCGGTGGGCAGGGTCGAAACCGCCGGCATCGCCGTCGGTCATGATGCAGTAGCTCACCTCGACGCCGGCTGCCGTCCACGCGGCGATGGTCCCGGCCGCGCCAAAGTCGATGTCGTCCGGGTGGGCGGCGAAACAGAGCACCCGCTCAACCCGGTGCTTGTCCGGGTTGAACGGGCTCTGTGCTGGAGCAGCGTATGAGGTCAAGGACTCAGGCCTTGCGCTTCTTGATTTCTTCCGTTGCCTGCGGCAGAACCTGGAAGAGGTCACCGACGATGCCGAAGTCAGCGATTTCAAAGACCGGCGATTCCGCGTCCTTGTTCACGGCCACGATCACCTTGGCCGTCTGCATGCCGGCCTTCTGCTGGATGGCGCCTGAGATGCCTGCCGAAATGTACAGCTGCGGGGAGACGGTCTTGCCGGTCTGGCCCACTTGCGCATCGTGGCTGATCCAGCCCGCGTCCGTCGCCGCACGCGATGCGCCCACGGCCGCACCCAGCGCATCTGCCAGCTCCTCGACCGGGCCGAAGTCGCCGTCGAGCCCGCGTCCGCCTGCCACCACGATCCGCGCATCGGTGAGGTCCGGGCGGCCGCTGGCGACCTTCTGTTCCCGGGCAGTGATGCGCGCCGCCGAGGCGGTGGCGTCGGCAGGTACCTCAACGGTCACGGTTTCGGGGGCGCTGGGCGCCGCCGCCGGCTCGGGCGTCACGCTGTTCGCCTTGACGGTCAGCACGGTGAGGGGGGTGGTCGCCTTCGCCGCGGTGTTGTACGAGCCGGCCAGCACTGATTTGTGGGCAGTGCCGTCTGCGTCGACGGCAACGACGTCGGTGATGACGCCCGCGCTCAGCCGGACGCCGAGCCTCGCGGCGATTTCCTTGCCTTCGGGGGAATTTTCCACCAGCACGGTGGTGGCTTCAGACGTGTTCACGGCCGCAGCCAGGTAGGCGGCCTTGGGCGCCACCAGGTAGTCGTCCAGGTCCTGCGCGGAGGGCCGGTAGACCGCGGTGGCGCCGTGGGCACCCAGGGCGGCAGCGACGTCGTCGTGCAGTTCGCCGTTAAAGGCGACGGCGGGTTCCCCGAGGGAACGTGCGATGGTCAGCAGTTCCAGGCTGCTCTTCTTCAGAGCCTGGCCCGGGTTGTCAATGAATACGAGTACGTTTGCCATGTTGTGTGGTCCCTCTTAGAGCAGCTTCTGGGCGGCCAGGAAGTCAACCAGCTTGATGCCGGCGTCACCTTCGTCGGTGATGATCGTGCCTGCGGTGCGCGGCGGGCGCTCCTCGGCCGAGGTCACGGTGGTCCAGGATCCGGCGTGGCCGACCTGGGAGGGATCCACTCCAACGTCCGCGAGCGAGAGCGTGGTGATGCTCTTGCGCTTGGCCGCGATGATGCCCTTGAAGTTGGGGTAGCGGGGCTCGTTGATCTGGTCCGTCACCGACACCACTGCGGGCAGGGAAGCTTCGACCGTCTCCGAGTGCGTGTCGGCGTCGCGGCGGGCCGTGACGCGTCCGCCGTCAACCTCCAAGGAGGACGCGAAGGTCACCTGGGGCAATCCGAGGCGCTCGGCGAGCTGGGCCGGAACAAGTGACGTTTCGCCGTCGGTGGAGGACATGCCGGTCAGGACCAGGTCCACCGGGCCGTCCGCGCCGATGTGGCGGATCGCGGCCGCGAGCGCCAGCGACGTGGCGGCAGCATCCGAACCAGCGAGTGCCCCGTCCGTGAGGTGTACGCCTTCGGACGCTCCGATCTGGAGTGACTTCTTGATGGCGTTCACGGCGCCGGCCGGGCCCATGCTGAGGGCGATGACCTTGTTGCCCGCCTTGCTTCCGCCGCGCGCTTCGGTGAGCTGCAAGGCAGCTTCCAGGGCGTATTCATCCAGCTCGGACAGAATGCTCTCGTCGCGGTCCGTGGTGTGGCCCTCGCCGCTGAGGTGCCTGTCGAACTGGGCGTCCGGCACATGCTTGACCAGGACGATGATCTTCAATGTCTCTTCCACTGTATTTACAGCAGCCTTCCATGCTTGTGGATAGCCAGCCGGGTGAGGTCATGGCCGCGGAACGCCCGGGATACGGGTAGCTCCTAGCTAACCATATAGGGGCGTTCTGATGCCGTCCCGTTAACGCCTGTGTCAGAGGCGGCCTGATTCAGAAGCAGCCTGCTCCTTCCGAGTACGACGGCGGGCCGCACCTCTTGGGTGCGGCCCGCCGTCGTCGGTACTGCTTTCTGCTTTGCCAGCGCTACTGCTCTGCGGCTGCGCCGAGCGTCACGTCCAGCTGCTGTTCGCGGCCGTTCCGCTGGATGGTGATCTTGACCGTTGAGCCGGCCGCCTGTTCACGCACCGCTGCCGTGAGCTGGTTCGGGTCGCTGATAGCGAGGTCGTTGAAGCGCGTCACGACGTCGCCGGCCCGGATGCCTGCCTTGGCCGCCGCCGAACCCTGCTCCACCGTGTCGACATCCGCGCCGACGGAGAAGCCGGATGCCGAGGCCGCCTTTGGCTTGACGCTGACGCCCAGCTGGCCGTGGGTCGCCTTGCCGTTGTCGATGATCTCCTGGGCCACCCGCTTGGCGTTGTTGATCGGGATGCTGAAGCCCACCCCGATGTTGCCCGTTCCGGTCGCCGCGGAGCTGCCGCCGGCCGACGCGATGGCGACGTTCACGCCGATCACCTCGCCCTTGCTGTTCACCAGGGCACCGCCGGAGTTGCCCGGGTTGATCGCGGCGTCAGTCTGGATGACGTTGATGGAGATGGATCCCTTGCTCGCTGAGCTTTGGCCCTGCCCCTGCCCCGGCGGAGCGAACTCGAAGCCCTGGTCGCCGCCCTGGGAATTGTCGGCGCCGCCCTTGGGCGCTGCCGAGGATGCGACGCTGATGGTCCGGTTGAGCGTGGAGACGATGCCGTCCGTCACCGTGCCGGTGAGGCCCAGCGGGGAGCCGATAGCCACTGCGGTGTCGCCGACGTTCAGCTTGCCCGAGTCACCGAGCGTGGCCGGCGTGAGTCCTGAAGGGTTCTCCACCTTGATGACGGCCAGGTCCGAGAGGGGGTCGGTTCCGATGACTTTTGCCGTCAGGACGCGGCCGTCGTGCGTGCGGATTTCAATATCCGCGCTGGCGGCCGTGCCGTCAAGGGTCACTACGTGGGTGTTGGTGAGAATGTGGCCCTGGTCGTCGAGGATGACGCCCGAGCCAGTGCCGCCCTCGCTGCCGTTCGTGGCCTTGATCGTCACAACGCTCGGCGATGCCTTGAGGGCAGCGGCCGTGATGGCGTTGACGTCATCCTTGTTATTGACGATCACGGTCCCGGGCTGGCTGCCGCTGCTCACAGCCGGCGCAGTCCCGGCGACGAAGAGATTGCCGGCACCGACCGTTGCCACGCCGCCGCCAACGAGCCCTGCGGCGAGGATGCTGGCCACGAGAGTGCCCACGCCGAAAGTGGCCTTGCGCTTGGGCGCGTTGGCCCGGTTGTCATGAAGGGCGGAGTGGGCGCCATGCTGCGCATAGGGCGACTGATGCGGCTGGCCAGGGTCCCCTGGATGCGGGGCCGACGCGAACTGCTGGGTTGCGGGCCCCGACTGGTGACCGTAGAAGGGAGCGTGCTGGGGATACACGGGACGCGGACCGCTGAAAGGCTCATTGTGCGAGTGGCCCTGGCCCTCTGCCGGCGCATCCTGGGCCGGCCGGTCCAGCCGCATGGTGGGGTTGTCAGCGCCGGCCCGCTGGGCATCGTCGCCGCGGACACTATCGCGGTCCAGGGGCTCGGTGGGGTTTTCCCCGTAGTTTCCCGCCGGCTGGCTTCCCTGAGATTGGAGACCCTCCTCGCGCGCAGCCGGAGCCGTGGGATCAGCGGGCCGCCCTGCAGGATCTCGGTTCTCTGGTGCTGCGCCCGGCACTGGGTTCTCAGTCATTGGACTTCCTTTCATCCTCGTCTGTATTAACTATGGACGATTCGACTGAAACTAAAATCGATGTTTGCTGGGAGGTTCCTGAATGCGGGCCCCGGCCGCCCTTCCGTAGGCACGCCATAGCGCCCGCCGGCGCGTCGTCCCGGCTCTTCAGCGCTTTTCGCTGGTGGCATATTCCCCGCTGTGGACGGTCCCATTGGTGCACCATAGAATCAAGAAGAATTGCCACAGCGACCTGCGGCTTTACACCTGGCGTGGGGGCGCTGCTGCATTCTGAGACGACTGATCGTCCCGATACAGTCGCGGGGTGTGCTGAAGGGTTGCCATGCGGTCAATGTTCAAACGTGTTCTCGCCGTGATCGGCCTGACTGGAATGCTGGCGTTTCCCGCCGCGGCAGCCTGGGCTGAAGATCCGGTAACACTCGATCCCGTCACCAAGATTGTCGATACGGCCGGAGTCCTCGGTGGCAAGAAGGCCGACGTCGAGACGGCCATCAAGAAGCTCGGCACCGACCACGCCATGACGCTGCACGTCGTGTACGTCAAGAAGTTCGAGAACCCCACGGACCCGGCGGCCTGGACCGCCGATGTGGCCCAGAAGGCGAACTTGGGTTCAAACTCCCTGGTGTTGGCCGTAGCCACGGACCAAAGAAAATACCAGCTGACCAAGCCGCGCACCAGCATGATCACTGACGCCCAGCGCGACACAGTCTTGAAGAGCGCCGTCGATCCCCAGCTCCGTGACGGGAACTACGCCCAGGCCGCCGTCGATGCGGCTGCCGCCATCGGTGACGCCGCCGGCGGCGGAAGCGGGAACGTGCCGTCCGGAGGCGCCGGGACGGCAGTGCTCGTGGGCGTCGGAGTGGTGGCGGCCGGCGGCGCAGGAACGTACCTGTACCTCCGGAACCGGCGGAAGAAGGCCCAGGCGTCCAGCGCGAGCTACGGCCCGCAGGGTGCCGATCTTGATCCCCTTGCTTCGTTGAGTGTCGAGGACCTCCGCAAGAAGAGCGGCTCGCTGCTGATCGAGGCTGACGACGCCATCAAGTCCAGCGAGCAGGAACTTGGCTTCGCAGAGGCGCAGTACGGTGAGGCGGCCGTCGGCAACTTCACCAAGGCGCTCCAGGACGCCAAGGGGCACATGTCGGAGTCCTTCAAGCTGCAGCAGCAGCTGGATGACCACATTCCCGACACCGAAGAGCAGCAGCGCAGCTGGCTGGGCGAGATCATCCGCCGTTCCGAGGCAGCCCTGGCGTCGCTCCAGGAGCAGAAAGCCGACTTCGACTCACTCCGCGAACTGGAAAAGAACGCGCCGCAGGCCTTGGCGGCTGTGAACGCCGGCGCAGCGGACGCCGACGCGAAAATAACGAAGGCCGAACAGACGCTGGCTGACCTGCGCGGCAGGTACGCCGAAAGCGCGCTCGTCCAGGTCGCGGACAACATCAGCCAGGCCAAGGAGCGCCTCGCCTTCGTGCAGAACGCCAGCAGCACCGCCCGCGAAAAGCTTGAGGAGGGCGAGGGAAGCCTCGCCGCCGTCGCCGTTCGCGCCGCCGAGGAGAGCCTGCACCAGACCAACGTGCTCCTGGACGCCATTTCGAAAGTTGCCGGCAGCCTGGACGCGGCCCGGCAGGGACTCGAAGCCGCAGTTGTGGACACGTCCCAGGACCTGGCCCAGGCGAGGGCCATGATCCAGTCCGGCGCGCACGCGGAGCTTTCAGGTCCCGTGGCCCGGGTGGAAGCTGCACTGGCTCGGGTGAAGAGTGAAATCCAGGGCGGCAAGATCGACCCGATTTCCACCCTCGAACGCGTGGAAACGGCCCGCCAGTCCCTTGACCAAGCCCTCAGCGGAATCCGTGACCAGCAGGAGCAGGCGCGCCGCGCCCAGGCTTCCCTGCAGCAGACCATCATGTCGGCACAGGCGCAGATCAGCGCCACCTCGGATTACATCACCGCCCGGCGGGGCGGGGTGGGGACTGAAGCCCGGACCCGGCTTGCGGAGGCTCAGCGGAACCTCGATTACGCGCTGTCCATCTCGCGCAATGATCCCGTCACTGCGCTGACGTACGCGCAGCAGGCGCACGCGCTGGCTGCCCAGGCGGCCCAGCTTGCCCAGTCCGACGTCGACAATTTCGGCGGCTATGCGAACCAGGGCTACGGCAGGAACGGCATGTTCGGCGGCGGTGGGGGCGGCGGCCTCGGCGGTGCGATCCTCGGCGGAATCCTCATCAACTCCATCCTGAACGGCGGGAGCGGCGTCGGCTGGGGCGGCGGGCACGGCGACGGCGGCGACTGGGGAGGAGACTCAGGCGGCGGCGACTCCGGCGGCGGTGGAGACTGGGGCGGTGACTTCGGCGGCGGCGGCGACTTCTAGCCGGCGGCCAGAGCCAGAAGCAAAGACTAGGCGCCATGCCGGTGAATCCGGGCGGCGGGTAGAAGCGGTACATCAACTGTTCACTGAATTCAGTGGGACACACTGAGCAGGACGAAAGGTAACACCATGGTTAAGCAGTCCATTCTCGGCCGCATGGCGCAGCTCGCTAAGGCGAACATCAATTCCATCCTCGATCAGGCCGAGGACCCGCAGAAGATGCTCGACCAGATGGTGCGGGACTACTCCAACAACATCGCCGAGGCCGAGTCCGCAGTGGCGCAGACCATTGGCAACCTCCGGATGCTGCAGGACGACTACAACGAGGATGTGAAGAACGCACAGGACTGGGGCAACAAGGCTCTCGCGGCTTCACGCAAAGCCGACGAGTACCGCAGCAGCGGCAACGCCTCCGATGCCCAAAAGTTCGACAACCTGGCAAAGGTTGCGCTGCAGCGCCAGATCGCCTCCGAAAACGAGGCCAAGTCTGCTGAACCGAGCATCGCGTCACAAACCGATGTGGTGGACCGCCTCAAGACCGGGCTCGACCAGATGAAGGGCAAGCTGAACCAGCTCACGAGCAAGCGCAACGAGCTCGTGGCCCGTTCGAAGACTGCTGCCGCCCAGTCCCAGGTCCACGATGCCCTGAAGAGCATCGACATCATGGACCCGACCAGCGAGGTTGGCCGCTTCGAAGAGAAGATCCGCCGCGAGGAGGCCAAGGTCCGCGGCCAGCAGGAGCTCGCGGCGTCGAGCCTCGACGCCCAGTTCAACCAGCTCGAGGATCTTGGCGAGCAGACGGAAATCGAAGCCCGCCTGGCGGCCCTGAAGTCCGGAGGTGCCAAGCCGGCCATCGGCGCGGGAGGCAACTCCGCGGGGTCGGCGTCGGGCTCGACCGTCGAAGAGGCTGACTTCGACAAGCTGTAAGTGGCTCTCAAGCCGCTAACCGGAATGAGGCCGGGGTCCGCAGGACCCCGGCCTTCGCCATGCCCGCGGCGTGTAGCGTGAGGCCATGGCTTCCACGATTGTCTGGCTCCGGGACGACCTTCGCCTCGACGACAACCCGGCCCTAGCCGCCGCGGCTTCCCTGCCGGATCCGATGAACGTTGTGTACATCCTGGATGAGGTCTCCCCCGGTATCCGCCCGCTCGGCGGTGCCGCGAAGTGGTGGCTCCACCATTCGCTGTCCGCGCTCTCTGCGGACCTGGAGGCGAGGGGATCACGCCTGCTGCTCCGCCGCGGCGGCGCCGCCACCGTCATCCGGGAGCTGGTGGAACAGACCGGTGCCGGGGCGGTCCATTGGAACAGACGCTACGGGCTGCCGGAACGCACGCTGGACGCCGGCATCAAGGAGTGGGCCACCGCAGAGGGCATTGACGCCACCAGCTACCAGGCGAATCTGCTGTTCGAGCCGTGGACGGTCCGGAAGGGCACTGGCGGCCCGTACAGGGTGTTCACGCCGTTCTGGCGGTCGTGCCTGGCCGGGGCCGAGCCCCGGCCACCGGCTTGACGCGCCCGCTCACTTCCCACCGCCGGGCCATGAGGCGTCCGGCTCCGTGCCGGCCGCTTTGGCGAGATCAGCCCGTTCCAGATCTGGCACGCGCTCCGCGAACGCTTCCCGCGGCACGCTCCGGCCGACGTCGGAATTTTTCGAAGCGAGCTCGGCTGGCGTGATTTCTGCTGGCAGCTCCTGTACGAAAATCCCCGCCTGGCAACAGAGAACTACCGCCGCGATTTCGACCACTTTGCCTGGCAGACGCCGTCGGCAGCCGAACTCGCGGCGTGGCAGCAGGGACGCACGGGGTATCCGCTCGTGGATGCCGGCATGCGGCAACTGTGGCAGACGGGCTGGATGCACAACCGGGTCCGCATGGCTGCGGCGTCGTTCCTGGTGAAGAACCTGCTGGCCGACTGGCGCCTGGGTGAGGCATGGTTCTGGGACACCCTCGTTGACGCCGACGCCGCGAGCAATCCGGCCAACTGGCAGTGGGTGGCGGGCTCCGGCGCGGACGCTTCGCCCTATTTCCGGATTTTCAATCCGGTGGCGCAAAGCAAGAAGTTCGACGCCGGCGGGCGGTACCTTCGCGGATTCATCCCGGAGCTCGCTGACCTGGATGACCGTGCCGTCCACGAGCCCTGGAAAAACCCTGCGGCGGCGTCGGGCTACCCCGGGCCGTTGGTAGGCCTGCAGGAGTCCCGCGAACGCGCGCTGGACACCTACCAGCAGCTCGAGGCGAAGTGAACGGCCCGCGGATCAGCGGCTGGTGACCTTGCCCATGAGGGACGCGATGGGGCGCAGGAATAGCGGCCGCGCCAGGAACCACGCACCGATCATCACTGCCACCGACGCCGCGAAGATCCAGAAACCCACCCAGCTCACGTCGTCGCTTCCGCCGTACATGTGGTTGAGGTTCCGCAGCGCGCCGGTGGCCAGGACCAGGAACACGTGGACAACGATGAACGCCACGAAGTAAATCATCACGGGGAAGTGCACTGCCCTGGCGGCCTCGATCGGGTAGGCCTTGTTGAGGGCCGCAGCCTTCTTGGGCCAGGCGTTGGACGTCCGCAGGCCGGTGATGAAAGCCAGCGGAGCGGCAATGAACACGGTCACGAAATACGTCAGCAGCTGCAGGGCGTTGTAGTTGACCCAGCCGTTTTCCGTGGGCCAGTTCAGCGACGCGTACTGCAGCGCGGCCGAAGCTGCATTCGGGAAAACGTCCCAGCTGGTGGGCACGATCCGCATCCATTGCCCGGTAGCAAACACCAGGACCGCAAAAATCAGGCCGTTGAGGATCCAGAGCGCATCCAGGGTCAGGTGGAACCAGAGCTCCAGGCTGATCTTCGTGGGGGCCGTCTTGGTCCGGATGAGGCCCTTGTTGTTGCGGGTCCAGTAGCCGCCCGGCCGCGTTGTGGTCCGTACCTGCCAGCCGGTGCGGATGATGAGCAGGAGGAAGAAGGCGTTCAGGAAGTGCTGCCATGCCAGCCACGCGGGGAAACCGACGGGGGCACCGGCCGGCAGTTCCGAGTGTCCCGGGTAGTCCGCAAGGAACGACCGGACCGCGGGCACGTCCGTCAGCCACTTGGCGAACAGCACCACCAGCACCATGGCCACCAGCGTCGCAGGCACCGCCCAGTAGAGCCTGGACCGCTTGCCCTTCGAAGTGCCGGACTTGTTCTTCGTTGTGGACATCGAACTACATTCCTCTCGAGAATGACTGACCAGAGTGGGCGCCGCGCGCCGGCCAGGAATTCCGGGCCCTGCGAAAGAGAATACTAGGAACTGCTAGCACTAACCCAAAAACGGACCGGCAAAGCAAAAGGCCCTGACCGGATTTCCCCGGTCAGGGCCTCTTTCTGGTTGCGGGGACAGGATTTGAACCTGTGACCTCTGGGTTATGAGCCCAGCGAGCTACCGAACTGCTCCACCCCGCGTCGCTTGGTTAACACTACCCTACTTTTGCCGGCACTCCTGCCACCCCGGTCCAGGGGGCCGGGCGCCCCATATTCCGATCCGGACAACACCCCGGAAACAACAAAGGACCCGTACCACCTTGTGGTGATCCGGGTCCTTTCTTCAGTTGCGGGGACAGGATTTGAACCTGTGACCTCTGGGTTATGAGCCCAGCGAGCTACCGAACTGCTCCACCCCGCGTCGCAAGAACAACTCTACCGTCCGGTGAACGGGAGGCCAAATCCAGGCGACGTGATCTGCGTCTCCGCCCCGCGAAGGGGCCGCTGCCTCCGCAAACGGCAGCCTGAGCGGAGAACGCGAAAGGCCGGCCCCGCGCCCTCTCAGGGAGTGCGGGACCGGCCTCATCACGTGCCACGTGCTGACCGTTTGCGTGCCAGCTGCTGACTGTTAGCTGCTCGGCGTCGGTGTCGGCGTGGCGGACGGTGACGTCGGAGTGCTTGCGGTGCCGGTGCCGACGATCCTGGCCTCGGCGTCGAGCGCCTTCTGCAACGCCGCTGCCAGTTTCTTCTGCTGTTCGCCGTAGGCTGCGAAGTCGCCCTTTGCCAAAGCCTCCTGGCCGGCCTTGATGGCTGCGTTGGCTTCGTCCAGGGCCGCCTTCAGCGCGGCCTTGGCATCCGCCGAGCCCGTTGGCGGCGTGGACCCGCTGCCGCCCGGTGAGGCGGGCGTCTTCCCGTTGTTGGGGGAGTCCCCTGCCGTAGCGCCTGATCGGCCGCCGAACAGCTGGTTGAGGGCCGCGTCCAAGGTCGGCGCGAACCCGATCTTGTCGCCAAAGGCCACCAGCACCCGCTGCAGCGTCGGGTAGGAAGTCTCACCCGTGGACTTGAGATAGACAGGCTGGATGTACAGCATGCCGCCACCCGCAGGCAGCGTCAGCAGGTTGCCGTTCAGCACGTCAGAGGCACCCTGCCGCAGCAGGTTCAGTGCCTGCGACACCGTCGGATCAGAGTTGAACTTGTTCTGTGCCTGACCGGGGCCCGGAATCTGGGCCTCCGGCGGAACCTGCAGGAGCCTGAGCTCGCCGTATGAATCCGCCTTAACGCCCTTCTTATTCCCGGCGTCCGAATCGGCGGCCAGGAATCCGTAGAGCACGTTGCGGGCATTCCCGTCCACCACCTGGGGAATGTAGGCCGACGTCAGCTGGAACGCCGGCTTCTTCTGGTCCGGCATCTGCAGGGACATGTAGAACGGCGGCTGCTTGACCGCATCCGAAACGGTGGGGTCGTTAGGAACGCTCCACGCGTCGTCGTTCTTGTAGAAACTCACGGGGTCCGTCACGTGGTATCGCCCCAGGAGCTCACGCTGGACCTTGAACAGGTCCTCCGGGTAGCGGACGTGGCTCATGATCGCCGCCGACATCTCCGAGTAAGGCTTGATCGAGGTGGGAAAGACCTTCTGCCAGGCCTTCAGGAGCGGATCCTGATCGTCCCAGGCATAGAGCGTGACGGAGCCGTCGTAGGCATCCACCGTCGCCTTGACGGAGTTGCGGATGTAGTTCACCGAGCTGTTGGGAAGCGCCACGTTGCGGCCTGCAGTGGTCTGCGAGTCCGTGGTGGCGTCCGACAGCTGTTCCTGCTGGGAATAGGGGTAGTACTGACTGGTGGTGTAACCGTCTACTATCCACTTGACCCGGCCGTCAACGACCGCGGGGTAGGCGTTCCCGTCGACGGTCAGGTAAGGCGCCACTTTCTGCACCCGTTCACGGGGATTGCGTTCGTACAGGACCTGCGAGGCTTCGTTCACGCCGTCGGTAAGCAGGAGGTCCGAGGACTGGAACTTGACCGAGTACAGGACCCGGTTGAAGAAGCTGCCGACGTTCGGGCCGCCGTTCCCGGTGAAGGTGTACTGCGTCTCGCCGCCCTCCTTGGAGACAGGACGATCCTGTTCACGGTGCGGTGCGCCCTCCGGCGCTCCCACTATCGAATACTCCGGAGAGTCCTCGCCGAAGTAGATTCGCGGTTCGTAGGTTTTGTCGTTGCCGAGGACACCCGTGGACGGGATGCCGGACTGCAGGAACTCCGGTTTGCCGTCGGCGGTGAACTTGTTGCCCTTCGCGGCAACCACGCCGTAGCCGTGAGTGTAAACGATGTGGCGGTTCAGCCAGGACTGCTGGTCCGGGCTAAGGCCTTCCGGGTTCAGCTCGCGCACGGCAATGACGGTGTCCTGCACCTTGCCGTTGACCTCGTACCGGTCCACGTTCAATGCCTTGGGGAACTGGTAGTACGGACGGAACTGCTCAAGCTGCGAAAAGGCATCCGAAATCAGGTTCGGATCCAGGAGCCGGATATTGGCAGTGGTCTGGGCGTCCGGCGCCAGCGCCCCTTCCGTGGTGGTGGTGGTGGCGTTGTACCGCTCCACCTTGACCTGGTCGAGGCCGTAGGCTGCCCGGGTCATACCGATGTTGCGTTCGATGTACTCCTTCTCCAGAGTTTGCTCCGACGGACGGACCTGAAACTGCTGGATGACCCAAGGGTAGACGCCGCCGGCCAGGATGGAGGTGATGACCAGCATCGCCGTACCGATGACGGGCAGCCGCCACTTCCCGATGATTGCCGCCACGATGTAGAGGATGGCGACGAGAATGGCTGCCACGGCCAGGATGGCCTTGGTCGGAATGACGGCGTTGACGTCCGTGTACAACGCGCCTGCCCACCGGCCGCCGCTGTTCTGAACGGCGGCGTAGCGGTCCAGCCAGAAGTTGACGCCGAGGAGAATCAGGAACGATGCGCCCGTGACGGCCAGATGGATCTGGGCGGCGCGGCTGGTGAAGATGCCGCGCTCCATGATGCGGATGCTTCCGTACAGGTAGTGCGTCAGGATGCCGGCAATGCCGGCCACGATTGCCACGCTGATCAGGAATCCGGTGACGAAGCCCAGGAACGGCAGCGTCATCAGGTAAAAACCGATATCCAGCCCGAACGCGGGATCGTTCTGGCCGAACGACTCCTGGTTGAAGAACAGGAGGACCTTCTGCCACTGGCTGGAGGCTGCGCTGCCGGCGAAGAGCCCGAACAGCACGGGAAGTCCGATCATGACCACGCGGCGCACGGGCTCCAGCTGGGCCTGGTACCGGTTGAGGTTGTCGCGGATTTCGGAGTCCGGAGCATAGACGGGCCGGGCGTGGTAGGCGATCCGGATGGCGTAGAAAACACCGGCGAACATGATGGCGAAGCCAACGGCAAAGATACCGATCCTGGCGAGGTTTTCCGTAAGGAACACTTCGAAGAAGCCAAGCTGCTGGTACCAGAGGACGTCCGTCCACACGTTGGCGAAGAAAATGAATCCGACGACAACCAGCGCTACGACAATGAGCGTCGGCGTCAAGGCACCGCGCCTTGGCTGGAGTCTTCGGGGCGGGGTGGGGCTGGCAGGACGGGACAAACTCTGTACCTCATAGCTTTGTCAGTTGCTGATCATATTTTGAGTTTTCAGGTGACAGCATGCACAGTGCCGGGGCGCCCGGGGGCGCGCTGCACTTGTCAGCTTGCGCGGTCCGACGCCCAGCGTGGCAACGGCTGTCAATTACTGCCACGAGTGAAGCCGGGCCATAGTTCCTAGGTTTAGTCTAGTTGTTTGCGCAGGCAGGAAGACCCGATGTGTCCCCACCTGTTGCGGCGAGTTCGACCGCATGACGAGCTTCGTCCAGGTTTTCCACTTTGACCACCTGGAGACCGTCCGGAATATGCCCTGCGACCTCGGCACAGTTCGCTGCCGGTGCCAGGAACATGGTCGCCCCGGCGGCGCGCGCCCCGTGCATCTTCACGGCCACTCCTCCGATGGGCCCCACGGTGCCTTCGGGGGTGATGGTGCCGGTCCCGGCAATGTGCTTGCCCCCGGTGAGGTCTCCGGGCGTCACGGTATCGATGATTCCCAGGGCGAACATCATTCCGGCGCTGGGGCCGCCCACCTTGTCTAGGGAAATCTTCACGTCGAACGGGAAGGTGAAGCGGTACTTGAGCAGAACGCCCAGGATGTACCGCCCCGATTCGCTCCGTGCGGGCGTTACCGTTGCCGTGATTTCCTTCCCGCCGCGGTCCACGACGACGGCGGCCGGCTTGCCCTTGCCGGCGGCCAGTTCCTCCTGGATCACGGACAGTGACGTGACCGCCTTGCCGTTGAGCGAGGTGAAGACGTCCCCCGCCTTGAGCTTTCCCGCAGCGGCCGAGCCGTCAGAGAGATCGGCGACTTCCAGTTTTTGCCCGTACGGGATCTCGAGTTCGTTCAGCGCCGAAGCCACGGCATTCTCCTGCGACGTGGTCATGGCCACCGCGCTCTCCTGCTGCGACTGTTCCTTGGTGACGCCTGTCGGGAAGATCAGTTCCTGCGGATAAACGGCCTTTGACCCGTCAAGCCAGGCGGTGAAGGCCTCAAATACGCTGACCGGACCATTGGGGCCGCCGTCCACGTAGACGGTGGTGAGGTCAAGGCTCCCCTTCGCAGGGAACGTTTCGTGCCCGGTGACGCTGATGACAGGCTTGGAGTTGTCACCGCCCAAGGTATTGAACGTGGGCCCGGGCGATTCCACAACGTACGGGACCGGCAGGACGGCGGCCGTCACGCCGAGTCCGAGGGCGAGGAGTCCGGAGAGCATCATGGTTGAGACCCGGGGGTCACGAGCCGCCTTGGGATTGCGGGCATCTCCCGCGCCGGCCGGTTCGCCGCCGCCCGTGGCAGCCGCGGGCTCCTCTGAGGGCTGATCGCCCTTGGTAATTGTCACTGAAGGACCTCTCCGAACCGCGTAGTGCATCGCGGCACTGTGGCTGCAGCCAGGCGGACAGCCGTGGCGCAGCATGCAAACATTCCGACTTCTAACACTACGCGTCCGGGCCCGGCGAAAGCTCTTTGCCTACAGCGAACGGACCCCCTTTCGGCAGACAGCCGCCCGCCTGCGGGGTAGCGTGAAGGTTGATCAATAGTCACACCGACGATCGGCGGGATCATGACCTCCAACCCACTCAATCCGCCCAACGGCGACGAAAACCCGAAGGATCCGCTGGCAGAAATGCTGCAGAACCTCATGGGCGGCAAGGGCATGGGCGACATCGACCCCGCCGAACTGGCGAAAGCGGCCGGGCTCCCCGACGATCCAAACCTGCTGGCACAGATGTTTTCACAGGTGCAGGCCATGATGAGCGCCCCGTCCGAAGG
This sequence comes from Arthrobacter sp. ISL-5, assembly GCF_018613835.1. Taxonomy (GTDB): domain Bacteria; phylum Actinomycetota; class Actinomycetes; order Actinomycetales; family Micrococcaceae; genus Arthrobacter. The sequence goes on along the minus strand of NZ_JAGGPM010000028.1, from coordinate 124,917 downwards.
GCCTGTCAACTGGAAACTGGCCCACGACAACGCACGTCGCGTTGCCGCCAGCAGCTCTGATCCGTCCGTCACAACGCCGCAGTCCCGCGAGGTCGACGAGGCACTGCGGCTCGCCGAGCTGTGGCTGGACCCGGTCACCGACCTGCCGGCCACGGGCCTGATCGGCCGCGCCTGGTCGCGCGCAGAGTGGGTCGAGGAAACGCTCGGCACCTGGAAGCGGCTGACGGAGCCGGTGGCCAACAGCATCGCCAACGCACTGTCCAGCGCCATGACGGAGCAGATGCCGGAGGAAATGAAGTCCATGATGGGCGGCGCTTCCTCCATGCTGCAGAACATGGGCGGCGCCATCTTCGGCATGCAGCTGGGACAGGCCATCGGTGCGCTGTCCGCCGAGGTGGTCAGTTCCACTGACATCGGCGTTCCGCTGGCCGACCTGGAAATGGCTCTGCTTCCGGGCAACGTGGCGAAGTTTGGCGAGGGGCTCGGCCTTCCGGAGAACGACATCCGGCTGTTCCTTGCTGTCCGCGAAGCCGCCCATGCCCGGCTGTTCGTCCAGGTTCCGTGGCTGCGGGGGCACCTGCTGGGTGCCATCGAGGCGTACGCCCGCGGCATCCACATTGACACGTCGCGGATAGAGGAGCTCGCCCGGGACCTCGACCCCAGCAACCCCGAAGGAATTCAGGAGGCCCTTTCACAGGGCGTCTTCATGCCCCAGCGGACGCCGGCCCAGGAGCAGGCCCTCCAGAAACTGGAGACCGCCCTGGCACTGGTTGAAGGATGGGTTGACGAGCTCACTGCGGCAGCGACCGAGAAGGTCCTCCCGTCCTCCGGTGCACTCCGCGAGACCGTCCGGCGCCGCCGCGCCACCGGCGGCCCTGCCGAGCACGCTTTCGCCTCGCTGGTGGGACTGGAACTGCGCCCCCGGCGTCTCCGCGAGGCCGCTACCCTGTGGGCGTCACTGAAGGAAGAACGCGGCATTGACGGCCGCGACGCCATGTGGAAGCACCCCGACCTGCTCCCCACGGCCGAGGACCTGGACGACCCCAAGGGGTTCAGCGAACGCCGCAAGCTGGCCGAGGCCAGCGACAGCGAGGTGGACGACGCCCTCATGAAGCTGCTGAACGGCGGCTTTGACGCCCCGGAGTCCGGGCCGGCCAAGGATAGCGGCGCCGCGGAGGATGAGGGGCCCGATGATGCAGCTCCCGGAGCCAAGGGCACGTAGGAACGGTTAAGGGCCGACGGCGGCGGGCAGCCTGGCGTCGTCGGCCTGCCCATGCGGGCTGCCGCCTTCGTCCGGCAGCCCGCGGGCTGTGGCAAACGCCACGCCCTCCAGGAACGCCTTGGCGCGCGCGGTCTCGGGATAGGCCTCCAGCAGCTTCCAGAAGGCAGCGTTGTGCCCGGCCACCAGCAGATGTGCCAACTCGTGGAGCAACACGTAATCGATGACCCACTGCGGCATCGGGCGGAGCTTGTCTGAAAGCCGGATGGAGCCGTCAGCGGGAGTGGCCGAACCCCACCGCGAGTTCTGGTTGCTGACCCAGCGGACCGACGTCGGCCTTGCCTTGCCGCCCAGGTACGTTGCCGAGAGGTGGGCGGCGTGGCCGGCCAGGGCCTCATCCGATGAGGGGCGCCGCCGGCCCTTGCCGTTGGACTGCTTGTCGCCCTGGGCCCTGAGCTTCTCCAGCATCCGGCGGACCCATTCGGCTTCCTGAGTCCTGCTGAAGTGGGCCGGAATCGCCACAACCACCGTGCCGTTCTCCCAGAAGGCGGCAACGGTGCGGCGCCGGCGGGCCGACCGGCGCACCACAACGGGGGCGCCGTCGTGCGTGGTCTGCGGCGTGCCGGGCATCAGAGCGTGGTGCTTTCCACCAGGACCGCGAGGACGGCTTCGCCGTACTTCTCCAGTTTGGACGGGCCCACGCCCGCGAGACGGGCCAGTTCCTCCAGCGACGCCGGCCGGGCCTCGGCAATCGCCGTGAGGGTTGCATCGGTGAAGACCACGAAGGCCGGAACCTCCGCTGACAGGGCGACTTCCTTGCGCCACTCCCGCAGCGCGTTGAAGGTCTGCTCCTCGTAGGTCGGCGGGCACTGGCTGCAGCGGCCCACCTTCCGTTCGGCGCCGCTGGCCAGCATGGTGCCGCAGACCCGGCAGGACGCTGGCGCGGCTGCCTTCCGCCGGGGCAAGGCACCCTTGCCGCGTACGCTGGAACTGGCCACGGAATCCGGCCGGAGCCCGTCCAGGAAGCGTGACGGTTTCCGGTTGGCGCGGCCGCCCGGTGTCCGCGCGGTGGACCAGGACAGTGCCAGGTGCTCGCGCGCACGGGTTATGCCGACGTACAGCAGGCGGCGTTCCTCGTCCACGGCTTCCGGAGTGTCGGCGAACGAAATGGGCATGAGGCCTTCGCTCAGCCCCACCAGGAACACGGCATCCCACTCCAGGCCTTTCGCGGCGTGCAGGGACGCCAGCGTGACGCCCTGCACCGTGGGCGCGTGCTGGGCCAGTGACCGCTCCTGGAGCTCGTTGACGAAGTCCGAGAGGCTGAACTCCGGGCCGCGGCTCAGCACGAGCTCGTCGGCCAGTGCCACCAGGGCTGCAAGGGATTCCCAGCGCTCCCGCAGCGCGCCTCCGCTGTGGGGCGCGGAGTCCGTGTACCCCAGCGATGCAACGATGTCGCGGACGAGCTGGCCCAGCGGCTGCGGCGCCGACTCCGCGACGGCGCGGGTGGCCGCGCGCAGCTGGAGGATGGCGTCGCGCACTTCCTTGCGGGCGAAGAAACGCTCGCCGCCACGCAGCTGGTAGCCGATTCCCGCGGAGGCCAGCGCCTGTTCGTACGCTTCGGACTGGCCGTTGGTGCGGAACAGGATGGCAATTTCGCTGGCCGGTGTGCCGGCGTCGAGCAGGCCGCGGATCTTGGCGGCCACGGTAGCCGCCTCTGCTTCGTCGTCTGAGCACTCGGTGAACTGCGGCGCCGGACCGGGGTTCCGCTGGGCAACCAGCTTCAGCGGTGCGGCCCAAGCAGCATCCGCCGCCGGGCCTCCGCTGCGGCGGGCCGCCAGCAGGTCATTCGCCAGCTTCACCACCTGGGGCGTTGAACGGTAGTCACGGATCAGCTTGACCACGCTGGCATTCGGGTACAGGCCCTTGAAGCCGAGCAGATGGCGGGGAGACGCGCCGGTGAACGAATAGATGGTCTGGCTGGCATCGCCCACCACACACAGTTCATCCCGGCCGCCCAGCCACAGCTCCAGGAGGCGTTGCTGGAGCGGGGACACGTCCTGGTACTCGTCCACGACGAAGTGCCGATACTGTTCGCGGACCGTGGCGGCGACCTTCGGGTCTTCCTGAAGGATGCCCACCGTAATCAGCAGGACGTCTTCGAAGTCGATGACGTTCCGGTCGGTCTTGACGTCCTCGTAGGACTGGAAGACCCTGGCCACGGCTGTGAGGTCGAAGCCGCCCGGGTTGCCGCGGTCCTGGGCGTTTTCCAGGTAGTTGGCAGGCGTCAGCATGGACACCTTGGCCCACTCGATCTCGGACGCCAGATCCCTGATGGAGGCCCGGTCCGTGCTGAGCCGGAGCCGGCGCGCGGCCTCGGCGATCATCTGTGCCTTGTGGTCCAGGAGGTTTGGCAGCGTCCCCCCGACCGCCTGTGGCCAGAAAAACTGGAGCTGCCGGAGCGCGGCGGCGTGGAAGGTCCGGGCCTGGACATTGCCCACGCCGAGGTCGCGCAGCCTGCTGCGCATTTCAGCGGCAGCACGTGCCGTGAAGGTCACGGCCAGCAGCCGCTGCGGGCTGTAGACCCCGGAGTGCACGCCGTACGCGATCCGGTGCGTGATGGCACGGGTCTTGCCGGTTCCGGCCCCCGCGAGTACGCAGAGCGGGCCGGTGAGGGTGCTGGCCACCTCCCGCTGCTCGGCGTCGAGGCCACCGAGGATGCGGTCCTCCAGGGAGTCGTTGCCTTCAGGAATTTCTGTAGTCACTTCTGCTGCTCAGTCGATGGGATGGATAGGGTGCTCGCGCCGGCAGATGTCACTGCGGCTGGTTCACGGCGGTTGATTCACGGCGGCGAGGCCGGTCCGGTGCAATCCGCCGTGTGTCCGTCCGGTCATTCGTCGGCGGGCCGGTCCTGGATGACGCCGCCGTACCAGTGTTCGATCAGGGACCGTGCGATGGAGAGCCTGGTGGAAATGACAATCTCGCCGCTCAGCACAGCCTCCTGGAGTTCCTCCCGGCTGAACCACCGCGCACGGGTGACCTCCACGCCGTCGGGCTTTGCCTCGGAATCATCCGTGACGGCGGTAAAACCGAGCATGAGTGACGCCGGGAAGGGCCATGCCTGGGATCCGAGGTACTGGCAGGCCCTGACGCGCACACCCACTTCCTCGTGAATTTCGCGGACCACTGCCTGCTCGAGCGACTCCCCCGGCTCCACGAAACCGGCAAGTGTTGAGTAGTTCTTGGCATCGAGGGGCCCTCCGCCGCCAAGGAGCAGGCGGTCGTCCGGGCCCACCACTGTGACGATGATCGCTGGATCGGTCCGGGGATAGTGTTCGGAGTTGTCAACGGGGCAGCGCCGGACCCATCCCCCGGTCTCCACGGTGGTCGGGGCGCCGCACCGGGGGCAATGGGTGTGGCTGGCATGCCAGTTGGCGATGGCGCTGGCTTCTACGAAAAGGGCCGTGTTGGTCGGATCCAGCCGGGCGGCAACGTCGCGGAATCCCTCCCAGGTGGCGCCCGAGGGGAGTCCTGCGGTGCCCGGATCCACCGGCGCGGGCAGGATGAAGAGCAGGATCTCCGTCCCTGCCGGCAGGTCGGAGTTCTCCAGTGCAGAGCCAAGGTAGATGACGAGCGAGGGTCCGGAGTCTGCACTTCGGAGCCGATCCAGCAGCCGGGCGGCGTCCGTCAGGACAAGGGCGTCACGGTGGATGAGGCCGTGCCTGCCGGAGAGGACCATGGCTTGGGCGCCGCCGCGCGCCAGCAGGTCTTCGACGAGATTCGGCTTCATCCGCTCAACGGATCCGCGGTTCACCAGGGCCGGGCGCACCGGCAGTACGGTGTCGAAGAGGTGGTTGGCCGGCAAATCACCCTTGGACAGCTGATTTTCCGGCGACCGGCCCAACTGCTGACTGACCGGCGCAGCGGCCTCCGCATGACTCATGTATCCACCGTACTGACTCGGGGTGACAATTCACATTTCCGCAGGCCCCTGGCGGCCCGGTTTCAGGCGGCGGAAGGCTCATATTTCGGCTGGATCTCAAGACTCGCCGCGACACATCGTTGTCTTGAACGCGAGTCAATCTACCGTGGAAGCGTGAGAAGAGAACCGATCGAACTGGCAGCTGTGGCAACCGCGGCAGTCCCCGGACTGAGCCCGACTGCAGTGAGTTCCGCCCCGGATGATCCGGCGGACTTCGATTCGGCTCTCCTGCTCGACTCCGAAGGCAAGCGCTGGCGGGTCCGCTCGCCCCGCCATGCGGAGGCGAGCACGCGGCTGGAGACCGAATTCCTGGTGCTGCGGGCCTTCGCCCCGGCCATCCGGGCGGACCTTCCCTTTCTGATGCCGACCGTGGCCGGGACCGTCCGCCAGCAGAACCTGAGCACGTTTGTGTACTCCCACCTCAATGGCTCCACGCGCACGGTTGAGGAGCTGACAGCGGGGTCACAGGAGCTGGCGAAGGAGATCGGAACGGCCCTGGCCGCCATCCATGACCTGCCCCGTGCCCTGGTAAGCAACGCCGATCTGCCGAGCTACACCCCCAACGAGTTCCGCCAGCGCAGGCTGAACGAGCTCGACATGGCCGCGACCACGGGCAAGATTCCGCCCCTGCTTCTTCGCCGCTGGGAGCACGCCATGGAGGACGTGTCCTTGTGGCGCTTCAATCCGTGCGTGGTCCACGGCGACCTCCACGAGGACAACCTGCTCGTCGAGGAGGACCGGGTCACCGCCGTCACCGGCTGGACCGATCTGCGAATCGGCGACCCCGCCGACGACCTCGCCTGGCTCGTGGCATCCAACGAGCACGACTTCGTGGAGGCGGTGGTGCGCCACTACACCGAACACCGCCGCGACGCACCCGACAGTCACCTGCTCCGGAGGGCGGCGCTGTCCGCGGAGTTCGCGCTGGCGCAATATCTGGTCAAGGGAATTGCCGCCGCCGATGCCGAGATGATTGCCGAGGCGGAAGGCATGCTGGCCACGCTGGCGGACGACATTGCAGAGCACGGCGGGCAGCCCATCAGTGTGGAGCCCCTGCCGTCACCGGCGGCTGCGCCGGGATCTGCTGCACCGGTTTCAGCTGGGCCGGTTTCAGGTGTGCCGGTTTCAGGTGCGCCCCGATCGGCAGCGGACGACCCGGTTTCAGCTGCCCCGGTTTCACGCGGTCCGGTTCCGGCCGAGCTGATTGCGGCGCCGGCAGCCACCGACGTCTCCGAACCGATGCCGGCCGTTCACGTCATGCCCATCCCGGCCGACGAGGACACGGCCAATGCGCCGGATGCTCCCGCCGCTGTGGACGCTCCTGACACCGTGGCCGCGGCCGGCGCGGTGGATGCAGGCGGCAGCGTGGACGCGGCTGCCGGCCCGGACTCAGAAGACCACCCGCGCGACAGCAAAGCGCCGACGCAGCCCAAGCCGCTCTCCGCCGACGACACCTCCACGACAGCCATCACCATCGTGGACGCTAAGGCGCCTTAACCCAAGGCGCCTTAACCCGGGGCTGCAAAGGCCGACGCGACAATTCCCTCCAGCTCGGCCCCCGACGCCAGGTCATGGGGGCGAACCACGTGGTTGTCCGCTACGTAGTAGAAGGCAGCCCGCACCTCATCCAGCGGCACGTCTTTGAGCCGCGCCCAAGCCAACCGATAGACAGCGAGCTGCACGCTCTTCGTTTTCAGCTGCCCGGCGGACGGCCGCCTGCCGGTCTTCCAGTCCACGAGGTCCCAGCAGCCGTCGGCATCGCGGAACACGGCGTCGATCCGCCCGCGGACCACGACTTCGCCGACCCGGGTTTCGACCGGCACCTCGACGTGGGCCGGAGACCTGTGTGCCCAAGGGGAATCCCTGAACGTGGCGACCATGTCCTCAAGGCCGTACGCCTCGTCTATGTGGTTGTCAGATCCGGGCGCTTCATCGAGGTCCAGCATGCCTGCTGTTCCGAAGTACTCCTCGACCCAGGCGTGGAACGCCGTGCCCTTGCGGGCGGACATCCCCGGCTCGCGCGGCACGGGTCTCCTCAGCCGCTGCAGGACAGCCCCGGGATCCTCCCCGAGGTCAACGAGGGTGGATGCGGAAATGTGCCCGGGCAAGTGGACGTCCCGGCTTTGCGCACGGCGGGCGCGGCGCTCCAGGAGCAGCGCAGCCTCCCGTGCCCAACCAGCAGCATGGGGTCGGAGCGGCGTTCGCGGCCGGCCGATAAGCTCCGGCCGCTCCGGCTGAGCGTCAAGCTCCGGCTGACCGTCAAAGGCCAACTCTTGGATGGCCCCTATTTCGGTCCGCAGCCGGCTCGCAGCGGAGTCCATGGCCGCCCGCCGCCCGGGAACGAGCCGAAGCCTTTTGCCGGTGCGCGGATCAACAGGGCCTTCGAGGGGGTCGTACGGCCAGATGGCGACTTCAAGGTCCCGCGTCAGGGGGCTCTCGTCCGGAAGGGACTCCTCGTCCACGGAGTCGGGGTGGATCCCTGCTGTGGCGGCAGGGCCCGGTAGCGTGCCCGCGGCTGTTCCGATCCCGGCGAGCGGTCCCAGCTCGGCGAGGAACGGCGACATCTCGGCCATTCCGCCGCGGCCGCCGACCCACGCACCGCTGGAAACCCACAGCACGTGTTTGGCCCTTGTGTACGCAACGTAGGCCAGCCGCCGTTCCTCGGCTTCGCCGTGGGCCTGGACGGCGCCTTTAAAGTCCTTCTCAGCGTCCAGCCACCCCTTCTGGTCGGGCTGGTCGAGATCCCATTGCGGAAGGTCTGCCCTGTCGCCGCGGAGGGGCCAGGGCAATGCGGCGGAACCGCTGCTCCACCGCGAATCACGGCTGCTGGGGAAGGCCCCGCTGTTGAGGCCCGGAACAAAGACGACATCCCATTCGAGCCCTTTGGAAGCGTGCACGGTCAACAGCTGGACAGCTTCATGGTTAACGTCTGCCGGCGGAACGTCGAGGCCCCCTTCCTCGGCGGCTGCGGCTTCCAGCCATGCGAGGAACGCGAGGACGTCCACGCGGTGGGACGTCTGCAGGAATCCGGCAGCCGCATCCTGGAACGCATCCAGGTTCCTTCGCGCCTGGTGAATGCTGAACCCGGGGCGCGCGGCAACCTCGATGTCTAGCAGCATGGCCCGCTCCACCTCACCCAGGAGCGTGGTCAGGTCCTCCCCCAATAGTCCGCGCAGCTGCCTGAGTTCCGTGCCCAGCCTCTGCAGCCGGTCCCGCGCCGGGGCTGTCAGCGTGCGGCCATGTGCCGAGGTCCAGCCCTCCTTGGGCAGCCAGTCCAGGGCTTCAACCAGGCTGGAAGCGTCGGTAAGGTCACCCTCGATGACGACGTCGGCCGGCGGCTCGTCGCTCCCGCCCGCTGCCGCCGCATCGTCGGCCGCGCTCTGTCCGCGGCGCCGCGCCAGAAATGCGGACCAGTCTCGAAACGCCATGAGGTCAGCAGTGCCGATCCGCCACCGTGCACCGGCGAGCAGCCGCATCAGGGAATCCGACCGGCCTGGGTCAGCAAGGACCCGAAGCGTCGACACCAGGTCGACGATTTCAGGCGTGTCCAGCAGGCCGCCGAGACCCACGATTTCGTAGGGAATCCCCTGCGCCTCAAACTCGCGCCTGATGCACTCCATCTGGGCCCGCCGGCGGCACAGCACGGCCATGGCCGGCGGCACAGGTGATGCAGTTGATGACTGATCGAAGTCGGTGACCCGGTATTTCAGCAGGTCCCGTGCGATGGCGGCGGCCTCATCCTCATCCGTGGCGAAGCGTCCAAGGATCACCCGGCCCTGAACGGCGGCCGGACTGGGCTGCAGGGGCGGCACCTCGACGGACGCGGCTGACGTCCGTTCTCCGGCCGGACCGGCCTGAGCGGCAGCGGCGCTCAGCGGTGCCGAAATGACATTGGCCGCCGCCAGGATGTTCCGCCCGTTCCGCCAGGCGGTGGTCAGGTAGGAGGTCGGGGCCGGGCTAAACCGGGCCGGCCCTTCCTCCCCGTCATCCAGCCGGACGGGGAATTCGCTGACAAAGTGGAACAGCTGACCGGCGGACGCGCCGCGGAAGCCATAGATCGACTGGTTGGGGTCGCCCACAGCCGTGACGGCGTGACCGTCTCCGAACAGCCTGGAGAAGAGGACCAACTGCGCATGCGAGGTGTCCTGGAATTCGTCCAGGAGCACCACCTTGTAGCGTTGACGCTCCATCTCCGCGGCGAGAGGAATCTCGCGGGCCACCCTGGCGGCGAGCGCCACGAGGTCGCCGAAGTCGAGGGCACCCCGGGCCCTTTTGGCCTCGGAGTACCGGCCCACGAGCTCCGCAACGCTCGCCCGCGTTCGAAGCATGGCGCCCAGCTCCCCGGCGGCCTGGCTGGGATTCTTCTTCGCCTCCGCCACGTACGGCAGGGCATCGAATTCTGCCAGCCGCTGCATGAGCCAGTCGTGAACCCCGGCGGGGTCCTGGAGATGCTCTGCGCACTCGCCGGCGAGCTGCATGACGGCCTTGACGAGTGTTGACTTGGCTACCCGGAAATGGGAGTAGTCGCCGTCGAACGCCTCGACGACCTCGCTTGCAAGTTGCCAGGCCTGTGCCCCGCCCAGCAGGACAACGTCACGTTCGATGCCAAGCCGGAGCCCGTAGTCGGACACGATGCCGCTGGCAAAGGAGTGGTACGTGGAGACCTTAGGTTCCAGCGCGTCGGCGCTGAGCAGGCCGGCCGGAAACACCGCGTTGCCGGCATCGGCTTCCGCGATCCGCTGCAGTGCGGCCAGCTTGGCCCGGATGCGGCTTGCCAGCTCGCCGGCGGCTTTCCGCGTGAAGGTGACTCCAAGGACTTCCTCCGGCTTCACCCAGCCGTTGGCGACCAGCCACACGACCCGGTCGGCCATGGTGGCGGTCTTGCCCGAACCCGCACCGGCAATAACAAGCCGGGGGGTCAGCGGCGAGGAGATGATGGCTGACTGTTCTGCGGTGGGCACGTTCTTCTCGCCGAGCAGGACGGACAGATCTTCGGGACTGAACCTTGGTGCAGGGAGGTCCGCGGGGCGGCTCATTCGGTGACCTGCTTTCCGCGTGCGCACAGGGGGCATACCTCCGGCAGACGGCAGCCGTGACCGCCGAAGCCGCTCTTGGAGGGATCGTGCCTGGCTTCGAACTCATGGCCTGACATCACGTCGGCCGCCTCCTTGACCATGTCCAATGCCCAGTTCTCCCCCGGATCAAGGGGATCCTGGTGCTGGACGCCCGGACTCTTGGCGCTGGTTCCCAGCTGGGCGAGCACGGCACCGCCCGGCTGTGCGTCCCCGGAAACGTCCAGGGAACCGCTGAAGCCTCCGGCGAGGACCGCAGCCTGATAAGCGCCCAGCTGCGGATGCCGGCCCAGCTCAGCCTTGCCCGGTTGCCTCTTTCCTGTTTTGAGGTCGACGATGACCAGCCGTCCGGCGGAGTCGATCTCCAGCCGGTCCACCTGGCCCCGCAGAACGGCGGAACGGGGTGCGTCATCCGTGGCGCCCTCCGGCAGCGGATCGGCGGCGGATTCGGACAGCTGCACTTCGAAGTCCTGCTCCACGCCGATAAGGCGCCTGCCCTCGCTGCGCATGACAAGGATGTACTGCGCCAGTTTGCGCACCATGGTTTCGGCCCGCCGGAAATCCAACTTTCCCTCCCAGTTGTCTTTCATTCCGAGGGACGGCCAACGCTTGACGAGTTCGGCGAGGTACTCGGCCCCGGAGGCGTCAGGGAGATCCTGGGCGATCGCGTGAACCAGAGTGCCCAGGCTTCTCGCGAAATCGGTGGCCGCCTCACCGCCCGCGGCCTGGATGAACCAGTCCAGGGGCGACTTCTGGACGGACTCCACCTTGGAGGGCGAGACGTAGACAGTGCCCCCGGGTGGCACCACGCGTTCTTCGGAGGACAGCGGGGCCAGCCCCCACCAGGTGTCCGGGTGCGCTCCGGGAACGGGCGGATCCACCGTTGCCAGGCGGGCCAGGACACGGACAGCCTCGTCCGCTTCAGCAGCGGACCGGTCAGCAAGTTGCGCGTGCTGGCGCAGTTCGGCCACAAGTGCCCTGAGTGTCAACGGCCTCTCCACCGGCGTGAACCCCCTCGCGTCCTGGTCCGGCATCAGCGGGGCCACGTAGTCCAGGAATGAGGACGGCTGTTCGTCTTCCGAAGCCACTGCGGTGCAAATCAACACTTCCTTCGCCCGGGACACCGCGGTCGAGAAGCTCCGGAGTTCGTCATACCGGATCTCCCTGAGCCGGCTCAGCGGGCCCCGCTGGAGTGCGTAATCCACGCCGTGTTCAACGGCATCGGCGAAGAGCGTGCTCCCCAGCAGTTCCCCACGGAGCCGCGTGTTGGGCCAGACGCCCTCCTGGAGTCCGGCAACAATGACGAAGGGCCACTCCCGTCCGGCGGCACTGGCAGGGGTCATGAGTTCGACGGCGTCGTCGACCTGGGCACGTGCGGCGAGCGTGTCCATGGGAAGCTCCTGGTTGAGCAGGTACTCGAGGAACTGATCCGGCCCGGACCCCGGCATCTGGTCAACATAGCGCTCGGCGGTATGGAACAGGGCCATCATGGCGTCGAGGTCACGGTCCGCCCTGGCCCCCACCAGCCCTCCCGACAGTGCGGCGGCCGTCCAGCTTCCGGCAAGGCCGGTCGAGTTCCACAGGGCCCAGAGTACGGTCTCGGCGTTGGCGCCGGCCTCGGTGGTGGCTTTCCGGCCGGCCTGGATCATCCGGGCGACGCGGCGCGCTGACCGGCCTTCGATCCCCAGGGAACCAAGGGCGCCGGGCTCGAGAAGTGCTTCCACGAGCAGTGCATCGCTGGAGCGTCCGCCTCCGCCCAGGATCTCTTCGCGGCGCAGGGACTGGCGCAACCTGCGCAGTTCAAGGGATGTGGCTCCGCCAATCCGGGACGTCAGCAGCGACACGGCGGATTCGGGGGTGAGGACGTCCGGATCGAGGACCACGGCATACGCGTCAAGCAACGGACGGACGGCTACCTCGTCGCGGACAGCGGACTCTGCCACGGGAATACGCACAGGAATTCCCTGGCCCGACAGGTAGCGTTGCAGCTGGCTCAGCTGGCCGCCGTTCCGGACGATCACCGCCATGTCCGCCAGTTCGCGGCCGTCATTTACCTGGGCTTCAAGGATCCGCTGGGCGACGTACCGCAACTCATGGACAGCCGACGGCAGCAGGTGTGCCTCGACGGTTCCGCCGGGGTTACCTGCGGGACGGGCGCCTGTGTCCCCGGTGGAGGACGGGCGGTGAGCATGTTCGTCGGGAGCGTGTTCAGCGGGATACTGCTCGAGCCGGCGGGCGAGTTTCCCGCCGGCTCGCAGGGAGATCCGGTCCGCAACGCCACGCCAGGCCTGTGCGACGGCAGGCCGATGCCTGTGGGCATGCCGCAGCGGCCTCTCAAGAACGTCCTGGCCGTCCCCTCCCAGCAGCCGGGGAAGCTCGGCGACGAGGTCCGGGCGGGCGCCCCTGAAGCCCTGGACCACCGTGTCCGGGGAAGAGGCCACGAAGACGTCCTTGCCTGCGGCGACATCGGCCAGCAGCTCAAAGACCGCAGGGTTGGCCTCGTGGATGTCATCAACAAGGATCAGCTGGAGGCGGTCGCGTTCCGCGGCCAGGAAGTCCGGCGAATCCTGGAAAAGCTGCCGCGCAGCGGTGATGATCCCGGCGGGATCGAAAGCCTCGGGCATGCGCAGATCGAGGACGTCGCGGTATTCGGCGTACAGGGCGGCCGCGGCGATCCAGTCGGGGCGGCCGCACTCGTGCCCGAGGTCTGCAAGGTCCGCGGCGGTCCGGCCGGATTCGATGATCCGGTCAAAAAGCTGCCGGACCTCCTGCCGGAAGCCGCGGGTGGGCAACGCGGCGTCGAGATCGGCCGGCCACGGCAGCCCCAAGCCTGGCAGGGTGTGACCGTCCAACAGCTCCTTGATGATGAGGTCCTGTTCGGGACCGGAGAGGAGGCGGGGCGCCCGCGGCAACGGCAGGATTCCTTCCGCCTTGGCGCGCCTGATCAGGTCGAAGGCATAGGACGCCCAGGTACGGGCCGGCGTGGTGCTCAGGCTCCGGTTTAGCCGTGCCGTGAACCGGTCGCGCAGGGTGTCCGCGGCCAGCCTGCCGGGCGCGAGAATGAGGATCCGTTCGGGATCAACCGAGTGCGCTTCGACCCTGCGGACGGCCGCCTCTATGAGGACGGTCGACTTGCCGGTGCCCGGCGCGCCGGGCACGAGCACAGGACCTGCCCCCCGCGGAACCTCGACGGCGGCGAGCTGGTCCGCGGACAGTACCGGCACGGCATTGTGAACCTGGCGCGGCGGCAGAAGCCGAAGACCAGACCCGGGTGACACAGGGACACCGGCGGACTGATCCCGGCGCCCCGTCGCTTCGGAGAAGGTTTCGGACTGGGTGATTGTTGCGGTCACTCAGACATTCCATCATCCGGCACAGACAATTTACGCAGCGACGCTTCCAGCCGCTCAGCAATGGCGTCCAGGGCTGCGAAGTCCGCGTCGGAGGGCGCCCATCGCGCCGCCGCCAGGTCAACCCGCCAGCGGCCGTCGCCCGTCCGTGCGAACCTGAGGAAATCGCCGCGCAGCGGCGTTCCCTCCCGCAGGTAGAACTGCAGGGCCTCCGCTTTCAGTCCCTCCGGCGCCAGCCCGCTGGCCCTGAGCACCCGCCACCACGGGACCGCGCTGCCGTAGTGGCTCATGACGGAGCCCACCTGGCGCGGACCGCCGGATCCGAGCAGTTCGGCGACATCCCCGTAAGCCACCGCCGAACCTGGGGGGATGAGCTCAACGACAGCCAGCACCGCCTCCACATACTCCGTCCGCATGGTCCCAGACTATCGGCTGGCAGACCGCACTCCGGACCCTGCACAGCGGACTTGCCGACAGGCCCGGGACGTGCGCCAAAACTGTCGGTGCCACCGGGTAGCGTTGAAGCATGAGCACTTGGAACACCCTCCCCCGCGCCGCCTTCGACCTCGAAACCACCGGACGCAACTCCCGCGCCGCGAGGATCGTCACGGCATCAGTGACCCTGGTGGACGCCTCAGGAAACGTCATCCGGGAGCACGAGTGGCTGGCAGACCCGGGCATTGAGATTCCGGCGGAGGCCAGCGACGTCCACGGGGTCACCACGGAGCATGCGCGAAGCCACGGCAGGCCGGCGGCGGAGGTCACCAGGGAACTCGCGGCCGTGCTGCAGGAGCTTTTCGACGACGGCGTCCCGGTCATCGCGTTCAACGCCAGCTACGACTTCACCGTGCTGGCCGCCGAGTCCGCCCGCTACGGGGTACCGCAGCTGAGCCGGTTTCCGGTGCTGGATCCCTACATCATGAACAAGCAGGTGGACCGCTACCGCAAGGGAAAGCGGACCCTGACGGCGCTCTGCGAAGAGTACGGCGTGGACCTCGAGAACGCCCACACCTCGGCCGCCGACGCCCTGGCCACCCTGCGCATGCTCGATGCCATGGCGGGCAAGTTCCCCAAACTCAGGCTGCCGGCCAGCCAACTGCACCAGCTCCAGGTGGACTGGGCCGTCAGCCAGGCGGCCGACTTCCAGCAGTACCTCCGCAAGACCAAACCCGCCGCCGTCATCGAGGGTGACTGGCCCGTGCTGCCGCCGGAGGACGCCAGCAGGGGCGATTTCTAGGGCCGGTTTTAGCGGGGCAGGAATCGGTAGGCGGGCGCAACGAGGCCTTTGGCACGCCCGCCGTGGGACAAAGATCACAACCTCCGGTCCAAGCCCCAGGAGTCTCACGGCCCGGCAGCAATTCAGGAAGCGGGCCGCAGGCCGCCCATCACCGCGCCGCAGTACCGGCCGCTCCGTTGATGGTGCGGCGCAAGGAGTCCAGTGCCGAACAATCTTCGGAAGTGGAGGCTGATTCCCGGCGCTGACATAATTTAGTTCAGAAGCGCGCTTGTGCTATGCCCTGCCCAAGTCCTACCGCCTGAGGATAAATGATCACAGTTACCGACCTGCGCAAGGTCTACCGTCAGGGGAAAAAGGAAGTGGTGGCCCTTGACGGGGTAACCCTTTCGGTCCCCAAAGGCTCCATCCACGGCATCATCGGCCATTCGGGAGCAGGGAAGTCCACGCTGGTACGGTGCCTGACTCTGCTGGACCGCCCCACGTCCGGTTCGGTCAACATCGACGGCACCGAACTCAGCTCGGTGCGAGACTCAGAAATCCGTGCGGCGCGACGCCGGATCGGCATGGTCTTCCAGCACGCGAACCTGATGGATTCCCGCACCGCGGCAGGCAATGTGGCCCATCCGCTGGAGCTGGTGAAGACCCCCAAGGACAAGACCCGCGCAAAGGTAGCCGAGCTGCTCAAGCTCGTGGGGCTCGAGGGCTTCGAGAACGCCTACCCGTCACAGCTCTCAGGAGGCCAGCGCCAACGAGTGGGCATCGCCCGTGCCCTGGCGTCTGATCCCGACGTGCTGCTGTGCGACGAGCCGACGTCCGCCCTGGACCCGGCCACCACCGATGAAATCCTGGACCTGATCCAGGACCTGACCCGGCGCCTTCAGCTCACCGTGCTTATCATCACGCACGAGATGCACGTAGTTAAGCGCGTCTGCGGCTCGGTGTCGCTCCTGGCCAGGGGCCGGGTCGTCGAAGCCGGCGAGCTGGCGGATGTGGCGGCCGAACTGGACAGCAAGCTGGCCCGGGCGCTCCTTCCGCTGCCGGCTTCTGAACCGATCAAGGGTGCCCTCCAGGCCGGCCCCGTGCTCGAGATCCTGTTCTCCGGCGAAAGCGCCAAAGAACCTGTTCTCACCAGCGTCGCGCGGCACTTTGACATCGATCTGAATGTCCTCGCGGGAAGCGTGGAAACGCTGGCCGGGCAGCAGTTCGGACACCTGCGTGTCCAGCTGGCCGAAAACGTCGATTATGACTCCGTCGTGGGGTACCTCCGCGACCGCGGGATCAGCGCGAAAGTGGTGGACACCGCCGTCGTTCCGTCCGACCCGGCGGATTTCGCACCCGAAACGCCTGGCTTCGCCGCCGAGACGGGAGACCTCAAGTGAACGAAATCTTCAGCAACCCTGTCCTCGCCAAGGCCCTCCCTGAGGCGATCGTCGAAACCCTGCAGATGGTGGGGATCTCAGCGTTCTTCACCGTCCTGGTCGGACTGCCGCTGGGCGTCTTCCTGCACGCCACTGCCCCGGGCGGACTCCGTCCCATGCCCGTGGTCAACAGGATTGTCAGCGACATCGTGGTCAACATCACGCGGTCCATCCCCTTCGCGATCCTGATGGTGGCCCTGATCCCCCTTGCCCGGCTCCTGGTGGGCACGAGCCTCGGCCCGGTGGCAGCCTCGGTCTCGCTCTCGATCGGAACCATTCCGTTTTTTGCCCGCCTCGTTGAGGCCTGTCTCCGCGATGTCCACCACGGCAAGATCGACGCCGCACAGGTCATGGGCTCCACGAGGATGCAGGTCATCAACAAGGTCATGCTGCCTGAATCGCTGCCCGCACTCGTGGCTGCCGCAACCACCACCGTGGTGACCCTCGTGGGCTACAGCGCCATGGCCGGCCTCGTCGGCGGCGGCGGGCTGGGAAAACTTGCCTACAACTATGGCTTCCAGCGCTTCGACGTCACCGTCATGATCGTCACGATCGTGCTGATCATCGTCCTGGTCCAGGTCATCCAGCTCACGGGTGAGTGGATCTCCCGGAGCCTCGACCACCGCTAAGCGAGGACCACAGCTAAGCGACGGTCCACCGCCAGACGGACCACCGCCAAGTCTTCACGCAGCGAGTAGCCGCTCACTGCATCTGAACCGGATCTCCCCGGCCACGCCGTCGGGATCCAGGCTATTTCGAAAGGAACGCATCCGATGCGTAAATCACTCACCCTCCTCGCCACCGGCATTGTCACCGCCCTGGCACTGACCGCGTGCGGCGGTTCGTCCGCGCCCAGTTCCGAGACCCAGACCCTGGATCCGGCCAAGCCCGCAACCCTCAGCGTCGGCGCCAGCCCGGTCCCGCAGGCCAAGATCCTCGAATTCATCAACCAGGACCTCGCTCCGAAGGCCGGCCTCAAGCTGGACATCAAGGAGATCGAGGACTACCAGACGCCCAACACCGCCCTGAGCGACGGCTCGCTGGACACCAACTACTACCAGCACCAGCCGTGGTTCGATGATCAGGTCAAGACCAAGGGCTACGACTTCGGCCACGGCGCCGGCGTCCACATCGAGCCGTACGCGGCCTTCTCGGAGAAGGTCAAGGACATCAGCGAGATCAAGGACGGCGCCAAGGTTGCCATCACCAACGACCCCTCCAACCAGGTCCGCGCGCTCAAGGTCCTGGAAAAGGCGGGTCTGGTCAAGGACATCAAGGACGACAGCTCCGTGATCGCACTGACCGACGCGCAGAACCCCAAGAAGCTCAAGTTCTCGGAAAACCAGCCTGAGCTGCTGATCAACGACCTGAAGGATCCCTCCGTGGACCTGGCCCTGATCAACGGAAACTTCATCCTCAAGGCCGGCCTCAGCACCGACAATGCACTGGCAGTGGAGTCCACGGACAACAACCCGTACGCCAACTTCCTGGCATGGCGCACGGAGTCCAAGGACGACCCCCGCATCAAGAAGCTTGACGAACTCCTCCACTCCCCCGAGGTCAAGGCCTTCATCGAGAAGGAATGGCCCAACGGCGACGTGACGCCCGCCTTCTAGGCCGGGCAGCGCAACTCCCGCATTAAATAACTCTGGCACCCGCCGCGGCGGGTGCCAGAGTTATTTAATGCGGGTCGTTCCGCCCCTGCGATGCAGGACTTAAGGACGACGGCGGGTCAGGCCTTAGTGGCGGCGGCTGCCTCCGCCGCGGCGGGCAGTGCGTCGAAGATCCGGTTCATGGCGGCGTCGTCGTGCGCCGCGGACAGGAACCAGGCCTCGAAGACGGACGGCGGGAGGTACACGCCGGAGTCCAGCATGGAGTGGAAGAACGGCGCGTAGCGGAAAACGTCCTGCTTCTGCGCGTCGCTGTAGTTGTGGACGCCCCGCTCCGAGGTGCCAAACGCCACGGAGAACAGGTTTCCGGCGCGCTGGATCGAGTGGTCGACGCCGGCCGCATCCAGGGCTGCGGAAAGGGCGGATGACAGCTCGAGTGAACGCGCGTCCACGAACGAGTAGACGTCCCGCGTGGCGTGCGTCAGGGTGGCCACGCCGGCGGCCATGGCCACCGGGTTCCCGGACAGTGTGCCGGCCTGGTAGACGGGTCCGATCGGCGCCAGGTAGTCCATGACGTCGGCACGGCCGCCGAGGGCCGCCGTCGGCATGCCCCCGCCGATCACCTTGCCGAACGTGAGCAGGTCCGGGGTCCACTTCTCGGCCGCATCCGCCGCCCCGCCCGTGAGCCCCCAGTAGCCGGAGTAGCCGGTGCGGAACCCCGTGAGGACCTCATCGACGATCAGCAGCGCGCCGTGGGCGGCCGTGATCCGGGACAGCCCGGCGTTGAATCCTTCGCCGGGGGTGACAACGCCCATGTTGGCCGGTGCCGCCTCGGTGATCACGGCAGCGATGTTGGGTCCGTGCTCGGCGAAGGCTGCCTCGACGGCGCCGAGGTCGTTGTAGGGCAGCACGAGCGTTTCGGCGGCGGTGGCGGCCGTGACCCCGGCCGAACCGGGCAGGGCGAGGGTGGCCACGCCGGAGCCGGCCGACGCGAGCAGCCCGTCGAGGTGGCCGTGGTAGCAGCCCGCGAACTTGATCACCAGGTTGCGGCCGGTGAAGCCCCTGGCCAGCCGGATCGCCGTCATGGTCGCCTCCGTGCCGGTGGACACCATCCGCAGCCGCTCGACGGCAGACACCCGTTCCATGACGATGGCAGCCAGGTTCGCTTCGTCGGGTGTCGAGGCGCCGAAGGACAGGCCGCGGTCAACGGCCGCGTGCACGGCTTCGAGGACGGCAGGGTGGGCGTGGCCGAGCAGTGCCGGGCCCCAGGAGCAGACGAGGTCCACGTATTCCTTGCCGTCGGCGTCGGTCAGGTACGGGCCCTTGGCCGAGACCATGAACCGGGGGGTGCCGCCCACCGATCCGAAGGCGCGGACCGGGGAATTGACGCCGCCTGGCATGAGCTGGCGGGCGCGGTCAAAGAGTTCCTCGTTGCGAGGCGTGCTGGAGGTCATGGTTCCTATTCTTTCAGTCTGCGGGCCGCGGCCCGGACAGCAGCTCGGCCACCCGGGGCGCCACCACGGTGCCGAACAGTTCGATGCAGCGCATCATGGAGCTGTGGGGAAGGGTCCCGTTGCTGTATTTGAGGTCGAAGCGGTCAACGCCGAGGTTCCGTTTGAGCAGTGCGATCTTCTGGGCCACCGTCTCAGGTGAGCCCACGTACAGGGCACCCTCCGGACCGCACATGGCGTCGAATTCCCCCCGGTTGCCGGGACCCCAGCCGCGCTCGGCTCCGATCCGGTTCCGCTGCGCGAGCCAGTGCGGGAAGAGCTCTTCGCGCGCCGCCTCGTCAGTGTCGGCGATGTACCCCGGTGAATGGGTGGCGATCTGCTGCATGGGGTGGCCGTACTTGGCCATCGCCTCGCGGTACAGGTTGACCAGCGGGGCAAAGGCGCGGGGCTGGCCGCCGATGATGGCAAAGATGATCGGGTAGCCATACTCCGCGCAGCGAAGCACGGACTCCGGCGTGCCGCCCACGCCGATCCAGGCCGGCAGCAGGTGCCGCTCCAGGGGAGGGAATACGCTCAGCCCGCTCAAGGGCGGCCGGGTGCGCCCCTCCCAGTGAACGGGCTTCTGGTCCCGCACCTTGTCGAAGAGCTCGAGCTTTTCCTCGAACAGGACGTCGTAATCGGCCAGGTCCAGTCCGAACAGCGGAAACGATTCGATGAACGAACCGCGGCCCAGCATGACTTCCGCCCGTCCGCCGGAGAGCGCATCCAGGGTGGCGAACCGCTGGAAGACCCGGACCGGGTCGTCCGAGCTCAGCACGGTGACCGCGGAACCCAGCCTGATCCGGGAGGTCCGCGTTGCGGCGCCGGCGAGGAACACCTCGGGAGCGGACACGGCGAAATCGCGGCGGTGGTGCTCCCCCACGCCGAAGGCATGGAGCCCGACGGCGTCCGCCAACATGGCCTGGTTCAGCACCTCACGCAGCACCCGGGCATGCGGCTTCGGCTCACCGTCGCTGTCGAGGCCGACGTCACCAAACGTGTTCAGGCCCAGGAGAATCTCGTCGGACCCCACCGGGGCGGTGGGAGACGCGGCGGACTCCGGCATCAGGACTCCTTGAGCCAGCCGGCGAGTTCGCTCGCCCAGTACGTCAGGACCATGTTTGCTCCGGCGCGGCGGATGCCAAGGACCGATTCGGTGACGGCTGCGCGGCGGTCGATCCAGCCGTTGGCCGCCGCCGCCTCGATCATGGCGTACTCACCGGAGATCTGGTAGGCGGCCACCGGCACGGGGCTCATGTCGGCGACGTCGGCCAGGATGTCGAGGTAGCTCATGGCCGGCTTGACCATCACCATGTCGGCCCCTTCGGCGAGGTCCAGCTCCACCTCCTGGATGGCTTCGCGCCGGTTGGCGGCATCCATCTGGTAGGTCCGGCGGTCCCCCTTCAGCTGCGAATCGACGGCCTCCCGGAACGGGCCGTAGAACGCGGAGGCGTATTTGGCGGCGTAGGCGATGACGGCGGTGTTCACGTGGCCGGCGTCCTCGAGTGCGTCTCGGATGACGCCGATCTGGCCGTCCATCATTCCGGACGGACCCAGCACGTGCGCACCGGCGTCGGCCTGTGCCACCGCCATCCTGGCGTAGATGTCCAGGGTGGCGTCGTTGTCCACGTAGCCGTTGGCGTCCAGGACGCCGCAGTGGCCGTGGTCGGTGAACTCGTCCAGGCAGACGTCGCTCATCACCACGAGGTCGTCGCCGACCTCGGCCCGGACGTCACGGATGGCCTTGTTGAGCACGCCGTCCGGGTCCAGGGACGCCGTTCCCTCGGCGTCCCTGGCGGCAGGAATGCCGAACAGCATGATGCCGCCGACGCCGAGCTCCACGGCTTCCGCGGCGGCGCGCTTGAGGGTATCCGTGGTGTGCTGCACCACGCCTGGCATGGATGCGATCGGGTTCGGTTCCGTCAGGCCTTCCCGGATGAACGCGGGCAGGATCAACTCTGCGGGCGCGAGCCTGTTCTCGGCCGTGAGCCTGCGCATGGCGGGGGTGGTGCGGAGCCGCCGTGGGCGGTGCTGCGGAAAACTCATGTCCTGTCCTTCACTGGGTGCCGGGTGCTGATGAATGGATGTCCGGAATTCGGCTGCCGGCCGGGGCGTCGCCGGCCTGGGGGTGCAGTGCACGGATGATGGCCGCCACGAGGCCCTCCGGGGTGGATTCCCGCGCCGTGGCCGCAACGGTCAGGCCCCGGGCCTCTGCTTCGGCGGCGGTTGCCTTGCCGATGGCCACGACCCGGCAGGCTCCGAGCGGTGCGAGCTCGGCGGAAATACGGCGCGCAGCGCTCGGTGAAGCGGCGACGACGGCGGCCAGCTCGCCGGACGATACCGCGCCTCTGGCGGCGTCCGGCGTGAGCACCGGCAGGACGCCGTTCGCGGAGCCGACACCGGCGTAAATGGCCGAGGCGTTGATGGCCGGGGCGAGGCGGCGGTCCGGCGCGGCCGGATAATCCACCGTGTGGTAGGCGACCACCGTCCGGACCCGGGCGCCCTTCGCTTCGAGCCCATGTGCCAGGGCAGGCGCTGCGATGTCAGCCTGCGGCAGCAGCACTTCGCCCGGCCCCCCGGGCCACTCGGCCGTCAGCCCGGCGGCCGAATGCTCCTGCTCCGGCACAAAATGCACCGTGACGCCGGCGGACTGCAGGGCGCTCCGGGTCGCCGGTCCCACTGCAGCCACGCGGGTTGACAGCGGAATCCACTCGCTCAGGGCCACCGACCGCTCCGCTGCTTTCTCTGTCAGGGCCAGGACGGTCGTGGCGCTGCTGACCACGAGCCACGCGAAATGGCCTGCACCCAGCGCGTCGAAGGCGTCGTCGAGGGCGCCCTGGTCACGGGCACGTTCGGCGTCGGTGAGCGGCAGCACGAGCGGCTCGGCCCCCGCCAGCCGGAGTTCCGCTGCGAGGGCTTCCGCGCGGTCCGGGCTCCGCGTGATGAGGATGCGGGCGCCCTCCAGCGGGCGCCGCGCGTCCGGGCGTCCGGCGGGGTTGCCTTCCGGACCCTGCCGGTTCGTCTGTCCCATAAGCCGATGGCCGCCGACGCTCAGGACGCGGTCAGGTCAGCGATATCCGCAGCCCCCGCGGCCAGGAGAGCCTCCGCCAGTTCAATGCCCAGCAGCGTCGCGCCCACTTCGGTCAGGCCGTCAGTGGCCCGCTTGTCACGCACGGACGCGGTGCCGTCCACGGCGCACACCACGGCTTCGAGGTGGAGCATGCTGCCCTTCCGGTAGGCGTACGCACCCACCGGAGCGGCGCAGCCGGCTTCGAGCCGCGCCAGCAGCGCCCGTTCTGCGGTGACCGCGAGCCGGGTGTCGTGATCGTCCAATGCTGCCAGTGCCTGCGCGAGCACGCCCTGCGAGCCCTCAGTGGAGCCGGCCAGGCGCGGGGCGTCCGCCGTGCGGCATTCAATGGCCAGCGAACCCTGTCCCGCGGCCGGAAGCATGATGTCCGTCTCGAGGTACTCGGTGACGGTGTCCAGCCGGCTGATGCGCTCGAGACCCGCGGCAGCCAGCACCACGGCATCAAGGTCGCACGATTTTCCGTCCACGACGGCCTCGGTCACGTTGCCCGGCAGCCCGGGGACACGGCCGAGCCTGGTGTCCACATTGCCGCGGATGTCCACGATGTCCAGGTCGGGCCGGACCGCACGGAGCTGTGCCGCCCTGCGCGGCGAGCCTGTGCCCACGCGCGCGCCCTTGGGAAGATCAGCCAGCTTGAATCCGTCGCGGGCGCACAGGACGTCGCGGACGTCCACGCGGCGGGGAGTAGCGGCCAGAGTCAGCCCCACGGCGGAGCCCGTGGGCAGGTCCTTGAGCGAGTGCACTGCAACATCGCACTCGTTGCGTAGCAGCGCGTCGCGGAGCGCCGCAACGAAGACGCCGGTGCCGCCCATCTGGGACAGCGATCCGGTGAGGACGTCGCCGTCGGTCCTGATGTGCACGAGTTCCACCGGGAAACCCCCGACGGCGGCCAGCCGGTCGGCCGTCTGCTGCGTCTGGGTCAGGGCGAGCTTGCTCGCGCGGGTACCGATCCGGACTGTCATCGGGCGTCCCCTCCCCCGGCGGGGTAGGGGTCGTGACCGGCACCCACCGTGGTGTCGGCCCCCGCAATGGTGGGCTTTTCCCCCCGGAAGTTGGCGCAGCAGCCCGGCCGGCACACGTCGTACCAGGGGCCGAGGTCGGTCATGTGGGTCCGGTCGGCGATGTTGTTCGCGGCGGTGCGTTCACAGATGAGGTCCACGAGCCCTTCAACGAAGCGGCGGTGCGTTCCGGGCGTCGGCACGCGGGTTGCGGCCAGGCCCAGTTCGCGGCAGGTCTCCAGTGCCTCGGTGTCAAGATCCCAGACCACCTCCATGTGGTCGCTGACGAACCCGAGGGGCACAATCACGATGCCCTTGACGCCCTGCTTGGACAGGTCCCCGATGGCGTCGTTGATGTCTGGTTCAAGCCAGGGCACGTGCGGAGCTCCGGACCGTGACTGGTACACGAGGGACCAGGGGGCCGCGAGCCCGGATTCGGCTTCCACCCGCCGCATGACCTCGGCGCCGGTGGCCAGGTGCTGGGCCACGTAGGCGGAATCCTCGGCGAACTGGCGGGGCTCCTCGGCGGACCGTCCTGCAGCATCGGCGTCGCGCGTCGGTATGGAATGCGTGGCGAACAGAACATGCACAGGCGCCTCAGGGTTTCCCGCAGAGGCCAGCTGCGCGCGGACCTCGGCGATTCCCGCGGCGGTGCCTTCGATGAAGGGCTCCACGAAGCCCGGGTGGTCGAAGTACTGGCGGACCTTGTCCACTTCCAGCCGGCCGTCCAGGCCCGTTTCAGTGAGCGCCATGCCGATGTCTTCACGGTACTGGCGGCAGCTGGAGTAGCAGGAGTAGGCGCTCGTGGTGACCATGAGCAGCTTCCGGTGACCGGCGTCGTAAGCGTCCTGGAGGGTCTGCGGGATGTAGGGATCCCAGTTGCGGTTGCCCCACAGCACCGGCATGTCGATGCCCCGCGCAGCCAGCTCGGCCTCGAGGGCTGCCTTGAGCTCCCGGTTCTGCTGGTTGATCGGGCTGATGCCGCCGTTGGCGCGGTAATGGTGCGAGACCTCTTCAAGCCGCTCGTCGGGGATGCCGCGGCCGCGGGTGACATTGCGGAGGAACGGGATCACGTCCTCCTGGCCCTCGGGGCCGCCGAAGGAGGCGAGCAGCACGCCGTCATATTCCTTGGGCGCCATCCTGCCGGCCTCGGTCACGGGGTTCACCGCCACCGCTGAGCCCCAGGAATTCAGCGGGCTCATGCCAGGACCTCGGCAATCTCCCCGGCTGTGATCCGGCGGCCCGTGTAGAACGGAATTTCCTCGCGGACGTGGTTGCGGGCCTCGGTGGAGCGCAGGTGGCGCATGAGGTCCACCAGGTCAACGAGTTCAGGGGCCTCCAGGCCGAGGATCCACTCCCAGTCGCCGAGTGCGAACGAGGACACCGTGTTGGAAATGACCTGGGGGAAGTCGCGGCCCAGCATGCCGTGGTCGCGCAGCATCTTGCCGCGCTCGTCCTCCGGCAGGAGGTACCACTCGTAGGACCGGACGAACGGGTACACGCACAGCCATTCCGCCGGTTCGACGCCGCGCGAAAAGGCCGGGGTGTGGTTCTTGGCGAACTCCGCTTCACGGTGGACGCCCATGGCCGACCACACGAGTTCGGTTGCCGCGAAGAGCTTGCTGCGGCGGATGTCGCGGATGGCTTGCTGCAGTGCCTCGGGCTTGGGGCCGTGGAGCCAGACCATGACGTCGGCGTCGGCGCGCATGGCGGAGACGTCGTAGCTTCCGCGGTGGGTCACCCCGCCCTCGGCCAGGCGCGCAATCAGGGCGTCGAAATCGTCGGCAGCATCAGCGCTGCGGAGGACCTCGGCGGAGCGCTTGAATACGGTCCAGAGGGTGAAGAACTGCTCGGCTGATTCTTCGGTTTTGGTGACAGATTCGGCAGGAGTGTGGCTCATGAATACCATACTGCCCCTTCCGTGCGCCCAAGTCGAAAAACCCCACTTCTACAGAGCGTAGAAGTGGGGAAGGTCACAGGGACCGGCGGATCCTGACAACGGCAAGGCCCGCGGCGCCCGCCAGGATCACCAGCCCGGCACCCCACCAGACCAGCGGCGAGACCGGGCCGCCGGGCGTGGCCGTGAGAACAGCACTCTCAGCTGGCCCGCGCGCGGTGTACGGCGAGTCGGCACCGGCCATGTTCATCGGGCCGGACAACCCGGCCGAGCCCCATACCCCGGATGCGATTCCGGGGACAGAACGTCCCCCGAAGCCCCAGGCTGCGGTCAGCGCCGAGACGTCCGCAGCCGAACCGGCCTTGCCGGACGGCTCCGGGCCGGCCGCAGGCCCGCCGGTGGCCCCGCTTGAGGCCCAGCCGGAGGCGGTCCCTGCCCCGGATGACGCCGGAGCCGGGGCGGTCCACTGGCTTGAAGCGGAGGGTAGGGGACGGGCCGGGCCGGAGCCTGCAGCTCCCGACGTGCCGCCGTTTTCGGCGGCTGGCGAAGAGGCAGAGCCGGAGGGCGCAGGTGCGGGCGCAGGCGCGGCGGTCCCGGACGGCGAGCCGGTCGGCGACGGTGCGGGTGGCGTGACCGAGGGTGCGGTCGGGGTGGGCGTAGGCGTTGCGGTGGCGGTGGCCGTTGCCGACGGCGAAGGCGAAGGCGAAGTCGACGGTGACGGTGACCGCATTGGCGACAGCGTCGGGGCCGGCGTTTCGGACGGCTCCGGCTCGGCTGTCAGTGCGGCTGCCGCCCAAGCTTCGAGGTCGGCCACTCCGGAGACACTGGCACTCAGTCCTGTTGTGGCCGAGGTGCCGCTGTCCGGGCCTACCGGCAGGTCAGGCGTAAGAGCGTTGGATGCAGGAACCCCTGCGGACATGACCAGCACCGCTCCGAGCGCAGCTGCTGCCGTGCCGCGCCGAAGACCCCCATGGAAACCAGTCAGCGTACGAAAGTTATCGGACTTCTGATTGACCATAGTTATCGACCCTAGACATAAAATCGCGCAGGGGAAAACTTGCGGACTCGCCCGCGAGCAGGTATGGCGGGCGGCAATGAAGTGGGCTGGAGGGCACAGAATCCTCTCGGGGGTCGGCGCTACTGCAGGAATGCCTGCAGCTGCTGCCGGGTGTCGGCCACCACGGCCGCGAGGCCGTTGCCTGCGAGCCACCCGCCCACCATCAGCAGACCCTCAGTGCCGGAGCAGATCCTTCGGACGTCCGCCACTCGCTGCCGGTGCCCGACTGCCGCAAACGGCAGGGCGCCGGCCCAGGAGACCACATCCCATCCGGCCAGGTTCCCAGCCTTGACAGGAACGGTCAGCAGGGTTGACGCGTCCTGCAAAGCGATGTCAAGCAGGGCAGCGTCAGATCCCTCCGCAGGCGCCTGTCCGGCCGGGGAGGAACTGTCCCGGCGCCCGTACGACAGCCTCAGCACATGCCTGGCCGGCCCCGCCTCGGCAGCAAGCCAGTCCCATTTGGCCGTGGCGTGGGTGAGCGCCTTGGCCCGGATTCCGGCGGTTTGCGGGGCCACCAGGATTCCGGTTCCCCGCGGGCGCGCGTCCAGTTCAGGGACGTTCACAACAAGTGTCACAAGCTTGACCTTCGGCCCCGGGCCGGGCCGGTGGCCGGCCAGGGCCGGCACGGCATTCTCGAGGAGCCCGACGGCGGAGGGCCCGTCGAGGGCGATCACCAGCACATCGGCGTCGTACGTTTCCTCCCCCGCCGCAATCCGCCATCCGCGGGGCGTGCGCGCCGCGGCGTCGGCACGCGTGCCGGGCACCAGCTCCACGCCGCTCCGGCGAAGATCTGCCACGAGGGCGGCAACCAGGGTATGCATGCCGCCCGTCAAACCGGCGACGGCGGAACCCGCCTTGGCGGCAGCCCCCTGCACGCCTGAAGGCTGCACGCCGGCCCCCTTGCGTTGGGCGGCGACGGCGGCGGCCAGCGACCCGTGCCGGGTGATCCCCGCGCGAAGCCCCGGAGCAACCATGTCGACATCCAGCAGTCCGGGGTCGGCGGAGTGGACCCCGCCCACCACGGGCTCGACGAGCCGTTCGAGGACGCGGCGGCCCATTCGCGCCCGCACCAGGGCGGAGACGCTCGAGACGTCAGCCGTGGTGCCCACGGAGGACGGCAGGAACTTATCCAGCGAGGCGCGAAGGGAGCCGCTTAGCCCCAGGGACCGGCGCACCTCCGGATCCCATGGATTCGCCGGGATGCCGAGCACGCCGGTCTTGGGAAGCTCGCGCGGACCGTCCGGGAGCTGCACCCACGCCCCGCCGGGATGGGGGGAAACAATATTTCCGGCAAGACCCAGTTCCGCGGCGAGGTCAGCCACAGCGCTGGAGCGCGTGGCGAAGGACTCGGCGCCGCTGTCCAGCGTCAGTCCGGCAACCTCGTGGCGGCCCACGCAGCCGCCCCACGCATCAGTGGCTTCAAGGAGCGTGGTCCGGAGGCCCGCCTGGGCCAGTTCCCTCGCGGCAATGAGGCCGGAGATACCGCCCCCGACCACCAGGGCCGTCCGTCCGGCAGCCGAAGGATTGCCCGCGGCCACCGCCCTACTCCGGAGAAATGGAGTGGATAAGTTCGACGACGCGCGTCAGAACGTCCGGGTCGGTTTCCGGCGGCACGCCGTGGCCGAGGTTGAGGACGTGGCCGGGCGCCGCCGCGCCGGACGCAATGACCTCCCGGACGTGCGCCTCGAGCACGTCCCACGGGGCCGAGAGGAGCGCCGGATCGATGTTGCCCTGCAGCGGCACGGTGCCGCCGAGCCGGCGGTTCGCTTCGTCGAGCGGGAGACGGTAATCCACACCCACTACGTCCACGCCGACGTCGCGCATGGCAACGAGGAGTTCGGAGGTTCCGGTGCCGAAATGGATCAGCGGCGCGCCGAGGTGCCGGACATGGTCCAGAGCACGGGCGGATGCCGGCGCTACAAATCGCCGGTAGTCCGCCAGGCCAAGGGAGCCCGCCCAGGAATCGAAGAGCTGCCCGGCAGAGGCGCCCGCCTCCAGCTGGGCCCGAAGGAACATCCCGGACGCATCAGCGGCCCAGTTGGCCAGCGCCGTCCAGGTTTCCGGATCGGCGTGCATCATGGTGCGGGGGCCAAGGTGGTCGCGGGACGGCTTGCCCTCCACCATGTAGGCGGCCAGCGTGAAGGGCGCGCCGGCAAAACCGATGAGCGGCGTCTTGCCCAGCTGCGCCACTGTCAGGCGGACGGCCTCGCGGATCGGCTCCAGCGCCTCCCACGTGAGTTTGGGCAGGGCTGCGACATCGGCGGCGGTCCGGACGGGCTTGTCCAAGACGGGGCCGATGCCCGGCACGATGTCGACACCGACGCCGGCCAGCTTGAGCGGAATGACAATGTCGGAAAAGAAAATCGCCGCATCAACATCGTGCCGGCGCACAGGCTGCAGCGTGATCTCGGAGGCCAGCTCGGGGCGGAGGCAGGAGTCCAGCATGGCCACGCCTTCGCGGACCTTCAGGTATTCAGGCAGGGACCGGCCGGCCTGCCGCATGAACCAGACCGGACGGCGGCTCGGCTTGCCGCCGCGGTAAGCCGTGATGAGCGGCGAGTCGGCGGTGCGCCCGTCCATGAGCGGATGGCCTGCATCAAGAACGGTGCCGGCTGAAGTTGCAGCGCTAGAAGTCATGCCTTTGATTGTGCCGAAAATCGGCCCCAAAAGATAACGACAGCCTGTCATCCCGGGACCGGACAGACCCCGCGTGGCAGGAATCACGGCGCCGGAGGCCCGCGAACCCGGCGGGGGGTTGTTCTACGCCGCTGCGAAAAAGCTATGATTGTCCTGCTGTGGTTCTTTTTTCATTGGTGGCGACTCACGCCGACATCGACCTCGAAACCGTCGCTCAGCTAAGCAACGGTTCATCAGGCATCGCAACATCCGCCCTCGCCGGATCGCCGGCAGTGACGGGTGCGATTGTCCTTGCCACCTGCAACCGCTACGAAATCTACGGCGAGGCGCCGCACGCGGACGACGTCGAAGCCGCCCGCGCCGCCTTGGTCGGCCAGATCAGCGAGACGAGCGGGCTCAGTGAACAGCTCGTGTCCCGGTCATTCAGCACGCACACGGGCCCCGAAGTCAGCCAGCACCTTTTCGCCGTCAGCTCGGGCCTCGACTCCGCCGTGGTCGGCGAACGCGAAATCGCGGGACAGGTGCGGCGCGCGCTGATCACCGCCCAGCATGAGGGCACCGCCAGCTCCGGCCTGGTCCGCCTGTTCCAGGCCGCATCCAAGACGGCAAAGGACGTCGGCGCCCAGACGGCGCTCGGCTCCAGGGGGCTGTCCATCGTCTCGGTGGCCCTCGATCTCGCCATAGACCTTTCCGAGGAAACCGACTGGTCGCAGAAGCAGGTTGTGGTGTTCGGCACCGGCGCCTACGCCGGAGCCACCATGGCCCTGCTGCGCGAGCGCGGCTGCCGCGACATCTCGGTGTTCTCCTCCTCAGGACGCGCGGCAACGTTCGTTGCCACCCGCGGCGGCACGGCGCTCGACGGCGACACTCTTGATGCCGCTGTGGCAGCCGCGGACGTCATGATCGGGTGCAGCGGCTCGGACGCCAGGGTGGAAGCGGCCGAGCTCGCCCAGGTCCGCGCAAACTCCCCGCAGCCCCTGATCGCCATCGACCTGGCGCTGACGCACGATTTCGACCCCGCCGTGGGAGAGCTCGACGGCGTGGAACTCCTCACGCTGGAGTCCGTGCGCCTGGCGGCTCCCCAGGAGCAGGCGGAGTCCCTCGCGCAAGCCAGCAGCCTGGTGTCCGGCGCAGCCTCCTCCTTCGAGCAGGAACGCGAGGCCCGGTCCGTGGATTCGGCCATCGTGGCCCTGCGCCGCCACACCATGAACGTCCTGGACGCGGAAATGGAAAAGGTGCGCGCCCGCCACGGCTGCACGGCAGCGGCCGAAGAGGTTGAATTTGCGCTGCGGCGCATGGTCAAGCAGCTCCTCCACGTCCCCACCGTCCGGGCCCGGGAGCTGGCGTCGAACGGCCAGCAGGACGACTACGTTGCCGCCCTGGAAACCCTCTACGGCATCACGGTGGAACAGCCGACGGCCGCGGCAAAGGCCGAGTGCCCCGTCGATCACAGCCAGCTGGCTCCGGCCACGATCCCCGAGGCCGGGGCGCGGCGGAACTCCGCCTAACTTCTTCCACCCGATCAGAGCGCCGCACGCCCAACCTTTCCATAGGTTGCACGGACAGCATTGAACCTGTCCGTGAATCCTTTTAAGGGGTGCGACCATGAAGCTGACTCGGCCTGCAGTAACCGTCCCTGTCCTGAGCCGCCGGCAATTCGGCCTCATCGCGGGCGGCGGGGCCTTGCTGCTCGCGGCCGGAGGCACCTACGGCGTGGTCTCGCGAAGCACATCGAACGGCGCCGGACCGGTTGCTACCGCGTTCGGCTCCCTGTCCGTGGTCCGGGCCGGCCGCCTCGCCCGGCTGGATGCACAAGGCCGCCCGGCGTTCCGGTCCGTGGCGGCTGCAGCCACCCGGCTCCTCGGGACGTCCGGCGCCGGACACGTGACCGCTGCAGGCCAGGCCGCCACTATCCAGCGTGCTTCAACCGATTCCCACGGCCATGACGCGGATGTCCTCCCCCAGGACGGCTGGCCGCAGCCTGCCAACCTCACGTGGGGCGACATCGTCCTCCTCGAAGTGGCCCTGAGAAACACCCGGCCCGGGCCTGCCCTGTTCGCCCCGGGGCAGCTTCGCCTGAAGCTGGTGCCGTCCGGCACCACAGTCACGCCCCAGGACTTCAACAGGGGCCCCGGCGCCATAGCGGGCGGCGCAACGGAGCACCTCTGGATCAGCTACCTGGCGCCCCACGATTCCCTTGACATGGAGGTGGAGTATTCGGAGCCGGAGCTGGACGGGACCCTGCGCCTGGCCCTGCCGCCGCTGAGCGCAAGCCGGGCGTAGCCATGAGCCCTCTGGACCTGCACATTAACGACGGCTTCCTGCCCATGGTGGACGGTTCACGCGTCTACCATCGGGGATTCGGGGACCGAATCCCGGTCATCGCGGCGTGATATGACGTTCCCGACCGAAAACCCTGCGCCACAGTCAGTAGACGGGCTTCTGCGGCTCCACGTCCCTGACCCAGGCGAGGATGCCGCCGTCGAGATGGCTCACCCGCTGGTAGCCGGCCTTTTGTGCGGCGGCGAGCACGGCGGCGGACCGCGTCCCGGCCTTGCAGTGGAAGACGATGTCCTTGTCCTGCGGCAGCTCCCCCCAGGCCTCGCCCGCGAGGATCCGGCCCTGCGGAATCAGGACGGAGCCGTCAATCCGGACGATGTCGTACTCCCCCGTCTCGCGGACGTCCACGAGCTCGAAGTCCTTCAGCCCGGCATCGCGCGAGGCGAGCATTGTTGCCAGCTGGGTTGCGGTGACGGTGTGTTCCTTGTCCGTGGCTTCCGCAGGCGTGATTCCGCAGAACGCCTCATAATCCGTCAACTCCGTGATCCGCGGGGCCGCCGGGTCCTTGGCCACCCTGATCTCGCGCCAGCTGCCGCCCAGGGCGTCATACAGCGCCACACGGCCGAGCAGGGAACGCCCGACGCCGGTGATCAGCTTGACGGCCTCCGTCACCATCAGGGATCCGACAGCCGCGCAGAGCATCCCGAAAACGCCGCCCTCGCCGCACGACGGCACGGAACCCGCCGGTGGCGCCTCCGGGTACAGGTCGCGGTAGGTGGGGCCGTGCTGTTCCCAGAACACGCTGACCTGGCCGTCAAAGCGGAAGATCGACCCCCAGACGTAGGGCTTGCCGAGGATGGCCGCGGCGTCGTTGACCAGGTAGCGGGTGGCGAAGTTGTCCGCCCCGTCAAGGATGAGGTCGTAGCCGGCAAAAAGCTCCAGGGCGTTGGAGGCGTCCAGCCTGGCGTTGTGGAGCCGAACGTCGACGAGGGGGTTGAGCGCGGCAATCGCATCGCGCGCCGATTCGATCTTGGGGCGTCCGACGTCCTGGACGCCATGGATGATCTGGCGTTGCAGGTTGCTCAGGTCAACGGAGTCGTCGTCAATGATGCCGATGGTTCCGACGCCGGCCGCGGCCAGATAGAGCAGGGCGGGAGAGCCGAGTCCGCCGGCGCCGATCACCAGGACGCGCGCGTTCTTCAGCCGCCTTTGGCCGAGCGCGCCGATCTCCGGAATGATGAGGTGCCGGGAGTACCGCTCCACCTCCTCGGGCGAGAGTCCGGGCGCCGGATCAACCAGGGGGTCCAGTGAGGTGAGAGCTGCATTTGCGGTGGACGTAGAAGCCATACTTCAATGTATGCCTGAAGATACCGCGCGGTCATATTACCCCCGGGTAAAGTGAAGTTAACAGCAATGGAAAGAAGGCCAACCGTGGTTCATCATGCACACGTTGATCGAACTCAGGCCGCGCAATCCCCTGCCGGCACCCCCCGCGCCGCCGGGCAGCGATCCGCCAGGCTGCCGCGGGATGAGCGCAGGGCCCAGCTGCTGGCTGCCGCCCAGGAGGTATTCGTCGCCAATGGCTACCACGGTGCCGCCATGGACGAGATCGCCGAAACGGCACATGTGAGCAAACCGGTGCTGTACCAGCACTTCCCCTCCAAGCGCGAGCTCTACCTGGCGCTCCTGGACAGCCATCTCGGGACCCTGACCGATCTCATGATGGGGGCGCTCAATTCCACCACCGACAACAAGGAGCGCGTCCAGGCCGTCATGCGCGCCTACTACCGGTTCATCGACAGTGACGACCAGGCGCACCGCCTCGTGTTCGAGTCCGACCTCGTCAACGATCCGGACGTCAGCGCGCGCCTGGAGACCTTCAACAAGGCCTTCGCCGACGCCATCGCGCGGGTCATCGCCGAAGACACCAAGCTGCCGCTCCTGGAGGCGCAGCTGCTCGGCCGGGGCCTCGCCGGCATGGCGCAGGTCAGCGCACGCTACTGGCTCGAGACGGACGGCAATCTTGATCTGGATGTCGCCAGTGACCTTATCTACCGTTTAGCTTGGCGCGGAATCTCTCGCTTCCCCAAAGAGTCCTAGACTACAAAGGGAGAACACCTTTGAAATTTCAACTTTGATTGGCTGGGAGGCCTTGCTGTGGAAGTAAAGATCGGCATTCAGAATATCGGCCGCGAAATTGTGCTGGAATCGGCCCAGGATGCAGACTCCGTGGCCAAGGTCGTATCGGAATCCCTCGCCAAAGGCACGGAGCTGCGGCTGAGCGACGAAAAGGGCCGTCAGATCATCATCCCCGCGAACGTCCTGGGCTACGTCGAAATCGGCGCCGAGGAAGTCCGCCGGGTCGGCTTCGGCGCACTGTAGGAAGCACCGTGCTGTCCCTCGTTATCGTGCTCCTGGTGGCCGTTGCCGCAGGCTTCATCGTCTGGGCCAATGACAAACGGCACGCCAAGTACGGCATTCTCCTCCCGGCGGGCGTGGCCGCCGTGGTGGGCATGCTCGCCTGGATTGTCTGCATGGCAGCGGGGCTCGGCTACCAGCCGGGACTCACGTGGATTCCATGGATCGTTCCAATGGTGGCTGGCACCGCTGCGGCTGCGGCCGTGGCCGTATACCTGGGCAGGGTCCGCGCAAGGCATGACACCCAGCGGCTAACGGCTGCCCTCAAGATCTAGCTGCCGGTGCCCCCGAGGTCCGGCACTCCTCGAGAACCGGTCCTAGAGATCCGGTCCGGTGCCTTCCTCGGTGCACAGGCAAAGCCGGTTCCCCTGCGTGTCAGTGACCACCACCCAGCCGGGTGCGTGGTCACTGTTCATTAACGCGCCGGTGGCCGCTGTCTTCTCGAGGGCCGGCGCCGATTCGGCCTTGGACCGGTAGATGTCCACGTGCAGGCGGTTCTCGCTCGGAGTGTCGGTCTCCTGGAACCACAGCCCCGGCCCGCGGCCGTACGGGTCCGCCAGGCCCCCGTGCCGCCCCTTCCGGTAGCCAAGGGCGACCCGCCAGACCTCCGAGATCCCCGCCACGTCCGCGGTGTCGATCCCGATCTCCACGGTCCGGTACAGGCCCGGCTCCGCCTGGGCACCCGCCCCGGCGGCTGCCTCACTGACCGCGGCCGCCGCGTTGACGTCCCTCGGCGTGACCTCACTGCCGGCGTCGTGGGAACTGAACCGGATGAACACGCGGTTGTAGCGCCAGTCGAGGTCGGGATGGTGGTCGCTCTCTTCGGCAATGCGCCCGACGGCGGCAATCAGCTCAAGCGCGGCGGCCGCCGTCGGCGCCTTGTAGGCGGTGACCAGGCCGCCGAGCCGGTAGCGCCAGTCGGGCAGGCCGGCGAGCGCGTCATCGATCTGGGGGCGGGTGAGGACAGCGTCCCTGGTGGCCACGGCTGACTCCTAAGAGGGGATCCTGTGAGCCTGCCGCGCCGCCATGGTCTCCGCGGGGGTGTGTCCCGGGCTTACAGGAATTCTGCCCGGCCCTCCATGGCCGATGACGCCAGTGCATGCTCGCGGCGCGGGATCCGCCCGGCCGCTTTCGCCAGCCTACCGGCGATAACAGCGTGTTTGAAGGCTTCGCCCATGAGCGACGGATTCTGGGCCCTGGTCACGGCAGTGGCCAGCAGTACGGCGTCGCAGCCCAGCTCCATGGCCAGCGCCGCGTCCGACGCCGTGCCGATCCCCGCATCCAGCACCACCGGAACAGAGGCCCGCGACACGATGAGCTCGATGTTGTGCGGATTGAGGATTCCCAGCCCGGTCCCGATGGGTGACCCCAGCGGCATGACGGCGGCCGCCCCCAGGTTTTCGAGCCGGAGCGCCAGGACGGGATCATCGTTGGTGTAGGCGAAGACCTTGAAGCCGCGGTTGACCAGCTGCTCGGTGGCGTCCACGAGTTCCACGGCATCCGGCAGGAGTGTGTGCTCGTCAGCGATGACTTCGAGCTTTACCCAGTCGGTCTCCAGGGCCTCGCGTGCCAGCTCCGCCGTCATGACGGCGTCCCGTGCCGTGAAGCAGCCGGCTGTATTGGGCAGCACCCGGATGTTGTTGTCCAGGAGCAGCTGGAACAGGGACCCCGTTTCTGCGGGCGAGTAGCGCCGCATGGCCACGGTGGTCAGCTCGGTGCCGGAGGCAAGCAGCGCCGCACCGAGCCCGTCGAGGCTGGGAGCCCCGCCTGTGCCCATGATGAGTCGCGAGGTCAGTTCCACGCCGTCAATGACGAGGGGGTCGGCCATGCCGGTCCCCGGCTGCGCTCCAGCCGTTGTTGTTTCGGTCATCGTCCTCATCCTCCCTGGACCGCTGTGACGAGTTCGATGTCGTCGCCCTCCGCCAGGGCGGTGCTGTGCCACTGGCTTCGCGGCACCACCTCTGAGTTGCGTGCCACGGCCACGCCGAGCCGCTGGCCGTCAGCGGCCTGTCCGTTGGCGGCAAGTTTACGCCCGGTGACCTGGCTGACGAGTGTGGTGACGGAGGCGCCTGCGCCCACCGCCTGTTCAATACCGTTCAGTGTGATGTTCATGCTGATTCCTTGTTCTGGTCAAATGTGACTGTGCCGGCTGTGGGAGAGCACGATGCTGATAGTTCCGGCGAAAACCTCCCTGGCCGGAAGGCATCCCAGCGCCCGTCCTCGACGCCGTCCATCAGCTCGCGGCAGATTACTGCGGCTGCCGGGGTCAGGAGCACGCCGTGGCGGAAAAACCCGGTGGCGATGATGAGCCCCGCCACCGCTGTCCCGGAGCCGCTGCCGCTGCCGGACGGGACACAGCCGGTTGGGACACAGCCGGTTGGGACACGGCCCAGCAGGGGCGCGTTGTCCGGCGTTCCCGGCCGCGCCCTGGCCGTGGACTCAAGGAGCTCAAGCTCCGCCACTGCAGGCACCAGCGACTGCGCATCCCTCAGCAGCTGATAAACCCCGCCGGCGCTGGGACCGGACAGGTCATCTTCCCGCTGGGTGGCACCGATCACCACTGTGCCGTCCCGGCGCGGAACCAGGTACACGGGCGCACCGCGGACCATGCCCCGGACCGTGGCCGTCAGCAGCGGACGGAGGTGCTCCGGAACCCTGAGCCTGAGAATGTCGCCGTAGACCGGCCGCAGCGGAAGCCTGAGCCCCTCCGGCAGCCCCTCCAGCGATCCCGCACCAAGGCCGTTGGCCACCACCGTCTCGGCGGCCCGGACAGTCCCGCCGCCGGTGAGCCGGACTCCGCAGACACCCGCGCCGTCCCACAGCAGGCCAGCGGCATGTTCCCTCA
Organism: Arthrobacter sp. ISL-5; assembly: GCF_018613835.1. Lineage (GTDB taxonomy): Bacteria > Actinomycetota > Actinomycetes > Actinomycetales > Micrococcaceae > Arthrobacter. The sequence goes on along the minus strand of NZ_JAGGPM010000028.1, from coordinate 88,322 downwards.
CCCCGTACCCCTGCCGCGCACCGGTGACGGCCGTCCGGGACCCGGGTGTGTGCTCGGCCAGGGCAGCGGCGAGGCTTTCCAAGAGCCGCCGCGGATCCACCTGGTGGTCGGCGGGGATGTCCAGGGCGCAGGAGATGCCCGGACTCAGCAGCGGCTCCCGGGAGCGTGCTTCCCGGATGGTCAGGGGTTCGACGACGAGCCCGCTCGCCCGCTGGACTTCGCGGAGGTCCATCAGGGCGCGGCGGTCGGCGGGGTCCGCACCGACCGCAAGGGTCGGCGTCGGAAGATACCCGGTGTCCCGTCCGCCGTCGGCGAGCGCGCCGGCGAAGGCCGGCCACAGGGCCGAGGACTCGAGCATCAGCTCCAGGAGTTCCTCTTCCTGGTAGTGCAGTTCGCTGACCGGTGCCAGCATCCCGGCGGCCGCCCAGCTGGCACCCGTCCCGGGCGATTCATCGATGAGGACCACGGAGCGTCCCGAGCGCCTTGCCTCCCAGGCAATCCCGTGGCCCACCACGCCGCCGCCGATGACGGCCACATCGGCTTGCAGTGTTGCCGTGGCAGGAGTGTTCCCGCCGGATGCAGGGTTCATGGAAATCCTTCCCTACGCCGGTACTAACCGGATCAGGTCAAGCGGTCGGCTCTTACGCCCTCTCAGCCCTGCGCCGTTTTGTGACAGCTGCAGCGGGCTCCCGCGGTACCTGCCCAGTTTAGAGGAACTAGGCTGGGTGCCATGACCGCGCATGACGTCCACACCACTGCCCGCCTGTACCTCTGCACCGACGCCCGCAAGGACCGCGGTGACTTCGCCGATTTCGTCGACGCTGCCTTTGCCGGCGGCGTGGACATCATCCAGCTCCGTGACAAGGGCATCGAGGCCGCCGAGGAACTCGAACTCCTGGACGTCCTGCGCCAGGCAGCCCACAGGCACGGCCGGCTCTGGGCCGTCAACGACCGTGCGGACATCGCGTCGCTGTCCGGGGCCCCGGTGTTCCACATCGGCCAGAAGGACCTGCCGCTCCGCTCGGCGCGGAAGCTGCTGCACGCCGCCACGGTGATCGGGCTGTCCACGCACACCACCGAGCAGGTGGATGCCGCCATCGCCGCCACCCACGGCCGCACCGGGCTGGACTACTTCTGCGCGGGCCCGGTGTGGGCCACCCCCACGAAACCGGGACGTGCCGCCGTCGGTCTTGACCTTGTCCGGTATGCGGCGGAGGCAGTCCGGAAGGCGGATGAGGAACGAGTCGGCGGCCTGCTCCTGCCCTGGTTCGCCATCGGCGGGATCGATCTCAGCAACGTGGAACAGGTCCTGGCGGCGGGGGCCAGCCGGATCGTCGTGGTGCGCGCCATCACCGAGTCCCCGGATCCGGAGGGCGCGGCAGCCGAGCTGCTGACCGCCCTGGATGCGGCGGAGCCGGCGGCCGCCGCGTCGTAGCTGAGTGCGTCTAGCTGAGTACACCGAGCAGGCCCGCAGCCGTGGCCGGACGGGCGGGCGGCTACCCGCTCAGTCCGAGCTGCACCATCCGGCGCGAGTGGTTGTCCGCGAGTTCCGCCGTGAGGCTGCGTACCAGCTCCCGCGCCGCGGCATCGTTTGCACCGCTCTCTGCTGAAGTGAGCAGCCCGCTCAGGAAGGCGTGTTCGTAGCCCACCCGCTGGGCCTGCGTGACCGCCTCGCCGAGGAGCCGGCGGCCCCACAGCGCCAGCCGCGAGGCGAGCCGGGGATCATCCGAGAGGGCCCCTTTGAGGCGTTCCCGGAGAACGGCCGTCGCTTCCTCCGACGACTGGATCTGCTCGATGACGTCCCGGGTTTCCGCATCCACGTACCGGGCCACCATCTGGTAGAAGTCCGCCGAGACCGTGTCCACGACGTAGGCCTTCATCAGGGATTCGTACCAGTCCGCCGGGCGGGTCCGTTCATGGAAGTGGTCCACGGCGGCCTGGAACGGGAGCATTGCATCCTCGACGTCCACGCCCATGGCGGCGAGCTTCGCACTCACGATCTCGTAGTGCTGGAACTCTATGACGGCGATCCTGCCGAGCACGGCACGGTCGTGCAGAGTGGGCGAATAGCGGGCATCAGAAGAGAGCCGTTCGAAGGCGGAAAGCTCGCCGTAGGCCATGACGCCGAACAGATCTGCGACGAAGCGGTCGTACCGAGCGGTGTCAGCCGAGGATGTGCCCATAATCCAAGACTAACGGCGCAATTCGGGCTAACCTGATTTTCGTGTCACATCATCGCTTGTCCCCCAGCGTCCACGAGCAGCCCAGTGCGCTTGCGGACGCCCTGAGCGCGCTCCGGACGGAGCTGGAACTGCCCGGAGAATTCCCGGAGCGTGTGCTCAAGGAAGCGGAAGCGGCCGTGGCGGAACGGCAGCTGCCGGCGCTGGACCTGACCGGCGTCGAGTTCCTAACGATCGATCCGCCGTCGTCCACCGACCTGGACCAGGCGCTCTTCATCGAACGCTCAGGGGACGGCTACAGGATTTTGTATGCCATCGCGGACGTGCCGTCCTTCGTCGCGCCGGGCGGTGCCCTCGACGCCGAGACCCGCCGCCGCGGACAGACCTTCTACGCCCCGGACGGCCGCATTCCGCTGCACCCGGAAGTCATCAGCGAGAACGCCGGCAGCCTGCTCGCCGGGCAGCTGTGTTCGGCGTTCGTGTGGGAGTTCAAGCTCGATGCCGCAGCCGAGGTGACGTCCGTGCTGGTGCGCCGGGCGATGGTCCGCAGCCGGGCCAAGCTCAATTACAAGGGCGTCCAGGCGGAACTCGACGCCGGAACGGCCGCGCCGGTGCTCGTGCTCCTGCGTGAGGTGGGGCTGAAGCGGGTGGAGCTTGAACGGGCCCGCGGCGGGGCAAGCCTGAACATGCCGGAGCAGGAAATCGTGCAGCTTCCCGACGGCGGCTACCGGATCGTGGCGGCGCCGCAGCTTCCGGTGGAGGACTGGAACGCCCAGATTTCCCTCATGACAGGGATGGCGGCGGCCGCCATGATGCTTGAGGGCAAAGTGGGCATCCTGCGCACCATGCCGGCACCTGACGAACGCTCCCTCAGCCACTTCAGGCGCCAGACCGCCGCCTTGGGGAAGCCGTGGGACGGAAAGGCCAGCTACGGGGATTACCTTCGGACGCTGGACCCCACCGATCACCGGCAGCTGGCCATCATGCATTCGGCAAGCATGCTCTTCCGCGGAGCCGGGTACACGCACTTCGACGGAACCGTCCCGGATGACGCCATCCAGTCCGCCATCGGGACGGCGTACGCACACACCACGGCGCCGCTGCGCCGGCTCGTGGACCGCTTCGTCCTGGTCATTTGCGAGGCATTGAGCAACAACCGGACCGTACCGGCATGGGCCCGGCAGGCACTGCCTTCCCTGCCCGACATCATGGCGGCCTCGGACCAGCTGGCTTCGAAGATGGAGCGGCTGGCCCTGGACACCGTGGAGGCCGCCCTGCTGATCAACCACGTCGGCCAGGAATTCGACGCCGTGGTGATCTCCGGGTCGAAACCCGCCAAGAACGGCAACGGCAACGGCAACGGCAAGGGCTCCAACGGCAACGGGAACGGCAACGGCAAGGGCTCCAACGGCAAGGCGTCCAACGGCAACGGCCCCTCCGGCGTCGTCCAGATTGCGGAGCCGGCCGTCACAGCCAGGTGCGCCGGAGAAATGGAACCCGGCACCAAGGTGAGGGTGCGGCTCATCTCCTCGGACATCGCCACGCGCGAGGTCCACCTCGAGCTCGTGGACTGATCCTGCGGCTGATTCCTGCCGGTGCACGGCCGCGCCAGTCAGTGAATCCCGTTTTGCCAGCTAGACTGAAGGGGTAGTAATGGATGCCCGGTCGTTGATTTCCTTGATTTTGAATTCAACAAGCCCGCCCCTACGCGATCTTGAGACACACCCGCTGGTCCCCAGTGCCAGCATTTAGATAGCCCGCGATCGGCTTCCACTGGATTTGCTTGCGCGCCTGAGCGTGCTCCGGATCGGCCCCTTTTGGCCGCCCCCGTTGAGCAGGCGGTGCCAATGCCCAAATGAATAAGGAAACTCCCCTGTGAGTGAATTGCATACCCACCAGCTTCTCTCTGATGACTCCGGAACCGAGACCATCGAGCCGGAAGAAACCATCATCTCGGATGAGAAACCCCACGAAATAGCGGAGAAGTCCTTTGCGGACTACAACGTTCGGGCCGATATCGTCGAGTCCCTCGCCGATGCCGGCATCACCCACCCCTTCCCCATCCAGGCGATGACCCTGCCCGTGGCGCTGTCCGGCCACGACATCATCGGCCAGGCCAAGACCGGCACGGGCAAGACCCTCGGTTTCGGCATTCCCGCGCTGCAGCGCGTGGTGGGCCCGGACGACGCCGGCTTCGACAAGCTGCCCGCCCCGGGTGCCCCGCAGGCGATGGTGATCGTTCCCACGCGTGAGCTCGCCGTGCAGGTTGCCAACGACCTCCAGAACGCATCACGCAAGCGCAATGCCCGGATCGCCACGATTTACGGCGGCCGCGCCTACGAGCCGCAGATCGAGGCACTCCAGAAGGGCGTGGAGGTGGTGGTCGGTACCCCCGGCCGCCTGATTGACCTCTACAAGCAGAAGCACCTGGTTCTGAAGAACGTCAAGATCGTGGTGCTGGACGAAGCCGACGAAATGCTGGACCTCGGCTTCCTTCCGGACGTCGAGACCCTGATCGCCGGCACTCCGGCCGTCCGCCAGACGCTCCTGTTCTCGGCCACGATGCCCGGCCCGGTCATTGCCATGGCCCGCCGGTACATGACGCAGCCCACCCACATCCGCGCCGCGGACCCGGACGACGAAGGCCTGACCAAGCGCGACATCCGTCAGCTCATCTACCGTGCGCACAGCATGGACAAGACCGAGGTTGTTGCCCGCATCCTGCAGGCCCGCGGCCGCGGCCGCACCATCATCTTCACCAAGACCAAGCGCACTGCCGCGAAGGTTGCCGAGGAACTCGTGGACCGCGGGTTCGCCGCCGCCGCCATCCACGGCGACCTCGGCCAGGGTGCCCGCGAACAGGCCCTGCGTGCCTTCCGCAACAACAAGGTGGATGTCCTTGTCGCCACCGACGTCGCCGCCCGCGGCATCGACGTCGACGACGTCACGCACGTCATCAACTACCAGTGCGTCGAGGACGAGAAGATCTACCTGCACCGCGTGGGCCGCACCGGCCGCGCCGGCAACAAGGGCACCGCCGTCACGTTCGTGGACTGGGACGACATGCCGCGCTGGGGCCTCATCAACAAGGCGCTGGGGCTGAGCGTTCCCGAGCCCGTCGAAACGTACTCCTCCTCGGCCCACCTGTTCGAGGACCTGGACATCCCGGAAGGCACCAAGGGCCGGCTCCCGCGCAGCAAGCGCACGCTGGCCGGCGTCGATGCCGAGGTCCTGGAGGACCTGGGCGAAACCGGCAAGAAGAACACCCGCGTCAGCGGACGGGACAGCGGCGGACGGGACGGCGCACGCGAGAGCGGCCGTTCAGGCGGACGCGACGCCGGCCGCTCCGGCAGCAGGGAAGGCAGCCGCCGCAGCGGCGCCGAATCGGGCGGACGTTCGGGAGACCGCCGTCGTCGTTCCACCGAGCCCGCCGCTGATGCAGGAACCGGCCCCGCAGCAGGTTCCGCCGCAACCGCCACCGGCTCCGCCGTAACGGGTGCCGAGCAGCCGTCGCGCGCGCGCCGCAACCGCACGCGCACCCGCCGCCGCAACGGTGAAGTGGTGGCCGGCAGTGAGTCGGCGGCAACCGGCTCACAGCCCAGCGGCACCGAGGCCTAAAAGCCTCAATGACTGAAACTGTCTGGGCGCCGGACGGCAGCAACCTGGTGGTACACGCGGATAACGCGCAGTTCCTCCCCACGCTGCCGGACGGCGCCTTCACACTCATATACGTGGACCCGCCGTTCAACACCGGCCGGGCCCAGCAGCGCCAGGAAACCAAGATGGTGCTCAACGCCGGCGGCGACGGTGACCGGGTCGGCTTCAAGGGCCGGTCCTATGACACGATCAAAGGCGCCCTGCACCGCTACGACGACGCCTTTAGCGACTACTGGTCCTTCCTGGAGCCGCGGCTGGTCGAGGCATGGCGCCTGCTGGCTGACGACGGCACGCTCTATCTGCACCTGGACTACCGCGAGGTGCACTACGCCAAGGTCATGCTGGACGCCATCTTCGGCCGGGAATGCTTCCTGAACGAGATCATCTGGGCGTACGACTACGGGGCGCGCGCCAAATACCGCTGGCCCACCAAGCACGACAACATCCTTGTCTACGTGAAGAACCCGGCCAAATACCACTTCAACAGCGCCGAAGTGGACCGGGAGCCGTACATGGCGCCGGGGCTCGTGACGCCCGCCAAGCGTGAGCTGGGCAAGCTCCCCACGGACGTCTGGTGGCACACCATCGTTTCCCCCACGGGCAAGGAGAAGACGGGCTATCCCACGCAGAAGCCCGAAGGCCTGGTGCGCCGCGTGGTCGCCGCCTCAAGCCGGCCCGGCGACTGGTGCCTGGATTTCTTTGCCGGCTCCGGCACGCTCGGCGCGGTTGCGGCCAAGCTGGGCCGCAGGTTCGTCTGCGTGGACCAGAACCAGCCGGCCATCGACGTCATGGCGAAGCGTTTGGGCGCGCACGCCGAGTTCGCCTCCTACCCGCCCAACTGACTCGCACTAGGTGTCGTTTTGAAGCCTCAAAACGACCACAACTGCGAGTCAGTTGGGCCGGGGACGCGGGTCAGCGGACGACGGGCGTGCCGGAGCCGAGCTCCTCGATCCTCGCGAAGACCTCCGGCGTTGTCAGGTATTCCCCGAGCCGGTTCGGTTTGCCCGTGCCGTGGTAGTCGGACGACCCCGTCATGAGGAGGCCGTGCTTCGCTGCGAGGCGCCGCAGGAAGTCCCGGCCCTCTTCCGGGTTGTCACGGTGATCAACCTCCAGGCCGGCGAGGCCGGCGTCGATCATCTCCCGGTACGTGCGCTCCCCCACGACGCGCCCCCGTGCGGACGCCACCGGATGCGCGAAGACCGGGACGCCCCCTGCCGCGCGGACCAGCTCGACGGCGAGGGCCGGCTCCGGCGCATAGTGCTGCACGAAGTACCGCGAATGGGAGGTGAGGATGGAGGTGAAGGCTTCGGACCTGTCCGCGACCACTCCCGCCGCCACGAGGGCGTCGGCGATGTGCGGCCGTCCCAGGGTTGCCCCGGGCGCCACGTGGTGGATCACATCGTCCCAGCTCAGGGGGTAGTCCTCGGCCAACAGCGTGACCATGCGTTCGGCCCGGGTGAGGCGTGCGTCCTTGGCCTTGGTGATCTCGTCGAGGAGCCCCTCGTGGGTGGGGTCGTGCAGGTAGCTCAGCAGGTGCACGCTGATCCCCTGGTCCGTCCGGCAGGAAATCTCCATGCCGGGCACCAGCGCCACGCCGTTTTCGACAGCCGCGCGGGACGCCTCGGCCCACCCGTCGGTGGAGTCGTGGTCAGTCAGGGCGATGACGTCCAGGCCCGCCGCAGCCGCGGCTGCCATCACCGCGGCCGGCGCTTCCGTGCCGTCCGAGATGTTCGAGTGGGCGTGCAGATCTATCCTCACCTGCCCAGCCTAGTAGATGCGCGGCCGATGCGGCCGGACAGGCCGGTTTCCCTACGCGGGGCTGTGTTGGCCTAAGCCGCATGGCTGGTGAGACTATGGGACGGTGAACGACGCAGAAAACACCCCAGACTCCGCTTCCCAGCCTCTCGAAGAGCGGGTCAACAACCGCTCGCAGCGGCCCAGTTCCGAAGCCTTCAAGGCCTTCATGGCCAGCAACTGGGCGCCGTCCCCGCAGGTGACCCCTGCGCGCGACGCCGTGGCTGACCACGCCGCCCGAAGGCGCCGCGCCATCTCCGAACAGTTCAAAGGTGAACGCCTGGTGGTGCCGGCCGGTCCGCTGAAGGTCCGCTCCAACGACTGCGACTACCGCTTCCGGCCGCACTCCGGTTTCGCGCACCTCACCGGCCTCGGCCTGGATCATGAGCCCGATGCCGTGCTCATCTTCGAACCGGTCGAGGAAGGCACCGGCGACGACGGCGGGAACCACCGCGCCACCCTTTACTTCCGCCCGCTGGCCGGCAGGGACACCGAGCAGTTCTACGCCGACTCGCGGTCCGGCGAATTCTGGATCGGCGCACGCCCCACGCTGGCCGAGTTCGAGGCACGCCTTGGCCTCCCGACATCGCACATCGACGAACTTGAGATGGCAATCACCAAGAACGTGGGCGCCCCGGAAATCGGCGGCATTTCGATCCGGCTGGTGCGCAAGGTGGACGAGAACATTGATGCCCTCGTGGACACCGCCCGCTACAACACGGCCAAGGATCCGGACAATCTGGACCTCGGCGTGCTGGACGGCCTGGACGAGAAGCTCTCCGAGGCCCTTTCCGAGCTCCGCCTGATCAAGGATGAGTGGGAAGTCGAGCAGATGCGGATCGCCGTGGCCGCCACGGCCGAGGGCTTCACCGAAGTGGTCAAGGCGCTGCCCCGCGCGCTGACCCACTTCCGCGGCGAGCGCGTCGTGGAGGGCGCCTTCTTCGCACGGGCCCGCGAGGAAGGCAACGAACTCGGCTACGACACCATTGCCGCCTCGGGCAACAACGCCACGGTGCTCCACTGGACCCGGAACACCGGCAAAATCAATGCCGGCGAGCTTCTCCTGCTGGACGCGGGCGTCGAGGCTGACTCCCTCTACACCGCGGACATCACCCGCACGCTCCCGGCCAACGGCACTTTCTCCGAGGTCCAGCGCAGGGTCTACGAAGCAGTGCTTGACGCTGCCGACGCCGGATTCGCCGCAGCACAGATAGGAACCAAGTTCCGCGACATCCACACCGCGGCCACCACCGTCCTGGCGGAACGCCTCGCCGAGTGGGGCCTGCTCCCGGTGCCGGTCGCGGAAGCCGTCAGTGAGGAGGGGCAGCAGCACCGCCGCTGGATGCCGCACGGCACCAGCCACCACCTCGGCCTGGACGTCCACGACTGCGCGCAGGCCAAGCGGGAACTCTACCTTGACGGTGTGCTGGCCGAGGGAATGGTCTTCACGATCGAACCCGGCCTGTACTTTAAGAATGAGGACCTGGCCATCCCTGAGGAGTACCGCGGAATTGGTGTGCGCATCGAGGACGACATCCTGATGACGGCCGACGGCCCCGTCAACCTCAGCGCCGCCCTGCCCCGCACCGCCGACGACGTCGAGGCATGGATGGCGGGAATCTACGAGGAGCTCGGCCGCAGTTAGCCCCCGGCGGTTTGCGCGGCCCGGCAACGAATAAAGGCAGGGCCACCGTCCGGTGGCCCTGCCTTATTCGTGCCCTCGGGCTGCTAGTGCTGCTCGTCGTCCTTGCGCTGCGGCACCTGGCTGGGATCGCTCACCCGCACGCCATACTGCGGGCGTCCGTCCGGCAGGTCCGGGTAACGGACCGCCGCAGGCCGCTGGCCCGCGCGCTGCCCGGCGTCCGGGGTCTGGCCGTCCGGGGTCTGGCCCGGCTGACCATCGACGACCCCGTACTGGGGTGCACCCGCGACCGGCGCGCCCGGAACCTGGGGGCCCTGAGTCTGGGAACCTTGAGTTTGAGAGCCCTGGGCGTCCTGCCCCTGGGCATCTTGGGCCCTTTGGCCATAGGGGTCATTCCACCCGGCGGGCCGCTGCGGCGCCTGGCCCTGCTGCCCGGGGTGCTGGCCGGGCTGCTGCTGGTACGGCTGGCCCTGGTAGTCGCGCTGCGTGTATGTCGCGGGCCGGGCTCCGCCCGAGGCGTCCGACGGCGACATCGGCAGCTGCTGCAGCAGCCGGCGGGCCTCATGTGCGGCCTCGAAGGACACCACGACGTCGTAGTTGGTCGCCACGACCTGGCTGGTGGACGTGAAATCACGCTTGCCGCGCTGCGTGGCATAGGTGACAATCCCGAAGAGCATGAAGAACGCAGCGCCCATCAGGACGGAGCTGATGATCGAGAACGTCCCGCCGGCCGGCGTGAAGAAGGAAAGCATGACCCCGACGAAGAGACCGAACCACATGCCGCTCAGGGCACCCGACAGTGCCACGCGGGGGTAGCTGAGCCGTCCGGTCACCCGTTCCACCATCTTCAGGTCATTGCCCACGATGGACACCATGTGCACCGGGAACTGCTGGTCGGCGAGGTAGTCGACGGCCTTCTGGGCGTCCAGGTAGGAGGTATACGTGCCGACGGTATCCCCCGTGGGGACTGTGCGTGACTCGTCGGATCCGTTCGGGACACCAGCCTTGGGACCACCAAAAATGTTTGACATACACCCATTCTTGCCTATAAGGATGTGTGCGAGCTGAAATTCAGCTAAAAGAGAGCAGACTCGGTAGCCTGTAGTGGTGAGCACAAATCCTACCCGCGTCTTCGTTGCACGCCTTCTGGGACTAGACGTCTTCGACCCCCTGGGCGACCGTCTGGGCCGGCTGCGCGACGTCGTAGTGCTCTCGCGCGGGACCCGCGGCGCCCCCCATGTGGTGGGCATCGTCGTCGAGGTGCCCGGCAAGAAGCGCGTCTTCGTCCCCATGACGCGGATTACCTCCATCGACCAGACCCAGGTCATCTGCACCGGCCTGGTCAATCTCCGCCGCTTCGAACAGCGCGGCGCCGAGACCCTGGTGGTGGCCGAGATGTTCGACCGCCGCGTCACGCTGCGGGACGGCAGCGGCGACGCCACCATCGAGGACATCGCGATGGACCAGCACCGCTCCGGCGACTGGTTCGTCAGCAAGCTGTTCGTCCGGCGCGGCCATTCGCTGGCCCCGTTGAGCAGGCTCCGGCGCAACGAAACCATGATCATCGACTGGGCGGACGCGAACCAGGGCGCCAAGACCGAGCCCCAGGCCGCCACCCAGTTCGTCGCCAACCACGAGGACCTCAAACCGGCCGACTTTGCAGAGGCACTGCAGGAGATGAGCGACAAGCGGCGGTTCGAAGTCGCGAGCGAACTCCAGGACGAACGCCTCGCCGACGTCCTGCAGGAGCTGCCGGAAGACGACCAGGTGGAGATCCTCTCCGCCTTGGACGTCCAGCGCGCGGCCGATGTCCTGGAGGAGATGGACCCCGACGACGCCGCCGACCTCCTCGGTGAACTACCCTCCGCGCAGGCCGAGGAACTGCTGCAGCTGATGGAGCCCGAAGGTGCGGAAGACGTCCGCCGCCTGCTCGAATACGACGAAGACACGGCCGGCGGCCTGATGACCCCTGTTCCGGTCATCCTGCCGCCCGAGGCCACAGTGGCCGAGGCACTCGCCCACGTCCGGCGCGAAGAGCTGTCCCCTGCCCTGGCTTCGTCCATCTTCATCGCCCGGCCGCCGCTGGAAACTCCCACCGGCCGCTTCCTTGGCGTGGTGCACATCCAGCAGCTGCTGCGCTATCCGCCGTTCGAGCCGCTCGGCAACCTCGTGGACAAGAACCTGGAGCCGCTGTCGGACCAGGCGCACATCAGCGAAGTGGCCCGCACCCTGGCCACCTACAACCTGAACTCGCTGCCCGTGGTCAACCAGGCCGGCCGGCTGGTGGGGGCCGTGACCGTTGATGACGTCCTGGATCATTTGCTGCCGGATGACTGGCGGGCCAACGACGGCGAAGCTCCCATCAGAAGGCTTGGAGGCCGCATTGGCTGAAAAAGATACAAAGGGCGCCGGTCCGCGGACGCCAGGAAAGGCCGCGGGCAAAGGGAGCCTGGACACCCCGCTGAGCGGCCGGCAGCGCATACTGCCCAAGTTCAAACCGGATCCCGATGCCTTCGGCCATGCCACAGAGGGGTTTGCCCGCTTCATGGGCACGCCGCAGTTCCTGCTGTACATGACCGTGTTCTGTTTGTTCTGGCTGGTCTGGAACACGTTCGCGCCCACCGCCTGGCAGTTCGACAGGGTTGAGCTCGGCTTCACACTCCTGACGCTGATGCTCTCCCTGCAGGCCTCCTACGCGGCGCCGCTGCTGCTGCTGGCACAGAACCGCCAGGACGACCGGGACCGCGTCTCCCTTCAGCAGGACCGCCAGCGTGCGGAGCGCAACCTGTCCGACACCGAATACCTGACCCGCGAGCTGGCGTCGCTGCGCATCGCGCTGCGTGAAGTGGCCACCCGCGATTACGTCAGGGCTGAACTCCGCAGCATGCTCGAAGACCTGCTGGAGGCCCAGGAGGAGTTGCGCACCCACGAAGCCACCGGGCCCGGCAGCCACGAGTCCCCCCGCGAACTGGTCAGGGAGAAGCTGAAGGAAAAGCGGGAGCGGCAACGCAACCCGCGGACCCAGCAGATCCCCAAGGTCAAGCCGGACAAGACGCGCCAGGGCCGTTCGGCCCAGCCGCGTCCCACCTCTCCCGAAAGCTGAGTACCCACAGCATGAGCACCGCCCTCGTCGAGGCAGTCAACGCTGCGCTGGCAACCGTCATCGATCCGGAACTCCGCCGACCCATCACGGAACTGGGCATGATCGATTCCGTGGCGATTTCCGACGACGGCACCGTGCGCCTCGCGGTGCTGCTCACCATCGCGGGCTGCCCACTCAGGGACACCATCACGAGGGATTCGGAGGCCGCGCTGCTGGCCGTTCCCGGCGTCACCGCCGTCGACGTCGACCTGAAGGTCATGACCCAGGCCCAGCGCGACGCCCTGAAGGAGCAGCTCCGCGGTCCCGGCGGCCAGCGGGGCGTCCCGTTCAACCAGCCGGGATCGCTGACGAAGGTGTTTGCCGTGGCCAGCGGCAAAGGCGGCGTGGGAAAGTCGTCCGTGACCGTCAACCTGGCCTGCTCCCTGGCGGCCCAGGGCCTGCGGGTGGGTATCGTGGACGCGGATGTCTACGGCTTCTCGGTTCCGGCCCTGATGGGCATCACGCAGCCGCCTACCCGGGTGGACGACATGATCCTTCCGCCCGTGGCCTACGGGGTGAAGGTGATCTCCATCGGCATGTTCGTCACGGGCAACCAGCCGGTGGCCTGGCGCGGACCGATGCTGCACCGGGCACTCGAGCAGTTCCTCACCGACGTCTATTTCGGCGACCTGGACGTCCTGTTCCTTGATCTGCCTCCCGGCACCGGCGACATCGCCATTTCGGTGGCGCAGCTGCTTCCCAAGGCCGAGATTCTGGTGGTCACCACTCCCCAGGCGGCCGCGGCCGATGTCGCGGAGCGGGCAGGTGCCATCGCCACCCAGACGGGGCAGACAGTGGCGGGGGTCATCGAGAACATGTCGTATCTGGAAATGCCCGACGGCGGCCGGATGGCTCTGTTCGGAACCGGCGGCGGGCAGTCGCTCACCGAACGGCTGAGCGCCGCCACCGGCAAGGATGTGCCGTTGCTGGGCCAGATCCCCCTGGACATACTTCTGCGCGAAGGCGGGGACACGGGCCAGCCCATCGTGCTCGGCCGTCCCGAAACGCCCGCAGCGGCGGCGCTGTCCGGGATCGCCGGACAACTTGCGGCCAAACCCCGCGGCCTTACCGGAATGTCCTTGGGGCTGCAGCCCCGCTGACCTGAGGACCTAGGTGACGGCAGGGCCTAGGTGGCTTCCGTGTCGAAAGGTGCGGGCACGCCGTCGGGCAGGCGCTCAAGCAGCGGCCTGGTGCGGGATTCCGGCGACGATTCTCCCGCCGCCACCGCACCGGCCACGGCGGCCGCGGTGGAAGCGGTACCGCTGGAAGGCGCTCCCGGGCTGACCGGCTTCGTGTCGTCATCGAGGAGTGCTTCCTTGATGATGCGGCGCGGATCGTACTGGCGGGGGTCGTACTTCTTCCAGTCGACGTCGTCGATGTCGATGCCGACTTCTTCTTTGATCTGCTCCCGTGCCCCGGACGCCATGCGGCGAACTTCGCGGACCAGGTTTGCCAGCTTCTGGGTGTATTCGGGCAGCCGCTGGGGACCGATCACCAGAATGCCGATGAGCAGCAGAAGCAGAAACTCCGGGCCGTTGATTCCAAACACTTTAGGAAGATTACCCTCTCCTGGGACGTGGCGACGATTTCGTGCCGGTCATGGCCGGATTCCGCCCGCCGGCACAGCCGGGACGCATGTCAATTCGGGAAATGCCGTGCTATCTTGCGGAGTCCGCGCCCCATGCGGTCGAGGATGGATTCGGCGCCGGGATTGTCCTCGCCCGCTTCCGACCGTGAGGTTGCCACGATTCCGGGGTGCGTCGCCAAGCCTGCCGCCGCCAGCGCCGCCACGGCGTCGTCGGCAGCATCCGCCGGCAGGTCGGACACGTAGGTGAATGTGGTCCCGGAAGCCTGGTAGATCGCGCTCCAGGGCGCCGCCGTCTTGATCCAGAGCCGTCCCGCCGCCTCACCGCCGGCAGCGCCAACGGGGACGAACCCGTCGAGCCTTGCCGGGTGACCCGTCAGGGGGTTGACCGGTGACTCCGGAGCGGTTGGTGATGCGGCCGGGTCCTGGCCTTCGGCGGGAACCGCGGCGGAGTGCTGTTCCAGGATCGTCGCCAGATGCCGGCCGTCCGAGAGCAGCAGTTCAACGGCGCGTTGGCCGCCCCGCTCGGTCGTCGTTGCGGATACAATCCGGAATCCCATGGCCTTGAGGTCCGGACACGCCCAGCCATGGGATCGCAGGGTCGCCAGCCGGCTTTCCGCCTCGCTGGCCGCCGACCCATTCCCGGCCGCACCGGTCACGGGCAAATCGTCCCGGCCCGGACCGCCACCGGCGCCAGTGTGCCCGGACGCTCCGGAAACGGAAGCTGACCCGGCGGCGGCCGCATACTGCGGGGGTTCACCGGCAGACAGGTACGCTCCCGCAGCGACGGCTCCGGCGGCCACGACGGCAACGCCGCCGGCAAGTCCTGCGAGCCTAAGGGCACTGGGCCGTGGAGCGTCCGCAGCGGGCGCCATGGCAAGCTGCTGCGTCTGCAGGAGCAGCCGCGCCGTCAGTTCGTCGCTGGCCGCCGGGATGGCGGCACCGCGGAGCCTTTCAAGGTACTGCCGCTGCCGCCTGAGCGCGGCAGAGCAATCAGCGCACTGGCGGACATGATCTGTTGTCCCCGGGTGACGCACCGCCGCGACGTGCAGAGATGCCGTTTTGTCCTTAAGCCCCCCCAGTAAGCGATGCAGATGACCCATGGCGCCGATCAGAGAACGCCGGCGATGCGGGGCAACTTCAACCGCGGCTTGCGGGACTGCGCGGGCCGCGGATCGCGGTGGGCGAGCTTCTCCCGCAGCATGGTCCGGCCGCGGTGGATACGCGACCTCACGGTGCCGAGTTTCACGCCCAGCGCCTCGGCAACCTCGTCGTAGGACAAGCCCTCAAGGTCGCACAGCACTACCGCGGCGCGGAAGTCCGGCGGGAGTTCCTCCAGCGCGGCCTGGACATCGAGGTCAAGGTTGTTCAGCTCAAAGCTCTGCTCCGGCCCCGGCTCCCGGCCCGGCAGCCGTGATTCGGCGTCCTCCGCCAGGGCGTCGAAACGGATCCGGCTCTTGCGCCGGGCCTGGTCCAGGAACAGGTTCGTGGTGATCCTGTGCAGCCAGCCGTCCAGCGTTCCGGGCTTGAAGTTCGCCAGCGAACGGAAGACCCGGACGAACACTTCCTGCGTGAGGTCCTCGGCGTCGTACTTGTTGCCGGTGAGCCGGTACGCAAGCCGGTAGACCTTGGCGGAGTGGTTGGTCACCACTTCCTCCCACGTGGGCATGACCCAGTCGGCTGCGGGCTCTTCAATTGTAGGGACAGGTGCCACAACTGATCCTGACATCGTCCACTCCCCTCGTGGATGTACTAACGCCTGATGTGGTTGACATCATTGGTTCGGCGCCGATCACCACTTGGATGAGCGGATAACCATCATTTCAAAGATGGCTGGGAATTTCCTGATGGCGGGGCCCCCTTTAGCCAAAAGCGCAACAACGGAGGCTTCAGGGGGTTTCCGGCGCCGCATGGACGGGTGCGACGCACCCGGGAGCCCCGGCAGTATCCGCCATCACAGGCCACCCCGCCGTCACCTTCCCGCCGCGCACGGCCCGACCAAGTACGCTGTAAGAAACATGCCCCCTGCCGCCCAGAAAGCGAATACCCATGAGCGCCGATAAGTCCACGAGCTGGTCCTATGCAGAAGATCTGCCTGCCGAGGATGAAGTCCTGCTGCGCGCCCGGGAACGTTCCTTCGAGCTGGGCGTAACCCCCATCGGACGCGGCGTCGGGGCCGTGCTGACCGTGCTGGCGGCCGCCTCCAAGGCGCAGACCGCCGTCGAGATCGGCACGGGCGCGGGGGTGTCCGGCGTGTGCATCCTCCGCGGGCTCGGCCCGCAGGCCGTGCTGACCACCATCGATGTGGACGTCGAGCACCTCAAGGCCGCGCGTGAGGCATTCCAGGAAGCCGGCAGCCCTGCCAACCGGACGCGCACCATTTCGGGCCGCGCAGGCGATGTCCTGCCGAGGCTGACCGATGCCGCCTACGACCTCGTCTTCATCGACGGCGACAAGCCCAACTTCCCCCGCTACGTGGAGCAGGCCGTCCGCCTGCTCAAATCCGGCGGCCTCCTGATCGTCAACGACGCCCTGGACAAGGACCGCGTATCCAACCCCACGGCGCGCGACGCGACCACCGTTGTGCTGCGTCAGGTTGGCAAGTCCGTGCGCGACGACGACCGGCTGTCCTCCGCGATGCTGCCCACCGGAGACGGGCTGCTGGTAGCGGTTAAGAAGTAAAGGCAGGGTCCGCAGCCTGCTGGCTGCGGACCCTGCCCGGCACGTTATTCGGTGACGCCGACGAGGCATTCCTTGAGGTTGGCCGCCTCGGCGGCATTGAGTTCAACCACGAGCCGCCCTCCGCCTTCGAGCGGCACACGCATGATGAGGCTGCGGCCCTCCTTGGTTACTTCCATAGGGCCGTCGCCGGTGCGTGGTTTCATAGCCGCCATGAGGAATATCCCCTCCAGTAGTCCCAGGACTGAGCAGCCCGGCCGGGCTGAGTCCGCATGGTCAAACAAGCCGCTATGGCGGCCGGTTCGGCAGCCGCCATGGCTGAACAATTCGTATGCTTCTTGTCCTTGCTTATCCTCTATTATCCTGTAATTACCCGTCTGTAGCTAATCGATGGACATTCCGTGCGACTGCAGATTCCCCGCGTCGCCGCACGGCGTGTCTCCGCAGCGATCAGGGCGGATAGTCCCCTCCTCCGGGGAGTTGGGCCCAAGCCCAGAGCCACACGACCCACACGATCTGCAGCAGGACGAACATGGTGACCACCGCGCCCCGATAGGCCCGCGACCGCGACACCAGCGCGGCGGCCAAAGCCAGCGGAAACAGCGGGAGCAGCATGCGGAACGTGCTGGTCTGCGGATGCAGGAACACCACGAGATACCCCATGTAGC
This sequence comes from Arthrobacter sp. ISL-5, assembly GCF_018613835.1. GTDB lineage: Bacteria > Actinomycetota > Actinomycetes > Actinomycetales > Micrococcaceae > Arthrobacter. Next base: position 70,975 of record NZ_JAGGPM010000028.1, on the reverse strand, counting down.
ACACGCACCAGAGCCTGAGTTCCGTTCCCAGCCGCAGCACCGGACGGGACATCATGAGCAGGGCGAATATGGCCACGAAGACGAACGGCGCCACGATGCCCAGAACGGGGCCGAAGAGCAGCACGCCGGTGTCGAACCAGGGCTTGAACGGCACCAGGTCGTGCCCGCGCCAGACCGTTTCGGTCTTGGTGTACGCCTCGATGTCCCCCGTTGTTGCCCACGCGATGGTAGGCCACAGCAGTGCGGCTGCTCCGCTCGCCGCGGTCAGCGCCGCGAGCGACCACAGCTCCGTGCGGCTGTGGAACCGCTGCGGCCTTTCCGGGACTGCGGCGCCCTCGGCAGCTTCAGCTGCCTTGTTCCGGCTGTGCCGCCACGCCTCCGCCGCGCGGTAAAGGAACAGGATCCCGGCCATCGCGGCGAACGGCACGCCCGTGGGCCGGGAGAGGCACATTGCCGCAACCACGGGAATGGCCCACAGATATTGCCGCCGCACCACCAGCAGCAGGGCTGAGGCAAGCAGAAGGATGTTCAGGGACTCCGCATATGGAACCTGCAGCACCGGAGACACCGGAAAGGTCGCAACGAACGCCACGCCCCAGAGAGCCGTCCCGTGCGCGGCCCTGTGCCGGAACAGCGCATAGATCACCAGCGATGCGGCGAGGCCTGCGAGCATCGCGATGAGCGTTAGGGCGGCGGCCGGGCTCATCCCCGAAACGCCCGACAGCATCCGCCCCAGTGCGGGGAACAACGGATAGAAGGCCCAGGTGTTTTCCTGGATGTTCCCGGCATCATCCGCCGGCAACTGTGACGGGTACCCTCCGGCAATGGCCTCGCCGTACCAGCGGGCGTCCCAGATGTTGATGAAGTTCCAGTAGTCGGGCTTGGCCGGGAACCAGGGGTTCACGCCTTGGTGCAGCGCCGCGGACATGAAGATGCAGGCGCTGAGCAGCCGGGCACATACATAGATCGCCGCCGCCTGGACCCACCACGGCCAGCGGCCCGCCCTCGCGGCAAGCGACGACGAGACCGCACCCAGCGCGCCGGTTATGACGCCGGCCGGAGCCGGCCGAAGGTCCCGGAACGGTGCCTCGGACCTGCGGGGAGCAGACCCTGAAGCAGAGCCGGGACCGGGGGCATGACCGTTCAAGGCAGGTCCTCGGACGAAGCGCTCAGGACATTGGTCCGGAGCTGCTCCCGGAGCCGCCCGAGCTCGGCGTCCCTGGACGCGATCTCGGCGTCCTTGGCCGCGAGCTGGTCGTCTTTGGAAGCGAGCTGGTCGCGGAGGTCATCGAGCACCTCGTCCACCTGGTCCATCCGGTAGCCGCGAAGGCCCAGCGAAAACCGGACATGGTCGACGTCGGCGGGTTTGGCATCGGCGGGCAGCAGGACCGGGGGCAGCGACGCCACCGGTTCATCGAAACCGTCGTCGATCAGCTCGTTTCGGGAGCGCCTTTTCCGCATGAGGCCTGCCCCGATGTCGGTCCCGATCAGGGCGGTTGCGCCAATCAGCACGATGGCAAGGAAAACGAGGAAGAAACTCACATCACCCATCGTGCCAGACGCCGGTGCCGCTGCTACTCAGGCCGCTGGTCCCCGTTGGTAGACGGCGGGCGGACGTGGCCGTGCAGGACCAGGTTGACGGCCTCTTCCGGATCGTCCACCAGCTGGACCAGGTCCATGTCCTTCTCGGACACCATGCCCTCGGCAACCAGTGTCCCCTTGATCCACTCCATCATCGGACCCCAGAAGTCCTTGCCCAGGAGGACGATCGGGAATGAAGTCACCTTCTGCGTCTGGACCAGGACCATGGCCTCGAAGAGCTCGTCGAGGGTGCCGAGTCCTCCGGGCAGGACAATGAAGCCCTGCGCATACTTCACGAACATGGTCTTACGGGCGAAGAAGTACCGGAAATTGATCCCCAGGTCCACCCACTGGTTCAGCCCCTGCTCGAACGGCAGCTCGATGCCAAGGCCGACGGACACGCCGTTGCCTTCCACGGCTCCGCGGTTGGCTGCCTCCATCGATCCCGGGCCGCCTCCGGTGATGACCGCCACGCCGGCTTCCGCCAGTTTGCGTCCCACCTCAACACCCATCTCGTAGAACGGGCTGCCCGGCTTGGTGCGCGCCGAACCGAACACGCTGACGGCCTGGCCCAGGTCCGACAGCGCCCCGAAGCCTTCCACGAACTCGCTCTGGATCCGCATCACCCTCCACGGGTCCGTGTGGATGAAATGCCCGGGGCCTTTGGTGTCGAGCAGCCGCTGGTCCGACATCTCAACCGCAGCCTGCTTGCGGCGGAGCTCAAGGGGCCCCTTGCGGCGGGGCTGAACGGATTTTGACGGATCTGCGTTGATGCTCATCACCTAAGGCTAACCTGCTGACCAGCAGGTATCTCTTGAATTACGATCCGCAGGAAGTTGGAGTGATTGCGGTCATATATGACAAATGTTCGCTAGATTCGTAGTCATGACTACTCAAGTGCCCGGCGATGCCCTCGTCTCCCTGAATGCCGTCAATAAGCACTACGGCCAGCTGCACGTTCTGAAGGACATCAACTTCCAAGTCCGCAAGGGCGAGGTCGTTGTGGTCATCGGGCCGTCAGGCTCGGGTAAGTCCACTCTGTGCAGGGCCATCAACCGCCTCGAGACCATTGATGACGGCGATATCGCCATTGACGGCAAGAAGCTTCCCGAAGAAGGCAAGGAGCTCGCACACCTCCGTGCCGACGTCGGAATGGTTTTCCAGTCATTCAACCTTTTCGCGCACAAGACCATCCTGGAAAACGTGACCCTCGGCCCCATCAAGGTAAAGGGAATGTCCAAGGCGGAGGCTGACAAGGAGGCCATGGCCCTGCTGGAGCGCGTCGGAGTCGGCCACCAGGCACCCAAACTGCCGGCCCAGCTCTCCGGCGGTCAGCAGCAGCGCGTGGCCATCGCACGCGCCCTGGCCATGAAGCCCAAGGTCATGCTTTTCGACGAGCCCACCTCGGCGCTGGACCCGGAGATGATCAGCGAAGTCCTGGACGTCATGATCCAGCTGGCCAAGGAAGGCATGACCATGATCGTGGTCACCCACGAGATGGGCTTCGCCCGCAAGGCCGCGGACCGCGTGGTTTTCATGGCGGACGGCCAGATCGTGGAGGACGCCACGCCGGAGCAGTTCTTCACCAATCCCCAGAGCAGCCGCGCCAAAGACTTCCTCTCCAAGCTCCTCACGCACTGACGACTCCCCAGTCCGCACCCCAGGCCGTCCAGGACGGCCGCCCAATGAAAGGAATGTCATGAAGGCATTTTTGACCCGAAGGAAATCCCTTCTGGTAGCAGCATCCGCAGCCCTTGCCCTGACGCTGAGCGCTTGCGGCGGCGGCGGCGCCGGCACTGGCACCAGCCCCTCCCCCGTTGAAAAGCCGAGCTTCGCCGCTGGCTCCACGATGGAAAAGCTCTCTTCTGCCGGCAAGGTGACCATCGGCACCAAGTTTGACCAGCCCCTGTTCGGCCAGAAGGGCCTTGACGGCAAGCCGGTGGGCTTTGACGTGGAAATCGGGAAGCTGATCGCAGCCAAGCTGGGAATCGCCGCTGACAAGATCGAATGGGTCGAAACCGTCTCCGCCAACCGCGAGCAGTTCATCAAGCAGGGCAAGGTGGACCTGATCGTCGCCACCTACACCATCAACGACAAGCGCAAGACCGAAGTGGCCTTTGCCGGCCCGTACTACGAGGCAGGCCAGGCGCTCATGGTGAACAAGGACAACACGTCCATCACCAAGCCCGAGGACGTCAAGGGCAAGAACGTCTGCTCCGTGACCGGGTCGACTCCCGCCTCCACCATCGTGGAGAAGTACGGCGCGGTCCTGGTGCCGGCGGCCACCTACTCGGCCTGCCTTGAGCCGCTGCGGAACAAGCAGGTTGAAGCAATCACCACCGACAACGTGATCCTGGCCGGCTTCGTCAACAAGGAACCGGACGCCTTCAAGCTGGCCTCCGAGGAGACGTTCACGAAGGAGCCCTACGGCATCGGAGTGAAGAAGGACGACACCGAATTCCGCAACTGGATCAACGACCAGCTGGAAGGCTTCGCCAAGGACGGCTCCTACAAGAAGGCCTGGGAAGCCACGGCCGGCGCTGTCATCAAGACGGCACCGGAGCTCCCGGCGATCGACCGCTACTAAACCGGTGTGGCGGTTACCTGCGGCTGTGCATTCCACGGCCCCGGTAACCGCCGCTTCCGTTTTCCGATCATTTCCCACGAACGCAGCTGAAGGACCCTATGGACGTCATCATTGAAAGCCTCCCGCAGTACTGGGACGGCTTTCTCAGAACCCTGTTCCTGGCCGTCGTGTCCGGCATCATTGCCCTTGTAGTGGGCACACTCCTGGCCGCCGCCCGCGTTTCACCCGTGGCGGCCCTCCGCGGATTCAGCATGGCCTACGTGGAGGTGGTGCGTAACACCCCGCTGACCATCGCCTTCTTTTTTGCGGCAGTCGTCTTGCCCCGGCTGGGCGTGACCTTCCAGCAGTTCGAGGTCGCCGCCATCATCGCGCTGAGCGCTTATACGGCTGCCTTCATCGCCGAAGCAGTCCGCTCGGGCGTCAACAGCGTCCCCTTGGGCCAGGCCGAGGCCGCGCGCAGCATCGGCATGACGTTCGGCCAGGTGCTGTCCCTGATCATCCTGCCGCAGGCCCTGCGCACGGTGGTTCCGCCGTTGATCAACATCCTGATCGCCCTTGTGAAGAACTCCTCCGTGGCCGGCGCCTTCTTCGTCCTGGAGCTGTTCGGCTACGGAAAGCAGCTGGCTAACGACCACGGTGACGCCGTCATGTGGGTTCTCGTGGGCGTGGCATTCTTCTATCTCCTGATCACCGTGCCGCTGGGCTACGTCGCTCACCAGGTCGAACGAAAGGTGGCGATCGCCCGATGACTTCTGTTCTCTACGACGTCCCGGGCCCCAAAGCCCGCAGAATCTCCCTGATCGGCTCGATCGTCGGCGTCGTCGTCATCGGCGGCCTGCTCGCGCTTGCCATTGTCACGCTCGCCCAGCAGGGAATCTTCCAAGCACAGCGGTGGGCGATCTTCGGGCAGGCGGACGTCTGGTCGCTGCTCTTTAGCGGCATGAGCGCCACGTTGAGTGCCGCCGCCATCGCAGCTGTCATCGCTTTCCCGCTGGGCCTGCTCCTGTGCCTCATGCGCATTTCGGATATCGCCTGGATCAGGGTTCCCACCAGAATCGTGCTGGAATTCCTGCGCGGCATGCCCGTGGTCCTGATGATGCTGTTCGTGCTGCTCGTGTTCGCCACGAGCTCGTTCGTTGCAGTCGTTGCCGGCCTGGTCCTCTACAACTCGGCCATCTTCGCCGAAATCATCCGCGCAGGCATCCAGTCCCTGCCCAAAGGCCAGCGCGAAGCCGGCCTGGCGATCGGCCTGACCAGCTTCCAGTCCCGGCTCAGCGTTGAACTGCCGCAGGCCATCAGGCGTATGCTGCCCTCCCTGGTGGCTCAGCTCGTGGTCCTGCTGAAGGACACGTCGCTGGGTTACATCGTGGCCTACGGAGAGCTGCTGCGCGCCGTACAGGTGATGGCGGACTTCCTCGGCCCGCAGTTCCTGTTCCCGGTGTTCTTCGTCGCGGCGGCAATTTACATCGCCATCAACCTGGCGGTGTCCCGCCTCGCCATCTGGATCGAGCGCCGTGGTTCAAAGAAGGCTGCCGGCGGCGTGGCGAAGGCCCCCACGGCCGGCGTCTCCACCGTGGTGAAGTAGACGTACGAAGTAGACCCGCGAACTAAGTCCGCGGGGGCAATGCAGAAGGTCCGCAACCGATTGGTTGCGGACCTTCTGCATTGCGACTGGTCAGTCTTTCAGGCGAAACAGCGGATCAGGAAAGCCAGGCCTGAAGTGCGCGGAGGCAGGCCCGGACGGCCTCGGCCGCCACGTGTTCGTTGTCCTTGTGCGCCAACAGCGCATCACCCGGCCCGAAGTTCACTGCCGGGATGCCGAGCTCGCTGAAACGCGCGACGTCGGTCCAGCCGTATTTTGGTTTGGGCTCGGCTCCCACTGCGGCCACGAAGGACGCGGCGGCGGGGTGGTGCAGTCCGGGCCGCGCGCCGGCGGCGCTGTCCGTGCGGACCACGTCGAATCCTTCGAGCAGCTGCCGCACGTGGGCCTCCGCCTGGTCGGGCGACTTGTCCGGCGCGAAGCGGTAGTTGATCTCCACCACGCAGCGGTCGGGAATGACGTTGCCGGCGGTGCCGCCGTGGATCTTCACGGCGTTCAGGCTTTCGCGGTAGTCCAGGCCGTCCACGTTGATGGTCTGCGGGCGGTACGCTGCGAGCCGTTCCAGGATGGGAGCCGCGGCGTGGATGGCGTTGCGGCCCATCCAGGCACGAGCCGAATGGGCGGCTTCCCCCGCCGTGGTGGCTTCAAGCCGCATGGTTCCGTTGCAGCCTCCTTCGACGGTGCCGTCGGTCGGTTCCAGCAGGATGGCGAAGTCGCCCTCCAGCAGGTGCCCGTGGTTGCGGACCAGCCGGCCCAGGCCGCTCTTGACGGCCTCCACTTCCTCGTGGTCGTAGAAGACGAACGTGACGTCCTTGGACGGCTCCGCGCCGCCGTCGAACATGGACGCGGCGAGTGCGAGCTGCACCGCCACGCCGCCTTTCATGTCGGTGGCGCCGCGGCCGTAAAGGACTCCCTCGCCGGGAATGCCTGAGGGCCAGCTGGACGGAACCGTTCCCAGCGATCCTTCCGTCACGGGCAGGGGCACCGTGTCAAGGTGGCCCGCCAGGATCACGCGCTCCGCCCGGCCGAGGTCCGTGCGGGCGATGATCGCGTCCCCGTCCCGGACCAGCTTGAGGCCGGGAAGCTGGCGGAGCGCCGACTCCACTGCGTCGGCAAGCGCGCTTTCGTTGCCCGACACGCTGTCGATGTCGATGAGGGCAGCCGTCAGCAGGGCCACATCCTGGCGCAGATCAAGGGTTAAGGGGGCAGTTTCGGCAATCACCCTCCAACTCTATCGCCGCACGCTCCCGGCTAAGGCACAGCTGACGCCGTTCCCGGCGTCAATTGCGACCCGGTCGGGAGGCGGCAGGTTTCAGTGCTTGCACGTCGTCTCGATACACTGGGGCCATGACTGAAACCGCTTCTTCTGCCGTGCCCGCTGCCCAGACGCTGTCCGACGATTCCCGGTCGGCCTATGGATTCGGGGTGGCCACCATCGCCACCCGGAACGGTGATGCCACGGTGCTGGATGTCTGGTTCCCGGCCCCGGCCCTCGGCGTGGCCGCCGAAAACCTCCGCGCCATCGAAAACGCCGACGAATCCCTGGCCGCGATCGCCGCAGACGGATCAGATGCGGACCGCGGCACCGAGCAGAAGGTCGTGTTCGTGCAGATCAATCTGGACGAAGCACCGGCCGACACCGCCGATGCCTACCTCCGCCTCCACCTCCTGTCGCACCGCCTCGTCAAGCCCAACACCATCAACCTCGACGGCATCTTCGGCAAGCTCCCGAACGTCGTCTGGACCAACTTCGGCCCCTGCGCCGTGGACGGTTTCGAGCTGACGCGCGCCAAGCTCCGCAAGCGCGGGGCAGTGACTGTCTACGGTGTCGACAAGTTCCCCCGCATGGTTGACTACGTTGTCCCGGCGGGCGTCCGCATCGCCGACGCCGACCGCGTACGCCTCGGTGCCCACCTCGCCGAAGGCACCACGGTCATGCATGAGGGCTTCGTCAACTTCAACGCCGGCACGCTGGGCACCTCCATGGTGGAAGGCCGCATCTCGGCCGGTGTTGTGGCGGGCGACGGCACCGACGTCGGCGGCGGCGCCTCAATCATGGGCACCCTTTCCGGCGGAGGCAAGGAAAAGATTGCTTTGGGCCAGCGGGTGCTGCTGGGCGCAAACTCCGGCGTCGGCATCAGCATCGGCGACGACTCCGTGGTGGAGGCCGGACTCTACGTCACCGCCGGCACCCGGGTCCGCGTGGTCGGTCCAAAAGACGCCGACGGCGAAGACACCTCCAAGATCGTTAAGGCCGTGGAGCTCTCCGGCGTGCCCAACCTGCTCTTCCGCCGCAACTCCAGCACCGGTGAAGTGGAAGTCCTGCCGCGCCAGGGCCAGACCGTGGAGCTGAACGTCGCCCTGCACGCCAACTGACCGTCCGGGTGCAGCCGGCACCGGCATCTACCGACCTGACGAAGGCCTGAGGGAGTAAGTACGTGACACGCAGACGTAAGCTGCGCGGAGCGATCGTTGTGGTCCTCTCCCTCGTACTCGTCGCCGGCGGTATCTACACTGCGACGGTGCTGCTGCAGCGCTCGGAGCAGCTGGTCACGGAAGGATGCACCGCCGTCGTCGGTACGCAGCGTGCGGAACTGGCCACGGACCAGGCGGCCAACGCGGCCCTGATCACCGCCGTGTCGGTGCGCCGCGGGCTGCCGCCGCGCGCGGCGAGCATCGCCCTGGCCACGGCCATGCAGGAGTCCAAGCTGAGGAACATCGGCCACGGCGATCTGGCGGGACCGGACTCCAGGGGCCTGTTCCAGCAGCGCCCGTCGCAAGGCTGGGGCACGCAGGAACAGGTGATGGATCCGAACCACGCCACGAATGCGTTTTACGACGCCCTCGTGGAGGTGCCCGGTTACGTCACGCTTGAGATCACCGAAGCCGCGCAACGGGTCCAGCGTTCGGCGTACCCGCGCGCCTACGCCCAGCACGAGGCCATGGGCCGCTCCTTCGCCTCGGTGTTGAGCGGCCAGACCCACGGTGCCCTTGACTGCACGCTCCGCGCTCCCGACGCCGCCGGTGACCCCGGGGCCCTGCTCGCCGAGGCGGAGTCAGCATACGGGGGCATTCCCGCCACGGCGTCCGGCCGGACCCTCGAACTGGAGGCTGCGGATAATCTGGCATGGTCGCTGGCGCACTGGGCGGTGGCCAACGCGAAGGAGTTCGCTGTGACCCGGGTTCAGGTGGACGGTCAGAGCTGGGACCGGCAGGCCCGGAACGGGTGGCAGAACTCGGACGCCTCCGACGGCAAGGTGGTCATCACCTTTGCCGAAGCCCCGGCCTAGACGAGCATTTCCACTACCGGCTGCACGTAGCTGCGGAACACCTCCGGCTGGGACAGCAGATAGTGGCTCATGATGATCTTGTCCGGCTCCAGGTACCAGGCGCGCTGCTCATCAAGCGGGAGCTCGATGATGGTCAGCGCGAAGTCCCGGGAATTCCGGCCGACCTCTAGTAGCCGGTCCTCCACGATGTCCTCCAGCAGGTGCGTGGACCCCCCGGCCACGCGTTCGGCTTCCAGCTCCGCGTATTCCGTCCGGCGCTCCCGGGCCCACGTCAGGGCGGCCCCGAAGTGCGCCTGCAGGACCCGACGGAGCGCAGGGGAATTGGCGAAGGACCTGAAGCCCGGCGGCGACATCTCCGGGGACATCTGCGGATGTGCCTTCAGGAGCTGCTCCCACCAGGCTTCCCACTCGGTCTTGAGCGCGCTGATGCCACCCACCTCCGCGGTCAGGTGGGAGTGATCGGCGTGCCGGACTTTGGGCGCGGCATGGGAAAGGGCCGGAAAGCCTGCACCGTCCAAGCCTGAGACGTCACGTATGTAAAGGGCAATGAGCATGGGCCCTGACGTGTCCATCGTGATTCGCCAGCCTGGACCGCCTGTGTGCTGCATCCGCATGCCTCCTTGGCATCTTGATCTCCGCCCCCGCTTACCGGCAACCCGCTCTCCGGCTTTCAGTCTATTCCCCCAGCCCGGGGAGGTTAATGGCTGGCGCCGGCGGTCCTGCGAAGCCCCGCCAGATGCGATTCGAGCACATCCCGGCACATTTCCCGGGTCAGCCACGCCGGTTGCAGGAGCGCGTGCATCGTCAGCCCGTCCAGGGTGGCAAGGAGGCGCTCCGCCTCGGTGACCAGATGCTCCCCGCCGTCGTCCGCCGTCAGGGTGTTCCCTGTCCGAGCATCCTCTGCCAGATCATTCCCTGCCACATCGTCCCCCGCCAGAAGGCGGGTGATCAACTGCCCGACGACGGCGGCCACCGCCCGGTGGCTCCGGTCAGCCTCGGCGGCAAGGAAGGGCCTGATCCGCGCCGCATTCTTGAAGGCGAGCCACGCACAGGCGTCCAGGGCGCGCTCTTCATCCAGCGGAAGGAACTCGCTCAGCAGGGTTAATACGGCCTCGTGCTGCTCCTCGGGGCCGGATGTGCGGGACACTCCGGCAAGGGCAGCAGCAAGGCGCGCGAGGATGCGGTCCACCACGGCCGAGAAGCTGAAGGCGAGCAGCTCCTCGCTGCTGGCGAAGTAGTGCCGCACGGAGCCCACGGCTAGGCCTGCCTCGTCAGCCACCTCGCGCAGGGACGCCCGTTCCAGCCCGTCCGTGGCGATGATCCGGCAGACGGCGTCAACAATCTCCTGGCGCCGGGCCGCGGCATCCACAATTTTGGGCACCCCTGTTTTTAGCACGCTTGTGCCCTGACGCCGGGGAGGCCCGCCGCGGCCCCCGGCGTCCCGGCCAGGGCCTGACACAGTCGGTAATCGCCGATGCGGTTGGGATAACGTTGGAGCATGAAAATTCTGGTCACGGGCGGCACCGGTTACATCGGTTCGCACACCGTATTGTCCCTGCAGGAAGCCGGCCATGAGGTGGTTGTCATCGACAACCTGGTGAACTCGAGCGAGGAGTCCCTGCGCCGGGTCGCCGAACTCACGGGGAAGGAAGCGGCCTTCCACAACGTGGACCTGCTGGACGAGCCCGCCGTCGACGCCGTTTTCGACCGGCACGGCATCGATGCCGTCATCCACTTTGCCGGCCTCAAGGCCGTGGGCGAATCCGTCCGCGAGCCGCTGAAGTACTACCACAACAATCTTGTCGGCACCCTGAACCTCATGAGGGCCATGGACCGGCACGGCGTCCGCTCGATCGTCTTCAGTTCCTCCGCCACCGTCTACGGCGAACACAATGCCGTCCCCTACGTGGAGAAGATGGAAATCGGCGCGAACAACCCGTACGGCCGCACCAAGGAGCAGATCGAGGACATCCTGTCCGACCTCGGCGCCGCCGACGACCGCTGGCATATAGCACTGCTGCGCTACTTCAACCCGGTGGGCGCCCACCCGTCAGGCCGCATCGGTGAAGACCCGCAGGGCATTCCGAACAACCTCGTCCCGTTTATCGCCCAGGTGGCCGTCGGCCGGCGCGAGAAGCTCATGGTGTTCGGCGGCGACTACGACACCCAGGACGGCACGTGCCTGCGCGACTACATCCACGTGGTGGACCTCGCCGAGGGCCATGTCGCCGCGCTGGACCACATCGCCGGCCGCAACGGCGTGTTCCGCTGGAACCTCGGGTCAGGCAAGGGCTCCTCCGTGCTGGAGGTCCTGCGCTCCTTCGAAAAAGCCGTGGGCCACCCGCTTCCGTACGAGGTCACGGGCCGCCGCGCCGGGGACCTGCCCGCCTTCTGGGCGGACGCGACCTCGGCCCTTGCCGATCTCTCCTGGTCCACCACCAAGACCGTCGACGAGATGTGCGAGGACCACTGGCGCTGGCAGAAAAACAACCCGCACGGCTACAACGGCTAGCATCGATTGCTCCGTAGCTGCCCTTTAGAGCGGGGAAAAGGGCAAGTACGGAGCAATCGATGACAAAAGTACGACGGCGGCCGCTCACCTCGGAAGGTGAGCGGCCGCCGTCGTCGTTCGGAGTTAGCGGGCCGGGTAGTGCCGCTCGGGCTCTCCTGTGTAGAGCTGCCGCGGGCGGCCGATCTTCGTGTTGGGATCGCTGATCATTTCACGCCACTGCGCGATCCAGCCCGGCAGGCGGCCGATTGCGAACAGTACGGTGAACATCTTCTCCGGGAAGCCCATGGCCTTGTAGATCAGGCCGGTGTAGAAGTCCACGTTCGGGTAGAGCTTGCGCTGGATGAAGTAGTCATCCCCCAGGGCCTTCTCTTCGAGGCGCATCGCGATGTCCAGGAGTTCGTCGTTGCCGCCGAGCTTGCTGAGGACCTCGTGCGCGGTCGCCTTGATGATTTTGGCCCGCGGATCGTAGTTCTTGTAGACACGGTGCCCGAAGCCCATGAGGCGGACGCCGTCTTCCTTGTTCTTGACCTTCTCCATGTAGTCCTCCGGCTTGATGCCGTCGGCCTGGATCTGGCGCAGCATCTTCAGGACGGCCTCGTTGGCGCCGCCGTGGGCCGGGCCGAAGAGGGCGTTGATGCCGGCGGAGACGGAGGCGAAGAGGTTGGCGTTGGAGGAACCGACCAGCCGGACCGTGGAGGTGGAGCAGTTCTGCTCGTGGTCGGCATGCAGGATCAGCAGCAGGTCCAGTGCCTTGGCGATCACCGGGTCCATCTCGTACTGCTCGGCAGGCAGGCCGAAGCTCAGCCGCAGGAAGTTCTCCACGAGGTTGTGGGAGTTGTCCGGGTAGAGCATGGGCTGACCGATGGACTTCTTGTGCGCGTAGGCGGCGATGACCGGCATCTTGGCCATCAGGCGGATGGTGGAGACCTCCACCTGCTCTGCGTTGAAGGGGTCCAGCGAATCCTGGTAAAAGGTCGACAGGGCGGACACGGCCGAGGACAGCACCGGCATGGGGTGGGCGTCTCGCGGGAAGCCGCTGAAGAAGCCCTTGAGCTCTTCGTGCAGCAGGGTGTGGTGCCGGATCCGCTGGTCGAAGGCATCCAGCTCGGTGGGCGTGGGCAGGTTCCCGTAGATGAGCAGGTAGGAAACTTCGAGGAAGCTGGAGTGCTGCGCCAACTGCTCGATCGGGTAGCCCCGGTACCGCAGGATGCCGGCGTCGCCGTCGATGTAGGTGATCGCCGAAGTGGTGGCCGCGGTGTTCATGAAGCCGGGGTCAAAGGCGACGGCGCCTGTCTGCTTCAGCAGTTTGGAAACGTCATAGCCTTCGTTTCCTTCTACAACCTTAATGCGCGGGAGTTCGAGTTCGCCGCCCGCATGGCGCAGGGTTGCGCTGGTGGTCTCAGTCATGGAGTCTCCTCATGAGGCGTCGGGGCCTCTCTGTAGAAAGCTTGATCCAACATCTGGTGAAGCCGCCCGAGGACCCTGCATGGACAGGGATTCCAACGGCCGGGCTACCTTCTTGTAGAAAGCCACCATTGATAGTCAGTTAAAAAGTACAGCTCCTAGGCAAGGTGGCACTAATCCGGTAGTGCCGAAATGCCCCGAAAACGCCCCACTTGTGGCGCGTGTCACACCATTGTTACGGGGCGGCTGTTACACGGCCCCGGCCAGCCGGGCCACCGCAGCGTCGATGCGCTCATCGGATCCGGTGAGTGCCACGCGCACATAGCCGTTGCCGGCGTCGCCGTAGAACACTCCCGGTCCCACGACGATCCCCCGCTCCGCGAGGCGCGCGACAGTGTCCCAGGTTGCTTCGCCGGCGGTGCACCACAGGTACAGGCCGGCCGAGGACTCGTGGATCTTCAGCCCGAACCCTTCGAGGGCCGGCAGGATCCGCTCGCGGCGCCCGCGGTAGAGGTTCTTCTGTGCCTGCACGTGCCCGTCGTCGCCCAGGGCCACCCGCATGGCTTCCTGGACTGGGTAGGGGACGATCATTCCTGCGTGCTTGCGGCTGTTGACGAGGTTGGCCATGATGGCTGAATCCCCCGCTACGAATGCCGCCCGGTAGCCTGCGACGTTCGACTGCTTGCTCAGCGAATAGACGGCGAGGAGACCGTCGTGGGAGCCGCCTGCCACCCGGGGATCAAGGATGCTCGGAACAGCTTCTCCCCCGCGCTGCACGTCCCACTCCCCCCAGCCAAGTTCGGCATAGCACTCGTCCGAGGCCACGAGGGCACCGATTTCACGGGCCTGGTCCACGATCTTCCTCAGGGAGGCAGCGTCCCGGACGCTGCCGGTGGGGTTGCCCGGGGAGTTGACCCAGACCAGCCGGACCTTTGCACGGGTGGCGGCGTCCAGTTCATCAAGGTCGTCCGCGGCCACCGCGGTGGCTCCGGAAAATGTGGCGCCGATGTCGTAGGTGGGGTACGCAACCGTGGGACGGACTACGACGTCGCCGGTCTTCAGGCCGAGCAGGAACGGCAGCCACGCCACCAGCTCCTTGGAACCGACGGTGGGCATGACGTCCCGGGGGTCGAGCCCCTCAACGCCACGGCGGCGTGCAAACCATCCGGCGATTGCCTCCCGCAGCGCAGGAGTGCCGTGGACCGTGGGATAGCCGGGGGCGTCCGCAGCAGCCCGGAGTGCCTCCTGGATGACCGCGGGCGTGGGATCCACGGGCGTTCCGATGGACAGGTTGACAGCTCCGCCCGGGTGCTCCGCCGCTCTGGCGAGGTAAGGCGCCATGGCCTCCCACGGGTAATCGGGAAGGCTCAGGCCGAAGCTACGCACAGCTGTTGTCACCTACGCGCCCGCCTCAGTGGTCTTGGTTCTGCGGCGGCAGTGCTGCAATCATCGGGTGGTCCGTGTGGGTGTTGCCCACCTTCGCGGCACCGCCCGGGGAACCGAGCTCGTCAAAGAACTCCACGTTTGCCTTGTAGTAGTCGGCCCACTCTTCGGGGGTGTCGTCCTCGTAGTAGATGGCTTCCACCGGGCAGACCGGTTCGCAGGCACCGCAGTCGACGCATTCATCGGGATGGATATAGAGGGAGCGCTCGCCTTCGTAGATGCAATCGACGGGGCACTCCTCAATGCATGCCTTGTCCTTGACATCTACACACGGCTGCGCGATTACGTACGTCACGTCCCTTGCCTCTCCACGTTGGTTCCGGCGGCTGGCCGGTTGTTGCTTCCGGCCTGCTGCCGGACTATCGGGTTCCGAGCCTATTATCTCCCAGGCCCGCACCGCGAACGAAGCGGCGCGTCACACTCGGGGAAGCGTCATACGATGAACCCGTGAGCCTGACAACGCCTTCGCCCCGGGAATTCCTGGCCGCCGCACCGTCCGGGACCCGTGTGGTGGTGCGTTACAGGGTCGACGGCGGATTCACGGACGCGCTGGGAGACCTCCTGGAGTGCGGCGAAGGCGAGTGCACCGTGCGGACGCGGAGTGCCGACGTCGTCATTGCCCTGGAGCTGGTGGTGGCCGCCAAACAGGTGCCGCCGGCCCCGCCGCGGCGGAGGGCGCGCACCGGGGGCTGACAGCCATCAGGCTTCGAGCACCTGGTCCGGAAGCCTTCGCATTCCCCGCAGCGGCGACAACAGCACCGGGAGGGCCGCGAGGAAGCTGCACCCCGCGCCGATCGAGATGGCCGGAACAAGGCCGATGTGCTCGCCGAGGAACCCGGAGGCCAGCGCCGCCAGCGGCATCACGCCCCAGACGGCGAACCGGATGGATGCGTTCATCCTGCCCAGCAGCCGGGGCGGACACACCCGCTGGCGCATGGTGAGCTGCATGATGTTGTAGACGAGCACGCCGAAGCCGAATTCGGAAATGACCAGAAACACCAGCGAGACAGCGGGCTGGTCGACGACGGCGGCAGCCGGAACGAGCACCAGAAACACCGAACTGGCCACGGCGCAGAGCGGTATCACCGCGCCTTCGCCGATCCGGGCTGCCAGCCGCGTCGCGGCCACGGCGCCCAGGAGGCCACCGGCTGCGCCGGCGGCCATGATCAATCCCACGCCCTGGGGTCCGAGTCCGAGGTCCCTCAGTACCAGCACGGGCGTGAGGGTGAAGATCAGTGTGCCGCAGAAATTCATGCCCGCGGTGCAGGCCGCGATGCGGCTGATCAAAGGGTGCCTCACAACGAACGCGAGGCCCTCCTTGATCTCGGTGCCGAGCGGACGCCTGTCCGCCGGAGTCGCGCGTTCCTCGCTGTCGCGGGTCCGGGCGAGGAAGAGAGCCGAGAGGAGATACCCGGCGGCCTCCCCCAGGAACAGCACCGGGGCCGACACAACGGTGAGGAGCGCCCCTCCCGCTGCGGGTCCGCCAATCCTGGCTATCTGCGCGGTGGATTCGAGTTTGGAATTGGCCTCGGTGACATGTGGGGACCCCACAAGGACGGGCACGTAGCTCTGGTACGAGACGTCAAAGAACACCGTGGCCGTGCCCACGAGGGCAGAAATGGCGTAAAGGTGCCAGATTTCCAGGATGCCGCCCCACCACAGCAAAGTCACAGCAGCCATGGCCGCCATCCGGGCCAGATCGGCGATGATCATGGTTCGCCGCTTAAGCCACCGGTCCACCCACGCGCCGACCGGAAGTCCGACAATAAGGAACGCCGCCAGGCCGGCGGCGTTCAGGACGCCCACCTCGAATTCGGAAGCCTGAAGCACGGAAACTGCCAGCACCGGAAAGGCCAGCTGTCCCAGCTGGGCGCCGAGCTGGCTCACGGCCTGCCCGGTCCAGAAAGTCGTGAAGTTGCGGTCCCGCCACAGCGACGTGGCGGCTGTACCTGCTGCTGTGGAGTCGGCAATCACGGCAACAGTTTCCGGCAGCGATTGATGTATGTCAATCACTTATTGCTGGCTACACTTGCGTCTATGACACCGCTGGAGAGCGACGACGCAGACCTGGTGGCTAAGGGCCGCGCGCTCAGTTCTCCGCTGAGGCTCAGGATTCTCCGGCTGTGCCTGCACCAGTCCCGCACCAACAAGGAAATCGCCGAACTCCTGGACCTCAATCCCGCCTCCAGCCTGCACCACGTCCGTACGCTGGTGCGGACCGGGTTCCTGCTCGCGGAGGAACGCCGGAAGGGGCGGCGCGGGGCCACCGAAGTGCCCTACATTGCCAGCCGCAAGTCTTGGAGCACGCCGGTGGTCAACGTTTCGCCCATCCTGATCGAGACGTTCCTGCAGGAAATCCGGGATCTTCCCCCGGAGGACATTGAGGTCTGGCGGCTCGGCGTGAAGTTCAACGCCGCACGGCGGGAGGAAATGCTGGGCAGGCTCCGGGCGGTCCTCGACGAATACAGGGCGCTCCCCGCGGACGACGACGGCGAGGCCACCTCACTCATGATTGCCCACCACCGGGATCCGACGGCGGACTAGGACGTCCCGCCGGCAGGGGCCGGGACACTTTCGGCAGCTAGAGCCTTCCTACGGGCCCGGCGGCGGTACCGCCTGGCCCACACCAGCATGAGCACTGTGACGCCGGCGATCCCGAAAACCCAGACGTTTCCGGCGAGGTCACCGGCGATCAGCCGCTTTCCGGGCGCCATAGCCGACCACCAGCCGGCCAGGACATAGCAGAGGACCCCGCAGACCGCCGTCGGGATCACGGACCTGAAGGCCGCCCCGAGCAGCAGCTGGACCGAGCCGAGCAGGACCAGAGCCGCCACCGCGCCCCAGGGAAGAATGACGCCGGACAGCAACCACTGCTGGCGGTGCAGGGCCGTTCCGGCGGTGGCCACAAAAAGAGCTGCCGGCACGGCGGCGGCTATGCCGCCTGCCATGCCGGCAGCTCTATTGTTCACGAGGTTGATGACCGGAACGCGCCGGGATCAGACCTTGGCGCGGGCGCGGTTGGCCTTGGCGCGCTCGTTGGTGTCCAGGATCAACTTGCGGATGCGGATGGACTCCGGGGTAACCTCAACGCACTCGTCTTCGCGGGCGAATTCGAGGGACTCTTCGAGGGTGAGGTCGCGCGGCGGCGTCAGGTTCTCGAAGGTGTCGGAGGAAGCTGCACGCATGTTGGTGAGCTTCTTTTCCTTGGTGATGTTGACGTCCATGTCGTCGGCGCGGGAGTTCTCGCCCACGATCATGCCCTCGTAGACCTCGGAGGTGGGCTTCACGAAGAAGGAGCCGCGTTCCTGCAGGTTGATCATGGCGAACGGCGTCACAACGCCGGCGCGGTCAGCGATCATCGAACCGTTGGTGCGATACTCGATCGGGCCGGCCCACGGCTCGTAGCCCTCGGAGATGGAGGACGCGATGCCCGCACCGCGCGTGTCCGTGAGGAACTTGGTGCGGAAGCCGATGAGGCCACGGGCCGGGACGATGAACTCCATGCGGCACCAGCCCGTGCCGTGGTTCGCCATGTTGGTCATGCGGCCCTTGCGGGCAGCCATGAGCTGGGTGACCGCGCCGAGGTACTCTTCCGGCACGTCGATGGTCATGTGTTCCATCGGCTCGTGGATCTTACCGTCGATGGTCCGGGTGACCACCTGCGGCTTGCCGACCGTCAGTTCGAAGCCTTCGCGGCGCATCTGCTCGACGAGGATGGCCAGCGCGAGCTCGCCGCGGCCCTGAACTTCCCAGGCGTCAGGACGCTCGGTGGGGAGCACCTTGATGGAGACGTTACCGATCAGTTCCTTGTCCAGGCGGTCCTTCACCTGGCGGGCGGTGACCTTGGCGCCCTTGACCTTGCCGGCAAGCGGGGACGTGTTGATACCGATGGTCATGGAGATCGCGGGATCGTCCACGGTGATCAGTGGTAGCGGCTGGGGGTTCTCGGCGTCGGTCAGGGTCTCACCGATGGTGATCTCCTCGATGCCGGCGACCGCAACAATTTCACCCGGGCCGGCGGACTCGGCGGGAACGCGGTCCAGTGCCTTGGTAGCCAGCAGTTCGGTGATCTTGACGTTCTTCAGCTCACCGTTGGCACGGGCCCAGGCCACGGTCTGGCCCTTGCGCAGGGTGCCGTTGTAGATACGGAGCAGCGCGAGGCGGCCGAGGAACGGGGAGGCGTCCAGGTTGGTGACGTGCGCCTGCAGGACACCGCCCGGGTTGTACGTGGGAGCCGGGACGTGCTCGATGATCGCCTTGAACAGCGGCTCCAGGTCTTCGTTTTCCGGAGCGGTGCCGTCGGCCGGCTGATCGAGGGATGCGCGGCCGACCTTGGCGGCTGCATAGACCACGGGGACGTTGAGGATCTTGTCCAGGTCCAGGTCCGGAACTTCGTCCGCGAGGTCGGAGGCCAGGCCCAGGAGCAGGTCCATGGACTCGTGGACGACTTCCTCGATGCGGGCGTCGGGACGGTCCGTCTTGTTCACCAGCAGGATGACCGGCAGGTGTGCGGCGAGGGCCTTGCGGAGCACGAAGCGGGTCTGCGGCAGCGGGCCCTCGGAAGCGTCAACCAGGAGTACCACGCCGTCCACCATGGACAGGCCGCGCTCCACCTCGCCGCCAAAGTCGGCGTGGCCGGGGGTGTCGATGACGTTGATGGTGATGGTTTCGCCGTTGGACGACGGGCCGTTGTAGGCAACCGTGGTGTTTTTGGCGAGGATGGTGATGCCCTTTTCACGCTCAAGGTCGCCGGAATCCATGACCCGGTCTTCGAGGTGGTTGTGAGCGGCAAATGAGTTGGTCTGCCTGAGCATGGCGTCGACCAGGGTGGTCTTGCCGTGGTCAACGTGGGCCACAATCGCGACGTTGCGCAGGTCACTGCGCGATGCAGTGGCTACCGCGGTGTTGGTGGTGGTTTCAGACATGCGTTATTGCTCGATTCAGTGGTGAAGTCAGCTGTTGTATCGCGACATTTCCAACCGGAACGCACGAAGATCAGACCCTTAACACAGGGCTCCTACTGCAAGTCTAGACGCTCTGCCTTTTATTGGCCTAAAAACCGTAAGTACGCCGCTCCCCGCCCCGTTACCGAATCGTGAATCCGCAGGGGCGTCATGTGAGCAAAATCACTGGCTTTTCCGGAAGTGATGCACCACTATTGCTGGAACACTTTCGAACAGGCCAGGAGTCCCAGGATGCTACAAGCCGCGACGCGGGCCGTCCTGATTGGCCCGATGATTGCCGCCAGCATGTTGCTGGCCGGCTGCGGAACTTCCCCGGAGCCCGCGTCCGGCGCGGTGGCCGGCGCCTCGTCCTCCCAGGCTGCCGCCGTAGCCCCGGTCGCCGCTCCGGGTGAGGCTGTGGCTGCCGGCTCTTCGGTGCCTGGTGACCTGGCCGCCGCGGCCGATCCAGCCACCCTTCCCGACGGCGCCCTCTACCGGAATCCCGCCAACGGGCGGGATGAGGTGATCGTGGACAACATCGGGCGCACGGCCCTGTTGATCGGTGATTCGCAGTCCGAACCTGCCCGTAGCTGGCCGCGCCGCGCCCTCGCCGGCATCGGCTACGAAGTGTTCTTCTGCGGCAGGGGAGGCACCGGATATGTCGCCTCCTACGGCACGACGGGCAACTACATCGACGCCCTTCAGCGGGGTGACTGGCACCTGCCCTACGGCTTTCCCCCGCTGGTGGTCATCGAGGGCGGCGGAAATGACGCCAAGCAAGGCGCAAGTGACGAACAGATCGTCGCGAACGCTGAACGCCTGATCAAAACCATCAAGCAGAGGTATCCGGGTGCAAAGCTCGCCATGGTGGGCACACTGGCCAAGGGTGCTGACCACGGCGGCGGCCGGCGCACCGAGGTGGATGCCCTGCTGGGGACGGTGGCTGCGGACCACGGCATTCCGTTTGTCAGCGTCGGCGACTGGCTGACGCGGTACGGCCTCGAGGACAAGCTCGCGGACGCGGTCCACATGAACGACTCCGGTCACCGCGCCCTGGGGAAGCTGCTGGGCAGCAGGCTCGCGGCGCTGGGCCTCGGGCTCGAATAGGGCGAAGCCCGGACAGCACAGAAACCCGGACAGCAAGAGAGCCGGTGCCCGCCTTTCGGTGGGCACCGGCTCTTTTGCTTTCAGTCTGGCGGACTACGCGGTCGCAACTTCCGGTGGCAGCATCAGCTGGGCACCGGGAATCGCATTGAGCAGCGCCTTGGTGTAGTCCTGCTGCGGCGAGTCGAAGACGTCATCCGTTGAGCCGGTTTCCACCAGTTTTCCCTTCTCCATGACGCAGACGTGATCGGCGATCTGCCGGACCACGGCGAGGTCGTGGGTGATGAACAGGTAGGTGAGGCCGAGGTTGGACTGCAGGTCCGCGAGCAGGTTCAGCACCTGCGCCTGGACCAGCACGTCCAGCGCCGAAACTGCCTCGTCGCAGATGATCACCTCCGGGTCCAGTGCAAGCGCGCGCGCAATGGCCACACGCTGGCGCTGGCCGCCGGAGAGCTCGTTCGGGTACCGCTGCATTGTGGACTGCGGCAGCGCCACCTGGTCCAGCAGTTCCCGGACCTTCTTCTCCCGGCTGGCCCTGTTCCCCACTTTGTGGGTGCGCAGCGGCTCTTCGATGGTTCGGAAGATGGGCTACATAAGCAGGAAGCCTACCCGCGAGTAGTCCAAATAGTAGTACTCCGTTGCCAAACCGTGACCCGGGTCCCATCCTTCGCCGGGGCGGATTTCAAGTCACAAGTTACTGGCTGGTACCATACGCCGAAAGGTGGCGCCGGTTACTCTCCGCCGGCGGCCAGCAGCTGCGCCCGGAGTTCGCGGCGTTCGCGCTGCTTTTCCGGGTCCGGCAGCGGTACGGCGGCCAAGAGGCGCTGGGTGTAGGGTTCCTGCGGGTTCCGCAGGATCTGGTCCCGGGTTCCCTGCTCCACGATGCGGCCGCGCTGCATGACGCAGATGTGGTCCGCCAGGACATCCACCACCGCGAGGTCGTGGGTCACGAACAGGCAGGCGAACCCGAGCTCCTGCTGGAGGTTCTGGAACAGCTCCAGCACCTTGGCCTGCACCGACACATCAAGCGCCGACGTGGGCTCATCGGCCACCATCAGCTTGGGCTTGAGTGAGAGTGCCCGCGCAATGCCCACGCGCTGCTTTTGCCCGCCGGACAACTCGTGCGGATACCTGTTCCGGTAATCACGCGGCAGCTCCACCTGGTCCAGCAGGGCCTCAATCCGCTTCTGCAGGTCACCGCCCTTCGCCACCCCGGCCAGGTACATGGGCTCGCCGATGCTTTCTCCGATGGGCAGGCGCGGATTCAGCGACGAGGAGGGGTCCTGGAACACCATTCCGATGTGCCGCCGGACCTGGTGGAGCTGCTTTCCGTTTTTCTTGGCCGCGGAAATGTCCTGCCCCACGACGCGCATCGATCCGGCCGCGACCGGCAACAGTCCCACGGCTGCACGACCGATGGTGGTCTTGCCGGAGCCTGACTCCCCCACGAGCCCCACCACTTGACCGGGGTAGATGGTCAGGTTCGCACCCTCAACGGCCCGGAATGCCGGCACGCGCCCCTGTTTCGGGTACTCGATGGCAACGTCCGTCAGTTCGAGGACCGGCTCGCCTACGGGCCGCGCAGCCTCGGCAGCGGCCAGCGCCGCTGCGTTCTCGCGTTCACGCCGGAGCAGTTCGTCGTGGTCCACCGACTCGAGCTCGGCGTGCGTGGCGGCGGCAAGGGCGGCCGTCACGTCCACCTCCGCCTCGGCGTCCGCCCCGCCCTGGCCCAGATGCGGGACGGCGGCAAGGAGCGCCTGGGTGTAGGGATGCTGTGGGTTGTGGAAAATCTGCTCGGCCGTGCCGGTTTCCACGATCAGGCCCCTGCGCATGACGGCGATCCGGTCCGCGAGGTCGGCCACGACGCCCATGTCGTGGGTAATCAGGACGATGGCGCTGTCGAGCTTGTTCCGCAGGTTCCTCATGAGGTCAAGGATTTCCGCCTGCACGGTCACGTCCAGGGCTGTGGTGGGCTCGTCGGCGATCAGCAGTTTGGGGTCGCAGGAGAGCGACTGGGCAATCATCGCGCGCTGGCGCTGGCCGCCGGAAAGCTGGTGGGGGTAGGACCTGAAGGCCTTCTCCGGATCCGGCAGCTCCACCAAATCCAGCATGCGCAGTGCGCGTTCGCGGGCCTCGTCGGGCGACACCTCGTTGTGCAGGCGCACTGTTTCCACGATCTGCGCCCCCACCGTGTAGACCGGGTTGAGCGCCGTCATGGGCTCCTGGAAGATGACGGCCACGTCCTTGCCGCGGACGCTGCGGATGTTGGCAGCGTCCGCTCCGAGCAGTTCCTTGCCGGAGAGCTTCACGCTGCCGGAGACCCGGCTGTTGCTGGGCAGCAGTCCCAGCAGCGCCATCGAACTGGCGCTCTTGCCGGACCCGGATTCCCCCACGATGGCCAGCACCTCGCCGGCGCGGACTTCGTAGTTAAGTCCGACGGCGGCCGGCACCCACTTCTTGTCCACGCCGAAGTCAACGCTCAGGTTGCGCACTTCCAGCACGACCGCACCTTTTTCATCCGGCCTGGAATCGGCGCCTCCGGCGTGCTCTGGGCTGATGTAGTCAGTCATGTTGGGGTTTTCCTTCCACCCGGGCCAGCGGAGCAGCTGAGATTAGTGCTGCGGCCGGGAATCCTGAATTATTGGGGGCATGAGCACTGCGCCGCATGCCGAAAACGCTGCAATTTTCAAAGCCCGCACCAACAAGTGGTTCGCCGGGCTTTCCTGGCTCGTGGCAGGCGTCGGCCTGGCCGGCATTGCCATAACGGGAGGGGCCGGGGCCCTGATCGGTGCGGGTCCGCTGCTGCTTATCGCGTACCTGGGCTGGCTGTTGTTCTGGCGCCCGGCGGTAGTGGTCCACGACGCCGGGGTCAGCCTCGAAAATCCCTTCCGGTCCATAGTTGTGCCGTGGGAAGCCCTGGTGAATGTGGATACGCGCTATGCGCTGACCCTGGTCACTCCGGCAAGAAGCTACGGCGCCTGGGCGGCGCCGGCGCCCGGCATCTGGGGCGGCCGCCACGCCCGCCCCGAAGATCTCCAGGGACTGGCTGGCAGCACGTACGGTCCGGGCAACTCCGTGCGCCCCGGCGACCTGAAGAGCACCGACTCCGGCCAGGCCGCGCAACTGGTGCGCGTCCGCTGGCAGGAGCTGGTCGAATCCGGGGCACTCGACGCGGGAAACGCCGAAACCACTCCGATTACGGTGAGGTACCGCTGGGCGGAACTGTCGGTCACCCTGTTTCTGCTCGCACTCAGCTTTTGGGGCGTGGCCCTGGCATAGCGACCGGCGTCGCTCGGGCAGCATGTCAGGCTCCCCTGGTCCCGCCGGCGGCCGTTCCGTCCGCCGCGGTTCCGTCCGTCGCCGCCACCGGCGTCTTGTCGGGAGCCATCGGGCTGCCCGTGTCCTTGGCCTTCCTGGCGTTGAACTTCTTCTGGCGTGGATCAAAAGCATCTCGCAGCCCGTCTCCGATGAAGTTGATGCTCAGGCAGATAAGCACGATGAAGACGCCCGGGTACCAGAACAGCCAGGGTCGGGTGGAAAACGCTTCCTGGTTTTGCGAAATAAGCAGGCCAAGGGACGTGTCCGGGGACTTAACTCCAACGCCCAGATAGCTCAGGGCCGTCTCGGTCAGGATCGCGGCTGACATCGTCAACGTCACGTTGACGATCAGGACACCGACAGCGTTGGGCAGGATGTGCTTGAAGATGATCCTCGCGTTGCTCGCCCCGGAAATCCTGGCGGCGTCCACAAACTCACGTTCACGCAGGCTCAGGAATTCTCCCCGCATGAGCCGCGCCAGGCCCACCCAGCTGACCAGGCCGAGGAAGATCCCCAGCGCCAGAACAGCGTTATTGCTGGTGAACGCCGAGAACCAGTTTCCGTCATCCCTGTTGCCCGCAATCTGCCCCATCACCGCGGCAAGGAGCAGGGCGGGAACGATGATGATGACATCGGTCAGCCGCATCAGGATCGCTTCCGTCCAGCCCCGGAAGTAGCCGGACAGGGCTCCCACGATCACGCCGATGAGTCCTGCGATGAGCCCGATGACCACCATGATGGTGATTGACTGCTGGGCGCCCCGCATGGTCATCGCGAACAGGTCACGTCCGATCCTGTCCTGGCCGAACGGGTGTTCCCCCCAGGCCAGCGGAAAAAGCGACGCTGTAGGCACGCCGTCGTTCACGAGCGGAGACACTTCCTCGTGGTCGTATTTCCACCAGCCTGGAATGCCGGCGTAGCCCACCGAGGTAAATGCCGCGACGAGGATCAGTGCGAAAACAATGAGTCCCACGATGGCGCCCGAGTGGCCGAGGAACCTTTTACGGACAATTTGTCCCTGGCTGAGGCCCTTGGCTTCGATGAGTGGTTCAATTCCCGCCGCGGGCTGATGCTTGAGGCTCGCCTGCTCGGCCACGATTTCATCCTGCTGACTCGGCTGGCTCATGCTTTCACCCTTACTCGTGGATCAAGCGCGGAGTAGGCAAGGTCCGCGATCAGGTTAAATGCCATGGCCGTGATGGCCACGCATACGAACACGCCCATGACGGGATTGGGGTCGACATGTTCGATGCCGTCGAAAAACAGGAACCCCATGCCGCGGACGGAGAAAACCCGTTCCGTAATGACGGCACCGCCAATCAGGGCCCCGATGTCGAAGGCGACGATCGTGGCTATCGGAATGAGGGCGTTGCGGAACGCGTGCCTCATGACGACGGTCCGTTCGGACAGCCCCTTGGCCCTCGCGGTCCGGATGTAGTCCATGTTCATGATTTCCAGCATGGAAGCGCGCGTGAAGCGTGTGTAGCCGGCCAGTGAAATGAGGATCAGCGCCGAGGTGGGCAGGATGAGGTGGGTGAACGAGTCCAGGCTCAAGACCCAGAAGTCGCCTTCGATGTTGGGGGTGGTGGCGCCAATGGTTGCGATGGGCCGCCCCCGGACCCTGCTGTTATCGAAATACGTGGGCCAGGCCTGCATGAAGCGGTCCAGGAGGATCAGGAAGGCCACAAGGAACGACGTCATTCCGGCCGCCCGCATGGACTGACCGCGGTCGTAGCCGCCCACGAAGTAACCGATTGCCACGCCGACGAGAACGGTTGCGACCGCGAGGAGGACGATCATGAGGAACGTTGCCTGATTGAGCAGCGGCTGGATGGCGAAGTACGCAACTACGCCGGCGCCCACGGCGAGGAGTGCTGACTGCAGCGCCTTGCGGTTCTTGAGGCCAGCTGTGAGGAGGGTGACGGCGTAGGCGAGTCCGACGCCGGCGATGGCGATGACCACAGGCCCCAGGCCCGGCGTCTTGAACCAGAGCGTGACCGAGAAATAGATGAGGACGGCGGTGACCACCGCAAATACGATGCCTCCGGTCAGTACCCTCCGTTTGGGCTCGCCACCGGCGACGATGGCGGCGACAATACCCAACACCGCACCGATGCCTATCGCTGCGGGCAACGGAATTTCAGGGTTCCGAAGAAAATTGTTAAACCCGATGGCCCCGAATTCCTTGAGGAGAACAGCCACCCAGAAGATCGGCAGCGAGAAGAACAGAAAGGCCATGAAGGTCACGCCGTAGTCCAGGGTGCTGTACTGGCGGAGGGCCGTGATGATCCCGAGCGTGATGCCGACGAGGATGGCGAGGACTGTGGCGGCCGTCACGAGTGTCAGCGTCTGGATCAGGGCGTGGCCCAGGGCATCGGTGATGGGCTGGTTCGCCGTATTCCGGCCGAGGTCACAGGTACCGGCGAACGGGATCAGGCACTGCGAGGCGCCGGCGAGCCATTTGAAATACCGGATGGGAGCGGGCGTATCAAGGTCCAGCAGGTTTGAGCGGGCCTCCATCAGCTGCTCCCGGTTGGGAGCGTTGCTGGCACGGAGTTCAGCCAGTGGATCCCCTGACGCCGCTGTCAGGAGATACACGAGGAAGGATGCGCCCAGGAGGATGAGCGCTGCGGTGACGAGCCGCCGGACGATATAGGTCAACATGGTGAGTACCTCTGATTTGGTGACCGGGGATCCGCCCGGTCAGCTCGCCGTCATGGTTCTCCACCGCGCACGGACCCGTTAATCGGCCAGTGCGGGTGGTCGCCTTGGCGCTAGAAAGCGCCGGGACCGTGGTGCATGTGGTCCCGGCGCCTGCACTAGCCCGTCAGGCTTGGGCCCGGAGGCTTACTTGACCTGCCAGTCCCAAACATTCCACCAGACTCCGCGCTGGCCGGGGCTGGACTTCACGCCGGTGAAGCGGTCGCTGATAGCGGCAACGCCGACCGTCTGGAACAGGGGAACGCCATAGGCTTCGTCCCAGATGAGCTTGTCGATCTGGGCGGTCAGTTCATCCTGCTTGCCCTTGTCCGTGGTGACGATCAACTCGTCCATGAGCTTGTCCGCTTCGGCGCTCTTGAACCCGTTGAAGTTGCTGCCGCCGGTGCTCTTGAAGATCTGCGGAACGCCGGACACGCCGACACCGGAGTTGATCCAGCCGAAGATGGTGGCATCGTAGCTGCCGTCACCCAGGGTGCCGCTCCAGTCGGACGCTCCCAGGCCGCCGTCGACGATCTTGAAGCCGGCTTTGGCAGCCGATTCGCGGATCAGGGAGAAGGCGTCGACCCGGTTGGGGTTGTCCTTGTTGTACATGATCTTGATTTCCGGAGTTGCTCCGGCGAGGAGTTCCTTGGCGCCGGCGATGTCAACGGAAGCGTAGTTCGCGGAACCGTTGTTCTTGACGGCGTCGGCGTACTTGGCCTGCGAGGGCAGGAAGAGCTCGGAATCCAGCGGCTTGGAATTCGGATCGAGCTTCTTGACGATCTTGTCCACGATGTCCTGGCGCGGGACCGTCTTCATGAACGCTTCACGGACTTTCTTGTCCTTGAAGGGGCCGGAGAAGTTCAGGTCCAGGTGGTCGTAGGCAAGTTCGCCGTAGCTCTCGGTGGTTACGCCTTGGCTCTCCAGTGCCTTGAGCTGTTCCAGGGTGTCGGCCGAGGGCTGCGGGGCGATGATGTCCGCCTCGCCGTTCTTGAGCGCCTGGACCGCTGCCGGTGCTGAGCCGATGTAGCGGATGGTGATTTCATCCAGGTGGGCCTCGGGACCCCAGGTGTAGTCCTTGTTCTTAACGAGGGTCATGGACGCATCCTGCTCGATGCTCTTGACGATGTAGGGCCCGCTCGAGAGGTACAGGGACGGATCGCTCGGCAGCGTCTTGGAGTCGAAGCCGGAGTTCCAGAAGTCCGCAACCTTCTTGAGTTCGGCGTTGACCTTCGGTGCCTTGGAGTCGCCGCGCGGAGTCTTCTTGAGGAGGTCGATCAGTGCCTTCTCGTCTGCCAGGCCGCCCTTCTTGGCCACGACGTGTGCCGGCATGTCCATGTCAAAGGCGATTTCCCAGTCAGCGAAGGGCTTGGCGTACTTCAGGGTGATGGACCGGCCGTCGTCGCCGATTTCCGGGAACTCGGTCAGGTTGAGCCCGCTGGTGTCGGCGGCGGTGGTGAAGTACGTGGTGCCGGTCTTCGCGTCGGCGTCAGCGTCGTCGTAGTAACCGGAGTTGGCCGCCCAGGAGAGGAGGAGGTCGCCGGCGTCGATAGCTTCGCCGTCGGACCACTTCACGCCTTCATTGACGGTGTATTTGACCGTCAGCGGATCATCTGAGACCTTTTCGTATTTGCCGAACTTGTCGTTGTGGACAATGTTGAGTTTGTCGTCCACGTAGTAGAAGCCCGAGCGGGTGATGTAGCTGATGTTGCCGTTGATGTCGCTGTTTCCGTCGGCAGATCCCTGGTTGAACGACGAGAAAGCGTTGACTTCAACAACGGTGGCGTTGCCACCCTGCTTACCGGCTGCGGCGCTGGTCGGGGTTGTCCCGGTGTTGCCCGCGCAGGCGCTGAGGGCAAGAGCAGCAACAGCTGCAACGCCCACTGCTTTGGAAATACGACCGAAGCGCATTCCGCCTCCTTGTTTCTTTTAGTGTGGAAAAGACCGCCGCTGTAGGCGCCGGCCAGACCGCCAAATCCCCCCAGTGAGCATGTGGCGTGTCTCACATGAGATGTAGCCTAGACCCCAACCCCGCCCCCGCGGTCCGAAAGTTGTCCCTCAGTAAAGGTTGTTACCGAGATGCAACCTACCCGGAACCGCGGAGGAATTGTCGTAAGGATTCCTTGCCCTGTGCAACGTTGACAGCTATGCAAGCCAATCACAACAAAGCCCCGATCCAAGGGATCGGGGCTTTTGAGTGTTAATTCTCAATCACTCAGCTGGGGCACGATCAGACCATCGCCGCCACTGCCCGGGCCACTGGGCCGATCCTCGTCACCACCGATCAGGAGCCGCGGTTCAACGAACTGCCCGGCGTGACCGCCCGCGTGCTGAGCTGAGGTCCACAAGCTGCCGTCAGTCGTAGGGCTGGACCCGTAGTTACTCGAAACTCACCAACGACGCGCAGAGAAGGTGCCTATATGCTCCGTTTCAGCCCGACGTGGGCAGTCCGATATCCGAGTCGGGTGTAGAAGGCTCGAGCCCGTTCCCGTGCTTCGTCGGTGGTCACCTGTGCCAGTTGCGCCCCACGCGCACGCCCAAAATTGTGTGCCCACTCAAGCATCGCGGTGCCCAAGCCATGTGAACGTTCCGCGGCCGCAACTCGCAGTCCCTCGATCTGTAGTCGGGAAGAACCACCCCGGGAAAGACCTGGAATGACGGTCAATTGCATCGTGGCAACGATGCGATCGGCACCATTGCGGACAACCCCCAGATAGTTGGAACTATCGCGAACAACCACGTTGTAGGCCGCCTCGTATCGTTCGAGCTCGACGCACTCACGATCGGGACCGAACTGATCATCAGACAGCAGCGCGGCGATGGCCTCAACATCATCGCGAGTCGCCCGTTCCAGCCTGAAGGTCCGGCCCGCCACCCGCAGCAGTCCTCGAACCGAGGATCGCGCATCCGCCTGCAAACGAGCGACCAGCAGATCAAGCCATCCGCCGACGTTGGCTCGAGCCTCAACGGTGTCGGGATAACGGCATCTCAAGTGCAAACCGGACTCGTCCAGGATGAACCAAAGCATGACGCTGTCGGTGTCCATTGTCGCGCTCACATAATGGGCGTCGAGTCCGACGGAGTCGATTCGCACCGGCAGTCTGCGCAGGTCCAGCCAGGAGATCGCGAACATACCCGGAGCTACGGGCATGCCGCACCATGGAGCCAGCACGTCCGCGAGCGGCCACGAGCCAAGCTGCACAGCCTCTTTTACCGCGGCCGCCGCAGCGTGCGGCTCGGCGACCGCCGACTCAAGTACCGAATTAGTAATGAACCAGCCGACTGAGTCATGCCAGTTGTCGTCGAAGCGGCTGTGCACGGGAAAAACGGCTCGCAGCGGGGTTCCCGCCAACTCGCGGGTCACCGCAGTCATCGCAACCACAGCGAGTGCGAGCGTCGAGACACCGTCGTTGCGGGCCTGCGCAGCAAATGCGGCACCGTCGTCGAGATCGAACACATCGCGCACTTCTACACGCTCGCGCTGCGGATGGGGCGCACCCAGGGGCAGTGGGAATCGGGGCATTACGCCGCCGCTGTCCCCGATGATGTCTTCCCATCGGTGACGCACGTGGTCCGGGGCCGCATTCCGATCTAGCAGTGCTTGCGTGTGTTCAACAAATGCGGGCGCTGGCCCCGGCAATGGTTCACGGCCCGCCCTCCCACCATCGAGCGCCGACAGCAGGTCGCGCGCGATCACCAGCATCGACCACATATCGACGTGGGCGTGGTCGGCCGCAATCACGACGGTGAGTCCAGCAGCAGTCTCCAATACGCACAGCCGGTGTGAGGGCTGTTGGTATGGCGAACATGCGGCATCGAGAATGTCCCGCACCGCGTCATTGACGGCCTGACCAGGAGATACCTGATGCTCGACCCAGGTTCCCGGACCAATATCAATTTCGTGAAGCTCCGGATCACCATCCACACCAGGAACGAATGCCGTTCGCAGTGTGCCATGACGGGCGACGACAGCCAGCCAGGCATCGGCAATTGACTCACGACGAGTTGGTGTAGGCAGCCGAAAAGACAATGCCATCCAGGAGCCGGGGCGGTCACCTGCCCCCACATGGAGCCGCTGGTCAAAGGACACTGGAAGACGCCGGTCGAGCGCAGACACACTGACGTCGTAGCCCCAAAGTCGTCCGAACGGTAGGCGCAGGTGCGTGACGTTGGTCAGCCGCATGGCAGTATCCTATCGCCCCAGATAGCCTGAATGCTCAACGCGGCCGCTCGAGGTGACGCGGCCAGTCACGAACCGAGGAGCCTGATGCCCACTTTCGAGGTTCCCGGAGCCGAGCTTGCGGTTGCTTTGAGCGACGAAGGTGGACACCCAATTGTGCAACTGCATGGCCTTACTTCAAGCCGCGCGCACGACCGGGTGCTCAACCTCGACCTCGGTCGAGGGCTTAGTGGAACCCGACTGCTGCGGTACGACGCACGCGGCCATGGCCGGTCGACGGGGCGGAAGGTCCCCGAGGACTATCAATGGCAAAGCCTCGCCGAAGACCTCCTGCGACTGCTCGATCACTGGTTCCCAGGCGAACGTGTCCACGGAGTTGGTCCCTCCATGGGTACCGGCACACTCTTGCACGCCGCTTCCCGCGAGCCAGACCGCTTTACTGGGCTCACGCTTATGGTGCCACCCACCGCGTGGGAAACCCGACCTGCACAGGCTGCAAACTACCGAGTTGCCGCGGCGCTTATCGAATCTGACGGTGTCGAGGCATTCCTCGCCACCACGCGCGGAGCAACACCGCCGCCGGCCACAATTGGTGCGCCGGAGACGGTGCCCGACGTCGCCGACGCCCTATTGCCGTCGTTGTTTCGAGGCGCGGCACTCAGCGATCTGCCTGCTCCTGAGGCCGTCGCGCGAATCGACGTACCGACGACAATCTTGGCGTGGGTCGATGATCCGGGCCACCCGCTGTCAACCGCAGAATCCCTTGCCGCACTGCTCCCGCAAGCAACGCTGACGCTCGCCCGCACCCCAGGAGATGTCGAAACCTGGCCTAATATTCTGAGCCAAGATGTCGCCCGTCGGGGCTAACCGGCAATTCGCTCGACTACTTGCTCACATTGAAGCGGAACTCGGTTACACATTGAATCTAAATTCGACGACGTCGCCGTCGGCCATCACATATTCCTTGCCTTCGATGCGGACCTTGCCGCGGGACTTCGCCTCGGCCATGGAACCGGCAGCGATGAGGTCGTCGAAGGAGACGACTTCGGCCTTGATGAATCCGCGCTGGAAATCGGAGTGGATGACGCCGGCGGCCTGCGGCGCCGTGTCGCCTTGGTGGATGGTCCACGCGCGGGTTTCCTTGGGACCGGCCGTCAGGTAGGTCTGCAGCCCGAGGGTGTGGAACCCGACGCGGGCGAGCTGGTCCAGTCCGGATTCGTCCTGCCCGTTCATCTCCAGCATCTCGCGGGCTTCTTCCTCATCCAGCTCCACGAGGTCGGATTCCAGCTTGGCGTCGAGGAAGATGCAGTCCGCCGGTGCCACGAGGGCACGCAGCTCCTCCTGCTTTTCCGGGCTGCCGAGGATCCCTTCGTCCGCGTTGAAGACGTAGATGAAGGGCTTGGCGGTCAGGAGGCTGAGCTCCTTGAGGTGCTCCATCTCCAGTTTGTCGCTCTTGACCGAGGCGAAAATAGTGTCGCCACGTTCCAGGACAGCCTGGGCCGCCTTGATGGCCGCCAGCTCGGCGGCTTCCCGCTTCTTGATCTTGACTTCTTTTTCGATCCGGGGAATCGCATTTTCGATGGTCTGCAGGTCGGCCAGGATCAGCTCGGTGTTGATGGTCTCCATATCCGAGCGGGGATCCACCTTGCCGTCGACGTGAATGACATCGGGGTCATCGAACACGCGGACAACCTGCGCGATGGCCTCGGCCTCGCGGATGTTGGCGAGGAACTTGTTGCCCAGGCCTTCACCCTCCGACGCACCTTTCACGATGCCGGCGATGTCCACGAAGGACACCGGGGCCGGCAGCAGCCGCTGGGAACCAAAGATTTCCGCCAGCTTCGCCAGGCGGGGATCCGGCAGGTTCACGACGCCGACATTCGGTTCGATGGTGGCGAACGGGTAGTTCGCTGCCAGCACCTGATTGCGGGTCAGTGCGTTGAAAAGAGTTGATTTGCCGACGTTGGGCAGTCCGACGATGCCAATAGTAAGAGCCACGGACATTGATTCTACCGGTAATCGGTCCGGAACCATGCGGCCGCCCGAGGGTCGCCTCGACCGGTGACGGGCTCCGGACAGCAAGCCCGGCGGCCCGCGCGTAGCTGCGGTGCCGTTGCCTTCGGCAAAAATGTCACACCTGCATGCCACAGTGAAGGCATGGAACCTTTTGCAGTCATTCTTGCCCTACTGATGCTGTTGCTGGGCGCCTTGGCAGGCGCTGCCTTCGCTTACACGGCCTTGCGCCGCCGGAGTGCCGCCCTGGAAGCCGACTTCGACGGCGTTTCGGCGCGGCTGTCTGACGTGAGCGCCCAGTTCGCCGCCGCCGACGCGGAGCGGAGACTTCTAGCAGCACAAAACCGGGAGCTGGGTGAGTCCCGCCAGCAGGACGGCAGTGTGCTGCGGGCCCTGGCACCGGTGGCGGAAAAGCTGACTGCCGTGCAGCAGCAGGTCTCCCTGCTGGAGCGGGACCGGCTGGAACAGTACGGGCAGCTGGCACAGCAGCTGCAGGAGGCCAGGCTCTCGGACGAACAGCTGATGCGCTCCACGCACGCCCTCGAATCGGCGCTCCGCTCCAACAGCGCACGCGGCCAGTGGGGCGAAGTCCAGTTGCGCCGGGTGGTGGAGGCCGCCGGCATGCTCCGCCACGTCGATTTCCACGAGCAGCTCCACAGTTCCGGGGCTGAGGCCTCGGTCCGTCCGGACCTCGTGGTTCAGCTTCCGGGTGACAAGCAGCTCGTCGTGGACGCCAAGGTGCCGCTGTCCGCATACCTCCAGGCGCAGGAGCTCGGCCAGCCGGCCGGCGACCGGCCGGGGCTGAGCCAGTCCTCCCAGCAGGATCTCATGGCCGCACACGCAAAGGCCCTCAAAGCCCACGTGGATGCCCTCAGCAGCAAGAAGTACTGGGACATCTCGGGAAACTCACCGGAGCTTGTCATCTGTTTCCTGCCCGCCGAGTCCATCCTCGCCGCCGCGCTCTCCGCCGATCCCGCCCTGCTGGACCATGCACTCTCCAAGAACGTGGTGCTTGCCTCCCCCGGCACCCTGCTGGCGGTGCTCAAGTCCGTTGCGTTCACCTGGCGCCAGGACGTCCTCACAGACAGCGCCCGCGAACTGTTCGAGCTCGCCCGGCAACTGTACGAACGCATGGGGACTCTCGGCGAAAACGTCAGCAAGCTGGGGTCGTCCCTGAAATCCTCCGTGGACCGCTACAACTCGATGGTCGGCACCTTGGAGGCCCGGGTCCTCCCCACGGCCCGGAAGCTGAATGCCCTGGACGCCGCCGGGCTGGTCACGCCGCCGGCCGTCCAGGTCACCCCGCGGTCCGTTTCGGCGCCCGAGCTTCAGTCCAGGGACCAGGCAACGGGTCAGCTGGGCGCCGTGCAGGGAAGCTCAGTCCAGGGCACCACAGTCCAGGGCAGGGAAGGCGGAGAACCGGAGGCGGAGGCGGAAGAAGACGCAGCCTAGGGGCAGGACCTAGTTTGAACGCCTGCCACCGAGCGCCCGTGAGACGTCCCCGGCCTTCTTGAGCGTGGCACGAAGTTCCTTCGGCAGGGAGAAAAGCAGGTCCTCTTCCGCGGTGACAACTTCCTCCACGGCGTCGTAGCCGTAGTCGGACAGCAGACGGAGGACATCCTTGACGAGAACTTCCGGAACGGACGCTCCCGAGGTGACTCCCACCGTGGCGACGCCCTCAAACCAGGCTTCGTCCACCTCGTTGGCGAAATCCACGCGGTAGGAGGCCTTGGCGCCGTATTCGAGCGCCACTTCCACCAGGCGCACGGAATTGGACGAGTTCGCGGAGCCGACCACGATTACCAGGTCCGCCTGCGGGGAGATCTTCTTGATGGCAACCTGCCGGTTGGTGGTGGCGTAGCAGATGTCATCGCTGGGCGGGTCCTGGAGCGTGGGGAAACGCTCCTTAAGGAGCCGGACAGTTTCCATGGTTTCGTCGACGCTGAGGGTGGTCTGGGAAAGCCAGATGACCTTCTCCGGGTCCCGGACAGTCACTTTGTCCACTTCATGCGGGCCATTGATGATCTGGATGTGCTCCGGCGCTTCTCCGGCGGTGCCTTCCACTTCCTCGTGGCCGTCATGGCCGATCAGCAGGATGTCGAAGTCGTCCTTCGCAAAGCGGACTGCTTCCTTGTGGACTTTGGTCACCAAGGGGCATGTGGCGTCGATGGTGCGCAGTCCGCGGTCCTCCGCGGACTGGACGACGGCCGGAGACACTCCGTGGGCGGAGAAGATGACCAGGGCGCCTTCCGGGACCTCATCGGTTTCATCGACGAAGATGGCCCCCTGCTCCTCGAGCGAACTGACCACGTGCACGTTGTGGACAATCTGCTTGCGGACGTAGACGGGCGGGCCGTAGTGCTCCAGCGCCTTCTCGACGGCGATGACGGCGCGGTCCACGCCGGCGCAGTATCCGCGGGGAGCCGCCAGCAGAACTTTCTTGGGGCCGGCCACCGGCGCCGCCGCCAGCACTTCCTCCGGCGAACGCCGCCTGCGCGGGACTGTTGGCATCGAAAGGGAAACTGCTGAGGAGGTCATTTCTCCATGCTACCGGTTGACGGACTTCGGCCCGGGCGGGTTAGAGCTGGCTCACACCCGGCGTGCAGAGCGCCCGATGACCCGGATGAGCAGCCCCGCCGCCAGGAGAATTGCGCCGGCCACCGACGTGGCCAGGATCCAGGACGCAAACCCTCCGGCTGCCGCCGCCACGAACTCCCGTTTGAAGAGGTCCGCCATCTCGTTTCCGCTGGCAGTACTTGTCACAGCGTCCGAAGCCCAGCCGGATGCCAACGTCCACAGTCCGGCCAGTCCCAGCCCGCCCAGGCCGATCACTGCCAGCACTTTCCAGCGGCGCCGGGCCGTCACGAGCGCCAGCAAAAACGCCACACCGGCACCGAAGGCAAGGCTGTAACCGACCGGTGAGTACGCGGAAACGCGTTCGATCAGCTGGCGCTGGCTGGACTGTCCGATATTAATAAGCGTCTGCTTCGGAGCCTCCAGCGGGACGCCCACCTTGTCGGAGATCTGCTGTGTCGCCAGCGCAACGAGGGGGGCCACATCAAGGGTCAGGGTGGTGGCGGAGTCCGCTTCGGGCGGCAGCGTTGCCGGGTCAACGAAGTTGAGGCGGTGGCTCTTTCGCAGCGTTTCTTCCCAGGCGGCCGGGTACTCCGGCAAGCCGGTGAGCGATGCGGCCGCCGATTCCAGCACCGGACGCACCAGTTGGGCCACCGGACCGGGGAGCGTGGCCCCCGCATCGATGCTCCCCACCGCGGCGGTCGCCAGCCCCTTCTGAAAGGCCGGGTCCTTGCCCAGTGGTGCCGCGAGGGCCACAAAGCCATCCTCCTGCACGATGTTGCGGTCAACCCAGATGGCCGGAACGGCAACGGCGGACAACAGCAGACCAAGGATGACGGCCAAGGCCGCAACAAAAGAGCGCAAGGGATTCCTAGCTGGTCGGGTTCCTGGCTTGTCGTTGGGACACTGCCATCCTAGGGGCGCCGCCTCCCGATCAAAAATGTCGCCGCCCGGTGGTAGAGCTATGGATAGAGTTGGTTAACCCACCGCGAAGGCAAAGGACCGCCACATGCAACAGGCAATCACCGCCATCGGGGCTGCACATGGCTGAAAATGCCACCGTGCCGGCCGCCGGGCCCACCACGGTGCCTGCCACCGCGGCAGAAACGACGCCGGACAACCCCTGGCCGCTGCAGTTGCTCTCCCAGAAACTGAAGACCCACATCGAGCGGGCACCGGCAGCCTGGGTCGAGGGACAGGTCATTGAGCTGAACCGGCGCGGCAGCAGCGCATTCCTCACCCTCAGGGACGTGGATGCCGAAATTTCGCTGCCCGCGTCAATCTGGTCCAACGTCCTGGACCGCCAGGAAACGCCGCTTGAACGCGGCAGCAGGGTGGTGGCCCTCCTCAAGGCCGAATTCTGGCTGAAGACCGGGCGACTGAACATGTCAGTCAAGGACATCCGCCCCGTGGGCCTCGGCGACCTCCTCGCACGGATCGAGCGCCTGCGGCATGCCCTCGCCGCCGAAGGCCTCTTTGCCGAGTCGCGGAAAAAGCGTCTGCCGCTGCTCCCCCACCGGATCGGCCTCATCACCGGGCGCGACTCCGATGCCAAGAAGGATGTCCTCCGCAACGCCGCCCTGCGCTGGCCCGCGGTCGAATTCGAGATCCGCGAAGTCGCAGTCCAGGGAAACACGGCAGTCTCGCAGGTGGTCGGGGCACTCCGGGAACTCGACGCCCGCGCCGACGTCGACGTCATCGTCATCGCCCGGGGCGGCGGGGCGCTGGAGGACCTTCTGCCCTTCAGCAGCGAGGAACTCATCCGCGCCGTGGCCGCGGCGCGTACACCCGTTGTCAGCGCCATCGGCCACGAGGCCGACCGCCCCATCCTCGACGACGTGGCGGATCTCCGGGCGTCCACCCCCACGGATGCCGCCAAGCGGATTGTCCCCGAAGTCTCGGAGGAACTCGCCAGGGTCCGGCAGGCCGAAGCCCAGCTGCGCCGCTCTGTCACGCAGCTCGTGGCCCGGGAAACCGATCGCCTTGCGGCGGTGCGCTCCCGCCCCGTGCTCGCGGCTCCGGAAGGCATGGTCACCGCACGCGCCGAGGAGGTGGACCGGCTCACCCGCCGTTCCACCGCAGCCATCACCGCAGCCGTCACCCGAGCGGCCGATCAGCTGGTCCATCTGCAGGCGCAGGTCCGGTCCCTGTCACCGCAGCAGACCCTGGACCGTGGCTACGCCGTGGTCCAGCTATCCGGCAGCAAGGTTTCCGCCGGCGCGGGCGGCACTGTGGTGCGCCATCCTTCGCAGGCTCCCCGCGGAACCGGGCTCTCCATCCGTGTTGCCGGCGGGCGGTTCGGCGCCGAGTCCACCGGCGGACCCGATGCGCCGATGCCTGACCCCACGTTCCAAGGAGCCCCGTGAGCGACCCAACCAGCGGCACCAGCCAGACCAACGGAACCCACCCCACCGACACGACAGGCCAGACCAACATGACAGACCACTCCATCGGCACCGACCCCTCCAGCGCGGCGGCTTCCGCCGGCCAGTCAGACATCGAGTCCCTCAGCTACGAAGAAGCCAGGGAACAGCTGGTGGGCGTCGTGTCCAAGCTCGAAGCAGGCGGGACCAGCCTCGAAGACTCACTGGCACTTTGGGAGCGGGGCGAGGCAATGGCCAAGCGGTGTGAAGAGTGGCTCGAGGGCGCCCGCAAGAGGCTCGCAGCTGCCCGCAAGGACAGCTAACGCCCCGCAAGGACAGCCTGGCACCGCGCAAGCGGACCAGCCAGGCGCCGCTCAGGACCTCTCGGCCAGACGCCGCTCGGCCTCGACGTCGAACTCAGCCTTGGGCCACTCCAGCTTGAGCTCCATCAGCGCCTCGAGCAGCAACTGCTGCACCGCAATCCGGGCGTACCACTTCTTGTTCGCGGGCACTACGTACCAAGGGGCGTGTTCCGTGTTGGTCGCATCGAACGCAGCCTGATACGCCGCCACATAGTCATCCCAGAAGGCGCGCTCCTTCAGGTCCCCCGTGTTGTATTTCCAGTGCTTCTCCGGCTTGTCCAGCCGCGCCAGCAGCCGCTCCCTCTGCTCATCATTGCTGATGTTCAGCATGACTTTGATGACTCTGGTGCCCACTGCCGTCTGCCGGGCCTCGAACTCGTTGATGGCGTCGTAGCGCCGCTGGATTTCCTTCGGGTCGGCCCACCCGTGGACGCGATGGATCAGGACATCCTCGTAGTGGGAGCGGTCGAAGACACCCAGCATGCCGGCCGCAGGCACTTCCTTTTCGATCCGCCAGAGAAAGTCGTATGCCTTTTCTTCCGGCGTGGGCGCCTTGAAGGACTTGAACTGGACGCCCTGAGGATCCATGGCGCCCAGCACGTGCTTCACGATCCCGCCCTTGCCTGCGGTATCCATTCCCTGCAGGACCAGCAGGACCCTCTTGGTGCCCCCGAATTTGGACTCTGCGAACAGTTGCTCCTGCAATTCGGCCAGCTTGCCGTCAAGGTCGTCGAGCAGGACCTCGCCGTCGGCTTTGTTGCCCGTGTAGCCAGGCGTCGAGTCCGGATCGACGTCCGCAAGCCTGAACCCCTTGCCCACCTTCAAAGTTCCGGAGGGGAACTTCTCGAATTCCACGACGCCGGCCATGGGGACCTCTTTCCACAGGTTGTATGTGGGAACAGGCTAGTTCCCCGGATACCTGCTGAGGAAGTCTCCCATGCGTCCGATTGCTTCCTCGATGTCCTTGACGTTCGGCAGGGTCACCATCCGGAAGTGGTCGGGCCGCACCCAGTTGAAGGCCCGGCCGTGGGACACCAGGATTTTCTGCTCCTTCAGCAGGTCCAGGACGAACTTTTCGTCGTCCCGGATGTGGAAGACCTCGGGATCGAGCTTCGGGAACAGGTACAGGGCACCCCTGGCCTGCTGGGTGCTGACGCCGGGAATGGCGTTGAGCATGTCGTAGGCCTTGTTCCGCTGCTCGAGCAGCCGGCCGCCGGGCAGGATCAGGTCGTTGATGCTTTGGTAGCCGCCCAGCGCCGTCTGGATGGCGTGCTGCGCGGGAACGTTGGCGCACAACCGCATGTTGGCGAGCAGGTTGATGCCTTCGAGGTAATCCGAGGCGTCCTTCTTCGGCCCGGAAATGCCCATCCAGCCCGCGCGGTAGCCGCAGACGCGGTAGGCCTTGGACAGCCCGCTGAACGTCAGGCACAGGACATCGTCGCCGGTGAGGCCGGCCATGTTCACGTGAACGGCATCCTCGTACAGGATCTTCTCGTAGATCTCGTCGGCGAAGATGACCAGGCCGTGCTTTTCCGCCAGCGCCACGATCTTGCGCAGCGTGCCCTCCGGATACACGGCGCCGGTGGGGTTGTTCGGGTTGATGACCACGATGCCCTTGGTGCGCGGCGTGATCTTTGCTTCGAGATCGTCGAGGTCCGGCTGCCAGCCCGATTCCTCATCGCAGAGGTAGTGCACCGGACGGCCGCCGGCCAGCGCCACCGAGGCGGTCCACAGCGGATAGTCCGGCGTGGGGATCAGGATTTCATCCCCCTCCTCGAGCAGCGCCATCAGCGACATGGTGATGAGCTCGCTGACGCCGTTGCCGAGGTAGATGTCGTCCACATGGATGTTCTGGATGCCGCGCGTCTGGTAGTACTGCGAGACGGCCGTGCGGGCCGAGAAAATGCCGCGGGAGTCGCTGTACCCCTGGGCATGAGGCAGGTGGCGGATCATGTCCACCAGGATCGCGTCCGGCGCTTCAAAACCGAAGGGGGCCGGGTTTCCGATGTTCAGTTTGAGGATGCGGTGACCCTCTGCCTCCATCTGCTGGGCGGCCTGAAGAATCGGTCCACGGATGTCGTAAAGGACATTATGAAGCTTGGTGGACTGCTTGAATTCTGCCATTCATCAAATATGCCATATGCGGGATGTACTTCCGCGGAGACTTGGCTCACACTGCGCCGGCGGACCGGCGCAGTCCGGTGCCCCGCTCAGATGCCGACGGCGGCTGCCGGTACTCCCGTTTCCGGAGGAGTCCGGCAGCCGCCGTCGAGCTTTTGTTATGGGTCAGGGGGCGCTCCGGTGCCGGGCGGCACTGCGCTCCCTAAGGCACTGCGCTCCCTAACCGGTGCTACTTGACGATGCCCTTGTCCTTGAGCCAGGCCGCGGCGGCATCCTTTGCATTCTGCTTCTGGGTGCCGCTGACTGCGCGGTTGAGGTTGATAAGGTCTTCAGTGGTCAGGATCTTGGAGACGCTGTTCAGCGCCTCTTTGGCCTTGTCCGTCATCTTGGCCTCGTTGTAGAGGGGCAGCACCTGCTGCGCCTTGAAGTTGTTCTTGGGGTCGTCCAGCACCACCAGGTCGTTGTCCGCGATGGAGGGGGTGGTGGTGTAGATGTCTGCCACCTGCACGTCGTCCGTCAGGAGGGCCTGGAGCGTCAGGTTGCCGCCGCCGTCGCTGAACGGCTTGAGTGCCTTGAGTTCGCAGCCGTAGTTCTTCTTCAGCCCGGGGAACCCGTAGGCCCGGGTCTCGAACGTGGCCGGCGCTGCCATGGTGAAGTCCTTGCAGACCTTGGCCAGGTCCTCGATGGATTTCAGCTGGTGCTTTTCGGCGGTGGCCTTGGTGACCACCATGGCGTCCTTGGACTCGGCCTTGGCCGGTTCCAGCACTCCGAGGCCCTGGGGAAGCTTGTCCGGCAGTGCCTTGTAGATCTCCTCGGCGGCGACTTCGGGAGCCTCGGCATCCACATGGGAGAGCAGGTTTCCGGAATAGTCCGGAACGACGTCAACGGAACCGTCCTGGACAGCCTTGAAGTAGATCTCACGGGAGCCGATGTTGGGCTTTGTGGTGGCCGTGATGCCGGCCTGGTTCAGGGCGCCGGCGTAGATCTCCGCGATGATCTGGCTCTCGGGGAAGTCTGCAGAGCCGACCACGAGGGAGCCGCCCGCCGTCGCGCTGCCTGCGGTGGTGGTGGGGGAAGAGAGCGGATTGCCGCCGCCGCAGGCGGACAGGGTCAGGGCGATGCCGACACCTGCGGCGAGGCCGCCCAGGCCACGGCGGGTGAGGGTCGTGCGGATGGGGTGCTTCATGGGGTGCCTCCTTGAACAGCGGCCGCCGCGGGTGCGGCAGCCGTGAGATCGGTGGCGGCCTTGCGGCCGCCCTTGGAACCGGTGGAAAGTCCGGGGGAAACCAGCAGCCTCTGTACTGCGGCCAGGATGAGGTCGACGGCGATCGCCAGGCCCGCGATCAGCAGCGAGCCCGCCAGCATCCGCGGAAAGTCCTGCAGGACCAGTCCGTCGAAGAGGTAGCGGCCGAGGCCGCCCAGCGGGAGGTAGGCCACGACGGACACGGTGGCGATCACCTGGAGCACGGCCGTGCGGATGCCGCCGAACATCACCTGGAGTCCGTTGGGAAGCTCCACGCCGAAGAGGATCTGCAGTTCCTTCATGCCCACGGCCCGCGCCGCATCCACCACCGTGGGGTCCACGCTGGAGATGCCGGCGTAGGTGCCGGCGAGCAGCGGCGGGACGGTGAGGATCACCAGCGCCCACACGGGCGGCATGAGGCCGCTTCCGGCGATCAGGGCAAACAGCACCAGGAGTCCGAGCGTGGGCAGGGCTCGCAGGGCGCCGGCAACGGCCACGGCGGCAACCCGTCCCCTGCCGGTGTGCCCGATGTAGAGGCCCACCGGAACTGCGATGGCCGCGGCGATGACAAGGACCAGGCCGCTGTACTGCAGGTGTTCCAGCAGCCGCGTGGCGATGCCGGACCTCCCCGTCCAGTGTTCGGGGTCCGCGAGCCAGGCGAAGGTCTCGGTGAAGATGTTGCTCATGGCCTAGCTCCTGCATGCACCTTGGTTTCGGCGATGAGTTCGGCGCTCGACTTCGTATCAGTCCTGGCCGACCCGGCCGATACCCGGGTCCACGGCGTGAGCAGCCTCTCCAGCAGAACCAGCACCGCGTCCATCAGCAGCGCCAGCAGCAGGATGGCGACGATGCCCACCACCACTTCGGTGACGAAGGTCCGCTGCAGCCCGTCCGTGAACAGAATGCCGAGATTTCCCACCCCGAGCAGCGCGGCGACGCTCACCAGGGATATATTGCTCACGGAAACCACGCGGAGGCCTGCAAAAAGCACCGGCAGGGACAGCGGCAGGTCGATCTGCAGGAAACGGGCCGCCGGCTTGTAGCCCATGGCCACCGCGGCCTGCCGGAGGTCGTCATCCACGGAATCGAAGGCATCCATGGCCGCCCGAACCAGGAGGGCCACTGCATAGATGGTCAGGGCAACAACGACGTTGATCGGGTCCAAGATCCGGGTCCCCAGCAGCGGCGGCAGGATGATGAAAAGCGCCAGCGAGGGAATGGTGTACAGGAGTGAACTGACGGTGGTCACCAGGGACCTGAGCGCGGGGTGCCGCCGTGACAACTGGGCCAGCGGAATGGAGATCAGCAGGCCCAGGACCATCGGAACCAGGGCCAGGACCAGATGCTGTCCGGCCCGTTCAAAGACCATTCCGCTGTTCGCCAGGAACCACTCCATCAGAGCGCGCCCTGGCGGATCTGGCGGGCCGATTCGATGACGGCCAGCACTTCGGCCGCCCTGACGACGCCCGCGACCCGGCCGGCATCATCCACGGCGACGCCCAGCCCGGACGGCGAAGACAGGGCGGAGTCCAGGGCGCGCCGGAGGGTGTCTCCCGCCCGGAACAGCGAACCGCCAGGAATGAGTTCGGAGTCGGGGCCCGGGCCTTCCCAGCCCAGCGGCCGCGCTTCCGCGTCCACCACAAGCCGCCAGCCGTCTGCGGCCTCCGGACGCCCGGCCGCGCCGCCGTCCCTGGTGACTGTCGGCACCGGATGGACGGCGACGCCGTCGGCAGTGGT
This sequence comes from Arthrobacter sp. ISL-5, assembly GCF_018613835.1. Classification (GTDB taxonomy): domain Bacteria; phylum Actinomycetota; class Actinomycetes; order Actinomycetales; family Micrococcaceae; genus Arthrobacter. Next base: position 27,900 of record NZ_JAGGPM010000028.1, on the reverse strand, counting down.
GAACGCAAGGTGCCGGAACCCGCGGTCGCGGCCCACGAAGGAGGCCACGAAGTCGTTGGCCGGGGCGCGCAGGATCTCCTCCGGAGTGGCGTACTGCGCCAGTTTGCCGCCGACGGCGAAGACCGCCACCTTGTCCCCAAGGACCGTGGCTTCGTCGATGTCGTGCGTGACAAAAACAATCGTCTTGGCAAGATCGCGCTGCAGCCGCAGGAGCTCCTGCTGGAGTTCGTCCCGCACCACCGGGTCCACTGCGCTGAAGGGCTCGTCCATAAGGAGCACCGGCGGATCGGCCGCAAGCGCCCGCGCCACGCCGACGCGCTGCTGCTGCCCGCCGGAGAGCTGGGACGGGTACCGCTTTCCCAGCCCCGAGGCCAGTCCCACGACGTCGAGCAGTTCCTCCGCACGCTTGCGTGCATCCGCCTTGGACACGCCGTTCAGGCGCGGCACCGTGGCAATGTTGTCCAGGACCGAGCGGTGCGGCATGAGCCCGGATGACTGCATGACGTAACCCATGGACCGCCGGAGTTCGGCGGCCGGCACCGTGGTGACGTCCCTGCCGCCGACCGTGATGGTTCCGGAGGTGGGCTCGACCATCCGGTTGATCATGCGCAGGGAGGTTGTCTTGCCGCAGCCTGATGGTCCGACGAACACCGTGATGGAGCCTTGGTCGATGGACATGCTCAACTCATCCACCGCCGGCTGCCCGCTCTGGTACTGCTTGGTGACGCTCTGGAACTCAATCATGGCTTCGGCCATTCCCGGGCTTACCTAACTGTTGGGCGGCAACATCGGACGGTCAAGCGAACTGATCATAAGCACGCTGATTTTTGGGTGTAAAGCACGTCTTGACAAAGCGTAACCAGTGCCTGCGGCAAAGTAACTGCCGGCACGGATACCGTAATCATTCGGAGACAACGCCGGTCCGGATGGGTCAGCGGTTACCGTACCTTTCAGCCGCGCGCTGGCTCCGTCCCGCCACGACCACTTTCTGGTGCCATTCCCGCTGGTACGCCCTCCGCGCCGCCGCATCATGGCGCCGGTTCAGGGCCGCCAGTTCGCGCTGCAGCTTCAGGTAGCTGGCCCACCGCCGGGTATCGAGGGTTTCGTCATCCAGCGCGGCGCGGACAGCGCAGCCCGGCTCCCGATCGTGGGCACAGTCGGAAAAGCGGCACTTCCCGAAGAGCTCCTCCAGGTCGCCAAAAATCTCGCCCATGCCCTCGTCCGCGTCGAAGAGCCCGAACCCGCGCACGCCCGGCGTGTCCATGAGCACGGCGCCGTTGGGCAGCGGCACGAGCTCCCGTGACGTGGTGGTGTGCCGTCCCCTGCCGTCGGCGGCCCGCACGTCCCCGGTCGACTGGACGTCGTGGCCTGCGAGCGCGTTGATGAGCGTGGACTTGCCGGCGCCGGAGGGGCCCAGCAGCACGAGCGTCCGGCCCGGCAGCACATGCGCGAGCAGCTCGTCCAACCCGTCGCCCTGTTCTGCCGACGTGGTCACCACGTCGACGCCGGCGGCCTGCAGGATCACTTTCCCGACGACGTCGTCGGCGATGTCCGCCAGGTCCGCCTTCGTGATGATCACCAGGGGCGTGGCCCCGGAGTCCCAGGCGGCAACGAGGGTCCGTTCCAGCCTGTTGTGGGTCAGCGGGCGGTCTACCGGCACCACGACGCCCACCACATCGATGTTGGCGGCGAGGACCTGGGCTTCGGAGGAGGCTTCGTAGGCGCGCTTTCGGCTCAGCTCCGAAGTTCGGGGCAGCACCCCGACGATGGCGGGTTCGCCCGCCCGGTTGTGCCCGAGCCAGACCCAGTCGCCGGCCGACGGCACCGCCGGAGCCGCCGGAGGCTCCCCCGCGCCGGCCGTCGGATGCCTGACGGCCGAGGCCGTCGGATGCTTGGCAGCCGAGGGGTAGGGCAGCTGCATGAGGCCGTCCGCGGTGGCGGCCACCACGCGGTTGCGGTCTACCCGCACCACGCGCGCCGGAACGTTCCCGCCGTCAACGGGATGGGCCGCGAAATACAGTGCGGCGGCCTCCGTGAAGCCGTAGCGGACGGGTCCCCGCAGCCCGTCCGGGGCAGTGCGGGGGTCAGTGGACGGGCGTGATTTTTCGGTTGACGCTTGAATTGGGCTTGCTGAATTGCCTGAAGGATTTTTCACTGTGAACCTCGGGTGGGGCCCCCGGGCGCCGGGCCTGCTTCCGCAACGGGGTGATGCGCTTAGTGAATGGCGGTGCGGAGGCTGCGGCTGTATGCCGCTTAGGCGGTGCGCAGTACCGGGGCAGGAGTAATGAAGGAGTTTTTGCGAGTGCGCGTTGCGCGCAGGAATGCTGCAATCATCAGGTCCACCTCCCCGCTGCGAAGTTCATGCCGAATGGAAGCCCCCCGGACCGAAACATCCGGAGACTTCCCTAGGATAGCCAGCCCCAGCCGGCCTGGCTAGGGAATCACGCCGGGGAAATCATGCCAGGGAATCCGGTCGTGAACCAGGCCCGGGAATCCAGCTAACGGAAATCACTCAGTTTGCCGTTGACCGGGCGCTCACGGAACAGCCGCAGGGCCGCATCAACCAGGGAAACCCGGTTGAGCGAGCCGACCTCATTCAACGGAATCCACGCGGCGTGGGTAGTGGTGCCGTTCACCTCGTGGCTGAGCTCCCCGCCGGTCACGGTTGCCTCATACACCAGCCGGAGGGACTGGAAGTCCCTGTCGATTCCGTCCAGCCTGATGCCCGCCGGCCAATGGCCGACGTCGATCCCGAGCATGGGGCCGATCTCGGCGTGGTAGCCGGTTTCCTCGAAGATTTCCCGTGTGCAGCCGTCCACCGGATGCTCGGCCAGGTCCAGGCCGCCGCCGGGAAGCGTCCAGCCTTCCTTGCCGTCCTGCTTCCAGTACGCGAGCAGGATGGCGCCGTCACGGATGATGACGGCGTAGGCGGCAGGCCGGGTGTCGAAGTGAACGCTCATGGATCCAGCGTAGACCCGGTCCTATGCCGGCCACGGGCGGCGGTCCTACAGTGGGACTGTGACGAATCTCGAGGTCCTCCCCCAGGAGGAAGTGTGCCCGCCGGCCGGCCCGGACGCCGGCACCGGAACCGGCCCCTGCGTGCAGTTGTGGCCGGCGCGCGAGGTGCCGCTGGGCGGCATCCGCGGCATGAATGTGCTGCGCACCCTGCCGCAGCGCGGCCTGCCGACCGTCGGCGCCTGGTGTTTCCTGGACAGCTTTGGCCCGGACCGGACGCCGATGTCCGTGCTGCCGCATCCGCACACCGGCCTGCAGACTGTTACCTGGCCGCTGGCCGGGCAAGTACGGCACCGGGACAGCGTGGGCAGCGACGTGATCGTCCGCCCGGGCGAACTCAACATCATGACGGCCGGCTACGGAGTTGCACACTCCGAGTTCGCCGTCCTGCCGGCGGCAGTGGCTGCAGCCGACCACCACGGTGGCGGGGCTCAAAGCGGCGGAGCGGACGACGGCGGTGCGCAGCTTCCGGTGCAGCGCGGCCTTCAGCTCTGGGTGGCACTGCCCGACGCCGAAAGAAACCGGCCTCCGGCCTTCGAACAGCACCGTGACCTGCCCACGGTCCACGGTCCCGGTTTCGCCGCAACGGTGATGGTGGGGAGTTTTGCCGGCGGCTCGTCGCCGGCAACGATGTACACACCGATCGTGGGCGTGGAGGTCCGGTGCCACGGTGCCGCGGCGTTGCCGCTTAATCCGGAGTTCGAGCATGCCGTCCTGGTGCTCGACGGCGGCCTGACGGTGGATGGCCAGGACATCGGTCCCGGCCCGCTGGGCTACCTGGGCGAGGGGCGTGAGGCGCTCCACGTGGACGGGCTGCCGGATACCCGCTTCCTCCTGATTGGCGGTGAGCCCCTCCAGGAGGAGCTGCTCATGTGGTGGAACTTCGTGGGCAGGACCCATGAGGAGGTGGCGCAGGCGCGGGCCGACTGGGAAGCCCAGGCATCGCTGCCCGACGACGCCGCCGCGGGTGCCCGGTTCGGGCTGGTCCGCGGCCATGGTCCGGACGCTGGGCGCGAGGCCGGCAGGATCCCCGCGCCGCCCCTGCCCGGCGTGCAGCTCAGGCCCCGGACCCGGTCCTGAGCCCTCCGCTGCACGGTTGGCCGGGAAGCAGGACCGTCAGCCCTGTTCGCCCACGAGCTGCAGGACACCGAAGACGGGATCCTGGTCGAGCACCCGGACGTCCGTGACACCGGCCGCTGCGAGCCGGTTCCGGAATGCGTCCTGGAGCCGGACGACGTTCATGCCCAGCCCGCTGCCGAGGATGACCGGGCCGTCGAGCCCGAGCTGCCGCAGTACCTGCGCCGCCATGTCAGCGAGGTCATGGCCTGCCTGGTCAACGAGCTGCCGGCTGATCAGGTGGCCGGAATCCGCGGCCTCGACCACCAGCCTGGCCTGCTGCGCCCAGTAACGGCGGCCCGCGGAGGGGGAGTGGAACAGGGCGATCAGCTTGTTGGGGTCGTCCACCCCGCAGGACTCAAGCAGCGCCCGGGTCAGTTGGTCCGGTTCCAGGCCCTGGTTCATGCGGCGCAGGCTGTGGCGGACGGCCTCCCGGCCCAGCCAGTAGCCGCTGCCTTCGTCGCCGAGGAGGTAGCCCCAGCCGCCGGCCCGTGCTTCTTCACCGCGCCCGTTCCGCCCCCACGCCGCCGAGCCCGTGCCTGCGATGACGGCCACGCCGCTGCTTGCTCCGCCCGCGGCCAGCAGCAGGCGGGAATCATGGACCACGGTGATCCTGGCCCCGGGAACATGCGGTTCGATGAGGGCGGCCAGGGCGGCCGCGTCCTCGTCCGTGTCGATGCCGCCGGCTCCGGCGTAGACGTAGGACACGGGGCCCTGGCCTATTTTGGCGAAGAGCTCCGCCAGGTGTGCAGCCGCTTCTGCGCGGCTGACATTCTGCACGTTCGAGCTTCCGACGCTTTCGTCGGCGACGGGTACTCCGTGTTCGAAGCGGACTCCTCGCGTCTTGGTTCCTCCGATGTCCAGGCCGATCACAACGTCGTGGGAAGGAACTGTGGTCCCGGATTGAAGGGCGCCCCCGGAAGGAACAGACTGCGCATCGGGTAGGTTGTCAGAGTTAGTCACCTGAACAGCCTACTGAGTCGTCTCAAGGAGCAGACAATGCCCCATGCCCTGTTTGGCACCCGGATCATCGCGGCACCCATGGCCGGCGGGACATCGACTCCCGGCTTCGTTGCAGCAGTTCACCGCGCCGGCGGCCTCGGCTTCCTCGCGGCCGGGTACAAGACTGTCCCGGCGATGAGCGAGGAGATACGGGCCGCACGCGAGGCGGGCATCAGGTTCGGCGTGAACGTCTTCGTTCCGGATCCCGCGCAGCTGCACCCCTCCCCCGACGATGTGAACCGGCTCGAGCAGTACCGGCTCAGCCTGCGCGCGGATGCCGACCGCTACGGCGTCAGCCTCCCGCCACGGCGCCTTCCTGGCAGACCGCCGGCCGGCCGGGACACCGTCCACGACGGCGGAGCTGCTCAGGGAGGTGGGTGCCGCCGTCGGCCTTCCGCTCATAGCTGCCGGTGCCGTGTCGGATGCGGCGGCCGTGACGTCGGTGCTCGCCGCCGGCGCGGAAGCGGCGCAGGTGGGGACTGCCCTCCTGCGGACGGACGAGAGCGGCGCCCGGCAGTTGCACAAGGACGCCCTGGGAGCCGCACGGTTTACGGAAACGACGCTGACCCGCGCGTTCACGGGACGCTACGCTCGGGCCCTGGTCAACGACTTCGTGCGCGACCATGAAGACGCCCCGGACGGATACCCGGCCATCCACCACCTGACGGCCCCCGTCCGCGCGGCCGCGGCGGCCGCCGGGGACGCTGAACGCCTGAATCTGTGGGCCGGTACCGGCTGGCGCACGGCCAGGACCGGCCCCGTGGCGGATGCCATGAGCGGCCTCCTGGGAGGCTAGCGCCGGCGAGCCGTGGCCAGATTCCCGAAAGTCACGTCCGCGAACGCCCCGTCACCGGGCGTCGAGTCCCGAACGTGCACGGACCAGCCCGGCCAGTAGCGCTGGACCGTCCGCCAGCACCAGCTCCCGGAAGAGCCGCACCGGGTCCGGCTCGGCGTCGCGCGGGGTTCGGCGTTCGCGCCAGGCCATGCCGATCTCCCGGAACGCGAGCTCAGATTCCAGCGGGATCTCCACCCAGCCCAGGCCGCCGGCCCGGGCTGTCGCGTCGCTCCCCGGCCCGGTGCCGCCGCCCGGCGGCAGGATACTGACCCCCAGCCCGGCGGACACCAGGCCGCGGACCGTGTGGGAATCTTGGCTTTCGAAGGCGATCCGGGGCCGGAATCCCGCTTCCCGGAACATCGCATCAGTGAGGGACCGCAGTCCGTATCCCGGCCCGAGGGCAACAAAGGGATCTTTCCGGATGTCGGCCAGGCCCGCACTCTGGCGGCCGGCCAGCCGGTGCCGGTGATGCACGACGAGCCGCAGCGGTTCCCGATACAGGGCAGCCGAGCCGATGGTCCGGCTGGCCGCCGCCACCGGGGCGGTCAGGGCAAAGTCGGCCTGGCCGGAAGCCAGCTCGGCAAGGCAGCTGTCGCGGGAGCCCTGGCTGAGGTCGAACTCCGTCTGCTGGTGGCGGCTCCGGAATGCGCTGATCAGCAGCGGCAGCGTCGCCTCGCCGAACGTGTGCTGGAAGGTCACGGCTATCCGGCCGCGGACCACTTCGGATTCATGCCGCACCAGGTCAAGGCCCGTGCGGAAGTCCGCGAGCGCAGATTCGACGTACGGCAGCAGGGCCTTGGCCGCCGGCGTCAGGCGGACACCCCTGCCTTCCCGGATGAGCAGCTCCGTGCCCACGACGGCGCTGGCGCGGGCCAGTGCCCGGCTCACGGTGGACTGCGGAACACCGAGAAGTTCGGCGGTTTCCGTGATGTGCTGCGTGCGGCCAAGCTCGGCAAGCAGCGGAAGTATCGGCAACAGCTGCACGAGCTGCCTGTGCTGTAGGTCCATGGCTCCCCGGCTCTATTCATCCGTTTTTGCTATGATTTCTAGCTGAATCATGCATTGGATGCTCAGTCAGCATAGATCTACGCTGGAAAAATGCCAACGCCCACCAAGCCAACGTCCGGCCAGACGCTGCCACGCAAGACAGTGCCAAATAAGCCGGCGTCAAGCGAGCCCATGCCCGGCCGCCCGGACCAGGCGCGGTGGGAAGGGCACGCCAAAGGTTCGCCGGCGTATGGCAAGATCCTTGGCGGGCTCGCTTTCGCAGGCGTGGCCACCTTCGCGCAGCTCTACTCGACCCAGGCGGTTTTGCCGGTCATGGCGGCGGAACTCCGGGTCACGGCCGCTGAAGCGGCGCTGACCATTTCCTTGGCCACCGTGGGGCTGGCCGTGACCGTTATCCCGTGGTCCTTCCTGGCGGACCGGATCGGGCGTGTCCGGGCCATGGCCTGGGGAATCTCGGCCGCGACCGTGCTGGGCCTGATGGTTCCGCTGGCCACTTCGTTTCCCATGCTGCTGGGTCTCCGGATGCTCGAAGGCATGGCGCTGGGCGGCATCCCGGCGATCGCCATCGCCTACCTGAACGAGGAGATCAACAGGGCTCATGCGGCGGTGGCTGCGGGCAGCTACGTTGCCGGCACAACCTTGGGCGGCCTGGCCGGCAGGCTCGTGGCCGGTCCGGTCGGGGAATTGTGGGGATGGCGCGCCGCCGCCTTCGCGGTATCCGTCCTGGCCACCCTCGCCGCAGTGCTGTTCCTGGTGCTTGTGCCCAAAGCCCGGGGCTTCAGCCCGGCCAAGGCCAGCGGCTTCCGTGGAGCAGCCCGGACACTGGCCGGGCATCTCGGCAATCCGGGGCTGCTGGCCCTCTACGTGCAGGCGTTCCTGCTGATGGGCGGCTTCGTGGCGGTCTACAACTATCTGGGATTCCGGCTCTCCGGGGAGCCGTTCAGCCTCCCCGCCACTGTTATCAGCCTGATCTTCCTGGCCTACCTTTCCGGGACGGCGACCTCCCGCTGGGCTGGCGGCCTGACGCAGCGGTTCGGCCGGCGGAACGTGCTGCTCGGCGGAATCCTGCTGATGTCCGCAGGCCTTGCCCTGACGCTCACCCAGGTCCTGGTGCTGATCCTGGCCGGGCTCGTGGTCTTTACCGGCGGCTTCTTTGCGGCCCACAGCATCGGCGCGGGGTGGACAGGAGCCATCGCCGTTTCCGGCCGCGCACAGGCCGCGTCACTGTACAACCTTGCCTACTACCTGGGGTCCAGCATCATCGGCTGGGCCGGCGGACTGGTGTTCCAGTCGCTCGGCTGGACGGCCCTGGCCGTAACCGTGATTGCCCTGGGATGCACGACGGCGGTGATCACCGCCGTCGTGCATCCCGCCTCAGCGGGCGAACCGGGCCCGCGTCCCCCGCGCTCCGCACGCCGGCGGAACCCGGCTGGGCAGCCGAACGCGGCAGGACAGCAAAACCCGGCAGGCGGCTAGCGCGTTCCCTCGATTGCCTGGATGAGGTCTTCGAGGATGTCCGTTGCGTCTTCGAGCCCCACGGAGACGCGGAGAAGGCTGGCGTGCGGCTTGGCGCCGTCCGCCACCGGGCGGTGGGTGAGGCCGGCCGGATGCTGGATGAGGGTGTCGATTCCGCCCAGTGACACGGCGTGGGTGATCATCCGGACAGCCGAAGGGACGCGCCCCGCATGGTCGGCACTGTGCAGCTCCAGCGCGAGCAGCGATCCCGGGCCTGACATCTGGGTGCCGACCAGACCGTGCGGATCACATTCGGGGAGGCCCGGGTAGCGGACGGTGCGAACCAGTTCATGCCCGGCGAGCCCGGAGGCCACCTTGTGGGCGGTGGCCTGCTGCGCGCGCACGCGGACAGGAAGCGTGGCCAGCCCGCGGTGCAGAAGGTAGGCCGGCAGCGGCGTCAGGATGCCGCCGGTGATAGCCCTTACCTGGCGAAGGCGGCTGGCCCACTCCGGCGACGCCGCCACCACCCCGCCCATGGCATCACCGTGGCCGCCCATGAACTTGGTGGCACTGTGCAGCACCAGGGCGGCACCGTGCTCGAGCGGCCGCTGAAGGACGGGCGTGGCAAAGGTGTTGTCCACCAGCACAGGCACGCCGTCCGCGGCGGCCACGAGCACCGAAATGTCCACCAGGTCAAGGCTCGGGTTTCCGGGAGTCTCCACCACAACCAGTCCGGTATCGGGCCGGAGCGCAGCGTGCACCCCTTCCGCGTCCGTGAAGGTCACCTCGGTTCCCAACACACCGGACGCAAGGATATGGTCGCTGCCGCCGTACAGGGGCCGAACCGCCACCACGTGCTTCTTTCCGCCCGCCACGGCGGCCAGGAGCACGGCGCTCAGGGCGGCCATGCCGGTGGCGAAAGCCACTGCCTCGGGGGCTCCTTCCAGAAGGGCCACCCCGGCCTCGAAGCGTGCCACGGTGGGATTCCACAGCCGCTGGTAAACGGTGCTCTGTCCCTCCGCGTGCGGGCCGCCGGTTGCCAGGTGCTCGTAGGCAAGGCCTCCGTCCGCGACGGAGGGAAGCGGGGCGGTGGTGGAAAGGTCGATCGGAACGGCGTGGACGCCCTGGTCCGTGAGGCCGTTCCGGCCGGCGTGAACTGCCAGCGAGTCAAGAGAAAGCACGGTACTCCTTGTGAATTATTCGCCATTGAATGCCGCAAGTATCTGGCAAATATTCGGATAGATACAGTGCTCATGAATGGATCGACGGGAAAGTGGCGACTATGATGAACACAGAACACTTTAAGGAGGGTCCGTGAGCAGCATCGCGAAGAATATTCGATCTGGAGCGGGAAACAACGAGCCGTTGGACGCCATCGACGAACGGCTTCTGGCCGCCCTGGTCGACGACGCCCGGATCTCCAACAAGCAGCTGGCCGAAATGGTGGGCATCGCCCCCTCCACCGCACTGATGCGCACCCGCGCGCTCTCCGAACGCGGCATCATCCAGGGCTTTGAGGCCAAGCTGAGCCTGTCCGCGATCGGACGCTCGGTCCAGGCCCTGATCGCCGTCCGGCTCCGCGCCCATGACCGCGAGCAGATCGACCGCTTCACGGCCCGCGTGCCCAAGCTGCCTGCCGTGCTGTCCACGTTCCACACTTCAGGCTCGGTGGACTACCTGCTGCACATCGCCGTCGCCACCACGGAGGACCTGCGCGACTGGGTCCTGGACAATCTGGCGACCGACCCGGTGGTGGGCCACACCGAAACAACCCTCGTGTTCGACCATATCCAGGGCAACCACGGGCCGCTGCCGGAACAGGACTAACCGGCCAGCGGCCTGGCCGCACTAGCCGGGCCGCCTGGCCGGGCCGCGTGGCCGGCCAGGCACGCCGCCAGGGCTACTCAGCCCTGGGGCGGCAGGCCAGAGTGGGCGGTGCCCAGCATGTCGGCCCGGAGCACATTCAGTTCGTCGCGGCGCAGGGCGGCGGCCTCCAGCTGCCTCACCGTCTCCTCCGGGCGGGCGCGGCGGCTTTCCGCCCAGGCAACCAGCCCCGATCCCACGCGGACGGCCGCGGCTTCGATGAAGGACGCGCGCCGGGAGGCGGAGCCCGGGACAGACCGGCTGATCGATAGAACGCTCATGGCTCTTTCCTTTCGGGACTTGTTCTCTTGGTGGAGTTAGTTTTCGCTGCTTTGCGTGCTCCGCGGCTCGCTGCCGTGGCGGGAACGCCAAGGATCGGGAACGCATTGAAATGGATCTGGACCGGCCGGGCGTCGTCCTGCTCGCCCTCGTCGCGGATCTCCTCCAGCAGCCGGTGCCCGAAGGCCTCGACAGCACGGGCGTACCGGCCCAGCTGTTCGGCGTTCATCCGCGCATTGGAGGTGTTGATGGTCGCGGCGTGAAGCCAGTCGCTGTCCAGGGCATCCACGCCATGGGCCATGAAGTCGGCCAGCACCGCCTGGCGGCCATGTTCAAACTCGCGGCTGACGAGTCGTGAGGCCTCCTCGGTGGCAGGCGAGCTGGCCAGTTCCGGGGACGAGACCTGCAGGGCGCCCCGGGGCCTTTCCCACCATCGCTCCCTGGCGGTCCCCTTGCCCTCAACCTCACGGACAAAGTCGTGTTTGGCCAACTGGCGCAGGTGATAGCTCGTGGAACCGCTGGACTCCCCCAGGAGCTCACCAAGGCCGCAGGCAGTCTGTGCACCATAGCGGGAGAGCATCTCCAGGATCTGCACCCGGAGCGGGTGGGCGAGGGCCTTCAGGGACGCGGTGTCCATCTTGCGCACCGGGAACGGGAATTCCTCGACGTCACTGGCGTCATTCCTGCCGGGCTGCGGAGTGGTTTCCATACGGCAAGGCTACGCTTGCAAAGAAACCTTTGCAATGATTTGTTTGCAACACTTTCTTTGCAGCCTGTTCTTTGCAACGCAGGTTTTCTGCGGATATTGCCGCGGGCCTTTCCCGGGACCCTTGGTTGGCGGACGGGGCCTCACGCGGCGCGGAGGCTTTGGCGCAGCGTCACCGCCGCCAGCACGCCTGCGGCGATGCCGCAGAGCACGACGAAACCCGCCACGGCCCCCTCGAGCCCATAGGCCGCCGTCGCGAGTCCCAGCCCGATAACCGGAACGGCGCTTCCCAGGTAGGTGATCACGTAAACCGTGCTGATGATCTGGGCATGGCGCGACGCCTCCACCTTCCCGGCGACGTCATTGAAGACGGTCCGGAAGGCGATGCCCTGGCCGACGCCCGCCGCGAGGCTGGCAGCGATCAGCAGCCAAGGATTTGTCCAGGCCGCCGCGGCGGCGATGAGCATCACTGAGCCTCCCAGCACCGCCAGGCCGGCCGGCACGGCAAACCTGCCGCGGACGCCAACCAGCTGGCTCAGCGCGGAGGCGCCGAGCGTCAGTCCGGAGAGCACGCCGATGAGGGGACGGGAATCAACGCTGACGATCCGGGCAAAGTACCCCGGCGCGAGGGAGAGGCAGAAACCAAAAACGGTGAAGCTGAGGAATCCGACGGCGGCCGCCAGCCAGAATGCCCCGCGCGCCTCGCGCGACACCGACGGACGGCGCGGCGCCAGGGCCTTTAGCGGGCGCGGGCCGACGGCCGGCTTGATGGCGGGACGGGCGCGGAGCAGGTAGAGCGGGACCAGCAGCGCAAGGAGGACCAGGGAATGGATGAAGTATGGCGTGGATGTGGGTCCCGGCAGCAGGGACAGCACTCCCCCGATCGCCGGACCGGCCGCCACTCCCCCGGCAGAGGCCAGCAGGGTGAACCGTGAGGCCCACTCGGGCCGTTCCGGCAAGAGCTCACGCAGGGCGGCGGAGCTGGCACCCGTGGCAAGGGCCACGGCGATGCCCTGGAGCGCGCGGCCTGCACACAACGCGGGCAGGCTGTCGGCATGCGCAAAAACGAAGCCTCCCGCGAGCCCCGTCAGGACGGCGAGCAGCAGCGCCGCCCGGCGTCCGATGTGGTCGGACCAGTGGCCGGCCAGCACGAGGGTGGTGACGAGAGCCAGGACGTAAGCGGAAAAAGCCACCGTGATGCCGAGGGAGCCGATGCCCAGCCGGGCCTGCAGCAGCGGGTAGAGGGGCGTCGCCAGGTTTGCCCCCACCAAAAGCGTGAAGATGACGACGCCGGCCATCGCCAGCCGTGAGGTGTTGGACGCATTCCAACCCCGGCGGCCGGCGACGGCCGGACGCATCCGAAGTTCGCTAAAGACGGTCATGCCCGTGCCCTTGCCTGTGTTCCGCGTCGCCGGCCCCTTGTGGGAGCTGCCCCGCGGACGGAAATTGATACCTACAGAATGAGGCAGGAGTGCGTACCAGCACCTTGTTTCGTGGGAAAATTGATCAAAACCGTCAATCTTGGACCCAAAATATGAACCGGAGTGATGATTTGAACAGCCTGGACCCCACCGACCTCAAGATCCTGCTCGAACTGGTCCGCGATCCGCGCATCCAGATCGGCGAGCTGAGCGACAAGCTCGGCATCGCGCGGAACACGGCCCAGTCGCGCGTCCGGCGGATGCTTCGCTCGGGCGTACTGCACGACGGCGGCCGCGAGATCGACCTCGAATCGGTCGGCTACGACGTGGTCGCCTTCGTGACGATCGAGGTAACGCACCGGGAACTCGACGGTGTGGTGGGTGCCCTGCGGCTCCTTCCCCAGGTCCTCGAGGTGCACGAGATCTCCGGCCGCGGCGACGTCTGGTGCCGCGTGGTGGCAACGGATACCCACAACCTCCAGGCCGCCCTGCGCTCGATTCTGCGGATCAAGGGGGTCATCCGGACCGAAACCGTGCTGGCGCTCCACACACACATCCAGTACCGGACGGAACCGCTGATCAGCCGCCTTGTCCAGGGGGCTTCAGTTCAGGGTGCTTCAGTCCAGGCGCCGTCAGCCCTGCCGACACGGCCGGGCGGCTGATCCGGCGGCCGGTACCCTGCTTGGGGAATAGGATTCGAAGATGGATTGGCTCTCTTACATACCGCAGATCAACTGGCTCGCCGTGCTGCTTGCCTTCATCGCCAGCATGGCAATCGGCTTTGTCTGGTACCTGCCCGCAGTGCTGGGAAACAGATGGATGGCAGCAATCGGCAAGACCGAAGAGGACCTCAAAAACACCGAGGGCGGAGCCGGCATCTGGCTGCCCATGATGGTGGCCGCGGCACTGACCGCCGTCCTGCTCGCTGTGCTGATCGGCAAACTGGGGCTGGACAACGCTGTGGCCGGCGGGTGGTTTGCCCTGGTCCTGGCGGTCGTCTTCCGCACCGGCGGGCACGTCATCCACAACGGCTTCGCCGGCCGGCCGGTAGCCGTGACGCTCATTGATTCCGGCCACGATGTGGTTGCGATGACAGCCGCCGGCGTCATCATCGGCGCAATGTCCTGATGGCCCCTGACGTCCTGAGCCCCCTGACGGAGATCTGCAGACTGTGACCATCATCGACAACGCCGTTTACGTTGACGGCGTCCGCAGCGCCGAGCCGGAGAACCTTGAGCAGACGTTTGAGACGCTTGCCAAGCACGGCGGCATGGCGTGGATCGGGCTGTACCGGCCGTCGGGAACCGAGATGGCCGCCGTCGCGGAGGAATTCGGCCTACACGAGCTAGCTGTCGAGGACGCCATCTCCGCGCACCAGCGGCCCAAGCTGGAGCGCTATGGCCACAACCTCTTCACTGTCCTCAGGCCCGCCAGGTACCGCGACGACACGGAAACGGTGGAGTTCGGCGAGCTCCACATCTTCACGGGCATGAACTTCGTGGTGACCGTGCGCCACGCGGAAATGACGGGCGTGGGGCAGGTCCGGCGCCGGCTGGAGTCACGCCCCGACCTCCTCCGCCACGGGCCTGAAGCTGTGCTCTACGCACTTCTGGACCAGGTGGTGGATGATTACGCTCCGGTGGTCGCCGGGCTGGAAAACGACATCGACGAAATCGAAGACCAGCTGTTCTCCGGCGATTCCACGGTGTCCCGCCGCATCTACGAACTTGCCCGCGAAGTCATCCAGTTCCAGCGGGCCATCCATCCGCTTCCCGCCATGATGCAGCAACTCAAGCAGGGCTTCGAGAAGTATGAAGTGGAGGAGGACCTCCAGCACAGCCTCCGGGACGTGGAGGACCACGTGCAGCGGGTCATCTCCCGCGCCAACTCGTTCCGTGACCTCCTGCAGAACGCTCTCACGCTGGACGGCACGCTGACCGCCAACCGGCAAAACGAAGCGAGCGCCAAACAGAACGAACAGGTGAAGAAGATTTCGTCGTGGGCGGCCATTTTCTTCGCGCCCTCCTTCGTTGCCGGCATCTACGGCATGAACTTTGACCACATGCCGGAGCTGCACTGGGTTTACGGATATCCCATGGCGATGCTCCTCATGGCCGGAACCGCCGGCCTGATGTACGTGATTTTCAAGAAGAAAGGCTGGCTCTAGCGTCATGACCGAATTCCAGCGCGGGCTGATCATCTCCCCGGGAACCGAACGGCAGCTGGGCGCCTACGGACTTTTCCGGCCCTCGCCCCCGCAGCAGCAGGTGCTGGCCCTCCCCTCGGGGCCGCTGACTGTCAGGAGCGCCGATCCGGACGTACTCTGGGTCAGCTTCGCCGAGTTGTGTGCCAGGCCCCGTACTGACGCCGACCACATGGCGCTTGCCGGACAGTTTCCCTCGTGGGTGATCGATGGCGTCCCGTCCCCGGCCGTGCCGGCCGCCACCGGTTCTGCTGCTGCCTGGCACCGGTTCCTGGACATTGTGGATGTGCTCCACGACCGGGACAGGGTGCTGTTCCTGGTCGGCGCCGGTCCGCTCGATTGGGCGGCTGCCGCACGGACCGCGGCCTTGCCGGCTGAGGAGGCGTCGGTGCTTGCCCGCATTGCCGAGCGGCTGTCCTCCCTGCGCCGGATCGAATCCGACGAAGAGCTGGAAGACGAACTAACCGCCGGCTGCTAGATGCAACGGCACCTTCGCGGTAACTGTACGGCTACCCTGCTTCACGGCCCTCTATCCGACCCGTGAACGCGGCATCGAGTCCGTGGCGCCTGTTTCCGAGTATCTTCTCGCTGACACGTGCTTCGATTTCCGCTGTAAACGGGCCTACCGCGGCGGAGACAGCCCTCCGCGTATCTTCGCTGATGAGATCGGCATTGATGGCCGCGCCTGCTGCCACCCCCGCGGCAGCGGAAGCCATGACCTGCGCCGTCAGGTCGGAGACGTTCCCTGCCGCCCACACACCGGCCACGGATGTGGCACCCTGGGCGTTGGTTTCGACACGCTTCCCTATACCCAGCGGGTGCTCCACAGTTTCAACTCCGAGTGATTCCAGCAGTGCTGAGCGCGCCTCAAACCTTGGGCCCACCACTACAGCCTCCACCGGCAGCACCTTGCCGGAGGACAAGGCAACCCCAGTCACTGCATCATCGGTGACTTCCAGCGACAGAACGCTGCCCATAACGACGGCGATGGATCGTGCGGACAACTGCTCCCATTCCTCTTCCGATGGCTCTACTGCGTCGTTGAGGAACAGTGTGATGTTGGCGCTCCACTGCCGGAACAGCAGCGCCTGATGAACGGCCATTGGCCCGGACGCCAGCACTCCGATTGCCCGGTGCCGGACCTCCCACCCGTGGCAATACGGGCAGTGCAACACGTCACGGCCCCATCGTTCCCTGAGCCCTTCGACCCTTGGAAGCTCATCGGACAACCCGGTGGCTATCAGCAGGCGCCTGGCTGCCACCGTCCGCCCATCTCGTAAAACGACGTCGAACCCGTGAGCGGAGGTGCGGGCGGCGACGACTTCCCCGCTTGTGACTGTTCCCCCGTAGCGTCGTACTTCCTTCCTGCCCTCGACAAGGAGTTCCCCGGGGCTCACTCCGTCCCTGGACAGGAATCCGTGCACGCCGGCCGCGGGGGCGTTTCTCGGTTCTCCGGCGTCAACGACGAGGGTTGATCGTAGCGCCCTGCTTAGAGTCACCGCCGCACTCAGCCCGGCAGCGCCACCGCCCACAACCACAACCTCGTATTTTCGACTTATTTCGCTTGCCATACCCAATTCCTCCGCCCGTACAACGGCCTTGCTGCCGTTGCTTCCATAGTTCGGCACAGCGTGGAGGATCGGCAAAGAATTTTGCCGTTATGGCAACATGGAGGCATGGACGATGAGCTCGGAAAACGCCTTGATGCGGTGGGGCCGCGGATGCGGGCCCTTCGAACGCAGCGGCACCTGACTCTGGCCGACGCGTCCGCCGCCACAGGGATTTCGGTGAGCACCCTCTCGCGCCTGGAATCCGGGCAGCGCCGACCCACTCTTGAGCTACTCCTGCCGATCGCCAGACTGTACAGGCTTCCGCTGGAGGAGCTCATCGACGCCCCGGCCACCGGGGATCCCCGCATTCACATCAAACCCGTGGTGCACGCCTGGGGCACGATCCTTCCTCTTACCCGGCGCCCGGGGGGAATGCAGGCATTCAAGATGGTGCTCCCGGGCAGCAGCCGCGCGCGCGTGCCCGATTTGCAGGTTCACGAAGGATACGACTGGATTTACGTCCTCAACGGACGCTTGCGGCTTGTCCTGGGCCAAGAGGACTTCGTGATGTCCCCCGGTGAGGTTGCTGAATTCGACACCCGTACGCCGCACTGGTTCGCGAGTGCGGATAAGGAGCCAGTGGAGTTTCTCACTCTGTTCGGCCAGCAGGGAGAACGCATCCACGTCCGAGCACGGCCCAAACACTGAAGATGTCACGGCTCACCACAGTCTGTGGGACCAACCGGATTCGAACGCCGATAGGCGACGACAAGACTTGAGGAACTAGCTCGCCAGACCGATCACCACGTTGATGGTGGTGGCCAGGATTACGGTTCCAAAGAGGTAGGACAGGAGCCCGTGTTTCAGCGCCTCTGCACGGATTCTGTGGCTCTCAAGGTTGGTGTCCGAGACCTGGTAAGTCATGCCCAGGCTGGTGGCCAAGTAGGCGAAATCTGAGTACTGGGGCGGGCGCTCCTGGTTGAAGCTGATTCCGCCGGGCTCCTGGCCGTGCTTTTCCGGGTCGTAGTACAACTCTGCATAGCGCAGGGTGAAGAGCGTCTGCACCAGCATCCACGACAACGCCACGCAGGACAGCGCCAAGAGGCCTCGACCCAGCGCGTCATCGGCGCCGGCGGCACCACGGTGGGAGTCGACCACAACGGCGGCAACTGCCGCGAGACTGGCCACGTTGGCAGCAAGAATGAGCAGATCGGTGACACCCCGGGCGGGATCCTCGGCAATGGCGTGCTTGCGTGTCCCAGCGGGATCCAGCCTGCCGATCACAGCCCACACCCAGAGGACATACGTCAGCGAAGCCACCGCCCACCCGATTGCGGGAGCGTCGATCCAGCGCCCCGAAAGACCGGCGGCCACCGCGGCCGCCACTCCCGTTACGACCATGATCACGAAGCGAAGCCTGCTGCGCCTCACGAGGCCAGTGGGCGAGGCGGCGGAGGAGTCCATGGTCTGTACTCTAATCAACCAGGCCCCTATTTCTGGAGCGGGAGTACCTCAGCAGCCGCGAACCGGACCGAAACCATTCCAGACGCAGAAAAATTGTGGAGCTAAGGGTGTCTAGTTTCACGACATAGTTCACACATGAGTCGGGACATCGTTCACAGTTGACGCGGGACCGGTGAGTCGGGACATCGGTGACACTTCGGGTTGCTTGGATGACTCACGTCGAAGCAGAACGTCATCGCCGTGACCGTCCAGGGCCTTTCGGGCACGGAACCAGCGCACACAGTCACTCGTAGGCGGCGCTGAAGATCCTGGCCTTGTAGAAGCGCGCGTCGGACCAGCCGCGCTCGTCGGTCGGCGACTCCAGGTCCTTGCCGATGCTTACCTTGGTGCCCATCTCACCGGTGTCGGGTGAACCGACGACCCAGACGTACTCCTTGGTGGTGGGGTGCCGGGCGATGGACTTGACCCGTTCCTTGGCCCAGATCGGCTTGCCGACGACCTTGTCGTTGCTGTTGACGTCGTAGCGGTAGACGCCCTTGCTGTCGGTCAGCAGGAGGTGACCGCGCTTGGTGTAGTCGGGTTGGAGGTCGTGACCCATCTTCGCGCCGGGGTGGTCGATGACCACTTCGCGCCAGACGTCGAGGTCGGTGTTCTGGCCGGATCCCTTGACCTTGTATCCGACGAGCCTGCCGTCGCCGAGCACCCACAGCACTCCTTTGGAAACCTCGTTCTTAGTGCGCGGATCCCAGAGGATGCCATGGGCGCCCGGGAAGCTCCAAGAGTTGACCCTCTCATGGCTGTCGAAGTCGTTGATCTTGTCCGGGTTCTTCGGGGAGTAGAGCTGGAGGTTCTTCCCGCCCTTGGAGCTTCCAGGGTGACATGACCGAGGCCCGGGCGGGTGACAACTTCTCCCTTGCATTCCTTGTGTTCAACACCATCTCTAACCTCTTGACGCAGGAAGAACAAATCCGCTGCTTCCAAAATGCTGCCCGCCATCTTGCGCCTGGCGGGTGCTTCGTCGTTGAACTCTGGGTGCCCCAATTGCGTTCGTTACCACCCGGACATGGCGGAACCGTCGAGGTGAGCGAGCCCGGGTATCTCCTGGTCGATACCTACGACCTGCTCCACCAGTACGTCATCTCGCACCATGTGCGGTTCGGCCCGGAGCTGTCGGATGGCCGGGATGCCCGGATCGCGGACACCGCACCGATACATCTGGCCCAGCGAGCTCGATCTCATGGCCCGGCCGGATTCGTGCTGGAATCCAGATGGGCAGACTGGGACCGGAATGAATTCTCCGCGGAATCTCGCAGTCACGTGTCGGCGTACCGGCTCGCAGCGCGTTGAAGGATTCTCATCGGGGTGGGAGCACAACGAACGAGGGCCGTACCGTTGCGTGTCTCGCCCGGCTTGGAATGGCACAGCGGCGGTCTTAGTCGAGCTTCAGGCCAAACCGTCGCGTGAGGAGTGCCCTCTTGAAATGGGCTCGGCGGCATCTACCTGGCCGGACGGGGCGCTTGATAAAAAGACCTGCAGCCTCTTCCTTCACCTCTGGCCCGCGCAGAAATCACCGGAGAAGAGGCACGGCCTCGGCATCTGGCTGCACACCCAGCGGTTCAAGCTGCGCCGCGGCCGACTCGACCTAGTAAATGCCGGCGCTCTGGACACTACCGTGCCGTGCTGATGGATCGGAAGAAAACCACTGCTTGACCCGTGGCCCCCATTGCGAGGTGTGGCCGCGGCGCCATTCGCTGTAGGGACCGCCGTGGGCCCGTTCAGATCCTCCGCCGGGAAAAAAATCCCCGCCTTCCGCCCGTTGTGGCGGCGAAGATTCCCAGTGCGATGACGGATCCCAGGATGGCCAGCAGCCAGGTACGGAGGTTGAAGAAACTTCCGAGGCCGCCGCCAAAGATGAGCGAGCCGATCCACCCGCCGAGGATCGCTCCGACAACCCCCAGGAGCAGGGTTACCAGCCACCCGCCGCCCTGCCGTCCGGGAAGGATGGCCTTCGCGATGGCTCCCGCGATCAGGCCGAGAATGAGAAATCCGAGGATTCCCATGACGCGCTTCTTTCTTGTCAGCTAGGTGCAGGCCGGTCATCACCGGTCATACTCTGAGTATGATCAGCCTGCTTAGCATCTGACAAGCATCCATGTTTGAACCGAAGGAAAAACACCAGGTCCGCCGGTTGCCAGTCATCGACGGACATGACCTGGTCGGTATCGTCACGCAGGCAGACATTGCCCGGAACTACCCCGAGGACCGCGTCGGAGAACTCGTAGAACTCATTTATTGGGTATCTGCTTAGCTGAAGTAGCCCGTACATGCGGGGAATTGTTCGGCTCATTCACTCGTCCGAGGCCGGTACGGGCGCGCTGCTGGAGTCCGTTGGGTGGCTCTTGGGGGAGCCGCACAATCGGCAAAAAATCGTACGCTAAGGCGTTCGGGGTGGTTTGGCGTCGTCGCGAGGGACGCGGCCGGCTCTGGCGGGCTGGGAGTCTTAGAGGCCGGTCGCGTTACTTGTCGTAGGCGGACGGCGACGATCCAGCGTTGTTCCCAGATGTTGCCATTTCCTTCCACCACGCCGCGCCTGCCATCATCTCCCTGACCTGGCTGTCAGTGAGCTGAGGATGGGCGTCGGCGGTGTGCGCCTTGATGCTTTGGAACAGCTCTTCGTCATCCGCGCCGGTGAACTCGATCCTATCGTGCGAGGGATCTACACAGTGGAATCCGCGCATTGCTCCTCCTTCGAACGTTTGCGACTATACAGACGTTTGACCGATCGATACGATTATGGACCATGCGCGCCGTGGCGACAAGGTCGGCCGGGGCCATCTTCTGGTGGTTGTCGTTGCTGCGCGTGTTGGCTCGAGAGCGGGTCGCGCCACCAGAGCAATCGCCGCGTGTGATGGAAGCGTCGGTCGGTCCTCATGGCATAGCGACACGAGCGAAGACGCGGACTCGGACGTATTCCACCGCGACCACCGACACGACGCCGCGTCACCGCCGGGCTGAACAAGGGAGAAGCCCGCAACGCCCTCGCCCAAGCCGTGTTCCTCAACCGCAAGGGCGAGATACGCGACCGCACCTTCGAGCACCAACGCCACCGGGCTTCCGGCCTCAACCTCGTCACCGCCGCCATCGTCCTGTGGAACACCGTCTACCTCGAATGAGCCACCACGGCCCACCCCGATCCCGGCCTCGAACAGCACCTCTCGCCCCTGGGCTGGGAACACATCAACCTCACCGGCGACTACACCTGGCGTCCCAACACCCGCGGCCCCGGGCGCTACCGACCCCTACGCAAACCACCCCGAAGGCCTTAGTGTACGATTTTTCACCGATTCTGCGGCCTCCCCCTCTTGAACCACTCCCCGGAGGACCTGGCCAGGAGCGTTGGAAGGGCCGACTTCCTCAGCGCCGCCAGAGTCCGGGACTGTACATTTTCTGGTGTAACTCCTGAGGAAGAAGGAGACACCCGTGACGGATGTGACAGGCGCTGCGATCGATGCGGTGGATGAGGAACTGGTTCGGCAGCTGACGGAGCGCGCCCGGGCGGAGGGGCTGCAGCTGACCGGGGAGGGCGGGCTGCTGCGGAAGCTGACCAAGCTGGTGATGGAGTCGGCGCTGGATGGCGAACTGGACGATCATCTCGGCTACGGCAAGCACGATCCGGCCGGGCGCGACGGCGGCAACTCCCGCAACGGCCGGCGGTCCAAGACGCTGCTGACCGAGGCCGGGCCGGTGGAGATCTCGGTGCCCAGGGACCGCGACGGGTCGTTCGAGCCGCGGATCGTGGCCAAGCGGCAGCGCCGGCTGACCGGGGTGGACGACCTGGTGATCTCACTCTCGGCCAAGGGCCTGACCCATGGCGATCGCGCACCTGGCCGAGGTCTATGGCGCCGAGGTGTCCAAGCAGACCATCTCCACGATCACCGACCGGGTGCTCGAGGGGATGGGAGAGTGGCAGAACCGCCCCGCTTGACCCGGTGTACCCGGTGATCTTCATCGACTGCGTGAACGTGAAGATCCGCGACGGCCAGGTAGCGAACCGCCCGATCTACGTCGCCCTGGCCGTCACCGTGGACGGGACCCGGGACATCCTCGGACTGTGGGCCGGCGAGCACGGCGACGGCGAGGGCGCGAAGTACTGGCTGCGGGTGCTGACCGAGATCAAGAACCGCGGCGTGGCCGACTGCTGCATCGTGGTCTGCGACGGTCTCAAGGGCCTGCCGGACGCGGTCGCGACGGTGTGGCCGCAGACCGTCGTGCAGACACGCATCGTTCACCTGCTGCGCAACAGCTTCCGCTATGCATCGAAGAAGGACTGGTCGCAGATCGCCAAGGACCTCAAGCCGGTCTACACCGCGCCGAGCGAGGCGGCCGCGCTGGACCGGTTTGCGGAGTTCTCCGGCAAGTGGGAGAAGCGGTACCCGGCGATCATCGGACTCTGGACCAACGCGTGGGCGGAGTTCGTTCCGTTCCTGCAATTCGACAACGAGATCCGCACAGTGATCCGCACAACCAACGCGATCGAGAGCATCAACGCCCGGATCCGCCGAGCCGTGAACGCCCGAGGCCACTTCCCCACCGAACAGGCCGCGCTGAAGTGCGTCTATCTGGCGATCATGAGCCTGGACCCCACCGGCAAGGGCCGAAAACGCTGGAGCAACCGCTGGAAGGCCGCCCTGAACGCCTTCGAGATCACCTTCGACGGACGCCTGTCCGCCGGCAGGAACTAGAACAAGAAACAACCCCAGTTACACCGAATAATTGACAGACCCCAGAGTCCTTTCACTCGTGGAGCGGGCGGGGATCGCTGTCCTGGGGGATGACGAGGTCTTTCAGCGGTGCGGGGTCGGTGTTGGTGGCCTGCTGGAGGAGCCGGTAGAACAGCAGCCCGCGGCTTCTGGCGGTGCGGCGGTTGAAGCGGAAGGTGAACTCGTCGAGGTAGTAGCCCAGCTGTTCACGTGAGATGCCCTGATGGAGGGTGCCGTCGATCCAGCGTTTGAGCTGGGAGGCGGCCATGTGGACTGCCGGCATGTTCACGTGCGCGGGGATGTCTGAGCCGAGCTGGGTGAAGTACTCGTGCTGGTAGCCGAGGTCGGCGAAGCGCCGCAGCTGCCTCGCCCCGTCGGTCCGGATCGTCGAGCCGGGCGCAACGACGCGCTGGCCGAACTTCACCAGCGCGAGCCTGCGGTCGGTAGGTCCGGGCTCGAGGCGGATGCGCCCGATCCGGTTGTGGTCCAGGTGCTCGGCGGCGACCAGGACCGAGATCATGTCCGGGCCGACGCCGGGCAGGCCTCGGTGGACCCCGCCGATGAAGCTCTCGTCGACCTCGACCAGCCCGGAGAGCATCTCCCGGTCAGGCCGCACCATCGCTCGGCGGAGCTTGTGCATCCACGCCCACGCCGTCTCATACGACTTCATCCCCAAGACCCGCTGCAGGCCAAGCGCGGACACGCCGTTCTTCTGTGCGGTCACGAACCACACGGCAGCGAACCACGTCCGCAGCGGGGTGCGGGTGCGGTCGAAGATCGTCCCGGCCGTTACCGACGTCCGGCGGGAGCACGCCCTGCACATCCACAGCCCAGCGCCCGTGCGCCAATACTCGCGGCCGCCGCACCGCGGGCAGACGAACCCGTCCGGCCAGCGCAGCTTCGCCAAGTACTCGAAGCAGGCCTCGTCGGAGCTGAACCAGTCCTGGAACTGCGCGAAGGTCCTCGGATAGTCCACGCCCGCTCGCGGCATCTGAGGCGACAAATCGGCCATACCTCAGCCTACTTCAGCTAAGCAGATACCTAATACTCATTTCCTTCTACTAGGCTCCGCCGCGCTGCCGGCCTAAAGCGGGGCGGCAGCCACCCGGAGGGCTTCGCTGGGCTGCACGACGTCGCACTTTCGAGGCAGACCCTTGATGCAAACCGGCGACCGGTTTCTCTTTGGGTCAATAGGCTGTGCTTATCACGTCGTGGGCGCACTCAGCGCAAGTAGGAGCCCATCCACATGGTCGGGTCTGGGACGCCCTTGAGCTCCCGACTCGTGCCGCCTTGGGTTGGCTTTGCCGGTGACCTCCGAGAGCGCCTGAAGGTCAGAACTAAGAGCACTCTTGGGCGCGTTCACGTCGCGAGCGGCGTGTTTCGAACCCTCCATGTACCGTCGCGTCAAGTGTTCATGTGTTCTATCGGTTACGCGTAGGTCAGCGTCATGGTCACTGACGCCACGGTGAAGGTGCTGCTGCCAGGGCTAGCTCCCACAACGAATTGTTCTGCGCTGTTGCCGTCCGCGATTTCCGGCAGGAACGTCGGGTCGTCGACACACAGGGTGCGTGTCACGGTTGGTTCAGTGCCCACATTCTCGAAGCCCGGACCGGCGCCCGGATCGAGATTGTCCGGAGTGATGGTAAGCCCCTCGCCCGGGTCCAATAGATCGCCCGTGAAAGTGAAAGTCCAACAGACAAGTTCAAGCGTGCCCGACGCGATTTTCTTAGCCTTCAGTGTCAGCGGGCTGCTCCCGGTTACATGAGGATCGCCGCTCAGCTTTAGTTCCGGCGTCTGTTCCGTGGAAGCCACGGCCGGTACTGCAGAAAAGACTGCCAGTCCCAAGGCTGCCGCAGTCGTCAGAATCCTACGTGTCATGGTTGTCATTGTGAGTTTCCCTTCAGTTTCGTGTAGGCGGCGCCTACAGAGTTTCCTAGCGATTCGGAATCGCTCAATAGCGTTCCCACTGGTGCAGATCGCCCCCCATCGTCGCTCTGGCGAACACTCAAGCCCGGGGCTCGGGCTTGACTTTCGCAAATATAATCGGACGAATTGGACGCCCGTCATCGTTCAAAGGCTTGGGTGATTCTGGGAGTCACCCGTAAGGGTTAAATCGGTAGTCCTAGCACCTTGGGAAAACGTTGCCACTAGGGCCCCCATCAAGCAGACGACGCAGTGGAGCTGCGTTCCCGCAGGGTTGCGCAAGGTACTAGCATCGAGGTCATGACACAGGCTCCCCACGGGCGCCCGGTTCGGCCACATCAACGTGATTGCCACCGATTGGCGACGACTCGCCGACTTCTATGGGCGTGTCTTCGGCTGCGAGCTCCTCCCGCCCGAGCGCGATTACGGCGGTTCCGATCTGGAGCGAGGCACGGCCGTGCCCGGGACGACCCTGCGCGGCGCCCACATGCGACTGCCCGGCCACGGTGACACCGGACGACGCTCGAGATCTATACTTACGGCGAGAACGTGGCGGGCGGTACGCCGGCTGCCAATCGCACCGGCTGGGGCCACATCGCCTTCGTGGTCGACGACGTCAACGCCGCCCGGGAAGCCGTCCGCGAAAACGGCGGGGCGGACGTCGGCGAGACCGTGACGCTCCAGACGGCCGACGGACGGCGGGTCACGTGGTGCTATGTGAGCGATCCGGAGGGCAACCTCGTCGAGCTGCAAAGCTGGTCCAACCCCAGCTAGCCTGCGAGCTCCTTCAGACTGCGCGCGATGTGCCTGAGGTGGCTGCGCTCGTGGCGCGCCATCCAGTCGCCGTAGTAGAGGACGCTCCGAGGAGCTCGAGCAATGGGTTCCGCGCGTCGCGAAGCTCAACAAAGAAGCAGACAGGACCCACATCCTGATGAACAATTGCTATCGCGATTTCGCCACCACGAACGCGACCGAGCTATCGGAGCCTATACGCGCCAGCGGCCTGGAGGTACTCGAGGGCCCCTAGCCGGCTTGCTGACCAATGAAACGCTCGGGTGTTGACGAGGAGCTGGGTTGGTGCCAACGTTGCGTCATGTCCACAGGAACTGTGCGAATCGCTGCAATTCAGGCCACCCCGGTAATCCTCGATGCGGAGGCATCGGTGTCAAAGGCGCTCCGTCTCCTGGGCGAGGCAGCAGGCCAGGGCGTGAAACTCGCGGTTTTCCCTGAAACGTTCATCCCCCTGTACCCGTCAGGGAAATGGGCCTACCAAGCGGCCCGCTTCGACGGATTTGATGAGATGTGGACCCGTCTCTGGGCCAACTCTGTCGACGTCCCCGGCCCCCAAATCGACCGTTTCATCAAGGCATGTGCCGAGCACGAAATCTACTGCGTGCTTGGAGTGAACGAACGGGAATCCGCTAGGCCTGGAAGTCTCTACAACACAATGACCTTGCTTGGTCCTGGGGGTTTGCTCTGGAAACATCGCAAGTTGATGCCCACGATGCACGAACGCCTATTCTACGGCGTCGGTTACGGACAGGACCTGAATGTCATCGAGACTCCAGTCGGCAAGGTTGGCGGCCTCATCTGTTGGGAGAACCGCATGCCTCTCGCTCGATATGCCATCTATCGTCAAGGCGTGCAGATCTGGGCGGCCCCGACGGCCGATGACTCTGACGGCTGGATCTCCACGATGAGTCACATAGCGATCGAATCCGGCGCGTTCGTGGTCTCGGCCCCTCAATACATCCCTCGCTCTGCGTTTCCCGATGACTTCCCCGTTCAGTTGCCAGACGATGGTCAGGCGCTCGGGCGAGGTGGAGCGGCGATCTTCGAGCCACTTGATGGCCGCGCCATAGCAGGTCCTCTTTACGATCAGGAAGGGATCGTTGTCGCAGACGTCGACCTAGATCGCTCCATGTCAGCGAAGCGAGTTTTCGACGTCGTGGGGCACTACAGTCGTGAAGACGTCCTCTACCCACCGGCCCCAACCTTCCACTTCTGAATCGGGGTCAGCCACCGCCGCCCGTGATGCTGGTCTTGATGTCCCCCAAGACGGCCAGGTCGTCATCGTTGGGCTCGGTACGGCCGATGGCGAGTGTCTGCAGCATGTAGTCCAGGTCGACAGAAGCGATCGTGTACGTTTCCGTACTGACTGTCAGGGTGCCCCTGAATTGGGGATCCTCCAGATTCGTCAGCGCAGCGATCAGTACGCCGGGTTCCTCCACGAGCGGCCGGCTGGCGTCCAGCTGCCAGTCATCATGTTCCCGGCCGAGAAATGTCGAGTACCGTGGCAGCACGAGGGACCACGGAGGACGGCGGGGCGGTGTGCCCCTGCCAGGGGCTTCCTCGACATAACCTGATTCCAGCTCAGCACGCATGCCCCACGGGGCCATGAGGAAGCGGCCGGCGCCGTCGTTGCTGACCTCCCAGAAACCGCCCGGGAAGTACCGGAAAGACCCCGTCTCGCCTTCCGGCCCGGAAGCGCTCCTGAACCTCGTGGCAAAGTCGCCGGCGAGAAACCCCGGGTCGGCGCGGGCCAGGAGTCCGATCAGCTGCTGATGGGTGGGCATCATGAGGAGAAGCGTGGCTGCATTCCTGAGCCTCCCTTAGTCGCTGGAAGCCTCAGTCCTTGGCAACATCCGCCTCAGCTGCCTTGTGTGGGAGAACGTCGAGCCTGTGCTCAAAAGTTTTGTCGGCCCCGAAGAAGGCATGGTCGGTCACTCTGAAACCAAAGGTGTCGAAGGCGTGCGCATCAATGTGGGCGCCTTCCCCCGCTGCTCGAACCCGAACTGTCAACGCCACGGGCACTTCCCTGCGGCTCCAGGAGAAGAGATTGCCCCATAGGCGGTACTGCCAGTTGGATCCCACTCGCACCTCGAGGAGGTCATCGTTCTGCCGGATCCTTGCCTTCTCCGACGCAAAGGCTCTGGAGATCGCATTCGACACTGACTCGGGGGAGAGCGGCGACGACCAGTGTTCGGTCTTCTCGAACGTCGGCTTTGTTCGGCTTGCCTCTAGCCCCATCCGCCTGCTCCTAGCACTAGGAATGTAGCCATAGCCTTGGCTGGTTGCCGTCAGCGGAGAAGGGAAGGGCTGAAGCCCCAAGACTCGTCCATGCCATGTCCTGAGCTGGTCCAGTGAGTCCGTCCCCCAGCCCTGTCCATGTCATCCGTGGGTACCCGGAATTTTTCAAGCTGAACGGTACCAACGGGAGTTAGGCGGCTAACTGTTCGGTGATTTCCTTGGGTTGGTTGATCCACGCTGGTCCGGGGAGCGCGAGGATTTTCGGGTCGG
>NZ_JAGGPM010000027.1 GCF_018613835.1 Arthrobacter sp. ISL-5 | reverse complement strand
GAGTTCTCAAACAACAGACACATTCGAATACTTCTCGAAACAATTTGCGATTCAATTCGCTAATTTCTTTTGTTTCGCATTTCTTCGCTGCGATGTTTATAGCTTATTTCATTCATTTTCACTTTGCAAATCCGGGTTGTTTTCCCGATATTCACTTCCGTGAAACGAATCCGCCCAGCACCATTGGAAGCTTTTCTTCATTCAGTGCTTTGCACATGAAGAATTGCTTCTCAGTGAAGGGGGTTTGTCACCACTCAGCGGCGGCGACTCAGAAGACATTACACGCTCCCCCGCGGCCGTGCAAATCGGCTGCGGAGGAGCGTGCAATGAAGGGATTGTGGTGCTAGCTGCCCGATACCTGCACTGTGGCCAGGTTCTTTTTGCCCCTGCGCAACAGCAGGTATTTGCCGTGCAGCAGCTCGGACCGGGGTATCACGGCATCCGGGTCGGATACCTTGGCGTTGTTGACATACGCCCCGCCCTCGCCAACGATCCTGCGCGCGGCGGACTTGCTGTCAGACAACCCTGACGCAACCAGCAGATCAATGATCCCCAGGCCGGCCCCGTCAACCGCGGCCGACGGAAGCTCTGATGTCGCCGCGGCGAGAGTCTGCTCGTCCAGCGCAGTCAGGTCGCCATTGCCGAACACCGCAGCCGACGCCGCGATGACCTTTTCAGTGGCTTCGACGCCGTGCACCAGGGAGGTCACCTCGTATGCGAGCTTGCGCTGGCCCTCGCGGGCAAAGGGACGTTCGGCAACGGACACCGCAAGCGCCTCGATCTCGGCGCGGCTCAGGAAGGTGAAGACCTTGAGCCGGTCAACAACGTCGGCATCGGCGGTGTTCAGCCAGAACTGGTAGAAGGCGTAGGGGCTGCACATGGCAGGATCCAGCCAGATGGCGTTGCCTTCGCTCTTGCCGAACTTGGTCCCGTCGGCGTTGGTGATGAGCGGGGTGCCGAGCGCGTGGACGGTCTTGCCTTCCACCTTGCGGATGAGTTCCGTGCCGCTCGTCAGGTTTCCCCACTGATCGGATCCGCCGGTCTGCAGCACGCAGCCGTAGTCGCGGTAGAGCTGCAGGTAGTCCATTCCCTGCAGGATCTGGTAGCTGAACTCCGTGTAGCTGATGCCCTCGTCGGAGCTGAGGCGCGATGCGACGGCATCCTTGCGCAGCATTGTGCTCACGCGGAAGTGCTTTCCGATCTCGCGCAGGAAGTCGATTGCGCTCAGCGGCGCGGTCCAGTCAAGGTTGTTCACCATGCGGGCGGCGTTGGCGCCGTCGAAGCTGAGGAACCGCCGGACCTGGGCCTGCAGGTAGCCCACCCACTCGGAAACTGTGTCCTTTGTGTTCAGGGTGCGCTCCGCCGTCGGCCGCGGGTCACCGATCAGGCCCGTGGAGCCGCCCACGAGGCCAAGGGGTTTGTGGCCTGCCAGCTGAAGGCGCCTCATGAGGAGCAGCTGGACCAGGTTACCCAGGTGAAGGCTCGGGGCGGTGGGGTCGAACCCGCAGTAATACGTGACCGGGTCCCCGGCGAGGAGTTTCTCCAGTTCCACCTCATCGGTGGACACGTGGACAAGGCCGCGCCATTTGAGCTCCTGCCATACGTTGGCGAAGCTGGGGTCGTTCTGCTGGGATTCGAGGTCGTTTAGGTGTGACACGCCTTCTAAGTTAGCAGGATCGGCGGCACCTGGCGTCAGTGCACCAGGCGCCCGTCATCAGAGCCGACCACGGGCGCCCGGACCAGGCCCGGAACTATCTCAGCGTTCGATGCCAGCCGGAATGCCCGCGCCCGCGATCAGCCGGAGCCGCTGCGTGGGCCGGGTCATGGCCACGTAGAGGTCTCCCACCCTGCCGTGTTCGTGGTTCAGCATCGCCGATGGTTCCAGAACCACAACGCCGTCGAATTCCAGTCCCTTGGCTTCCCGGGGGCTGATCACCACGACGTCCTGTTCGTAGCTGCCGGCACCTGTCCCGATGCGGCGGCCGTAGACGGCGCGCAGCGCCGCGGTTGCTTCGTTGAGGAGGTCACCGTCGGCAATCACGGCGAGCAGTCCGCCGTCGAGCGCGTCCAGCTCGTCCGGAAGGACCTCCACGAGCCGGCTCACCAGGCTGCCCGGCTCCACCCGGTCGATGATGGGCGACCAGCGGCCTTCCCGGACCGCCTTGGGCGCGGACACCACGAGGCCGGCGGCGTTGGCCATGCGGGCGGCGGCCTCGGCAACCTGCGACGGCGTCCGGTAGTTGACCGTAAGTTCCTCAAGCTGCCAGCGGTCGCCGAACAGCGGCGCAAGGGCGCCCTGCCACGAATTTGCGCCCGCCACGGAGCTGGTCTGCGCGATGTCCCCCACGATGGTGAAGGATTTCAGCGGGCAGCGGCGGACCAGGAGGCGCCACTGCATGGGAGACAGCTCCTGCGCCTCGTCGACCACGATGTGGCCGAACGCCCACGTGCGGTCGCTGGTGGCGCGCTCGGCTGCCGTCAGCCGGGCCTCGCGCTCCTGGTTCTGCTCAACGAGTTCCTCGGCCGACATCAGGACATCGACGCCGGCGGTCTCCATGTTGACCAGCGTCTGCCGGGCATTGGCCAGGTCGCGGGCGCGGTCGTGCTCCTGCTGGGCGAGCCCGCGGCCGGCGGCGGCATCGAGCTCGCCGAGGAGCTCTGCTGCCTCGTCGAGCAGTGGAACATCGGACTCGGTCCACGGCGCGTCAGGGGCGCGCAGCAGCAGCTCGCGCTCCCGTGCGGTGAGCTTGGGCGTGCAGGCTTCCAGGATCGCGGGCTTGCTCAGCAGTTCGCTGACCAGCTTTTCCGGCGTCATGGGCATCCAGCAGAGATTGAGCGCCACGCGCACGTCCCGGGCCGTGCGGACGTCCTCGGCGAGGTAGGAGCGGTCGGCGTTGTTGCCGATGCTGCCGGCTTCCACCAGTTCCGTCATCTGCTCCGTCAGTTCACGCAGGAGGATCTTGACGAAGGTGACGCGGGCCTCGTTGTGGGGCTTTCCGGTGGAGCGGGCACGTTCCCGGGCGCGGCGGACCTGGCGCGGCGTGAGCACAAGCTTGCGCCCGTCAACTTCCAGGATGCGGTTCTCCGCGGGGATGCGCTGCCGGTTGGCCACGGCATTGGCTATGACATCGGCCATGTCCAGCCGCCCCTTGATGGCGGCAATGTCCGCCTCGGGCTCAGGCACGGCATTGATGCCCGGCATCAGCCTGCCAAGGCTGGCCATCACCACGCCAGTCTCGCCCAGCGACGGGAGGACCCGTTCGATGTACTTCATGAACGACGACGACGGTCCCACGAGCAGGACGCCGGCGGTCTTGAGCCGGTCGCGGTGGGTATAGAGCAGATAGGCGGCGCGGTGGAGGGCGACGGCGGTTTTTCCGGTGCCCGGCCCGCCCTGGACCACGAGGGCCCCGGAGATTGAGGAGCGGATGATGCGGTCCTGCTCGGACTGGATGGTGCCGACGATGTCCGACATCCGGCCGGTGCGCCTGGAGTTCAGGGCGGCAAGCAGCGCGCCCTCGCCCTGCAGGGACTCGGAGTCGGCGAGCATGTCGGCATCGAGGACGTCGTCCTCGATGGCCTTGACCTGGCGGCCCTGGAGGATCAGGTGCCGCCGCCGGCGCACTCCTTGGCGGTCGAACGCGGTGGCCTGGTAGAAGTGCCCGGCCTCAGGCGCGCGCCAGTCCACCATGAGCCGGACCAGGTCCTCGGTGGTCAGTCCGATGCGGCCGATGTACTGCGCCTCGCCGGAGTCGAGGTCAAGCCGCCCGAAGACCAGGCGGTCGTCGACGGCGTCGAGCTGTGCCAGGCGGTCCTCGTAGAGGGCTGCGAAGGCGTCGCGCTCGGAAACGTTCTGCATGGTGCCCACGGCACCGGCACGGCGAACCTGCGCCAACTGGGTGCGCTTTTCGGCGCGCAATTCATCAAGCCGTGCATACAAACCGGCAACATAGGCCCGTTCGTGGGCCAATTCGGCGTCGTGCATCTAGACGTTCCCCTATCGCAAAAGACAGACCGTCCATTCTACAACCATTTTGGTGGACATGGCTGCAGTGGCGGCTGCGGCTGCCGGTGGGGCATGACCCGTGGCAGCATGGCCGGTGCTACAGGCGCAGCAGGGAGCGCACGCGGTGCCCGGCGAGTGCCGAGCGCCCGCGCAGTTCCCCGAGCTCCATGACCACGCCCACGCCGGAGACGTGGACGCCGCAGCGCTCGAACAGCCGCGCCGCAGCGCCGAGGGTGCCGCCCGTGGCGAGGACGTCGTCCAGGATCAGCACGCGGCTGCCGCGGGCAAGATCGGTGGTGTGCAGTTCGAGCGTGGACGTGCCGTATTCCAGGGCGTAGTCCTCCGCGAACACCTCGCGGGGCAGCTTGCCCGCCTTCCGCACGGTGATCACGCCCGTTCCGGTGGCATAGGCCGCCGCGGCGGCGAGCAGGAACCCACGGGCCTCGACTCCGGCCACGGCATCAAACTGCCCCTTGAAGGGTTCCACCAGGGCGTCCACGACGGCCCGCAACGCCCCGCCGTCGGCAAACACGGGAGTCAGGTCCTTGAACATGATCCCGGGTTTCGGGTAGTCCGGCACGGTGGCGCAGAGGCTGCTGATCAGCTCGTCCACGGGGACGGTTTTGGGGGCGGGGGCTTGTTCGCGCTGGTTCACGCGTCAAGCCTACTGCGCCGAAACTTAGTGCGCAGAACGGATCTTCGCCGCCTTGTAGCGGGAGACAGTGGGGTCGCCGGTCAGCCAAAACCGCCAGGGGTAGTCGTGTGATCCGCCGTCCCCGGAGACGCCAACCCTGGGTCCGGAGCTGATATCCGCGGCGGGAGCCGGCGGAAGCTGCAGCCCGAAGGGAGCGCTCAGCGCGTCGCGTCCGCTGTCCGCCGTCGTCAGGCCGAGGGCAAAGGCCAGCCGGGCCGGACCGCTGGCAAGGTCCCGGGCCGATTTCGACGTCGGCCGCCTCACCAGCGCAGCGTCCCGGCCGGCCACCACCTCACCGGCGCGCAGCAGGACGGCGGACGCGTGTCCGGGCGGTCCGCAGACGATGTTGGCGCAGTAGTGCATGCCATACGTGAAATAGACGTAAAGGTGTCCCGCCGGGCCGAACATCGGCGCGTTCCGGCGTGTGGGGCCGCGGAAGGTGTGGGAGCCGGGGTCCGGATGCAGGGAGTCACCGGGCCCCATGTAGGCCTCAACCTCGGTGAGCCGCACGGAGACCGGCCCGTCAGTGGTGTCGTGGGTGAGGATTGCCCCCAGCAGCAGCGGAGCGATCTCCCGGGCATCGCCGGACAGCACTTCCCGCACACGGGCCTCCGGCACGGACGGTCTGCTGTTGACGGTCATGGTCAGACTCTACCGAACGACCGGGGCACGGGGTTTGGATGCCGGACTGGCCCGGTTTTGAATCCCCGCCGGCGGAACAGCGCCCTGGGCGGCCGGGCCGTCGCCGCAAAACTGGGCCAGTCCGGCAGCACGTCCGCCCGCCCACGGCCATGTCCGATTTCCGCTAGCCCTGCCCCGTGGCGGCTGGCAGGATGGGTTCATGGACTTTTGGCAGCGCTACCGCGCAATCGATGCGCGGGACACCCGTTTCGACGGGCAGTTCTACACGGCGGTGCGGACCACGGGCATCTACTGCCGGCCGTCGTGCCCGGCCAGGACGCCGAAAGCCGAGAACGTCACCTTCTACGAAACCTCGGCTGCGGCCCACGACGCCGGCTACCGCGCCTGCAAGCGATGCCTGCCCGAAGCAGTGCCGGGAACGCCTGCCTGGAACATCCGCTCCGACATTGCCGGCCGCGCCATGCGGCTCATCAACGACGGCGTCATCAACCGCGACGGCGTGGAGGGCCTGGCCGCGCGCCTGGGGTATTCATCCCGGCAACTGAACCGGATCCTCAGCCATGAACTCGGTGCCGGTCCACTGTCCCTCGCCCGGGCCAGCAGGGCGCAGACCGCCCGCACGCTGCTGGTGTCCACGCCCATGAAACTCGCTGACGTCGCCTTTGCCGCCGGCTTCAGCAGCGTGCGCCAGTTCAATGAGACCGTGGGCGAGGTGTTCGACATGACGCCGACCGCCCTGCGCGGCACCGCCCGCCACCACCTGTCCCCGGCGGCCAGCACAGCCCTTACGCTGAATCTTCCCTACCGCGAACCGTTCGATCCCGGCATCTTCAGTTTCCTGGCGGTCCGCGCCATCCCGGGGATCGAGGCAGGAACGCCGGTTTCCTACGCGCGCTCGCTCAGTCTCCCGCACGGCGACGCCCGCTTTCGGGTGGATTACGACGCCGGCGCTCCCGGCCGGCCGCTGGTCCTCACCATCGGCGCGGTGGACCTGCGGGATCTCCCGGCACTGCTGAGCCGCGTCCGGCGGCTTTTCGACCTCGACGCCGATCCTGTGGCCATCGACAGCGCGCTGGCCGCGGACCCCCGGCTGGCGGCGGAGGTGGCCTCCGCTCCCGGCATCCGCATGCCCGGCGCCCTGGACCCGCAGGAACTCCTGATCCGCGCGATGATCGGCCAGCAGATCACGGTGGCCGCGGCGCGGACGGCACTCACGCAGCTGTCCGCAGCCGGCAGCCCCAGCATGGTGGCCGCCGAGGGGCTCGACCGGCTGTTCCCCACCCCGGCGCAGATCGCCGCGACGGGCGGGGAACTGCTGCGCGGGCCGCGGCGCAGAATAGAATCACTCGTGGCGACCGCCCAGGCCCTTGCTACAGGGGACCTGGAATTGGGGTACGGGGATGACCTGCCCGGCCTGCGCGCAAAGCTCCTGCCCGTGGCGGGGGTGGGACCCTGGACGGTGGGGTATGTCGCGATGCGGGTGATCGGCGCTCCGGATGTTTTCCTGGCCAACGACGCCGCCGTGCGCAACGGAGTCCGCGCCCTTTCCGTACCGGGTGCTGCCACACAGGATGCCGGCGGACAAGGTGCCGGCGCAAATAGCGCGGCGGCGACATCCGATTTCAGCGAGGTCAGCCCGTGGCGGTCCTATGCCACGATGCACCTCTGGCGCGCCGCCGCGGCCGCCCCCAAGACCACTGCCAAGACGGCACATACAACGAAGGCGATGACATGAAAGCCCAGCTACTCACGATGGCCACCCCGGACGGCCCGTTCACCATCATTGCCCGGGACGGTGTGGTGCTGGCGTCGGGTTGGACGGCGGACACCGGCGAACTCACCGGCCAGATCCATCCGGAGCTGATGCCCGAGTCCTACGATGCCGTGGACGATCTCGGCCCCATTTCCGCGGCGGTGGAGGCCTTCTACGCAGGCGACCCCGCGCCGGCCATGAGC
Source organism: Arthrobacter sp. ISL-5 (assembly GCF_018613835.1). Taxonomy (GTDB): domain Bacteria; phylum Actinomycetota; class Actinomycetes; order Actinomycetales; family Micrococcaceae; genus Arthrobacter. The sequence continues at coordinate 83,857 of NZ_JAGGPM010000027.1, read as the reverse complement.
GTGCCCGTGCTGCAGAAGTCAGGACCGTTCCGTTCCCACGCCTGGGACGTGCTGCGCACCGTCAGCCCGGGAGCCCCCGTTACGTACACGGAGTACGCGGCACTCTCAGGCAACTCGAAGGCAGTGCGCGCGGCCGCCAGCGCGTGCGCCTTCAATGCCGCTGCACTATTCGTGCCGTGCCACCGGGTGGTCCGGACGGATGGCACCCTTGGCGGCTTCCGGTGGGGGCTCCGCGTCAAGGAAAGCCTGCTGGCCCGCGAAAGGGAATCGCTCACAACGGATGCTCTCACAGCGGAATCACTCGCGGCGGACTCCCTTACGGCGCAGGTGCGTTAGGCCAGGCGGTGCCCGGCCGCGTCCCTACTTGGACGCCGGAACTCCCGACGGCCATGGCAGCAGCTCCGGCAGATCCACGCCGTCGGCCGCCGCCGAGGCGCGCAAGCTTCCGAGTGAAGGTTCGCGGCCGGCGAGCCACGCCGCGATGTCAGTGACCATTCCGCTGATGACCGTGGAACGCCCGCCGGCACCGATTGCCACGGGCGGCAAGCCGAGGGGCTGGAGCACGAACTTCTGTCCCTCCGGCACGCGGGCCGACAGGAAATCGAAGAGGCTTTCGCAGAACTGCCTGCTCCAGGTTTCCGGCCCGCGCCCGGTGCCGAGGTCGGACGCATGGATCACGAGCTCGCGCCACAAGGCCAGGCCGCCGTCGAACACCACTCCCCCGCGGTAGGAAATGGGAACCTGCCAGCCGCCGGGTTCAAGCGAGTCGAACGCCTGCAGGGCCCGTTCGAGCGCCGCGGCGAGGTCGCGGCGGTGTTCGTCGATCCCGTGGCCGGCGGCCGCTTCGATGGCATTCGTGCGGCCGTCGTAGCCGCCGTCGTACAGCTCCACCGTTTCACCGCGGGCGGCGAATTCCAGTTGCCGGGCCATGGCATTCGAGATTCCGGTGATGTGCGCCAGCACATGTCCGCGGGTCCAGCCCGCCAGCAGTGAGGGTGCCGGGACGTCTTCTTCGGTGAGTTTGCCGGCTTGGGCGGCAACGACGTCGGCAGCTTTGTGGAGTTCGGCGAGCAGCGTGTCCGGTGTGATTGCGGTCATACGGCAATCGTAGCGGACAGTTAATCTGGCTTAACGCAGGTCCCGCGCCCGGCCGGGGCCGTAGAAGTGCCTGATGTGCCGGCGGTCGTGCCGGGCCTGCCAGAATTCAATCTCCAGCGGGTGAACGGCGTACAGCTGCCAGTCCGGATTGTCCGATCCGTCGGCGCCGGGTCTGGCGTTCCAGTCCGCTGCGGACGCCTCGGCGGAGAGCTCCACCACGGGCCCCGCAACGCGGACCTGCCTGCCCTGTGGCGGCCAGTAGAAGTTCAGCGCCGCCCTGGGGTTGGCGGCGAGCTCCCGGCCCTTACGCGAGGACCTGGAAGTGGCGATGTGCCAGCCGTCGTGGTCGATGTTCTTGAGGATCAGCGTTCTGGAGGACGGCTGGCCGTCGTAGCGGGCGGTGGCCAGACTGCACGCATGCGGCTGCGGCACGCCCGCGGCCAGGGCTTCGCGGAGCCATTGGCGGAAGAGCTCGGCGGGGTCGTCCGGTGCCTCGTCGGGGTTGAACTCCGGAAGGTCTTCCGGGAAGTCCGGGAGGGCACGCAGGTACTGGCGGAAGGCATCGCTCATGGCGCAATGGTAGTGGTGAGTCTTCGGCGGTAAACGCACAACGCTCTCTCACTTTTCGCAGAAAATCCGCCGACCCTCCTGCAGGTGGTGCAGGAGCGTCGGCCAAAAAGCTGCAACAAGTGAGAGAGCGTGTGGCTGTTAGCCCGCGTACTCGCGGACGCCGGCGAGCTCGCTTTCGAGGGCGGCTAGCTGGCGTTCGACGGCGGCCGGCGCCGTCCCGCCCTGCGAGTTCCGGCTGTTGAGCGAGCCTTCCGTACTGAGGACCGTGCGGACCTCGGGCGTGAGGTGTTCCGATATGGCCGCGTACTCCTCGTCCGTCAGGTCCCAGAGCTCGACGTCGCGGCTTTCCGCCTGTTTCACAGCGGCACCGGAGAGCTCATGCGCCTCGCGGAACGGAACACCCTGGCGGACCAGCCATTCGGCGATGTCCGTGGCCAGCGCGAAGCCCTGCGGTGCCAGGGACTCCATTCGTTCGGTGTTGAACTTCAGCGTGGCGATCATGCCGGAGACGGCCGGGAGCAGCAATTCCAGCGTGTCGGCGGCGTCGAACACCGGTTCCTTGTCCTCCTGCAGGTCGCGGTTGTACGCGAGCGGCAGTCCCTTGAGCGTGGCCAGCAGCCCGGTGAGGTTGCCGATCAGCCGGCCGGCCTTGCCGCGCGCCAGTTCGGCCACGTCCGGGTTCTTCTTCTGCGGCATGATCGAGGAGCCGGTGGAGTAGGAATCGTGCAGGGTCACGAAGGAGAACTCCTTGGTGGCCCACAAAATGACCTCCTCCGACACCCGGGACAGGTCCACGCCGATCATGGCCGTGACCCACGCGAACTCGGCGAAGACATCGCGGGAGGCGGTGCCGTCGATCGAGTTGTGCGTGGCCGAGAAGAAGCCCAGGTCAGCTGCCACGGCCTCCGGGTCCAGCCCCAGTGAGGAGCCGGCCAGTGCGCCGGAACCGTAGGGCGAAACCCCCGCGCGCTTGTCCCAGTCCTGAAGCCGCTGCACATCGCGCAGCAGAGCCCAAGCATGGGCCAGCAGGTGGTGGCTGAGCAGGACAGGCTGGGCGTGCTGGAGGTGGGTGCGGCCCGGCATGGCCACTCCCTGGTGCGCCTTGGCCTGGTCCACCAGCGCGTCGATCGTGGCGAGGACGCCGCGGGCGATGATCCGGGCATGGTCGCGCAGGAACATGCGGCCAAGGGTGGCCACCTGGTCGTTGCGGGACCGCCCGGCGCGAAGCTTGCCGCCGAGCTGGGTTCCTGCGCGCTCGATCAGCCCGCGTTCCAGCGAACCGTGCACGTCCTCATCGGACTCCGCCGGCACGTAGGCGCCCGACGCAACGTCGTCATCCAGTTGGGTCAGGGCAGCGAGCATGCCTTCGAGTTCGGCGCCGTCCAGCAGCCCGGCCTTGTGCAGCACGCGGGCGTGTGCCTTGGATCCGGCGATGTCGTAGCGGGCCAGGCGCCAGTCGAAGTGCGTGGACTTGCTCAGTGCCGCGAGGGCGTCCGCGGGACCGCCGGCGAACCGGCCGCCCCACAAGGCGCCTGTGTTTGTGGCTTCCGATTTCTGCTCAGCCACAGGGACTACTTTCCTGCGACGCGGATGTCGCGGCCGGAGGCGACCTTGGCGGACATGCCCCACAGCTCGATGAAGCCACGGGCCATGGACTGGTCGAACGTGTCGCCGGTGTCGTACGTGGCGAGGTCGAAGTCGTACAGCGACGTCTCGGAGCGGCGTCCGTTGACGATCGCCTGGCCGCCGTGCAGCACCATGCGGATGTCGCCGGAGACATACTTCTGGGTGTCTTCGATGAACGCGTCCAGGGAGCGCTTGAGCGGGGAGAACCACTGGCCGTCGTAGACCAGTTCGGCCCAGCGCTGGCCGACAGTGGCCTTGAAGCGGGCCTGCTCGCGCTCGATGGTGATGTCCTCGAGGTGCTTGTGCGCGGTGATGAGCGCCATGGCACCCGGGGCTTCGTAGATTTCGCGGGACTTGATGCCTACGAGGCGGTCCTCGACGACGTCGATGCGGCCCACGCCCTGGGCGCCGGCGCGGCGGTTCAGTTCCTTGATGGCCTGCAGCGGGGTGACCTTGACGCCGTCGATAGCGACCGGAACGCCGGCTTCGAAGGAGATGGTGACCTCGTCCGGGGCCGGCGGGAATTCCGGGGCGGCAGTGTAGTCGTAGATGTCCTTCGTGGGGGCGTTCCAGATGTCCTCGAGGTAGCCCGTCTCGACGGCGCGGCCCCAGACGTTCTGGTCGATCGAGTACGGGTTCTTCTTGGTGGTCTCGATCGGCAGTCCCTTTTCCTCGGCGAAGGCGATGGCCTTGTCGCGGGTCAGGGCGAGGTCGCGGACCGGGGCGATGCACTTCAGGTCCGGGCCGAGGGTCTGGATGCCCACTTCGAAGCGGACCTGGTCGTTGCCCTTGCCGGTGCAGCCGTGGGCCACCGTGGTGGCGCCGAATTCGCGGGCGGCCTTGACCAGGTGCTTGACGATCACCGGACGGGAGATGGCGGACACCAGCGGGTAGTGGCCCTGGTAGAGGGCGTTGGCCTTCAGCGTGGGCACGCAGTATTCGTTGGCGAATTCGTCGCTCGCATCGGCCACGTAGGCCTCCACGGCGCCGCAGCCCAGCGCGCGCTGGCGGATGGTCTCCAGCGATTCGCCGCCCTGCCCGACGTCGACCGCCACGGCGATGACCTCGGCGCCGGTGGCTTCACCGATCCAGCCGATGGCTACGGAAGTATCCAGGCCACCGGAGTAGGCCAGAACAATACGCTCAGTCACGGAAATGCTCCTTAGTTGTTTTGTTGATCATGCTTGTCTGAAGAAATTCGCCTGAAAAAATTCGTTCGGTAAAGCCTGCCACACCGCCGCACGCAGCCGCGTGGCGGCCGGCTACTGGCTGGTGCCGGCTTCCTCGGCGAGCTGCAGGAACCGCGCCGCAAGCTCGGGCCCGCCCTGCGGATCCCGGGCAACCAGCAGCACGGTGTCGTCCCCCGCAATGGTGCCCAGGATGGACGGCATCACGGAATGGTCTATCGCCAGGGCGAGGAAATTCGCGGCCCCGGGAGGGGTCCGCAGCACGGCGATGTTGGCGGAGGCCTCGGCCGTCACCAGCAGCTCCCCGCACAGCCTGGCCAGCCGCGCGTCGAGGATTTCCTGGCTGACCCCGCTCTTGGCAGCCCGTTCCCCGCCCTCGCCGGGGACGGCATAAACCAGGACGCCCTCCTTGCCGCGCACGCGGACGGCCCCGAGCTCCACGAGGTCCCGGGACAGCGTGGCCTGGGTGACCTGTACGCCGTCGTCGGCCAGCAGCGCGGCAAGCTCGGCCTGGGAGCGCACCGACTCGCCCGTCAGGATCGCGGTGATCCGCGCCTGGCGGGCCGTCTTGGTGGCCGGGCTCGCGCCCGGCGACGGGGGCTGGACGGACAACTAGGCCTGCCCGGTGGCCGGCGTCTGCCCTGGCACCGGCGCCAGCCCATCGACCGGCGCCAGCCCGTCGACAACTGCCAGTCCGGACTGGTGCATGAGCCAGGCCATCAGTGCCTTCTGCGCGTGCAGGCGGTTTTCGGCCTCGTCCCAGACGATGGACTGCGGGCCGTCAATGACGCCCGCCGAAATTTCATAGCCCCGGTAGGCGGGAAGGCAGTGAAGCACGACGGCGTCTTCCGCCGCGTGCGCCATTGCGGCCTCGTCGACGGAGTACTCGCGGAAGAGCTGCAGCCGGGCTTCCTTTTCCGCCTCCTGGCCCATGGACACCCAGGTGTCGGTGGCCACGACGTCAGCGCCCTTGAGCGCTTCCGCGGCGTCCGTGGTGATGAGGACGGAGCCGCCGGTTTCGGCGGCGCGTTCCCGGGCTGCCGCCACGATGCCGTCCGCCGGCAGGTAGCCTTCGGGGCCGGCGATCCGGACGTGCATTCCGGCGGTGACACCGGCCAGCAGGTAGGAGTTGGCCATGTTGTTGGCGGCGTCCCCCAGGTAGGCCATGGTGAGCCCCTTGAGTTCGCCCTTGTGCTCCTTGACGGCCAGGAGGTCCGCCAGCAGCTGGCAGGGGTGGTAGTCATCGCAGAGGGCGTTGATCACGGGAACCCGGGAGTTTTCCGCCATCGCGACCAGGCCCGAGTGCGCGCCGGTCCGCCACACGATGGTGGAGACCATGCGCTCCAGCACCTTGGCCGTGTCCTCCACGGATTCCTTGTGGCCGATCTGCGCCTCGCCGGGGTTGATGATCAGGGCGTTGCCGCCCATGTCCGCAACGCCGGTGGCGAAGGAAACCCGGGTCCGGGTGGAGGTCTTGTCGAAGATCACGGCCACGGTCTTGCGGCCGTTGCCGTCTGCGGCAAAGGGCTGGACACTGTAGGGCGCCGCTTTCAGGCGGACGGCCAGCTCCAGGACCTCGGCCTGCTCGGCCGGGCTGAGGTCGGTGTCCTTGAGAAAGTGGCGGGTCAGGGGTTTGGGAGTCACTGCTGCAGTCACTGTGCTTCCTTTGCGGTTTGCAGGATGGCCGGAAGGGCGGCCAGAAAACGGTCCGCCTGATCTTCCGTGAGGATCAGCGGCGGGGCCAGGCGGATGGTCCGCGGCCCGGGGCTGTTGATGATGAAGCCGGCGTCGAGCGCGGCCGTCACGGCGGCGGGGGCAACCTCGGCGTCGAGGTCGAAGCCGATCAGGAGTCCCTCCCCGCGGACCTCCGTGACACCGTCGACGGCGGCCAGGGCGGCGCGGAGATGCTCCCCCACCGCCCGGACGTTGTCCAGCACGTGCTGGCTTTCGACGGCGTGGAGCGTGGCCAGGGCGGCGGCCGTGGCCACCGGGTTTCCGCCGAACGTGGTGCCGTGCTGTCCGGCCGTCAGGAGGGACGAGGTCTTTTCGCCGAACGTGACAAGGGCTCCGATGGGGAAACCGCCGCCGAGCCCCTTGGCCAGGGTCACGGCGTCGGGAACAATCCCGGCGTCTTCGCTGGCCAGCCATTTTCCGGTGCGGCCGATGCCCGTCTGCACCTCATCCAGGATCAGCAGGGCACCGGCCTGCGACGTGAGCTCGCGGGCCGCCTGCAGGTAGCCGGCCGGGAGGGGCCGGACGCCGGCTTCGCCCTGGATGGGTTCCAGGAAGACGGCGGCGACGGTGTCGTCCACTGCGTTGCGGAGGGCGTCAATGTCGCCGAACGGAATGTGCACCACACCGCCGGGCATCGGTTCGAAGGGAGCCCGGTAGGCTTCCTTCGCCGTGAGGGCCAGAGCCCCCATGGTCCGGCCGTGGAAGGCGCCCTCCAGCGCGATGATCCTGGTCCTGGGCTTGCCGTCAGGTCCGGCCGAATTACGGCGGGCCAGTTTGAAGGCGGCCTCATTGGCCTCGGTGCCGGAGTTGGTGAAGAAGACCTTCGAGCCCGCCGGCGCCTTGCTCAGTGCCAGCAGCCTCTCGGCCAGGGCGATCTGCGTGGGGCTGGTGAAAAAGTTCGAAACGTGCCCCAGCGTGGCCAGTTGGCTGGCGATCACCGAGGTCACGAACGGGTGGGCGTGGCCCAGGGCGTTCACCGCGATGCCGCCGAGCAGGTCCAGGTATTCCTTGCCGTCGGCGTCCCAGACCAGGCAGCCGGCTCCGCGGACCAGGACGCGCTGGGGCGTGCCGAAGACGCCCATGAGCGATGACGAGTAGCGCGCCAGCCATTCGGCGCCGGCATGGCCGCGCGTTTCTACCAGCTCAGCCACCGGCGACTGCTCAACGACTGCTGATTGTTCAAGGTTGCTCATGCGTTCGTCTCCTCGTCCGGGACCACTTGCGTACCGATCCCCGCCGTCGTAAATGTTTCAAGCAGCATGGAGTGGGCCAGGCGCCCGTCCACGATGTGCGCACGCTCCACCCCGCCGTCGACTGCCTTGAGGCAGGCCTCCATCTTGGGGATCATGCCGGATTCGAGCGACGGCAGAAGATCCCGGAGTTCGGAGGCGGTCAGCGACGAAATCAGGGACGAGCGGTCCGGCCAGTTCGCGAACAGGCCTTCGACGTCGGTCAGGATCACCAGCTTGGAGGCGCCCAGCGCTTCGGCCAACGCGGCAGCGGCGGTGTCCGCATTGACGTTGAGGACCTGCCCGGTGGTCTGGACCCGCTGCCCTCCGCCGTCGCCCGTGCCGTCGTCGAAAATTTCCGGGGCCACGGTGGAGATCACCGGAATCCGGCCTGCGGCCAGGATGTCGACGATTCCCTCCGGGTTCACGCCCACAACCTCGCCCACCAGGCCCAGGTCCACCTCTTCGCCGTCGACGACCGTTCCGGTGCGGACGGCGCGCAGCAGGCCGCCGTCCTCGCCGGACATGCCCACGGCGTACGGACCGTGGGAGTTGATCAGGCCCACGAGCTCGCGGCCCACCTGGCCGGTGAGGACCATGCGCACCACGTCCATCGCCTCGGGGGTGGTGACGCGCAGGCCGCCCTTGAACTCGGATTCGATTCCCAGCCGGCTCAGCATGGCGTTGATCTGCGGGCCGCCGCCGTGGACCACCACGGGGTGGATCCCCACATGGTGGAGGAACACGACGTCTTCAGCGAACGCGCGGCGGAGTTCATCGTTGACCATGGCGTTGCCGCCGTACTTGATCACCATGGTGGTTCCGGCGAAGCGCTGGATCCACGGCAGGGCCTCGATCAGCGTGCCGGCCTTGCCCTGGGCATCGCTCATGGACGTGGTCTCGCGGGTCTGGGTGTTCATGCTGCTGTTCTCCAGGGGTGGCTGGGTGGATCTAGCTTGAGTAGGCGCTGTTCTCGTGGACGTACTCGTGGGTGAGATCGTTGGTCCAGATGGTGGCTTCCGCGGCGCCGGCCTGCAGGTCGATCTCCACCAGCACTTCCCTCGGTTCGAGGTCCACGAGCTTGCGGTCCTGGCCGATGCTGCCGTTCTGGCAGATCTGGATGCCGTTCATGGAGACGTTCAGTTCGTCGGGTTCGAAGGCGGCGTCCGTTGTTCCGACCGCGGACAGGACGCGTCCCCAGTTCGGGTCCTTGCCGAAAATGGCGGCCTTGAAGAGGTTGGACCGGGCCACGGCACGGCTGACGATTTCGGCGTCGCGTTCGCTGGCCGCGTTGAATGTGCGGATGGCGATGTCATGGCTGGCGCCTTCGGCATCGCCGATCAGCTTGCGGGCCAGCTCGGCGCACACGCTGGTCAGGCCTTCGCCGAACGCCTCGGCGGACGGCACGGCACCGGAGGCACCGGAGGCCATCAGGACCACGGTGTCATTGGTGGACATGCAGCCGTCGGAGTCCGCCCGGTCGAAGGTGACGCGCGTGGCGTCGCGAAGGACGACGTCGAGCATTTCCGGCTGGACGTCGGCGTCGGTGGTGAGGACCACCAGCATGGTGGCAAGGCCGGGCGCCAGCATGCCGGCGCCTTTGGCGATACCGCCGATGGTGAATTCGTTGCCTTCGGCGTCCACGCCGGTGAAGACTGCCTGCTTCGGCACCGTGTCCGTGGTCATGATGGCCGTCGCGGCGTCCGCTCCGCCGTCCGCGCTGAGGGCAGCAGCCGCGGCGTCGATCCCCGGGACGATCTTGTCCATGGGGAGCTGCTCGCCGATCAGTCCGGTGGAGCAGACGAAGACGTCGGTGGCTGAAATGCCGAGGACTTCGGCTGTTTTCTCCGCCGTGGTGTGGGTGTTCTGGAAGCCCTGCGGTCCGGTGCAGGCGTTGGCTCCGCCGGAGTTCAGGATGACGGCGTCCACGCGGCCGTCCGACACGACCTGGCGGGACCAGTGGACGGGGGCGGCAGCCACCCGGTTGGACGTGAAGACGGCCGCGGCCGCCTTAGACGGGCCGTCGTTGACCACGAGGGCGAGGTCCGGGTTCCCGGAGGCCTTGAGGCCGGCCTTGACGCCCGCGGCGCGGAATCCCAGGGGTGCGGTAACGGTCACGGGGCAACTCCCTGCAGGTTGAGGCCGGCGGTTTCCGCCAGGCCGAGGGCAATGTTCATGGACTGCACGGCGCCGCCTGCGGTCCCCTTGGTGAGGTTGTCGATGGCGCACGTGACGATGACGCGGCCGGCGTGTTCGTCGAAGGCCAGCTGCATGGCGGCGTGGTTGGAACCCTGGACCGACTTCGTGGAGGGCCACTGGCCTTCCGGGAGCAGGTGCACGAACGGTTCGTCGTCGTAGGCTTCGGCCCAGGCGCTGCGCAGTTGTTCGGCCGTCACTCCGGGCTTGACCCGGGCCGTGGCGGTGGTGAGGATGCCGCGGCTCATGGGGGCCAGCGTGGGAGTGAAGGAAACGGTCACGGGCTCCCCCGCGGCGTTCCCGAGCCCCTGCTCGATTTCCGGTGTATGGCGGTGGCCGCCGCCCACGCCGTACGGACTCATGGACCCCATGACCTCGGCGCCGATCAGGTTCACCTTGGCGGCCTTCCCGGCCCCGGACGTGCCCGAGGCGGCTACGATGACGACGTCCGCCCCCTGCAGCAGCCCTGCCGCGAATCCGGGTGTGAGCGCCAGCAGGGCCGACGTCGGATAGCAGCCGGGCACGGCGATCCGCGTGGCGCCCTTGAGTTTCTCGCGCTGGCCGGGGAGTTCCGGCAGCCCGTACGGCCATGTGCCGGCGTGCGCGGAGCCGTAGAACTTTTCCCAAGCGGCGGCGTCTTCCAGGCGGTGGTCCGCACCGGCGTCGATCACCACGGTGCCCTCAGGCAGCTGCGCGGCTATCTCTGCCGAGGCGCCGTGCGGCAGCGCCAGGAACACGACGTCGTGGCCCGAGAGGTTCTCCACGGTGGTGTCCTCAAGGATGCGGCTGGACAAACCATGGAGATGCGGCTGCAGTTCGCCTAGTCTGGAACCGGCGTTGCTGTGCGCGGTGATGGCACCGATGGTGACGTCCGGATGACCGGCCAGGAGGCGGAGCACTTCGCCGCCGGCATAGCCGCTAGCGCCGGAGACGGCAACAGAAATAGTCATGGGAACGACTATACAGCAAGAGTATGCATAGGTTCCGATATTTATGCATGCCACAATGGTGCCCCCTGAATGACCCCCAAGACCGCCGCGGGAGCTCCCGAAACAATTGGACACGCACTCCCGGCGTATGCTTGAACGTGGGTGATCCAGACCGCGCAGGCCGAATGTCGGCTGCAGCGTTGCCCGTAACAGTTACGAGGCAGGCCGTTCATGACCCCCACCATCACTTCAGAGCGCCCGCAGTCAGGGGTCCGCCAATCCAGGATCAGCCAGTCCAATCACGTGACCCAGAGCTATTCGGAACTGCTGAAATCAGTCCGCGCAGCCGGGTTGCTGGAACGTCGCCAAGGCTTCTACATCACCATTTTTTCGAGCCTCGTGGTTCTGATGACGGCCACCTGGTTTGGCTTCGCGCTGATCGGACAGAGCTGGTTCCAGCTCCTCATCGCGGCAGCCCTAGGAATCATCTGCACGCAGTTGAGCTTCCTCGCCCATGAAGCGGGGCACCGCCAGATCTTTGCCTCCCGGCGGGCCAACGACTGGTCGGCGCGGCTGATCGCCACCTCCGTGGCCGGCATCAGCTACTCCTGGTGGGAGCAGAAACACGGGGCGCACCACAACCACCCGAACGTCATCTCCAAGGACCCGGACATCGCCACGGGCGCCCTCGCGTTCCACCCGGAAGCCGCCGCCGGCCGCCAGGGCCGCCTCTCGTTCCTCACCCGCAAACAGGGCTGGTTCTTCTTCCCGCTGCTGTTCCTCGTGGGCCTGGGCCTGCAGATTGATTCGGTCCGCTTCATCTTCCGCCGCGCCAAGGTCACCCACCGCTGGGTTGAACTGCCCATCCTCCTGGCCAGGCTCAGTGTCCTTCCGATCCTCGCCTTCACCTTCCTTCCGATCGGCATGGCTTTCGCCTTCATCGGCGTCCAGCTCGCCGTTTTCGGCTTCTACATGGGGGCCTCCTTTGCGCCCAACCACAAGGGCATGCCGGTCCTTCCGGCAGACAGCCGCGTTGATTTCCTCAGCCGGCAGGTCCTCACCTCCCGGAACATCTCCGGCGGCCGGTTCATGGACATCCTGCTCGGCGGCCTCAACCGCCAGGTCGAACACCACCTCTTCCCCGACATGGCCCGCCCGCAGCTGCACAAGGCGACGGCGATCGTGCGGCAGTACTGCGACACCCACGGCATTCCCTTCACGGAGACGACGCTCACGGCGTCCTACGGCATCATCGTCCGCTACCTCAACGAGGTGGGCCTCGCCGCCGGTCGGCGCTTCGAATGCCCCATGGCCACCGTCACCCGGCGTTACTGAGCCGCGTTAGGGAACGGCGTTACTGAACCGCGTTACTGAACGTCGGTCCGACTTCACCCTTCAGCGCCCCGGTCCCTAGGATGAGATGAGGATCAGGTGCCGGAGGTCCCGGGCCGGAGAAGGAGAGATTCAATGACGCACGCCATCGTTGCCCCGCAGCCCGGCGGACCCGAAGTCCTGGATTTCGCGGAGGTGGACCGCCCCGTTCCGGGCCCGGGCCAGCTCCTCGTCAAGGTGGCGGCCGCCGGCGTCAACTTCATTGACACCTACCAGCGGAACGGCACGTACAAGGTGCCGTTCCCGTTCACCCCCGGTTCCGAGGCCTCGGGAACCGTCGAAGAAATCGGCGAGGGCGTCACCACCTTCGCCGTCGGAGACCGGGTGGCCACCGCTGAAGGTTCGCGGTGCTACGCCGGCTACACCGTCCTGGACGCCAGGAAGGCCCTTCCCGTGCCGGACGGCCTGGACGATCTCACGGCGGCCGCACTGCCGCTGCAGGGCATGACCGCCCACTACCTCATCAACTCCTCTTTCCGCGTGGAACCCGGCCACACGGTCCTGACGCATGCCGGCGCCGGCGGAGTCGGCCTCCTGCTGATCCAGTTGCTCAAAGCCAAGGGAGCACGCGTCATCACCACTGTTTCCACTGATGAGAAGGAAGCACTCGCCCGGGAAGCCGGCGCGGACCATGTGCTGCGCTACCACGGCTTCCCGCACCACGTCCGGGAACTGACGGACGGGGCCGGCGTGCACGTGGTGTACGACGGCGTCGGAAGGGACACGTTCGACGGTTCACTGTCCTGCCTGCGCACCAGGGGTTCCCTGGTCCTGTTCGGCGCCGCCTCCGGTCCCGTCCCGGCTTTTGAGCCCCAGCGGCTGAATGCCGGCGGATCCCTGACGCTGACACGGCCGTCGCTCGCCCATTTCCTGCTCAATGAGCAGGAGCGGCACTGGCGCGCCGGAGAGATCTTCGCGGCCGCAGCCAACGGGGACCTCAGCGTCCGGATCGGCGCCACGTATCCGCTGGCCGAGGCCCGGCAGGCCCATGAGGACCTCGAAGGCCGCCGCACCACCGGCAAAGTGCTGCTGGTTCCCTAGTCAGGCAGGCCCTGCGCCGGCGCCTGGTTAACAGGCCTCTGGTTAACACCAGGTAAACCGCGACACCTTCCGTTCATCTTGCCGGGAAAGAATCCAACTGTGAATGAGCCGCTTCCGCAGACAACCGGCACCATCGGCGCCCTGACAGGCGAAGCGACGCCCGCCGTCGTGCACGCCCCCCAACTGCCGGGTGCCGCCGCGGCGCCGCCGGAGCGGACGCTGCTCGACATCCTGTCCAACTCCGCAGCCCGTTTTCCGGACGCGTCGGCGCTGGACGATGGCCACCGTTCCCTGAGCTACGCCCAGCTCATGGCCGAGGTACGGACGGCCGGCCGCCGCCTCCACCTGGCCGGCCTCGGCGCGGGCGACAGGATCGGCGTCAGGATCCCCTCCGGCACGAACGAGCTCTACATCTCCATCCTGGCCATCCTGCTGATCGGTGCGGCGTATGTCCCCGTCGACGCCGACGATCCCGACGAGCGCGCCAAGCTGGTGTTCGGCGAGGCGGGGGTAGCCGGGATCGTGCGGGCCCACGGAGACATCGTCACCGACAAGAAACGTCCGCGGCCCTTTCCCGGGCCGCGGACCGCACATCCCGACGACGACGCGTGGGTCATCTTCACGTCCGGTTCCACGGGGACGCCCAAGGGAGTGGCCGTGCCGCACCGGTCCGCGGCGGCCTTCGTGGATGCCGAGGCCAGGATCTTCCTGCAGGATGAACCCGTGGGGCCGCAGGACCGGGTGCTCGCCGGCCTGTCTGTGGCGTTCGATGCGTCATGTGAAGAGATGTGGCTGGCCTGGCGCCACGGCGCGTGCCTCGTGCCGGCTCCCCGCGCCCTGGTCCGCACGGGCATGGACCTCGGGCCGTGGCTCATCAGCCACGGCATCACCGTTGTCTCTACCGTCCCCACGCTCGCGGCCTTGTGGCCGGCCGAGTCCCTTGAGAGTGTCCGGCTACTGATTTTCGGCGGCGAAGCGTGCCCGCCGGAACTCGCCGAACGCCTTGCCGTGGAGGGCCGTGAGGTCTGGAACACCTACGGCCCCACCGAGGCGACTGTCGTTTCCTGCGCGGCGCCCCTCGGCGGCAGCAGGCCGGTCAGGATCGGCCTGCCCCTCGACGGCTGGGACCTCGCGGTGGTTGATTCCGACGACGTTCCCGTGGCCGAAGGGGAAATCGGTGAACTCATCATCGGCGGCGTCGGCCTGGCCCGCTACCTCGACCCGCTGAAGGACGCGGAAAAGTACGCCCCCATGCCCTCGCTGGGCTGGCGCCGTGCCTACCGTTCCGGCGACCTCGTCCGGTACGAACAGGCCGGCCTGATTTTCATGGGGCGTGCCGACGAACAGGTCAAGCTCGGCGGCCGCCGGATCGAACTCGGCGAGATCGATGCCGCCCTGCAGTCACTTCCGAGCGTGGCGGGCGCCGCAGCCGCAGTCCGCACCACGGCGGCCGGCAACCAGGTCCTCGTGGGATACCTGGCGCCGGCAGGGGACGCCGAACTGGATCTGGCGGCCGCCAGGGAGCAGCTTCTCGCCACGCTGCCGGCACCGCTGATCCCGATGCTGACCGTGGTCGAAAGCCTGCCCACGAAAACCAGCGGAAAAGTGGACAGGCATGCCCTCCCGTGGCCGCTCGAAGGGGCCGGAGCGGCGGACGCCGCGGCCGCCCCCCTAAACCTGCCGGACGACGCCCAATGGATTGTCGACCAGTGGAGGGCAGTCCTTGGCAGCAACGTGGCAAACCTCGACGCAGACTTCTTCGCCCACGGCGGCGGCTCGCTGGCAGCAGCCCAGCTCGTCTCCGCCCTCCGCCTGCGCTATCCCACCATCACGGTCGCGGACATCTACGCCACCCCGCGCGTCGGCGCCCTGATTGACGCCGCCCGGCAGTCCCTGCCCGAAGGCGCCACCGCGGGCCCGGCACCGGACCGGCCGGTGCGGCCCACGGCACTGAAATCCCAGATCTTCCAGACCCTCATGGGCATCCCGCTGCACATACTCGTGGGCATGCGCTGGCTCACCTACCTGATGGCGGCCAACAACCTGCTGGCCGCGTTTGGAGGCTTTGCCGCCGCACCCACGCTGTCCTGGTGGTGGATTGCAGTGTCCTGGCTGGTCTTTGTGAGCCCGCCGGGCCGGATGGCCATCTCGGTGGCCGCGGCGCGGGTGCTGCTCCGGGGCGTGGTGCCCGGGACCTATCCGCGTTCCGGCAGGGTGCACCTGAGGCTCTGGCTGGCCGAGCAGATCCAGGACCTCGCAAGTGCCATCAGCCTGGCCAGCGCTCCGTGGGTGCCCTACTACGCAAGGGCGCTGGGGGCCAAGATCGGCAGCAACGTCCACCTGCACTCGCTGCCTCCCGTCACCGGGTTCCTGTCGCTGGGCAGCGGCAGCAACATCGAGCCCGAGGTGGACCTGTCCGGGTGGTGGATCGACGGCGACATCGTGCATATCGGCCGCGTGCACGTGGGGGCCGGGGCCACCGTCGGCGCCCGCAGCACGCTGATGCCGGGAGCGAGCATCGGCGCCGGCGCCCAGGTGGAGCCGGGCTCGGCCGTCCTGGGCAAGGTCAAGGCCGGGCAGGTTGTGGCCGGCTCCCCCGCTGAACGGCGCGGCAAGGCCAAACAGGACTGGCCGGCCGTCCAGCCCGTCAGCTCGCTCATCGGCAGGCTCTGGTTCGCAGCCTTCGCTGCCGCCTCCGCGGTCCTGGCCATGATTCCCTACGCATCAGCGATTTCGGCTGCCCTCGTGGTCTTCCTGTTCATCAGGGGAAGCGAATCCATCGTCAGCGCGTGGCCGCAGCTGCTGGCGTCCCTGCCGCTGGCTTCCCTCACGTGGTTCCTGGTCAATGTCCTGCTGATACTGGGCACCACGCGCCTGCTGGGCATGGGCCTCAAGGAAGGCTACTACCGCGTCCGGAGCCGCATCGGCTGGCAGGTGTGGGCCACCGAACGCGTCCTGGACATGGCACGCGACCTGCTGTTTCCGATCTACGCCAGCCTCTTCACTCCGGTCTGGCTGAGGCTGCTGGGGGCCAAGGTCGGCAAGAATGTCGAGGTCTCCACCGTCCTCCTGCTGCCGAAGATGACCACGGTAGGTGAGGGCGCCTTCCTGGCCGATGACACGATGGTGGCCTCCTACGAACTGGGCGGCGGCTGGATGCGGATCGCTCCGGCCAAGATCGGAAAGCGTTCCTTCCTGGGCAACTCGGGAATGACCGCGGCCGGACGAAACGTCCCGAAGAATTCCCTGGTTGCAGTGCTGTCCGCAACGCCCAGCAAGGCGAAATCCGGCACCTCGTGGCTAGGCAGCCCGCCGGTCAGGCTTCGGCGGACGGCGATTGCGTCCGATGACACCCGGACGTTCCAGCCGCGGTTCGGGCTCAAGGTGGCCCGGACCCTCTGGGAGCTGTGCCGCTTCGTCCCGGTGATGCTGACCGTTGCCCTGGCCCTTGGTGTCATGGTCATGTTTGATTGGCTAGCAGCCCTGTTCAACTACGGTGCCGCGGCAGCACTCGGCGGGCTGGTTATCCTGCTCGCCGGAGGCGCGGCCGCCGGAAGCGCCGTGGCGGCCAAATGGCTGCTGGTGGGGAGGATCAAAACCGGCGAGCACCCGTTGTGGAGCTCGTTCATCTGGCGCAATGAAGTGGTGGACACGTTCATTGAAATGGTCAGCGCGCCCTGGTTCGCCAGGTCTGCCAGCGGAACGCCCGCCCTCGTATGGTGGCTGCGGGCCCTCGGCGCCAAGATCGGCCGCGGCACGTGGTGCGAAAGCTATTGGCTGCCGGAGGCCGACCTTGTAACCCTCGGTGCCAGCTCAACAGTCAACCGCGGGTGCGTGGTCCAGACCCACCTCTTCCACGACCGGATCATGAGCATTGACACTGTTACCCTCGAAGACGGGGCAACGATGGGCCCGCACGGAGTCATCCTGCCGCAGGCACGGATCGATAAGGGCGCGACCGTGGGTCCGGCGTCCCTGGTGATGCGGGGCGAGACCGTTCCGGCAGGGACCTACTGGATGGGCAACCCGGTCAGCCCCTGGACGGGGCCGTCTGTTCCGGCTCCCCGGCTGAAATAATGGCCAGCCCGGCATGCCCGGACGGGCCCGACGACACCCTGAGTGAGGCAACGCGTTTTATGAGTTCCGCAGAATCCCCCGGTCCGGCGGCGGTCCTGCCCGTGCCCGGATCCGCCGGCACCGACCCCTACGTCCCGGGGCACGGGACGGATGCCTACCGAGTGGCGCGCTATGAACTGGACCTTGACTACAGACTCGCCAGCAACCGCCTGAACGGCCGCGCGGTGCTGCACGCCGTGGCCGCCCGCAGGACGTCCGCCGTCGTCCTCGACATGACCGGCCTCCGCGCCCTGAAAATCCAGTTGAACGGCTCCCGCGTGCGCAGATTCACCCAGCGGGCGGAGCAGCTCGTGGTGCACTGTGAGCAGGCCCTGGAACCGGGAGCGGAATTCACCCTTGACATCCGCTACGACGGAAATCCGTCGCCCCGCAGGGGCCTGTGGGGCGAAGTGGGCTGGGAGGAACTCACCGACGGCGTGCTCGTCGCGGGCCAGCCCAACGGCGCGCCGTCGTGGTTCCCCTGCAACGACCACCCGCGGAACAAGGCTAGCTACCGCATTTCCGTCACCACCGACGCCGGGTACCGGGCCGTGTGCAACGGCCTGCTCGTGGAGCACACCACCAGGTCGAGCCGGCAGACCTGGGTCTATGAACAGGCCGAGCCCATGGCGACGTACCTGGCCACGGTTCAGATCGGGCGGTACGAGCTCCTGACCCTGCCCGTGTCCGGCGGCGTGGCCCAGTTCGCCGCCGTCCCGGCAACGCTCACGCATTCTGCGCTGGCCGGGCTGACCCGCCAGACGGACATGATGCGGACCTTCGTCAGTTGTTTTGGCCCCTATCCGTTTCAGGAGTACACGGTGGTGGTGACGGAGGACGAACTGGAAATTCCGCTCGAGGCGCAGTCGCTGTCCATCCTGGGCCGCAACCATCTCCGCTCCGATTGGGAGTCCCAGCGCCTCATCGCGCACGAATTGTCCCACCAGTGGTTCGGAAACTCCCTGACGGTCAGCACCTGGGGTGACATCTGGCTGCACGAGGGATTTGCCTGCTATGCGGAATGGATCTGGTCGGAGGAGGCCGGCATCATGACGGTGCAGGCCCGGGCCGCGGCCGCCTGGCGGCGGCTTCGCTCAAGCCCCCAGAACCTGCTGGTGGGAGACCCCGGGCCCAGGCTCATGTTCGATGACAGGGTCTACAAGCGCGGTGCGCTGGCGCTTCACGCGCTCCGCGTGGCCTGCGGGGACATGGCATTCTTCGCGCTGCTCCAGGAATGGACCCGGACGAGGAGCCACGGCTCCGTGTCCACCGCCGAATTCATCTTGACCGCCGACCGTGTGACCGGCCTGGACTCGGAATCCCTGCTGCACCCGTGGCTGTACGAAGAGGCACTTCCGGCCATGCCGGGGGCCTGAAGCCCGGCGGCCCATTCAGCCGGCGGCCGTTCAACCGAGAGCCCGTTCAGCCGAGCGCCACTGCTGCCACCAGCCGGGACGGCAATCCCGTTGACCCGGCGCCGGCGTCGGAAATGCCCGGACGGCCCAGCACGTCCACGGTTCCGGGCGGAACCAGCAGCCCTTCGCCGGTCATCTTGAGCCACGCCTCTTTCCGCGCCCAGAGGCGGGCGCGTTCATAGGGCAGGTCCGCGGCCGGAAGGCCGAGCAGTGCCCGGCGCTCGGCTTCCGTCAGCGCTACGTCCCCGAACCCGGGGAAGCCCGTTCCGGACGGATCCTCGATGTCCACGCCGAGCCGGAGTCCGGGCGCGGGCGACACGACGGCTGCCACAAGTGTCCAGCCTGCCGCCCGGGACAGGCTGAGGAGTAACGGCAGCCGGACACCGGCCCGTGCGTATCCCGGCCGGCCGTGGGACAGGCCGGGGCCGGTGCCGCAGCGCGGGCAGCTGTAGTCGCAGCGCAGCTCGCCTGCGGGTATGCCGAGGAGTTCGGCAGCGAACTGCCGCTGAGCCGCCCGGCCCGACACGAATGACGTGCGCACGGCCGGCAGCATGGCCCCTGCGCGCTCCAGCTCGGCCGGGTCCAGCAGCGATTCGTCTGCGGGACCGTCCGGAGAGGCACGGAAGACCACGCCGGCTGGCGTGGTCTTCCGTGGTTTACTCAAGCTGGCCATTCCCGGGCCGGTTGTGCTCGGCCTAGCGCTGTACCGCGCCGAACCGCGAGGCGGCCATGGCAACGGCGTTCTCCCGGGCGGCCGAGGCCTCGTCGGCAGTCAGCGTCCGGTCCGCGGCACGGAACCGGAGCCCGAA
Source organism: Arthrobacter sp. ISL-5 (assembly GCF_018613835.1). Lineage (GTDB taxonomy): Bacteria > Actinomycetota > Actinomycetes > Actinomycetales > Micrococcaceae > Arthrobacter. The sequence goes on along the minus strand of NZ_JAGGPM010000027.1, from coordinate 64,515 downwards.
GGCCAACGACTTCTTGCCTTCTTCGATGCCCTTGCCCGCGTACACGTCGAAGAGGGCCACGTCCTCCAGGAGCTCGCCGGCTCCCTCCCGCAGCGCGGCCAGCACGTCGTCCGCAGGAATCTCCTGCGGCACCACGAGCGCCACGTCCTGGGTGGCCACCGGGAAGGTGGAGATGTGGCGGGCCACAATGACGTCGGCCGCGGCCTCGAAGAGTGCGTCTGCGTCGATCTCCAGCGCCACGGAGCGCGCCGGCATGTCGTGGGCGGCCAGGAGTTTCGGATGCAGCTCACCGGCGTATCCCACCACCTCGCCGCTGCGCAGTGAAAGCTGCGCGGCGCGGCCCGGGTGGAACACCTGGTGATGTCCCTGGCTCACCACAATCTCAACGCCAAGGATGTCGCCGGCCTGGCGGGCAATGTCGAGGGCATCCGCCCAGTCCCACGCCCTGGGCGTGTGGCCCGCGGCGGCGGGCGAATCGTGGCCGGTCAGCACGGCTGCGATGTGCAGCGGCTGGTCCGGAACGCCGTCGTACAGTGCATCCAGCACCTCGTCGGAGGGCTTGGCGCCGAGCGGCGGAATGGACTCCGTGCCCAGGGTGTCGCCGGGCAGGAACACGAGGCCGGCTTCGAAGAGCGCCAGGTCGCGGAAACCGCGGGAGTGGTTGCGCTTAGCCACCTCGATGAGGCCCGGCAGCACCGAGGTGCGCAGGTAGCCGTGCTCCTCGCTGATCGGGTTGGCGAGCTTGACCGCACTCCTGGGCGCCCCCGCCTCGGCCACGCCGAACGTGTCGTTGGCAGCCTTCGACACGAACGGGTAGGCCAGGACCTCGGTCAGCCCGGCGTCCGCCAGCGCCTGGACCAGGCGGCGGCGCTGCTGCTGCACGCGGGTGAAGCCGCGGCCGGGAGGTGCCACGGGCAAGGTCGCCGGGATCTTGTCGTACCCCACCAGGCGGGCAATTTCCTCGGAGAGGTCCTCCTTGGTTTCCAGGTCGTTCCGCCAGCTCGGGGCAGAGACTGCCCAGCTGGCGTCGTTCTTTTCGACTGCGGCACCGAGGTCCTCGAGGCAGGTGACGATCTGCTCTTCAGTGAAGTCAAGGCCGATGCGAGCGGCGGGGAATTCCGCCGGCAGGTCGATCGTGACGGCGTCGGGGGCGGTTCCGACGTCGGTACCCGCCTCATCTGCCGTCCCGCCGGCCAGGTCGACCAGCAGGTCGACGGCGCGCTGCGCGGCGACGTTGGCCACCTGCCAGTCCACACCGCGCTCGAAGCGCTTGGAGGCCTCCGACGGCAGCTTGTGGCGCCGTCGTGAGCGGGCAATCGACACTTCCTCGAAGTGGGCTGCCTCGATCAGGACGGTGGAGGTGGCGTCCGAGACCTCGGTGGACGCGCCGCCCATGACGCCTGCGACGCCGATGGGGCCGGAGGCGTCCGTGATCAGCAGGTCCTCAGGGTCAAGCGCGCGCTCCTTGCCGTCGAGCGTGGTGAGCTTCTCCCCCGCCACGGCGCGCCGGACCACGATGTCCCCGGACAGCTTGTCCTGGTCATAGAAGTGCAGCGGCTGGCCGAGTTCCAGCATCACGTAGTTCGAGATGTCCACGGGCAGCGAGATGGAGCGGATGCCGGCCAACCGAAGCCTGGAAGTCATCCACGGCGGAGTGGGCCGCGTGGCGTCGACGCCCCGGACGGTGCGGGCGACGAACCGGTCGCAGCCGGGCTTGCCGTAGATGGGCGCGTCGTCGTTGATCTTGACGCCGTAGCCGCCGGCAAGGGAAGCCGGAGCCGCGACCTTGGATGCGGGGTCAGTGAACGCCGTGCCGGTGGCGTGGGCGTATTCACGGGCCACGCCGCGGATCGAGAAGGCATAGCCGCGGTCCGGCGTGACGTTGATCTCGGCGGCCTGGTCGTAGAGGCCCAGCAGCTCCATGGCGTCGGTGCCGATTTCCGGATCCAGCCCGATGCGGGAGAGCACCAGGATGCCGTCGTGGTCCTCGCCGATGCCCAGTTCGCGGACGGAGGCGATCATGCCCGCGGACAGGTGTCCGTAGGTCTTGCGTGCGGAGATGTGGAAGTCGCCGGGCAGGACGGCGCCCGGAAGCGTGACCACCACCTTGTCGCCCTCCACGAAGTTGTGGGCTCCGCAGATGATGCCCTGCACGCCGGAGGGGTCGATGCCCTTGCCGGTCAGGGTCTGCTCCTGGCCTTCGGGGACAACGCGGACCTGGCACCAGTTGATGGTCTTGCCGTTGGTCTGCGGTTCCTTGACCAGGCTCAGGACCTGGCCCACCACGACGGGACCTTTCAGCCCGTCCGTGGGGCGGTGGACAGCTTCTTCTTCAAAGCCGACCTTGACGAGCTCCGCCATGACGTCTTCGGCCGTTGCTCCGGCCGGTACCTGCGCGAATTCGCGCAGCCAGGAAAGGGGAATACGCACTGTTAGATCTCCATCCCGAAGTGCTCGCTGAAACGTACATCGCCTTCGATCATGTCGCGCATGTCGCCGACCTCGTTGCGGAACATGAGCGTGCGCTCGATGCCCATGCCGAAGGCAAAACCTGAGTAGAGGTCCGGATCGATGCCGGCCGCGCGGAGCACGTTGGGGTTGACCATGCCGCAGCCGCCCCACTCGATCCAGCGCGGCCCGCCCTTGGCGCCAGGGTGGAAGATGTCCAGCTCGGCGGACGGCTCGGTGAACGGGAAGTAGTTGGGACGCAGGCGGATCTGGGCCTCGTCGCCGAACATCTGACGGGCGAAGTGCTCCAGCGTGCCGCGAAGGTCCGCCATGCTGAGCTTCTTATCGATGGCGAGGCCTTCGAACTGGTGGAACACCGGGGTGTGCGTGGCGTCCAGTTCGTCGGTGCGGAACACCTTGCCCGGGCACAGCACGTAGATCGGCACCTCGCGTTCCAGCATGGAACGGACCTGCACCGGCGAGGTGTGCGTGCGCATCAGGAGGTGGGCCTCGGGGGGCTCCACGAAGAAGGTGTCCTGCATTTCGCGGGCAGGGTGATCCGGCTTGAAGTTCAATGCGTCGAAGTTGAACCATTCGGACTCAACTTCCGGGCCCTCGGCGATTTCCCAGCCCATGCCCACGAAGATGTCCGCAACGCGGTCCTGGAGCGTGGAGAGGGGGTGGCGGGCTCCGGCGCGGCGGCGGCGCGGGGCGGCCGTCACGTCCACGGTTTCCTCGACCAGGATTCGGGCATCATTTTCTGCCTCGAGCTCGGCGGTGCGTTCGGCGAGCGCCTTGCTGACGCGTCCGCGGGAGGAACCCATGAGCTTGCCAGCGGCGGCCTTCTGGTCTTTGGGAAGGCCGCCGATCTCCCGGTTGGCCAGGCTCAGCGGCGATTTCTCACCGGTGTGGGCCAGGCGGACAGCCTTGAGTTCATCGAGCGTGGAGGCACCGGCAATGGCGGTGATGGCCTGGTCTACGGCGGCGGCGATGGCGGCTTCATCCAGAGGGTTCGGGATGGCAGCGCCCGGCAAAGTTTCAGTCATCTACTGTTCTTAGCTACGAGTCGGATGATGCCAATGGCCGGTGCTGCTGTGCCGGTTCCCCGGCGGCGCGTCCGTCACTGGCACGTCATTGCATGAAGTCATCCAATGACGTCACCCAATGACAAGGGCAGGCTCGCCGGCTGTTGGCCGGCAGGCACTGTTCCCAGTCTAATTGACACGGCCGGGCTGCCCGAACGGGGCATCGCCTGCTGCACCGGCGCGTTCCTGCACCGGTGCGTCAGGACCGGTGGAGAGCGCAGGGGCCTGACGCTAGCATGGCCTCATGACCCCGGGACAGCGGCTGCGGCAGCTCGCGAACGTGCTGAATGGCTCCACGCCGCTCGGGCTGCTGCTGGCCGGGCTGGCGGGAACCAGGACGGTTGGCGGTCCGCGCGGCCTGGTGATAGCCACCGGTTACCGGTGGAGGCTGCCTTTCGCGGGGGCGTTTACGGTGGGCAATGTGATCATCTACCGCGCCGGCCCGGACGCGGCCCTCGCCAACCCTGTCCTCCTCCGGCATGAGGAACGGCACAGCACCCAGTACGCGTGGTGCCTGGGTGTGCCTTTCGTCGTGTTCTACTTCATTGCCGCAGTCTGGTCCGTGCTGCGGACCGGGGATCCGGCGTCGGAAAATCTCTTTGAACGCCAGGCCGGGCTTGCGGCCGGCGGCTATGTGGACCGCGGGCGGCGCCGGCCGCGGTGGACGGCCGGCAGAACGTTCGGCAGAACATCCGGCGGCAATGCCGGCGAAGCTGCCGGCGGCAACGCCGACGAGGCTGCCGGGGGCAATCCCGGCGGAACGGAGGCCTGAGTGGGTGAGTTGTCCAGGACCGTCACGGTCACGGGGACCGGAACGGCTGAAGCCGCCCCCGACCTGCTGACCCTCTCCATCGGCGTGGAGTGCCGGCGGGAGAACGCGGGAGAGGCCTTTTCGGCTGCAGGCACGGCGACCGCCGCGGTGGCAGCGGCACTCCGCGGCCATGGGGTTAACAGCAGGGACATCAGCACGTCCGGACTGAATGTCCGTGCCGATGTCATCTGGCAGGAGGGCCAGGGCCAGCGAGTCACCGGCTATGTGGCGTCCAGCGTGCTGAGCGTGCGCCTCCGGAACCTGCCGGCCGCATCCGAGAGCATAGCGGCGGCCGTGGAGGCGGGAGGCAACGACGTGAGGCTGGATGGGCTGCAGCTGGGCTTCACCGATGCGGCGGCCGTCACGGCGTCGGCACGGGAGGCGGCCTGGCAGGACGCCGCGTCCTCGGCTGCGCAGTTCGCCGCGCTGGCCAACGCGGAACTGGGCGACGTCGTCACCGTCTCAGAGCACCCTGCGTCCTCCGTCCCCGTCCCGATGGCGGAGATGCAGCGCGCATTTGCCACCGACGCGGTCGCCGTGGAAGCTGGCACGGCCAGCGCGAGTGTCACCATCACGGCGCAGTGGGAGCTCCGGCACCGGACGGGCTGACCTGGCGGGTGTGCTGACTTAGTGGGTACTGCCGGCGGCCAGCCTGAGGTCAGAGTGTTGCGCCAGCGATGTGCCGGGTCGCGACGTGAGCGCATGCATCAAGGCATAGAAGGTGGTTGCAGACACCGCGAAACACCGGCGACGGACCTTGACTTAAATTCGAACATACCTTCGAATAGAGTCCATGAGATGGGACGCGCAGGCACTCAGACCAAGGCTCGGAGAACAGCCCGCAGCACAAGGCGGAACCGGCAAGGGCACCGCCGCCCCTGCCGCGGAACCGCTGCTGCCACTGGCAGGGCTTGTGCGATCCGTTTCCACCCCTGAATTTGCCGGGGTCACCTTCCATGAGGTCACTGCCAAATCGGTGCTCAATAAGGTGGCCGCCGGTTCGCGGATGCCCTTTGAATGGACCGTCAACCCCTACCGCGGCTGCAGCCACGCGTGCGTCTACTGCTTCGCCCGCAAGAGCCACACCTATCTGGACTTCGACGCCGGCCTGGATTTCGACAGCCAAGTGGTGGTCAAGATCAACGCTGCCGAAGTGCTGCGCAAGGAGCTGGCCAAACCGTCGTGGGGCCGGCACCAGGTCGCCCTCGGCACCAACACCGACCCGTACCAGCGCGCCGAGGGCCGCTACAGCCTGATGCCAGGAATTATCGGCGCCCTGGCCGACTCCGGCACTCCCTTCTCAATCCTGACAAAAGGGACCCTGCTGGCCCGCGACATTCCGCTGCTGAAGCACGCCGCCGCCCAGGTCCCGGTGGGCATTGGGATCTCGCTGGCCATGACGGACGAGCGGCTCTCGGAGGCTGTGGAGCCTGGCACTCCCGGCCCCCGGGCCCGGCTCAAGCTGGTTTCGCGGCTGCGCGACGCCGGGCTGCCGTGCGGCGTAATGGCCATGCCGATCCTGCCCTGGCTGTCGGATAGCGACGAAGCCCTGGACTCCCTGTTCGGTGCCCTGGCATCCGCCGGCGCCACCGGAGTCACGGCCGGAGCCCTCTACTTGAAACCCGGCACCCGCGAATGGTTCATGCAGTGGATCGCCGCCCGCCATCCGGAACTGGCCGGCCGGTACCGCAGGCTGTACGGCACGGGTTCCTACGCCTCAAAGGAATACCGGGAGTGGCTCGCCGGCCGGATCCGTTACTTCAAGGCCCGCCATGGTTTTTCCGGTTCGCACGGGTTCAGCCACCGCGACGTCGACGATCCCCGGGACGAGGAGGCCCAGTACCCTGCCGGCAGCCTGCCCCCGGCCGGTGCCGGCAGGACCGGACAGGCCGGTGCTGCGCCGGCGGCTGCCCAGCCGACACTCTTCTGAGCGGACGATTTTTGGGCCGGCACTTCCTCCGGCAATAGTCAGGCGGATAGACGCATCTCCGGACAGACAACAAAGGGCAGTACGGTCAACCGTCCTGCCCTCGGTCAGTTTCAGCCGGCCGGAATTCACCTGGCCCGAACTCAGCCAGCCCGAATTCAGCTGGCCGGGATGACCAGGCCCTTGAACTCCTCCTGGAGGAAGTCCTTCATGTCCTGCGACGTGAGGATCTTGTAGAGCTTCTGCACGCGGGGGTCGTCCTTCATTTCAGCCTTGACGGCGAGCACGTTGTAGTAGGCGCTGTCCTTGCCTTCGACGAGAAGCTGCTTGTCGGCGGTGAGGCCGGCCGGAAGGGCGAAAGCAAGCGTGACAATCGCGGCGTCCTTGTCGTTGAGGGCCTGCGGAAGGCTGGCGTTCTCAATCTCCGTGAACTTCAGGTTCTTTGGGTTCGCCTTGATGTCCTTGAGCGTGATGGGGTTCTCGGTGACCTCGATAAGCCCGTTGGACGCCAGCAGCTTCAGCGCGCGGGACTCGTTCGTGGGGTCGTTCGGGACCGCCACTGATGCGCCGTCCGGAAGGGCGTCCAGGCTCTTCACATCATTGGAGTACAGGGCCATGGGCGGCAAGTACACCTTGCCGACGCTCACCAGGTCCTTGCCGGAGGCTTTGTTGTACGTGGCGAGGAACGTGGTGTTCTGGAAAAGGTTGGCGTCGATATCGCCGTCGCTGACGGCCGGGTTCGGCGTGTTGTAGTCGCTGAATTCCTTGTACTCGACCGTGAGGCCTTCCTTGGGGGCGAGCTCCCGCTGGACATGCTTGAGCATGTCGCCCGCGGGAACCGCGAGGGCACCCACCTTGATTGTTTCTGATGCTGCGGATGAGCTTCCGCCTCCGCAGGCGGACAGGGCGAGGATGGCGGCCGCGCCGAGCGCGGCTGCCTTGAGGATGTTCGATCGGATCATGGTGTTTCTTTCGGAGATGGAGCGGTTGGGGATGAACCGGGAGAAAGTCAGCGGTGGGAGAGCCTGCGGGCGGCGAAGTTCCCCAGGGACTGGAACAGCTGGACGAGCAGGACCAGCAGGATGACGACGCCGAACATGTATTCGGGGCTGTAGCGCTGGTAGCCGTAGCGGAAGGCGACATCGCCCAGGCCGCCGCCGCCGACGGCACCCACCATCGCCGAGTATCCAATGAGCCCCACGACGGTGGTGGACAGCCCCAGCGCCAGGGCGGGCACGGCCTCGGCAACGAGGACCTTGGTGAGGATCGTCCAGCGCGTGGCGCCCAGCGACTGGGCGGCTTCAACGAGGCCCGTCGGCACCTCTCGGATGCCTATTTCGACGAGCCTGGCAAAGAAGGGAACGCCGGCGATCGTGAGCGGGACAATGGCCGCCGTCGGACCAATGAACGATCCCACCAGCAGGCGGGTAAAGGGAATGAGGAGGATCATCAGGATAATGAAGGGGATGGAGCGCCCCATGTTCACCAGGACATCGAGGACGCGGTTGAGCGCAATTCCGAGGAGCCGGCTTCCGAACGGCTTGGCGAGCAGGCCGCCCGCCTCCGTGGTGACGAGCAGCACGCCGACCGCCAGGCCGAAGACGATTGTCAGCAACAGGCTCACGCCCACTGTGTAGAACGTCTCCCCCGCGCCCTTGAGGATGGTGTCCAGCACGTCAGCCCAGAAGTAGGGGTCGTTGCGGTCGATCACTTGATTGCCTCCACAAAAAGTCCCTGCGAACGCAGGTCGGCAACGGCAGCAGCCACGGTCCCCTCGTCACCGGGCAGCTCTAGCCGGGTTCGTCCGGTCTGCCGCCCGTGGATGGTTTCCACCGCGGCACCCAGGATTCCAACGTCGAGGCCATGCTGGCGCGCCAACTGGGCGATCACCGGGCGGTCGGTGGGGATTCCGGTGAACGTGATTTCGACCACCGAACCGGATGTTTCCGGAATTTCCCCCAGCGGGAAGAGCGCCTGTCCGAGCAGCGACTTTTCGGTGGTCAGGAGTTTCTCCACCGGCCCCTGTTCAAGGATCCGGCCCTCGCTCATGACAGCCGCGGAATCACAGATCCGCTTGACGACGTCCATCTCGTGGGTGATCAGGAGCACTGTCAGCCCGAGGTCCTTGCTGAGCTGGCGGATAAGGTCGAGGATCTGTCGCGTGGTTTCGGGGTCGAGTGCGGAGGTGGCTTCGTAGCTCAGCAGCACGGTCGGGTTGGACGCCAGCGCGCGGGCGATCCCGACGCGCTGCTTCTGCCCGCCGGACAGCTGCGCGGGGTACGCGGCAGCCTTGCCCTGCAGCCCCACCAGCTCAAGGATCTCCAGGGCGCGCCGACGGCGTTCGCTGCGGCCCGCGCCCGTGATCTCCAGCGAGAGTTCAACGTTGGCCCTGACGGTCCTGCTGCTCAGTAGGTTGAAGTGCTGGAAGATCATGCCGATGTCGTGGCGTGCTTGCCGCAACTCCGCGCCCGCTAGGCTCGTCATGTCCCTGCCTGCAACATGGACACTGCCGGAGTCCGGCTGTTCCAGCGAGTTGATGGTGCGGATCAGGGTGCTCTTTCCGGCGCCGCTTTGACCCACGACGCCGAATATCTCGCCCCGCTCCAGGGTCAGCGTGAGCACCCCAAATCCGAACAATACGCACGAATATCGGGCTAGGGAGCCACTTAATTTCCAGGAAGTGAGTCGGCGCGCACCGGGGCGGCCAGCGTTGCCAGCAGCGCCCGGACAATGGGGAGGTCCGCCGGGATCCACGGCAGCGTGAGAGCCTCGTCACACGCGCGGAGGCTGATCCATCGGAGTTCGTCATGGTCCTCGAGCGGCCGGGGCTCGCCCTCGGCGATCTCCGCGAACCACACGCGCATGGAAGCGCGCTCATTGAGCGGCCAGCCGGCGCCGTTCGGAGCCTGCAGCTCGGCGCCTAGCCGGACAGTGATGCCCAGCTCCTCCTGGAGCTCCCGGTGCAGCGCGACTTCAGGGGCCTCGCCCGGCTCCACCTTGCCGCCGGGAAATTCCCACATGCCGGCAAACTGCGGGGGTGCTGTCCTCCGGGCGACGAGGAGCCGGCCGGGATCCGCCAGCGAATCGAGGACGGCGCCGCCCACCACCTTGATAAGTTCAGTCACGGCCCCAGTCTATGGGGCGCCATGGGGCAGAATGGAAAGAGCGGGAATACCGGCCGCGCCTTCGCCGTTGAAAACTCAGATCAAAAAATACGATTTGTTGCGCCCTTTTGCCGGTCCCGTCCGGCTTTTGCCGGTCCCGTCCGGTCCGCTGCGGCGGTTCGCCACCTTCCGCTCCCGAAATGAAGGCACATGACTACAACTGTTCAAGCGCCCCGCAAGCCCAAGTCCGGCACCACCCACCTCGGACTGGCCATCCTCGCACTGGCCATGGGAGGCTTCGGCATCGGAGTCACCGAGTTCGCCATGATGGGGCTGCTCAAAGAGGTGGAGCTGGGACTCGGCATCAGCACGCCGGAGGCCGGTCACCTGATCTCCGCCTACGCCCTGGGCGTTGTCATCGGCGCTCCGGTGCTGGCCGCCGTCGGTGCGAAGCTTCCGCGCAAGCATCTGGCCCTGGGCCTCATGCTGTTCTTCAGCATCGCCAACCTGACGTCCTTCATCGCCCCCGATTACGGCAGCATGCTGGTGTCGCGGTTCGCCGCCGGCCTGCCGCACGGAGCGTTCTTTGGTGTGGCAGCCGTGATAGCGGCCTCACTCGTGGCACCCACGAAGCGGGGCTGGGCCATCTCCATGGTCATGGCAGGACTGACCGTTTCCAACGTCATCGGCGTACCCTTCGCCACGTGGCTCGGCCAGACCTTCGGCTGGCGGCTGCTTTTCGTCCTGGTGGGAGCTCTCGGGCTGGTGACCCTGGCGCTGATCTGGCGATTCGTTCCCTTCCAGAAGGTGCACGCCGACGCCAGCATCCGCCGGGAACTGGGGGCGCTCAAGCGCCCGCAGGTCTGGCTCGCGCTCATGATCGGCATCGTGGGTTTCGGCGGGTTCTTCGCAACCTACACGTACATCGCCCACACGATGACGTCGGTGGCCGGCATCCCGTCGGCCCTGCTGCCCTTCGTTGTGGCCCTTTATGGCCTGGGGATGGTGGCAGGCAACATTGTGGGTGGCCGGATCGCGGATAAATCCGTCATGGGAACCATCTACCGGGTCCTGCCTGCCATCGCGGTTGCCTTGGTCGTTTACGCCGTCGCGGTGCACTGGCCCTGGTCGGCATTCGTGATGGTCTTCGTTGTGGGAGCCGCCGGTTCCATGCTGGTCCCGGCGCTGCAGACCCGTTTGCTGGACGCTTCGCCGGATGCGCCGTCGCTGGCGTCCTCGCTCAACCACGCTGCCTTGAACGTGGCAAACGCCCTGGGCGCCTTCCTCGGCGGCCTGGTGATCGCCTGGGGCTGGGGCTACGTCGCGCCCGCCCTCGTGGGGGCATTGCTGGCGGTCTTGGGACTCGGCGTCGCAGTTCTCAGCGGCATGCTGGAGCGCAAAAAGCCGCTGGCCGCGTAACCAACGGCTACGCGGCCAGCGGCCGGAAAGACGGACACTCGCCCCGGGGTGTCAGGCCCCGGCGTCCCCCGCGAACGCCTGTCCGCTGCGCAGTTCAGCACGGTGCACGTCAGGCTCAAGATAGATGACCCTCGCAATCGGCACGGCCGTGCGGATACGCTCCTCGGCAGCGTCAATGAGCCTGGCGATGTCCAGTCCGGACTCCGCGGCGCCCACCGTGATCTTGGCGGCCACGAGCAGTTCCTCCGGCCCCAGGTGGAGCGTCTTGAGGTGGATGATGCCCGTGCCGTCGGACTCGATTGCTGTCCTGATCTTGGCAACATCGTCCCGCGTCGCGGATTCGCCGAGCAGCAGTGACTTCGTCTCCAGGGCCAGGACCACGGCGATGGCTACGAGCAGCAGGCCGATCATGGCCGTGCCGAGGGCATCCCAGATGCCGTCTCCCGTGATCAGCGTCAGGCCTACGCCGAACAGTGCAAACACAAGGCCGAGCAGGGCGCCGAGGTCTTCAAGCAGGATCACCGGCAGCTCAGGCTGCTTGGCGTTCCGCACGAACTTGACCCACGTCTGCGTACCGCGGACGTGGTTGGATTCGATGATGGCAGTCCGGAAAGAGAAAGACTCGGCAATGATCGCGCCGACGAGCACTGCGAGCGGAACCCACCAGAAGTCGCCTTCAATGGCGTGCGGGTGCTGGATCTTCTCCCACGCCTCATACAGGGCAAACAGGCCGCCGACGCTAAACAGCACGATCGAGACGATGAACGCGTAGATGTAGCGTTCGCGGCCGTAGCCAAAGGGGTGTTCCTCACTTGCGGCCTTCTGGGCACGTTTTCCACCAACCAGCAGGAGGATCTGGTTTCCGGAGTCGGCCACCGAGTGGATGGCTTCGGCCAGCATGGAGGACGACAAGGTCAGGATGAATGCGACGAACTTCAGGACAGCGATGGTCAGGTTTGCAGCCAGAGCCGCGACAATCGCCTTGGTACCGCCAGTTGCAGCCAAGGGGCTTCACCTCTTCACGGGGAAATTACAAGGGAGTGGATACGGCCGTCTACCGGGGCCGTCTAGTAAATACCGTACCCGTACGGTCCGCGGCGGTGCACCAGACATGGCGTGCCGCCGCTACGAAAAGGTTGAAACTAAGCGTGCTGACAAATAATCGCGCGCTGTGTTAGCTTGAAGCCATATCGGGACTGACACTAATCGATCCCGACGAATATGAAGGAGGAGACAATGGGTTTTCTTGCTTGGATTATTCTCGGCCTGATCGTAGGCGCAATTGTCAAGGCCGTTATGCCCGGCAGGGTTGGCGGCGGCTGGGTCACCAGCTTGGTATTGGGCGTCGTGGGCGCCATCGTTGGTGGCTGGATCGGCAGCCTTCTCTTCGGCAGGGGTGACCTGGCGTTCTTCGACCTCGGCACCTGGATCCTCGCCATTATCGGCGGCCTGGTTGTCGCCGGTGTCTACGGGGCAATCACCGGACGCAACAAGACCATCTGAGACTACTAGGCGCTGGACGGCCGGAAGGCGACCCAGCTGCACCTGAAAAGCGGGGATCCACCAGTTGGTGGATCCCCGCTTTTTTGTCTGCAGGTCCGGGCGCCGATTATCCGGTGACCGGCGCCTAGGCAGGCTCCTGGGACTGGATCGGCCGTTGGGAACGGGCACTGGCGTACAGGCACACGGTGGCCGCCGTTCCCAGGTTCAGGCTTTCGGCGGCGCCGTAGACGGGAACGGCCACCCGGTGGTCCGCCAGTGCCAGCTCGGCCTCGGACAGGCCCTGGGCTTCGTTGCCGAAGAGCCAGGCAGTGGGGCTCTCGAGCGCGTACTCGGAACCGGCCGTTGAGGCTCCGAGCCGCCGCGCAGCGCTCTCGTCCTGGAGGCGGTCCAGGTTGAGCTTGCCGTAGCCGTCCGCGGCCAGGACGCCGATGCCGCGGGATCTGCACTGCGCCACCAAGTCCTCCACGTCGGCGGCCAGCACCACAGGCAGGTGAAACAGGGAGCCGGCCGTCGAGCGCACAGCCTTGGGGTTGTAGATGTCCACGCTTGAGTCCGTCAGGACCACCGCATCAGCACCGGCGGCGTCTGCGGCCCGGAGGACAGTGCCGGCATTTCCGGGGTCCCGAACCTGGCAGAGTACGGCAATCAGCTGCGGTCCGGCGTCGATTACTTGCTCAAGGCTCACGTCCAGGAAAGCGCAGACCGCGAGAATGCCCTGCGGCGTGACGGTGTCCGCCATCGCGGCGAGCACTTCGTCGGTGGCAAGGTATGCCGTGGTGCCCTCCGCGAGTGTCTCCAGGTCCGGATGCCGGTCCAGGCAGGACTCGCTCGCGTAGACCTCATAGACGATGCCGGGCTCCCCCGCGGCCACCCGCTTCTGATGCAGCGTCAGTGCCTCGCGCACGGCCTGCGGCCCCTCTGCCAGGAACTCGCGGCGCTTTAAACGGGCCGGGCGCCCGGCAAGCTGTGCCACCTTCCTCACCCGATCGGCTCGGGGGTTGGAGAGTGGAAAGTCTTGCGGGCGCCCGGTTTCGTTCATATAAGAACCTTAGTGGCAGTTGCCACCGGTCCTTGAACCACCAGTTGCTGTACTACTCGGCAGCGTCAGCGGCCGGCTTCTTCGCAGCAGGCTTCTTGGCGGCAGGCTTCTTAGCAGCCTGTGCCTTGGGGGCCGCAGCCGCTTCAGCCTTGACGGCGGGAGCGGACGTGTCGGCAGGCAGGGAGTCCTTTGCGACCTTGACCAGCGCGGCGAAGGCGTTGGCGTCGGAGACGGCCAGCTCGGCCAGCATGCGGCGGTCAACCTCGACCTCAGCGGCCTTCAGGCCCTGGATCAGACGGTTGTAAGTCAGGCCGTTGGCGCGGGATGCAGCGTTGATGCGCTGGATCCACAGGCGACGGAAGTCGCCCTTCTTCTTCTTGCGGTCGCCGTAGCTGTACACAAACGAGTGCAGCAGCTGCTCTTTGGCCTTGCGGTACAGGCGTGAGCGCTGTCCACGGTAACCTTTGGCGCGTTCGAGGATAACCCGGCGCTTCTTGTGGGCGTTTACCGCCCGCTTCACACGTGCCACGTGCGTACTCCTTCAAAAATCTGATCCCAAGCGTCTACTGCCGGTAACCCGGCCGGCCTGAGAAGGCTTATTGGTAGTTGACTGGTGCCAGGTGGCAGTCAGTCAGAGTGCTTGGAAACTAGATGCCGAGCATCTTCCGGATGACCTTGGCGTCGCCCTTGAAGACGATCTTGTCGCCGGCGAGGCGGCGGGTCAGCCTGGAGGACTTGTGCTCGAGGTAGTGGCGGCGGTTGGCCTGCTGGCGGCGCAGCTTGCCGCTGCCGGTCAGCTTGAAGCGCTTCTTAGCACCACTGTGGGTCTTCATCTTCGGCATGGGAACCGATCTCCTAACGTATCCGCGGACAATGTCCGCAGTTCTTTCGTGCAGCCGCCCCTGCGGGCGGCATGCTGGTTGCTGACTGCCTGAAGGCGATACCTTCCGCAGTTGTGAACTAAGTGGTCTTCTTACCTGACGGCTTCGGCGTGGCCCGCGGCGCGGGGCGCGCAGCGGGCTTCGGCGCGGCCGGCCTGGCCACCGGCTTCGGCGGAGCAGGAACAGCTGCAGGCTTGGGTGCTGCCGGAGCAGCCTTCTCAGCTTCTGCCGCCTTTGGAGCAGCAGGCGCTGCGGCCTTCGGAGCAACTGGAGCTGCCGCCTTCGGAGCAACAGGAGCTGCCTTCGGAGCGGGTGCCGCCTTGGGTGCAGCCGCCTGGGGTGCCTCGCGCTTCGGCTCGGCCTCCTTGGCAGCCTGGGGTGCTTCCGCGGCGGGAGCTTCAGCAGCCGGAGCTGCTTCGACCGGAGCCGCTTCGATGGGAGCCGAAGGCGCTTCGACGGCGGCTTCCGGAGCGGGCGCTTCGACGGCGGCTTCCGGAGCGGGCGCTTCGGCTGCTGCCGGGGCGTCCTGCACGGTTGCCTCCGTGGAAACCTGGAAGCCTTCCGGCAGAAGGTCGGCAAGCGACTGCGTCAGGGGTGCCTGATCGTCACCTGAAGTGTCGATGCGGCCGGCTGCCTTGGCTTCGTTCTGGGCCTTGGCTTCAGCGCGCTGCGTTGCACGGCGGGCTTCAGCCTTGGCTTCCGCCTTGTTCTTCAGCGGGCCGATCACCATGACCATGTTGCGGCCGTCGATGCGGGGGCTTGACTCCACCACGCCGACTTCATTGACATCTTCCGCGAAACGCTGAAGCAGGCGCAGGCCCATTTCCGGGCGCTGCTGTTCGCGG
The DNA here is from genome assembly GCF_018613835.1 of Arthrobacter sp. ISL-5. Taxonomy (GTDB): domain Bacteria; phylum Actinomycetota; class Actinomycetes; order Actinomycetales; family Micrococcaceae; genus Arthrobacter. The sequence continues at coordinate 49,453 of NZ_JAGGPM010000027.1, read as the reverse complement.
CCACGGAACTGGATCATGGCCTTGACCTTGTCCCCGGCTCCGAGGAAGCGCAGGGCGTGGCCGCGCTTGGTCTCGTAGTCGTGGGTGTCGATCTTCAGGCGGAACCGGATTTCCTTCAGAACCGTGTTGGTCTGGTTCTTGCGGGCCTCACGGGCCTTGACTGCGGCCTCGTACTTGTACTTGCCGAAGTCCATCAGCTTGCACACCGGAGGCTTGGCCTGCGGTGCAACTTCAACGAGATCAAGATCGGACTCGGCAGCCAGACGCAGGGCATCCTCAATACGGACGATTCCTACCTGTTCGCCGGCAGGGCCGACCAGCCGCACCTCTGGGACGCGGATACGCTCATTGATTCTTGGCTCGCTAATGTTAAAGCTCCTGTGTTTGTGATGGGTATTCCACCGGCAAAATAGAGAAGGCCCCCAATTGCCGGAGCAATCGAAGGCCTCGAGGATCGGATGTGCAGGCCCCGCAGGGACTGCACGCGGCTTCCCAGGCTCCTGCCCGGTGAAAACGCCCGACCTTTACCCGGCAACCTTGCTTCCCGTAACTACTCGGGAAAACGGCTGACGCGGGTGGGAGAGAACTCCGCTTGCAAACTGATTATCAATTCTACAGAAAGATACCCGCTTACCGCACATTGCGGCAGTGGGTCTCATCCACGGCAAAATAACGACATCCAGTCGGTCTGTGACAAGCTTACCGTATGAGCACTCCAGACAGTAATTCACACGTTTACCAGGCCCCCGGTGACCAGGCCGATGTTTCACAGCAGGTCCGCGACATCGCCGAGGTTCCTGCCATCGAGGTCATCACCACTGCCGCCGTGCACCTCATGAGCGCCGCAGCCGTGAAGCTCGGCCTGGCTGCCGAAGAGAATGCGGAAGACCTCAAGGACCTGGACGAGGCCCGGAAGCTCATCACGGCCCTCGCCGGCCTCGTGACCGCAGCCGCTCCGGAGATCGGTTCCCAGCACGCGGGACCGTTGCGTGACGGTCTCCGTTCCCTGCAGCTCGCCTTCCGGGAAGAGTCGATCATCCCCGATCCTCCGGGCAAGGGCCCGGGTGAAAAGTACACGGGGGCAGTGAACTAAGTCCCGCACACGAATAGATCACGACGACGGCGGGCTGACCTTTGGAGGTCGGCCCGCCGTAGTTCTGTTAGGCCCTTGCGGCGCGCTGCCGGCGGCGGCGCTGCAGCGTGAGTCCGACGGCGCACAGCAGAACGCCGGCGACGCCCACCGAGACGAACCCGCCCGACGGCCCGACGCCGTCGATGAACACCCCGGCCAGCGGCGCACCCAGGGCCACGCCGGCGGTGAGCGCCGATCCGTACCAGCCCATCGCCTCGCCCCGGCGCGCCTCGTCCACGAGGTCGGCGACCTTTTCCGAGGCCGCCGAGAGCACCGGCGCGCAGAGGAGACCCGGCAGCAGGGACAGCAGGCTCAGCGTCAACGTGTCTGTGGCGAACCCCATCGGGATGGTCAGGGCCGCCATGCCCAGGAGCAGGAGGATCGGCGACACCGGGCGGTGCATGGCACCGTAGACGAGGCCGCCGAGGACCGACGCCGCACACCAGAAGAGGAACACGATCCCGATTTCGCTTTGCTGCCCTCCGGTCTCCAGTGCTGCCACGATGCCCACATCCGTGCCGCTCAGCACCATGCCCGCCCCGGCGGCGACGGCAAAGACCGCGGCAACGGCCGCGGTAAACCACGTGAGGTTGTGCGCAGCTTTGCGTCGAAGGCCCGCCCGGCGGCGGCTGCCGGCGGCTGCGGGACCGAGCTCGGCAGCGGCTTCCTGGAGGTGGGCGGGAGCGGCCGCCACGACCGCAACTTCGGCCGCCTCCTGCTCGTCCGCCTCGCACGCCTCGTCGCGGTCCGCGCTGCGGGTGGGCGGGTTGAACCACATCAGGAACAGGCCGGCCAGGGACGTAGAGACGCCGACGATCGTCAGTCCGAGGACCGAATGACCGCTCGTGGCGACGATCGCTCCGGCGGCCGGCCCGATCATGAATACCACCTCGGTGCTGATGGCATCCAGGGCGAAGGCGGTCCTGCGCTGGTCCCCGTCCGCCAGCACGCCCAGCGATTGGCGGACGACGCTGAAAATGGGAAGTGTGAGCAGTCCCCCGACGAAGACGAGCGGCAGCAGCCACTGGTAGGAGACGTGCGGCACGATGGCCCAGATGACGGTCTCGGACACGACAGACGGTATGAGGGCCGTCCGGAGTCCCGCCGTGTCCACGCGCCGCCCCCGCCATGGGGCGCCCAGCGCGATGCCGATGGTCATGACGGCCGCTGCTGCGCCGGCAGCGGCGTAGCCCTCTCCCAGGGTCAGGACGATGTGCAGGGTCAGGAGCACGCCGGCCGCCGAATGCGGTATCCGCGCGATCATGCCGACGACCAGGAGCCGCCGGATGGGCCTGATGGCCAGCAGCTCCCGGTACAGGGTGAAATTCACAGGTAGGTCCTTAGTTCCGCCGCCGGGCAGCAGCCGGACGGACCACTTGGGGACCCCCGGTTACTCCGCGGCGCGCCTTAGCTTGACTTCGATCGAGTCAACACGCTCACCAAACAATACATTCCGGCTCCAGTCGTTCTGGAGGCCGGCAACGAGGGACTGGACCGCGGCGGCATCCAGCCCGTCCTCAAGGTAGAGCACGACGCGCAGTTCGGGCCCCGGCCCGCCACCGTCAATCCGGACCCCTGAAGCGGTCGCTGCCGCCACTCCTCCGCCGGGAAGGACTTCAAGGCCGCGGACCGCCGGCCGTGTTTCCGCGGCGGACCGCAGGAGTCCCGCCAGCTCGGCATCGCGGTAGGCAGGAAGCCACGGCTTCTGCTGAGCCAGTGCCCAGACTGCCGGGCGCCGCACGACGAAGGTGACCTCGGATCCCGGATCCACGACCAGCAGCTCAGCACCTTCGGCCACAGCGGACAGCGCCGCCCGCGCCGCGTAAACCGCAACAGGCCTCGCTTCGGGGTGCCACGCGGCCAGGGCTTCGGCCGAGCTGAACACCGGCATGGCCAGCCGGCCGTCCGGCGCCTTCAGCGTCACGAGTGCCATGTCCGCCTGCTTGTCGGCATGCAGCCCGTCCACGCCTTCGGCTTCCTCAGCCAGCTGGGCCACAATCGGAACGAAAACGCGCGCCGTGGCAAGCGAAGCTACGACGGCGGCTTCGTCGCCGTCGGCCGTGAGGAGGCCCGAAACGGCGGCGAGATAACCTGCGTCCGCCGTGCCGTCGTCGTCCTCGAAGTTGTGGATGCTGGCGTTCTCACCGTCGAGGCTGCGGCCGGCCCAGGGCTGGCCGGCAGAATCGGTTGCGCCGCCGGCACCCGCAAGGGCAGCCTGGATGTGCCCGGGCAGGCGGCGCACCGGAGGCTGTTCCTCCGCCGCGCTCTCCGCGCCGTCGGGCGTCCGTCCGTGCTCGGCCATGAGGGGGCGCTGCCTAGCGGCGGCCGGCGACGTCGAGGGCCTCCGGCAGGGTGAATGCCCCGGCGTACAGGGCCTTGCCGACGATCGCACCCTCGACGCCGAGCGGAACCAGCGAGCGGAGGACCTTGAGGTCGTCAAGGCTAGAGATGCCGCCGGAAGCCACCACGGGCTTGCCGGTTTTCTCGACCATCTTCCGCAGCAGTTCTACGTTGGGGCCCTGGAGGGTGCCGTCCTTGGTGACATCGGTGACCACGTAACGGGCGCAGCCGGCCTCCTCGAGGCGGCCCAGGACGTCCCAGAGGTCGCCGCCTTCCTTGGTCCAGCCCCGGCCAGCGAGCGTGGTGCCGCGGACATCAAGTCCGACGGCGATCCTGTCGCCGAAGCGCTCGATGGCCCGCGCCGTCCAGTCCGGATTCTCCAGGGCGGCAGTGCCGAGATTCACACGGGCCACGCCCAGGTCCAGCGCCTTTTCCAGCGACTCGTCGTCGCGCAGCCCACCGGACAGCTCCACTTTGATGTCCAGCCGGCCCACGACTTCACGCAGGAGCTCGGCATTGGAGCCGCGGCCGAACGCAGCGTCCAGATCCACCAGGTGGACCCATTCCGCGCCCTGCTCCTGCCAGTTGAGGGCAGCCTCCAGCGGAGTGCCGTAGCTCGTCTCGCTGCCGGCTTCACCTTGCACCAGGCGGACAGCCTGGCCGTTCACGACGTCGACTGCGGGGAGCAGTTCCAGTACAGGAAGCTCGGTTTGGCTGATCATCTCGTGTCCTCAGTTCTCGTGTAGCGCTGATTTCCATGAAGCGCTGTTGTTTCCGTGAAGCGCCGTTGTTTCCGTGAGGCACCGGGCCGCCGGAGATTCCGGCCGCTGCGGGCTATGGCCGGGCAAAGTCAGCAGGTACGCGGCCAGAAGCGACATGCCTGCCAGCACGTAGAACGCGATCTGTGTCCAGAGCGGCTTCTTTTGCTGCCGAAACGACAGTGCGCCGCCGACCAGCAGGCCGGCCAGGCCCATCAGCACGATGGACCACATCTAGGCGTCCGCCGCGGTCGCTGCTGGGGTAGCCGGCGTGGCGTCCGCCGCAGGCGTTGCGTGCGCTGCGGGCGTTGCGTGCCGGTGGTGGCCACGGAGCCCGTCCACCCAGTTCTTCAAAAGCCTTGCGCCGGCGTCCCCCGACTTTTCCGGGTGGAACTGGGTGGCGCACAGCGGTCCGTTCTCGACGGCGGCGATGAAGGGGGCGCCGTGCTCGGACCATGTCACGAGCGGCGGGGCCATGCGGGGCTGCACGACGTCGAAGTCCCAGTTCTGGACACCGTAGGAGTGCACGAAGTAAAAGCGCTCGGACTCCACTCCCTCGAAAAGCCTGGAGCCTTCCGGGACCTTAACGGTGTTCCAGCCCATGTGCGGAACAACGTCTGCGGGCAGGAGTTCGACCTTGCCGGGCCACTCCCCCATGCCCTCGGCTTCGGTTCCGTGCTCGACGCCTGCCTCGAACAGCACCTGGAGGCCTACGCAGATGCCCAGGACGGGACGGCCGCCGGCTACCCGGCGACCGATCATCCGGATGGCGTCCACTGCCTTGAGTTCGCGCATCACGGTCTCGAAGGCGCCGACGCCGGGAACCAGAAGCCCGTCCGCGTTGAGGACGTCTTCGGGCTTGGAACTCAGAATGACCTCGGCGCCGGCGCGCTCAAGGGCACGGACGGCTGAACGGACATTGCCGGAGCCGTAGTCCAGGACCGTGACAGTCGGCTTGCCCTCCGGGGACGCCGGCTTGACCGTGGCTGAGGGATCGATGATGGCGCCCTCGCGCAACACCTTGCCGGTCATAGTGCACCCTTGGTGGACGGAATGCCCTCGACGCGGGGGTCCGGTTCCACGGCCGCGCGCAGTGCCCTGGCGAAGGCCTTGAACTGGGCCTCGACGATGTGGTGCGGGTCGCGGCCGGCGATGACGTTCATGTGCAGGCAGATGCCCGCGTGCAGCGTGATGGCCTCGAAGACGTGCCTGGTGAGCGATCCCGTGAAGTGGCCGCCGATCAGGTGGTACTCCTGCCCCGCCGGTTCACCGCCGTGCACCAGGTACGGCCGGCCGGAAACGTCCACCACGGCATGCGCAAGGGCTTCGTCCAGCGGCACCGTGGCCTCGCCGAAGCGGCGGATGCCTGCTTTGTTTCCGAGGGCGGTGCGCAGCACCTCGCCGAAGGTAATGGCGACGTCTTCGACCGTATGGTGCACGTCGATGTGGATGTCGCCGGTCGCCTTGACGGTCATGTCAATGAGTGAGTGCTTGCACAGCGCGGTCAGCATGTGGTCGTAGAACGGGACCGAGGTGCTGATATCCGACACTCCGGTGCCGTCGAGGTTGATCTCCACCAGGACGGAAGATTCGCTGGTGGTGCGCTCCAGGCGCGCAGTCCGGGCCTCGGCAGCCTTGATTCCGGTGTCGCTCATGGTGATAGGTGTCCTTTTGACGAAGGAGAGTGCAGGCGTTGCTTGGTCTACGCTCAAGTTTAGGCCGGAAGAGCGGCCTGCCTGGCCAGGATGCTTTCCAGCGCTTCCAGGAATGCTGTGGTTTCCGTCTCAGTTCCGGCCGTGACCCGCAAGTGTCCCGGGATGCCGACGTCCCTGATCAGCACTCCTGCGTCCAGCAGCGCCTGCCAGACCTCGTGGGGGTTTTCCAGGCCGCCGAAAAACACGTAGTTGGAATCCGAGGCCGCCGGCCGCAGCCCCATCCGCGTCAGTTCGGTGACGATGCGGTCGCGCTGCCGCTTGATGTCCTGGACGTCCGCCATGAGTGCCTCCCGGTGGCGCAGCGCCGCGAGTGCCGTTGCCTGGGTAATGGCCGACAGGTGGTACGGCAGGCGCACGAGGCGCAGGGCGTCGGCCACTTCCGGTGCCGCCGCCATGTAGCCGAGCCGTGCGCCGGCGAGGGCAAACGCCTTGCTCATGGTCCGGGACACGATGAGCCGCTCCCGGCCCGGCAGCAGCGTGAGGGCGCTGGGGGTGCCGTCGTGGGCAAACTCGTGGTAGGCCTCATCCACGATCACAATGGTCTGGCTGGCCGCGCCGGCCTCGTAGACCGCCTCCACCACATCCAGGCCGAGGCCGGTGCCGGTGGGGTTGTTGGGTGAGCAGAGGAACACAATGTTCGGCTGAAGCTCCCGGACCTGGCGGGCAGCGGCCTCAGCGCTCAGGCCGTAGTCTCCGGCGCGCTTGCCGACAATGTAGGCAGTGTCGGTTCCGCTGGCGAGCAAGGGGTACATGGAGTACGTGGGCGGGAATCCGAGCGCCGTACGCCCAGGCCCGCCGAAGGCCTGGAGAATCTGCTGGAGGACTTCGTTGGAGCCGTTGGCGGCCCAGATGTTCTCGGCCCCAAGCCCGTGGCCAAGGTATTCGGCGAGGGCTTCCCGGAGTTCGGTGAATTCGCGGTCCGGATAGCGGTTGAGGCCTGCGGCGGCCTCGGTCACGGCTTCGGAGATGGCGGCCCTGACATCGGCGGGCACGCCGTGCGTGTTCTCGTTGACGTTGAGCAGAATGGGGACGTCCAGCTGCGGCGCACCGTAGGGTGTCAGCCCCCGCAGGTTGGTCCGGAGGGGCAATCGGTTCAGTCGCTCAAGCTGGTCACTCACCTGAACAGTTTAAGTGCCACGGACGGCGCGCCTGAAACTGTGACGATTTGGCGGGGTCCGAACCCTGCAGAATCGCCGACTACTTGGACGGAACAAACAGCTGCTGACCCGGCATGACCCGGCCGCCTTCCAGATCATTCAGCTGGACAATGTCCGCGATGACATCGCGCGGGTCCCGGCCGGGGTCCACCGCCCCGGCGATGGCCCACAGGGATTCACCTGGCTGTACCGTGACGGACACCGCCGGCGTAACAGCCAGTCCGCTGGCGGTGTCGGCCGCCTTGGCCGGCGAGTTCAGCAGGCCGGCCAGGGAGAGCAGAATTGCGGCCAGCAGGACCAGCGGCATGCCAATCAGGACGATCCGGCCGCGGCGCGTGAGACGCAGCCGCGGCGGCTTGGCCGCCTGGCCGATCACCGTCGTGCTGCGCCGGGGACCCTGCAGCGAACTCTGCCGCGCCGCTGTTACCCTACCCTGCGGATGTGAGCACTGAACTGCTGCTGGCACTGACGTGACTGTTGAAGCTGACATGACCTGAGCCCTCCTGGACCAATCTGTGCTGCCCGGTTTGTGCCCGCCCGCCGACCGATCGCTGGGATATTCGAATAACCCGACGGCCCCGAAGCTGGACTAGAACACATGTTCGAACTTTGCTTTTCTCAGTTTTAGCACTTATCAACGAATTAAGTCGAGACTCGCTAGAACAAATGTTTGAAAAAGCCGTAGGGCTGGCCTACGTTTGGAATCAAAGAACAACCACATCTGCAGTTGATCAGCAGGGTCTGACAATTTCAGTCCGGAAGTTCCCGGCAACTGCAGCCACGGATGCCGGGTGGAATGGAAAGGCGTTGGCGAACATGGCAGCACAAGCCTCCGGCGGCACGGCTCCCCAGCACAGCCAGCGGTCTCAGCGGACACCCAAGGGACTCACTGTCCGGCAGAAGAGGATCCTGGAAACCATCCAGCGATCGGTGAATGAGAACGGGTACCCGCCGTCCATGCGGGAAATCGGCGACACCGTTGGCCTCGCCAGCCTGTCCAGCGTCACGCACCAGCTCTCGCAGCTCGAAAAACTCGGTTACCTGCGGCGCGACCCCAAGCGCCCACGGGCCATGGAAGTCCTCATGCCGCTCACCCTGGACGCGGGCGGAGCGAAGGCCCCGGCGGCCGAGAAGGACGCCGCCCTCCACAGCAGAGGAAGCGGAACAGTCACGCAACTGCCCAGCGCCATGGACACGGCCATGGTGCCGCTGGTCGGCCGGATCGCAGCGGGCGGACCCATCCTTGCGGACCAGATGGTGGAGGATCTCATGCCGCTACCGCGCCAGCTCGTGGGCCACGGCGAACTGTTCATGCTGAGGGTGGCCGGCGATTCCATGGTGGATGCCGCCATCTGCGACGGCGACTGGGTGGTGGTCAGGCGGCAAAGCGACGCCGCCAACGGCGACATCGTCGCTGCCCTGCTCGACGACGAAGCGACCGTCAAGACGTTCCGCCAGCGGGACGGGCACACCTGGCTGCTTCCGCAAAACACCCAGTACGAACCCATCTTGGGCGACCACGCCGTCGTCATGGGCAAAGTCGTCTCGGTACTGCGTTCGCTCTAAGCCTGCCTAGGACCGCGCGCCGGCCAGCCTCTCAAGAGCGGCCACGGCGATCTTCCGGTCGGTCGTCGGCCAGAACGGCGGGAGCGCGGCCCGGAGGAAGGCTCCATAGCGCTCGGTGGACAGCCTCGAATCCAGCACCGCCACCACGCCCTTGTCATCAGTGGACCGGATCAGCCGCCCCGCACCCTGGGCCAGCCTGATTGCCGCGTGGGTGGCCGACACCGACATGAACCCGTTGCCGCCGGCCTGGGCAACGGCCCGGGAGCGTGCGGTCATCAGCGGATCATCGGGCCGGGGGAACGGGATCCTGTCAATCACCACAAGCCGGCACGATCCGCCGGGGACATCCACACCCTGCCACAGGGACATGGTCCCGAACAGGCATGTGTCCGGCTCGTCGGCGAACTGCTTGACCAGGGCCGTCATGGTGGAATCACCCTGGCATAGGATGCTGACGTCCAGCCGGGGGCGCAGCGCCTCGGCCGCGTCCTCGGCGGCACGCCTCGACGAGAAGAGGCACAGGGCTCCCCCGCCGGAGGCGCGGATCAGCGACTCAAGTTCGTCGAGGGCTTCAGGCGAGGTTCCCCTGCCCGGCTTGGGCAGATGGCCGGCCACATACAGGATGCCCTGCTTCGGATAGTCGAAGGGCGACCCAACATCCACGCCCGTCCAGCTCGGCGCGCCCTCGCCCACGAGGCCGAGCCCGCCGGCGGCGGGTTCGAAGGCGGAGCCAATGGCAAGGGTGGCTGATGTCAGCACCACGGTGTGGCCGGCGAACAGGCCTTCCCGCAGCCGGCCCGCGACGCTGAGCGGGGCGATGTTGATGAGGGCGGGCGACGATTCGTCCGGCGCGGAATAGCCCTGCTGCGGGTCGAACGTGCTGTTCCGCGAGAACCACACCACCTCACGGTTTTCACGCGCCGCCAGGAGCCGTTCGCACAGCTCCAGGATCACGAGGAGGCGCGAACGCGCGAGCTGCCGCCCGCCGTCGGCCGTGTTGTTGCTGTCCCCCTTGGAATCGGACAACGCGGCCCGGCACGCCTCGCGGAGCTGGTCCACACAGTCCAGCTGTTCGTCGTTGAGCCCGTTCGGGAGCAGGCCGCTGGGCACCCCGGCGATGGCGAGTTCGAGGTTCGCGGCGGCGGTGTTGAGCGCATCCACGGTAATGCCGGTGTGCTTGCGGGCACCCGAAGCGGCCGCGTGGACCATGGCCGCCGACAGCTGGCCGGAGACTGCTCCGGTGACCCTGTCCTGGAGTTCGTGGGCTTCGTCCACCACCACGACGTCGTATTCGGGCAGGACGGCCAGGCCCTCAAAGGCGCTGACCGCGAGCATCGCGTGGTTGGTGACCACGACGTCGGCCTCGGCGGCGTTGTGCCGCGCGAGTTCACTGAAACACTCCGCCGCCAGGGGGCATTTCTGCGCCCCGAGGCATTCCATGGACGTGACGGAGACCTGGCGCCAGGCCCGGTCCGTCACGCCCGGGAGGAGTTCGTCGCGGTCACCCGTGGCAGTCTTTTCCGCCCACTCGCGGAGCCGGACCACTTCCTTGCCGAGCTGCGACGACGGCCCGCCCATGGCGGCGGCGAAATGCGGCACGCTGGTGTCCTCGCCCAGGGAGAAGAGCTGGCCTTCGGAAGGCTCCTCCGAGGGGAAGCCGCCCTCCAGCTTGTGCCGGCACACGTAGTTGGACCGGCCCTTGACGAGCGCGATCTTGACGGGCCGGTCCAGGGCCGGCGTGATGGTCTTGAGCAGCCGGGGAAGGTCCCGGCCCACGATCTGGGTCTGCAGCGCCAGGGTGGCGGTGGACACCAGGGTTGGCTTGTCGCTTTCCAGCGAGTGGGCAATCAGGGGGATCAAGTACGCGAGCGACTTACCGGTTCCCGTGCCTGCCTGGACCAGCAGGTGATCCCCGGTTTCGATGGCCCGCGCCACCTGCCGGGCCATCTCGTGCTGGCCGCTGCGGCTTTGACCGCCCATGCCGGCCACGGCGCGGTCGAGCAGTTCGATGACGAACTGCTCGCCGGCTGTGGCATCGGCGTGGTCCGCCGCCCGCTCAGTCATTGCTGATAAAGGATTCCAGTTCAGCCGCGAGGCCTTCCCGGACCATGACCACGGCGCGCGTGCCGCCCTCTTCGTGATCCAGGCTGAGGATCTCCGCATCGGAGTCGTGGAGCTTGCTGATCAGGTCGCCGCGGTGGTACGGGACGAGCAGTTCCATCTTGACGCTGGGCCGCGGAATGGACTCGCTGATGGCCTTCAACAGCTCCGGGATGCCCTGGCCCGTGCGGGCGGACACCACCACGTGGCGCGGTTCGCGCTGCTTAAGCCGCTCCACGACGAAGGGGTCCGCTGCGTCCGCCTTGTTGAGCACGATGATTTCGGGCACCTTGCGGGCGTCCACCTCGGCGAAGACGGAGCGCACGGCGGCGATCTGCCCCTCGGGATCGGGGTGGGAGACGTCCACGACGTGGAGGATCAGGTCCGAATCCGCGACTTCCTCAAGGGTGGAACGGAACGCCTCCACCAGTTGTGTCGGAAGCGAACGCACGAACCCCACGGTGTCCGCCAGCGTGTACCCCAGCCCGTCAGCGGTTTCGGTCTTGCGGACGGTGGGGTCCAGGGTGGCGAACAGGGCGTTCTCCACCAGGACGCCGGCGTCCGTGAGCCGGTTGAGCAGGGAGGATTTTCCGGCGTTGGTGTACCCGGCGATCGCGACCGAAGGCACGGCATTGCGACGGCGGTTGGCCCGCTTGGTCTCCCGGGCCGGCTTCATCGCGGCGATCTCGCGCCGCAGCTTGGCCATCCGCGTCCGGATCCGCCGCCGGTCCAGTTCGATCTTGGTTTCACCCGGACCACGCGACCCCATGCCGGCGCCGGCGCCGCCCACCTGGCCACCTGCCTGGCGGGACATGGACTCGCCCCAGCCGCGGAGGCGCGGGAGGAGGTATTCCAGCTGCGCCAGCTCCACCTGGGCCTTGCCTTCGCGGCTCTTGGCGTGCTGGGCGAAGATATCGAGAATGAGCGCCGTGCGGTCGATCACCTTGACCTTGACGATGTCCTCGAGTCCACGGCGCTGGGACGGTGCCAGCTCGGCGTCCACCACCACGGTGTCCGCACCGGTGGACATCACGATGTCCTTGAGTTCCAAGGCCTTGCCGGAGCCGAGGAATGTGCCGGGGTCCGGCTTGGCGCGGCGCTGGACCAGGCCGTCGAGCACCTCAGAGCCTGCGGTTTCCGCCAGCGCGGCAAGTTCGCGCAGCGAGTTCTCGGCGTCGGCCAGGGTGCCTTCCGTCCAGAGCCCGGCCAGGACCACACGCTCCAGGCGCAGCTGCCGGTACTCGACTTCGGTGACGTCTTCGAGTTCGGTGGAGAGCCCCGCCGTGCGGCGCAGTGCCCGGCGTTCCTCGAGATCCTGCTGATCGCCGTCGAACAGGCTGTGTTCCTCATCAAGCCGGGAAATCGCCTGGGCCTTGCCAAAGACCGCCCTGCTGCCGTCGCCGTTTACCGGCGCGGCGTTCCTGGCCGGGACGTCCTTGGCGAGGATCCGGTCGATGACAGCTTGGATTTCCTCAGGACTCATGTCCTGGGCTGCCGGCTCGGATCCGGGGTTTTGCTGACTGGTCATGGTCTCCTTAAAAGGTTCTGCATCTTCAGAATAGTGCTGATTGCTGCCCTTGGGCGCGGTATTCGCGCTGGGCTGACGGCGAGGGGTCATGGAGAGTCTCCTGTGAGGCCTCGGCGCATAGGCCTGGGCCGGTCAATTGATCTGAGTGGGGGTGCTGCGGCGCGCCGGGCGGAAGGCTAATACCTGCATCGCTCCGGGAGGGTACGTCAGTGCCAGTGCCGACCGCCGGGACGGCGGCTGCTCGGCGAGCCTGACGGGGCCGGCTACTCAAAGATCAAGAACATGCCTTACAGACTAGCAGACGTCCTGGCCCGGTTTCCCTTGTGGGCGGGTGGCCCACTAATCTGGCGAGTTATGGAGTCTGCCCACTATTTCAGCGCCTCGCCCGCGGGGCCCTTCACCCGCAAGCCCCTCACGGTGGAACTGGCGGGTGAAACGCGGAACCTGCAGACCTCCTCCGGCATCTTCAGCCCGGACGGCATCGACAAAGGCACGGCTGTTCTGCTGGCGGAAGTTCCCGCGCCGGCTCCGCAGGGGAACCTGCTGGACATCGGCTGCGGCTGGGGGCCGATTGCATTGACGATGGCGCTGCGCGCTCCGCATGCACGGGTTTACGCCGTGGACGTCAACGAGCGCTGCATCGCGCTCACGAACGGGAACGCTGCCCTGCTTGGCCTGGAGAACGTCACGGCCAGCACCCCGGAAAATGTTGATCCGGAGCTGCGCTTCGACACCATCTGGTCCAATCCGCCGATCCGGATCGGCAAGGATGAACTGCATTCGCTGCTGCTGCTCTGGCTGCCGCGGCTGGCCCCGGGCGGCTCCGCCTATCTCGTGGTGCAGAAGAACCTCGGCTCGGACTCCCTGCAGCGCTGGCTGGCCGAAGTCCTCGATGACTCGCTCACGGTAAGCCGGGAGAGCACGTCGAAGTCGTTCCGGATCCTGCGCGTCAGGAAAGCGTCCCGGTAGCAACGATGGTTGCCGGGCCGCTGAGCTCCATATGCTCGCGGCCGTCGGCCACGGTGAAGAACTTAACCCCGACGACGCCGCCCGGGACCTTCACGTGCCAGGCGTCCGGTGCGCCCTGCCCGGCCCAGTGACGGATTGCCACGGCCGCGGCACACGCTCCGGTTCCGCACGACTGTGTCTCGCCGACGCCGCGCTCATGGACCCGCATGGTCACCGTGCCGACGCCGTCATGGACCAGCGGCTCCGCCGGGACGACGAACTCGACGTTGGTGCCGTGCGGCGGGGTGGGGTCAACGTGCGGCGCCGTGAAAAGCCGCATGCCCTCCAACTCGGAGAGTTCGGCCAGCGCGACGACCGTATGCGGGTTGCCCATGCTGACTGACAGTGCCGGGCGCGGCACTTCGAGGCCGTCGGCGCCGACGAGGGAATCCATGGCGCGCGCCGCTGCCTCGGCCGGGAAGATGAACTCCCACGGGCCCATGTCGACGGCGTATCCGTCCTGCGTGCGGACAATGGTCTTGGCGCCTCCGCGCGTGCCGATGGTGAGCGAACCGCCGGCCGGGAGCTCCGCCAAGCCTTCGGCGATGAGGAAGTGGACGAACACGCGGACGCCGTTGCCGCACATCTCCGACAGTGAGCCGTCGCCGTTGCGGTAGTCCATGAACCATTCGGCATCGGGGTGCGAGGCAAGGAGCTGCCGGCCTTCGTCGAGGAGCCGGGAGGGGACGGCGCGGATGAGTCCGTCGCCGCCGATGCCGCGGTGGCGGTCGCACAGTACGGCAACCTGCTCAGGGGAGATGGAGTGCAGGCCCTCGGGGTCGGCGATCAGGACGAAGTCGTTGCCTGTGCCGTGGCCCTTGGAGAAGCGGAGGCCGCTCAGCTGCGAGGTGGCGGACTCGGCTGTTTCTGCAAGGGTTTCATCCATGCTTCAAGGTTACCTGCACGCCGTCGGGGTCCGGAAAACGGGTCTTCAGGAGCAGAGCGCCGCGGCCTTGGCCGCGAGGGCGGGATCCTGCCAGTCGAGCCAGCTGATGCGGGGATCCGCACGGAACCAGGTGAGCTGGCGGCGGGCGAACTGCCTCGTGGCCACGATGGTCTCCTCGGTGGCCTGGGCGACGTCCGCCTCGCCGTCGAGCACTTTGAGGAACTGGGCGTAGCCAAGGGCGCGGGGTGCGGTCCTGCCCCGGCGCAGCCCGGCCGCGTCGAGCCGCTCAACCTCCGCCAGCAATCCGCGCTCCACCATCCGGTGAACGCGTTCGGCCAGCCGCCCGCGCAACACCTCCCGGTCAACCTCAAGGCCGATCTGCACGGCAGGCTGGACGTACTCGCGGGTGGGCATGAAGGAACTGAACGGCCGCCCTGTCAGCTCGAAGACCTCCAGCGCGCGAATGATGCGGCGGCCGTCGCCGAGCCGCCCGGCGGACACCGGGTCGACAGCCCGCAGGCGCTCCAGCAGGGGGGCCGTCCCGACGGACGCGTGTTCCTGCTCGAGCCGGCCGCGGATCTCCGGGTCGGTTCCGGGAAACTCCAGGACGTCGAGGGCGGCCCGCACGTACAGGCCGGACCCGCCGGCCAGGATGGCCCGCTTTCCGCGGCTGTGGATTTCGGCGACGGCGGCCCTTGCCAGCCGCTGGAAGTCGGACACCGACGCTTCCTGGGTGACGTCCAGGATGTCCAGAAGGTGGTGCGGGACTCCCCTGCGCTCGGCATCCGTAATCTTGGCCGTCCCGATGTCCATGCCCCGGTAGAACTGCATGGCATCGGCGTTGATGACTTCGCCGTCCAGGGCCACGGCGAGTTCGACGGCGAGGTCGGACTTTCCCGAGCCGGTGGGCCCGACGACGGCAATGACGGGTGGCCCGTCCGGACTGGCCGCCGGGGCGCCCACGGCTCCGGAACTTTCGTCCACGCTAATTAGCGGCTCCGGACCGGAAGGGAGGGCATGCCCAGCGACACTCCGGTCTTGCCCGCAGTGCCGGTGGCGCCCGGAGCGGGGGCACCGCAGGAGTCAGCCTGCGCCCTGTCCCAGGCATCGCCCGCGCGTGACCGCCGCAGCGAGTAGTCCGCGGGTGTTGCCGGGTCAGCGACCAGGTGGAATGCGGCTGCCTCCGTCACGGTGACCGTCACGAGGTCGCCCGGGCGGGGCGCCTGGGCTCCGGCAGGTACTGAGAAGTGGACGAGCCGCTGGTCTTGCGAGCGGCCCGACAACCGGTGGGTCTCCTCCGCCTTGCGGCCTGACTGGGCAGTGACCATGACCTCGACGCGGCGTCCGAGCTGCTTCGCATTCTCCTCCGCCGCGATGCGGTCCTGCAGGGCAGTGAGGCGTTCAAAGCGTTCCTGGACCACAGCCTTGGGCAGCTGGTCAGGGAGGTCGGCGGCCGGTGTGCCGGGCCGCTTGGAGTACTGGAAGGTGAAGGCTGTGGCGAAACGTGATTTTTCGACGACGTCCAGCGTGGCCTGGAAATCCTCTTCCGTCTCCCCCGGGAAGCCGACGATGATGTCGGTCGAGATCGCTGCGTGCGGAATCTTCTCCCGCACCTTGTCCAGGATTCCAAGGAACTTCGCGGAGCGGTAGGACCGCTTCATGTCGCGGAGGACCTTGTCCGAGCCCGACTGGAGCGGCATGTGCAGCTGGGGCATGACGTTGCCGGTTTCGGCCATGGCGTCAATGACGTCGTCGGTGAACGCTGCCGGGTGCGGGCTCGTAAAGCGGACCCTTTCCAGGCCGGGGATCTCGCCGCAGGCGCGAAGCAGCTTGGAGAAGGCCTGGCGGTCACCGAATTCCACGCCGTACGAGTTGACGTTCTGGCCGAGGAGCGTCACTTCGATGGCGCCGTCATCCACCAGGGCCTGCACCTCGGCGAGGATGTCTCCGGGCCGGCGGTCCTTCTCCTTGCCCCGCAGGGCCGGGACGATGCAGAACGTGCATGTGTTGTTGCAGCCCACGGAGATGGACACCCAGCCCGAGTACACGGAGTCGCGCTTGGTGGGCAGGGTCGACGGAAAGACGTCCAGCGACTCGAGGATTTCGAGCTGGGCTTCGTTGTTGTGGCGTGCCCGGTCCAGGAGTGCCGGCAGGGCACCGACGTTGTGCGTCCCGAACACGGCATCCACCCACGGGGCCTTTTTCAGGATGGTTTCGCGGTCCTTCTGGGCCAGGCAGCCGCCCACGGCAATCTGCATGCCCGGGTTGGCTTCCTTGATGGGCGCCAGCATGCCCAGGTTGCCGTACAGCTTGTTGTCCGCGTTTTCCCGTACGGCGCAGGTGTTGAACACCACGACGTCGGCCTGGGCGCCTTCCGCCGGAACGTAGCCGGCAGCCTCGAGCATCCCTGCCATCCGCTCCGAATCGTGGACGTTCATCTGGCAGCCGAACGTTCGCACCTGGTATGTGCGGGGCGCGGCAGAAGCGTCGGTTGCTGGAACGGTGCCGGATGCGGGGGAAGGATAGGTCAGACTCACCCGTTAAGCGTACCGGCTGCGCCCAACTCCCTCATGCCTGGGTTGCCAGACTTCCGAGCTGCCTGACGCCGGGGCTGCCCGACGCCGGGGCGCCCGATGCCTTAGCCACCTGATGCGGCGTCGAGCACTTCGCCCACGATGCGGAAAGCCTGCGACGGCTGGTACCCCTTGCGGGCAAGCATGGACGCCAGTCGGCGGGCGGCCTTGTCCCGCTCGGAGCGGTCCGACAGGTCAGTTCCCGGCCGGAGGCGGCGTTCCACCAACTGGCGGGCGGCCGCTTCCTCGTCTTCGTCGCTGAGCTGGTCCAAGGCCGACGCCGCAATGTCCCCTTCGATGCCTTTTTCCGCCAGCTCCCGGCGGAGGGCACCCTTGGCCAGCTTGCGCGTCTGCGAGCGACTCCGCACCCACATGTCGGCAAACTCCGCGTCATCGACCAGCCTGACCTCTTCAAAGCGGTCCAGGACTGCCGCGGCGACGTCCTCTGGCACGTTGCGTTCCGCCAGCTTGCGCTCGAGCTGGAGCCTGCTCTTGGGCGAACTGGTCAGCTGCCGCAGCACAATGGCGCGCGCCACCGCCGCAGGATCAGGCTCCCTGTCCTCCATGAGCCTGTCCTCAACGAACCGGTCCTCCGCGGCCCAGCCCTCCGCGAATGCGGACGGCGGGGCCGACTCCTGAACGGCGGACGCGGCGCGGCGTTTGCTGTTAGAACGCTTGCTGTTAGAACTTGTCAACGGCCTTCAGCTTCGGGGAGGCTTCGGCGTCAGCGGCCGCGGGGCTCACTCCGACACCCAGCTTTTCCTTGATGAGCCGCTCGAGTTCCGCAGCCAGTTCGGGGTTGTCGCGCAGGAAGCGGCGGGAGTTCTCCATGCCCTGGCCGAGCTGGTCACCGTCGTAGGTGAACCAGGAGCCCGATTTCTTGATGATGCCGTGCTCCACGCCCATGTCGATGATGCCGCCCTCGCGGGAGATGCCCTGGCCGTAGATGATGTCGAACTCGGCGATCTTGAAGGGCGGGGCCATCTTGTTCTTGACGATCTTCGCCTTGGTCCGGTTGCCAACGGAGTCAGCGCCTTCCTTCAGCGTCTGGATCCGGCGGACGTCGATTCGGATGGAGGCGTAGAACTTCAGCGCCTTACCGCCGGTGGTGGTCTCCGGCGAGCCGAAGAAGACACCGATCTTTTCCCGGAGCTGGTTGATGAAGATGGCGGTGGTCTTGGTCTGGCTCAGCCGGCCCGTGATCTTTCGCAGGGCCTGGCTCATGAGGCGCGCCTGCAGGCCAACGTGGCTGTCTCCCATGTCGCCTTCGATTTCCGCACGCGGCACAAGCGCGGCGACGGAGTCGATGACGATGACGTCAAGGGAGCCGGAGCCGATAAGCATGTCCATGATTTCCAGCGCCTGCTCACCGGTGTCCGGCTGGGAGACCAGCAGGGCGTCAGTGTCAACGCCAAGCTTGGCCGCGTACTCGGGATCGAGGGCGTGCTCGGCGTCGATGAAGGCGGCAATGCCGCCCTGCCGCTGGGCGTTCGCCACAGCATGCAGTGCAACGGTGGTCTTACCGGACGATTCCGGTCCATAGATCTCGACGATCCGGCCGCGCGGCAGTCCGCCAATTCCCAGCGCAACGTCCAGCGCGATGGATCCTGTCGGGATGACCTCAATGGGGGCCCGGACTTCATCGCCCAGCCGCATGACGGAGCCTTTGCCGAACTGCTTGTCAATCTGGGCAAGCGCTGCTTCAAGCGCTTTTTCACGATCCGGGGCTGCCGCCATGGTTCACACCTCTAATGCTTTCTCGCTGGGGAGTGGCCTGTGCGGCCTGTTTTCTGTCATCACTGACGCTAACGCCGCCCTCTGACATTGTTGCCGGGCGGCAGTGCGTATGTGGATAACCTGCTCAAAAAAAGCATAGTCCCACCCGAACAGATATTCGAACAATCTGTCGGCGTGTCAGGAGCCTTCGGCAGGACCAGGGACGCCGGTCAGTTCCGGATCGGCTTGATGTCGCGGCCCAGGCGGCGCTCCGCGGGGACGTCCTGGACATCACAGACGGCGAGCCAGACATCGCGGGGATTGACGCCGGCGGCGAGGGCCTGCTCCGCCGTCCGGCTGCCTACGCCGGCGAGCACCAGTGAGCCGCCGAGCACGCGCGAGTAGCCTGCGCCGAATTCGTCGTCCATGAGCCGCCAAAAATCACTAATCCTCACGACATAGAGTCTCTCACGGGCCGGGACCCTAGAATGGTTGCCATGAGCAACCCAGCTGAGGCCCCCGGAGACTACGTCCCCTCCGAGGACACCCTCGATGCCGCGCTGAAGACCGTGGAGCATCAGATCAGCATCTTCTGGCGGCGGGCCCGGTCCGTCTCTCAGCAGCTGTCGCGCCAGGTGCACCCGGACATGGAGCCAGCGGCATACGGCCTGCTGACAGTGATCCGCAAAGAGGGCCCCATCCGGCTGACCGAGCTGGCTTCCTGCATCGGAGTCGGCAAGCCGTCCGTCAGCCGCCAGATTGCCTTCCTCGAAAGCATCGGACTCGTAGTCAAGGAAGCGGACCCGCTGGACGGCCGCGCGCAGACCATCAGGCTCACGCCGCACGGCGAAGAGAAAATGCACCAGGTGCAGGACGCCAGGCGGCAGGTTTTCCGGGAGAGGCTGGGCGAATGGCCCGTGGAGGATCTTCAGGCCCTGGCCACCTACATGGCCAAGCTCAACGCCACGTACGAACGTGACGGCTTCCCGAAGGACGGCACCACCTAAGACGCCTGACGAGGAAGGCGCGACTAAGGCCCCCGGCTTGCGCCGGGGGCCTCGCGGCTATATTCCGTGGGGCTGGTTACCGGGCGCCCGAGAGCAGTCCCTTGGCCAGTTCGTCGGACAGGTCAGTATTGAGTTCGCGGTCAAGGTCGCGGCCGTAACGCTGCGAGAATTCCTGCGGAACGGTGTCCGGAACGGCAACGCCCTCGGCCACTGCCACGCGGTCGCTGACCTCCCGGAGCATGCTGGACAGCGGAACGTCAAGGGCCGAGCAGATCGAAGACAGCAGCTCCGAAGAGGCTTCCTTCTGGCCGCGCTCCACTTCACTGAGATACCCCAGGGAAACCCGGGCACTGTGTGAAACTTCGCGGAGGGTCCGGCCCTGACGCTGGCGAACGTCGCGCAGAACATCACCGATTTCGTGACGAAGTACTACCATCTTGCGCTCCTTCTGTTCGCTCTTTGCCTGATCGGCGAGGCCCACATCCTTCCAGCGGACAACGCCGTTTACGGATACGGGCTGCTTTACCATCTGTATCGCCTTGCTCCCTCTTTAGTCCGGTGCGCGTGAAGCGAACCGCTATTGGTCTCTTCATCCTAGGCGCCTCCCTAATGCGGAGGCGACACAAAATAACAACTATTCGGATTCGCTTTTTGTTCCCGGCAACCTTACTCCCGGTAGCTTAGCGACGCCAGAGCCTCCTGAAGCCGCTCCAGCGCGGCCGCGCAGGCCAGTGCCCTGATCTCTGCCCGGGTGCCCTCGAAGCTGTATGGAAACGACGTCGAGCCCTGGGCCGTGGCGACGCCGATGAACACTGTCCCTACTGGCTTGCCATCGTGGTCGTCCGGCCCGGCGACCCCTGTGGTGGACACCCCGAGGTCCGCGCCGCAGGTGCGTCGCGCGCCGTCGGCCATCGCTGCTGCCACTGCGCCGTCAACGGAGCCGACGGAGTCCAGCAGCGCCTGCGGAACGCCAAGGACGTCCCGCTTGACGGAGTTCCGGTAGGAAACGACGCCGCCCTGCAGCATGGCCGATGCGCCTGGCGTGTCTGCGAGCATCGCCGTGACCATGCCGGCCGTCAGCGATTCGGCGGTGGCGACGGTGAGTCCCCGGTCCACGGCTGCGGCGACGGCCTCGCCGGCGATCCGGTGCAGGTTGGTCATGGTCATCCCTCCTGGGTTTCCGGTTTCCGGTGTTCCTGGTCGTGGTGTTCCTCGGCGTGATGTTCCTCGGACCGCCGGCGCAGCCCCTGGGTCCGGACCTTCATCGCTTCAACGACATATTCGACGCCGGTCCACACGGTGATCAGCAAGGCGACGAGCATGACGGCCAAGGCCACCCAGACCAGCCAGGGTGCGAGGGCGGACAGCGGGAGAAGGTAGAGGAAAATGGCCGCAGTCTGGACCACCGTCTTCAGCTTGCCGCCGCGGGACGCCGGGATCACGCCGTAGCGGATCACGAAGAACCTCAGCGCGGTGATGCCCCATTCACGGACCAGGATCACGACCGTGATCCACCAGGGCAGCTCGTTCAGGACGGACAGCATGACCAGGGCGGAGCCGATCAGGAGCTTGTCCGCTATCGGATCGGCGATCTTGCCGAAGTCAGTGACCAGTCCCCTGCTCCGGGCGATGTCGCCGTCGAGCTTGTCCGTGTAGATCGCGACGGCGAACGCCGCCACGGCAGCCCAGCGCCAGGCTCCCGACTCGCTGCGCAGGCCCGGAGCGTCGGCGACAAGGAACCACACAAAGAACGGCACCAGCACGATGCGGAGCATGGTGAGGATGTTGGGAAGATTCCAGATCCCGGAGCTGTTGGAGCCGGCCGCGGTCGCTTCGGTGCTAGTCACCCTTCTAGGCTACCGTCTTCCAGCCGGGCGTCTTCTAAGCTACCGGCCGGTCAGGGACCAGGCGTCTTCGGAACCGTCCTCGTCGTCGCTGGAGCTGCCGTCCGCGCCGTCGTAGTACTCCACGTTCTGCGTGCGGTTGTCCAGGTCGGCGGCAACGAGGTCCTCGGCGTAGCCGCCTTGGGCGATGTTGGCGTGGGCGTTGTCACTGAGCGCGGCGGTTTGCGAATCTGGCGCTGCCGGGGCTTCCTGGCCCTTCATGGCAGCCAGGACGGTGGCGAGGTCGTCCGGCTTGACCAGCACGTCCCGGGCCTTGGAGCCTTCGGACGGGCCCACCACTCCCCTGGACTCGAGCAGGTCCATGAGGCGGCCGGCCTTGGCGAACCCGACGCGCAGCTTGCGCTGCAGCATCGACGTCGAGCCGAACTGCGTGGTGACCACCAGCTCGGTGGCCTGCAGCAGCACCTCGAGGTCGTCTCCGATGTCGTCGTCGATCTGCTTTTTCTGCGCCTCCGGGGCGACGTCGTCACGGTAGACGGCCTTGAGCTGGCCCTTGACGTGTTCGACCACCTTGTGGATTTCGGACTCGGTGACCCAGGCGCCCTGGACACGCATGGCCTTGGAGGCGCCCATCGGCAGGAAGAGGGCGTCGCCCTGGCCGATCAGCTTTTCCGCTCCCGGCTGGTCCAGGACCACGCGGGAGTCGGTGACGGAGGAGGTGGCGAACGCCATGCGGGACGGGACGTTGGCCTTGATCAGACCGGTGACGACGTCGACCGAGGGCCGCTGCGTGGCCAGGACCAGGTGGATGCCGGCGGCGCGGGCAAGCTGGGTGATGCGGACGATCGAATCTTCGACGTCGCGGGGCGCCACCATCATGAGGTCGGCGAGTTCGTCCACGATCACCAGCAGGTAGGGGTACGGGCGGATGACGCGCTTGGAATCCACGGGCGGATGGACCTTGCCGGCGCGGACTGCCTTGTTGAAATCGTCGATGTGCTTGAAGCCGTAGTTGGCGAGGTCGTCGTAGCGGGCATCCATTTCCCGGACCACCCACTGCAGCGCTTCGGCCGCCTTCTTGGGGTTGGTGATGATGGGGGTGATGAGGTGCGGGACGCCTTCGTAGGCGGTCAGCTCCACGCGCTTGGGGTCCACCATGACCATGCGGACCTCGTCCGGCGTCGCGCGCATGAGGATGGACGTGATCATCGAGTTCACGAAGGAGGACTTGCCCGCGCCGGTGGCGCCGGCCACGAGAAGGTGGGGCATCTTGGCCAGGTTCGCCACGACGTAACCACCCTCGACGTCCTTGCCGACGCCCATCACCATGGGGTGGTCCGTGCGGCGGGCGTTCTGGCTGCGGAGGACGTCGCCGAGCGAGACGGTTTCGCGGTCCGTGTTGGGGATCTCGATGCCGATGGCCGATTTGCCCGGAATCGGGCTCAGGATACGGACGTCGCTCGAGGCAACGGCATAGGAGATGTTCTTGGACAGGGCCGTGACGCGCTCCACCTTGGTGCCCGGTGACAGCTCGATCTCGTACCGCGTCACGGTGGGGCCGCGGCTGAAGCCGGTCACCTGGGCGTCCACGTTGAACTGCGTCAGTGTCTCCGTCAGGGAGGCAACGATGGCGTCGTTGGCCTCCGTGCGCTCCTTCGGGATGGACCCCGGGGTCAGGACGTCCGACGACGGCAGGGTGTAGGTGACGTCTCCCGCCAGCGACAGCTGCTCGGTGCGCTGCGGAATGGGCGTGGGCGGCGGCGCGGGGGCGACTGGCCGCGACGGCACCTGGGCGGCCGCGGCACCGGCGGCCCCGGCTACCGGGTTCAACGAACCGGCGGCGACCATGCCCGGGGTGACGAGCGGGATGGCTTCGGTGGCGTTCTCGCCCGCCGCTCCCGCAGCACTGCCCAGCCCCTGGGCGGCCTTGATCTTCTCGACGGCGATCTCGGCCTGGGTGGGCCGGCGCACGCCGGGCGCCACGGAGTTAGCGCCCTTGGCGCCCTTGGTGGTGTCGGGTGCGGCGTCGTCGTCGATGACGGCATGTTCGAAGGCTTCGTCTCCGACGTATCCCTCGAGGCGGGCGTCGGCGTCCTCGTTCTTGCCGAAAAGCCGTTTCCGCTTCTTTTTCGGCTCTGCCGGCGCACTGTCGTAGAGGTAGCTGCGGTCGTGTCCGCCGCCGTCGCCGTTGTCTTGAAGGTCGATGCCCATCAGGTGCTCGTAGGCGCCGCGCAGGCGCCGCGGAATGGCCCCAAACGGGGTGGCCGTGACGATGAGGAGCGAGACGAATGCCAACAGGGCGTACAGGGCCACCGGCACCGCGGCGTGAATGGCCGCGAGCGGTGTGGCCGCGAGGAAGCCCAGCATGCCCCCGGCCTGGCGCAGTCCGTCAAAGCCCTCGCTCACGGTCGGCTGGCCGCCGACGATGTGGGCGAGGCCGCAACCCGCGAACGTCATGACGAGGAAGCCGATGCCCACGCGGTTGTTGCCCCGGCCGTCAGCAGGCTGGCGGAACAGCCTGAAGGCGCAGACCGACAGCATCAGCGGCAGGACCAGGGACATCCAGCCGAACGTGCCGTTGACCACCGCGTAGACGGCGTCCGGGAACCAGCCCCGGAGTCCCCACCAGGCAAAGGTGGCAATGAAGACCGCCAGCGCCAGGTTGAACAGGGCGGCACCGTCACGGCGGTCCTCCGGTGCGAGGTCGCTCACGTCGTGGCCGATCCGCCGCACTCCCCCGCCCACCAGGTGGCCGATGCCGAGCCACGCGCCGCCGACCACCCTCAGCAGCCAGGGCTGCCGGGCTTCGACGGCGGGCAGCTGCCGCGTGCGGGCGGTGCCGGCCGACGCTCCCGCCCGGCCGGATTTGGCCGTCGCGGAACCGGTGCGGCTTCCGGACGTGCCTGCTTTGCCGCCGGAAGTACGTTTTGGCGCGGGGGAAGTACGTGTGGCCATATGTGCCACGGTACTCCACCCGGGCCCCGGCTCCGCGGATTTACGGGCTTTCGGGGCTGTGTTCGCCCGCGGGGGCCGGCCCCCGCGGGCGTGCGCCTAGGCTTCCAGGACCACCGGAATGATCATGGGCTTGCGGCGGAGCTTGCGGTTGACCCAGGTTCCGACCACTCGGCGGACAACCTGCTGCAGCTGGTGCGTCGTGTGGTCCGTGCGGTTGAGGACGGCTTCCTCCAGCGCAGCATTGATCTTGGGGATGATGTCGTCGAAAACCGAGTCATCTTCGGCGACGCCGCGGGCGTGGATTTCCGGCCCCGAGACCACCTTTCCGGTGGCGCGGTTGATGACCGTGATGATGGAGATGAAGCCTTCATCGCCCAGGACGCGGCGGTCCTTGAGGTCGGCGTCGGTGATTTCGCCCACGCTGGAGCCGTCCACGTAGACGAAGCCGACCTCGATCTGGCCCACCACGTCGGCCTGGTGGTCCCTGAGGTCAATCACGGTGCCGTTGTCGGCCAGCAGGATGCTCGCCTCCGGCACGCCCGACTCCTCGGCGATTTTTCCGTTGGCGATCAGGTGGCGGGTCTCGCCGTGCACGGGCATGGCGTTGAGCGGTTCAAGGATGTTGTAGCAGTACAGCAGCTCGCCGGCCGCGGCATGGCCGGACACGTGGACCTTGGCGTTGCCCTTGTGGATGACGTCCGCGCCGAGCTTCAACAGGCCGTTGATGATGCGGAAAACGGCGTTCTCGTTGCCCGGGATGAGGCTTGACGCCAGAATAACGGTGTCGCCGTCGCCCACCACCACCGGGTGGTCGCCATTGGCCATGCGGGACAGCGCGGCCATCGGCTCCCCCTGGGAGCCGGTGGACATCAGCACCACGCGGTTGTCGGGAAGGTTCCCGATGTTCTTGACGTCCACCAGGATGCCGTCCGGCACGTCCAGGTAGCCAAGTTTCGCGGCGATGGCCATGTTGCGGACCATGGAGCGGCCCACGAAGGCAACTTTGCGGTTGTGCTTCCCCGCGGCGTCCAGGACCTGCTGGACACGGTGCACGTGCGACGAGAAGGAAGCCACGATGATGCGCTTGCTGGCCTGTCCGAAGAGCCGGTCCAGCGTGGGGCCGATTTCCTTTTCCGCGGTGGTGAAACCGGGGACGTCCGCGTTCGTGGAGTCCGACATGAACAGGTCCACACCCTCTTCCCCGAGGCGGGCAAAGTGGCGGAGGTCGGTGATCCGGCCATCCAGGGGCAGCTGATCCATCTTGAAGTCGCCGGTGTGCAGGACGGTTCCGCCCGCAGTGCGGAGGAAGACGGCGAGGGCGTCGGGAATCGAGTGGTTGACGGCCACGAACTCGCATTCGAAGGGGCCGAACTTCTCCACCTGCCCTTCGACCACGGTGAGGGTGTACGGCTTGATCCGGTGTTCCTGCAGCTTCGCCTCGATGAGGGCGAGCGTCAGCTGCGATCCCACCAGCGGGATGTCGTTGCGGAGCCGGAGCAGGTACGGCACAGCACCGATGTGGTCTTCGTGGCCGTGCGTCAGGACGACGGCGACAATGTCATCCAGCCGGTTCTCGATGTAGGAGAAATCGGGCAGGATCAGGTCGACGCCGGGCTGCGTTTCCTCAGGGAAGAGGACGCCGCAGTCGACGATGAGCAACTTGCCGTCGATTTCGAACACAGCCATGTTGCGGCCGATCTCGCCGAGCCCGCCGAGCGGAACGATCCGCAGGGTGCCTTGGGGAAGGCGGGGAGGCGTGACGAGGCCGGGCAGGGCTACTTGGGTCATAATGCACTTCTTTCCAGGCGGAAGAGTGCCGGTCTCAGTCCGTCAGGAAAAGACCAGCCCTCCTTCCGCCAAATCCTCGCGGATGATTTCGATCTCAGCTTCGTCCGGCTCCACGAGGGGCAAACGGACAACCGAGTTGGGCAGGACTCCCTGCCATTTAAGAATTTGTTTGGCCGCAACGGCACCCTGGACGCGGGTCATCGTTGCGCGCACCACGGGCTCGAGTTCGAAGTTGATCTTCCGGGCCGTTCCGAAGTCGTTCGCATTGACGGCGTCGATGAGTTCCCGGAAGCGGCGGGTAGCGACATGGGTTGTGACACCCACGAGTCCCACGGCGCCCAGGGCCATCCACGGAAGGGTCAGTCCGTCGTCCCCGGAGTAAAAGAGGAGGTCGGTCTCCGCCATGACGCGTGTGGCGGCAGCGAAATCGGCCTTGGCATCCTTGACGGCGACGATATTCGGGTGCTGCGCGAGACGGATCATGGTGTCGGGCGCGATCGCGATGGAGGAGCGTCCCGGGATGTCGTAGAGCATGACGGGCACGTCCGTCGACGACGCGATGGCCTCGAAGTGCGCGCGGACGCCGGCCTGGCTGGGCTTGTTGTAGTACGGCGTGACGAGCAGGAGGCCATCGACACCGAGCGCTGCCGCCTGCTGGGAAAGGTGCACGGAGTGGGCAGTGTCGTTGGTCCCGGTGCCGGCGATGATGGCGGCCCGTCCCCCGACAGCGTCCTTCACGGCGCGGAACATACCGAGGTTTTCCTCGTCGGTGAGGGTGGAGGTTTCCCCCGTGGTTCCCGTGACCACGAGGCCGTCGCAGCCGTCGTCAACGAGCTTGCTGGCCAGCTCCGCCGCCTGCTGGTAGTCCACTTTGCCGTCCTTGGTGAAGGGCGTGACCATAGCGGTCAAGAGGGTACCAAGAGCAGGAATGTGCGCGGAAGTGTCAGCCATGGGAAAAACGTTACCCTGTCACCTGCACGTTAGGACAATGGCCGGCACGTGATGATCGTCAAATTCCCGAAAACACCAGGCCTGCCGCCACGCCGTCACCCTGCGGCGTGCCCGTACCGTTCAAGTGGACCCCGCCGCAGGACGGCCGTAACCACTTCCGTTCCAGTCCCGGAGGCATGCTGCATCGGCATGCCGTCCGGGCCCCAGAAACCACTCAGGCCGCAGGACGGCCCCAACGGTGTCCGGCCGCCCAGGTTGGCCAGCACCGCGTACATCCGGTTGTCCATGGCCCGCGCCCCCAGGTGCAGCCCCAGACGGTGCCCCTCCCCCTCCGTATAGAGCGCAGACACGGCGTAAACGTCGGCGCCTGTGTCCGCGGCCGTGCCCGAGTGGACGGGGTGGGCGGCGTCGAAGCAAATGGCCAGGGCGATCTTCCAGCCGTCGACCTCCAGGAGTGCCGGCCCCGGCCCGGCGGCAAACAGTGCCTCCTCGTCCCCGTGGAGATGTGACTTGAAGCCGACATCGGCCGTGCCGTTCGGGTGGAGGGCCAGGGACGCCAGCCGCGGCGTGCCGTCCGCTTCGCGAAAGGCGGCGCCGACCACCGCGGTGATGCCTGTCCGCCGGCAGATCTCCCGGATGGCATCCAGGCGGAAATCGCCGGGCACCAGCCATTGGTCCCCGTTCCGAAGAAGAGGCAGGTTGTATCCGGTCAGGGAAAGTTCGGGGAAAATCACCAGCCTGGCACCGTGTGAATCGGCATCCTCGATGAGGCGGACGTGCTCCGGCACGTTGCCGGCAATTCCGCCCTCCAGGGCCTGGTACTGGACTGCGGTTACGGTCAGCGCTGAGGTCACGCCTCCATCCTAGGCAGGGTCCGTCCCCGCACAGTAGCGTCCCACAGCCGCTTCCCGCAGCGACTCCGCCCAGGAGGCGAGGCGTTGGGCGGCGCGAACGTAGTGGAACAGCTCGGTGGGCGTCAGCGCATCAAGGTCCGTCTCGGACAGCCGGCGCGCCAGCTCCGCCCCGGGAACCTGGGCCGAGAGCGGAATACCCTCGCTGCTCCACTGCAGGTCCTCGGCGGGCTCGCCGGCGACGAGTTGCCTGAACAGGTAGTCCACCACGCCGGGGCTCATCGCCTTTAGCGGCCCCGCAGTGCCATGAGCTGCAGTGCCCTGCGCCCGCCGGGCGGGCTGCGCGGCGGGCTTGTCTGCGCGTTTGTCAGAGCCGCGCCCTAACGTGTGCCTGGATGAGTTGTTCATGCAGCCGATAGTATTCGAACATATATTCGAATACAAGACCCGTTTCCGTCCACCGCGCATCCGAGCCCGGCAGAACACCCGCGGGAGGAAACAGCGCCATATACAGATGTGAGACGATCGCATCATGACCTCGCGGAGCACGGCTGCATCGTCCGGAACCAAGAAAGGCGCCGCAGCCAGCACCCGGCTTGCGGGAATAGACGCCGCGCGCGGCCTGGCCCTCCTGGGAATGATGGCCACCCACCTGATGCCGACGTTCGAATCCGACGCCGCCATGACCCCGACCTGGATCGGCCTGACCTTCTCCGGCCGGGCAGCTGCCCTCTTCGCCGTCCTGGCGGGAATCGGGCTGGCCCTTTCCACTGGCAAGCAGCGGCCCCTCGAGGGAAGCGCCCTTGGGGCGGCACGGCGGGGCATCGCCCTGCGCGCCCTGGTGATTGTCGTCGTCGGCCTCGCCCTCGGCGGGCTGGAGGTCAACGTGGCGGTAATCCTGGTCCACTACGCCGTCCTCTTCCTGTGCATCCTGCCGTTTATCGGGCTGCAGCTGAAGGCGCTCTGCGCCTGGGCCGCCGGCTGGATCCTAGGCTCCCCCGTGATCGCTTTCCTGCTGCGGCCCTGGCTCATGGCCGCCGACCCGGCCCTGCGGCTAAACCACAACCCCGGCTGGGAGGACCTGTCCACCCCCGGCCAATTGCTGGGCGACCTGTTCCTGACGGGCTACTACCCTGTGTTCCAGTGGATTTCGTATCTGCTGGTGGGCCTCATCATTGGCAGGTTGGCGTTGTCGACGGCGGCGGTCCCGGTGCTGCTGCTTGCCGGCGGCACCGCGGTGGCAGCCTTCGCGAAAGTTCTGGGTACGGCAGCCATGGAGGAATGGGGCGGCCGGGCCGCACTGCAGGCCCTCCTCACGGACCCGAACTACCCGCTGGACAGCCTCCTGCAGGTAAATCTCGCCGGCGTCCGGCAGGAGGGTTCATGGTGGTGGCTGGCCGGCAGCGCACCCCACTCCGGGACCACCCTGGACCTGCTGCACACGGGCGGAGTTGCCGCAGCCGCCGTCGGGCTCTGCCTGCTGGTGGGCCGGCTGGGGGAATGGCTGGACCTGGACCTGCTGCTTCCGCTGCGCGGCGCCGGGGCGATGACGCTGACCCTGTACACGGTCCATGTGTGCGTGGTGGCGTCGTTCCACCTCCAGCCCCTGCCGGTCGGATGGACCGTGGACGGGATGTACTTCGCCCATGCTGCAATGGCGGTGCTGATCGGCATGGTCTTCGCGATCCTGAAATGGCGCGGCCCGCTGGAATGGCTGGGGCACGCCGCCAATCAGGTGGGACGGCACCAGCCGGCGGGGATCCGGTAACGCCTGCGCTGCCGCGTCAGGGGCTACCGCGTGAGAGCGCCTTTGGAGGCCTGGAACATCCGCACCGCGTCCCGCATGGAGGAACGGGCGCGCTTGCGGTCACCGGCGGCGTCGTAGGCGCAGCTGAGCCTGAACCATGACCGCCAGTCGTCCGGGGCAGCCTCTGCTTCCGCACGGTACTTCTCGAATTCCTGGTCCGCCGCGGCACGGACAATCCGCCCGGCGGGTGTGCGGGGAAGGTTGTCCTCGGGCAGGCCGCCTTCGGCTTCGAGCACGCGGGCCATCTGTTCCGTGCGGGCGCCGAACAGCAGTTCACGGATCAGCGCCCACGCGCCGATGACCGGCAGAACCAGGTACGCCGCCCCGATGGCCTTGGCCACGGGCTCCGCATCGGTCAGCAGGAGCACCGAGCGCTGGAAGGACACCACCAGGTAGAAGACCAGGAGGAGCGTCACGGCGCCCACCCAGATCTTGGTGCGGTTCTTCTTCAGCGGGCCAAGGAGTGGTTTCACGGTATTTACAGCCCCAGGTCCAGGTAGCCGTCGAGCCCCACCGTAAGTCCGGGGTGGTCCGCGACGTTCCGGATGCCCAGGAGAACCCCGGGCATGAACGAGGCCCGGTCAAACGAATCATGACGCAGCGTCAGCTGCTCCCCCGGGCCGCCGAGGAGAACCTCCTGATGCGCAACGAGGCCGCGGAGCCGCACGCTGTGCACCCGGACACCGTCCACCTCGCACCCGCGGGCGCCGGCAAGTTCGCTGGTGGTTGCATCCGGGCTCGGCTCCACGCCGGCCCCTGCCCGTTCGGCGGCGATCAGCTGGGCGGTCCGGACGGCCGTGCCGGAGGGAGCATCGACCTTGTCAGGGTGGTGGAGTTCGATGATTTCCACGGATTCAAAGTACTTGGAGGCCTTGGCGGCGAACGCCGACGCCAGCACGGAGCCGAGGGCAAAGTTGGGTGCAATCAGGACGCCGATGTCCGGACGGCCTGCCAGCAGCGCGTCGAGCTCCTGCAGCTTGCCGGCGTCCCAACCGGTGGTGCCCACTACCGCGTGCATGCCGTTCTCGACGGCGAAACGGACGTTTTCCTCGGTGCTCTCCGGAACGGTGAGATCCACCACGTACCTGGCACCGGCGCTGAGCAATGAGTCCAGGGAGTCGCCCCGTCCCAGTGCAGCGACGAGCTTCAGGTCGGGGGCAGCTTCTACAGCTTTGACGGCCTCGGCGCCCATGCGCCCGTTCGCGCCCAGGACGGCGACGGCGAGTTGTTCGGTCATGGATTCAACACTACCTTTCGCCCGCCCGGCCAAAGGAACCGGACGCCATGCGTTACCTCACGTGCGGCCGCGGACAAGGAACGCCGCCTGGCCTCCGGCCCTGTACCTAGGCCCCGACTACCTAGGCCCCGACCCACTCCACGGTGCCGTCGCTGAAGAACTGTTCCTTCCAGATGGGGACCTGCGCCTTGATGCGGTCCACGAGTTCGGAGCACACGGCGAAGGCCTGCCCGCGGTGTGCAGCTGACACAGCGCAGACCAGGGCCGGTTCGCCGATTTCCAGGGAGCCCACCCGGTGCGCGGCCCAGATCCGGACGGGCGGCGTGGCGGCGCCGGCGGCAGCCTCGTGCTCAGCCACCAGCTGCGCCACGACGTCGGCCATCACCTGGTGTGCCGTGGGGTGCGCGCTGTAGCTGAGCCGGTCAACCGGCTTGCCGCCGTCGTGGTTCCGCACCACGCCGCTGAAGCTGACCACGGCGCCGGCGGTGTCCGACTCCACGGCGGCGATGGCCTGGTCCACGGAGATGGGCTCCGCGCTCAGCGCCGCGTGCACTACTTCGATTGTCGGTCCCGAGAATGATGGTCCCGTCAGTGATGGTTCAATGGCCATGTCCGCCCTCCAACTGGTCGCACAGGTGCCCGATCACCGGATCCAGCACGGACAGTCCGTCCATGACGCCCTTTGGTGATCCCGGCAGATTAACGATGAATGTCCGTCCGGCCGCGCCGGCATGCCCCCGGCTGAGCATGGCATGCGGCGTCTTGGCGATCCCGGCCTGCCGGATTCCCTCCATGATGCCCGGGATTTCCCGGTCCAGCAGCGGCAGCGTCATTTCCGGCGTGCGGTCATCGGGGCTCAGCCCGGTGCCGCCGCTGGTGATGACGACGGCGGGTTGCTGGGTCAGGAGCGCGCGGATCGCGGCTCCCACCGGTTCGCCGTCGGGCACCACCATGGCCGGAAACGGCTCGAAACCGTGTTCGGTGAGCCAGTCGATGATGACCGGTCCGGTTTCGTCGCGGTAAATGCCGGCGGCGGCCCGCGTCGAGGCAATGACGACGCCGGCCTTCCGGCCCTGCACCTCCCCGTGGACGTGGGGCTTTGAATTAGCCGAAGCGTTGCTCACAGTGTCCAGTCCCCGCTCTTGCCGCCGCTTTTGGCGAGCACTTTGATGTCCGTCAGGACTGCATGCTTGTCCACGGCCTTGATCATGTCGTAGACGCTCAGCGCTGCGACGGAGGCGGCGGTCAGGGCCTCCATTTCGACGCCGGTGACTCCCCTGGTCTTCACGGTGGCCAGGATTTCCACGGCCTCCGCACCCAGTTCGAAGTCGACCGTGACCTTCGAAATCGGCAGCGGATGGCACAGCGGAATGAGTTCCGGGGTTTTCTTGGCCGCCATGATTCCGGCGACCCTGGCGACGGCCAGGGCATCGCCCTTGGGCAGGCCGCCGGAACCGAGCAGTGCCAGGACCTCCGGGGTGCTTCGGACCGTTGCGGTGGCCGTGGCCTCGCGGGTGGTCTCCGGTTTTCCCGAGACGTCCACCATCTGGGCGGTGCCGTCACGGCGGAGGTGCGTCAGCCCGGCGTTGTCATTTTGTGCAGTCACAACATCCATACTTCCACTTCGGCGCCCTCGGCGAGCGCAGAGACTCCAACAGGTACGTGGACCAGTGCGTTTGACTGTGCGAGCGCCCGGACCAGGTGGGAGCTTTCGCCGCCCTCCAGCCGCACTGTTCCGTCCGGCAGCAGGGTCCCGCGCCGTATCTGGTGCTTGCCCGCCGGGGACGTCAGCGGCTGCGCGAGCCGGGCGCGGATCACGGTCCTCGGATGCGGCGACCCGAACAGTTCGCTGAGGACGGGACGAAGGAACATCTCGAAGGAGACGAGGCAACTGACCGGGTTCCCCGGGAACCCCAGGAGGGGGACGCCGTCGAACGTTCCGAGTCCCTGCGGACCGCCGGGCTGCATGGCCACGTGCTGAAATGCCACGTCCTGGCCGTCCATGGCCTGCCGCACCACCTCGTAGGCGCCCTTGCTGACTCCGCCGGTGGTGACGATGAGGTCCACGGCAGCCGTGTGGCTGCGCAGGAGGCTCCGGAGCTCCGCCGGGTTGTCGGTGGAGATGCCTGCCCGGACCACGGCCAGCCCGGCCTGCCGCAGCGCGGTCTCCAGCAGCGTGCCGTTGGCGTCGTAGATCTTGCCAGCCTCCAGCGGTTCGCCGGGTTCCACCACCTCGTCGCCGGTGGTGACGAGGAGAACCGCCGGCGGACGGTGGACCAGGACGTCCGCCAGCCCCAGGGCGGCCAGCAGACCCAGCTGCCCGGGCCCCAGGAATGTGCCCGCGGCGAGGGCGCGTTCGCCCGCCTCGATGTCGCTGCCTGCGTCGCGGATGAACGTCCCCGCAGCCGCCGGGGGCAACCACACCGCGGCCTCTTCGCCGGGGGCGGGGAACGCGGCCGGAACGGCCCGTTCGACAGGTACGACGGCGTCGGCTCCGGCGGGGACCATGGCCCCCGTCATGATCGGGGCTGCCGTGCCCGGTTGCAGGGCTGCAGGGCTGGCGCCGGCCGGAACGGGAGCAACCACGCGCAGTTCCGCGCCGCCGTCGGGCACGTCACCGGAGCGGATGGCAAAGCCGTCCATCTGGGAGTTTGCGAAGGGAGGCAGGCTCCGCGGCGCCGTGACGGTCTCGGCCAGCCCGCGGCCCAATGCCTGGACGAGGGGAAGCCGTTGGCTGCGTCCGGCCGCGAGCGGTTCCAGGAGTTCCCGGACGGCCTGCCGGTGTTCCGCCACGCTCCGGTGCGAATGCGTGTGCGTGTGGTTGGCATGAGGGTCGGCGCTGGTGGCAGTGGCGTGCGGCTGCGGGTGGCTGTGCATGATCCTGCCTTCGGTGCGGCGGCTACGGGTTTACGTCAACTCTAATGGTGTGGAAGCCGGTGGCGCCGTCCGGGGCAACGGAGCGGTGCTCCTCGATTTGCACGGCACCGCGAAGGTCGGTGGCCCGCACCTGGACTTCGTGCTGTCCCGGCTGCAGGTCGATGCCGAGCTGCCACTGGTACCAGGTGTCCACGGAGATGCCGGGAGCAAGGTCTGCCTGCTGCCAGCTCCCGCGGTCAACCCTCAGCTCCACCTTCCCGATTCCGGTGTGCTGCGCCCACGCCACGCCGCCGAACGCCACGCGGCCCGGGGCCGCGGACCTGCCGTTCCGGGGGACGTCGATGCGCGAGGAGATCTTGATGGGTCCGCGCGCGGACCAGCCGCGCGGCGTCCAGTAGGCGACGTCGTCGGCGAACCTGGTGACCTTGAGTTCAGTGAGCCATTTCGTGGCTGACACGTACCCGTAGAGGCCGGGGACGATCATGCGGACCGGAAACCCGTGTTCCAGCGGGAGCGGCTCGCCGTTCATGCCCACGGCGAGCAGGGCGTCCCGGCCGTCCGTGAGGACGTCCAGCGGAGTGCCGGCGGTCCAGCCGTCCGAGCTCCTGGACAGCACCATGTCCGCGCCCGGCTTCGGGCCTGCCATCGCCAGCAGCTCCCGGACGGGCCAGCCGAGCCACCGCGCATTGCCGATCAGATCGCCGCCCACCTCGTTGGACACGCAGGCGATGGTCACATGGCGCTCGGTCATCGGCTTGGCCAGCAGGGTTGCGAAATCGATTTCGACTTCACGGTCCACCAGCCCGGTGACCCTGAGCCGCCACTCGCGCGGATCGATGACCGGGACGGACAGCGCGGTGTCGATGCGGTAAAACTCGGGGTTCGGCGTGACGAGCGGTTCCATCCCGTCCAGGCCGATTTCGGCGCCGGCCGGAATGGCGGCCGCCGGGAGCCTTGGCGTCGGCAGCCCCAAGGTCCGGCGGAGCTCGTTGACGCCGGCGGCGCCTCCCCGCCAGGCGGTGGCAAGGGCGCCTCCCACGATGACAGCCGCGGCGGTGCCGCCCAGCAGCTGGAAGAAGCCGCGCCGGGCGGGCAGGTCAGCCGCCGCGCCCTGCTGGCTGGCCTCCCATGCGGTCAGCCGTCCGATCAGTCTCCGGAGCACCAGCACGGCGATGCCGGCGGCAAGCACAGGAAGCACGACGGCGCTGACGGTCACCTGGGCGCGTGTCAGGACCGCTGCCAGGCCCACGATGCCGAAGACGGCGAATATCGCGGCGCCCGCGAAGCGCCGGCGCAGCTCAACCACGCCCGACACCGCGGCGACGGCTGCGATCACCAGGGCCATGCCCGCCAGCAGTGCGAGCTTGTCCGCTGTGCCGAACAGCGCAACTGCCCAGTCCTTGACGCCCGGCGGAACGGCATCGATGACGGCACCGCCCAGAGCGGTCATGGTTGAGAGGGAGGGGCTGACGAATCCGGCGATGAGTTCGCTGGCCACGAGTCCCGTGCCCGCCGCCACGGCACCGCAGGCCGCGGCCCATCGGCGCGTCACCCGCCGGCGTGTTTCGGAGGCTGCCCCTGCTTCGTCCGGTCCCCCGTGTACGGCGTCGGTTGGCCGTGGTTTCGCGTCGGGGTGGTCCTGTTGTCCGGCTGCCGCCCCGGGTCCGGCTGGCTGGGACTCGTTCACACTTCCAGCATAGTTTCGATGCATGCGGTTGGCACCGCGTCAGTCCGCGAGGACCCGGTCCGTCCCGCATGCCGCTGCCGGGCGCGGAGTCACGGGCGTGAACGATGGCCCCCGCGTGGCGTAGCCTGAATTCATGAGTGTTCAGCTTGGCATCCCGCAGCCCCGCGAAGGAGGCACCCCGGTTCCGGGAGCGCAGCCCCTTCCTGCTGCCCGCCCGGCTGATGCTCCCGAGGGGCTTGCGGACCGCTACGGGCGCCGTGCCACGGACATGAGGCTTTCCCTCACGGACAAGTGCAACCTGCGGTGCACCTACTGCATGCCGGCGGAGGGGCTTGAATGGCTGGCCAAGCAGGCCGTCATGTCTGCCGCGGAAATCATCCGGATCGTCGGGATCGGCGTAGATCTGCTGGGCGTGCGCGAGCTTCGCCTCACCGGAGGGGAACCGCTGGTCAGGGCCGACCTCATCGACATCATTGCCGCCCTCCGGCAGGCCCACCCCGAGCTTCCGATCTCCATGACCACCAACGGTGTGGGCTTGGACAAGAAGGCGGCCGCGCTGAAGGCTGCCGGGCTGACGCGCATCAATGTCTCCCTCGACTCCCTGCACGAGGAAACCTTTACCAAGCTGACCCGGCGCCCCTTCCTGGACCGCGTCCTGGCGGGTGTGGACGCCGCCTGGGCGGCTGGCCTGGGCCCGGTCAAGATCAATGCGGTGCTGATGCGGGGCATCAATGACGCCGAGTCGCCGTCGCTGCTGGCCTGGGCACTGGAGCGCGGCTATGAACTGCGGTTCATCGAGCAGATGCCGCTCGACGCCGACCACGGCTGGACGCGCCGGGACATGATCACGGCGTCGGAAATCCGGGAGCTGCTCTCGGCCGAGTACGTCCTCAGCCCGGATCCGCGGGAACGCGACGGTGCGCCCGCCGAACGTTTTGAAGTACGACGCCGGGTGGCCGGTTCGGTTGAAGCCGCAGGGCCCGTGCTGGGAACCGTGGGCATCATCGCCTCGGTCACCGAACCGTTCTGTTCGGACTGCCGCCGGACCCGGATCACGGCGGAGGGCAAGATCATGAGCTGCCTGTTCTCCCGCGAGGAGATCGACCTGCTCGGGCTGCTCCGGGAGGGCGCCGGCGACCAGCAGCTGGCCGAGCGCTGGCAGGACGCGATGTGGATCAAGCCGAAAGCCCACGGGATGGACCACGTGGGACTCGATGCCCCGGACTTCGTCCAGCCGGACCGCAGCATGAGCGCCATCGGAGGATGAACCGTTGAATGTAAGGTACTTCGCCGCCGCGCGCGCCGCGGCAGGCGTCGACGAGGAGCGCTTCGAACTTCCTCCCGGCACGACGGTGGAAGCGCTGCTCGCCGCAGTGCTCGACGTCGAACGTCCCATGCCGCCGGCCGGAACTCCCCCGCTGGAGCGGATCCTGGCCAGAAGCAGCTTCCTGCTCAACGAAGTCGCCGTCCGGGACCGGACGGTTGTCCTGGGCCCGGACGACGTAGTGGACGTGCTGCCGCCGTTTGCCGGCGGCTAGGCAGTTTGCCCGAGGCAGGGATCCCGCCAGCCAGTTCGTCATGCCGACGGCGCGCCGGCCTCCGTCCCGAGGGCCAGAGCCAGCAGGGAGTTCCTGCTCCGGACCCCGCACGCGGCAAAGACCGCCTTGAACTGGTCCTGCACCGTGTAGTGGCTGATGCCGAGGGAAGCCGCCATTGCAGCCGTGTCCAGTCCACTAGCGGCCAGGTCCAGCAGGCTCCGCTGCCGTGGCGTCAGGCCAAAGCACCGGGCAAACACCTCCAGCCTCTCGGCCGCGGGGCATTCCTGGATAGTCACCGCCAGCGGCGCTTCGCCGTCTTTCCCCACCTCCATCCGGAATGACCTGAGCACTGCCCACTGGCCAAAACCGATGGGCACCCGGGCCGACGCCGCATGGGAATCCACCCCGGCCTCGCGGGCCAGCAGCTGCGCGGCGACGTTGAAAACCTCGGCCGGAACGGCCTCGTAGGGGCGGGGCCCCGGCTGCAGCAGGCTGATCCAGTCAGCGGCGGAGGCACTCCGGCCGGTTATTTCGAGCCCGGCGTCCAGCGTTAGGACCGCCTGTCCGGGCAAGCCGGGTCCCGGACGTCCTTCCTCAGGTTCCGTTGCGCGCGCCCCGCGCCGGAGCCGGGCATCCCGCCTCATCTGTGCTGCCCGGCTCCTCCTCAAGCCGGCAGCAATGACGGGTGCCGCCGTCGCCAAATACCTGGATTCAGCGTCAGTGAAGGGTCCCCCGTCACCGGACCGCCACAGGTCAAGCCAGCCCCAGCAGCCGTACTTGTCGCCGAACACGGTGGAAAGGACGTCGGTCACCCCATACCGGCGGAGGATGCCGTCCCACAACGGGCTGAGGGCAGGGTTGCCGCCGGTTGCCGCCAGCAGGGTGACGGCCTGCGGGCCGCTGCCCAGGAGCGATGTCCAGCGGCAGGCTGCAGTCAGGTACTTCAACCTGATCAGGGCGGGCAGTTCCTGAGGGCAGGGAATGCGGGCCATAGGCGACATGCCGGTGCAGGTCCCCGGGTCCGCCAAGGGCCACGCGAACCAACTGAACGGAACGATGCTGCCCACCTCGGCCAGCACCGCCGCGCGCATTTCATGGTCGTCCATGGGTGCACCGCACAGTTGACCGATCCGTTCAAGGCTCCGGCTTACCGCCCAACTCGTGGTCATGGAAACAGTATGGCCCGGCCCCCTGCCGAACAAGCTTTTCGCCTGCTCCGGCCCAGATTTCTGGGATACCGCGCCGTCACCGGGGAGGCCTACCGTTTGGCCATGGACGGAAAGGATTGAAATGTACACGCTTCAGATCGAACACGGAATCAAGGACTTCCGGATGTGGAAAGCCGCATTCGATCGGGACCCAGTGAACCGGAAGGCCTCGGGAGTACTCGCCCACCGCATCAGCCGCCCGGTGGACGATCCGCACTACGTGGTGGTTGAACTTGACCTCGCGAGCCGGGAACAGGCCGAGGCGCTGCTGGCCAACCTTCAGCAGAAGGTGTGGAATTCCCCAACCGCCGCCCCAGCCCTGCACGGGGCACCGCGGACGCGGATTGTGGAATCTGCCGGCTGAATGGCTGTCTGCCGGGCCTTAGGTGTCCGTTCGCGCCGTCAGGCGCGGTGGCAGATTGACGTCATGAACGGGCTGAAGTCCTGGGCGTCGCCCAGCCGGAGTTCCGCGGTGTGGATCAGGACACCCTTGTCCACCCTGAACGTGTGCCGGGCCGTTCCGCGGTCGCTGCGCCGCTCCACGGTCAGCGTCGAATCATGCCAGACGCCGCGCGAAGGCGCCGCCGGGGGCCGGCCCATGCTGTCCACGTAGTACCAGAGGGTTTCATCGTGGTCAGGATCCACGGTGAAGACACCGTGGCCCTCGAAGTGGGTGCCGTCGGCCTCGGTGTGGCGGTAGGTCTGGACGACGGCAAAGCCGCCCGCGGCCCGGGTAAACGTCACCTCTGCGTTGGCGGTCCGGGCGGGCACCCAGTGGGAGGCGGCCAGCTCGGTGGTTCCTAGCCAGCGCCCGACGAAAATCTCGAGCGCCTCGTGTGCTGACCCCGGTTGCGGACGGTCCATTCTTCCTCCCGAGTGGGGTTGGCTCCATCATCGCCCCGACCACGGGACGTGTCCAGAGACGCGCCCGCCGGCAGGGGCATGAAGTCAGAGGCCGAAGGTTTCGCTCTCCTCGAAGGGTCCGACCACCGTCACCGTGCGGGGCGCGGCGGCAAGTTCGCGGGCCAGTTCCTGGACCTGCCCGGCCGTTACGGCCTTGATGAGCCGGAGCGTCTCGTCGATGTCCTGGTACTCGCCGGACACCAGTTCTGCGCGGCCCAGCCGCGACATGCGCGACCCTGTGTCTTCCAGCGCCAGCACGATTCCGCCGCACAGCTGGCCGACCGCTTTGCGGAGTTCGTCGTCGGAAATGCCGCCGCCTGCGAGCTTGTCGAGTTCCGCCCCGAGGAGTTCCACCACCTGGCGGACCTTGGTGGGCGTGCAGCCGGCGTACATCCCGAAATAGCCGGCGTCGGCGTAGGAGGAGGCGAAGGAATAGGTGGAGTAGACCAATCCGCGCTTCTCGCGGATCTCCTGGAACAGCCGGGAGGACATTCCGCCGCCCAGCACGGCGTTCAGCACGCTCATGACATACCGGCGGTCATCCGTGGCCACGATCGTGGGGCAGCCCATGATGATGTTGGCCTGCTCCACCGGGCGCTTGACCACGTGGAGGCCCGCCGTCCCGGTGATGTCCGCGCGTTCCGTGGACCGGCGGTCCACCGGCGCCGCGCCGGGCTCAAGCGGCCAGCCGGCAGCATGGAGGGCATCCACCACGAGGCGGCAGACGACGTCGTGCTCCAGCCCGCCGGCGGCGGTGATCACGAGCTCGTCGGGTCGGTAGTACCGCCGGTAGTGGTCCCATACTGAATCACGGGCCACGGCGCGGATGGCCTCCGGCGTGCCGCCGATGGGCCGTCCGAGCGGGTGCGTTCCGAGCACCGCGGCGACGAAATGCTCATGCGCAACGTCCGTGGGGTCATCGC
Organism: Arthrobacter sp. ISL-5; assembly: GCF_018613835.1. GTDB lineage: Bacteria > Actinomycetota > Actinomycetes > Actinomycetales > Micrococcaceae > Arthrobacter. The sequence goes on along the minus strand of NZ_JAGGPM010000027.1, from coordinate 9,398 downwards.
TGTCCATGGCGATTTCCTCCAGGATGACGTCCCTTTCCTGCTCCATCTCTGCAGGATCCAGCACGGCGCCGGTGATCATGTCAGCGATCACGTCAATGGCCATGGGCAGGTCGGTGTCCAGCACGCGGGCGAAGTAGCAGGTGCTCTCCTTGGCGGTGGCGGCATTCGATTCCCCGCCAACTTCGTCGAACGCCGACGCGATTTCGAGCGCGGTGCGCCGCTTGGTGCCCTTGAACAGCAGGTGCTCCAGGAAATGCGTGGATCCGTGCTGGCCCGGGGCCTCATCGCGGGAGCCCACGCCGACCCAGAAACCGATGGTCGCGGACCGCTGGCCCGGCATCGCCTCGGTCAGCACCCGCACGCCGCCGGGGAGAACGGAACGGCGCACTTCGGAGCCGCCGTCGGCTCCGTGGATCAGGGTGTCGCCGGGGTGGTTCTGCGCCAGGGGCAGGGGTACGACAGTCATCAAGGCCTTTCAGGAAGCGGAGCCAAATCTGCCTGCAATCGTACCAGCGGGCCCCGCGGTCGGCGTCTCCCCGGGAGCCCGGGTTAACGGCGGCGGGGCCGGTGGATCAACCACCGGCCCCGCCGTCTTCGGCTCAGCAACGACTGCGTGTCGCTGCCCGAGCCATGGAACTACTCGGCGGAGTCGGAGCCCTCCGTGTTTGCCGAGGCGTGAACGCGCTCGGCTTCGCCGGCGCCTTCTTCTTCGGCTACCACGGGAGACAGGGACAGCTTTCCGCGGTCGTCGATCTTGGTGATCTCGACCTGGATCTTCTGGCCCACGGAGACCACGTCTTCGACGTTGTCCACGCGCTTGCCGCCGGCGATCTTGCGCAGCTCGGAGATGTGCAGCAGGCCATCCTTGCCCGGGGTCAGGGAAATGAAGGCGCCGAACGTGGTGGTCTTGACGACCGTGCCCAGGTAGCGCTCGCCGATTTCCGGAACCTGCGGGTTGGCGATGGCGTTGATCGCGGACCGTGCTGCGTCGGCAGACGGACCGTTGGTGGCGCCGATGTAGACCGTGCCGTCATCCTCGATGGAGATGTCCGCGCCGGTGTCTTCCTGGATCTGGTTGATCATCTTGCCCTTGGGGCCAATGACCTCGCCGATCTTGTCCACGGGGATCTTGACGGCGATGACGCGCGGTGCGAACTCGGAGAGCTCGTCCGGGGTGTCGATCGCGGCGTTGATGACCTCGAGGATGTGCAGGCGTGCTTCGCGGGCCTGCTTCAGGGCTGCTGCCAGCACGGAGGCGGGGATACCGTCGAGCTTGGTGTCCAGCTGGATGGCCGTGACGAACTCGGACGTACCGGCGACCTTGAAGTCCATGTCGCCGAAGGCGTCTTCGGCGCCAAGGATGTCGGTCAGGGCCGCATAGCGGGTCTGGCCGTCAACCTGGTCGGAGACCAGGCCCATGGCGATGCCGGCGACGGCGGCCTTCAGCGGCACACCGGCGTTGAGCATGGACAGCGTGGAGGCGCAGACCGAGCCCATCGACGTCGAACCGTTGGAGCTGAGGGCCTCAGACACCTGGCGGATGGCGTACGGGAACTCCTCGCGGGACGGGAGCACCGGCACGAGCGCGCGCTCGGCCAGGGCGCCGTGGCCGATTTCGCGGCGCTTCGGCGAACCGACGCGGCCGGTCTCACCGGTGGAGTACGGCGGGAAGTTGTAGTTGTGCATGTAGCGCTTGCGCGTCACCGGCGACAGCGAGTCGATCTGCTGTTCCATCTTCAGCATGTTCAGCGTGGTGACACCCATGATCTGGGTTTCGCCGCGCTCGAAGATTGCCGAGCCGTGGACGCGGGGAAGAACCTCGACCTCGGCGGTCAGCTGGCGGATGTCCGTCAGGCCGCGGCCGTCGATGCGGACCTGGTCCTTCAGGATGCGCTGGCGCACCACGTGCTTGGTGACGGAGCGGAAGGCTGCGGACAGTTCCTTCTCGCGGCCTTCGAACTGGCCGGACAGCGAAGCAACGACTTCTTCCTTCAGCTCGTCTGCGGCGTTGTCGCGTTCCTGCTTGTCGGCGATCTGGAACACGGCGGTCAGCTTCTCGGCTGCAGCGGCCTCGACAGCGGCGTACACGTCGTCCTGGTAGTCCAGGAAGACCGGGAACTCAACGGTGGGCTTGGCGGCGCGGGCTGCCAGGTCCTGCTGGGCGTCGCAGAGGGCCTTGATGAACGGCTTGGCGGCCTCGAGGCCTTCGGATACAACCTCTTCGGTGGGGGCAGTGGCGCCCTGTTCCTTGATGAGGTTCCAGGAGTTGTCCGTGGCTTCGGCCTCGACCATCATGATCGCGACGTCGTCACCGGCTACGCGGCCGGCAACCACCATGTTGAAGACGGAGTTCTCCAGCTGCGAGTGCTTCGGGAAGGCAACCCACTGCGAACCCTGCTCGTCCGCCACGAGGGCAACGCGGACGCCGCCGATCGGGCCGGAGAACGGAAGTCCGGACAGCTGGGTGGACATCGAGGAGGCGTTGATGGCCACGACGTCGTAGAGCTCATCCGGGTTGATGGCCAGGACGGTGACGACGATCTGGACCTCGTTGCGAAGGCCCTTGACGAAGGCCGGACGCAGCGGACGGTCCATCAGGCGGCAAGCCAGGATGGCCTCGGTGGACGGGCGGCCTTCACGGCGGAAGAACGAGCCCGGGATGCGGCCCGCGGCGTACATGCGCTCTTCGACGTCGACCGTCAGCGGGAAGAAGTCGAAGCCTTCGCGCGGGTGCTTGCCGGCCGTGGTGGCGGACAGAAGCGCGGTGTCTTCGTCGATGTACACCATGGCTGCGCCGGCTGCCTGCTTGGCAAGACGGCCGGTTTCGAAGCGGATTACACGCTTGCCAAAGCGGCCATTGTCAATGACTGCTTCTGAGAACTGGATTTCGGGACCCTCCAAGAGAGTCACCTCCGTTTCTTGTTTGACGGAAGTCCAGCCGCATCAACCCAGTCCAGCATCTGTCTACTGGCCTGCACTGCACCCGGTCATCGATCGAGACCCACGGGCCGGGCTTCAGTCAACGAAGCTTCCCGGGGATCACTACCGAGGACCGCGAATGCGTGATGCGGTTGATCCTCCTGTTTAGTTTTCTACTGAAGAAGGCGGCCCGTTCCATCAGAGGAAAGGGCCGCCCCCTGGTTCAGACTAGCGGCGCAGGCCGAGACGCTCGATGAGCGCACGGTAGCGGGCGATGTCCGTGTTCTTGAGGTAGGTGAGCATGCGCTTGCGACGACCAACCATGGCCAGCAGACCGCGCTGGGTGTGGAAGTCGTGCTTGTGCTCCTTCATGTGCTCAGTGAGATCCTTGATCCGCTGAGTCAGGACCGCAACCTGGACCTCCGGCGAACCGGTGTCGCCCTCGGACGTTGCGTATTCCTTGATGATGGACTGCTTTACAGCGGCGTCAAGTGCCACAATAACTCCTAGAGATGTGCCGTGAGGCCCGAGTCAGTACTTCACTGCCGGGTGTGCCCGGCGGATCTTCCCCCTCAACGAGGGAGAGTTCCGCACACAGCAGGAACCAGCCACCACGGACTGCAGCCGGATCCACCGCTTAGTTTACCGGCCTTGTTGCAATCTTGTCGAAACGCGGCAGGGAGCCGGCAGGATCCCGTCAGTCCGCCGGAAGCAGCGCCCGGATGGCGTCCATGCCGCGCTGCAGCTCCGCGAAGCCCGTGCTCAGCGGGGAGAGGCCGATCCTGATGCCCTGCGGTGCGCGGAAATCCGGGATGACGTCCTTCTCCCACAGCGCCGCCGTCACCTCGCGGAAGGCAGGATGGTCGATGGTGATGTGGCTGCCCCGCAGTTCCGGATCCCGAGGCGTTGCAAGCTTCACCCCGGCCGGTGCCAGCCACGCGTCATGCAGATCCAGCGCATACGCGGTGAGCCGGCGCGATTTCTCCCGGATGGCAGGCATGCCAGCTTCCTCGATCAGGTCCAGGGTGCCGCGCATCGCGATCATCCCGAAGATGGCGGGCGTGCCGCTGAGGAAGCCGCGGATTCCCGGAGCCGCCTCGTAGCCGGGCCCCATTTCGAAGGCGTCTTTCCTGCCCATCCATCCCCAGATGGGCTGCGACAGGCTGCCAAGGTGCCGGGCGTTGACGTAGGCGAAGGCCGGCGAGCCGGGGCCGCCGTTCAGGTACTTGTAGGTGCAGCCGGCGGCAAAATCGACGCCGCAGGCGTCCAGCTCCACCTCCACCGACCCCGCGGAATGGCACAGATCCCACACCACCAGCCCGCCGGCGTCGTGCACCGCCGCCGTTATTCCGGGCATGTCGGCCAGGAACCCCGAGCGGTACGCCACATGGCTGAGAAGCACGACGGCGGTGGCCGGTCCCACTGCCTCCCTCACCTGGTCAAGGGTCACCCCGGAGGCGGGATCGGCGTCGATCCAGCGCAGCGTAAGGCCCTCTTCGCGGGCGATGCCCTCGACGAGGTAGCGGTCGGTGGGGAAATTGTCCGTGTCCAGCACGATTTCGGTTCGGGCGGGGTCGGTGACGGCGGCCAGCGCCGCGCGAATCAGCTTGTACAGGACCACCGTGGTGGAGTCGGCGATAATGGTCTGCCCCGGGGCCGCACCGATGACCGCACGGCCCAGCTGGTCGCCGATGGCCTGGGGCAGGTCCAGCCATTCCTCGTCCCAGCCGCGGATCAGGCGGCCGCCCCAGCCCTCCTGGATAAATGTGCTGATGTCGCCGGCGGTGCGCTTGAGCGGGCGGCCCAGGGAGTTGCCGTCCAGGTAGGACAGGTCGGTTTCCGTGCCGACGAAGTGGTCGCGGTAGCCTGCCAGCGGGCCTGCGGCGTCCAGTTCAACGGCGCGCTGCCGGAGAGCGTCTGTGGTGTCCGTCTCCTGCGGGTTGGCCGCCTGGGGGTTAGTGGCGCTCACTGGCCGATCTCCGTCCGGACGGCGAACAGTTCCGGGAAGAACGTCAGTTCGAGGGCCTTCTGCAGGAACGCCGCACCGCTGGAGCCGCCGGTGCCGGACTTCATGCCGATGGTCCGCTGGACGGTGCGCAGGTGCCGGAACCTCCACAGCTGGAAGTTGTCCTCCAGGTCCACGAGTTCCTCGCACGCCTCATAGGCGCCCCAGTTAGCGGAGGCGTTTTCGTAGATGTGCTTGAACAGCGGCACCAGCTCGGGCGCGAACTCATGGGCCTTCGTCACATCCCGGTTGAGCACGGAATCGGGAACGTCGAAGCCCTGCCGCTTGAGGTACGCCAGGAATTCGTCGTAGATGCTCGGGGCCTCGAGGACTTCCTGCAGCAGTGCGTGGGCCTCCGGATCGGACTCGAACACGGGCAGCATCTTCTTGTTCTTGTTGCCGAGCACGAATTCCACGGCCCGGTACTGGCTGGACTGGAATCCCGACGAGTTGCCCAGGAAGCCGCGGAATTCCGAGTACTCTGTGGGCGTCAGCGTGGCGAGCACCGACCACTGTTCGGTCAGGGTCTTCTGGATGTGCTTGACCCGGGCGATGCCTTTGAGCGCGGTTCCGAGGTCGTCCGCCCGCAGCCGTTCCGCGGCGCTCCGGAGCTCATGGAGCACCAGCTTGAGCCACAGCTCCGTGGTCTGGTGCTGGATGATGAACAGCAGTTCGTCGTGATGTTCCGGCTCGCTGACCGGCTGCTGGGCGCTGAGCAGCGTGGGCAGCTGGAGGTAGGACGCGTAGCTCATCCGGGAACTGAAATCGCGGACGATCCCCTTGTCCAGTTTTCTGGTGTTTTTCTCCACGGTCACAGCGTTGCCTTCCTTGCCAATAACTGTGTGGGGCGGGCGGTTCAGCGCTTGAGGAGGATGCCGTGCGTTTGCACCACATCCTCGCGCATCTGCTCCACGAGGGCTTCAGGCCCACGGTATGCCACCATGCCACGGAGCCTGGCGACAAATTCCACTACTACTGTCTGGCCGTACAGATTGAAGTCCTCAATGGTCTCTTCCGGACGGTCAATGACATGGGCCTCCACCTGGCGGCTGACGCCATCGAACGTCGGATTTGATCCGACGGAGATGGCGGCCGGCCACCGCGTGCCATCCTGGTCCACGAGCCAGCCCGCATAGATGCCGTCTGCCGGGATGAAGCCGCTCGCTTCATGGGCGAGGTTGGCGGTGGGGAATCCCAAGGCACGGCCCCGGGCGGCCCCGTGGACCACTTCCCCCCGCATCCGGTGCGGACGGCCGAGGACGGCTGCGGCCGTGGCGACGTCGCCGTCGTTCAGCGCTTCACGCACCCACGTGGACGAACAGCGGCGGTCCGTCCCGCCGTCGTCGTGCAGCGGGAAACCCTCGGAACCGAATTCGCTGATGACCAGCACCTCAAAGCCGAACTGCTCGCCGAGCCGCTTCATGGTATTCAGGTCACCGGAGTTGCCCCGGCCGAAACGGGCGTCATGGCCGATGACCACGTGGCTGGCGTGCAGGCTGTCGACCAGGACCGAACCCACGAACTCCTCGGGGGTGAGGCTCGCAAGCTCGAGCGAATACTTCATGACAAGAACCGCGTCCAGGCCAAGCTCGCCGAGGGCCTGGAGTTTGTCCTCGAGCCCCATGATCAGCTCGGGCGCGCTCTCCGGCCGGTGGACCTGCGCCGGGTGGGGGTCGAATGTCACGGCGACCGACCGGGCGCGGTTCATCCGTGCGGTCCGGATGAGCTGGGACAGCACCTGCTGGTGGCCGCGGTGGACGCCGTCGAAATTGCCGATAGTGACAACGGAAGGACCAAAGTCGTCGGGGACCTCGGTCGGATCGTTCCAGATGTGGACCATCAACCTCGCCTTTTACTGCCTGACAGGAAACACGTCCGGGTGCCCATCCAGGCTCCGGAACTCTCTAAGATTACCCGCATTCGGCCGGCGCCACGGACCGCGGCGGAGCCTGCGCCTGTGGTGATCTACCCCCTGCTGGAGTCCCGGACTACGATGCAGGGGCAGCTGTCCGGCGACGCGAGCCTGCGCCGCTCCCCCGAAAATCCGCGCCCCCTGCGGACCAGAAGGAGTACACCTTGACCGACATCCATGACCTCCTGGACCAGATCCCGGTTGACCAGATCGCAGCCCTGCTCGGCACCGACACGGCGTCCGCACGGGCAGCGGTGGAAACCGCGGTGCCCACACTCTTGGCCGGCATGCAGAACAACGCCCAGGCCCCGGACGGCGCAGCGTCCCTCGAATCCGCGCTGGCCCAGCATCAGGACGGCCTGACTGACGGCGGCGTGGACGCCACGCAGGTTGACACCGCCGACGGCGAGAAGATCGTGAGCCACGTCTTCGGCGGCCAGCAGGACCAGGTGGCAAGCCAGTTGGCGGGCACGGCCAACCTGGGCGGCGCTGGCGGGGACCTGGTCCGCAAGCTGCTTCCGATTCTCGCCCCGATCATCATGTCCTACCTGGCCAAAAAGATCCTCGGCGGGCCGCAGGGTGGCGGACAGGCCTCGCCGCTGCCAGGCGGAATCGGCGCCGGTGGGGCCGCCGGCAGGGCAGGCGGCATCGATATTGGCAGCATCCTGGGCGGCATCCTCGGCGGCGCTGCCGGTGCCGGAGGGCAGGGCCAGGGAGGCTTGGGGGACATTCTTGGCGGCATCCTGGGCGGCGGCCAGCCGCAGGGTGGGCAGCCGCTGGATGGGCAGCCGCTGGATGCGCTGGCTCCCGAGCCTATGAACGACTCCACATCACAGCAGCCGGCAGAACCTCTCGGGCAACCCACACGGCAGTCCGGCGCGCCCGTCCCGGGCGAGCTAATCGAGGTCGACCTTCCCGACGGCCCTGACGAGAAGCCGGAGGGCAGGAAGAACGACGACGGCGGCGATGCTGGCCTTGGCGGGCTGCTGGGCGGGCTCTTCGGGAAGAAATAACCATATGCCGCACCGCCGGGCTCACCGCATTCGCTTCTCCACGAACGCAGCATTCGCTGGCCGTCATTCGAGCCTGAAGTAGTTGTTTCTCCGCGGGACCTGGCGCGGGTCGATGTGCGGTGGCGGGATGAACCACGGGACGCCGCTTTGCATGTGGATGGTCCACTGTTCTTTATGGATGAGGTGGTGGTGATGGGAGCAGAGGAGGGTGCCGTTGTCGGTGTTGGTGGGTCCGCCGTGTGACCAGTAGGTGGTGTGGTGGGCTTCGCACCAGGGGGCGGGGATGGTGCAGTTGGGGAAGGTGCAGCCTTGGTCGCGGGCGGTGATGGCTTTGCGGATGTGGGGCGGGAAGATTCTGGTGGTGCGGCCGATGTCGAGGATGCGGCCTTCGCTGCCGAGCAGGACGGGGATGATGTCGGCGTCGCAGGCGATTTTGCGGATGGTGGCGGGGGCGACGGGTCCGGTGAAGGTGAACGTTCCGGTGCCGGTCGCGGTGCCGGGAGGCCCGTCCGCGGTGGACGCGGGGAGGTGGCCTGCCGGGGACGCGGGGAGGTGGCCGGCCGGGGACTCTGGAACGCTGCCTGCCAGGGACGGGTGGCTGCCGCGGGTGGGGCTGGGGTTTCCGGCCGTGTAGCGGGGTCCGTTGGCGGCGGTGGTCTCGAGGCGGTTGAGCAGGTCCTGGTAGCTGATGGTGACCATGACTTGGGGTCGGAGTCCGCCGGTGGCGGGCAGGGTTCCGGTGGCGAGGGCAGCCTTGCAGGCGCCGATGAGGCCGTCGAGGAGTTGCTGGGGCCGGGTGCGGCGTTCCAGCGGCGCGTCTGCGGCGGCGGTTTCGGCGGCGGCGCCGAACCCGGGCCCCGGTAGTGCGCCGTCCGCGTTGTCGGTTCCGCTGTCTCCGCCGTCTCCGCTGTCTCCGCCTGTGCCTGCATCGGGGCTGGGTGTGGGTTGGGTGCGGGGGTTGGTGGCGGTGTTCATGACGGTGAGGAGGTGTTCGTATTGGTCGGGGGTGGCGAAGATTTCGAGGTGGTGGAGTCCGCGGCGGGGGCGGCGGAGGAAGGCGCCTTGGCGGTGGCGGAGGTCTTCTTCGGTGGGTTCGGTGCCGTCCTGGTCGATGGCGTCGGCCCAGCGGTGGGCGATGCGGGTGAGGAAGTCGTGGTCGTTCTCGATCGCGGTGCGGGTGAGGGTGTGTTCCATCCGGGCGAGGTCGGCGGGGGCGGCGAGGTGGCGGACGCGGTCCAGGGCGGTGGTGATGATGGTTCCGGCGCGGGAGGCGATGGTCCCGGTAGCGAGTGCGGCGGCGGTTTCTTCGTAGGCCGGGGGCATGGGCTGGCCGGTGATGCCGGTGCGGGGGAGTATGGCGGAGGCGAGGGCGAGGCGGCGGCGGGCTTCTCCGGCGCCGATCCTTAGCCGGGTCCTGAGGAACTCGGCGGTGTTGCGGGACCCGTCATCGGCCGGCGACACCGCCGGGACCGCGGCGGACGTGGAAGTGGCAGCGGAGCTGGAGGCACCAGCCGCGGCTGTGCCGGCGACAGCACTGACGGCGGGCGCG
>NZ_JAGGPM010000026.1 GCF_018613835.1 Arthrobacter sp. ISL-5 | reverse complement strand
TCTCGCACGCGTTCTCGTACGCGGTCAAAAACTCGAGCTTCTGGACCGGGGTGAACGACCGTCGAGGCCGCGGACCACCGGCCCGCGGTCCGGAACTACTACTACCACTACTCACAGCACTATCTTCGCGTACTGCACTCAAAACTGGACTGGACATGATTACTGAATTCCTGGCTCTCGCCCCACGCGATTAAACGGACTTGCTATGAGCCGTTGGTACCGTTCCAGCCTGACACGTAGGGGGACCGCCCAACAAACCTTTGCGTGGTATGAGGCATCTACTCACAGGCTATGACGCGTCCGCCGACTGGCTCAACCGCCAGGTCAGGACCCACAAGCGCTAATCGAATTCCTCGCCATCCCGCGCGACCTGCCTTCCCAGCACGCGCTGGGAAACCCATAGCCATCGTCATGGGCAACTACGGCAAACACCTGTCAACGGCAGTCGACGCCGGGTGATGGGCAGGCGATAGCAAAGTTGAGAGCCTATGCGCCATTTGATTTCTATTTGCATTTGTCAAGGACGTGATGAAGCGCGCACCTTTGGTGGGAAGCGACTGCGCGGTCAGGCTGACTCTTGTAGCCGTGGTGTCAAGCCGTGAGTTTGGCGAAGTTGCGGTATATCTGAGGGGCCATGATCCGCTTTGAAGGCAGCGGAGTTTGCCTCCTGTTGCGGCGGGCAAGACGGTATCCGCGTTCGAGGGGATACCGCCGTGCGGTGACGTCCAGGGCCCGCTTCAGCTGCCTGGTGCCGTGGAGGTTGAAGCGGCGCCCGATAAGTGCTGATGCTGAGATCGGGCTAACGTCGGCGGGAGGGGGGGCACTGCACTCAAGACGGCCTCGGAAGGGAATCGTGCGTGGTGGGAGCACGGTCAGGATGAGGGCGCCGGTCATCGCCAAGACCCTGCAGGTTCTGATGAGCACCATCTGCTGCACGAGCTGCGACGAGGCGGCCCGGTTCGTGTACGGCGCCGTGGCGTACCGGATCACCGCCGTAGCCAGTCGTCGGGCCTCCAACCGGACAACTTTGTGCTGAATCCTCTGGGCGGTCGCTCGAGGCCGCGGTGGTGGGAGTTGTTGGTCCTATTGGTCTTTGGGTGCGTCGATACCAAAGGGTTCCCGGCCGGACTACGCGATTGTAGGGCGTCTCAGACCCCCTCGGCCCGGGGCTGTATCAAGGCCTCGGTGTCGGTACCGAGCGCGTTCTGGACCGACGCACGGCCTCAATCTCAGCGGGCTACTGATGGTTTGACCGCTTCGTCGGTCGGCCTCACACCGAGGAAGCCAGCAGTGTGGAGGGCATGGGTCATGCCTGTCCGGCAAGGAGCCCGCGCTCACCGCCACCTTGCTTTCCCCGGATGTTCGCTGCATCCAGCGGACGGTTCGAAATATCAACCCGGCTGGCCGGAAGGTCGCTGTGCCGATTGACGTTACCGGGCGCCGCGGCCAGGAAGGCGTAGGTCTGGTGCTGGAGTGCATGTTCTCTGCCGACGGACTTCTCTGCCCTGATGGGCACTGTGGCGTCTCGATTCGTAGGCCATCACGGCGCCCGGCCGGGGGCAAGCATCTTTGAGACAAATCAAAACGAGTCTTGGCCAGATGGGGACGGCCGGGACGCAACTTCTAGCAAGCGATCGCAGTGGGACCGGGACTGCTGCGGGTTCGGCCGGCGGACGTGTCAGGCTCAACATGCCGTGGCCACTAGCCTGCTCATCAAAAGCCATCTGCGTCAGAACCTACACGACTGTGGCGCCAACGCATCATCCTGAGAGGAAAGACCAGGGGGCAACCGGATACGCGAGGGAAGCTGGTGCAAGGCTGACAAGTAATAACAAGGAAGCGTACGAACGCGGACAAGGATGACGAAGACAGATTCAACACCCGCAAGCAATCGGCGGTCCCTGGCCAAGTAAAAAGCTAAGCACGTCGAGATACCCTGCGGTCGTCGTGCTAAAGGGCATGCTCATCTGGAGTCAAGGCGGCAATCAAATCAGGAGACATTCCCCTAGCTCTTCATGCATCTTCAGGATAAAGGCACCGGCGATTGTCCTCTCCAGGCCCGCGTCGAAGGGCTCGTTTGCACACGCCGCCGTTGTCGGTCTGAAGACCGACAACGGCGGCGTGTGCAGGTGGACGTACCTCAGCGTGGGTCCAGTAGGGCCGGAGTGTTTTTTAGAGCCAAGAAAGCCTCCTGGGATGTGGATAAGAGGATGCCGACGGAATGATCAATCCCTCCCGTGGTAGACGTCATGCAGGTGCGGTCGTGCCAAACAGACTCTTGATCGCAGTCTTATCGAGCTTGCCGTTGCTGTTCCTGGGAAGGCTGTCGACGGTCAGCCAGTATGTGGGTACCTTGAACTTTGCGAGCTGCTGCTCACAGTGTTCGGCAAGGGCAGCACTGGGGTCCTCCAGGCCGCTGAAGTCACCTTCGACTGCCGCCGCCACAAACTCACCATGGCTAGCGCTCTCGATGCCGACCACAGCGACTCCGGTGACTTTGGGATGCTGTGCGATGACGCTCTCTACCTCGACTGGGGAGATGTTGGCGCCGCCCCGGATGATCACGTCCTTCCTCCGTCCGATCACGAAGCCCCAGCCGTCGTCCGTGATTTCAAACCGGTCGCCCATCGGCAGCCAGTCGGTGGGAGTGATCTCGGGTTTGACGAGGCGCTCGGGGTCGAAGTAGCCCATGTAGTTGCCGGCCGAACGCAGGTGGAGCTCCCCTGCAAGGTCCCCATGTTCGTCAGCTTCAACTTTTGCTTGGACCCCGGGGATGACACGGCCACACGAGCCTGTTACCGGGCGCGGGTCAGTATACGGGTCGTAGCCGAAGCCAGGTCGTCCCTCCGAGGAGGCGTATAGGTCTAGGACGGGGACACCGAACATTTCCTCGAACTTGGCGAAGGCGACCTCGTCACGCCGTTCTCCGCCGCTGACGGCCATGCGTAACTCCGGACCGAAGGGCCGCCTGCCGGTTTTCTCGCAGTAGTCTACGAGGATCCGGAAGTGGGTAACTACACCCATGAAGATGGTGACACCGCGACCTTCGGCGCGGTCACAGAGGAGCGTGGGGCTGAAACGCTCAAGCATAAGCGCCCTCGAACCTGACATAAGCCCGGTGAGGTTCGAGGTTCCGAGCCCATAGATCCAGGAGAATGCGGGGGGCGCGAGCATGAGGTCACTCGAGTTGAGCCGCCATAATGCACCGTGGAGACGAGCAACCGCCAACTCGCCCTCGGCGCTGTATAGCACGGGCTTCGGAGCTGCCGTAGAACCGGAGGTGAGCGTGATCAGGATCGGCGTACGCTGGGTTTGGACCTGGGACAGGTCCTTTGCATCGCCGGTCCAGGCAACGAGGTCAAACGGCCCCATCTTCTCATTCATTGTTTGAGCGCCTGTATGCGCGAACATTGATGCAAAGTCCGGGTGGAGCAGGCCGACCGCAGGCTTGATCAACCGCATCACGTGGTCAGCATCGGCACTGGTGTACCGGTTGTTGACCGGCACAAAGATCATCTCGGCACGGGAACAAGCCAGCAACATGATCTGGTGCCACACACTGTCTGGGCCCACTAAGACGACCCGCGAACGCTTGGGAAGATCAAGACCACGGAGGTACTTCTCTGCTTGGACAACCTGCTCCTGCAGTCCCCGCCACGTCCAGTCGCCGAACCCGTCTGTGACCGCATGCCGGTCTGGGTCCGTCGTCAGTCCCATGTAGAGGATATCGTCGGCGAAACTACTCATACGCACTTCCTTCGCTCAAAGAACCAGCGAGGTTAGGGGGCCTCACCGGAGGGTAAATTGTGATCCGGACTCGCCTGAAGGTCACCAGGGCAGCACGCCGTCCTCATTGAAGTAGCCCCCGGTCGGCGATTCCTCACCTTTCAGTGCCAGCGAAACCAGGGCGCGAGCACCCTGTTCGACGGTGCGGGCACCCAGGCCGTGGTTCATCTCGGTGGCGACGTACCCGGGAGTGATCGCATTGATCTTGATGTGGTCCAGCGACTCATCGGCCTGAAAGGCCTTGTTGTAGTGCAGTGTGAGCATGTTCAGCGCAGCCTTGGAAGTGGAATACGCAGCCCGTAAGCTATGGTCGCCGCCGAAGCTTGCATCCTCGGTGGTGAGCTTCAACGACGCGGTGGTGCTCGACACATTCACGATGCGTGGGGCATTGGCCTGCTTGAGTAACGGGAGACAGGCGTGAATGGTCTCCGCGACGCCGGCCACATTGGTTGTGAAAGCCGCTTCCAGGTCATTACCCGTAAGGTTGGTGGGATAGACCTCGACCATACGGCCGGCATTGTTTATCAAAATGTCGAGTCGGCCATAGCGCTCCGCGATCTCGTCGGCAGCACTGTGCGCGTTTCCAGGTTCGTCTCCCCGCGCAGCCACGTCTAGATGAACCGCTGAGATGTCAGCGCCGTCCTGGACGCCGCTCGCCACCTGGGCGCGGATCTCCTTGGCTGCACGCTCGCCGGCAGTCAGATCACGGGACCCGATAACAACCGTCAACCCCTCCTGAGCAAGCTGACGTGCAACTTCGCGACCGATGCCCCGATTACCCCCAGTGACCAGCGCCACTCGTCGATTATCCTTTTCCATCATGCACTCCTATAGGTGTCTCATGCCTGATCGGGTCTGCCGCACTGCTCTCCCGCGGCGACTTCCGCCTAGACAGCAAGCTCTTGAACCGTCGGGGTCTGGGCGAGGAACGCGTCCACCTGAGCCTCGGCCGACGACCAGTCGAAGTAGTCGTACATACGGGTCCGGGTGACGTGCGGCGGGCCAGCGTAGAAGAGCTCGTACTGATTGCTACGGCTGGCCAGTTCAGAGCCAACCATTGCCCACATGAGACGGATAAGCCGGTAGCGCTCCATAGCGACATCGAAGTCGTCGGTGCGGTTAAGCTCCAGGAAGAGCTTGCGCGTGTATTCGTTGTCAAAGGCGCTCACATCAGCCGGTTGCTGGAATGCATGGCTGGCCAGCATGCGGCGCATCTCAGTGGCGAATTCCGAGAAGTACTCCATGGACCAGCTGCTGTTTGCGTACATGAACTGGCGATCCTGGGACACGAAGCCGTGATCCCACGCCTCGGGGCAAGACTCTTGGGCAACCACAGAGGCCTCAAGCATCTTCACCCGTGCCGCAAGGGAACCGAAGACGCCCTGTATTGCCGGGTTTCCAATGAAGTCCAGCGCTTCAGCCAGGCGCTTGGCCGCCGCGAGCATAAAGCGCATCTTGGCCAGCAGACGAATATGGGCCTGAGCATTGCCGAGCGTGTGCCCCGGGGTCTCAACGAAAAGGCCGTAGCTCGCCTTGGGGTCGTCGAGAACGAAGATTCGGTCCCATGGTACCACGACATCATCGAAGTAGATCGCGGCGTCCGACTCATCGTAGTCAGCGAGCGGGTCATCGATGTTGCTCACCGCGTGAGCGCCGTATGGCTTGCGTGAGAGGATCTTCACCCCAGGATGGTTAGCCTTAATGCCGAAGCTGATCGCCACGGCCTCGTCCCCCGGACGCAGCGGCTGGGCGTTACCTACCAGGATTTCGTCGCAGAGAGCGCCCCCGGTGGCGAGCATCTTGAAGCCACGGACCGTGACTCCGGCATCGCCCTTATCGATCACACGCATGGCGTTCTGCACAGCAGAAGACTTCCCTGACTTGCTCCCGGCCGGGGGAAGAACCGCGAAGGAGAGGTAAAGGTCATTGTCGCGAATGTGGCGCCAGTAGTTGAGGAGGTTCTCGGCGTACTGGTCGTTGCCGGTGATCTCTGGGCGGCACGCCATGCCCGTGACCATCGCGGCCACGTGGTCGGGTGAGCGTCCGAAAAGACCGTTACTCACATCCGCCCAAGCGGTATGCAGACGTCGTCGTAATTTGAGATCCTCAGCTGAGCGCGGACGGAGAAAGTTGAGGTTGGTCCTTTCTCCCGTTTCCGGTTCCACATAGGTCAGGGACGGGTCCGAGGAGGACCTGTCGAAGAGCCGGGCGACGGTCTTCGCCGGGCCGGCGAATCCAGGGTGGGTCGTGACGTCGTCAACGAGCTCACCCCCAACGTAGACCTGTCGGCCGTCTTGCAGAGAAGCCAAATATTCAGCGCCCGTGCGAAGCATAAGAGCCGTCCTTCCTAAAAACGATTAGTCGTCGAATAACATCTGCTCGGCGCCACCAGTAACCGGGGTGCGGGACATATTGAAGTGCAAAACCGAAGCGTGAGCGGCTTCACAACGTATGTCACTCAGCATAGGAACATGTTGGCCAGCACGTCAACCCCCGATGAGGAACATTTTCAAGGGTCCGCGAATGGTGTCATGAGCGCCGGCGCACGGCGTGGCGAACTTACGAAAGCGGCCCAACACCTTCGGTTTGGTGGTCATCAGTAACCACGCGGGGGTTCTGCTGGGTGCCCGACTCCATTGTTTGCGTGGTCGTCCGTTGAGTTCCTGGCGACATGTTCGAGGTCTTCGGGCCCGCACTCGTTGAGGTTGGTGCTCTTAGGGAACTGTTGGCGCAGCGGTCCGTGGCGCCAGTCCGTCGCGTACTGATTCAGCGGTGTTGTCCGCCGGGAGGTCCAGAGCGCAACGCGCCATGCTGTGTTCGGACCAAGGCAGGGGGCGACGAAAGTTGTAGGCATCGAGGACTTAATTCCTTTAGGGTCTTGCGTTTGGGATAGTAGCCATGTGACACTCTTCACACGCCCTTGGCACGGAACAAGAAGTCTTCCCGAGGTGCGGCCGTTACTGCGAACACTCAGTTTGCCGTCGAGCCTGCACTTTTGACGGCAAAAAGATTTCGCAGCAATGCCAGTTCCTGTCAACGACCTTTCCCTCTTATGCCGGATCTCGTACCCAATTCACTTGGTGCACTACGATCCCGGGAGCCCGTGTAGCCCTTTCATTGATTGGGCGGTCACGACGAGGTTAAGGTCCACCAAGAGAACGCGTCACTCTCCTGTGCGTTCTCCCCAATTTCGTAAGGGCGGACCTTCTCATGACACCTACTAACTTGATGACTTCATCGACAGAAAGCCTTGCTGTTGATTTTCAAAAGGCCTTCGGCCGCGTAGCCGCGACCGTCGCTATCATCGCTGTGGAAGGCGCTGATGGTGATATGTACGGGATGACAGCGACCGCGGTCTGTTCGCTGTCCAACGATCCACCGTCCTTGGTTGCCTTGGTGAACCAACAGAATCAAACGTTCCGGGCGATCCAGGAACGGGGACGCTTCGCAATCAACTTCCTGTCCCAAGGATCCGAGGACCTGGCCAACCAGCTCGCGAAACCCGGCGCCAGCAAGCGGATCGAACCATCCCTCCTCGAGCCCATCGAGGGCTCGAGTATCCCCGCTTTGAGTTGCGCGGTAGCAACGCTGGTTTGCGAGCTCGAAGAGTGCATTCCACAGTACACTCACGGCATCCTGGTCGGCCGGATCACTCACGCGTGGACAAACGAGAGCCCGACGGCTCCTCTGTTGTACGCCAAGCGCAGCTATCACCGCCTTGACCAAACAGCGCTCGACGATCTGCACTGATTTCTCAGCCGTCAGGTTATCTACGCTAATAGACGCAATTCGCGAATCTCTTTCCCAGATCCGTTCCTGCAGTGCGCCCTTTTCATAGCCAACTAGGAGGTGGGGACATAATGTCCACGCAAACAAACGTGCAAACAAACATTGAGACAAAAAAACCAAGTAGGGCTACGCTGATTAGCGCCAGCCTTACTGGAACTACTATCGAATACTTCGACTTCTTCGCATACGCTACTGCGGCAGCGCTAGTTTTCAACAAAGTATTCTTCCCGAGTCAAGATCCAATAGTGGGCACTATCCTCGCCTTCGGCGGAATCGCAGTAGGTTTTATCGCCCGGCCCTTTGGTGCGGCCCTGTTCGGGCACTTCGGTGACAAGATAGGACGCAAATCCACGCTGGTGGTGACCCTTAGTATTATGGGCTTCGGCACCTTCGGGATCGGAATGGTTCCGAGCTATGACCAAATCGGCGTGTGGGCACCGATCCTCCTGATGCTCCTTCGGGTGCTACAGGGACTTGCGCTCGGAGGGGAGTGGGGCGGTGCGGTGCTTATCACGTATGAGCACGCAAAGCAGGGGGAGAAGGGCGCCCTCACAAGCTTCCCGTCAGCAGGCATGCCTCTCGGTCTGTCGCTATCGACCGTGTGCTTTGTAGCCATGGCGGCCACCATGCCCTCCAGTGCGTTCGAGGCCTGGGGATGGCGCGTCCCGTTCATCATCGGTGTGGCGCTGGTGATCGTCGGACTCTTCATTCGAACGAGAATCCCCGAGAGCGAAGAAATGATCGAGCTGAAAAAGGACGACGCGCAGCCGAAGGTTCCGATCGGAACCCTCTTCCGCACTCGAACGATGAGCTTGGTGCTCTGCGCGCTGGCCTTCGTCCCCTGCGGGTTCTACTTCTACGCGGCATACACGTTCGGCATGTCGTATGGCAAGGACTCTGTCGGCTACTCGTATGACACCCTGCTCATGGCCACACTCGTGTTCGCGGTCATATACTTCGTGAGCATCCTGGGTGCGGGCGCTGTGTCAGACAAGCTGGGCCGGAAGAACACCATGTACGTGGGGTACGGGATGACCCTTTTGACACCGATCCCCTTTTTCGCGATGCTCGGTTCAGGGAACGGAATCTTATTGGTCCTGGGCTTCGTTTTGGCCGGGGTCGCAAACGGGGTCATGTACGGACCGTACGCTGCACTCTTGTGTGAGAGTTTTGAACCGCGAGTGCGCTATACCGGAATTTCTCTGGGGCTTACACTCGGTGGCGTCCTCGGATCGGCATTCTCGTCGATGCTTTTCGCCCAACTTTTCAAGAGCACCGGTTCCTGGATGCCGATCGCGCTGCTAGTCATGGGATCAGCGGTGGTGAGCGCAGTCGCGGTAGCCAAGCTGAAGCATAACCCTGCTCCTCAGACCCTCGATCGTCCGACCAGGTAACGTCCGGCTTTCGCCCCTTTCACGTGACTTCGCCAGCGCCCCTGATGGGGGCTTGGCGCCGACTTCGGTGGAGTCCACGTCCTTCATCAAGTAGCTGTGATCGCCTCCCACTGTGGAGATCGACATGACCGAAGTGCGCTGGAACCGCGAACTGGACCCCGTAATTCCCGGTGCCACCGCTCACTGGTGAGATAGCGGGCTAAAGGAGCGGCCACGTTAGTAACGTGGCCGCTCCTTTCGCAGGACCGAGAAAAAGCCGACCAGTTTGGGAGTTAGGCATGCGTGCTGTTTACAGCAGGAAGTATCATGTTTCGCTGGGTGATAACCGCCGCGGCCCGAGTGATCTATTGTGGCGCCACATTCCGCTGGCATGAACAAAGCTTCTCCGAGTGGCTCGCTGAACGCTTCAGCCCCCTGAGCCGGATCTTCGACTCAGGCTTCGCCTTGCCCGTTGTAAATTGTTCAGCAACATATCCAGCACCACTGCGTCAGGACGCCCTAGTCGTCCTGAGTTCCTGGACAAGCAGTGTCGGAAACAGCAAAGGCGTTATTGCTGCAACGGTGGAAACCAAACACGTATGGGTTGAACTCGGTGCGAACGGCGACTTCTCCTCCGCCCCGTTCCCAAACCTCCTGCGGAGCGAACTCGCGTTCGCCAAGGAGTCCTCTACCTAAGGGCCAGTCGGCACTCTTGCGGCCCATTGTCCTGTCCTCCCTCGGCCCTTCGACCGTCGGCGGTGGAAGCGGAGTGCCAACGGCCAGCAATAAGGATGAGAAAGCCCCCACGCGAACATGCCCTCCTGAAGAAAGGATGAAAGCATTGGACGAAGAAGTCTCCAGGAAACGGTACGACCGGAGAGCTCCACGTGGTTTATCTGATCCCTTGACGCAGCAGGAAACGACGTCGCTTCATGCCGGCCCACGAATCCGAGTGCTTGCCATTGAAAGGCGGCAGCAACAGGCCGAAAAAGATAGGTCAACCTCAGTTCGCGCCCAAGCGGTTCATCAGGTCATCGATGACCTGGCGGTGCTGGCCCGAGCCCGATCGGTACTCACGGACTCAGGGTAGGGTTTCCGGCGCGGACCGCCGCACGAGCTATACGCCATGAATTTGTTTCGCCCTTTCCCCCTGCAACGAAGCGAAGCGTGTACCCGCACAGCGCTGCGACCACAGTTCCCGTGCCTCCCCGCGCCTACTGAAAATCCTGTAGCCGAAAGGAAACCAATAGAATCCGTATCGATAATCGCCAACGTCCGCTTCGCGGACAAAAAGGAGATGGAAGAAGGACTCGGCACTGCCGTCGACGCTGCCTGGCGGCAAGGTCGGGAGGACAAACGGGGCGTTCTGGTGACGAGGCATGTCTTTGACCGTTTTTCCGTGTCCCTGACTTCCCACGTGCCTTTCGGGACCGTACAGGAGCAAGACCATGTTTGAAACGCATAACTTACGAAGGGCTTTTGCGATGACGAGAATGTTGATTATTGGACCTCCTGGTTCCGGGAAAGGAACGCAGGCGGAGCGGATTTCAGCGCGCCTGGGCGTTGTGGCTGTCTCCACCGGCGACATCTTCCGTGCGAACGTGAAGGGCGAGACGCGACTTGGCATTGAAGCCAAGAAGTACATGGACGCCGGGGACTTCGTTCCGGACAGTGTCACGAACAAGATGGTGCGCGGCCGGCTGAGCGAGTCCGACGTCGAAAGCGGCTTCCTGCTGGATGGTTACCCCCGCACGACGGCACAGGTGGACTACCTGGACGAGATCCTCGCCGCGGGCGAGGAGAAGCTCGACGTCGTCCTGCAGCTGACTGCCGACGATGAGGAACTGGTGTCCCGCCTGCTGGGCCGGGCCAAGGAAACGGGCCGGAGCGATGACAACGAAGCCGTCATCCGCCACCGCCTTGACCTGTACCACGAGCAGACTGAAGCCGTGGTGGCCAAGTACGTCGAACGCGGCATCCTCACCCAGGTTGACGGTATTGGCCCGATCGATGAAGTAACAGACCGCGTCCTGCAAAGCATCGCTGACTTTTCACAAGGTGGTCGTCTGAGTCCAGTAGCTGGCCAGCACTGAGGACGGTGCAGGCTCAACAAAAATTGCGCCCTGAGTAATTGGTAGGACCAGACGGGCAGGGACACCGCCAGACCGCAACTCGCCGAGCTCCTGCGGTTCGCCCGCGACGGGGACACCGTCGTTATCCACAGCATGGACCGGCTCGCCCGCAACCTCGATGACCTGGGTGCTCTCGTCTAGGGTCTGACACGCAAAGGCGTGCGAGTGGAGTTTGTCAAAGAGAGCATGGTCTTTACCGGGGAGGACTCCCCCATGGCCAACCTCATGCTCTCCGCCATGGGCGCCTTCGCCGAATTCGAGCGTTCCCTCATTGGGGAACGCCAGAGGGAAGGCTCGACCTGGCCAAGCTCATCTCACCATATGTGAGCATGGGCTTTCCCGCCCGTTGGTCAGACTTGGACCTATGGAAGCCCAAGCCCTGAACTTGGTCATTGTGACCGTGACCCTTGCGAATAAAACCGGCACCCCGGCGCTCTTAGGTTGACGGAATATCCGTTATCGGCGTTCGAAAATGCCCCCGAGGAGACGTGGGAAAAAGCCTTCTGTGGCTTGCCAGCTTAGTTGGCGAATTGCCAAACGATCTGGCGAATTTCGCCAGCTACCTGGCATTTCGCCGGTGCAGATCGGTCATGGGGGCCGTGCACGACGCGTCGGACCTGGCCGCCGCGTGGCCGCGGTGGCGAGAACGATCGCAAACGCCGCTGGAATCGAAGTTTTCGCCACTTCCCGTGACAAACGAGAGCCGCTCGCGGTCTGCTCAGACAGGCGCGTTCTTCCGGTCAGCGCTGCTCGTCGGCTCGCCAACAGAGGTGTCAGTCTCGCCAACTAGGCTGGCAAGCCACACCTTCTTTGCCTCCTGATAAAGGATCAACCCGCCGGCGGCGGGACTGCACCCTGGTCTCGATCGACGGATGCTTAGCGGGCATGTGGCGCTATGGAAGTCGGTGTGAAGCGGCCCTCTACCCACTCGAAGCCGTCACAGGTGCGGACATCGATACCGGCCCCGTCCGAAACTGTTAGCGCGGTGATCTAGCGATCCTCGCCCGCCCCGCTGCCGGCGGGCAAAGAGGTTGGATTCGAGGCCCGGTTCATCCGTCACGGTGTCCGCGGCTCAGGACGAACGGGACCTATCGTTGGGGGACAGTAAAGCTCCGCGAGCACTGAACCCAGCACGAGGGCTTCCTCATCCGCCAGCCGCTGAAGACCGCGGAAAGCGGCGTCCAGTTCCGCTCTGCCGCCACCGCTTCCGCGGGCCCGGAAGCTGATCCACAGATACAGCAGGGTAAAGTCGCCGTCACGCAAGCCGTCCCGGACTCTCTGCAGCAGGTCATCGGCGTCCAACACTTCCCCGCTGGTGTCGTTTCGGTACTGCCCAGCGAACCATGGTCTCCCCGGGCGGTGCGAATTCGCCCGTAATCCCGACGGTTGCCCGGGACAGGCTGTTGCCGGCGTTCCGGTATCAGCCCTGCCCTGGGGTGGTCTCCCGTTCCCGGTGTTCGTGGGTCAGCCCGAAGGGGACAGCATCGCTGAGGTCGACCGTGAAGGAACCGCTGTCGTGCTGGGTGACCAGGATTCCCTGACGTCATTCCTGCATTGCCCGCGTTATGGCGGTTGCCACGGCTTCGTCGAGCTGGCGTTCCATGTCGGCGCGGTCGATTGCGGTATCTGCTATGGGTAGGTCAACAGCGGTTTTCATAGACTGACTTTCTCGTGCACCGGTATTATGGTTCGTCCGTCTTTGCGATGAAAACGTTGCACGGCGCGTGGTGTGCGACGCTGCCGAGCACGCGGCCCAGGCCCCGCATCCGCTTGTTTCCGACGACGATCATCTGGGCGTCGTGTTCGTGCATCTGTTACTGCTTTAAGCAGGGGGAACTGTCTGACGCGATCGGAGCATGGAGATCGTTGTCATTGTCAGAAGTGGGGCGCCACCCTGCCTGAAGGCAGCGACGTCAGTGCGAACAATGCCCCTGTCTGGCTTAGTTACGGAACGACGGGCTTCCGCCACAGTAAAGCTGGCTGTAATGACGTCACCAGGGCGGGCGGGCGCCGGCCAACGTAATTCATCAACACCGATACCACCAAGGCTGGCGTTCTCGTTCATGTAGGAATCGACCATGATTCGCATGACCAGAGCAGCTGTATGCCACCCGGAGGCGATCAGGCCGCCGAACGGACCCGCCGTCGCGGCACTGCGATCCGTGTGAATCCATTGCGGATCAAAGCGGCCTGCAAACTCAAGGACTTCAGATTCTACGATTAGCTCAGCACCATGGGTTTCGCTCAGCCCTACGAAATAATCCTCAAAGAATCTC
The DNA here is from genome assembly GCF_018613835.1 of Arthrobacter sp. ISL-5. GTDB lineage: Bacteria > Actinomycetota > Actinomycetes > Actinomycetales > Micrococcaceae > Arthrobacter. The sequence goes on along the minus strand of NZ_JAGGPM010000026.1, from coordinate 67,031 downwards.
TGTTGCAGCGGGACGCCCACGGCTTGGTGCAGCTGTGGCGTAATGGTCTGGTTTCTCATATGGCCACAAGGTCCTTCCACTTATTTGGTTCAATTTCGGCCGCGGATCACGAGCGGCAATCGGGCACCGGGGAGAAGACGGGGGATGCAGCTACAACGCGTCCGCTGTCTTCTATACAGCTGGCACGACACGCAGGCGGGACTATGGAGATTCGCTCAGGAGCTGCTTTGCCAATACGACTCGAAGGATCTCGTTGGTCCCCTCGCCGATGGGCATGAGCTGTGCATCGCGAAGGTAACGTTCGACGGGGAACTCCTTGATGTAGCCATACCCTCCGAGGATCCTCATCGCGTCGTAGGCAACTTCCACGCTTATTTCCGTTGCGAAGATCTTCGCCATGCCAGACTCCGCACTCGCTCGTCCGTCAACATCAGTTTTGAGAGCCGCATTGATGTACAGCAGTCGAGCTGCTTCGACCTTTGTGGCCATATCTGCCAGCTTGATTTGGATAGCCTGGTGCTCTCCAATCGCTTTGCCAAAGGTTTCCCGCTGCTTTGCGTAGCTAAGGGCGTGCTCGAGGCTCGCCCGCGCAATACCAGTGGATGCGCCGGCCATGTAGATGCGTCCGCGGTCCAGAGCCCCCATCATTTGGTAGAAGCCTTTTCCTTCTTCGCTGCCGAGAAGGTTTGACCGGGGCACGACGGCGTCTTCGAAAATGACCTCGCACAGTTCAAGGCCTCGGTGCCCGAGCTTGTCGTAGTCACTTCCGTACCTCACGCCCGGAGTGTTTTGTTCTACGAGCATCAGGCTGAGGCCGCCACGGTGGGCTGGTTCGATGGTGGGGTCTGTCTTGACCAGAACCACGAGCGGATCAGCATGACGGGCATGCGTGATGAAGATTTTTGATCCGTTCAGGATGTAGTTTTCACCCTCGCGGCGGGCGGTGAGCTTGATCTTCTTAACATCGCTTCCAGTTGAGGGCTCGGTGATGGCAATGCCACTCATTCTTTTGCCTGCGACGATGTCGGGCAGGAATCGCTGCTTTTGCTCCTGGGTGCCAAAGTTGTTGATGAGGTAACCGCCCGAGCTCGTGGTGTACACAAGGCTAGCCAAGGCCATCCAGCCGCGTGCCAGCTCCTCGAAGATGAGTCCGTAACTTACGTAGTCCATATCGGAGCCGCCGAACTCGTCTGAGATCGTTATGCCGAACATTCCGAGTTCTGCGAGTTCCGGAATCAAGTCTGCTGGGTACTCATTTTTTTCTTCCCGTTCGCTGGCGGTAGGAACTACTCGCTGATCAACGAAGTCTTTGACCATGTTCCTGAGAGCGACATGGTCTTCTGTCAGGCCTGCGGTGATGTGTCGTGATGCCATTGTCGCCCTTTCGCGAACTATGTTGCCAGGATTAGGCAGCGGAACCGGCCCAGGTGTCGGCCGCTTCAGAGATAGTGGGAAACCAGACGCCGTCGTGCCCAAGTACGTATTCGATAAATTTTTCGAGCATGAGGAGGTTGTGCGAGCGGCCAATGGTTTGCGGGTGCAAGGTCAAGGTCATCATCCCTCCGGGGCAGCGCTGGTATGCGAAATCGAACGCGTCTTTCCACCGCTGCAGTACGACTTCGTTCGCTTGCTGGGTAGCGTTGCCTTTGAGCATTTCCAGTTCGGGGAAATCATCGAGCCCCCAGGAAACCGGAAATTCAAGCACCGGTGACGGGGCGCCAAACTGGTTTCCCAGCTCAAGGTCAATGCTGGTGACCATGCGTGGGTGGTAAGGGTAGAAGTCGCGGCCCATCAGCGAAGAGTCCCACTCGATGCCGAACTCGTGCAGAATATCGAGTGTGTGGTCGGTGATGTCAAGCGCTGGAGAGCGGTACCCGCGGGGCCGCCTACCGATGAGCTCCTCATGCATCCTTAACTGCAACTCCATGAGGCGGCGCTCTTCCTCTAGCTCGAGCTTCGGGACGTATTCGTGATAGACACCGTGCGCTGCGATTTCGTGTCCCGCTTCTGCTACAGCTGCGACGGCACCAGGGAAAGTCTGCATGGTGTGTGTGGGGATGCACCACGTGGTAGTGATCCCGTATCGCTCAAAAGTCTCGAGCAGACGAGGTGCACCGACCTCAGCACCGAATTCCCCCCGGGAGAGAGACATTTGTGAGCTGGTGCGGAAGGTCCCGATCCACACGCTGTGGGCGTCAAAGTCGGGGCTCAGCGAAACTGCCAGGCGTTTGCCTTCGGGAAGTCGGAGCGTCATGGGCAGGTTCTCCTTGTCAGCGCAGCCGTTTAGGCCGCGATCCAGCCGCCGTCGACGTGGATTACGTCGCCGCTGATGTAAGCGGCGCCCTCGCTCGCCAGGAAGAACACGGTCGCGGCAATCTCAGACGGCAGCCCACCTCGTTGGAGGGGGATTAGCATTTTCATCAGTTCAGGGTTGGTTCCGACACCGACGTTGGTGTCCGGAACCATCTGCCCGAGAATCTCTGCAGAGGTGGCACGGATACTCGTCTGGACGACGCCTGGGGCAACCAGGTTGGCATTGATGCCGTAGGGACCCAGGTCAACGGCAAGTCGACGGGTCATACCTTCGAGGGCGGCCTTTGAAGCATCATAGGCTAGGCCATCGGGAAGGGCCCGCGACGCGGCAATAGAGCCGATTAGCACGATACTGCCCGACTTCTGCTTGATCATTTCGGTTGCGACAGGCTTGACCACGTTGAAGGTGCCCGTGAGGTTGATATCGATGACCCGATCCCAGAGTTCCCGGCTGGTATTTTCGATACCGGCAAGACCATCGAACACACCGGCGCAACCTGCCAGCACGTCGATACTCCCCTGGGCAGTAATCGCACTGACGACGGTCCCCACACCGTCGTAGTCGGTGACGTCTACCGTGTAGGTGCTTACGCGCTCAGACGGGAGCTCCGCCGCGACCGTCGCCAGGCGCTCTGCCGAGATATCAAGCAGGTGAACGTGATCACCGTTCCTGGAAAATTCTGCCGCAACTGCAGCGCCGATACCGCTGCCTGCACCGGTGATCAGTACGTTTCGCGCCGTGTTTACCATGTGGTCTCCAAATTCTTTGAGGTGCTTGCCTGATAGTAGAGAGGCAGCAACGATCGAGCTCCGACCTCGTAGTCGGCCTCGCTGCCGCCGATAATGCGCCGTTCTCGGATGAAGGGCAGCGGCAGCGATGGATTCGGGCTGTCGATCTCACGACCCAATCGGTGCCCCGAGAAGATTGCTTCCGCAATGAAGTTAGGTCGGACGCAGTCTCCGATGTTATGGACTGCTGATATCTCGTTGGCTTCCCATTCAGACCGGCGGTCCATCAGCGCTTTCGAGATGCCGTTATCCGAGCTGCGTGTACCCACGAGGACGATATTGTCAAACTCGACGGTTTCGGGCTCATGATAGGGGGACGTGAGGGTGACACTTGATTCCCCTGCCGGAGTAACTATGGTCTCAGAGCGCATTTTGACGCCCAGGAGACGCAAATCATTTACAGTGTGGGTAATTTCGCGGGTGTAGCGCTGATACTCCCCGATGTGCTCGCCCCTAGTGGCAAGAACGACTTCGGACCCGTTCTTTGCTAGTAGTTCTGCGATGCCAGGACCCATGAAGTATCCATCGGAATCGACTACTACGACCCTCTTGCCGACCGGGACTTCGTCGCGGACTACTTGCTCTGGGGTGAGCAGTCGGTCACCGAAGACGGTCTCCAGGCCAAAGGGCATGCGGTTGTAGGGATTGATTCCGTCCCGGAGGTAATGGGAACCAGTGGCGACAACGATGATGCCGGCGCCGTAGTCGAGCGCCTCTTCTGCGGTGAAGGCGGTGTCTAGAATTACTTCAACGTTGCTGAGCTTGCTCAGTTGGTGCTCTCGGTACTCGATGAGCCGGCGCCACTCGTGGCGGCCTGGCAGTTTCGAGACCCAGTTGATACTGCCGCCGATAGCCGATGAGGCATCAACAAGGTGCACGTTGCGCATGCCACGCTTGCCGAGCACCATGGCGCACTCCATGCCTGCTGGTCCAGCGCCGAGTATGAGGACATCGTTTTCGTGGTTTTTAGCCTGGGTGAACACCTCTGGGTGCCAGCCGCGGCGGAATTCTTCTCCGGTTGTTGCGTTCTGGGTGCAGGCAATGGGGGCGGTACCGATGTCGCGGGATACGCAGAAATTACACCCGATGCACTCTCGGATATTCTCAATATTGCCTGTTCGCACCTTTTCGGGCAGGAAGGGATCTGAGATCGCGGCGCGGGCTGCTCCGATGAAGTCACACTGACCGGAGTTGATGATGTCGACCATGGTGTCGGGGCTGTTTAGCCGTCCGACATTGACGACAGGCTTTTGTGTGTACTGCTTCAGATCGCCAACGTAGGGCTTCTCGAAGTTCTCGCCTACTGTGCGTGAGGACTGGGCGTCTTGAGCCCAATCAAAGCCGCCGATCACGAAATCCCAGTAGTCCACCAGATCGTCCAAGTATTTGATGAACATCGGGGTGTCACGGTCGTGCTGGATCCCTCGATCACCGAGACCGAAGGGCCCATCCAGGGTGTCCACGCCGAGGCGGAGTCCTATGGCGACGTCGGGACCCACCGCTTCCCGGGCGGCCTGGAGCATTTCGCGGGCGAAGCGAGACCGGTTCTCCAACGACCCGCCGTACTCGTCGGTGCGGGTGTTGTAATAGGGAATCAAGAAATGCGCGAGGATTGATGCGGCGTGACCACAGTGAAAGGTGATCAGGTCAAAGCCGGCGTCTTTCGCCCGAAGCGCGGCGGCGACATAGATCTGCTTGATGTCCTCGATGCCTTCAGCGTCGAGTTCAATCAAGCCTCCGGCGTAGGGTACTGCCAGCGCGGATTCGCCTGGCGTAGCGACAACGTTGCGCGGCGTCAGACTTCGTCCCTCGGTCATCACGCCGACAGCAGCGTTGTATTCCAGTTCAATGCCAGCTAGTGCTCCGTGCTTTTTAATTGCATCCGCGACGTGGCTGAGGTTGCGAACGTCGCCTTCGTCCCAGAGCCGGCTCATCGCGTGCGGTGTTTTGTCCATTTCAGGGGCAATGGTGGTTGCCTCGGTAAAGACGACTCCCCAGCCACCAGCTGCACGGGTGCCCCGGTAGCCGGCGGCAGAACCGGCCTTATCGGTTCCGAAACCAATTGCATGGGGGGTGGCCCAGAACCGGTTCTTGGCGGTCTTGGGACCAACCTGTACAGGCTCAAACAACACTGCGTAGCGTTCAGAAAGCGCCATCTGGGAAATCCTGTTCTTAGGGGTGAATCTGGTGTTATAACCAAATATGCCATTATCGCGTGAGGCTGTATCTGGAGGATTTACAGGTTGTCGGTCAGCGAGTGGGAAAGATTACGACGGCCAACTACCAATAGTCTTAGCGTATTGGAGTGGCAGAAAGTTCAGGTCCTTGAAGCCTCTTCCCGGGCACACAGCTTCTGGTCATTGTGTTCTTGCTGGACAGTCCCGCCGGGCCAAGGGTCAAGGCAGCACTGCTTTGGATGGTGCGTATCGTATTTCTGGGGCGTGCAGTCTGAGAGATGTGCATAAGCAGGGCGTGGATTACTGCCGAGCGTACCGAGGCTGAAACTCTACTAAACGGGGTAGAGAGTGATGTTGTCATCCCGAAGGAACAGGGTTCGAGTGGCTGTTCCGTCCTCGATTATCCAGAGGAGCTGCCCGTCGTTCGAGCGGTCGTCGATGTAGGCCATGTAGGCGTAGGAGCCACCAGCCCAGACCTCCACCATCTCTCCCATGCGGAGCTCCTCCCAAGCATGAACTGCCTTGTTCAGGGGCGGCGCCTGCCGCAAGGAGTGATCCTGGTTTCTGGTGAGATTCAATGTTCGCCCTCCTTCAGTCTTTCGGCGGTGATGGCCTCGACTTAGTGTCGAGTACTGCTTTGCGGGTGACCCTAGCGTTGGCCGGCCGGTTTTACTGGGTATTCGCCGCAGCGGCGTGACCTTCCCTTAGGGATTTTTAGGGCAGCGGCGGATATCCGGGAGTTAAAGCGAGTTGATGACTGACCGTTGAAGGCCGCTATGTAAGACCCCGGATAGGGTCAGCTATTTCGGATGAGCGCTTATGACACTGGGATGGTCGCTGCCATTACGTCACTGACTGCTGCCACCAGACGCCTTGTTACTTCGTCGACCCCGCCGGTCCCATCCACGACCGCTAGAATATTGCGGGCCTCGTATCTCGCCACTACTGCTTCCGTCTGCTCATGGTAGAGGCCCAAACGGTGTCGGATTACGGCTTCGTTGTCATCGCTCCTGCCCATGTCTTTGGCGCGCCCGAGCAGCCGTCGGATCAGTTCTTGGTCATCGGCTGCCAATTGCAGGACAACGTCCAACTTCCGGTCCAGATCGGCGAGAATGTTGTCGAGATAGTCCACCTGGCCTGAGGTACGTGGGTAGCCGTCCAGTAGGAACCCGTTTTCCACGTCGTACTCCGTTAGCTGCTCGCGCACCATGTTGTTGGTTACCCTGTCGGGAACAAAATCACCGGCGTCGATGTACTTTTTGGCTTCGAGGCCGAGTGGTGTCGCCCCCTTCACGTTCGCCCGAAAAATGTCTCCGGTGGAGATCGGCACGACCCCAAGGAGCTGGGAGATCCGCTCCGCCTGGGTTCCCTTTCCGGAGCCAGGAGGACCGATAATTAGCATTCTCAAAATTACATAACCTTTGCGTAATCAAAGCCGTAGCGGCGTTGATAGTTGATAGAGGAGGTGCGCAACGACGTTGTAGTCCCCACCGGAAACAAGGTGGTCCTTGACCTCACGACGTCGTTACAGGCGGCGCTTGCGCTGTGTGTCAGAGCCTTCCGTTTGCCACGGACGGCTCTGTTGTAGGTGTCGGCACATAGATCGCACCTCGGCTGAGCACAGGTGCAATGAGTTCGTCGGAACACAATTGATCTGGAGTTGCCATGGAAACCGGATTGCGCCCCTGCCCTGGGTAGCCGAGTCGCGAGCGTACGTCGCCGGACATGTAATAGGCGGCGTGCAAAGCGAAGGCGAGCCGCTCGAGGTCGGCGCCCATCCAGCTCTTCAGCTGATCAAAGGTGCAAGATCCTTCTGAGGCGGCTCTCGTGGCGGCTGTTCGTACCAGAGGCTCTAGAGTGGGATCCGCAGTAAGCACCCGGTCGAGCAGTTGCCCCTGAGCTTCAATCGCTGTTGCGGCAGGGAGCTTCTCGGTGCCGGGGAGCAGTACGTCAAAGACAATAGCTATGCCTGTCCGTGTTGGATCATCCAGTACATTTGCGGTCTCGCTCACAGCGGTGCCTCCTGGTCTGCGGCGGTTTCAATCAGATGTTCGGTCGCACGAGCCGCGAAAGCCGTGATCGTGGACGTCGGGTTGACGGAGGAAGAAGTCACGAAAACGCTTCCATCCATGATGTAAAGGTTGGGCACGTCGTGTGAGCGGCCGTATTGGTCGACGACCGAGCGTGTCGGATCAGTGCCACAGCGTGCTGTGCCGAGCATGTGCCAACCTACGGCTGGCATCCAGGGCACCTCTTTGGTCTCTATCGCGCCAGCTGCCCTGTGCGCTTCGTGCATGCGCTCTACGTTCCAGTTCAGGTTGCGAATGCTGTCTTCGGAGAGCCGGTAGTTGATTTTTGGTGCCGGAAGGCCCGAGCTATCGAAGAGGTCGTGGCTGAGCGATACGTGGTTACTTTCGTCGGGCATGTCTTCGATTCCGGCTGCCCATTCGAAAGAGCGCCCCAGAGCCTTTTCCACTAGGCGTTGGCCAGCTGCTCCGGTGCGCTGCTCAAGCGGGAGGTCTTTGTATCGGTCCAGTACGTCCATCGGTCCAGGAATTGGCATTGCACACCATTTGGCTCCGCGCTGGAAGCCGCGGCTCAGGTCAGTCTCGGCAAACTGAAGTGAGTACAGGCTGGCGCCGAGGGGGCCCATCCAGCTTTGCAGGTCTTCCTCGTAAATTCCCATGACGCCAACGAATGGGTGCATCATGAGGTTCTTTCCTACCAATCCGGATGAGTTTGCGATTCCGTTGGGGAACAGGTTGGAGGTCGACATTTGGAGCAGCCGTGCAGTACCTACAGCATTGCCACACACGATGACGACGGATGCTGCTGTGTGGTGTTCGTTGCCTTCGGCGTCTATCCATGTGGCTCCGGTAGCGAGCCCTCGGTCGTTGACTGTGATCTCCCGAACGCGGGCCTCGGTGATGATGTTGGCGCCCGCTGCTATCGCTGCCGGCCACATAGCGACATCGAAAGCGCCTTTGGCCCCTTCAGGGCATCCGTGCATGCACATGCCCCATCGGGCGCATGCGCCGCGGTCACCCTGGTTCTTCGTGATGATCGCCTGCGTGCCCGGCCACCAGTGCCACCCCAATTTATTCATTCCCTCGGCAGCTTTTACGCCGACACGGCCAATAGGGGCTTCACGCATCAGGGTCGAATCGGAAGTCGGGTAGGCGGGGTCCCCCGGCCGGCCTGAAATGCCCACCATTTCGTCGGTAAGCTCGTAATAGGGCAGGAGGTCTTCGTAAGTGAAGGGCCAGTCATCTGCAAAACCGTACAGGCTGTTCACTTTGAAATCCGAGGGCAAAAATCTTGGCCATTCAGCACCGAAAAGTACGGTGCTGCCACCAACACCGTTGAAGTTGATGGGGTAGAGGTCAGCTTCACTCACGTCACACGGGTAGTCCCACGAACTTTGACGGACGTTCGGGTTTGTCGACCAGGAGCTTGCAGTGTACACCTCGCGTTCCAGCTTATCGCTCGGTAGATCAAGCCGATTGACCCAACCGCCTTGTTCAAGGCACGTCACGCTGTAGCCGCTCTCTGCCAAGATCCTGGCAGCGGTAGCCCCTGAGGGACCTGCCCCCACTATGAGTACGTCTTGAGGGCCAGCATTTAGTTGTAGCGCAGTGTTTGCCATCGGCCTTACTCACTTTCACTCTGCTGTAACGCGGAGCACTTAACGTTCAATATAGGTGTTATTACATCTTTGTTTGGAAACAGGCGTCTTTGTGCATTACCCAAGCCAGAGCAGCCCGCATTGTGGGAAATCCAGCAAGGTGCGGGCAGCTCCACCGTTGGCTCTACTACTGACGTCCGATTCTGGCGTACACCTCGGGTTTTGTCCGCTTCAGGCGCGCAGCAATTAGTGTTCCCGACAAGACAAAGAGCCAAATTAGTGCCAGTACGGTAACGCCCAGTGCACCGGTCATCCCACTCAGTACGTCGAAGTTGAACGATGCGAAGACGAGGATAGACGCGATGACGACGAAGGCTGCCAGCATTGCCACCGCGTGAACGGTCTTTCGAAGGTTCCGGAATAAGAAGACGCTGATGGCTAGGGATACCAGTGTGATCATGATGAGCATGCCATACGAATAGATGCCTGCTAAGTAGCCGTACAAGCCGGCCCTGGGCACCTGAGTCACGAAGAGAATTACCACGACGATCAGCGCCGCGATGCCGACAAGGAGTGAGGCCCGGTGTGGTGAAACGTGGCGAGGGTGACTTACTCCCAATTTTGAGGGGAGAACGCCGTCAGCGCCAAGGTTGAACACGTACCGTGCAAGGATGTTGTGCGAGGCAAGGCACAGTGCAAAACCACTGGTAAACAGCAGCACTGTGGCAGCTGCGTAGGCGAAGTCACCAACGTACTCACGGACACTTTGCCCTGCAGCGGTCACACCGTCATTTGTCACAACATCCATGACGGTATTGGCCCCGTAGGCATTGATAAAAGCGAAAGCTGTCACCGCGTACATCAGGGCGATAGTTGCCACAACCCCATAGGTGGCTCGGGGAATGGTCCGATCAGGGTCTTTTACTTCATCTCGGAAAATCACCGTTGCTTCGAATCCGCCGAAAAGACCGACGGCGAAGAGTGCGCCAATAGCCAAAGAGCCCGAGAAGATATTGGCGGAGTCAAATGACTCAAAGCCGATGCCGTCGGCACCACCCCGGATAAGTACGGCAGCGACGTAAGTTGCAATAAGCAGCATTTCGAGGCCAAGGAAGATGACCAGAGCCTTCGCGGAGAACGCGATGTTGTAGTGCCCAAGCACTGTAACCACGGTCAGTATAGTGAGACCGCCGATCGGCCACGGAAGCTCGGGGCCATGGAAGAGCGTCGTCACAATGTCACTGAGCGCGATGCCAGAAAGAGCATAAACACTGATCAGCGCTGCAAAGTAGGTAACGATGGCGGCGAAACCGGCTGCAAGTCCTGGTCCCCTGCCCAGACCTGCCGTGATGATTGCGTAGAATCCGCCCGGCCGCTTCAGGGCGCTGGAAACCTTCATGAGGCCCGAGGCAACAAGCATCACCAAAAGTCCAGCGGCGAGGAACAGCGCCGGAGTCCCGAGGCCGTTGCCCATTAGGATTGCTACGGGGATGAATCCCATGAACACGACGGCAGGGCCGTTGTATGCGATCACGGTGAACATGACTTCAAGAACATTCATGTTCCCGTGAAGCCCGGTATCACCCGCCGCAAGCCGTCTGGACTCCTCGCCGAGTGAGGTTGATCCCACATTCATACTGTTACTCCTTCAAGGGTAAACGGGAAGCACCGGCTACAGATCTTGGTTGGCCGGCTCCCCCAACAGTTGAAGTCTGAGCCGAGAGCAAGAGATTTTCCGTCAGAATAATGACAAAGCGAAGATGTGACCTTCGTCATTCTTCCATTTCTCATGGTCAGAGGCCCTAGCAGTTTCGGGTGGCCGAAGCCCTGGAAAGTTGTGAGTACGCAATGGTTAAGTGACGCTCGAGCAGACAGTCATAGTTGCCTCACGGGTCCAAGAACACGAGGGTCCAAATGGACCGCCCGAGCCTCCCTGTCGTCCTTGACAGGCACTGCAATAAATTCTTCAGGGCGGCGTGCCGGACAATATCCGAACCAGCAGGGAAGGAACCGGAGGTCTTCACTGATGCTGCGGTGTGGCGGTCATGCCGGCGTCAACCCACCCAAAACCGGTTCCGCCTCGCCTCGCAGACCGGCTCCATGTCCGGGGGACGCGCATTGAGCAGCGCTGGTTGCCGCGCCCGGTGCGGATGAGCCGCTGTCGGGCGGAGTGGCTGGAATCAGCCCCAAAAAGGGTAACTTACGGTGTCACTGACGAGGGATAGCGCAGAAGGCAATGCCTGTGCAGCAAGTCGCAGGGCTTGGCCGTGCGACTTAGGTGAATGCCGCCCTAATGCGTCGTCGCCTGCTTGTAAGGTGAGGATGCTCCATTGCGCAGAAGTAGGTGTGATCCACTCGGAGCAGCTCTCACCCCAGGTTTTCATGGCGGGTCCGTCGGGATGGCGTGTTAATCAGGGAAAGGGTGCTCCGAACTGGGAAAATAGTGGTTGTCGAGACCGTTATTTGCCGAGCGAGGGAGCACCCTTTCGATGCAGAAGTCTACCGCTGTTTTCCGTCCCTGCCGGTCAGTTTCACCGGCCAGTCGCTGATCTCCCACGCCGGGGTTTCGGTGCTCACCGGCTTCATGGACGCGCTGGGTTTCGGCAGGCTGTGTGAGGACAGGCTGGGCCAGTTTGTTCCCTCTGGCGCGAAACACCGGCCGGGCCGGCTGGTTGGTTCGTTGGCCGCCATGCTCGCCGCCGGAGGCGAACACGCCTCCGATCTGGACATCCTGCGTTCCTCACCGGGGGTCTTCGGCCAGCTGCCCTCGAACGCGACCGTGTCCCGGTTCTTCGAACGCACCGTGGCCAACCCGGAGCTGTTCGGTTACGGATTTGAAACCCTTACCCGGGAACTGCGTACCCGGGCCTGGGACGCCGCCGGGGACCGGGACCCGGCACTGGCCGCTACGGCCGCGGACCCGCTGATCATCGACCTCGACGCGACGCTCGTGACCTCGCATTCGGATAAGGAAAACGTGGCCGGCACCTACAAGGGTGGCTACGGGTTCGCCCCGTTCATCGCCAGCGCCGATTACGGTGGCGGCAACGGTTCCGGGGAGATCCTCGCCGCCGTACTGCGGCCGGGCAACGCGGGAGCGAACAGCGCCGAGGACCACATCCGGGTCTTCCACACGGCCGCAGCCCAACTTCCCGAGAGCTTCTTCAACGAGGCCGGGACCCTGGCCGGGGAGAAGGTGTTGGTCCGCACCGACAGCGCAGGGGCCTCACGGAAATTCCTCTGGCACCTGCACAGCCTCGGCGTGCAATTCTCCACCAGTTACACCCTGCCGTTCGGCAAAGCGCACATGATCGACTGGATCACCGACAAAGAGCACTGGCAGCCGGCCCTGGACCAGTCCGGGACCGACCGGACCGACGCGTGGGTCATCAACGCCACCGACGTCATCCCGCTCACCGATTACCCGCCCGGCACGAACCTGTTCCTCCGCGCCGAGCCGCTGCACCCCGGCGCGCAGCCGACCCTGCTCGATGCCCACGGACACCGGATCACCGCGTTCCTGACCAACTCCCCACGCTGGCACGGCCCGTTCCTGGACGCCCGGCACCGCGCCCGCGGCCGGTGCGAGAACAGGATCAAAACCCTGAAAAACACCGGCCTGGGCAAGCTGCCGTTCTTCGACTTCGCCGCGAACCAGGCCTGGGCAAACATCGCCGCACTGGCCCTCAACCTGGTCTCCTGGCTCCAGCTCGCTGCCCTCCCGGACGGCCACCACGCCAAGGCCTGGGACATCAAACGCTGGCGCTACCGGCTCTTCGCGACCGCCGGGAAAATCATCACCCGCGCCCGCCGCCACCAGCTCCTGCTCTCCGAATCAGCCCCGGAAAAGGGGCTCCTGAAACTTCTCCTGGAGAACAACACCCGGCTCAACAAAGGGCTCTTTCCTTCCACAGGCTGATCGTGGACCTCATCCTGTCCCAATGAACAGCACGATCACCCGGAAGTGGAACCGGCGCCAACCCAGGCGAACCAACAGGCACACCAGACTGCCCGAAAACAGAAAACAACCGCCACTCAGCCGCGGCCGCAAATCAAAGGCCAGCAACGAGCACCATGAAAAATCGAGGCTCATTACTGCCCTGTTCCACCAGAGCAGTAATGTCCTGTCCTCCTCCGTGGCCGGGATCATCTAATCCAGGCCACGGAGGGCAAGCAGGTCCTACCCAGGTGTCCACACTCAGCCGAAGGCAGCAGGCCGCATGTAGCGGGGATCAGGAAGAGGTAGCAGTAGTTCGGTTCGCCTCGAGGATGGCGGTAACCTGACGTCGATCGACCTTGCCTGTCGTTTTGCTTTGAGGAAGTTCTTGAACGGGAATGTAATCGTTTGGAACCATGTACGAAGGCAAGTGCTTACTGCAGAACTCCGCGATCGAGGTGCTATCGAACGTTACGGAGCTGTCCGGAACCACGGCTGCAACTACGCGCTGCCCGTAGGTGTCGTCCGGCAACCCCACTACCGAGACATCTCGGACGCCCGGATGCTCGCGCACCACCCGCTCAACCTCAGCCGGAGAAACGTTGCTCCCACCACGGATGATCATGTCCGAAAGACGCCCGACCACGTAGACAAAGCCGGATTCATCTACACGAACGAGATCTTTGGTGCGATACCAGCCATCATTTGTCATTGCGGCCCGGGTTTGCTCCGCATCCTCCCAATATCCGAGCATGAGGCCCGGACTGCGTGACAGGCCCTCTCCTACTTCACCAGGCTCGACGTCATTTCCGTTCCGATCCACTACACGTAGTTCCGAACCGGGGACCACCTTTCCCGCCGACCCAGGCACGGGAGCAGGGTCAGCCTGCGGATCGTAGGTGACCAGCGGATAACATTCAGAGGCGCTGTAGTTATCGAAGACGGGCACTCCTGTGTACGCGGTCCATCGATCGAATGCGTGCTCGTTGCGGGGTTCCCCGGCCGACAGACAGAACCGCAAGGACGAGAGGTCAGGCCGAGAATCGAGTCCGTCCAGATGCTGCACGAGTTTTGCGAACATTGTCGTTACTCCTGGAAGGAAGGTGGCCTTATGTTCCACGATCGCGTCGATGAGCATGGAGGGCCGCGAGCGACGCAGTGGAATTACCGTTCCGCCTCTGAGCAGGGTGGCCATTGAGGTTGTGTTCAGCCCGTAGAGCCAAGCCATGGGCAAGCTAACAACTGTGCGGTCGGAGGGACCCAAGTGCCAAGACTCGGAGTAGGCGGATGCGCCGTGATATAGCGTCTTAGTCGAGACCATGACAGCCTTCGGATAACTAGTTGTTCCCGATGTGTAGCAGATCAAGGCCAAGGAATCGCGGACGTCTGCGGGTGTTTCCTTTGCAGCCTTCCGAACCGGCGGAACAGAGGGGTCGGAGATCAATGCGACAGGCCAGTCGGGAACTGCCTGGCGGACCGAATCAAAACTGGATTCGTTGACGAAAACCAACACAGGGTCGCTACTGTTCAAGCAGTGACCAAGTGTTGAAACTGTTGAAGACGGATAGATCGTGACCAGAACGGCATGGGCGCGCCAGACGGCGAATGCAGTGACCAAGTACTCGGCAGAATTCTCGGCAACTAGGGCGACACGATCGCCCGAGCGTAGACCTGCCTGCTGAAGAGCCACGGCCAGCTCATTGACCTGGTTCATCAACTCTTCATAGGTAACACGAAGAGGGCCGTCGATGATAGCCAGTGCCTTTGGGGAGACGGTGGCTACTTTTGCGAGCTCATCGACGAACTCCTTGGTTTTCTCCTTGCGTTCACTCATTTTGTTCCCTGCTTGTTGGTTAGGTTGGTGTGTGCGGTTCTGTTAAGGGGTCATGGCAGAGACCAGTTCATCCGGGTCCCGTTCACGTGGGCGGTTAAGCTTCGGGACATGGGCTAGGGTCTGATCACTCAGCCGGTGGCACGTGGGCCTTAGGGCTTCTCCGTCTACCTATCGAGGGACGGACCATCGTGGAGGTCGCTTTTCAAAGAAGGCGTTGATGCCTTCTTTTTCGTCGGGTCCCTCGCGCACGATCGAAAATGCACGGGATGTAGCTGACCAGCCAAGTTCGTTGTCCTGCTCAACGACTTCTGCCACAGCTGCTAGCGTGGCTCGCACAGATATGGGTGAGGCGCAGCAGATTTCCTTGGCGAGGGCTACTGCTTCTTCTTCTGCCCCGCCGGCCGAAGTCACTCGGTTAATAAGGCCGAATTGCTGAGCTCGAACCGGCTCGAGCACCGCGCCAGTCAGGAGCAACTCCTTGGCGATATGTAGTGGGAGGGCGCGGACCGCGCGGAAGAGCCCACCAGAAGCCGCGAGGACTCCGCGGTTGACCTCCGGAAACGAGAACTGGGCAGTTGTGGAAGCAACGATGAGGTCACACGCCAGGGCAATCTCAAACCCGCCTCCGAAGGCTACGCCCTCAACCGCCGCCACCAACGGCTTGGTCCGCTGGCGGCGAATCAAGCCGTACTCACCACCCCGCGGTGTCACCGTTTCCCCTGGCGCGTTTCGGAGGTCGCTGCCTGCCGAGAATATGTTGGGCGTTCCGGTCAGTACTCCCGCCCAAAGTTCTGGTTCATCTTCGAGGTGGTTCAGTGCCGCATCTAGCTCAAGAGAAGTTTCACGATCGATAGCGTTGCGCTTGTTCTCACGCTCGATGCGGATGATTAGTACACGATCCCGAACTTCGGTCACAACGGTCATGGTTGATATCCATCTCTACTAGCCCAAGATCGTGGTGTTTTCGACTCTATCCTTGGGGTCACGCCGCTGAAATCCCGCCGTTAACGCTGATGGCCTGGCCTGTGAGGCGAGCCGCTGCCGGACTCGAAAGGAACACCACGAGTTCGGCTTGGTCGGCTGACTCGGGCACCCCTAGGTCCGCGAGCAAGGCTGCCTTTTCAAAAAGCTTTTTGCTGAAACCGCTCTCAGTGGCCCGTGCGGTTGTGGCAGTGTCCGTGAGAAGGGACGGCGTAAGCGTGTTGACCCGAATCCCGTGGCGTTTACCTTCGATCGCCGCTACTCTCGAGAACATCACAATTGCCGCCATCGCTCCGCCGAGTACACTTTCGCCGGGGGTTGCGAGCTTAGCGGCGTCCGACGCCACGTTCACAATGGAGCCGCCTCCGGAAGCCTCCATGATGGGAAACACCGCCCGGGTTAGCAACATCGGCGGAAGAGCTTGCAGGGCCAACATGTCAGGTATGTCTGCAAGCTTGGTGCGGTGCAACAGCTCGGGAACGCTGGGGGCGGAAACGGATGTTACAAGGGCATCGATAGCGCCCATTTCGCTATGTGCTTTCGCGACGGCCCGACTGACTTCTTCCGGGTTTGTCGCATCGCACGGGATGAACGTCACCTTAGTACGGTTGCTTCGCCGCTGAACCTGGTCACGTGCAAATTCTCCGCGTTCCTCATTTTTGGACAACAGCACTATCTGTGGCACACCGGCGTCGACGAAAGCCAGGGCACTTGCGAAGCCGATGCCTGAGCTTCCTCCGGCGATCAGCACCGACGTTTCCGATAGAGGCTTATGAATTCGTGCTGGAGACATAGTTATTTCCTTTCCGCCGTCCAACATGATGGAGCGGCACCTTTGATACGACGCTACGCTGCCTCTAAGCGGAAGAAACTGGTTGATTTAACAGACAAAGTCTCCACTTGTTGGGAAGGATCCAGATGGTGCGTTTCTTCACCTCATGGATCAGCAGCTCCTGGAGTTATGGCTGGAGGGGAGTGAAGGGCCACACGTAGGCTGCGTTCGATCACTGCACCTGCCCCAAGAGGGCCCGCGCCTGAAGGTTGGAAGGGCTGGACGTCCGCCTAGCGTCAGCTCGTGGACTGTTGGGATTTCAATAGGGTCGGCATCGCCCGGCTGTCTGACCTGAGCGGAAATACTGGGGCCGGTTACCCTGCCGAGGGTATGGGAGAGCTGGGTTGACAATACGGGCCCTTCACAGATGAGCGTGGTTAGGGCGGTCTGAAAGTGCCGCCGCGGGGTTGGCTGTTTGTGGTGCGGCGTGGTGCGGCGGAAAAGAGGTCAGGGCTCTTTGAATTGGTTGCGACCAAGCAAACCAATACCCAAAAGAGACCCTGACATGACTAACTCTATGTCTTGTTCCCATGGCCGCTGGTGCACACGCGCTGACGCGCTGCTCGGTGTCGAGGGCATCCACGTCAGCTCCGTCACGGCAACTGCGGCCGGCCTGCTTCTGCGCACCGAAACCGGGGATGACCTCGCCGGTTGTCCTGACTGCGGCGTCGTCGCGGTTGGCCACGGACGCCGCCAGGTCCGGCTCCATGACACCCCGTGTTTCGGCCGGCCGGTGCGGCTGCTGTGGGACAAGCGTGTCTGGCGGTGCCCGGACCCGGACTGCCCCAGGACAACGTTCACCGAGGAGCACCCGCTGACAGGACCGCGGGCGAAACTGACCGCCCGCGCGGTGGGTTGGGCGACTGACGCGCTGCAGCGTTTCGATACCTCCGTTTCGGCGCTGGCTCATCAGCTCGACGTTTCCTGGCACACCGTCTGGGATGCGGTGCGGGTGGAGGCCTCCCGCCGGGTTGCAGCGGCGGACCGGCTATCCGGGGTGGATGCGCTCGGCGTCGACGAGCATGTCTGGGCCCATACCGGCCCGCCAGGGTCCGGCATGGTTACCGGGATCGTGGACCACACCCGCGATGCACACGGTTTGGTGCATGCCCGGTTACTGGACCTGGTTCCGGGCCGGTCGGGTAAGGCGTACGCTGACTGGCTCAAAGACCGCGGCGTTGAATTTACCGCCGGGATCAAGACAGCGGCGCTGGACCCGTTCCGCGGCTACGCCAACGCGATCCGCGACGAGCTGCCCGAAGCCATCACCGTCCTAGACGCGTTCCATGTCGTGAAGCTCGGCTCAGCCATGGTCGACGAAGTCCGCCGCCGCGTCCAGCAGGACACCCTGGGGCACCGCGGCCGCAAAGGCGACCCGCTCTACGGGATCCGGCGGACCCTGCAGATCGGTGCCGAACGCCTCAGCGAGAAACAGTCTGCACGGCTGGACGCGAAACTTACCAGCGGGGACCCGGACCACGAAGTCACGTTGGCATGGCAGTGCTATCAGAAGCTCCGCAACATCTACCACGCCAGGCCGGAACGTGGCCGTGAACTCGTCAAAGAGGTGATTGCGTCGTTCCCTACCTGCCCGATCCCGGAAGTCGCACGCCTCGGCCGGACACTCAAACAATGGAAGGCGGCCATTCTGGCCTACTTCGACACCCAGGGAGCCTCCAACGGGCCCACCGAGGCGATCAATGGCGTCATCGAAACCACCCGCCGAATCGCCCGCGGCTTCCGCAACTTCACCAACTACAGACTCAGATGCCTGCTCGCCGCCGGCGGCCACCGCCCCTACCGAATCAAAAAGACAAACCGTGTCTAAATGCGAAGGGCCCCAACAACGGACGTCTCAAGAAACCCGCCGAATCGCCCGGGGCTTCCGGAAACTTCACCAACTACCGGCTCCGATGCCTGCTCGCCGCAGGGGGCCACCGCCCCTACCGGATCAAACACTGTGAGGATTGGGGTGGCTGGTCTGGGACTGGCTGGCAGAGTAGGTGCTGGCCGTTCCGCCCTGTGGCCGTGACTCATCAAACACTTGGCCCCCCCCGTTGGGTGCCCTTGTGGTGACTTGTCCGTCCGCGGGGTGGGCGGCCGGTACCTTCCCGGCCCACCTCGGTAACTTGATCAGAAGGTTGCCCGCCCCAAGGGGCGTGGCTCGTCACAGTGCTGTTCCGAAGTGACCTCTACCCGGACTGGTAGCGGCCGTGCACGGGCCTGACCATATCCGCGAAAAGAGGAAGGTGCCAGAACCGCCATGTCTATCGTTGCTCATTCCCACCCATTTGTCGTGGGCGTTGACACTCACGCCAAAAACCATGTCTACGCCATCATCGCCACCGCGACCGGCGAACTGCTCGAGACGCGGGATTTTCCAACCACCAGCGCCGGCATCAACCGGGCCATCACCGGGGTGGCGCGCCGCACCGGCGCTGACCTTGCTACCCTATGGGTGATCGAGGGCGCTGCTTCCTACGGGGCGCTGCTGGCCGGTGCTGTCAGCGCTGTCGGTTACGAGGTTGCCGAAGCCGCGCGCATGGATGCCCGGGCCCATCACGGAATTGGTAAGTCTGATCCATTGGACGCGCACCGGATCGCCGCCGCCGTCCTGCCCTTGGAGGAGCAGCAGTTGCGCCGGCCGCGGCTGAATGAAGGGGTTCGCGCAGCCTTGCGGGTTCTGGTCTGCGCGCGTGAGTCCATGACCACCGACCGCACCCGGGCGGTGAACGCGTTGACCGCGCTGCTCCGGGTGAACGACCTTGGTCTTGACACCCGTAAATCCTTGACCGGAACCCAGATCGTCGAGGTGTCCCGCTGGCGTGCCCGTGAAGAACCGCTCGCCCTGTCCGTTGCCCGCTCCGAAGCAGTCCGGCTGGCCAAACGCATCTGCGAGCTCGACGCGGACATCAAGACCAACAATGCCCGGATCACCGAACTGGTCGAAATCAGCGAAGCCGCACCATTACTGCAGGAAACCGGCTTCGGTCCCGTCACGGCCGCCATCTGCCTTACCGCGTGGTCCCACCAAGGCAGGGTACGTTCCGAGGCCGCCTTCGCCTCCCTGGCCGGGGTGAACCCGATTCCGGCCTCTTCCGGCAACACCATCCGGCACAGACTCAACCGCGGCGGAGACAGAACCCTGAACAAAGCACTGCACGTGGTCGCCCGCAGCAGGATGACATTCGACGCCAAAACCATCGAATACGTCGAGAAACGACAAGCCGAAGGGCGGACCACAAGGGAAATCCGCCGGTGCGTGAAACGCTATCTCGCCCGGCGGATCTACCGAACACTCAACGCGACAAATCCGTACCTCTGCAGCGCTTGACAACTATAGAAGGGTCACCAACCATGCTTAAACGCGTCATTGGGAGGGTCATGATTCCAGCTGGCCGGTGCCGTTGCCAGCTTCCCGGCGGACGCTGGCGCAAGCTCGCGACTCATCTGGCCGCCAGAGCGTGTGCACGCCAATATCGAGCAACTTCCGTTCGCCGAAGTCCGTGATAACCCAGACGAATCCGTGTTCGGGAAACGTCATGTCAACCGATCCGCGCCACAATGCCCCCGTTTCGTGGTCTCTCACCACGATGCGGTGGCCGCGGGCCAGGGACAGGAAGATGTCGATTTCGCATGCTGTCAGCGACTCCTTCAACCCGTTTCTCCCCGGCACTGCCTCGACGGCCGCCGCACGCAGCGAGCAGCCGGCCTCGCGGGAAGCAGGGCAGACCATATTAAAATCGCTGCTGGCCGTCGCAGCGGAGACACCTTGCGGCCCCTGGCTCACCGCGGCTCACTGCCCCATATTTCGATGGTCAGGCCCGCGGGAACGTCGGCGTTCAGACGCGCCGCATAGCGCCCCGGGGCCAGCCGCGTCACGGAGATGCCGACCTGTCCGGTCATCGCCGCCGGCTTCAGCAGATCCACCGCCTCCTCCAGGGCGGCGTCCAGTTCCCTTCGGGTTTTAACGGCTACCTCGAGACAACAGTTTGTTGTGTGCATGGTGATGAGTCCTTACTCTGAGGGCGGTGATACGTACTTTGGCACGCCAGATGCCCTTGGCGTCGAGGGGAAGAACGGCGGCCCGCCGGCATGGTCAACAGGAGCCTTGATCGAGGCGGCGGTTGGCCCGGCGGAACTTAGGGAACGAGGTTTCCAGCAGAAGAAGGGTCCGGACCCTGGAACGCCGCAGAACGGCGGCGGTTGGCCCGGCGGAACTTAGGGAACGAGGTTTCCAGCAGAAGAAGGGTCCGGACCCTGGAACGCCGCAGAACGGCGGCGCTTTGCCTCCGACAGCCCAATGATGGTGGCTTCAACGTCTTCCAGGGATTGCTGAATCCATGCGAGAGCGGCTATGTCCTCGGAGTACGGAGCCGGGTTATTGGATGACGCCTTCAGGAGCGCGGCCCTGCGGCTGATCCGGACGGAAAGTTCCAGGATCAACGGCTGGATCATGGCCTGGGATCCGTCCCCCCATCCGTGGGCGAAAGCTTCTTTCCCAGCACCACGGTTGGTGGCGGGGACCGTGAGGGCCACGGCGGAGGAACTGGTGGTCATCGATCTTTCCTTCGGGTTGTTCAGGGTCTTGGCCCTTTGGGAAGTGCTCTCGGTACACCCAAAGGGGAGTCAGGGCGGATTCCTCCCTCTGCAAGCGTGCGGGGTGCAGGCGGCGCTGTCCGCCATCGGGGTAAGCCTGCGGCTTCCCGATCAGCGCAACCAAATACGCGGCAGCGGCTTCCAGGCCACGTTCTCCACCTCCCCGCTGGCCCGTTCTTTGGTTTCAACAACACCGTCCGCCAGCCCGCCCTACCGGCAACAGACAACCATGCTCATCTGCGAAGGGCCACAATACGGATACTAGGGTGTTAAAAACACGGGTGCCCAGAGCCAGGTAGACACCATTTGCTAGGTGGCGTCCCCTCGCAGGACGCGGGTCGGGAACAGCGTGAGAATGCTGATGATACTGACTGAGAAGACGATTGCAGCAGCCGCGCTGACCGCGGAAGTTCCCCATGAGGTCCCGGCGAGCCCTGTTGCGATCAAAGGCACAAAACCCCCGAGAACAGCCGAAACCTGTATACCCATGCCGCTGGCCGTAGCTCGCGTTTCGACCGGAAGGTGTTCGATGAAGAACGCCGGGGTAATGCCATTGAGCGCTGCGTGTCCGGTTGCCGTTGCAAGCACCATGGTAAGAAGGATTAGCCAAGGACTCCCCAGTGCGACAGCACCAAAGTAAAGAAACATCATGATTCCGTAACAGATCAGTCCCGTGACGAGCAGGCGGCGCCGGCCGTATCGGTCTGAAAGCGCGCCCCAAACGGGGTTCATAAAGATAACGGCGCCGGCCGAGGCGGCGACGATCCACAACATAGACGTCCGGTCGACACCGGCGGAAACTGCATAGCTGAGACTGAAAACCGTAAGAACGTACCATCCCACGTGGACGGATGAATAGACCAGCGTTACTCCCAGAACCTGTCGGAGATCGTGCCGGAGTGCATTCATTATCGGGTTTGTCGGAACTTTTTCCTTAATCGCGAGGAACTCCTCCGCCTCGTGCAAGGAGTTTCTAACGAAGTAGGCGACGACAATAATCACAACGCTGGCGAGAAAAGGTATGCGCCAGCCCCAGGCCATGAACTGATCCGTTGGCAACAAGGAAGCCAAGGCAAAGACACCGGTGGCGAGTACGGTTCCCGCCTGCGTTCCCGCGGTTGCAAAAGAACCGAAAAATCCACTACGCCCCGCCGGGGCGTGTTCGACTACAAGCGTCATTGCCCCGCCCTGTTCTCCGCCGACGGCGAGGCCCTGAAGTAAACGGAAGAAGACGAGGAGGACGGGGGCCCAGTCGCCGATCATTGCATGGGTGGGTAGTAAACCGACGAGTACGGTTGCTCCTCCCATGAGGAGTAGGGTTAATATCATGGACAATCGGCGTCCTCTGGTGTCTGCTATATGCCCGAATAGGAGACCGCCGAGAGGGCGTACGAGATAACCGCTTGCGAACGTCGCGAAGGAAAGGGCGGTGGCTGCCGCAGGGCTGGCTTGACTGAAGAAAAGGGGCCCGAAAACGAACGCTGCTGCCGTGCCGTAGGCAACCAAATCATAGAATTCCACGGTACTACCCAGAAACCCTGCCAATGCTGCTCTGGCTGGTGTGGACTTTTTCGTAGAGACAGCGGTACTAGTAGACAAAATCTTAGCTCCTTGGGGATAAATTTTGGAGTATCACTGCTTCGGAAGAGGGCATAGTTTTTGGCCCGATTCCGCGATTTTAGCCGAGCCCGCATAATCTTTAAATTGGAACAGTTGAGGACTTAGACTGCATTTCTTGGTAAAGAACCAATCTGGTTGGTTATGGCGGGAACGACCGCCGAGGACGGGCCGTTGATTGATACCTCGGATGCAGTCATGCACGGCGGGCAAGTGTCGGTGACGGTCGAGAACTGAGCCATGGTGTGCCCACGAAACGGCTCAGTTTTCGACCATCACTGACAGCAAGTTGTAAATGGTAGGCAAGGTGTATGACTGCTAGTTCCTCCTTTCTCTCCTAAATGCGGCTAACGTTATTGCGCGCGCATACCGCTAGCCCGGAAGAGTGCGTCGCTGAAAAACACGGTAAGCGGGGGCATTTCATCCAAAGCAGCAACGTACTCTCGAGCCTGATCTTGCGCGTGAGTACGGTGATACGGGCTCCTAAGCAGCAAAATGGAGCCCCGGCGTACTGCCGGGGCTCCATGTGGATGCGTTTTCTTAGGCCGTTGGTTAGCTTGTCCGCGTCATCACGGTTTTGTAGCGCGAGTATTCCTCCAGTGCCATCATGGAGAGCTCTTTGCCGTATCCTGAGTTCCCGAAGCCCCCGAACGGTGCTTCGGGGACCACCTCCATGTGGGTGTTGATCCATACAGTGCCGAATTCCAGCTCACGGGCCGCCCGCTGAGTGACGTTTATGTCATTGCTCCAAACGCTTGCAGAGAGGCCGTACTGCACGTCGTTTGCCCAGGTGAGCATCTCGTCCTCGTTACGAGCCTTCTGAATTGAAACGACCGGGCCAAAGACCTCTTCTTGGACGACTTCCGAGTCCTGTGCCGGGGCGAGGATGACGGTCGGCTGCACATAGTAGCCGTTGTCTTCAACACCTTCGCCCCCCAGCGCAATTTCGGCGTACGCCTTCGCCCGGTCCACGAAACCCTGAACTGAATCCCGATGAGTCTTTGAAACGAGGGGACCCATTGTGGTTGTCTCATCCAGCCCTGCCCCGACCTTGATGTCGCCGGCATGCTTTAGGTAATAGCTGACAAATTCGTCGTAGGCAGCCTCGTGGACGATGACACGACTCGGAGCTGTGCAATCCTGTCCCGAATTCGCGAAGCCGGTTCCTGCGAGATATTCTGCCGCTGCCGCGAGGTCAATTCCGGGGTGCACGAGCACGGGCGCCTTGCCTCCCAGCTCGAGGTGCACGCGTTTCAGTGTCTGCGCACCGGACGCGGCCACCTGTTTGCCGGTGGTCGTGGCTCCAGTCAGCGACACCATGGAAACGCCCGGGTGAGCTGCCAGCGCCTTTCCGCCAACGGAGTTACCGAGGATGAGGTTCAGGACCCCCGGGGGAAATATTTTGGAGGCGAGTTCGAAAATCCGCGTTGTACTGAGCGGCGTCACACCGGTGACCTTCATTACAAGCGTGTTCCCCGCGGCCAGCGCCGGGGCGATCTTCCAGACTGCCTCAAGGAGTGGGAAGTTCCAGGGAATGATAAGACCCACTACACCGATTGGCTCACGCTCCACCCGTGCATGTAGCCCGGGTCCCACATTTCCTATCGAGGTTCCGTGCGATACGCGTGCTGCACCGGCGAAATAGCGCAGAGGATCGTAGTTGAAGGGCATTTCCATTCTCGATGCCGTGATTGGCCTGCCAACGTCGAGCGATTCCAGCCTGGCAAAGTTTTCGCTCTCAGCTGCGATGGCATCGGCCAATTTGTAGAGCAGCTCTGCACGTTGTGCTGAGGTCGTGGAGCGCCATGTCTTGAAGGCCGTTGTTGCTGCTCGGACAGCAGCGTCAACGTCCTGCTCGGAGGCGACGGCTTGCGCAGCGACTTCCTTTCCGGTGCTGGGGTTGAATACTGGCAATACCTCTGATCCTGCTACACGTGCATCACCTATGAGGTGATGCAGGAGTGGCAGGGCCGGCATTTCTACAATCGTCAAAATCTTGCCTTTCGTTTTGATGCGTCCACCGACCGCAGCGCGGACGCCGGACTACTTCGACAGCGTCCCGAATCTCTCTGCCAGGGGACGCGTAAATAGTGGCTTGGTAAGTATCCAAGCGGCGGCGGTCACCACGAGAGAAAGGATGAAGACCCCGAGGCCGACCCAGTCGACGACGTCACGCGAGGTATACATGTGATTGAGGTTCCGTAAGGCACCGGTGAAGAAGACCAGGAAAACGTGCACAACGGTGAATGCAACGAAGTACAGCATCACCGGATAGTGCACTTTTCGGGCGATCTCTACAGGGTAGATTTTCGAGAGGCGCCCGTTCTTGTCGGGCCACCAGGTTGAGAAACGCATTCCGGAAAGGATTGCCAGGGGGGCGGCTAGGAATACGGTTGTGAAGTAAGCGAGCATCTGCAGCGCGTTGTAATACAGCCAACCGTTTTCATGGGGCCAGTCCAGCGAGGCATATTGAAGCGCGGCGGACAGGGCGTTCGGTATCACGTCGAGGTTGGTAGGAACAATTTTCATCCATTGTGATGTGACGAAAAGCAGCACAATGAAGATAAGGCCGTTGAGTACCCAGAGCACGTCGAGCGACTGGTGCAGCCATTGTGTGAGGCTGACCTTTTTGGGTGTGCTGCCCTTGGGCGAAAAGAAAGAGCCCTCTTTGGGTGTGAAGGAGGCGGGTGCTTTTTTCTCATGCCGTACTTGCAAACCCGTGCGCACTATCAGGACCAGGAAGAACATGTTGAGGAAGTGCTGCCAACCCATCCAAGCAGGAAGCCCTGTGGGTGCGCTTTCGGGAAGGGTGGGGTTTCCCGGAAACGTGAGGAGAAACGACTGCACCTCCGGCAAGCTGCGCAGCCATCGTGAAAGGAGCACCAAGGTCACTGCGGCTACGATCAGCCCTCCCAGGAAGGGAAGTATGCGCTTCCATTGGATGTTGGACAGCCGGACGAGAATGGCGTTTGGCATGCGATTGGATGTCCGGGGTGCTGCTCGGGGGGCCTGCGTCTGTGAGATCTCTGCCGAGCTGCGCAGCCGGGCCGCCGGTTCACTCTGTGAGTCCGGGGAGGCTGTCGGCGCAGTCGGGTTGCCGCCCATTCGGGTTCGTGAAGGTGCCGCAGTTTCGCGCGGCTCCGACTGTACGGGTGTGGCACTCATGCGGGTCTTCTTGGCGACGGGTGCGGCTGAAGGCTTGGCTGGCTCTTGAATTTGGGCAGGTGCTGATGCCGAAGGATTGGTGGCTGCCGCATTACCCATCCGTTGTTTACGTGGGCCGTTTTGAGCTTCCTCTGTCATGGTGCTTCCCAAGGTATTTAGGCGGCGGCGCGGCGCAGGTTGATGTTCTCGACGAGTTGCGGAACGAGGGTGAAGAGGTCCCCGACGACACCGAAATCTGCAACGTCGAAAATTGGAGCGTCGGCGTCATTGTTAATGGCGATGATGAATTTAGAGGTCTGCATGCCGGCACGGTGCTGGATTGCCCCGGAGATGCCCAGGGCAATGTAGACCTGTGGTGTGACCGTGACCCCTGTTTGCCCCACCTGGTAAGACTGCGGCACGTAGCCGGCGTCGACGGCGGCGCGGGAGGCGCCGACCGCAGCGCCCAGCACGTCAGCGAGTTGTTCCACAAGCGAAAAGTCTTCGCGAGACCCCAGCCCGCGGCCACCTGAAACCACAATCTTGGCTTCTCGCAGAGCCGGACGGTCAGATTCGAGCTGGAGACTTTCCACGCTCGTTAGTTCTGCGCCCCGGGCCTCGGTAGGGGCAAGGGACAGCGAAATTATTTTCGGAAAGCTGACCGCCTCTGCCTTACCGTCGACGGCGCCTTGCCGGACCGTCACGATCAGTGGTCCCCCATCTACGGTGGATTCGGTCAAATAGTCGCCGCCGAAAACTGAGTGCCTGACGATAACTTCGCCTGCGTCAGAGTCATAGCGGAGCCCCACTGCATCGGCGGCAACAGCTCCGCCTATACGGACAGCAAGACGAGCCGCAATTGACCGGGAGTCATTGGTGTTGGGAAGCAGCACGGCATCTGGCACTGCGGCCTCATAGGCCGCAGCCATTGCTGCAACCTCGCTGAGACCGAGCCCACCATGGCGGTCAGCAATATAGATGGTTTCAGCGCCGAGTTCACCCAACCGTGCTGTGAGGGATTCGTTATCGGAGCCTGAAGGCGATACCACAACTGCCAGAGGAGTGCCGATTGACGCGGCTGCGGCAAGCACACCAGAAGCGTTCGCCTTGACTGCTCCCTCACCATTCGTCTCTACGTATACCAGAACGTTTACCATGTTAATTCCTATCCGGAGGTTTGTTTCGATGGCCGTCAGATCAGCCGGTTCGAGGCAAGGAAATCGACGAGCTGGTTTGCTGCCGTTCCGTCGTCGCTAATTTTCACACCAGCTGCGCGTGCAGGCCGCCGCGTCGCTGAGACCATAACTGACGTTGCCGCCCGCGCTTCGGTTGCTCCAATGTCTGCCAGGTTCCACACTTCGAGAGGCTTCTTTTTAGCCTGCATAAGGCCCTTGAAGTTCGGGAAGCGGGCGTCGGCTGAACGCTCGGTTACGGCGGCCACTGCCGGAAGTGAAGCACTCAGACCCAGGGTCTCCGCCTCGACTACAGTCGACCCGGATACCTTGTCGGTTGCGATCTCGATTTCGAACAGTGCAGGCAGTACCGGCCAGCCAAGAAACTCTGCGACCATTGAAGGAACGAGACCGCTCCAGCCGTCCGTGGACTCGTTGCCGGCAAGTACCAGGTCCGGACCGACCTTTTGCACTGCTGCCGCGATGATCTGTGCAGTACGTGCGGCATCGGCACCAGCAATTTCCGGGTCGGAGACGATCACCGCAGAATCAGCGCCCATGGCGAGGAATTTTCGCACCGAAGGTGCAGCGGTTTCGGGCCCGACAGTCAGTATCACGATTTCTGCAGTTCCACCGGCGTCACGGTATCGCAGAGCATGCTCGAGGGTACGTTCGTTGATTTCGTCAGCCACGGGGTCGGAAGCTGACCGGTCCAGGATGCCGGTGACGGGGTCGAGTACGCGTTCCGTCCCTGTATCGGGTACTTCCTTGCTGAGCACTAGGATTTTCATGACTTTCCTTAAATTCGAGAGTGTTCAGGTGAGCTGAGTCAGCTCGAGTAAAATGTCGGCGAAACTCCGCCATTGGCTGTCTGTGAGGATGAAGATTTCCCGGTCATTCCCGGACAACCTGCTGCGGCTCCATCGAATTACGTAGCGCTGAGCTCACTGGCTCCGGCAGGGGCAGGGACCGGGCGAGGCTCGCGTCGACATTGACGTAAACGATATTCAGGGATGCCACGGGTGCTTCCCCGAGTTCGATCTGGGTTGTCAGCTGAAAACTGGAGGTACCGACCCGGTGACAGAACGTCTTGACGTCGAGCTGGTCATCGAAGCGCGCAGGCCCCGTAAACTCGGCACTTACGTGAACCACAGAAGGATCCACTCCCAAGGCATTGAGCTCGTCATAACGCCAACCCAGATCGCGGAAGTATTCCGTCATAGCGACGTCAGCGATCTCAAAGTAGCGTGCGTTGAAAAGGTACCCTTGCTGGTCGACCTCGTGGTACCGGACTCGGTGTCGGAAGGTCGTCATCGCGGAACCCCTTCCGCACGGAGCTGGGCATACAGCTCAGGTCGCTGCAATTTTAGGCCGGGCGCTTCTGGGCGTTCGCGTGATGCCAACAGCTGTGCGCGATCCAGGTCCGCATAGATGATGTGTTCACCGTCCGCGTCGGCCACCGCCAGACACCCGTCGTTAAGCCCGAACGTCTTGTCAACCGGTGTTGTCACCAATGCCCTGCCCACCGCATACATAGGCGCGTCCGCCGGCAGCCCGCTAGTGCCAACCAGCGGACTCATTGCGACGTAGCACTGGTTTTCGATTGCTCGAGCAGCGCAGCCTGTTTTTACCCGGTACACACCACGACGGTTCCACGTCAGTGAAGGGCAAATGATGAGCTCTACGCCCTGTGCAACAAGCTGTCGAGAAAGCTCCGGGTACTGCACATCGGCGCATATCAGGATGCCTGCGGTGAAAGGTCCGACGGTCGTCACCAGCAATTGATCGCCGCCAACTGAGCCCATCGCGTGTTCCTGCGGCGTGAGGTGAATTTTGTCCTGGAACTCAAGGGAGCCGTCAGGGTGAGCGAGAATAGCGGTGTTGCGCAGCGACCCGTCAGGGGCTACACGATTGTGAGTTCCGCCTAGGAGAGTCACGCGATGGCGACTTGCCATAGCCTGCACTCCGGCAGCAATGTCGGGGAAGAGCGGGGCAAGGAATTCCCGGTAGTCATCAGCTACGGTGTCACCGACAACGCGGTGGTCCTCGATCGCACCCAACAGGCCAACGCTTGAAAATTCAGGGAAAATGACCAGGTCTGCACCCCCTGCGACGGCTTCTTCGACCAGCCTTTCCATCTTGGACAGGTGACGTGCAAGCGACGACTCGCTCTGCAGGCCGAACTGCACACAAGCCACGCGTAGATTCGTCACGGCAGAATCCCTTCTTTCAGCGTTTCCTTTGGACGACTGCGCGGTCCTTTGGGAGCAAGCGTTGGTGCTCGCGGAAACCTTTGCTCCTCCGTCGTACAGAGTGCAATTGCGCATGTGCGTTCTAACACACTATTCGCCTTCCGCGACCCGGCCCTTTGTTAATTTTTGTATGGAAGGCGGACCTGATGGTTAAAAGTCCAAGACCCGGGGTGAGCGGAGATACGGCAAGGCGACTGTCGAGCCGTGGAGTTCGTCGAAGCCGGACGTCAGGTCAATCGCCGGTAAGACAACGTGTCCGCCAGCGAGGGTGACTCACCTGAGACTACCGCTGCCATCAACTCGCCGCCGATCGGTCCGGTGGTAATGCCACGCGAGTGGCCAACATTTAGATAAAGCCCATCGACCCGGTCTATCACTGGAAGGTGGTCCTCCGTCCAGCTCGTTATCCCGGCCCAGAGCCCGACGACCCCGAGCGCCGCCTGCTCGGGGTACCGGTCCAACGCGGCCGTCAACATGGCGTTGGTTGCCAACATGCCAATATGCGGGTTGAGGGCGCCGGGCTCATCGACACTTGAACCGATGAAAAGACCGCCTTCGCTGTTTTGAGCAATCGTGTCATCGTATTGCAAAGATCCTCCGCCCTGAGCTCCGGCCTGAGGAGGAGCGAACACACTTTCCTCATACGCCTGCAGGGCAGTGAGCGCGCTGGCCCAGGTCACCCCGCGGGGGCCGCGCATAATGGGCGCTGGAACCGGTGGAAGTGTCTGTGTCAGAATCTGTCCCTGCCGCGCCGTGGCAATAGGTATATCGATACCTTCGGTCGACAGGTTCACAGCCCATGCCCCGGTGGCCCAAACAATGCCCGGGGTGAGGATGTCACCCCTAGTTGTTCTAACGCCGGCCACAGAATCTCCCTGCCGGATACTCGACATTACCGAGGTGTTCTCGTAGATCCGCACGCCCTTCCTGGCGCACGCCCCAGCTACGGCATTCACAAAGCGAGGGGCATCAACCTGAGCGTCGTCAGCACAGAAGACAGCACCAATAGCGGTTTGAGGAAGCAGCGAGCTTTGGGCCTTCGCATCTTTGGCGCTGAGGAGTTCAACCTGAAGACCCGCATTGGACCGGTCCTTGACGTAGTCTTCGAGAATGAGGCCTTGGGCCTCGGTTTCGAAGAAGAACAGTCCGCCCTTTTGCCTGTAGTCGAAGGTGTTGCCAAGCCTGTCAACATACCACTGGTACTTGTCCCTGCCAGCCCGCGCCAAATCGAGTTCAGGACCGGCCTGACATGTTTGGAGCCAAACCGCCCCGGTACTCCGTCCCGATGCACCGTAGGCTGGAAAACGTTGCTCAACGACCACTACGTCGTATCCGCGTTCTCGCAGTTCAAAGGCCGTAGTTATCCCGGCGATGCCGGCGCCAATCACCACGACGTCAGCAGAATCAAGTACGGGATTCACGTTTGTCCACATCCTTACAAGCCAGGTGAAACGGATTACGAGCTACAACTGGCTACTGGTTAAAGTATCAGGCACCGGCCACCCTAGTCGGGAGGCATCCTCGTCGAAATCACGCCGGGAAACTGTGTAGTCAACGTCGCCGGCTGGAATGGCTCGTACAAGGCGTCCCGAGTGAAGCTCCTCTGTGATGTGCGCCGCCACACCTGGAAGAGTGCCAATCACTGCAAGAGCGGTCGACTCCTCCGGAGTGAACCCTAAGGCTACAGATACTGCGGCCATGATCCCTACATCGTTAATTGGAAAATGTGCGACCTTAGGGTTCTTTACAAACTCCTGATGAATCGCTTCATACAGGACCGCAGGACCGCCCCAGAGTCCCTCCCGCTGAGTGATCGACTTCAACTTTTGACCACGTGGATCTTCACCGCGGAACACCTGGTGACCGAAGCCAGGGATCCGAGAGCGCTTATCGCGCGCCTCGGCGACCACTTGCTTGGCATAGGAGCTCATATCTAGGCCTGAGACTTCAAACGCCTTGAAATGGTCCAAAATGAAACGCGCAGCATTCTCGGTAGCAAGACTATGCTCACCAGCTGCAAGAACGGCCGCTGCCAGACCTGCCTGCATATTCGGATTGCTCGAAACCACTGCGCGGGCCGCTACTGTTCCAGCTTTCTCCAGGCCGTAATCGAGCACCCCGCTGAGTACCGCATCCACCACGCGGGCCTGCTGAGGCGAGGGCATCTCACCCCTGATGAGCAAGTACGTTGCCGCTGCGAAGGGCAGGCCTATCAGCTTCTCCAGGTCGTAACCCCTCACATAAATATGTTCAGGTTCAATCTCACTCACCGACGTCTGCCAGTACTTTGAGGTGTTTTCAGTCATCCCTGCCCGTTCCCTTCCAGAAGTGCATTATGTTTCAAACGTATTTGTGCTGTGAGTAGAAGGCACTTGGAAATTTTCCAAATTTTTTCCCCCCGCTCTGTGATAGTTTGGCTCAGCGCAGACCGCAATGGTTTGTCGCTACTCGTGGACCTGAACGTCGCGAAGGACTACCCATGGAAGATCTTCAGGACCTGGTGAGCCTGGATGGTCTCATCTCGGCTTTGGGCGATACTGTGCGCATTGTGCCAACGGGGGCGGATACCGCCCTGATCTCAGTGCGAACCGCTTCTTTTTGGCAGAAAGACGTAAGGCGGGTGGGCAGCGAAACCCTCCTAGTTTTGCCCTATGCCCAGGACCCCAACGCGGTAGAATCGCTCCGTCGGTTCCTTACAACCGCCGAGCCGCAGACTTTGGCGCTGTGCGGATGGCCCAGCGAGATCTTGCAGGAGATTCCTTTCGCAGAGAGTCGCCATGCTATCCTGCGCGCAGAGCATGTCAACGACGCCGTCACGATTGTTTCCGTACTCTCGCGGCTCACTCAACCGGCGAGCGTGGCAGAGCTGCGTCGGCTCACCGCTCTTCAACGAAGTTTTAGCCAAGCTCTTGAACACGCAGACGCAATCGAAGAGTTGCTTCGGCGACTCCAAAAGGTCACTAATGCCGTCTGTCTAGTTTTGGATAATCACGGCCGGGTGAGAGAAAGTACTGGAAGCCTTCCCCTCAGCCTTTTCCTGGAGCAGGTAAGGAAGACGGAAGCTTCCTCCCAACATGTATCAGTCGAAGGCTGGGAAGGCCTGGCAATCCGGCTCAAGGACAGTGACATCGGGCAGCGGAATCTTAGCGGTTGGTTAATTGTTGCAGCACGTCGTACTGCCTTCCCGAACACTCAAGAAGCAGCGGCAGCACATATCGTTGCGACGCTCGTTGAGGCGGCCAGGCGTATGCAAGCCTCCGCTGAACAGCAGGAAACTGCCATCCGCGCCTCGATATTCGACGAAGCGCTGGCTTTGAGGTCTAAACCCCAATCGCCCGAGCTCACCAGTAGGCTCGGGGCATTAGGCATTGACATCCAGAACCCGTTGAGAGTTGTAGTTTCCTCGGGAAGAACACGTGATCATGCCTCACCGAGCCCACTGCATCAGCAGCGTCAACAGTCCTTCAAGCTTGCTCTGACAGAGTCTGACACCGCGTATCTCGTAACTTCACGGGACTCCGCAGGTGTTTACTTGGTTCAAGCTAATGCTGAAACTATCACACGGTTGATCCGCATCAGTCGCGAGGCACTGGGTCCGCTTATCTTCGGCATTGGCCGGGAAATCCACACCATCGGAGATATTTCAGACTCGTACGCCGATGCCCTCATTGCCATACGGACAATCCAGGCGGGTCGGCACGGTGAATCACAGATGGCGTTCGAACAATTCGATTTCGCTACCCGAGTCTTTGCTTCAGCGGGCCTAGAAACTATTGTGCAGGCCTCTCGTTCATTTCTTGCGCCACTGCTGGAAAGAGAACCGATGCTGCACGCGCTGCGTCAGTACTTCGAGAACTCCCAGAACATCAACTCGACAGCCGACGCTCTGGGTATCCACCACAACACGCTTCGCTACCGTTTGGGCAAGGTCGAAGAATTACTGGAGCTGAAACTCAGTGATCCTGCCTCGATAGCATCGTTGTTCCTGGCACTCACCTCGCTGGAACTAGTAGAACTCTCCACAAGGCAGGACAAGCTCAACACCGTGCGGCAGGGAACGCTCGGGAACGACGAAGGCATCACCAGAACGGGCATCTCTACTAGCGATATTCGACATGCATCAGAGTTCACCGCTACGAAGCCGCCCGGGCAGAGGAGTTACTAAGCGGGAGCGCTTAGTAAGAGTAACAGGACATCTCCAGAGCTTTCGGTCTGCTCACAATCCCTTACCTTGGCCATCCCAAGAACAATTGATTAAGGACAACTTTGAAAGGATGCTCTTCCATGACCGAACTAGCTGTGACGACTCCCACTAGCACAGGGATGTACTTCGATGATTTCCAGGTCGGACAAAACTGGATAACACCTAAGCGCACGATCACGAACGCCGAGGTAACACTTTTTGCCGGCATCTCCGGTGACTTCAATCCCCTGCACATCGATGAGGAGTACGCCAAGACCACCCAATTCGGCGGCAGAATCTTCCACGGTCCCGGCGTGTTCGCTATCGCCACAGGCCTCGAATCAACATTGGGTCTCAAAGCGGAGACCGCCATCGCCTTCCTCGGCATGACCTGGAACATGCGCGCACCGGTGCTCATCGGCGATACAATTCATGTCGAGCAGACCGTCGCCGAATTGCGGCCATCCCGTTCCAAGCACGACCGAGGCATTATCGTTTTCGACGTCAAAGTACTTAATCAGCGAGGTCAGGTCTGTCAGGAAGGCCAGTGGAACGTGATGTTCAAGCGTAAGTAGGGTGTGACGCGAGGGAGACCAGGTCCTTATTCATAAAAAGGTCGCGTTCCCTGTCTCCACACGTCCATTGACGCCGACTAAGAGCGGGGTGCTCTTGATGCCCATTTCCAAAGAGACGACGTTGCACGGGCATCGGTTATAACGGCAGAAGCATGAATGGGACCAGCGATGAATCCCCTCTTGAGAAGCGGGGTGTGAACCGCGTAGGAGGGGTGCTGGCGAATCGCAAAGCTCAATTCGCCGCACCCCTCCGTTAGCAACCTCGCTTACGGGAGGCAAGGCCGTAAACCCAGCAACTGCCAGCGACCGGGCAAGGAAAGTCCAGCAAAACAGACAGCGATGGCTCGAACTGGACGAGAAGCGGGCATGACCGAGCGAGTACTGGCCGCGCTGCACTGCGCCGGAAAAAAACTTTGCAGCTAGTACATGGACACAGCCTCGCGACGCATCATTCCGTGGAAAGGCAATTACACGAGCCGTTCTCGGCGGCCAGCAGGCACACCCACATGCCTTCCAGTATTTAGAAATAGACCTGAACGGGTACCTTAGCGCTCTCAACGATGTCCGCGGGTTGGCACGAACGGATCTGTCTCACGATCTTCTCGGTGCTGTTGATCAGCACATACACCGGCTTCAAATGCCGTCGCCCTCGCATCGGGAGATGATGAAAAATACGGCCAAGTCGCGGTACTCCTCGACCATCTCACGCACCCGCGAATACGTCCGCGGCCTGCTCACGGAACATGGCGTGCTCCCCCGACGGGACGAACTTCGAAAGCGCTACGAGAACTGGGCCACGAAAGCCATCGAACGGACAACCGACCCCCAAAACCGTGAGCTCATCCGCCGCTACGTCCGCTGGCACCATCAACGCCGCATGAACCACATGGAAGAGGTCACCCGCGGAACCTTCCTTCGCGCCAAGCAGCAAGTGACCGTCGCCATCGACCTCCTGAACTGGCTCACCGACCACGGAATCACCTTGATGGACCTAACGCAGGCACATCTTGACGTCTGGCAGGCCGGAGGACGCAGCGCCCGGCGCATCGCCGAAGGCTTCCTGAAATGGGCCATCAAGACCAAAGCCGCTCCGGCAGGGCTGGCCATCGTCCCGCACCGCCGCGGCACCAGCGCCAGGCTCGCCAAGACGGGACAGAATGAAGCACTCAATTGCGTGGTTCACACCGACGGACTTGAGGCACGAGACCGCGCCGCCGCGATCCTCATTCTCGTCTTCGGACAGCAGGCCGAAAACATCGCACGGCTTACCTGGGACGACGTGACCGTCACCGAGGAACTCGTCACAGTCCAGCTCGGGACAATCCACGACCTGCGCGACCGTACCGGTGAGTCAGCGCAGCTGTGGGTATGGCTGAATTGGCCGCGGCGGGCTGGATCGAATCTGTTGGGGTTCGCACTCCCGGACTGGGCTCGGTCAGTGCTCCCGTCTGGGCCGACGGGGCGATCATTGCCGCGGTCTGCCTCGCCATGCCCCTAGCCCGGGTCTCCACTTCCCCCGGAAAGGACTATGGCGATGTGGTGGTTCGGGCCGCACGCCGGATCGCGGAAGCCACGATAGGCAAATAAGACACACCTTCCGCCCATTGCTGAAGCTTCACGACGCAGGCTTGCTGACTTCTGGGCAACTCAGATGCGCAGTATAGGGTCGCCAAGTTGAATAAGCAGGTTGCCCTACACCCTAATCTGACAAACCCGATGCAGATCTTGACTTCCTTGTAGGACAAGCCTAGAACTCGACCTCACAGGAAGGTTTGGAGGCAGCAGTGGCTGGACAGCGGATTGGGTATGTGCGCGTGAGCACGCTGGACCAGAACGAGAAACGCCAGCTCGAAGGCCAGATTCTGGACCGGGTCTTCACGGACAAGGCCTCGGGCCGGGATACGGCTAGGCCACAGCTCACGGAATTGCTGCGGTTCGCCCGCGACGGGGATACCGTCGTGGTGCACAGTATGGACCCGCTCGCCCGCAACCTCGATGACCTGCGTGCTCTTGTCCAGGGCCTGACCCGAAAGGGCGTGCGAGTGGAGTTCGTTAAGGAGAGCCTCGTCTTCACCGGGGAGGACTCCCCCATGGCCAACCTCATGCTCTCCGTCATGGGTGCCTTCGCCGAATTCGAGCGTTCCCTCATCAGGGAACGCCAAAAGGAAGGCATTGCCCTGGCGAAGCAGCGCGGCGCCTACAAAGGGCGGAAAAAGACCCTCTCACCGGAACGCGCGGCCGAGCTGGTCCAACGCGCCGGCACCGGCGTTCCAAAGGTCGTGCTTGCCCATGACTACGGAATCAGCAGGGAGACGGTCTACCAATACCTGCGCCACGCCAGGTTGGAGTGAGTCCGCTCCCCTGCCGGACCGGCCGGTGCGGGCTGCGCCAGCTTACAGAATCTTCATTATCGTCGGATTTGGGTTCGATTACTTGCGCCGGTGCACCTTCTCCACAAAAGGTGACGAGGCACTTTTTCGAGCGTTCAACCGAGGCAGTAGAAGCTGCAATCGCAGGAATTGCGGATCCCTGTCGGTACCTCAGCGGATGGAACATCCGACCAAGATATCTCTGCCGGTATCGCGAACGACGCTAGTGTTGAACGCACCCTACCTCCCGCACCCAGGAAGGCTGCGTCTTCTTGGAAAGGCTAGGCGATGTGCTTCATAGGAACCTTGCCGCTGAGAACATCGCGTGCTGCAGGATCCATGGAGGCAAGCACTGGCTCTCAGTGAGGCTCAGAGCGGTCCGATGCCGTCGGGCGCTTTCCAACAAGCCAACGACGGCGGTACGTAAGCTGGAGCTCCGAGAGAGCCGTGCTGTCTTTTGGCTGGCTGTTCCGCATGCTTAGACATGGTCAGCCTCCCTTTCCACCAAAACGAGTTCCCTCTCGCCCAGCGATGCAAAGTACTGCTCGACGTCGTGCGCCTGCACCTCCGACAGGGCAGCTGGCCGCCACTGCGGCTTGCGGTCTTTGTCCATTACCTGTACGGCCTGGACCGGGTGTTCCTTGTGGCACCCTCCACCACCGCCGAACGCATGCAGCGCAGCGTGGACGCCAGCCGCGGCTTCGTCTACGCCGTATCCATCATGGGAGTCACCGGCGCCCGCACCTCCGTCAGCACGGCAGCCAAGGACGTGGTGGCCGCGCCCACGCCGCCGGCGCAGAGCGCGTCTGCGTAGGACTGGGGGTCTCCAACGCTGAGCAGGTCCGCGAAATCGCAGCGCACGGATGAGCAGCGCGCATGCCCTTAGGTCTCGGGCGCTGTGTTCGCGGGGAAGGGAGGCGCGAGTCCAGAACTGGCATTCCGGAAATGACGTCAGAAGGGCAGCCTGTACGAAGTAGGATGCGCCCGTACTGCTTGTGGCATAGTTGGACTATTCAGGGAACTTCTCACTAACCCAACTTAGGCAGGCGGATCATGGCGGACGTTGTCTACGAGCAGCGCCGACTTCTAGGGGTGGGCGCTCTCAACCAAGCGTACTTTGATAGAGAGGCGAGGGCCCTTGGGATCCGCTTCGTGGCGGAGAAACTGTCGTGACATCGACCAATGGCAGGACCGTAGCTGCGACGCGGGACAGGCGTCCGCGTAAAACGAATGATGGCGGCCGGCGTGCCGAACTGATTGATGAACTCGAGGGCATCTTCCTAGCGGAGGGCTTCAATGCCCTCACGATCGAGGATCTTTGCAAACGGCTTCACTGCTCGAAGACGACGTTGTACTCGGTGGCGAGCAGTCGTGAGCAGATCATCCAGAAGGTCACCCGACACTTCTTCGAACGGTCCACGGCTGCCATCGAGGTGGAGGTCGCGGATACACCAGATCCGGCCGAGCGCATCGTCCGCTACCTCGCTGGCGTAGGCACCGCCATGAGCCGGAACTCGCACGCCTTCTACCTTGATATGGTCTCGTACGAGCCGACGGCTGACATCTACCGGTTGAACTCCCGGGCAGCGGCACGCAAGGTTCAGGAAATGATAGAGGAAGGTGTCCGTTCAAACGTGTTTCGTCCTGCTGATGCGGCTCTGGCCGGCCAGGCGATCTCACTTCTGATCGACGGTGTGCAGTCCGGTGAACTGCTCGAAGCAACCGGGCTTGCTGCCGGGGAGGCGTTCACCGAACTGGGCGAACTCTTGATCCACGGACTCGCCGTTCGCCCACACTGAAAGCCCGCATTCGCAGTGTGTGAGAAGAAAGGGGGGTGGATTGGCAAGGGTGATTCGGGAGGGCTGCTCGCGGTCGCGGAGGATCCGCTGGCGCGCTACACCGATCGTGGTCCCCTCGGTCTCCGGTTCCCCGGTGTTGAGATTCCGGTCCAAGCGAGGGAAGTTGCCCGAGGTGATCTGAACGCGGAGTAGGTGTCCGCGCGGACTACGATCGACGTCGACCACAGATGGATCTCAACCCCAGCGACCCGGTGTCGCTTGGTAGTCACGCGAGTGATCCGGCAGCGAGGTTCCGCTCCCGGACAAAAGGCCAATCTGTTTCGGGCCGCCACTGATTGATGCCCATCACGAAGAGCAAGACACCGGCGTCGTGGGCAGCGGTGGCGGGTTCGCCGATGAGCCAGTAGTCGCACCACTGGAGCTCCAGATCAGTCACGGATTGACCGCCCGGAGTCATCGACCCCATTCCGACGTGGACATCAACGGATCCGCCGGGGAGGGACGCTACTAAGTTGCCGCTGTGAGTCCAAGGGCCCGCCAGGCGAGCCGTCTTTCCTCTGGAGCGCATTGCGACGTAATTATCGAGGGCGCCCTGCTGGAAATTGCCGAACCAGCCGGAGATAACTAGCGCCGGCACTTCGATCTCGTCGTGCCGGTTCGCCACCCGGCACTCGTCCGGGGTCGACCGATTTTCGAAGGCCCGCCTAGGGTCGATATGGGTAGACCAGTGCGCTCCAGCATCGGCAGTGCGTCCGAGGGCAGCCCCCGTATCCTTCTTCGGCGATCGTATCGAAGCTTTGGAAGGTCTCGAGCCACGAAGCCGTACCCTCATCTGGAGTACGTCCCAGGGTAAAGGAACGCGGTGAACAACGACCAGAAGCCGTTAAGACGAAGCTCGATGGCGCCGCCTCGGAACATCAGCCCGTCTTCAGGGTCTCTCCACGTGTTCAAAGGCTCAATGGCGGTCGAGTGGGGTGGCCGAGAGATGGCGGCGCTCCACTGGGTGCTGCCGTTATAGCTTTGCCCCATCGTCCCCACCCGACCATTGCTTTTCGGGACGGCGGCGTCCCACTCGACGGAGGCGTAACCGTCGTCCCGCTAGTACTTCCACGGAAGCCATTCACCGTCCGATACGAAACTTCCTCGCGCATCCTGAGTGACGATGTGGCGGCCGCGTGCAATTCGCGAGTATCCGTTTCAAGAAGGGCGAGTATCCGTTTCAAGAAGGGTCAGTTAGTCGTATGGCGTCCGGACGAGAATCACGGGAAAGGGCCGTCTCCTTTCGGGTGATAAATGTCCGAGCGCAGTGTGGTCCCGTCGCGCTTCGGGGTATCGACGCCGTAGGTGATCTCAATGTCGATCATGTGTCTCCTTTGACAGTTCTGCGGCGGGTTGCCGTCGAAGGGGCTTAGCGGATTGAGGATCCGATGGAGATGCCGCCGTCGACGTCGAGAACGACGCCGGTGATGAACGCGGCGGCTTCGGATGCGAGGAAGGCGGCGGCTTCGGCGATGTCGGATGGGTCGCCCGTGTGCTTCATCGGTACTTTGCCGATGAGCAGGTCGCGGGCGGCGTCGTTCATGGATGCGAGCATCGGGGTTTCGATGAGGCCGGGGGCAATGGCGTTGGCGGTGATGCCCTCGCGGGCACCTTCCAGCGCGAGGGTGCGGGTGAGTCCGACGATGCCTGCCTTTGCTGCGACGTAGTTGGACTGTCCGAAGTTGCCGCGCCATGACATCGAGGAGAACGAGACGATGCGTCCGTAGCCGCGGGCCCGCATTCCGGCGAACACGGCGCGGGAGCAGTAGAAGGCGCCTTTGAGGCTGACGTCGATCACGGCGTCCCAGTCGGCGTCGGTGATCCTTTCGATGCGGTTGTCACGGATGATGCCGGCGTTGTTCACGAGCACGTCCACGGCACTGTCGGACTCCTCGATACCGGCGATCCAGGCGTTCACTTGCGAGGAGTCAGTGACGTCGACGACGGTTCCGGACACGGGGATGCCGTATGCGTCCCGGAGCTCATCGGCTGCTTTCTGAAGTGCTGTCTCATTGACATCGACAAGCGCGAGGGAGGCGCCTTCGGCCGCGAAGCGGTCGGCCATTGCCAGCCCGAGTCCTTGGGCGGAGCCGGTGATGGCCACGGTCCTGCCGTCGAACCGGCCGGTCACCGGCGTCTTTTGTGTCTTCATGCGCGTGCCTCTTGCTTGGTTGTGCCGCGTGCAGCGAGGAATGTTCGTAGTGCTCCTGGGACGTCGTTTTGCCGCCAGTTCGAATCGAAGGCGTCGAGCTCTGCCTTCAGGGCGGCCGGTGCGTCGAGCCCGGCGATCGATTTGAGCAGGTTCTTCATGTTCTGCTGCGCGACGGTGTCGCGCGAGGCGAGCTCGGCCGCGACCTCACCAGCCCGTTCGCGCAGCCTCTCGCGGGGGACGACATCGTGCAGCCACCCGGTTCTTCGGAGCTCCTCGGCCGTCATCGGTTGACCGCTGAGGTGCATCCAGCGCGCCGCGCTTTTACCGACGGCCCTCTCCAGACGGACGCTTGACCCCGCCCCCGGCATGAGCTTGTTGTTCACGTGCCCGTCGCCGACCAAGGTTCCCTCTGCCGCAATCACTAGATCGCAGGCGAGGGCGATCTCGAGGCCGCCGGCGATCGCATGGCCGTGGAGTGCCGCGATCCAAGGCTTGGGGCTCTGCTCGATGCGGGTCACGACAGAAGACAGGCGGGTCAGGAAGGCAAGTACACCATCTTCTTCGTCCAACTCGAGGAAGTGGCGGAAGTCGCCGCCGGCGCTGAAGCCGGGTCCTTCTCCGGTAAGGACGACGACGGCAGTCTCCTGGTCGTATGCGATGTCGTCGATCTG
Source organism: Arthrobacter sp. ISL-5 (assembly GCF_018613835.1). GTDB lineage: Bacteria > Actinomycetota > Actinomycetes > Actinomycetales > Micrococcaceae > Arthrobacter. The sequence continues at coordinate 25,971 of NZ_JAGGPM010000026.1, read as the reverse complement.
GGAGTCGAGGGCATCCGTCAGCTCGCTGTTGAGGGCGTTCCGTTGTGCTGGTCTGTTCAGGAACAACCACCGGGCCGGTCCTCGCTGCTCGACCCGTAGGGGCTTGGAATTCATTGCTGTCCTGCTTTCTCCGGCTCCGAGCGGCGCTGCTCGCGGAGCACGTACCGCTGGATTTTTCCGCTGGGTGTTTTGGGGAGGTCGGTGACGAAGTGGATGGCGCGGGGGTAGGCGTGCGCGGCGTAGTTCGTCTTCACGAAGGTTTGGAGTTCCTTCTCCAGGGCCTCGGTTGCCTCCCATCCGTCGCTGAGCACGACGAACGCCTCGAGTACTTCGCCTCGGTCGGCGTCGGGTGCTGCGATCGCCGCGCTCTCGGCAACGGCGGGGTGCTCGCTGAGCATGGACTCGATCTCGAACGGGCCGATGCGGTAGCCGGCCATGATGATGACGTCGTCATCGCGGGACGCGAAGTGGAAGGCGCCGTGGGCGTCACGGTGGCCGAGGTCCCCCAGGAGGTAGTAACGTCCGTCGCCGTCGAAGCGGGACGCGGTTTTGGACGGGTCCTGGTAGCTGCGGAATGTCATTGCGGGGCTGTTCATGACGTCGATTGCCACGCGGCCGAGCTCTCCTGTAGCCAGTTCTGTCGCGTCGTTCTCGCCGATTACGGTGGCCGCCCAGCCGGGGAGCGGGTAGCCCATGGAGCCTGGCACGATGTCCCGGGCGATGTCGGGGTGGTGCGCGTTGCCGAAGACCATGCCCACCTCGGTTTGCCCGAAATGGTCATGAACCTGAAGCCCCAGCTCGGCGGTGGCCCAGACGTTGACCTCGGGGGTGAGCGGTTCTCCTGCGCTGGAGAGCCGGCGCAGCTTGCCCTTGGAGGGAACGGTCGGGAAGACATTCCGCAGCGCCCGGTAAACGGTCGGTGCGGCCGTCAGGTTGGTAACGCCCTGTTCCTCGATCAGTTTCCATGCGGTGGCCGGGTTAAAGGAGCCGCTCTGGAGGATCACGCCGCTTCCCAGGGCGAGCGGGCTCACTATTCCGGCATAAAGGCCGTAAGCCCAACCGGGGTCCGCCGCGCACCAATAGACGTCCTCGTCGGTGACACCGAGCCCATAGACGAGGTAGCTGTGCCAGCCCGTCGCCTGCCGGAGCGGGTGGATGACACCCTTCGGGGATCCGGTGGTACCCGAGGTGAAAATGTGCACCAGCGGCCCGTCGGGGCCCTGCACGTAGCTGTCGAACTGCTCATCCGACGCCGCGGCGACCAGTTGGCCGTAGTCGATGTCCCCAGGCTGCCCCTTGCCGTCTACGACTACGACCTGCGCCTCGCTCCCCGCGAAGTCGGGGAGCTTGGAGCGCTGGGCGGTGTCGGTGAGGACGAGGCGGACGCCCGCGGTGCGGATCCTGTAGTCGATTGCCTTCCCGGCGAACGCGGTGAACAGTGGCACGTAAACGGCCCCCAGCCGCCAGACCGCGAGCATCGTCGCGACGAGCTCTGGTCCCTTGTGCACAAGTGTGGCCACGCGGGTCCCTGGCTCCACACCGAGCTGGCGGAAAGCGTTGGCCAGGCGAATGGAATCGGCCCGCAGCTCTCCATAACTCACAGGCCGCGCCGAGTCGCCGTCGACCAGCGTGTACGCCGTGGCCGAGGGATCGTGACGATCGCACAAAAGCCAGGCGGCGGTCGCGTCCTCTGCCAAGTAGAGCCTTTGTATGTCGGTAAAGAGCGTTGAGTCCACGGTGGTGATCTTCCTTGATCCTGTGAGTACTATTGGAGGTACGTTCGTATCGTATGTCGAACGCAATCAAAAGTCGACAGGCAATTTCCCGCCTGGCCGATACTCAGAATTGAGCAGCGTGCGAGGAAGCACGCAGTCTGGATGCATCCATGAAAAATGAAGAAGTTGTCATCGTTGCAGCCGCGCGAACGCCGCAGGGCCGTCTGGGCGGGCAGCTCGCCGCCCTGTCCGCGGCGGAACTCGGGTCCGCGGCCATCCGGGGCGCACTCGACCGCGGCGGCATCCCCGCCGCGGCAATCGGCGCCGTGATCATCGGGCACGTACTGCAGGCGGGGACAGGCCAGAACCCGGCGAAGCAGGCGGCGCTCGGCGCGGGGATCTCCTGGGATGTGCCCGCTACCTCGGTGAACAAGGTGTGCCTGTCCGGCCTGACGGCCGTGATCGATGCCAAAAGGATGATCATGGCAGGGGATGCCGACGTCGTCGTCGCCGCCGGCATGGAGTCGATGACGCGGGCGCCGCATCTCCTGCCGGGTACCCGCGGGGGGTGGAAATACGGGACTGCCCACGCGCTCGACCACCTCGAATTCGACGGCCTGCGCGATGCCTACGACGGATCGAGCATGGGCCTCTCCACAGAAAAGGCCAACCCCCGCTTTGACGTGACGCGGGAACAGCAGGACGCCGTCGCGCTCCGCTCCCACCTACGCGCCGCTGCAGCACAGGCCGCCGGCCTCTTCGACAGTGAGATAGTGCCCGTCAGTGTGCCCGCTCGCCAAGGCGCGCCCCTCGTGCTCACCCAGGACGAAGGCGTGAGAGCCGATTCGACCATGGCGACTCTGGCGGGTCTGCGGCCCGCGTTCGCCAACGATGGCACCATCACCGCAGGTAACTCTTCCCCTATCTCCGACGGCGCGGCCGCTGTAATTCTGACCACCCGCGCCCGCGCGGAAGCGGAAAACTGGGTGATAATGGCCGTGGTGGGTCAGTCAGGGCAAGTCGCTGGTCCTGACAATTCACTCCACGCGCAGCCTGCACGGGCGCTCGAACTAGCCTGCCGGAAGCAGGGGATCAGCCCGGCCGATCTCGATCTCATCGAGATCAATGAGGCCTTCGGCGCTGTCATCGTACAGTCGCAGAGACGAATAAACGTTCATGACGAAGTAGTAAACATCCACGGCGGCGGCATCGCACTCGGCCATCCGCTCGGGGCCTCAGGAAACAGACTCACCGTGCACGTAGCACACGAACTCTTCCGGCGCGGAACCGGAACCGCAGGCATCGCATTGTGCGGCGGCGGGGCGCAAGGAGAAGCCATCATCCTCGCAGCACCCTGACCGTCAACCCCACAAGAAGCTCTGCCGGCGGGCAAACTTACGGCTGCCGGAACAAGTTTGCAAGAGCCTTGAATTTGGGAAAACCTCCCAAGCCAAAATGACTGACCTGCCGCCCGGCGCACGGACTTGCACCCAGTGACCGTCACACACACAGCGACGGCCATCGGCAAGATGCCTTACAACGTGTCGAATCCTTCTGCTCGCAAACGACCGTTCATGAGACTGCTTTGCGAGTGTCCGGTCCAAGGCGGTGATGAGGAGCAGTATGGCGGCCGCGACGAGCACGAACACGGCGAGTTCGTGCAGGCCGGGCGTGGGTGCCCTGTTTCCGTAGAACATGCCACTGACGGAGGGGGCGAGCATGGCGCCGAGATACATGAAGGTTCGGAGCAGTCCGAACGATGACCCGATACGGGCGGGGTCCGCCTGGTGGTAGAGGGGTGTTCTGGGTTGCCAGGTTCACCAGACCATGCGGCTGGCCTCGCTTCCTCGCTTGGAACGAGCCTCCCGGATTCTGGCCTTAGTCAATCAGGAATTACTAGCTGCCCTCGATGCTGCAATCTCTGGCGGGATCGGGTTGGACGTGACTGCCATATGGGGGTCGTTGGAAAGGCTTGCGTCAAAGGAACAGATTCTTGGCGCCCTGGAGACCGTAACCGAGCTGGTCCCTGACGATGATGGCAGCGCCGAGACGGCGATGCGTGTCGCCCTAGCTGAGAAATACCGCACGGTGCGACCGTTCTTGGCCTTGCTGGCCGGAACGAGATCTCTTGGCGCATCACCAGCAGGTTCCGCCGTTTTGGCCGCGGTCAACCAGCTACCAGAGTTGGCGGGCCGCAGAACACGAATCAAACCGCTGCTTCCCACGGAGGTAGATGAATCTCTTATTCCGCCGGTATGGCGCAGAGCCATCTACGCCAACCCGGACCTGCCGGTCGGCACGGTTGATCGTGACGCTTACGTGCTGTGCGTGCTGGAACAGCTGTACAAAGCCTTGAGGGTGCGGGACGTGTTCGCTACCTGTTCCCATCGTTGGGGTGATCCGAGGGCGAGACTGCTTGAAGGCGCCGCGTGGGAGGATGCCCGACCGAAGATTCTGGGCAGCCTGGGCCTGGACACCCAGGTAAGGATCCATCTTCGTGCACTCGTCGACGTCCTCGATTCATCCTGGCGTCAAACAGCAGATCGGCTGGAAGAAGCCGGGCCGGAATCATCGATCAGAATTGTCCCCGGCACCGAGGGCAGGATGCGTCTTTCCGTTGAACGGCTTGACTCCGCGGACATCCCGGCAAGCCTGGCCGAGCTGCGATCGGTTACCTCCGCGATGATCCCTCATGTCGACTTGCCGGATCTTCTCTTGGAAGTTCATTCCTGGACAGGCTTCCTGGACGCTTACGTCCACGTCTCCGGCGCCGGGACACGAGTGAAGGATCTGGCCACCTCGATAGCGGCGCTTTTGATCGCTGAAGGATGCAACGTGGGCCTGGTTCCGGTCACGGACCCGACTCAGGAGGCCTTGACTCGTGGCAGGCTTTCCCACGTCGATCAAAACTATGTCCGGGCCGAAACGCACGCGGCGGCGAACGCTGCCCTCATAGAGGCGCAAAGCAAAGTGCCGATCGCCCAGCATTGGGGTGGCGGGCTTTTGGCCTCCGTCGACGGGCTTCGTTTCGTTGTCCCGGTCAGGACGATAAGCTCAGGCCCGTCGCCGAAATACTTCGGCTATAAGCGCGGCATCACCTGGCTGAACGCCGTCAACAACCAGGTCGCAGGGATCGGGGCGCAAATCGTCACAGGCACCCCGCGGGACAGCCTTCACATCCTTGATGTGTTGCTGAACCTGGACGGCGGCCCCAAACCCGAAATCATTGCTACCGACGAAGCGTCCTACTCAGACATGGTCTTTGGCTTGTTCAGGATGCTCGGCTACCGATTCTCGCCGCGCATCTCCGACATCGGGGATACGAGGTACTGGAGGGCTCACTGGCCAAACGAGCCGGCCACGGACTATGGACCCCTGAACGCTATCGCTCGGCACAAGGTCAATCTGGCCAAGATCGAAACTCATTGGCCGGACATGCTGCGCGTCATCGGATCTTTGGTCACCCATCAGGTACGGGCCTATGACGTGCTCAAAATGCTCGGCCGTGACGGAAGGCCCACGCCGCTGGGCCAGGCCTTCACAGAATACGGGCGGATCGCAAAGACCCTGCACCTGCTGGCCATGATCGACCCGGTGGACGACACCCACCGCCGTACCATCAACGCGCAAACCACCGTCCAGGAATCCAGGCATCGGCTGGCCCGCAAGGTCTTCCATGGCAGGCGTGGCCAGATCTACCAAAAATACCGGGAAGGCCAAGAAGACCAACTCGGTGCCCTCGGGCTTGTCGTGAATGCGATCACCCTTTGGAACACCCGGTACCTCGACGCCGCCGTCACCGAGCTCCGGGCGCAGGGGCGGTTGGTCCGCGATGAAGACACTCCAGGCTTTCTCCCCTCGGGCACGCCCATGTGAACGAACTGGGCCGATACAGTTTCTCAACCACCAACACTCCCAAAACACTCCGACCGTTCAGGGACCCGACGGCAGATGCCGAGACCTTCTAACGACCGTTTCCTTCTGTTCTGCTCATTAGAAGGAAATGGTGTCTAACATAAACGAACGTCTGCGATAGACCCCGGCGCCGCATCCCCAAATGGTTCCCGAAACGCCCCTCGTTGTGGATGACAGCGCTCGGTGGCGGTGTTCTCCCGGTGCTATAAAGGGGCTTCGGAGCAGATGCCCTGAACCGGTGTCGCGCGCTGTCGGCCAGTTCGGCAGCATCGATCCTCTGGCGCGGATCCCAGAAGCATCCGCGGCGCAGGTACAGGTCGGCTACGGGCGGTCGATTCCTCTGAAGGTCTCGAGCACGTTGGTGGCGTGGGTGGTGGCGTCGTAGGGCATATTGCCGATGCCCTTCGTGGTGGGGTACGTAGTTACGGGTTCCCACAATTCATCGTTGTTGCCTGATGCGAGGGCGAGGAGGGCGTCGCGAACGAAAGTATCACGGACGATTTGCTCGTCACTGGCGCCAAGTCGGGCCTGACCGACGATCCCGTACATCTCCGTGCCATGGACGGCGGGGGCTCCCTCGACGGGGCCGACGGCGATCAGGTGTGCGTTTCCGCCGGCCGCGGCGTGGGCGAGTGCTCCGCGGGCCTGGGGCAGGGTGAAGGAGAAGTCGGTGAGCAAGGCTCCACGGACCTGGACGGGGGTGCGCCCGTCGACGTCGTAGGCGGCGATGATCTTTCGGGCGCGGCTGCGTGGGATGCGGTTGCTGTTGGCGAACTCGGCGACCAGGGCGTCGATGCTGCCGGGGTCGAAGTCCTCGGTCTTGTGAAGTACCCACCAGTCGAGCTCATGGGTGGTGCTGCTGAAGAGGATGTCCACGTCACGGTGCTGACCGGACTGGAGAACTCGCATGGGAAGGTCGGCGAGGACGCCGTTGGGCTGGGTCCGATCGTCGACGATGGCGACGAGATCGTTGTCCACGCCGTGCGCGGCCCCAGGGTCTGCGGACTGCGTCGCAGCCATCGCCTCGGCCAGCAGCTTCGCGTCGACGTTCAGCAGCTGCTCGGGGTCGTCCTGCAATCCGAGTCCGGTGAGGACCGCCTGGGCGCGTTCTTCTGCTCCCCATGCCGGCACCTGGCGTGCTGGCATGCCGGAGAATGCGGCGAGGTGGTGGTAGAGGCCGTCGGCGGAGGGTGCGGCGAGGAGGCTGAGGGTGGAGTATGCGCCGGCGCTGTGGCCGGTGACGGTGACGTTGTCGGGGTCGCCGCCGAATCGGGCGATGTTCTCGCGGACCCACTGCAGCGCGGCGATGATGTCCTGCAGGCCGAGGTTGGTGGCCTCTGCGAGTGCGCCGCCGTAGTGGGAAAGGGACAGCCATCCGAACGCTCCGAGCCGATAGTTGATGGAAACTCCGACCGCTCGTCCCGTTGCGGCGAGGCCGGACGCGTTCGAGGTGGTCTGCGTGTTCGCGCCAAGCATCCATCCGCCGCCGAAGATGTAGACGATCACGGGAAGCGGCTTGTCGCCTGAGTCTTCGGGCGCCCAGACGTTGAGGTTCAGGCAGTCCTCGCTGAAGCCGTTGTCGGCTTCGAGCCAACTGGTGTCCCCGGCTTGAAGCGGTGCAGGCCCTTTCTGGTCGTAGGGCAGGTCGGGGTTGAAGGGAAGCAGGCTGGGGCGGCGGAAGCGTTCGGCGGTGGCGTAGGGAATGCCAAGCCACGAGCGAACTGCGTGTTCATTTGTAAAGGTGCCGGTGGTGTCGGTCATGGGTGAGTCCTTTCCAGAGCTCAGTCGGTTTAGGGGGTTGTGGAGTTGTTGCCGGTAGAAGCGCCTGGGCTGGCGGAGCGTTGTTGCGCCCAGAGCTGGAGGCGTTCGGTGATGGCGCGTTCATACCCGTTGGCGGTGGGTTCGTAGAAGGTCTGCCGGGGCATGCCGTCGGGGAAGTAGTCGGCGCCGGAGAACCCGGTGTCTGTGTCGGGGTCGTACTGATAGCCCTTGCCGTAGCCGAGGTCCTTCATTAACCGGGTGGGGGCATTGAGGATGTGCGCAGGCGGCATCAGCGACCCGGTGCGTTTCGCCGCAGCGTGGGCTTTGTTGAAGCCTCGGTACACGCCGATGGACTTCGGGGCCGTCGCGAGATAGAGCACGGCTTGCGCGATCGCGAGTTCCCCTTCCGGGGAGCCGAGTCGTTCGTACACGTCCCAGGCCGCGAGGGCTTGCTGGATGGCGTTCGGATCGGCCATGCCGATGTCCTCGGTGGCGAATCGGGTGATCCGGCGGGCGATGAACAGCGGGTCCTCTCCGCCGTCGAGCATGCGCGCCAGCCAGTACAGGGCTGCGTCCGGGTCAGAGCCGCGCATCGATTTGTGGAGCGCGGAGATGAGGTTGTAGTGGCCCTCTTGCGATTTGTCGTATAACGGTGCGCGTTTCTGCACCGCGGCAGCGAGTGTGGCTGAGTCAACGGGTTCGGCTAGGTGCTGTACCTGCTCGATCATGTTCAGCAGGTACCTTCCGTCTCCGTCTGCCATCGCGATGAGTGCCTGCCGGGCATTCTCGTCCAGTGGCAACGGTGCGCCGAGGATGTCTTCGGCGCGATTCATGAGGGTGCTGAGCGCTACATCGTCGAGGCGTTTGAGGACGAATACCTGGCATCGGGACAGCAGTGCGCCGTTGAGTTCGAAGCTTGGGTTCTCGGTGGTTGCGCCGACGAGGACAATCGTGCCGTCTTCGACGTAGGGCAGGAACGAGTCCTGTTGGGCGCGGTTGAAGCGGTGAATCTCGTCGACGAAGAGCAGTGTTCCCTGCCCGATCTCCCGCCGGCGCTGGGCTGTCTGGAACACCTTCCTGAGGTCCGCGACACCGGAGAACGTGGCCGAGAGCGGTTCGAACGCCAGGTTGGTTTGCTCTGCGAGGAGTCGCGCGATGGTCGTCTTCCCGCAGCCGGGAGGGCCCCACAGGATCATCGACACGAGTCGTTGCGCGCCGACCATGCGCCCGATTGGCGCATCTGCGGCAAGGAGATGGTCCTGGCCCACGACGTCGGCCAGGGTGCGCGGGCGCAGTCGATCGGCGAGGGGCCGTGAGGAATCGTCCATCTCGAACAGCGACGGCGGTTGCTCGCTCACGATCGCTCCCCGGTTTGGCGGCTCGAGGCGAGGTCGTAGGAGTCCTGCACCAGGTTCTCAACGAACCGCCTTGTGACGCCGGGTCCGGGTCCGACGGAGATCCAGTGCTGTTTGTGCAGGTAATGCCCGACGGTGATCGAGTCGTGGTCCCGGCGGAGCGCGTCACCGTGATGCGGGTCGATCTTGACCGTGATGATCTGCTGATCCGGCTCGTCCTCGGTGATAATGAGGAACACCTTGTCACGCACCTTCCACACATCCAAGTGCGGAGTGAACGGCCGGCCATTGCTGACGTCCTCCAGGGCGGCCGCGGCACGACGGGCGATCTGTTGCAGCATGTCACCGGAGAGCGTCACCGCGTATCCCGTCCGAACGTGGCAGGGTCGACCGGCCGCTTCGCGAGCGGCAGATTCTCAACGACGAGCAGGTACGACTCTGTGACCAGGTCGTCGATCATCTGTTTCTGCAGGTCGCCGGAGGGGTGCAGTGTGATCCAGTGCTTCTTGTTCATGTGGTATCCGGGGGTGATATCGGCGTGCTGCTCGCGAAGCGCCATCCCGTCCGCTGGGTCCGTTTTCAAGATGACGATCGGCTCCCCGGTCACCTCGGTGAGCAGCATGAAAACCTTGTCCCGCACCTTGAAGACCTCCCAGTCGGGCCCGAACGGGTGCTCCAGATTCGCGCCGGGGAGCTCCTGGGATCGTGCCCGAGCATGCTCCTGCAGTTTTTCGCCATCCATACGGCGCCCCTCCTGGACTAGATTGAAAACCGGTATGTACTTGCGTACGCACTAAGCTAGGTACAAGTGTACGCACTAGCTCAGACATGGGAGAAGAACATGCGCCGAGGGAAACCGAACGACCCCGGACGTCGCGCCCGGATCCTGCAAGCGACGCTGGACGTGATCAGGGCCGGTGGCATGGAGGCGGCCTCGTATCGGGGAATCGCCGCGCACGCCGGAGTGCCGCTGGGATCCATGACGTACTACTTCCCCACCCTCGAGGGGCTCATCCTTAGTGCGCTCGACACGACCCGCAGCGATCTCGAACCCCGCTACGCGGACCCACTCCGTGAGGCACAAACCCGGGACGACGTCGTTGACGCGCTTGTCGACGCGACGATCGGTGCGACGAGCCCGACTCTCGACGATATCCGCCTGTATGCGGAGATACGCCACTACGGCGCACGAAACCCGAAGGTCGCCGACGTCCTTCAAGCAGTTGAAGACGACTCCCTTGTGATGCTCCACCGCGTCCTCCCGAATAGCACGGCGCTTGCCATCAATGCCCTGCTCTGGGGCTGGTGGAGCCACCGCCTGGCGCATCCGGACACTGCACTCGATGAACTCACCGTGCGCCAAGCCTTCGAAGCCCTCGTCAACCTCCCCGCACCGGGTCACCCATTCCACGAAAAGGAGCAGAACCATGCCTGAGACGATGCGCGCAATCCGGCTCACGGGCCCCGTCGACATCGACGGCCTCATCGTCAGTGACGTACCGATCCCCGAAGTGCGCCCGGGATGGGTGCGTATTCACGTGATGGCGTTCGGGGTCAACGAGTCCGAGGTGACGAGCCGCAAGGGTGAATCCGGTCCCGACTTCTCCTTGCCCCGGATCTTGGGCATCGAAGCCGTCGGTGTCGTGGACGCCGTCGGCGACGGCGTCCACCTCGCTCCCGGGCAGAAAGTCGCCTCCCTAATGGGTGGTCTCGGCCGAACCATCGACGGCAGCTACGCCGAGTACACCGTCGTCGACGCAGCGAACGTGATCCCGTTCGACACGGACCTGGGATGGGATGTCGTCGGCGCGCTCCCAGAGATGCTGCAAACCGCGCACGGGGCGATCACCACCGGGCTGCGGCTGGCGGCCGGACAGCGCATCCTCATCCACGGTGGCACCTCCACCGTAGGGCTCACCGCGATCGCGATCGCCCACCAGCTCGGTGCAACGGTCATCGCGACCACCCGCGCTCCGGCTAGCATCGATTTGTTGAAACGCGTCGGCGCCGACTACGCCCTGATCGACGACGAGCGACTTTCGGAAACGGTGGCCGAAATTGCTCCGACGGGAGTCGATGGGGTTCTCGAGTTCGTCAGCGCACACTCTCTGCCTGCAATGCTCGCCCTCATCCGCGCCGGCGGGACAGTGTGTTTTATCGGCTCTCTCGCCGACGAGTGGACTATTGCGCAGTTCTCCCCGTTCGAGATTCCCAACGGTGTCCACCTCACCAGCTACGCAGGCCGCGCCTCGGACCTCCCCACAGACGCACTCGCCCGCTACCTCGCGGCGATCGAGGCCGGGACCTTGAAGATCGTCATCGCGGGCGTGTATTCGGGACTCGACGAGGTGGCAACCGCCCATCGCGCCTTCGAGGGCGAACGGCGACCTGGGAAGAATGTCGTCGTTCTCGCCGCCACCTGAGTAGATGAACACCGATCCCGCACTCTTCCATCAAATGGCGGAAGGGTACGGGATCGCTTTCGTCCCGGAGCAGGTTCTGGTCAGGCCTTCTCGATGGTCATGGTGAAGGGATCACCGGCGGCGGCGATCAGGTCCAGGCCAGTGGTGATGGTGCCCAGGTGAACGATGCCCGGCCCGGGGATTGAGAGATCCCCGGTGTCGGCGTAGAAGAAGACGATGTCCTGGCTCGGGGCCCAGTAGGCGATCTGGCCGACGGTGTACGCCTCGACGGTGCCGGCGACGTTCGCGAGGGCCCTGGGCAAGGGGCCCATCTTCTCGCGCTCGAAGAGGTCTCCCATAGTGAGCGTGAGCGGGAGCGCGCTGGAGAGTTCTCGACCAGCGGGCGAATCAATGATCTCGCCCGTCGCTTCGCCGTTGGGAAGAGTGATGCGGATGTTCACGGTGGCACTCCTTTGTCAGGTGTTCGTTGATGTCGGCCAATTATTCTCAGCTGAGGATTCGCGGCGAACGGAGCGTGCCTGTGCCTTCTGCGCCTCGTCAGATGGTTACTGCCATTCGGCGCTCATACCGGCGGGGAACCGGGAGCCGAAACCACCGGTGGGGAGGATCTCCTTCACGCGGTCGAGATCCGCCGAAGTGAGAATAAGGTCGGCGGCGCCGACGTTCTCCCGGACGCGAGTGGCGCTGCGGGTGCCCGGGATCGGGACGATGTGCTCGCCCTGCGCAAGCAGCCAGGCAAGCGCGAGCTGCGCGACTGTCGCGCCCTTGGAGGCGGCCAGTTCGCTCAGCTGGCGGGTGGCGTCGAGGTTCTTCTCGAAGTTGCCGGGCTGCCAACGGGCTGCACTATGGCGCATATCGCTCTGGTCGTACTCGGCTCCCGGCTTCGCCGTGCCGGTGAGGAACCCGCGCCCCAAAGGGGAGTAGGGCACGAAGCCGATACCGAGCTCGTCAAGGACCGGGAACAGGACCTCGACTTCGCGATCGAAGAGGGAGTACTCGGTCTGCAGGACCGAGACCGGCTGCACCGCGTGCGCGCGGCGCATCGTGTCGGGGCCGGCTTCGCTGAGGCCGAAATACTTCACCTTGCCGGCGTCGATAAGTTCCTTCACGGTCCCGGCGACCTCCTCGATGGGGACGTTGGGGTCGGGACGGTGCTGGTAGAGGACATCGATGTGATCCATGCCGAGGTAGCGGAGGCTATTCTCGACGACCTCACGGATGTGCTCGGGGCGGCTGTCGAGACCGAATTCGGGCGTGAATCCGAACTTGGTGGCGATGACCACGTCGTCGCGGAAGCTCTTGACGGCTCGGCCGACGATCTTCTCGTTCTCGCCCCAGCCATACATCTCGGCTGTGTCGAAGAACGTGACGCCGAGCTCGTACGCTTTCTGGATCGCAGCGATGCCCTCGTGCTCCTCCCCTGGTCCGTAGAACGAGGAGATTCCCATCGATCCGTAGCCGAGGGCGGAGGTCGTGAGGCCTTGCTGGCCGAGTGTGCGTGTCTTCATGGTGTGTCTTTTCTTCTCTGTAGTGATGCGTAGCGCGATCAGGTCATTGGGGCGCCGTATTGGCAGTCTAAGTCTGGAACGTCAGAGTCTGACAGAATATTCCCGGTGCTCGGGTCCGGCAGATAGTGGGAAGCTGTTTGGGAAAAGCCGTGCCAGGCGGGTGTTCGTGGCGCCGGGTTCTGCTGTCGTGACCCATGAGGTTCAGCGTTAGACGTGGGCTCCGCGGGGTGCGATCCGCTCGATCTGGGCGAGGTCGTCGGGTGTCAGGATGAACTCGGAGGCCGCCGAGTTTTCGGTCACTCGCACCGGGCCTCGGGAGCCGGGGATGGGGACAATGTAGGGCTTGCGGGCGAGCAGCCAAGCGAGGGACAGTTGCGACAACGTCACTCCCCGCCTGTCCGCGAGAACCTGCAGCTCCTCGGCGATCGCGAGGTTCGCTTCGAAGTTGCCGGGTGCCCACCAGGGGTTGTTGCGGCGGAAGTCACCGGCCGGGTAGCCCTCGAGGGGCTTTACGGCGCCGGTGAGAAATCCTCTAGCCAGGGGGCGGTAGGCGATCAGGCCGATCCCGAGCTCCTCAAGCACTTCGAACAGCGTCTCGGACTGGCGGTCGAAGATCGAGTAAGAGGTCTGCACGACGCTGATCGGGTGGACGGCGTGGGCCTTCCGGATGTTCTCGGCACTGGTGTTGGACAGGCCCAGGTACTTCACCTTCCCGGCGTCCACGAACTCCGCCATCAGTCCCACGACGTCCTCGATGGGAACTGCCGGGTCGTGGATGTGCTGGTAGAGCACGTCGATGGTATCGACGCCGAGGCGTCGGAGGCTGTTGTCCACCACGTCCCGCACGTGGTCCAGGCGCGAGTTCGGGGTGAATGCCGGCGTGAATCCGAATTTCGTTGCGATCGTCACCTCGTCGCGGATCGGGGCGAGGGCTTCGCCGAGCACCCGCTCACTCTTGCCCCAACCGTAGAGCTCGGCGGTATCGAAATGTGTGACGCCGGCTTCGTGAGCGCTGCGTATCGCAGAGATCGACGCGGCGTCGTAGTCCGCGCCGTTCCCGAGGGCAGTATCCATCGCGCCGTAGCCGATGGCAGAGGTGGCCAGCCCTTGCTGGCCGAGGGTGCGTCTCTTCATGTGAAAACCTTTCCCGAGGCAGATAGTCATATTATGCCACATCTGTCAGAGTCCGACATATCTGTCAGATGTAGAATGTCTCCATGAGCCATCAAGACACCCCACGTGGAGGACTCCGCGCCGTCACTCGCGACGTGGTCAGGCAACGACTTTCCGATGTGGCGGTCGACCTTTTCGCCGAACGCGGTTTCGAGGGCGTGACCGTCGAGCAGGTCGCAGCAGCTGCCGGTGTGTCCGCGAGGAGTGTGCACCGGTACTTCCCCGCGAAAGAGGACATGGTCATCGGTACCCTCGCCGACTACGGGGAGCGCGTGGCCGAAGCGTTCGCAGCCCGAACGACTGACGAGCGCGCCATCGAGTCGCTGTATGCCGCGTACGCCACGATGCTCAGCACCCGCGAGCAGACCGACCGTGACAAGATCGCGATCCGGCTACTCTCGAGCACACCCTCACTCCGCGCGCGCAACTTCGAGAAGCACCTGCAGTGGGCTGAAATCCTGACCCCTATTGTCGCCCAGCGGCTCCACGGTAACCACGCTCTCCTACGAGCGAAGGTAATCGTCCAGGCCAGCCTCTGCGCCTTCGATGTCGCCCTGGCAACCTGGGCCGAGACCGACGAGATGCAGGGCCTGCAGGAGATCCTCAGCGCCACCTTTGGGGCGCTCGGGCCCTAATCTCCAACCCTGCAACTCCCGGTAGGGGTATGCCGCTTCGACGCCATGCCGACACGACCTGACCGCCTCCGATGCACTGAAATAGCCGAGGGAAGCTGCTGGGCGCCTTGTCGCGGGGATTCTCGACTCCCCGTATCAGGCACTCCGCTCGAAGAGGGGCGCCTGGGCTGCCCTGTCAGCCCTTTGAATGGATGGACTAGGAAGGGCCGCGCGAGCAATCACCTTTGTGCGCTCTGACCTGCCTCGACGTCCCCTCCGCCGAACTGGTCCACCGTGGCGACGCTGTCTTGAACGGGGAACTGCCCGAAGGCGCCTTCCGGCTACTCAGACCCGCAGCGCTGGTGGACAAAACACCTCCTTGAGGCCACAATCCAGAATAAAAATGCCCCACAGCGTGGTCATCGCCGTCGACCTCGACCACGTCTTGAAATACAACAGCTTTTCGAGACACCGGACCGGGCAAGGCACGACCCGTCCTCAGCAGCACCGCACGGCGGCCGGGGGTGTGGATAACAGCGATAAGTGGCGGCGTTTTCGCAGCGTTATATGTCACCCGTGGTGCCCCGCTAGCAATCCTTCATCGGGCGTAGGTTCATCAGTGATCTGTCCCGGTCTGGCTGCTACCGGCTGGCTTCTGCGGGGGTCTTGTTAATGAGCTGTGCCGAGTTCGACGAGCAGGACGCCGCCGATTACGAGGATTATTCCAAGGCCCATTAGCCAGGTGAGGGGTTCTTCGAACAGGAATTTGGAGATGATGGCTGTGAGGGCAACGCCTGCTGCTGCCCAGATACCGTAGGAAACGCCCAGGGGAAGACCGTTGGCGAGGGTGAGGGTGAGCATCATGAAGGCGACGAGGTAGCCGACGGCTACGCCGCCATACCAGCGTTTTTTGTCGACAGCGAGGCGAAGGCTAACGGTGCCGGCGACTTCGAAGATGATTGCGCCGGTGAGGAACAGGTAGGCCATTACGCGGACTCGGCTTTTTTGTGTGCGGCTTGAGCTCCGAGTTCGACGCATAGGACCCCGGCGATGATGACGACGATGCCGATACCCATGAGGAAGGTGAGCGGCTCACCGAAGATGGCGAGCGAGCCGATCGCGGTAAGCGCTACGCCGCTTGCTCCCCAGATGCCGTAGGCGACACCGAGCCCAATGCCGGCACGGAGCACGACGGCGAGCAGGGCGAATGCGCCGAGGTAGCCAGCGGCTACTACGACGTACAGGGTAGGGTGTTCGAGCGCACCCTTGAGGGACAGTGATCCAGTCACTTCTGCCAGGATGGCGGCAGCCAGAAGCAGCCACCCTTTGGTGGTCTTGTTCATTGGATGGTTCCTTCGGTGAAGAGGTGCTGGGAGATCTATGCAGACTGACGTTTACGAAGAGTGGGGACGACCGTTCGCCGCTCTGCGGCCACGGGCCGGGTCTGGGCTTGAATCGCGAGTGATACCGCGAGAGCACCGAGTTCTTCGTAGGGCTGCCGGATGGTGGTCAGCGGAGGATCTGTTAGCTTAGCCCATTCCTCGTCGTCGTAGCCGACCACGGCAACATCGCCCGGCACGGTCAATCCTGCCCTGCGCAGTGACCGTAATGCAGGACCTGCCATCCGGTCGTACTCGCAGAACATCCCGTCGATGCGCACGCCGTCTGCGAGGAGTTCGTCGAGCTCCTTGAAGGTGAACGGTGGATCGTCCCACGGGTTCTCACACCTGAGGATTAGCCGGTCATTGACTTCGATACCCGCGGAGTCGTGAGCGTCTCTAAATCCTTGAATTCGCTGATCAACGAAGTTACCCGCCCACGTGTTTCCGACATATGCGAGCCTTTGCCGGCCTTGGGAGAGCAGGTGTTCGGTTGCCATCCGACCACCTGCTCGATTGTCTACCGATACGGTCGGGAGTATCGGATTAGCCTCCGTGTCGTCTACGGATACGACCGGTAGACGAAGCGCAGCAGCGGCGTTTTGCACTTCCCGGCTCGCGCTGAATCCGAGAACTATCACTCCATCAGTGGGCACGTTGCTAAGAGCCGAGATAGTACCGGCAGCTCCGCCCCTGCGTTCGCCAACCGGATGCACGAGGAGGTGGTAGCCATGCTCTTCGGCGGCGTTGTACGCGCTACGGACTACCGGCTCCCACCAGCCCCATTCGAAGTCCGGAACGATGACACTCAGAGCCCGGTATTCGCCGGTCCGTAACGCCCTGGCCGCGAGTGAGGGCCGATAGCCAAGATCGTCGGCGATCCTGCGGATTCGTTCGCGGGTCGCGGGGCTGACATCCCGGTGCGGTTCCGCCGCCAGGGCCCGTGACACAGTTGCCACGCCGACTCCAGCCTGTTTTGAGACATCCATGAGCGTTACTCGACGTGTCATCCTGCACCTCCTACAGCGAGCGTTGACATTCAGGGGACTGCGGGTTTACCTTAGCAACACCAGTACCGGTAACGCTACCGGTAACGTTTTAGTTAGACAAGCCAAGGACGTCTTCCCTGTGACTGCAACCCCTCCCGAGTCGGAATCCCCGCTCGCCACAACCTTTGAGGGCGCGGCATCCGCCGCTCCCGAAGCACTTCCCCGCGTCGGGGCACTGTTCATCGGCGTATATGCGCTGGCGATGTTCGGCATCTGGATGGCGATCAACCTCCCGGCTACTATTACGGTGGCACTACGCATCGCCGAGCTCGATCCCGTAAACAAGACCACGACGTACTCCCTGGTCGCCGGCATTGGGACGCTGGTTGCGGTACTCGCCAATCCCTTCTTCGGCCGGCTCAGTGACCGCACCAGGAGCAGGTTCGGCCGCCGCCGCCCGTGGATCGTAGTCGGCCTCGCCGGTACGACCGTCGGCGCGGCGGTTATCGGCCTGAGCGACTCAATACCGATGTTGATCCTCGGATGGGTTCTCATGCAGGCCTTTATCAACGCCGCAATCGCAGCGACGCTCGCCATCGTTGCGGACCGGATCCCCGAATCCCAGCACGGCCTCGTCGGGGCACTCTCCGGCACGGCCTCCGCCGCGTCCACCGTGGTGGGAATCTTTTTCATCCAGGCGTTTCCCACGAGCATCCTCGCGCAAATCGGGCTCCCGGTAGCCATCGCCATCGTCTTCGGGCTCGCCCTGGTTGCCCTGATGAAGGACGACAAGCCAGCCGCAGGCGAACGCGCCCCCTTCACCCTCAAGGAGTTCGCAGGCAGCTTCTACATCAACCCGCGCAAATCCCCGGACTTTGCCTGGTTCCTGCTCGCGTTCTTCCTGATCAATCTTGGCCTGGGGGTCATGGCAACATACGCGGTGTACTACCTGCAGGACCAGATCAAGATTGCCGAGGCTGACCTGCCAGGGACTCTCTTCGTCACCTTCCTGCTCAGCGGCCTCGTCGCGCTATTCGTTGCCCCCTTGGCAGGCTGGGTCAGCGACAAGACCGGGCGGCGCAAACCACTCTTTGTCCTTGCTGCTGTCCTTATGGCCACCGGGATGGGCGTGATCGTTCTCGCACAGGACGCCACGATGTTCATCATTGGGCAGACGCTGGGAGCTGGTCTTGCCGCCGGCATCCTTTTCGGCATCTATATCGCCTTCGCAGTAGCTTTTCGAGACGGCTGATTGCTGGCGCCGTCGCTGTCTTCGGTCCGCGTGGTTCTGAGGGCACTAGTGTCTCGGAAATGCGTCTCCCCAGATACTGTCTCAGATTGGTGACGGTGAGGGGTTTGTGAGTCACAATGGGCGAGTGAGACTTCTTGGATACACCCGCGTGAGCACATCGAGTCAAAATGCGCAACTGCAGCTCGATGCGCTCGTTTCAGCCGGCGTTCAAAAACGCGACGTGTTCGCCGATGTCACATCCGGGAGTAAGACTGCGGTTGAGCGTCGAGGTATGAGGAAGTTACTCGAGCACGCAGAACCCGGTGACACCGTCGTCGTCTGGCGGGTCGACCGCCTCGGCCGCTCTCTAATCGATGTGCTGAACACGGTGAACCTGCTGCGCGAGCGGGGCATTCATGTCCGCTCCATCTCTGATGGCATCGATCCGACCACATCGACGGGCCGGCTGATGCTGAACATGCTCGCCACCCTCGCCGAGTACGAACGCGAACTGATCGTAGAGCGCGTGAACGCCGGCATCGCGACCGCTCGGCAGAACGGCACTCGCTTTGGCCGTCCGCTGTCCGATCCGGCGGTGATCACCGACAAGCTCGCCATCGCCGCCGACGCCCGCCCGAAGGGCCGCACAGCCGAAGACGCAGCGCGGCTCGTCGGATGGAGTCGTGCCACTCTTTACCGTCACCAACAAGCCCTCGCCGGTCGCGAGAGCGCCGCCCTGTAGCAAGTGTCATGGACGGCGACGAACGGTGGCGGAGTCTCCGACTTCACGTCGAAGTCCAGATACCACTCGCCGCTCTCGCACGAGACACCAGCATTGTACGGGCCTGACACTCACAAAGCGCTTAGCGCCAATGGCTGCACGGATACTACTCAACCCCCATGTCCAGCAATGACCCCGGCCCGGTCCTGTCACGGACCGGGCCGGGGTCAATGATCACGGTGATGTACTTGTCCCCGCGCCGGGTGTGCCGCCAGACATGCTGATCCACCCCGATCACAGCGACCCCGGACACCCAGCCGTTTTCGCCGAGTAAGCGTCAGGCAGCGACTTTTGTCTTGGGAGAAGAGCCTACTCGTAAAGTCCGATCGCGAATCATCTTCAAAAAGAAAAGAATGAAGACGGCGCCGTAAACGACGTACGGACTGACTTGAGCGACGATTCCTTGAGCATGTGTGGCGCTCCAGATGGTCACGAAAACAATTGATGCAGCGCCAATAATTCCGACTGTTGCGCCTCCGAGGTTCGTGCTACGGATCGCATAAATGACGAGGGCAATGCAAATGGCGGCGTATGGGAGAAGCCATAGGTAGCCGATGGACGGGAGAATGTTCACCAGCAGATCGATGGGGCCTGCCCCGAGCGCTGCTTCTGCAAGGATGAGAACCAGTGCGCCAACAAGCACGACAGCCACGAGAGCCCGGAGGGGGGTCTTCGTTCGCGCATTGATCTTGCTCAAGGCGCGGGGCAAGATGCCATCAACTCCTGCAGTGGCAACCACGCGGGAAGAGTCATTGCACACGGCCACGAGCGAAGCCATGTATGCGGCGGTCATCGTTAGATCAAGCGGCAAGGCTAGCCACTGCATCCCGGCAGCGTCGCACAGAATGGACACAAATGACTTACCCGAGTTGAAATCATCAAGATGGCTCATAAATACAGGCGTGAGTGTAACCAGCGAGACAAACATGGCACCCAGCGCGATCGCCATCATTACGATGAGTAGTCGTGGCACGTTGCGCTCCGGATCGCGTGTTTCTTTCGCTAGAGCAGTGATTCCTTCGAATCCCGCGAACGCCACAACAACTAGGACGACACCGTTGATAATCCCCGTGAGGTCAACTCCGTTCATGGCTATTTGGTCGTTGATGTTCAACCCTCCATTGGCAATGACCCCGGCGATTAGAAGTGCCGCTAATGGCACGCCTATAAAAGACAAAGCAACGGCAAATTTGACCGAGAAGTTGACCCCTACTGCGGAAACAGCTGCGGCGACGGCTACCAAGCCAAGACATACAAGTAGCTGGGAAGTGGTATCAGTTAGCAACCCGAGTCCGAGGTCAGCGATCAAGCCCTGGACGAAGGTCAGCAGAATTATTGCCGTCGCTGGGATAGCGAGCACATACCCTAGAAGCAGACTGATGCCGGTCAGATCCCTGGACTTGATTCCGATCGCATCGCCCATGTAGGACATTAAGGAGCCGGTCACGACGAAGCGCCGTGCAAAATAGCTGATGGCGAAGACAAGGCAACCGATTAGCGGCACTGTCAGCAAAAGGGCCAGCGAAGATCCTGACCCGGCTGCCAACCCGAATACTGTGGGTGCGAAAATCAGGTTCGGCCCAACGGCTAGGTAGGCAACGCCCAGGCCGAGAGCCTTCCGAAAGCTAAGGACAGATTCCGCCAGCGCTGGGCGGTCAGTCGTTCCGGATGAGGGCAGTTCAAGATTAGACATTATGTTCCAGACTGTAGTTTCAGGATGGTGCCTCAGGGGTGTTCCCTGGTAACTGAATTGATTGAGTATCCGCGTCTGCTTAGCGTCGGATGACGGGCAGGACGAGCCGGCTGGGGTGCTCTGGTCCATGCAGGATTCGGTTAGTGGCAACTACCGCTTCATCGACGGATTCCTGCCCGATGAAGCCGCCGGTGTTCGTGTTGCGGTCGTAGCGAGGAAAATTGCTGCTGGAGATGTCCAGTCGGATGCGGTGACCGGGCAGGAACACATTGGAGGTCACCGACATCGGTACGGTCACCTCGTAAATTTCACCAGGGGACAGTGTTTTTGGACGAGATAGGTCGTTGCGATAGCGCAGTCTAAGGATCCCATCGCAAAGGTTAATGGCACGTCCGTCCGGGAAGACGTCCACGAGCTTGGCCGTGATGTCGGTGTCCACCGCACTGGAGGAGACGAAGATCTTGAGCTCGACATGCCCTGTGACCTCAATCGGCTCGTCGAGGACGGGACCTGTGTAGCAGAGAACGTCGCCGCGGCTGTCTACCACTCGCTGATCCACAGGCCCAATCATTCCCCCCACGCTCGGTAGAAGGGCGCCTCCGGCGGTGGGCACCGGATCGCGGGGGTCGTATCGGAATTCGTCGTAGGCCTTCGTCGAGGACGGCTCAGCGCTGAGCGTGCCATCGCCGGTCCGGGTGTTGGCCGACCCGCCGCTGTGCAGGTGATAGTCGGTGTAGCACGTGTCAGGTAGAGGCCAGTCCTGTTCGTCTCGCCACTGGTCAATCCCCATAACGAAGATCCGAACCCGGGGGGCGGGGGTGCCAGGTGCCAGGTTACGGAGAGTCTGGTCGAAGAAAGCGATGTGCGCTTCGGTCAGATCACCGAAACCAAAGACCCCAAAGTGCCGATCTGCGAACTGCCCCGTGAAACTGTCGTGCTCCCATGGTCCGATTATTAGACGGGAGCCCTCGCGTGCAATCTCCGTCGAACCTTGCGTGCGGACCCGCACGAAGTCAGCAACCGTCCCGTGAATCTTGAGATCGTACCAGCCGCCAGTGGCTAAGACCGGAACAGCCACCGAGCCGAGCAGGGGCGACCAGTCCTGAGCCGCCCAGTAATCGTCGAGATCGGGGTGAGCCAACCAGTCGTCAACCCACCGTCCCGTGCCGATCACCGGTAAATCGGCTATTGGCGTGTCATGGTTGAGTGAGAGCGGGTCCAATAGCGCCTTTTCTAGCCGCAGCAGGGTACTGGAATCCGCAGGTTTTCCGCTGACCAGCTCACGTCGCTCCTCGGCAGCGTACATTTCCGCGTTCCACGAGGTGACCAAGCTCAACGACAATGCGCCTCCCGTTGAGTACCAAAGCTCCGAGTACCAATCTGCAGCTGCCGTAATCGGAGCAATGGCTTTAAGGCCCGGTGTCTCCTTGATTGCCAAAGCCCACTGAGTCATACCAAGGTAGGACGCACCATACATACCCACGTTGCCGTCCGACCATTGCTGCCTTATGATCCATGCCACGGTGTCTTGGCCGTCGGAGATCTCGTTCACCTTGGGCTCAAACTTGCCCTCAGAGGCGTATGTGCCACGCACATCCTGAAGCACGATGGCGTAGCCAGCGTTCACCAGGGCCAGGAGGCTCGGATGTGTCAAACCAGGGCCGCCGTAACTCCATCCCGCTCGTTTGCCATAGGGTGTCCGGACAAGGAGCGCAGGCGCCTTGCCCTCTAAGGGGCGCCAAATGTCAGCCACCAGCGACACCCCGTCCCGCATATCAAGGCTCACGTTCTGTTCATAAACATGCTTCATTTGGCCTCTCCTCGTTATCTGCAAAAGTCACTGAGCCGACCAGATAGCGGCCTTGCCATGTCTCTTTACGCGTGAATTCGTCTTGCGATCTGCCTACGCTTAGGCCGGTGGGCGCGTATGAAAGCGGTCGCGGGATGGGCAGGTGCGCCCTTTAGTACTTTTCAGAGTACGATCGTGTCTGTCTCAGTATCATATGGGAGGGTTACTGATTTGACTAGGGCGACTTAGATCTGGTTCTGCCAGCTACCAACGGATCCCCGCTGCAGGCTGAAGACTTGATATCCGGAGACTGTCGAAAAAGCGAGCCACGGGAGCGGCGGCTGTCTCTGCGGTCGTCTCAACGGCTTAAGGGGCCGCCGGAGTGAAGGCAGTCTCTTAGCCTTGATCCACCGACGGGCTCGTTGAGGACTCCGGGATTGGGTTTGTTCGGGTGGGTCGGGTTCGGGGCATGCCCAGTTGCCCGGCCCCGCTGCCGGTGATGTTCCACTGTGGTCCTTGGTTGTTTCGGTCAGGGGCGGCTGGTCAGGTCTTTGCCGGTTGAGTGAAGATCCGGTTGGACAGGTCCGTCCATGCGTTTTCCCAGGGCCAGTCCGCGGGCAGGTGGAGGCGCAGTTTCCGGGCGGAGGAGGCGATCCGGGCCGGGACGCTGATCAGTTTCCTGCGGACCGTTGCGGTTCTGGCCTTCGCCAGCCCGTTCCCTGCCGCTGTTGGGGCGGCGCGGGTGAGGTTGAATGCCATGGCGGCCAGGGCCAGCCAGGCCGCGTTGGCCGTGAAGACACCTGAGGGTAGATGAGCCAGAGCACTGCTTTTCAGGTCTGCGTTGATCTGCTCGATGATCGCGTGCCCGCGGTGGGTTTTGTCGGCGGACACGGTGTCCAGGGTTCCGGTGGTGAAGAACGCGTGGAACCGGTAGGTAGTGAAGATGGTCGGTTGTCCGGCACCGGCGTGCGGGTTCAGGTCCGGGATCCTGCGGACGACCAGGCGCCCGGGGACGCGTTCGCCTTGTTTGCGGGAGCTGAACGCGGAGAACGGTGTTTCGGCGACTTCGGCGGCGGAGATCCACCGGTCCGACGCTTCGTCGAAGACCGCGTCGGTGTACTGGATCGGCTGCCATGTGTCTTCCCCGATTCCCGCGATCGCTTTCCTGATGGCCGGGTCCATGCGGGCCGTGATGGAAACCGCGGCGCCGGCCTTGGCAGCTGCATTGACGGTGGCGTATCCGTAGAACGCGGAGTCCGCGCGCAGCAGCACCTCCCCGGCGGCCCCGCCATGGATCCGTTTGAGGGTGGCCAGGGTATCGGCGACCAGCCGTGCCGCGCCTCGGGGCGAACCGGCCGAGCCCTTCCGCAGCCGCTGGGCGAGGATGACCGGGGCGGTGTCCTTCGTGCTGACGGTGGCCAGCAACGCGTTCAGGCCCCGCACCCCGGAGTAGCCGTAACCCGAGCCCTGCTTTTTGTACCCGTGGACCTCGATGATCGTGTCGTCCACGTCAACGAGCGTGTATTCCCCGGCCCTGCCGCCGATCAGCGGGGTCTTTGCCGCCAGGTTCCTCAGGAACCGGGACGCGACAGCGTCCAACTGGCGGACGTGCCCGAAGGTGAAGGAACGCAGGAACGAGCCCAACGTCGACGGTGCGTAGCAGGCCTTGAAGAGCCTGCCCATGCCACCGTGACGCAGCAGGGCCATGTCATCGATGGAATCCGCGCCGGCAACCATCCCGGCAACCAGCGACGCCACTTTACGGCCGGCGTTCGCGCCCTTGTCGGTCGGCACGCTCAGCCATTCATCGGCGAGGTCACCGAGTCCGGCCGCGAGGGCCAGTCCCATGACCGGGACCAGGCCTGCGGCCGACACAAGGTTGGGCTCGTCGAAGGAAACTGACAAGGAGGCCCCGGTATGGGAAAGTTCCATCTACGAGATGCCTCTCTTTTCGGTGAAAAGGTGTTCTAGACAAACCCCATTTTCCGCGAAAAGACAGGCATTCTCGGTTTAAACCGCCGACAGCGCCCCGATCAGCACCGGTGGATCAAGGCTTAGAGTCAACTGGGTCTTCTATGCCTGTCCAGCCGCGTTCACCGTTCGTGCCCGCCGCACTGAACGCGCGGTACATCTGCGATGAGTATCTGTGCCCGCGCCGAACATTCACCCCCAGGAAACCGCCAAGGCACCGCCCCGGGCACGGTCCACCCGCCGGCTCCGTGACGCCCTGGTGACTGCCGTAATCGGATCCGGAAGAGCCGCAGCCGAGGCCGCCTCCTCGTTCGGCGTTTCGTGGTGGCTGGTGCAGCGAGCTTTGGACTCCGCGGCACTGACACTGCCCGATGTAGATGCCCTGGCACCGCGGATGCCCGGCTTCGATGAACACCCCTACCGATCCGTACGGTTTTTGCGCGATCCGGCCACTAAGGCCTCGAAACGCTACCGACCTTGGATGACCAAGCCTGCCGCCGGCCTGGATGTTTTTGCTTGGAAACGCGTTAGACGTTTGCAGTGTGCACTTTGGCAGGAAACACCCTCCTACAGGGGCGGGATTCGGTCCGGAGCGCGCAGCCCATCACCGTTGACCAGGCCATGCGGCGGTGGAAAGCGACGCCGCCAGTGCCGCAGTCAGCTTCAGCGGTGAGTCAGGGGCAGCCGGACTAGATTGGGGCTTGAGGACCAATGCTCGGAAAAGTCACGCTAAGCCTGTTGGGGCCGGATAACGGGGCCTGGGCAGTAGTGGGACGAAATCGTGCAATAAGGAAGCTGCTAAGGCTGGTCGGAGCTGCTGTTCTGCCTGGTCAGGAGGTGCCGGCGGTGGGGCGTCGTCCGATGCTTGTTTTGTTGAGGTGGCCGTAGATCGTGGAGCGCGGGACCTGAA
This sequence comes from Arthrobacter sp. ISL-5, assembly GCF_018613835.1. Taxonomy (GTDB): domain Bacteria; phylum Actinomycetota; class Actinomycetes; order Actinomycetales; family Micrococcaceae; genus Arthrobacter. The sequence goes on along the minus strand of NZ_JAGGPM010000026.1, from coordinate 764 downwards.
GCAGATCGGCGATGCGCTGAACGGTGTGGTCCCCGGCGTCGTAGAGCTGTTGGGCGTGGTTGGCCTGGTCGGGGGTGAGTTTGGGGCGTCTTCCTCCAGTTCGTCCCCGGGCGCGGGCGGCCGCGAGGCCGTCGCGGGTGTTGGCGATGATGAGTTCTCGTTGGAGTTCGGCGAGGACGGAGAGCATCCCGAACATTGCCCGCCCTTCCGCGGTCGTGGTGTCGATGCCTTGCTCGAGGACACGTAATCCCACACCACGTTCCCGGAGATCTGCGCCGAGGGTGACGAGGTGGAGTACCGACCGGCCGAGTCTGTCGAGGCGGGTGATGACGAGCTGGTCACCGGCCCGGTTGGCGGAGGCGAGGGCCTTGTCGAGCTCGGGCCTGCTGGCTTTGGCGCCGCTGGCGTGGTCGAGGTAAATGTTGGCCGGGTCGACGCCGGCGCGTGCGAGGGCGTCCGTTTGGTGGTCGGGGTTTTGGTCGGCGGTGGAGACGCGTGTGTATCCGATCAACATGTGTCGATAATACCCGTACCGCAGGGTTTGCCGACATTGATTTCCGGCGCGGGTTTTCGACATGGATTTCGCGGCGTGTCGCCGGCAGGGTCGGGGTGTCGGTAGATGATCCTTTCCCGACACCGGTCTAAGCGGGGTCTAAGCGTGCGTTTTCCGAGCATTGGTCCTGAACCTCGAACATGAGCCAGGGCCGTTAGCGCCGGATCCTGTTCCAATGTTCGTGACGGGCCAACACGGATCCGCGTGCCTA
>NZ_JAGGPM010000025.1 GCF_018613835.1 Arthrobacter sp. ISL-5 | reverse complement strand
TGGACGTCATCATGAACCTCGTTGTCCTCACCGCCGCCCTGTCCTCCCTCAACGCCGGGCTCTACTCCACCGGCCGGATCCTGCGCTCCATGTCCGTCGCCGGCTCCGCCCCCAAATTCGCCCAGCGCATGAACAAAGCCGGCGTCCCCTACGGCGGCATCGCCATCACCGCCGGCGTCTCCCTCCTCGGCGTCCCGCTGAACTACCTCGTCCCGTCCCAGGCCTTCGAAATCGTCCTCAACGTCGCCTCCGTCGGCATCATCGTCACCTGGGCCACCATCGTCCTGTGCCAGATGCAGCTCAAACGCTGGGCCGACAAGGGCTGGCTCAAACGCCCCTCCTTCCGGATGTTCGGCGCCCCCTACACCGGCTACCTCTCCCTGCTCTTCCTCGTCGGCGTGCTCATCATGGTCTTCATCGACTCACCCCTGACCCTGCTCGTCACCCTCGTGGCCTGCGCCCTCATGGTCGCCGGCTGGTACGCCTGCCGCAAACGAATCCACGACATCGCCGAAACCCGCGACGGCTTCACCGGCATGTCCCCCGTGGTCGCAAACCGCCCGGGCCCAGGCGGTAGCAACCGCATCTAGCCCACCTCGATTGAGCGCGAACGGACACTTGAGGCCCCGGATCCAAGGGCCCCAAGTGTCCGTTCGCGCTTAAGCCCAAGCTTCCTGAACCACCTCGGCGGCGCCTCGGGTTCCCTTGCAACGGAACCCGAGGCGCCGCCGTCGGCGTTTTGCTTCTTGACCCCGGGCAGGCGCGGGCGTAGCTTACGTCTAGCCGATCAGCCTAATGGCGTGCTGACACCGGCGTCTCACCCGCCGGCAGCTCGGCGGGCAACCGTTTAAACAATCACGCCGGGGCAGTTGTGCGCCAGGACATGCGCGGCGCTCCGGTGCATCCGATCTCCGCCACTACAGAAACGTCCCCTCCACGGATCTGTCGCCGACTCATCCGGTACTGCAGCGGAGGCACAATCAACGTCCGGCACGGCCGCCGAGAGTTGCCGCGCCCTGACCTGATCATGCAGGCATGATCAGTGCGCATTGGAGTTCACCATGGACAACGGCTCGTTCCAGGCCCTGCAGGACAAAGTGCGGGGCCAGGTCATCAGTTCCGACCACGCTGATTACAACGCCGCCCGGGCCGTGTACAACGGCATGATCGACAAACGTCCGGCAGCCATACTGCGCGTTTCGCAGGTGGCGGACGTCATCGCGGCAGTGAATTTTGCCCGAGACGAGGGCCTCGACCTGGCGCTCCGCGGTGGTGGCCACAGCGCGCCGGGATTCGGCACCTGCGACGGCGGCCTCGTGGTCGACTTTGCGGACTGCCGCGGCGTGCGGGTGGATCCGGCCAGCGCCACGGCTCGGGCCGAAGCCGGAACCACGTGGGCCGACTTCAACCACGCCACCAGCGTGTTCGGACTCGCCACCACGGGCGGCATCATCGGTTCGACGGGCGTCGCCGGGCTGACGCTTGGCGGGGGCATCGGCTACCTCGCCCGGAAGTATGGGCTGTCTTGCGACAACCTAAAGTCCGCTGACGTGGTCACGGCGGACGGGAAGTTCCTCGTGACCAGCCCCACGGAGAACGACGACCTCTTCTGGGCCCTGCGCGGAGGCACCGGCAACTTCGGCGTGGTGACCTCGATGGAGTTCAACCTGCACCCTGTTGATGTGGTCTACGGCGGCGTGGTCATCTATCTGCTGGAACACGCCGACGCCGTCGCCCAGCTGTACCGGGACTACATCGCCACTGCCCCGGAAGAAATGGGCCTCTTCCTGGGGTTCCACCAGGGCCCGCCGGTCCCGTTCCTGCCCGAGGAGTATCACGGGAAGCCGGTAGTAGTGCTAGTGGGTGGCTGGGCGGGCCCTCACGACGAGGGCGAGCGGCAGTGGCAGCAGTTCCTGGATGTTGCACCCGTTGCCGGATCGTTCGTCGGCCCACTCCCGTACACGGTGCTGAACACGCTCTTCGACCCCATGCTGCCGAAAGGCCTCCAGGCCTACTGGAAGGCCGAGTTCCTGCCCCGGCTGAGTGATGACGTCATCAGGGTCGCGCAGAAATTCGGGGAAGACATCCCGAGCCTTCAGACCGCAAACCACTACTACCCCATCAACGGCGCCGTCCACCGGGTCGGACAGGACGAGACCGCGTTTCCATACCGGGACGTCAACTTCGCCGTGGCCATTGCCGGCATGTGGGAGGATCCCGCCGACAACGAGGCGAACACCAAGTGGGTGCGGGACTACTACGCAGAGCTTCATCCGCATGGAGCCGGCGCAGGCTACGTCAATTTCCTCGACGCCGATGACCAGCCAAACATCGAGGACAATTACGCGGGCAACTATGCCCGGCTCGCCCAGGTCAAGGCCAAGTACGATCCGGACAACCTGTTCCACGTGAACCAGAACATCAAACCAGCCGCCTGATTCCTGTCCCTGGCGGCGTGCACTCCGGCATTTCTGCACCGCTTTAGCCCGCTCCCGGACGGCCCAGGGCGCACCCGCGCTGTGGTTCCGGGCCGCTGCACCCGGGCGGCACGGCAAAGTGGTGCAGAAATGCCAGAGTTTCCTGCACGACCGGCCGCTTCTGCCGCCAACCGGCCTACCATGGAGGAATCCGGGGGCGTGCGAAGCCGTGCGAGCCCCGGAACGTCGAAGGACCGGGACCAATGGACGTTGTTGTCATCGAGACCCCGCAGCTGGGGGACCGCAGCTACCTGGTCCATGACGGCCGCGTGGGGCTGGTCATCGACGCCCAGCGGGACACGGACCGCGTCGAGGAAGCCGCGCGGCAGGCAGGCGTGGACATCACCCACGTCGCCGAGACCCACGTCCACAACGACTACCTCACCGGCGGGCTGATCCTGGCCCGAGCGCACGGCGCAAAGTACCTGGTCAACGCCGCCGATTCCGTGGCGTTCGAGCGCGAGCCCATCACCGACGGACAGTCCGTGCAGATCGGCGGGTTCTCCCTCAGGGCCGTGGCCACCCCCGGCCACACGCACACCCACCTGTCCTATGTGGTCACGGACGGGAGCACCCAGGCGGTCTTTTCCGGGGGCAGCCTGCTCTACGGTTCGGTGGGCCGCACGGACCTCCTCGGCCCCGCTGACACTGCCGGGCTGGCCCGGGACCAGTACGCGTCGGTGCACCGGCTGGCTGACGAGGCCGGTCCCGATGCCGCCCTGTTCCCGACCCACGGCTTCGGGTCCTTCTGCTCCACCGGCCCGGCGTCGGGCGCGGCGGCGTCCACCATCCGGGAGCAACGCGCCACCAACCACGCCCTGACCGACCCGGACCCCGAGCATTTCGTGGCCGAACTGATGGCCAACCTTTCTGCCTACCCGTCGTATTACGCACACATGGCCCCCATCAACATGACCGGCCCAGAGCCCGCGGACCTGAGCCTGCCGGAATCCTTGGATGCCGCTGAACTCACCAGTCGGCTGGCCAGGGGCGAATGGGTGGTGGATCTCCGCCGCCGGGTGCTGTTCGCGAGCAGCCACCTGCAGGGCACTGTGAGCTTTGAATACGGGTCCGGGTCCAGCTTCAGTTCGTACCTCGGCTGGGTCCTTCCGTGGGGAGAGAAGCTGACGCTCGTGGGCGACCGCAAGGACCTGCGGAACGCCATCCGGGACCTCTCCCGCATCGGCATCGACCGCCCGGACGCCGCGTTCGGCACCGAGCCCCACGTACTCGCGCCGGGGACCCCGGTCGCCTCCTATCCCCGCGCCGGGTGGGCCGCCGTCGTCGCAGACAAGCCCGCCGGCGAAGCGGTGCTGGACGTCCGGCGCACGGAGGAGTTTGCCGCCTCCCACGTGGCGGATGCGGTCAACGTGCCGCTGCACGAACTGCTGGGACGCCTGGACGAGCTGCCGGCGGGCAGGATCTGGGTGCACTGCACGTCCGGATACCGGGCCGGCGTGGCGGCCAGCCTGCTGCAGCGGGCGGGGCGGGACGTGGTGCACATCGACGCCCGGTTCCGGGACGCCGCCGCGGCGGGAATTCCGATGCACCTGCAACCGGCGCAGCGACTCTAAGCGGCTTATCAGAGGATCCGCATTTCAAAGGAGAACGGTGATGGATGCTGAAGGCAAAGTGGTTGTGGGCGTTGACGGCTCAGAGTCCTCCATAGAGGCGCTGCGCTTCGCGGCGCGGGTGGCGCCCGCCCTGGACGCCCGGGTTCATGCCGTGGCGTGCTGGCATTTCCCCGAGATGTACGCCGGGTATGTGCCCCCGGACTTCGACGCGTTCGAGGCCTCCGCCGCCAAAATACTGGCGGAAGCCATCGACAAGGCCTTTGGGTCGGACGCTCCCGAGGGCCTGACCACGGAACTGGTGCGCGGCCCTGCACCGGAGAAGCTGGTGGAGGCCGGCGCCGGGGCGCGAATGCTGGTGGTTGGACGCAGGGGCCACGGCGGATTCCTGGGCCTGCACCTGGGGTCGGTTAGCTCGGCCTGCGTGGCGCATGCCGACTGCCCCGTCCTGGTAATGCATGAGAAGGAAAGCCACCGCCAACACCACCTCTGGAGGGGCTCCAAGGCCAAAAGCGACGGCACCGCCAAACCCTGACTGGCCCGCGTAACGCCGGGCCCGCGTAACGCAACGCCACCGCAACCCCCTGACCGGCCGGTTCGCATATGCTCAGCAGACAGGCTCAACTGGCTCAGCGACGAACCATCCGGGAGACACTTCATGACCAACTGGCGGATCAGGGATTTCCACTCAGCGGACCTGGACGGCATCCTGCACCTCTGGGAGTCGTTGAAGGCCACGAATGTCGAACCCGTCTACGCGCTCTCCGAAGTGCTGGCGTCCTGCGAAAAGGACCATGCCGTCGTGGCGGTGCTGGGCGATCAGGTGGTGGGTGCCGCCGTCGGACGCGCCGCGCACGACCAGGGCTGGATCGTCTTCCTGGCCACGCTGCCGGAGTACCGCGGCCGCGGGATCGGAACCTCCCTGCTGGCCGCCGTCGAAAACCGGATGGCGCCGCACGGGCTGAACAAGCTGTCCGCGCTCATGCCGGAGTCGGAAACCCGCGTGGAGGCCTTCCTGAGCCGGGGGTTCATGCTCAAGAAGAACCTGCGCTACTTTGAGCGCACCATCCCGGTCCAGCGCCAGGAGCTTGAGCCCCTGGGCCTGCTCGGCGGCCGCATCTTGGCCCGGGACCTGTGGGAGAACGTGGCAGGCATGCGCCGCGAGAAGGAACTGCTGGAACGGCGGCTGGTGCTGCCCCTCGCCGAGGCGGATCTCGCGGACGAGTTCGGCGTGGTGCCGCCGCGCGCGGTGGTGTTGTTCGGCCCGCCCGGCACCGGCAAGACGACATTCGCCAAGGCGATTGCGTCCAGGCTGGAGTGGCCGTTCGTGGAGGTCTTCCCCTCCCGGCTGGCCTCCGACCCCAAGGGCCTGGCCGGCGCGCTGCGCGAGACGTTCCTCGAGATCGCCGAGCTGGAGCACGCCGTGGTGTTCATCGACGAGGTGGAGGAGATCGCCTCGCAGCGCTCGGGCGAGCCGCCGTCGCCGCTGCAGGGCGTCACCAACGAGCTCCTCAAGATCATCCCGGCCTTCCGTGAACAGCCCGGCCGCCTCCTGGTCTGCGCCACCAACTTCATCCGCGCCCTGGACTCCGCGTTCCTGCGCCACGGCCGGTTCGACTACGTCATCCCCATCGGCCTCCCCGACCGGCAGGCCCGCGAGGCCATGTGGCAGCGCTTCATCCCCGCCGCCGTGGTGGACGACGTCGACGTGGAGCTTTTGGTGGACCGCACCGAAGGCTTCTCCCCCGCGGACATCGAGTACGCCGCCCGCAGCGCCTCCCAGCGCGCGCTGGAGAAAGCGGTGTACGACGACGGCGGGCTGGCTTCCGGTGGCACCGTGGCCGTCCGCGAGGCAGTCCGGAAGGGCCCCGCCACGGAGGACTACCTCGACGCCATCGCGGACACACGGACCACCGTCAGCGACGAGGTGCACCAGATCTTCCTCGAGGACATCGAGGCGCTCGGCCGGGTGTAAGCCTGCCCCGCCGCCATTTCGACGGTTCCCTGCCAGCTAGACGTGGGCTAGCGTCTAGCTGGGCACGCTTCCATCGAAATGGCCACGGGAGGGGAGAGCCGTGATCCTGTTCCTGACCGTTGTGAGCGGGCTGGCCTGGACGGTGGTGTACGCCGAAGCCATCCGGCTTGGCTTCCGGGACCGCACCTATGCCATTCCGGCCGCGGCCCTGGGCCTGAACTTCGCCTGGGAGGTGGTCCACGCTTCGCATTCTGTGGCCACCGGGATTACCGCCCAGGGCGTCTTCAACATTGTGTGGGGGCTGGCCGACGTCCTCATCGTGTACACGTTCCTCAGGTTCGGGAGGGCCGAGCTGCCGTCCTGGGTCACGCGGCGGCTCTTCATCGGCTGGGCGCTGCTGCTTGGCGCCATGGCCTCCGCCGTGCAGCTGCTGTTCGTGGTGGAGTTCGGCTGGGACGACGCCGCACGGTATGCCGCGTTCCTGCAGAACCTGCTGATGTCCGGCCTCTTCATCGCGATGTTCGTGGCCCGCGGCGGCGGCCGGGGCCAGTCGCTCGTCATTGCCGTGGCGAAGTGGATCGGCACCCTCGCTCCCACCGTGGTTTTCGGCTGGTACGGGAATTCGCCCCTGATCCTTGGCGTCGGCGCGCTCTGCAGCGCCTTGGATCTGGCCTACATCGGCCTGCTGTGGCGGGCACGGGCTGCCTCGGCCGTCAGGGGTCCTGTCTCCTCCTGACCTGCTCCGGGCGGCGCTGGAGCGATCCGTCTCCCCGGCGGTACTCTATGAGCCATGTCCAACAATCCCCTCCGGCATGCCATGGCCCGCATGGGCGGCCGCGACCCTCATGAGCAGCACCGTGCCGCCACGCCGCTGGAGCTGTTCTTCGACCTGACGTTTGTCATTGCCTTCGGAGTGGCCGGAAGCCAGTTCGCCCACGAGATCGCGGAAGCCCACTTCGGTGCCGGGCTGCTGGGCTTCTCCTACGCGATGTTCGCCGTCATCTGGGCCTGGATCAACTTCACCTGGTTCGCCAGCGCCTACGACACCGACGACTGGGTCTTCCGGGTGGTCACCCTGATCCAGCTGCTTGGCGTGCTCATTCTGGCCATGGGGATCGAGCCGCTGTTCCACTCGTTGGTGCAGGGCGACCATGTGGACAACGCCGTGATCGTGGGCGGCTACGTGATCATGCGCCTTGCCCTCGTATTCCAGTGGCTGCGCGCGGGGCAGCAGGACCCAGCCCGCCGGCAGACCTGCCGGCGCTACGCAACCTACCTTGGCGTGGTGCAGCTCGGCTGGATCGCGGTGCTGATCATTCAGGCCGACCTGCTGACGACCATCCTGATGACCGTCCCCCTCTACGTGCTGGAAATGGCTACGCCCTACGTCGCCGAGCGCTCCATGCGGACCCCGTGGCACGCGCACCACATCGCCGAACGCTACGGGCTGCTCGCCATCATCGCCCTCGGCGAATGCCTGATCGGCGCGATCGAAACCCTCCGCGCCATCGTGGCCAACCATGGCTGGAGCGTCGATGCGGCGCTGGTGGGGTTCGGCGGGACGGCGCTGGCCTTCGGCATGTGGTGGCTCTACTTCATCCTGCCCGCCGGCCAGGCCCTGCACCTCCAGCGGCACCGCGCATTCTTCTTCGGCTACGGGCACATCCCGATCTTCGCTGCCATCGCCGCGACGGGCGCCGGGCTTCACGTCGTGGCCTACTACATCGACCATGAGGCGCACATCAGCGCCGCCGTGGCGGTGGCCAGCATTGCCGTACCCGTGGCGCTGTTCAAACTCTCCCTGACTTGGCTGTTCAGCGTCATGATCTGCGCGGACCGCACCGTCATCGCCGTCGCCGCCGGAGTGGTGGTGGTGCTGGCCGGCACCGTTGCCCTCGCCGAAGCCGGGGTTTCCGTGCCCGTCTGCCTGATGGTGATTGTCCTGGCTCTTGCCGCATCAATCGTCATTGATGAGCGCCGCGGCACTGAGCGGCTGGCTGCCGCATTGGAGGACCTGGAGCGCGGGGCTACCGGGGCGCGGCCGGCAGAGTGACCACGATTTTGCCCTTGGCATGGCCCTGCTCCAGGGCGGCGAAGGCGTCGGCGATGCTGCCGAACGGATACTCGCTGTCAACGACAGGCTGAAGCGCGCCCTCATCCACCAGCGTGGCGAGGAAGCGCAGGTCATCCGCGCTGGGATGCATGAAAAGGTAACGGTAGCGTGCGCGCGCCCGCCTTGCCCGCAACCGGACCGGAAGGCTGATCGCCCAGAAGAGCGCCACGACCCAGCCGGGGGCGGCCAGGTCCTTCCGCGCGGTCAGCGGCTCGGGGACTCCGGCGATCGATACCACCATGCCTCCGGGCTTGAGGATCCGGAAAGACTGCTTCAGCGTTTCGCCGCCCACCAGGTCCAGCACGGCGTCGTAGTCCTGGAGTTCGTCGGCAATGCGATTCCGGGTGTAGTCGATCACCCGGTCCGCGCCCAGTCTCCGCACCAGTTCGTCGCCGCGGGGGGACGCCGTGGTGGTCACCTCAGCACCGAAGTGCTTAGCCAGCTGGATCGCCAGCGTTCCGACGCCGCCCGCGCCACCGGAGATGAAGAGCCTGGTGCCTTCCCGGACGGAGAGTTCGTCGCGCAGGGCCTGAAGCGCCGTAAGACCGGCCAGCGGCAGTCCCGCCGCTTCGGCGAACCCCAGCGACACCGGCATGGCGGCGACGTGCCCCTGCTGCACGCACACAAGCTCCGCAAAAGCGCCGAGGGTGGCCTCGTCCACGCGCGCATACACGCGGTCCCCGAGTTCGAACCCGCTGGTTCCGGGGCCCACGGCGTCCACCGTTCCGGCCACCTCGCAGCCGGCAATGATGGGAAGCCGGTGTCCGCTGATGGCCCGCAGCTTTCCCTGGCGCAGCTTGTAGTCGACCGGATTGAGCCCGGCGGCAGCCACCCGGATCCGCACTTCGCCGGGTCCGGGACGCGGTTCGGGGACGTCCCGGAACTCCATGGCGTCTGCCGCTCCATACCGGGTGAGGACGTAGGCGAGCAATGGCTAGTCCTTGCGTGCGCCGTCCGGCTCGGGGGTCTCGTCGGTCTCGACCAGCGGGGCATCTTCGTAGGCGAGATTCTCGTAGTCGGTGTCATCCGCTTCGTCCAGGCGGTCGTCCAGTTCCTCGAGCAGCCAAGGGTTCACCCTCGCCAGGATCTTCCGGATCTCCTCATCGGGAACGGCGGCGTACAGCACCGGACGGGCGTCGGCATAGCGTGTCACCGGCGGCCTCTCCGGCCACTTTTCGGCCAGGGCCTGCACCCGTTCGGGCAGCGAATTGTGCGCGTTGTCGGCGATTTTCACCAGGGTGGCGTCATGGTCCTCGGCGATGAAACGGATGCCGGCCTGGTAGTCGTCGGGGTTATCGTGCAGCCGCTTGGTGACCCGTTCGATGATGCCCACCGCCCGTTCCGAGACGCCCATGTCCAGCAGCGCCTGCCGTGTCATGGGCGTGTCCTCGGCGATGTCGTGGAGGTAGCCGGCGATCCGGATGTCGTCGTCGAAATCGGCGAGCGCATCACCGACCGCCATAACGTGCTCGCGGTACGGACGCTTGAGCTTGTCCTTCTGGCGGTTGTGCGCCACCTCGGCAAGGACCTTGGCGGTCTCTACGGTGAAGCGTGCTTCCGGCAATCCTTGTTCTGGCATGCATTCAGCGTACCCACCGCCGCCAACTACACGCCCGGCCACACCCACGGCTCGCGCGGCAGGGCCGCGGGATCGAACGCGTCGAGTGCCGACTCCAAGGACTCGCCGGGCAGCCCCAGCGATTCCAGGATCGTCCGGCGGACGGCGTCAGCGGCTATCCCGGCGGCGGCCAGGTCGGCGAGCGTCACTGCGCCGTCGCGCTTCGCCAGCCGGGCGCCGTCGGAGTTCACCACCAGCGGAACGTGGGCATATTCCGGAACCGGCATATGCAGGAGCGAGGCAAGATATGCCTGCCGGGGCGTGGACGGCAGGAGGTCGTCCCCGCGGACCACCTGGTCGATGCCCTGATCGGCATCGTCCACCACCACGGCCAGGTTGTACGCCGTCACCCCGTCGTTGCGGCGCAGCACGAAGTCGTCAACCACCCCCGTGTAGGCGCCGTGAAGAATGTCCTCCACCGCCCATTCCGCAACCGAGGAACGCAGCCGGACGGCAGCGGGACGGGTGGACCGCCTGAACTCGAGTTCCGCCGTCGACAGCCTCCGGCAGGTCCCCGGGTAGGCGCCCTGCGGCGCATGCGGCGCGGACGGAGCCTCCTGGATCTCCCGGCGCGTGCAGAAGCACTCGTACGTCAGCCCCGCGGCCGCGAGTTCGCTGATGGCCGCCTTGTAGAGCGGTTCACGGTCGGTCTGGCGCACGACGGCGCCGTCCCAGGTCACGCCGACGGCCGCCAGATCGCGGAGCTGCTCAGCCTCCGCTCCGGCGCGGGCGCGGTCCAGGTCTTCCACGCGGAGCAGGAACCGCCGGCCGGTGGAACGGGCGAAGAGCCACGCAAGGATGGCCGTCCGGAGGTTGCCGACGTGCAGCTCACCGGACGGGCTGGGGGCGAAACGGCCAGCGCTGGTCATGCCCTCCAGCCTATGCCGAACAACACAAGAGCCCCTCAGCTACCGCGCACCCCGGCGGATATCCGGGGGTCGGTGGCTCAGGGGCTCTTGCCGTGCCGGCTCCGGGCTTCGGAACTCCGTACCTCGGAGCTCCATCCCTCGAAGCATGGCACTGCTTGCGGAATGACGATGCGTGAACAAGTGTCAATCAGCGGCGGCCTCCTTGCGGGAAGCGTGGTCCAGGGGGCCGGGTGGTGTGCCGGGGTCCTGTAGCCTGCGGGCGTTGGCGGTGGCCGCTGCCGTTGTTGCCACTATCTGAGCAGAAGTCATACAGTTGGCGCAACGGACATTGCCTCGGGTGGTCAATCTGACCAACTCCAGCAGGTTCAATACCCAGGAAGTGATCAGATTGCAGCAGCTCGACGCCACCGACCGGCGGATCCTCGCCGCCCTCGACGACGATCCGCGGCTGCCCATCATGGTGCTGGCCCAGCGCCTCGGCCTGGCCCGTGGAACCGTTCAGTCGCGCCTGGAGCGGATGACGGCGTCGGGCGCACTCCGTCCCAACAGCAGCCGGGTGCTCCCCGCCGCCCTTGGCCGCGGCGTGGCGGCCGCGGTGAGCGCTGAACTGGACCAAAGCCACCTCAACGAGGCCATTGCGGCACTCCGCGAGATCCCGGAAGTGCTGGAGTGCCATGCCCCTGCCGGGGACACCGATCTCCTGATCCGCGTGGTGGCCACCAGCCCGGATGACCTGTACCGGGTTTCCGAGGAGATCCGGCTGTGCCCGGGGATTGTGCGGACGTCCACGAGCATGTTCCTGCGCGAAGTGATCCCCTACCGGACCACGGGCCTTTTAGGCGACTAACGGGCGATCCTCCGGGCGCCACTCCGATCTTGCGCAAATCATTGGAGAAAACTGCGGATATTCTGCCGGCCGTCCTGCGGTGCCGGCTGTAGCCTGATCCTGCATCAGTTGCAGAGCCCGTCGCAGTCAGACGCTGCATCCTCCATCCCAGGGTCTCCGCCAGGGTTCGGTCTCAATAAGGAACTCCATGCGCTTATTCTCCCGTTCAGTCGCCTCTGCCACCGGACTGCTTCTCGCCGCCGGGCTCATCGCCCTCCCGGCCAGCCCGTCGCTCGCGGCGGCCGATCCGGCGGTGGACGGCCCCGCCGCGCAGTTTGTCGAGGGGACGCCGCACGGGGACCACATGTTCGAGTCCGCCCCCGGCGTACCCATGGACGGTCTTCCCACTGGTACGGCGCTCCAGACGGAAGCCGGGACGCTGGCCGCGGCGGCAATGAGCGTCAAGCTCGTCATCGCCACGTTAGTTGACAACCGATCCAAGGTTGACATGGCCGCCGCCGAACGTGCAGTGGCTGCATCCAGCAACTATTGGAAGGCGATGTCCAACGGCCGCATCTCCATGGCTGTCACTGAACGCGCCACCTGGAATTCGCCCACGGCAAAGTCCACAGACTCGTACTACTCCATGATCAACAAGATCACCAATGAGCTGAAGTGGACCTACGGCACCAACAGGGCATTGGTCATCTTCGTTCCGACTGCCACGCTCTCCGACGGGGCCCTGGGTGCCGGCTACAGCAGCAACGGCAACAGCGGACGTGTCCTGATGCCCCAGATCGGCAGCTACACCAACAGTGTGATCGCCCACGAGTTCGGCCACGTTCTGGGGTCCATGCATGCCGACGCTCTGCAGTGCAGCAGCGGCGCCGCCGACGTCGGCACCACCAGCACCGGACAGTTCACCGATTCCTCCTGCTACATCCGTGAATACGGCGACACGACCGACCTCATGGGCGCATCGCACCCGAGCATGCCGGTGATCAGCTCCCCCTTCTGGGACTGGCGGGGCCTCGGCCTCGGCACCGAAATCCGGGATCTCGGTGTCGCTGCCGGCGTGAAAAGCTACACCCTGAAACCATGGGGCGGAACCGGCGCCGGCCGCGCGGTCAAGTTCACCGATCCGGTCAGCAGGGAGGTCTATTACCTTGAACTGAGGCAGCCGGCCGGGTACGACTCCTACCTAGCGTCGGGATCAGCCGGCAACCGTGGCGTCAAGATCGTCCAGCGCGGCGGGGCAACAGCGGCGTCCTCGCTGACCCTCATGCCGTCCACCATTCCGTTCAACGGCTACTACAGCTCCAACCACACCTGGCAGGCTGGCCGCACGTTCACGACCCACGCCGGGACGCTCGTGACCATCAACGCCGTCTCGGCCACTTCGGCCACGGTAACCATCAACGCGGACCTGGCGCTGCGCACCAAGATCCAGTTCTCCGCCGGTGACTTCAACGGCGACGGCCGCGCGGACGCGATCTCCCGGGAAGCTGACGGTTCGCTCCTTCTGCTTGCGGGCCAGTCGGGAAACAAGCTGGGCGCGCCGGTCAGGATCGGCACCGGGTGGAACATCTTCAACACGGTCCTGGGAGACGGCGACTTCAACGGCGACGGCCGGGCTGACCTCATTGCACGGTCATCCGACGGCGCCCTGTGGCTGTATCCCGGCAACGGAACCGGCGGTTTCCAGGCACGGAAGCAGATCGGGTCCGGCTGGACCATCTTCAAGCGCATCATTGCAGCCGGGGATTTCGACGGCGACATGCGCCGCGACCTGCTCGGCATGCGCACCGACGGATCATTGTGGCTCTACCCGGGCAACGGGACCGGCGGCTTCCTTCCGGCCAAGCAGGTGGGGGCCGGCTGGCAGGGATTTACTGCCATCGCAGCGGCCGGCGGACTCGCCGACGGCGCCCCCGGCCTTCTTGCACGGACCAGCGACGGCACCGTCTACCTGTACCCGGGCACCGGGACGGGCGGGTTCCTGCCCCGTACCACCCTGGCGACCGGCTGGACCGCCGCGGCCGACCTGATGGGCGGCCACGACTTCACTGCCGACGGCCTCACGGACGTTCTCGTTGCCAGCAATACCGGCGCCATGACGGCCCATCCCGGAAACGGGGGCGGCGGCTTCGCGGCCAAGCTGAAGATCGGCTCCGGCTGGAACGTGTTCAGCCAGGTTTGGGAGGCCGGCGACTTCGATGGCGACGGCAGGCCGGATGTCCTGGCCCGCTCCGCCGAAGGCGCGTTGAAGCTTTACTCCGGAAACGGTTCCGGCGGATTCCGTGCCGCCCGCCAGGTCGGCGGCGGCTGGCAGGTCTTCGACCAGGTGCTTTCCGCCGGCAACTTCAATGGCGCAGGCGGCCCGGACCTGGTGGCTCGGAAGGCGGACGGCTCGCTCTGGCTCTACCCGACCGACGGGAAAGGAACGTTCCTGACCCCCAAGAGGATCGGCAGCGGCTGGAACATTTTCACGCGGATGCTGGCCCCGGGCGATTTCTCCGGCGACGGGCGCAGCGACGTCATCGGCCAGTCCGCGGACGGCAAGCTCTGGCTGTATCCGGGTAACGGGACCGGCGGCTTCCTGGCACGCAAGGAGATCGGCTCCGGCTGGGGCATCTTTGACCAGGTGATTGCGGCGAACGATTTCAACGGTGACCGCAAAGCCGACATCATGGCCCGTACCGCAGACGGCAACCTCTGGCTCTACCCCGGCAACGGAGCCTCCGGCTTCCTCGCCCGCAAGCACCTCGGCACCGGCTGGGACGCCTTCCAGTCCCTTGTCAGCGTGGGCCGGTTCGCCGGAACAGCCAACCCGAACGTCCTCACCACATCGGCCGACGGGACGCTCTGGCTCCACGCGGGCACGGGAACGGGCTCCTTCCAAAACGTTGTCCTGAATCCCCGCTGAGCACGGGTCTGACAACAACAGGCCGGCCGCGGAAATCACCTTCCGCGGCCGGCCGCATTTAAGGCAGGTACCCGATTAGCCCAGGGCCGTGTTCAGCCGGGGCCGCGCCCAGGCCTTGCCCAGGGCCGTGCTCAGACCGGCGGGCCGGCGTTCGACTTCAGGTTCTTCATCACCAGCGTCGAGGTCAGCCGTTCCACACCCGGAAGGGACGTCAGTTCGCTGTCGTAGAAGCGCTGGTACGACGGCAGGTCCGCGGCAATCACCTTCAGCAGGTAGTCCGGGGAGCCGAACAGCCGCTGGGCCTCGACAATGTTGGGATTGCCCGCAACGCGGTTCTCGAAGATCTCCATGGTGGGCCGGTCCACCTGCCGCAGGGTCACGAAAACGATCGCCTCAAAACCGAGCCCGACGGCGGCCGGGTCGATGTCCGCTTTGTAGCCGCGGATCACGCCGGACGACTTGCCTGCTCTTCTACGTGGCGCTCGTGCCACAGTTCGTCAGCGCCGAGGCACCGCTGCCCGTGCCGGTGCAGTCGGGACTGCTCGGCCTGACGTTTGTGCTGCTGGCAGCCATCGTCTACACGTGCGTGGCTTTGCTGTCGCGGAAGCTTCTGCAGTCCCGGCCCGGCGCCGCCCGCAAGGTGACACTGGCCAGCGGGATCATCATGGTGTGCCTCGGCGCGGTACTGCTGTCAGAGCAGCTGCTCCCCCTCATCGCGGGCCTGGCGTAGCCCTGGCCTCCTCAGGTCTTGCGCTCCATGAACCACTCGGTGAAGGCGCTTGCCCGTCCGTCCGGGCCAAGCCGGATCACCCAGAGGTTTTCGTAGCTGGGCCTGTCATTGAGATAGGTGGTGCGTCCCTGCACGAAGGCGAGGTCGCCGTCGGTTCCGAGGACGGACCACTCAAACCTCCAGTCCTCGGGCTCGTCTGCGGAGGCGATCCACTTTTCCACGATCTGCTCGCGACCGCGCCAGGCATCCGGGTCATACGGGCGGGTGGCGTAGACGGCCTCCTCGGTGAACAGCGCCCGGATGTCGTCGGGCTCGTTGGTGGCCCACGCCGCGATGTACTTTTCCATCCACTGCCTGATTGGGTCGGTCATTTGTCCGTTGTACCCCGGCGGCGAGCCGCCCACAAGAGGCGCAGGCTTCTCCAAGAGTCCACCGGAGGCCGCCGCCTCGGCGGCGGCCTCAGTCCCCGTCCAGTTCCTTCCACTCCTGCTCCCAGAGCCGGCGCTCCTCGACGTCCTTGCGGATGACTTCGAACGTCTCGAGCTCGGCCCGCCGGCGCCGCCAGTCCCGCGGGTTCAGGGACTTGCGGCCATTCTCCAGCACCAGCAGGGCCCGGTCCGTCAGGGCGTCATTGCGCAGCGCCATGCTGGTCTTGCGCCGCCGCAGGACCTCCTTCAGGGCCCGCTGGGCGGGCTCATGGGCGCCGAGCCGGCGCAGCGAACGCGCCCGGACCAGCAGCAGGGCGGCGGAGAGGTCATCCGCGTTGAGCAGCCCTTCCGTCCAGACCACAACCTCCTGGTCCCGCCCGAGGGTGTAGGCCAGCGCGCACTTCGCGAGGGCGGTGGGCAACGACGGCGGCAGCATGGAGAGCGCTTCCAACGCCGCTTCCGTCTGGCCTGTTTCGCGCAGGGAGTGCGACAGGGCCAGGAACACCGACTCCTCGCTGAACAGCACCGGGACTTCGATGCGTTCGGCGACTTCCACCCGGGTGACCACACGCGTGAGGTAGCTGGCCGCGAACTGGTTCGCGTCGTCGTCGTTCCTGATGCTCAGGCCCCGCTGCAGCAGCTCCACGGCCCGCAGGTATCCGCCCTGCTTGTGGGCGAGAAGCCCGGCCATCACGTAGCACAGGCCCGCCCAGCCGGGGTATTCGCGGGCGGCGGCAATCAGCCGGTTGGGGTCGGTGCTGGCGAAGATGGCGTCGTAGACGGCCTTGGCGGCTTTGCCGGGGAGGAGCCTGAGCCGGGGGACGCTGCCGTCCACGCTGATCCGGGCGGAGCCCCTGCCGCCAAGCACGCCGTGGATCAGCCCGCCGACGCCCTCGGCAATTTCCTTCACCGGGGTCCGGACCTGGCCGCCGCCGAACGGCGTGAGGTCGCGGGTGTCGCGGTAGATCGGTCCTGGAATCTGCCCCGCGGTCATTCCTCCATGCTAGTGGCCCGGCGAAGCTAGCCCGAAGCGGCGGCCACCCACACGCCGATCACCCAGGTGCTGGCGGCAAGGCAGGCCAGGCCGAACTCGGCGAGGATGCCCAGGCCGGTGGCCTTGAGGGCCGCCCAGCTGGTGGTCAGGGCGGTGCGGAAGTCGCGCGTGCGGTGGATTTCGCTGAGCAGAAGCCCGGCGGCGAACCCCACGAACAGGCCCACCACGGGAATGACGAACATGCCCGCGATGCCCAGCACGATGCCTGCCGCGACGCTCCGGTTGGGAATCCTGTGCTGCCTGAGCTTGCGGCCGGCGAGCACCGCGCTGGCCGCCATGCCGGCCAGCACGAACACCATGCCGATGGTGAAAACCACCCAGCCGGTGGTGCCCTCGCCGCCCCAGATGGCCCACGCCAGCAGGCTCAGGCCGATCAGGAAGCTGCCCGGCAGCACCGGGATGACGGTGCCGGCCACGCCAACGACTATGGCCAGGCCGCACAGGACGGTCACTACGGTCTGGGCGTTCATTCCCCCAGTCTAGGTTCCGGTCCAGGGTTCCGCGGGATCACCGAAACGCAGCCCGGCGCCGCCGGCCGCCCGTTCGGAGAACGACGACGGCGGTGCCTCCCCAGCACGGGAGGCACCGCCGTCGGGCCTTCAGTCAGCCGAACTCAGCGGCCGTACGGGTCAGCGGCTGTACGGGTCAGCGGCCTGGGCTGCGGACCTCAGACTCCGTCTTCCGCTGCCGCGGCGGCCACGGCGGCCGTGACGGCCGGCGCCACCCGCGGATCCAGCGGGCTGGGCACGATGTAGTCCGCGGACAGATTCTCCTCGGCCAGGGCGGCGATGGCGCGCGCTGCGGCGAGCTTCATGGCGGGCGTGATCCGGCGTGCACCGGCGTCGAGCGCGCCGCGGAAGATGCCCGGGAAGGCCAGGACGTTGTTGATCTGGTTCGGGAAGTCGCTGCGGCCCGTGGCAACCACGGCAGCGTACTTGGCGGCCACCTCGGGGAGCACTTCGGGGTCCGGGTTGGACAGCGCGAACACGATGGAGCTGTGGTTCATCAGCTTCAGGTGTTCCTCGGCCAGCTTCGAGGAGGAGACGCCGACGAACACGTCCGCGCCGAGCAGGGCCTCGGCCGGGCCGCCCGCGATGCCGCGGGGGTTGCTGCGCTGCGCCATCTGGGCCTTCTTGCTGGCGGGGTCGGCGGCGATGTCCGGGCGTTCGGCGTTGATCACGCCGCGGGAGTCCAGCAGCACGACGTCGCTGATGCCCGCGGTGAGCAGGATTTCGGCGACGGCGATGCCGGCGGCTCCGGCGCCCGAGACAACGACGCGCAGGCCTTCGAGCTCGCGGCCGGTGACCTTGGCGGCGCCGGTCAGGGCGGCGAGGACCACGACGGCGGTGCCGTGCTGGTCATCGTGCATGACGGGGCAGTCCAGGGCCTCGATGAGCTTCTCCTCCAGCTCGAAGCAGCGCGGGGCCGAGATGTCCTCTAGGTTGACGGCACCGAAGCTGGGACGCAGCCGGACGAGGGTTTCCACGATCTCGTCCACATCCGTGGTGTTGAGGACCAGCGGGATGGAGTCCAGTTCGCCGAAGGCCTTGAACAGGGCGGACTTGCCCTCCATGACCGGGAGGGAGGCGCTGGGGCCGATGTTTCCGAGGCCCAGAACGGCGGTGCCGTCGCTGACAACCGCCACCAGGCGCTGCGCCCAGGTGTGCGTCTTGGCGAGCTTCGGGTCGGCGTGGATGGCGCGGCTGACCTGTGCAACGCCCGGTGTGTACGCGATGGAGAGGTCGCGCTTGTTGGCGAGCGGGACGGTGCTGGCGATGGAGAGCTTGCCGCCCTCGTGGGCCGCGAAGATTTCCTGTTCCGTCAGCGCTTCGGCTGCGGTGTTATCGGTGGGGGCAATCGTTTCAGTGGACACGTCGTTGTCTCCTGGGCTAGCCGTGGGCGCACGGCACAGTGGGCTCAAGCATTGGAGGCTCAAGATGGTCAGGTGCGCGCTTCGCTGACGGCCCAAAGGGTGGCGGGGTCCGTCCGGAAGCCCGCTGGTACGGGTTGCTAGCCGCTCCGGTCCTGCAATGGTAAACACTGTGGAGCCGCCTGTTTGGCCAGTTGGACGCCGTTTGGGGCGCTGCAGCGCTTTTTTGGGTGTTCCTGTGGCCTATTTCACCGAATTTGGCGCCTCAAAACGGGCAGCGGTCTAGACCGGTTACGCTGTGTGGCGCATCGACCGGGGACGCGGCACCAGCAGGGAGCAGGCTTTCTTCAGGTCCTCTTCCGCTTCGAACAGCGATAAGCGGCGGCAGCGGACCGAGTGGACTAGACCGGTGACGGTCAGCAGTAGCACCCGGGAGATGGCGGCGTCGCCACTCGCGGCGGTGACGGCACGCTCGGCCAGGGTGTCGATCTCCCGCAGCAGCGCCGTGGTGTCCCTGTCCTTGAGGTACACGCCCTGGTTGAGGCAGTGTTCGACGGCGGGCTGCATCACCCGCATGTGGAAGATTTCCATCACCACGCCGGACAGCGCATGGATCCGGACCGTGCCCGCACCCGGCCAGCTGCCCACCTTGAGGTCACTCAGCTGGTGCCGGTAGAGGGCCAGCATCAGGTGCGTGGCGGAGGGGAAGTAGCGGTACAGGGTGCCGAGGGGGACGTCGGCCTTCGCGGCCACCTCGGACAGGGTTACGGACTTGAGGCCCTTGCGCGCAAACCCGGCTGCGACGTCCAGGATGCGGGCGTAGCGGAGCTGTTGTCGGGGCAGGGACGGCGGGGCGGCCATGGGCGGAAGATCTGGATTAAATTCAAGCATCATCAGTCCGGAGGTTGAGATTCCTGCGGCAGCCAGGAGAGTCCCCATCCCGATCCCGCCCGCAATTCGGAGTCAACTATACGCCACCGGCCATCTGCGCTGCCGGTCCATTGCGCTCCTCCTGCCAGCCGTACAGCTGGCCGGGAAGCCTGCTGTCAGTCCACGCCCTTGATCTTCACCACGAACACGGCACCCAGCAGGCCGATCACCGCGGCGGCGACATAAAGCGAAACGTAGCCTCCCCAGAGCGTCACGAAGGGCCAGGCCAGCGCCGGGGCGATGACCTGCGGCAGTGAGTTGGCGATGTTGATGACGCCGAGGTCCTTGCCCCGGTCGACGGCGTGCGGCAGCACCTGGGTGATGAGCGCAAAGTCCACCGCGAGGTAGGCGCCGAAGCCGATCCCCAGGACGCTGGCGCCCACGATGCCCCCGATCCACGTCGGCGCGAACGCCAGGATCAGTGAAGCAAGCGCGATGATCACCGAGGAGGCTATGACGAGGGGCTTGCGCTTGCCCATGCGGTCGCTGAGCCGGCCGCCGATCACGCTGGTGATGATGACAAACACGGCGTACAGCCCGGTCAGCACCAGCACCCCGAAGGCCGGCTCCATCCCGGTGGTCTGCTTCAGGTGCACAGCGTCCGCGAGGAAGAACAGCAGGTACAGGGTGACCATGTGGTTGCCGATATTCACGAGCAGGCGGGTGATCCAGGCCCAGGCGAAGTCCGGGTGCCGCAGCGGTCGGACGAAGCCGAGCAGGAAATCGGTCCAGTTCAGCGGGGGCCTGTCGCCGGCGGGGAGCGGCACGTCGTCACTTTGGAACAGGTACATCACCACGCCGGCCAGCAGGGCGGCTGCGCAAATGATGTACCCCAGGGCGAAGTTTCCGCTGACGACGGCGGCGATCACCGCGCCGATGAGGATGCCCACCGTTTGGCCCATCGCCGCGAGGCCGCCTACCGTGGCCCGCTGCGGCACGGGAACCCGGTCAGGAATGGCAGCGGTGATGGCAGCGTAGGCCCCGTTGCAGCCGGCCTGCACGAGGCACCAGAGCAGCGTCATGACCGCCACATTGGGCGCACCGGCGAGGCCGATCAGCGCGGCCGCCCCCAGGACCGCCCCCACCACGACCCACGGCACGCGCCGGCCGAAGCGGGACGTGGTGCGGTCGCTGAAGGCGCCGAACAGGGGGTTGGCCACGAGGGAGACGGCCGCCCCTGCACCGGTCACGAGCGCCAGGATGGCTTCCTTCTGGCCGGCGTCGAAATGTTCAGCCTGCTGGCCGAGCAGCACCTGGATGGGACCGAAAAACGCCGCATTGATCCCGAGGTTGACCAGGACCACGCCCGTGGTCCACAGCGGCCTCACCCGGGCTGTGGGTTCGGCGAGCGCCGCGGCCGATCGTGTCCCCATCAGCGCGGGATCGGGAACTGCACCGGGAATGTCGGACAGACTCATGGCAGGCTCCCCCTGGAACGTTTTGATCGTGTGAAATCAGACTATCTGCAGGACGTCTAGAACAGCGTTCTTTGCGGCGATAGAATGCCTTGCCTGCGCACCTCTTGCCACCGGGGTATCTCCTGCATAGGCACTCATCACTCATTCCATGGGGGAACGCATCTTGCCATCACAAAACCCCGGCCATCGAGCCCTCCTCAAATCCGCCTCGGTGGCGGTCGCCGCCACCCTGGCACTCACAGCATGCACTACCAACAACTCCCAACAGGCCTCCTCCGCGGCAGACCAAGACGTGGCCCCAAACGAGGCCACGGTCAGCCGCGTCGTTGACGGAGACACCTTTGTTGCATTGACCAGCGCCGGGGAGAAGACCGTCCGGCTGCTGAACGTAGACACGCCGGAAACTAAGGACCCTAACAACCCGGTTGAGTGCCTCGGCCCCGAGGCCACCGACGCTCTGGAGCGACTCCTCCCCGTGGGGTCGGTGGTCCGGCTGGAACTGGACGAAGAGCCAACGGATAAATATGGACGCACGCTGGCCGGCGTATTCAATTCATCGGGGACGTTGATCAACGCGGAGGTCGCCCGCCTCGGCCTGGGCATTCCGATGCTTATTGAGCCCAACCGCAAGTTTTATCCAGCGGTTGAGGAGGCCTTCGAAGAGGCCCGAACCCGGGCCGTTGGACTGAACTCGACGGAGATCGCCTGTCTGCCCACGCAGCAGGTTGAGAAGGCTGTCGAAACCGTGGAGACGATTGTCGCGCTTCCACTCACGGACTCAACGCCCATGCTCGACAAATCCAATGCGAGCCTTGTTGCCGCCCTCGCGACGATAGCGGCGCTCAAGGCAGCAGCTGCGGCGAAAAACAAGATCCATTGGGCCGCTTATGCGCCTGCCACGCTGGCGGCGCTCGTCTCGCGGCTGGACTCATCAGCCTCAGAGGCAGCCGCACGTCAGGCAGCCATCAAGAGCAAGAAGAAAAGCGTGGCAGATGCTGCCGCAGCCAAGGCTGCCCGGGCGAAAGTCGAAGCTGCCGCCGCAGCCGCCGCGGAGGCCGAAAGAATCAGGAACCTTCCTCCGGTCTATGTTCCGCCGGCACCTCCTGTCGATGCACCGCCGGTATACGTGCCGCCGGTAGTTCCGGCACCGATAACTGACCCGTACGCTGGCTACACCGGCCCACGTTGTTATGCACCGGGCGGCAAGACGTGGAGGCCTTGCGGATAGGCTTCGATTGCGCGACCAAAGCACCACACCGTCACAAGGAGAACCCATGACCGTTTCCCCTGCCGGCAATTCCACGGCTAACCAGGCGGCTGCCCAAGCCGCCACCGTCAACACCGCCGATCTCTACGACGAGCGCGGCGAGGAACTCAACTCCATTGCCCTGCAGTTCCAGTCCCTGGGCGGCCGATCGCACTTCAGCGGTCCGGCCCGGACCATCCGCTGCTTCGAGGACAACGCGCTGGTCAAGTCCACGCTGGCCACGCCCGGCAACGGCGCCGTGCTGGTGGTGGACGGCAGCGGCTCGCTGCGCACCGCCCTTATGGGGGACATGATTGCGGCGAGCGCCGTCGAAAACGGCTGGGCCGGCGTCGTGATTAACGGTGCCATCCGCGACCGTGAGGCAATCGCGGAACTGCCGCTCGGGGTCAAGGCGCTCGGCAGCAATCCGCGCAAAAGCGCGAAGGCCGGCGCCGGGGAGACGGACGTGGACCTGCTGATCGACGGCGTGACCATCCGCTCGGGTGCCACCATCTGGTGCGATCCCGACGGCATCCTGGTGGAGCACTGATCAGCGGGCAGTGAGGCGTTAGATCTCGGCGCTTAGGAAAGTGCTAAGCGCCGAGATCTCACCCCTCGAAGTGGCGAGCCGCAACCCCGGCCCCGAATTCGGCCGAAGTTCCAAGTTTTTGTTGCCCCGGGGAACAAAGCGGGACGTAAGATAGTTACTGAAAGCAACTATCAAGCTTGATCCCCTTTTCTTCGTAATGGAGCAGTCATGTCCAAAACCGCCGCCGGGCCCGCAGCCGGGGACGTCCTGACGAAGCGTCAGACCATCACAGTGATGGTGGGTCTCATGCTCGGCATGTTCCTGTCATCACTGGACCAGACCATCGTGTCCACGTCCATCTACACCATCGCCAACGACCTCGACGGCCTTTCCCTCCAGGCCTGGGCCACCACCGCGTACCTCATCACGTCCACGGTGAGCACCCCGCTCTATGGCAAACTCAGTGACATCTTCGGCCGCCGCCCGCTGTACCTGGCCGCGATCGTGATCTTCCTGGCGGGCTCCCTGTACGCGGGATCGGTGCACTCGATGACCGAACTGGCCATCGCCCGCGGCATCCAGGGCATGGGCGCCGGCGGCCTGCTGGCCCTTGCCCTGACCATCATCGGCGACATCGTTGCCCTGAAGGACCGGGCCAAGTTCCAGGGCTATTTCATGTCCGTCTTCGGCATTTCCTCCGTCCTGGGCCCCGTGGTGGGCGGCGCCTTCGCCGGCTCCGCGAACATCCTGGGCTTCGACGGCTGGCGCTGGGTGTTCTTCATCAACCTGCCCATCGGCCTGGCCGCGCTGGCCGTCGTGTTCCTGTACCTGCACCTGCCCGCCAAGCACGTGAAACAGAAGATCGACTACTGGGGTGCCGCCGCCATCACACTGGCCATCGTGCCGTTGCTCCTGGTGGCCGAGCAGGGCCGCAGCTGGGGCTGGACCTCCGCGGCGTCCCTCCTGTGCTTCGGCCTGGGCATCGTGGGCATCATCGCGTTCCTGCTGGCCGAGAAGCGCGCAGGCGACTACGCCCTCATCCCGCTCCGGCTCTTCCGCAACCTCACCTTCGGCCTGTCGTCGCTGCTGAACTTCATCATCGGCATCGGCATGTTCGGAGCCATCGCCATGCTCCCGATGTACCTCCAGCTGGTGAAGGGCCTGACCCCCACCGAGGCCGGCCTGATGATGATCACCTTCACCGTGGGCATCCTCACCGGCTCCATCACCGCTGGCCGGACCATCTCGTCGTCCGGCACCTACCGGATCTTCCCCATCGTGGGCACGGCGGTCCTGACCGCCGCCGCCGTCGTGATGGGCTTCTCGCTGGGTGTGGACACCGGGCTCTGGGTTCCCGGCCTGATCGCGGTGTTCTTCGGCCTGGGCCTGGGCTTCTGCATGCAGCCGCTCACCCTCGCCATGCAGGTCTCCGTGCCGCCGAAGGACATGGGCGTGGGCACCTCTTCGGCCGCGTTCTTCCGCTCCATGGGCGGCGCCGTGGGAACCGCCGTGTTCATTTCCATGCTGTTCAGCCTGGCGGCGGACAAGATCGCCAACGGCATGAAGGACGCCATGCAGAACGCCGACTACCTCAAGGTCCTCAAGGATCCCGCCGTGGCCGCCGATCCCGCGAACGCCAAGCTCTACGAGTTCTTCCAGAACGGCGCCACCAACGACTCCCTCAACGACACCAGCTGGCTGCACTCGGCCAACCCCGTGCTCACCCGGCCCATCACCGAGGGATTCGCCCAGTCGATCGACGCAGTCATGCTCACCGCGGCCGTGCTCACCGGGATCGCCTTCGTGATCAGCTTCGCGCTGCCGAACAAGAAGCTGACGGACCCCAAGGCAGTTGCCAAGGAGACAGTCGCCGCCCACTAGGAATCTCCGGCGAGCGCCACGCACACGTCACGGCGGGCAGCCTTTCGGGCTGCCTGCCGTTTCGTTTCCGCGGAATTCCAGGACGCACCGCCGCCTCGGCCGGCAAAAGCCTGCGCTGCGTGACGGCCCGGAGCCAGGCCGGGAGACGGACGACGGCGGGACGTCCCGCCGTCGTCGTCTTCCGTCCCCAAGTGGAACCTCGATCGGTGACGTGGCACACTGTTAGGCGCGTGTGCGCCGGCCGTCTGGGCCGGTACCGCAGCCGACGACGTCCGCACCGCATCCACCCACACCCAAACCCCAGGGAGATCCATGTCCACCGTCACCGAGCAACCAACCGCCAAGATCCCCCAGCGGGTCATTTGGCTGGCGCTTGCCGGCGCCGTGGGCGGCTTCCTGTTCGGCTTCGACTCGTCCGTGGTCAACGGCGCGGTCGACGCCATGAAGGACGAATTCGCACTCAGCGAGGGCGTCACCGGATTCGCCGTGGCCGTAGCGCTACTCGGCTGCGCCGCCGGCGCGTACATGGCCGGCAAGGTGGCCGACCGCTACGGCCGCATTCCCGCCATGAAGCTCGGGGCGCTGCTGTTCCTGATCAGCGCCATCGGCACGGGCTTCGCGTTCAGCGTCTGGGACCTGGTCTTCTGGCGGCTCGTGGGCGGCCTTGGCATCGGGCTGGCGTCAGTGATCGCACCGGCCTACATCTCCGAGATCTCACCGCGCCACGTCCGCGGCCGGCTCGCCTCGCTGCAGCAGCTGGCCATCACCAGCGGTATTTTCGCCGCGTTGCTCTCCGATGCGCTGTTCGCAACGGCCGCCGGCGGTGCCGACCAAGCCCTCTGGCTGGGCATCGAGGCCTGGCGCTGGATGTTCCTGGCCGCTGCGGTGCCCGCCGTCGTCTACGGCCTGATCTCCTACACCCTCCCCGAGTCCCCGCGCTTCCTGGTGTTCCAGGGCAAGGAAGACGAAGCCCGCAAGGTCTTCGATTCCATCGCGCCGGACGAGGATACGGACCGCCACCTCCGCGAGATCCGTGAGGCCATCGAAGAGGACCAGCTGGCCGGCAAGAAGGGCTCGCTGCGCGGCAAGACGTTCGGGCTGCAGGCCGTGGTGTGGATCGGCATCACGCTCTCCGTGCTGCAGCAGTTCGTGGGCATCAACGTGATCTTCTACTACTCCACCACCCTGTGGAAGGCAGTGGGCTTCCAGGAGAAGGATTCGCTCACCATTTCCGTGGCAACGTCCGTCACCAACATCCTGGTGACCCTCGTGGCCATCGCCCTCGTGGACCGGATCGGCCGGCGCCCCATCCTGCTGGCCGGCTCGATCGGAATGGCCGTTTCCCTCGGCGTCATGGCCCTGGCCTTCGCTTCCGCCACGGGCACCGGCTCCGAGATCTCCCTTCCCGGTGCCTGGGGCCCCGTTGCCCTCGTGGCCGCCAACATCTTCGTGGTCAGCTTCGGCGCATCCTGGGGACCGCTCGTGTGGGTGCTCCTCGGCGAGATCTTCCCGTCCCGGATCCGTGCACGCGCCCTGGGCCTGGCCGCAGCAGCCCAGTGGATCGCCAACTTTGCCATCACCCTGAGCTTCCCCATGATGGCCGCAGGTTCGCTGCCGCTGACGTACGCCATGTACGCACTCTTTGCGGCAGCATCGTTCTTCTTCGTCATGTACAAGGTGCCGGAGACGAACGGCATGTCGCTGGAACAGGCCGAAACCCTGTTTGTTCCCAAGGGGTCCGCCAAGGTCTGACCGGCACTTGGCTCCCCCGGCATGAAAAGGAAGACGCCCAGGTTCCCGAGGAACCTGGGCGTCTTCTGCTTTGCGTCTTCTGTGTTGCGGGGGCAGACGACGTCGGGCGCCAGGTGCGGGCTTCCTAGTTGCTGCCGTATTCCTCATCGGTGAGATGGTCACCCCACGTGGTTTCCGGGCCCTCCTGCCCGTCGCCCAAGCCTTCCCACATGGCCAGGTGGCCCATGAAGTGCTCCGGGGCGGCGCCGTGCCAGTGCCATTCCCCCGGCGGCGTGTAGATCGTGTCGCCGGGGCGTATCTCAGTGACCTCGCCGCCGCGGGACTGGACCAGGCCGCGGCCTTCGGTGACGTGCAGGGTCTGGCCGTTCGCGTGCGAGTGCCATGCAGTATGGGCGCCCGGGGCGAAGCGGACCATGTTGACGCGGAGCTGTGAGGGCTCGTCGCCCTTGGCTATGACGTCGAACCAGACGCCGCCGGTGAACATCTCCGCCGGTCCCTTGTTGCTTGGCTTCTTCGGCTGGATCTCCAATGTTTCTCCTTAGTGATAGTTCAGGGCGTGCCGCGGAGGCGTCACGCCTGGTCTTTGTTGGCACCGCCGGCTGGGGCGCGCGGTGCCACCTCAGCTGCAGCCTGCTCAGCCTGCTCAGCCTGTTCAGCCTGCTCAAGCGTCGCAGCCCAACTCGCCAGAAGCCGCAGCGCGTCCTCGGAGGCAGAGCCGGGCTCGGCGGTGTAGACCAGCAACGACAATCCGGCGTCGGCGGAAAGGTCCATCGCGTCGTACATCAGGTGGAGGTCCCCGACGGCGGGGTGGTGGAAGTGCTTGAGCCCGGTGTAGTGCTGGCGTACATTGTGCGCCGCCCATAGGGTGCGGAACTCCTCGCTGCGCATGGAGAGTTCTCCCACCAGGTCCGACAGGGCCCGGTCGAACGGGTCGCGGCCCGATTCCGTGCGCAGAATTGCGACTGTGTCGTTCGCCGCCCGCTTCCAATCCGGGTAGAAACCGTGCGAGCGCGGGTTGAGAAAAATGAACCGGGCGTGGTTCACCGGCCTGGCCGGATCGCTGTACATCTCCGAGTACAGGGCGCGGCCGAGCCTGTTCGCCCCAAGGACGTCCAAGAGCCCGTTGCGCACGAATGCCGGGGCACCGGTGATCGCATCGAGGGCGAACTGGATGCTTGGCCTGATCTGCTGCTTCCTGGGCGTGCGGCGCGGCCGCGGTGACGCTGCTGCAGCCCGGGCCAGGTCGAACAAGTGGGCATGTTCGGCCTCGTCCAACTGCAGGGCCCGGACCAGGGAATCCAGCACGCTTTCGGAAACGCCGCTCAGGTTTCCCCGTTCCAGGCGGATGTAGTAATCGATGCTCACCCCTGCGAGCATGGCCACCTCCTCACGGCGAAGGCCGGGCACGCGGCGACTGCCGCCGTAGTTGGGCAGCCCGGCCTGGCCGGGGGTGATCCTGGCGCGCCTGGAGGCCAAGAACTGGCGAATCTCATTCCGGTTGTCCACGCCTTCCACCATAGGAGCCTTCCGCAGCCGCAGGGAGGCCCTGTCACTACCTGTATCAGCAGGACCTTCCACGCAATTACGGGGCACGGTTTGCTGGCTGGGCAGCCAAGGACAATCGACCACGGCGCTACCCGCGCAGCAATAGCGGCGGTGGGCCAAGGGGGTACTGCCAGTACCCGGATCAGCAGGGACTCCCGCACCGGGTCTGACTCCTGTTTTCTTGAATAAGAGACATATTGAGAGGACAGAACCAATGCCGGATGTCGTCATCCTCAATGGAACAATCTGGCCCGGCAAAGTGTTGAACCGGACTGTGGGCCTTAACGGCGTCCCCGACGGCTACCGCGCCGTGGCCCACCGCGAAGCACTCAAAGTGCTCATCCGCCACTAAGACTGCCGGGCAGTCCGGCCCCACGCCGTTCACCCGACCAACATCCACCCGACCAAACGAATCCCTCCCCCAACACAGGAGAAACATGCTTACCGTTAACGCCTACGCCGCACCGTCCGCCACCGGCGACCTCGTCCCCACCACCATCGAACGCCGCGACGTCGGCCCGCGGGATGTGCTGATCGAAATCAAGTACGCCGGAATCTGCCACTCCGACATCCACACCGTCCGCGGCGACTGGGGTCCCCAGCAGTACCCGCTGGCCCCCGGACACGAAATCGCCGGTATCGTCACCGAAGTCGGCGCCGAAGTCACCAAGCACAAGGTTGGCGACCGTGTCGGCGTCGGCTGCATGGTGAACTCCTGCCGCGAATGCGCCAACTGCAAGAAGGGCGAGGAGCAGTACTGCCTCGCGGGCATGACGGGCACCTACGGCGCCGTCGACCGCGATGGGACCATCACCCAGGGCGGATACACCACGCACGTCGTGGTGACCGAGGACTTCGTCGTACGGATCCCGGACAGCCTCGACCTCGACGTCGCCGCGCCGCTGCTCTGCGCCGGCATCACCACCTACTCGCCGCTGCGCCACTGGGGCGCCGGTCCCGGCAAGAAGGTGGCGGTGGTCGGCCTTGGCGGACTCGGACACATGGCAGTCAAGCAGGCCCACGCCATGGGCGCCGACGTCACGGTCCTGTCCCAGTCACTGAAGAAGATGGAGGACGGCCTGCGCCTCGGCGCGGACGCCTACTTCGCCACGAGCGACCCCGCCACGTTCGAAGCCCTCGCCGGCACCTTCGACCTGATCATCAACACCGTCAGCGCCCCGATCGACATCAGCGCCTACCTGCAGCTGCTGGCCCTCGACGGCGCACTGGTGAACGTGGGCGCCCCGGCCGAACCGCTCCCGGTCAACGCGTTCGCACTCATCATGGGACGCCGGTCCTTCGCCGGATCGGCGATCGGCGGCATCCGCGAGACCCAGGAAATGCTCGATTTCTGCGCCGAGCACCAGCTGGGCGCAGAGATCGAGGTCATCCCGGCTGACAAGATCAACGAAGCCTACGAACGCGTCCTAGCCTCCGACGTGCGCTACCGCTTCGTCATCGACACAGCAACCCTGAGCTAACCGCACAGTCTTCAGAGGAAGCGGCCCGTCAGCACCAGCTGGCGGGCCGCTTCCGTCATTCCCCGCATGCGGCCGTATTTATGCGGCTGGGTCGCTGTGCGGAACCCCGCGAGACATCAACATGCCGGAAAGCAAGGCTACTTAGTGTTTAATGCTAATCATGCTTACTATATTTTCCCGGCGCATGTCCGGGTGGCGGGTGCCAGTTCCTGCGGGAGCAAATGGTCTCGCTGTTGTCAGCAAGAATCGAGTAGGAGGATCAATGCGCAGAATTCTCGCCGCGATTACGCTCGGGCTGATCGTCGCCGCCGGCACTCTTTCATTCGCCGCCCCGTCGACGGCTGCTCCGGCCAGGGCCGGCACGGTGTATTCGGCGGATATTTTATCATCTGTCCAGACCTCGACCCCCGCAGCCAGCACCCCGTCGCCTTCCGTCGCACCCTCGGACAACCCGGTCAACCCCGGCACCGGCGAACCGGCCGAATCAGAGGCCAACAGGACAAACTACGCCCCCTACGTCATCGGCGCAGTCGTTGTGATCACCCTCGTCTTGGCCTTGTTCTGGTGGCGCAGGCGGGGAAACAAGACGGTGGTCTGAGGTTTACGCAGTGCAAGAAGGAAGCCGAACTGTAAACACCCAATCAAGTCAGTCAACAAATAAGGAGTAGGCGCCATGGCGACCACGAACCGCACGACAGGCCACAAGAGTAACCTGCAGAAAGCGTCCCAGGCAGTGGGTGCCGTCTTCCTGTTGGTGGGCATCTTGGGATTCATTCCCGGCATCACCAGCAACTACAGTTCCCTCGGCTTCGCCGGGCATGGCTCGGAGGCCCTGCTACTGGGAATCTTCCAGGTCTCCGTCCTGCACAACATCGTCCACCTGCTCTTCGGAGTGGCGGGGATCCTCATGGCTCGCACGCATACGCAGGCCCGGAACTTCCTCCTGTATGGCGGGGTCGTCTATCTAGTCCTGTGGCTCTACGGCCTCCTGATCGGGCACGACACTCCCGCGAACTTCGTGCCCGTCAACAACGCGGACAACTGGCTGCACCTTCTCCTCGGCCTCGGCATGATCGCCCTGGCAGTGATGCTGTCCCGCGACACCGCACGCGGGACGTCCGCCAGACGCTGAGACCTCCTCGCTCTAACACCACTGCCGTCCCTTTCCGTAGCCGTCACAGCTGACGCGACCATAGGAGAATCATGAAGATCCCTGAACCGCGGGGACCCATCAGCGCCGGGCTGCTCGGCATCCTCGCCGGGGAGCCCGGGGGCGACCCTGTGGCCCAGACCAGCCTGGAGCAGCTGGTCACGGGGCAGTTGCCCCTCGTCGAAGACATCGTCGACGACGGCGACGTCCAGCTGGCGCTGTTGTGCCTCTACGAACTGCACTACGGCGGCCTGGACGGGGTGGATGATCGCTGGGAATGGAATCCAGGACTGATCAGGATCCGCCAGCTGCTGGAGGAACCCTTCGAGCATGCCCTGCGAGCCTCAGCTGAACTGGCAGTCCCGGAGTCCGACCGGGTTCCGTCCGCCGCGGCTCCCGACAGCGACGGGGTTGCGGCCCTCCTGTTCGGACTGGCGCAGGCCGACAACGGGCCGAGCCTGTCGCGCTACGTTGCCAAGAAGGCCACGCTCGAGCAGCTCGGTGAATTCCTGATTCATAAGTCCATCTATCAGCTGAAGGAAGCCGACCCCCACACTTGGGCCATTCCGCGGCTGGCTGGGCGGGCCAAGGCAGCGCTCGTGGAAATTCAGGCTGACGAGTACGGCGGCGGCCGCCCGGATCGTATGCACAGCGCACTGTTCGCCCGGACCATGAGGGGACTCGGGCTGGATGACCGCTACGGCTGCTATGTGGACACGGTGCCCGCAATCTCCCTGGCAAGCGTGAACATGATGTCCCTGTTCGGGCTGAACCGGAGACTCCGGGGTGCCATCGCGGGACATCTGGCAATCTACGAGATGACGTCGTCCCGGCCCAACCAGCTCTACGGCAGCGGTTTCCGGCGTCACGGCTTCGATGCCCATGTGACCGGCTATTTCGATGAGCATGTTGAGGCGGACGCCGTCCACGAGCAGATAGCCGGGAGGGACCTCGCCGGCGGCCTAGTGGAGACAGAACCGGGCCTCCTCGCCGACGTCCTATTCGGCGCGACGGCGGTCCTTGCCATTGACGCCAGGCTCACCGTACACATTATGGATGCCTGGGAAAACGGCAGGTCCTCACTGCGCACCGGCCTCCCCACAGCGGCATGACCGGCGGAGCCGCACACGGCACGGCTGAGCCGCGGGGCGAGTACATCCTGCCGGTGCGCTGGGCGGAGGACTCGGGGCTTGACGAGTTCGTTCACTATCTCGAGGAGCTTTGCGCATGGATCCCGGTGACGGTAGTAGACGGTTCCGATGCCGCTCTCTTCGCCCGCCACCGGGCGCTGTTCCCGGCGGCCGTACGCCATATCAGGCCTGCTCCGGGAACCGGCAACGGTAAAGTCACCGCAGTGATGACCGCCGCGCGCCTCAGCGGCGCCGAAAGGCTGGTGATTGCCGACGACGACGTGCGGTACACGGCCGAGTCGCTCGCCGCCATCGTGAATCACCTTGACGACGCCGATGTCGCCAGGCCGCAGAACTACTTCACGTCCTTGCCGTGGCATGCATGTTGGGATACATCACGGACGCTCATCAACCGGGCCTTGTCCAGCGATTTCCCAGGCACTCTAGCCGTACGACGCGCGGCGCTTCAGGCCACGGAGGGCTACAGCGCTGTGCTGTTTGAGAACCTCGAACTGATCCGTACCGTCAAGGCCGCCGGAGGGCGCGAAAAACTGCTGCCGGACCTGTTTGTTGCGCGCAGGCCCCCCACATCCCGGCACTTCTTCCGCCAGCGCATCCGGCAGGCGTACGACGACTTCGCCCAGCCTGGACGCCTCATCGCGGAACTTGCCCTGCTGCCTGCTGTTGCGGGCTTGGCAGCGCTCCCGCATCACCGGCGGGCCCCCGCCGTTTTCGGCCTCGCAGGCGCCGCCTTGGCTCTTGCCGAGATCGGCAGAAGACGCCATAACGGGCGGAGCGCCTTTCCGGCCCGGACGAGCTGGTTCGCCCCGCTTTGGGTCATGGAAAGGGCCCTTTGCATCTGGATCGCGCTATTTCTCAGGGTGAGCGGCGGCATCCCCTACTCAGGAACCCGGCTCAGGACTGCCGCGCACTCCCCTACCGAACTGCGGCGCCGGCACGAAGGCAAGCTCCACCCCAATCCATCCGCCAGCCCATTCGACAGCCAGACCAGGGAGCATACATGAACCAGGAACCCGCCGACGGCTCGATCGTGGTCTGCCCCGACGGACCTCTGATTGTCCGCGGAGACTTTGAAATTGTCACCCCTTCCGGGGATCTCTTGCCGAGGCAGCGGAAAACCGTGGCGCTGTGCCGCTGCGGGGCGTCGGCGATCAAGCCGTACTGCGACGGAACCCACAAATTGATTGGTTTCCGCACCGAGTATCCTATTGATTCCGCTCAAGGCACCAAGTCCCAACCCTGACGCGGATTGAGGGAACATTGCAGTTACGGCCTTCCGTGGCGGTCCGGAGGGTTCAGGTCGATGATCGGCAGATGGCCATCAGTGCGAATGGAGTCGCCGCCACCATTGCGGTGGTGATATCCGGAGGAAAAGTTCCTGATGATGTGCACTGATTCGACTGCGTTGGAGGCCTGAAGGGTCCGGATTATGAAATCGCGTTCCTCGTCAGTGCGGTCGGCGATCTTGTGAGTGATCTGGAAGGTGAAGAGGGACAGGCCGACGCTTCTGTCGTACGTTCCGGCGCCCACCCAATCCACCGCTATTCCACCGGGCAGCATCCATCCCTCAGGGCATTTCCAGAACCGGACGTGGTGCCTTTTGCGCGGGTTTCCTTCAATCTCACGTTGGAATGCCATATTCTGCTTGTGCCCGAAGACGTACAGCCAACTGACCGGCGCAGCAGGATAGCTGCGCCGGAGGACAGTGGAAGTAAGGGTTCGCCAAGCAGTGGCGGCGGTCAGGGGGTCAGCCTCGGTCCACCCGGCGGCCAGCATTGCCTGCCGCAGCTCCTCCTCAGGCCCGACGACCCCTAGATTCACCGGATCCCCGAGCACTCCGTCGCCGGTCCGCGCGCGGCCGATGAAGTAGTCGGGGATGTAAAGACTGGTCAGCATCCTGTGCACGCGCGGCAACAGGGCGTAGGCGAGGATGAGCCAGACCGGCAGGAACACCCAAACCTGCTCAGGCCCCCGTGCCAGGCGGGAGAGCAGGAAGTAGTAGACCGCCCAGCCGACAACGGCTGTGACTGCTGCATAGAGAACCCGCTGCCCCACGGACAGCACTGTTGCCCAGCGGCTCTGCCTCCGGTCCCGACGACTGTCAGGCCGTTCACGGTCCGGCGCAACAGCCGGCTCTACAGGAAGAGCCTCGTCATCCTTACCCCGCGGCACTAGCGGTTCTCCTTCCATGCTCAGGGCGTTCGGCGTCAGGCGCCGCCGATGCGCTCCGTCCTCAACCAGAGCTGCTGTCCTGTCTGCCTGTCAAATTGTCGGATCCGGGGCTGGTTGTTATGCGCGGGACTCGTGCTGGCCGGAGGCGGTAAGTCCGCCTCTATCTGCTCTAATATGGCTCGAACAGTCCCCGCATCGCCCAGGATCCGGAAATGGCCGGCCGCCGGGAGCCGGATGTTCCTGGCTCCCGGCAGGACGCTGCCTTCGGTGACGTGCGGGTCAAAGACGCCGTAAACGGAGCTGATGCGGTGGTTGATGGCTTCCTCCCGGGCCATCTGCAGGGTCAGGGCGTTACGGGGTGAGAAAACGCGAAGACTCGGGATGAGCAGGTACCGGGCATAGCGCGATCCGGAGAACGGCGTGCAGATGGCGATCATTCGGTCGATGCGCTGGTCCGGGTCCAGGGCAAGCATGATGTACTTCCCGATCAGGCCGCCCTTGCTGTGGGCGACGATCACCGCATCGTTCAGGCCGGCCGCGGCGATGTGTTCTGCTACGAACCGGGCCGCGACAGGTACGCCCAACCGGTTCCTCTGCAGCAGGGTCACTACATGCACGGGGTGCCCTGCGCCGTGCAGGGCGGTAATCAGGGGCAGCATGAACTGCCGGCTTTCATACACCCCCGGAATCACGACGATGGGCCTGCGGTCGCCGGTGTGACCATCGGGGCCCGCACCGGAAATAGTCAGTAACGACCAGCAGGTTGGAAGTCGGGCTTTCGAAGAGCAGGCAGTCCACGGTCAGGTCGAAGGCCTGACGCGCCACGGTCCGGCGTCTGGAATCGACCACCGGTCCCATCAGAACCAGCTGCGTGAACCTGCCCGGCTGTTGCCTGGCCACTTCGACGGCGAACTGCGTCCCCATGGAGTGCCCGATCAGCACGCAGGAGCCTGCGCCTGCCTGCTCCAGGGCTGCCCGAAGGAAGCCGGCATAGTCTGCCATCGACAGCCGGCGGTCCGGTTTCGGCGTACTTCCGAAGCCGGGAAGGTCAACCGAATAGGTGTCGGCGGTCTCAGCCAGTAGCCTGTGCAGCCGGTGCAGGTAACGGTGGCCAAAAACGAACGACGCCGGAACTCACCTTCTTGGGTCCGGCGTCGTTCGTTTGGGGTTGCGTTGCGGGAGGGGTCAGGCCGGAGCGGTGACGCCCTCTGCCTTGCGTTCCTCGACGAGGCCGCAGACGGCCGCGAACAGCGGGTGGTCCGCCGTCAGTCCCGTGATCCGCTCGGTTGCTTCGGCGGGCGAGGAGGCGGACAGGATCTGCCCGAGCTCCACGGCCTCGGCGTCGGCAGGATCGTTGAAGCGCAGGGCGGCGGCGATCGCCCCGAGGAGGGCCTCGGGCACGATCCCCCGCTCCGCCAGCTCCGCCGCCGGGCCGATGAACCGTTCATGCCGGCTGAGCTTGCGCAGCGGCGCCCGCCCCACGCGGTGCACGGTGTCGGGCAGGTGCGGGTTGGAGAACCGGCCCAGGATCTTCTGGACGTAGGCTTCCTGCTCGTCGTGGTTGAAGCCGTGCTTGGACACGAGCAGCTGCTTGGTTTCGTCGAGCACGGCCCGCACGTCCGCCGCCACGTCCTGGTCCGCCATGGCCTCGGAGATCTTTTCCACTCCGGCCTCGTACCCGAAGTACGCGGCCGACGCGTGGCCCGTATTAACCGTGAACAGCTTCCGCTCGATGTAGGGCCCCAGCCGGTCCACGAACGTGGCGCCCGGAATGACGGGCGCGGCGCCGCCAAATGGCGTGCGGTCGATGACCCATTCGTAGAACGTCTCCACCGTGACGTCCAGCCCCTGGCCGGGTTCCTGGTTGGGCACGATCCGGTCCACGGCAGTGTTGGCAAACACCGCCGCCTCGTCCAGCGGCCCGGCGGCGTCATCCCAGGACTGCACGATCGCCTCACGCAGGATGTCCGTGGCGTTGATGGCGTTCTCGCAGGCCATTACCTGAAGCGGCGCCTTTCCTGCGGCCCGGGCGGCAATTCCCTTCGCAATCGCGGGAGCCACGAACTTGAGGATGTGCGGCCCCACGGCGGTGGTGACGATGTCCGCCGTCGCGATCTCTTCGATCAGCCGCGCCTCCTGGGTGCCGGAGTTGACCGCCCGGAAGTTGTCCACGGTGCGCACGGTGGGGTTCTCCCCCACCTCGTGGACGGCATAGCTGTCCGCCGCGGCAAGCTGGGATATGAGGGCGTCCGCAACGTCCGCGAACACCACCTCATACCCGGCCTCGTGCAGCAGCAGCCCGACGAATCCGCGGCCGATGTTTCCGGCGCCAAAATGTACAGCCTTCACTATGCGTTGACCTTTCCAAACAGCTCCAGCACTTCCTCGACGGAGGTTGCGGCCTCAAGCTGTGCCACCTGCGCCTTGTTCGTGAAGACCTTCGCGATCGAGGAGAGGATGTGGAGGTGTTCATTGTTGATACCGGCCACGCCCACCACGAACTTGACCTCCTTGCCGTTCCAGTCGATGCCGTTCGGGTAGCGGATCACGGACACGGCGGATTTCATGATGTGGTCCTTGGCGGCGTTGGTGCCGTGCGGGATAGCCAGGAAGCTGCCCATGTAGGTGGACACGGATTCCTCCCGCTCGTGCATTGCGAGGATGTAGTCGTTATCCACGGCTCCGCGCGCCAGCAGCAGCTGGCCGGCCTCGTCGATCGCGGCGTCCCGGGTTGTGGCGGAGCCGTTGAGGACCACACTGTCAGCCACCAGGATGCCCGACGGCGGGGCGCCGGCTTCCGCTGCCCCTGCTGCGGGAGCGGCGGCTGCGGGAGCAGCTGCGCCACCGGCGTCGGCGGTTCCTTGGGTGTTGCTGCTCTTGACCAGTTCCACGATCTCGTCATAGCGCGGGCTGTTCATGAAGTTGTCTACGGAGTAGTGGACGGCACTGGCCGTGGCGGGCTTCGCCCGCTCGGTGAGGTCCTGGTGCGTGATCACGACGTCGTAGGTGTCCGTGAGGTTCGCGATGGACGCGTTGGTGACCTTGACGTCCGGGAAACCCGCCGCCTTGATCTTGTTCCGCAGCACCGAGGCGCCCATGGCGCTGGAACCCATGCCGGCGTCGCACGCGAACACGATGTTCTCGATGGGACGGGTCAGGACCGCCGTGCCGCCGGCGCCCGCACCCGTGAGGGCCGAGGCGACGGAGCTCTTCTTGCCCTTCATGTCCTCCATGCGGCTGGTAGCGGCGCTGAGATCGCCCTCGTCGCTGTGGCGGGTGGTGCGCAGGATCAGCGACGCCACGAGGAAGGAAACCGTCGTCGCGAGCAGCACGGAGAGGATCACTCCGACGTAGCTGTCGCGGGAGGTCTGGGCGATCACCGCGAAGATGGATCCCGGAGCCGCCGGAGCGACGAGGCCGGAGTTGGTGACGGCGAGTGTCGCGATGCCCGTCATGCCGCCGGCGATCGCTGCAAGGATCAGCAGCGGGCGCATGAGGACGTACGGGAAGTAAATCTCGTGGATACCGCCGAGGAATTGAATGATCGCGGCGCCGGGAGCTGAGGCCTTTGCCGCGCCACGGCCAAAGAACATGTAGGCGAGCAGGATGCCGAAGCCCGGGCCGGGATTAGCCTCAAGCAGGAACAGGATGGACTTGCCCTGCTGAAGCGACTGCTGGACGCCAAGCGGCGTGAGCACGCCGTGGTTGATGGCGTTGTTGAGGAAGAGGACTTTGGCAGGCTCGATGAAAATGGAGGTAAGGGGCAGCAGGCCGTTGTTCACCAGGAACTGGACGAAATTGCCCGCGGCCGTACTGAAGGCCGTAACCAACGGGGAGATGCCGTAGAAGCCAAGCATTGCCAGGAGGGCGCCCCAGATGCCGGCGGAGAAGTTGTTGACCAGCATCTCAAAGCCGGGGCGGATCTTCCCGTGCCAAATTGCGTCGAGCTTCTTCATGGTCCAGCCGCCGAGGGGGCCCATGATCATGGCGCCGATGAACATCGGGATGCCGGCGCCGACGATGACGCCCATGGTGCCGATGGCGCCAACGACGCCGCCGCGGACGTCGTAGACCATCTTGCCGCCGGTGTAGGCAATCAGGAGAGGCAAAAGGTAGGTGATCATGGGGCCGACGAGGCCCACATTCGGCGCACCTGCGGCGTTGGTGCCGAAGCCGCCGAGTGCAGGGACGGGGATCCATCCCTTCTCGATGAAGAGAGCCGTGATGATGCCCCAGGCGATGAACGCCCCGATGTTGGGCATGATCATGCCGGACAGGAACGTCCCGAACTTCTGGACGTGAACCCGCACGCTGGTGCGGGGTTTTGCAACTGTCTCTGTTGCCATGTGATTTCCTAACCGTGATTCCTGCTGCACCGCAGGATGGTCCGATATTTTCGACGACTAGTTGGTGGAACTGTTGGAGATCCTGTGGAGCCATTCGAGAAAGAGCTTGAGTTCCGAGCTGGACAGCTGGTCCGAGTGCGAGGCCTGCAGCGCCGCATTCAGGGCGATGGCCGCCACCACCACCGATGATTTGCCGGCGTCATCCGGTGACGCAGCCTTTGCTTGGTCGGTGGACACCGCGAAGATCATGGCGTCCCTTGTCATGGTGGAGAGTTCGAGGTTCCGCTCCGTGGCCGGCTCCGCAATCAGCATGAGCGTGACGCCCACGTTGGCAGCCAGGATGCTTCTGGCAGCTTCCCGCGGCTGGACGTTCAGCTGCCCGGCCGCCGCGGCCTTGTTCAGCATCTCCTCCATGAGGGCCTCGGCATCGGCAACGATGGACGGGCGGCTCTCGGGGCGGATGTTACCGAACATGACCAGATAAAGTTCCGGCTGGTTCAGCCCGAACTGCACGTGGTTGTCCCACATCCGCCGGATATCTTCCAGCGGTTGCCCGGACGGGGCGAAGTCCCGTTCGCCCGCCACATATTCTTCAAAACCCGCGGATACAACAGCGTCAAACAGGCCTTCCTTGTCACCAAAGTGGTGGTACAGGGTGGGCGCAGTCACCCCCGCCAGCTGGGTGATCTGACGGGTGGAGACGGGTGCTCCCGCGGACTTGGCCAGCAACTCTGCTGCCGCACGCAGCAGCCTCATCTTGGGCGGTAGCTGGCCATCGAAACTCATAACCGCTACCCTAGCACCTATAGCAACGCTATATGAACTGCATCACATACACTTTTTTCAGGCACCGCAAAAAACCATCGGACGTAGCTGTTCGGACCGCCCGGACCACTGTCCGGGCAGAGACCGGCGGGCCTGGCTACCGGCAGAGAATGAGGACCTTCAGTGCAGAACTTCACAGGAGTTGGCGTCAGCCCCGGCCGCATCATCGGCACCGTCCGGCAGATGCCAAAGCCCATCAGCGAACCTCCCGTCGGCGAGCAGCTGGCGGCCGGCACGTCCCCCGAAGATGCGACGGCGGCGCTGAAGGCAGCGGCGAGCGCCGTCCACGATGACCTCAAGGCGCGTGCCAGCCACGCCACCGGTGACGGCAAGGCCGTCCTGGAAGCCACGGCGCTGATGGCCAAGGACACCATGCTGATCAAGGGTGCGGCCAAGCTCATTGCCCGCGGCATGTCCGGCCAGCGCGCCATCTGGGAGTCCGGCTCCTCGGTTTCGGAGATGCTGCACAACCTGGGCGGCTACATGGCGGAGCGCGCCACCGACATCCTGGACGTCCGGGCCCGCATCGTGGCCGAGCTCCGCGGCGTGCCCGCTCCCGGCATTCCCTCCTCCGAGACCCCCTTCATCCTCGTGGCGGAAGACCTCGCACCCGCCGACACCGCGACCCTGGACCCGAACAAGGTCCTGGCGCTGGTGACGGCCGGCGGCGGACCGCAGTCGCACACCGCCATCATCGCCCGCTCGCTGGGCCTGCCGGCCGTGGTCGCCGCCGTGGGTGTGGACGAGCTGCCGGACGGCATCGAGGTCTACGTTGACGGCGCCGCGGGCGCTATCACTGCCGAACCGGACGATTCTTTGCGTGCCGCTGCGGAGGCTTGGGCGGCCACAGCCTCCCTCCTCGCCGAGTTCAGCGGGACGGGCACGACGGCGGACGGCCACCTGGTCCCGCTCCTTGCCAACGTGGGCGGCGCCAAGGATGCCGAAGCCGCAGCCAAGCTCGGAGCGCAGGGCGTGGGCCTCTTCCGCACCGAGTTCTGTTTCCTGGAGCGCGACACCGAACCCAGCGTCGATGAGCAGGCCGCCGCGTACAAGGGCGTGTTCGATGCCTTCCCCGGCAAGAAGGTGGTGCTCCGGACCCTGGATGCCGGCGCCGACAAGCCGCTCCCCTTCCTCACCGACTCCACCGAGCCCAACCCGGCCTTGGGCGTCCGCGGCTACCGCACCGATTTCACCACGCCCGGCGTCCTGGAGCGCCAGCTGGAGGCAATCGCCCGCGCCGAGAAGGAATCCGCAGCGGACGTGTGGGTGATGGCCCCCATGATTTCGACGGCGGAGGAGGCCGCCCGGTTCGCCACCATGTGTGCCGAGGCAGGAATCAAGACGCCGGGCGTCATGGTGGAGGTCCCGTCCGCGGCACTGACCGCCGACACCATCCTTCGTGAGGTCGCCTTCGCAAGCCTGGGCACCAACGACCTCACGCAGTACGCCATGGCCGCCGACCGCCAGCTCGGCCCGCTGGCGGGCCTGAACACGCCGTGGCAGCCGGCCGTCCTGCGCCTTGTCGGCCTGACCGTGGAAGGCTCGGCGACCGAAGGCCACAACAAGCCCGTGGGCGTCTGCGGTGAGGCCGCGGCGGACCCGGCCCTCGCCGTCGTACTGACCGGGCTCGGCGTCACCACGCTGTCCATGACCGCCCGTTCGTTGGCCGCCGTAGCCGCAGTGCTCAAGACCGTCACGCTGGCCGAGGCGCAGGAGCTCGCCAAGCTGGCGCTCTCCGCACCGAGCGCCACCGAGGCCCGCGCCT
This sequence comes from Arthrobacter sp. ISL-5, assembly GCF_018613835.1. Lineage (GTDB taxonomy): Bacteria > Actinomycetota > Actinomycetes > Actinomycetales > Micrococcaceae > Arthrobacter. The sequence goes on along the minus strand of NZ_JAGGPM010000025.1, from coordinate 115,811 downwards.
GGGTCCGGGAGAAGCTGCCTGTCCTGGAGGAGCTGGGGCTGTAACGCTTCCACACGGGAAGTCCGAGCGGAAAGGCGGGCGCCATGCCTTGCAGGGTGCCCGCTTCCGGCGTTTAAAGCGCGCCGGCCCAGCTGCCGGCCGCTAGCCCAGCTGCCGGCCGTTAGCCCGGGAGGCTGCCGCGGACGCCGTCCGCGGTTGCTCCGGCCCAGCGGGCAATGGCGTGTGCCACGGATGAGGGTGCCGTGTCCTGAACCACGTGTCCGCAGGCGGGCACTTCGGCGAACGTGCCGTGCGGTGCCTGCGCTGCGAGGAACTCACACCACGGGCGGCGGGCAATGGGGTCCCTGCCGCCGCGGAGCACCAGCACGGGCTGTTCCACGCCGCGCACCCGCGTTTCCAGCGGAAAGCCCAGCATCACGGGCAGCTCCGTGGCGTACCACCGAAGCCCGGTCCGGAAATAGTCGGTGAACACCACGGCATTGGTGGAGGGCGCTTCGCATAACAGTGCATCCCGGGTCAGGCCGAGCGCGTGCCAGGCGGCGCTCCTCCGGGATGGGTCCACCACCGGACCCATGAGCACCACGCCACTCACCAGGGCCGGCTGCTGGAGGGCCAGTTCCACCGCGAACTGCGCCCCCATGGAATGGCCCACCACCACGCAGGATCGCACCCCCGCTTCCGCGAGCACGGCAGCTACGAAGGCGGCGTATTCGCCCACTGACACCTGGCGGCCGGGACGGGGAGTGCCGCCGAAGCCGGGCAGATCGAAGGAATACACCACCGCCCCGGACGCCTGCTTGCCCTGCGCCAGTTCAAGGTGCAGCCTGGCAAAGTAGCGGTGCGAGACGCCGATTCCATGGAGCAGCACAAACACCGGCCGGTCTTTCTTGGGCGTCCGGGGCTGGGGAGTCCCGTGCTTGGACGGCCCGTGCGCCTGGCCCGGACCAGCTTCAGCGGCGTACAGACGGCCCGTCAGGCCGTTCGCCGTCACAACTGCTCCGCCACCGAGTTTCATCCGCCGAGCATACCCGCCCTTGGCGTGATCCGGAGGGGTGGGGCCCGACCCGCACCGCATGACCCGCCTCGCACCGCATGACCGGCCGAGCCCCGCAGGACCGGCCTTGGTCCGGGCCGGTGGTGCGGGGGAGGGCCGGTCGTGGGGGGAGGGCCGGTCACGGGGAAGCGCAGCCGCTAGGCTTCTGCCATGGCACTGATAGCTCCCAGGGTGACCCCCGCCCTTCCGGCCGAGGACGCACTGAACCTCCGGCGCGCGCTGGACGGCGGCAACGACATCACCGTGTTCGTGGACGGCACCGTCCACCGGCTGCCGCCCCAGGCGAGGGACGCCGTCGTCGACCTCCTGGCTAGATTCGGCCGCGGCGAAGCCGTGACGGTGAGCAGCGTGGAGGAAATGCTCACCACATCCCAGGCTGCGGAGCTCGCCGGAATCTCCCACACCTACCTCCGGAACATGACGGACCGCGGCGAGATCCCGGTGGAATACCGGGGAACGCACCGGCGGATCCGGCTGGCCGCAATCATGGCGTGGCTGGAGGGGCAGAAGAAGAAGCAGGCCGCTGCGGAACCGGCCGGCGACGCCTCCGGCGAAGACCGCAGGCGGTAAGTCCGCAGGCGGCAGCTTGTAAATACCGGCAGGCCAAAATGACAGGCCGCCGGCACTGGATGACGGCGTGATAAGGATCAAGCAACGATCCCGCGAAGGCAGGGTTTCCGGCCTGCGGGCGGGGTTACTCTTTATTCGTGGTGAGATTCAGGGGATTGCACATTGTGGCGGGTATCGTCGCCATGGGTGTTACTGCTGTCCTCGGAAGCGTCATGGGGCTGAACAACACCGCCGTCTTCACATCCAGCTGCGTGGCCTACGTGGCCGTTTCCATGTGGGCGGAAAGCTGGCTCTCGCGGCGCCGCAGCAAGAGCCCCGGTCCGGTCCAGCTGCAGCCGCAGATTACGGACCCCGGGCCGCTGGACCGCACCCCTGACCAGATTCCCAGGCAGGAGGGGAACGCCGCCTGACCAGGGCGGCATAGCGCCGGCCCGGCCGGCGCTGCCAAGGCGGAAGCGTCGGCATTGACAGGATCCGGCGGTCCCCGGAACTATTGTTAGCGGTAATATTTTGCCGGAACGCCTCCGGCATGAAGGGGGATCATGCGCACTGCAACGACACAACTGGGCGGCACTGGCGAACTCAACTGGGCCGGAAACTACCGTTACGGCGCCACAGCCATCCACCGCCCGCGCACCGTCGATGTAGTCCGGGCACTGGTGTCCGCTGCGCCGAAGGTGCGGGCCGTAGGGTCGCGGCACTCGTTCAACTCCATCGCCGACTCGTCCGGCATCCTGATCTCCCTGGAGGACCTGGAGCCGGACATTAGCATCGACGCCGCCGCCCTCACCGTCTCAGTCTCCGGCGGAACCCGCTACGGAACGCTCGCCGCGGAACTGGGCCGGCACGGGTTCGCACTCGCCAACCTCGCTTCCCTGCCGCACATTTCCGTAGCCGGCGCCATCGCCACCGCAACCCACGGATCGGGCGACACCAACGGGAACCTGGCCACATCGGTGGCGGCCCTGGAGCTCGTCTGCGCGGACGGCACCGTGCGCACCCTGAGCCGCGGGAGTTCCCCGGGATTCGACGGCGCCGTGGTGGGCCTGGGCGCCCTGGGCATCGTCACGCGGGTGACCCTGGACATCGAACCGCACTTTGAGGTGCGCCAGGACGTCTTCGAACAGCTGCCGTGGGGCACGGTCCTGGCGAACTTCGACGCCGTCACCTCCAGCGCGTACAGCGTCAGTCTGTTCACTGACTGGAGCGGCGGCACCGTTGCGCAGGCCTGGCTCAAAAGCAGGATTCCCGACGGCGGAACCTCCACGGGCGCCCATGCCGCCGTCCGAACGGGCTTCTTTGACAGCCCGGGCGGGGCAGGCGGCCCGGACCCGGCGTCCCGCACGTTCTTCGGCGGCACCGCCGCTCCGTCGGCGCGCCACCCCCTGCCGGGCGTTTCCGCGGAAAACTGCACCGAACAGCTCGGCGTCGCCGGCACCTGGGCGGAGCGGCTGGCGCACTTCCGCATGGCATTCACCCCCAGCAGCGGCGAAGAGTTGCAGAGCGAATATTTCGTGCCGCGGGAACACGCCGTGGCGGCCATCGGCATCATGCGCGGGCTGTCGGAGGCGGTGACTCCGCTGCTGCAGGTGGCCGAAATCAGGACGGTGGCCCATGACCGCCTCTGGCTCAGCCCGGCGTACGGCCAGGCCTCCGTGGGGCTGCACTTCACCTGGAAGCCGGACCAGGAGGCGGTGGAGAGGGTGCTGCCGCTCATTGAAGAGGGACTCGCCCCGCTGGGCGCGCGCCCGCACTGGGCCAAGCTGTTCACGGCCGACGCCGCGGCCCTGGCGCCGCTCTATCCGCGCTTTGCCGACTTCCGCAAGCTGGCGGAGGGAATGGACCCGGAGGGCAAGTTCCGGAACGAGTTCCTGGAACGCAAAGTCTTCGGCTAAAGGTTTCCGGCTAAAGCAGGGTGTCCGGCTAGATTCGCGGGCGCCCGGCCCAGCGCCGCGCTTTGAGCGCGCCGTGCAGCTCCAGCCGGACCATGCCCTTCAGCGGGTCCACGCCCAGCAGTTGCCGGATCCGGCCCAACCGGTTGTAGATGCTGCTGCGGTGCAGGTGTAGTTTTTCGGCGACGTCCTGGACCGAGCCGTCGTTGTCGTAGAGCAGCTCCAGCACCGGCAGCAGTTCCCCGTTCCGGTCATGGTCCTCGAGGATCCGGAAATTCACAGAACCCGCATCACCCCAGACACCGGCCCCGCCGCCGGCGGATGCCAACAGCTGGTACACGCCCGCAGCCCGGCAATCAACGAGCTCCCCCAGCTGCGGGTCAACCGCCGCGGCCTGGGCGGCCACCTTGGACTGGCGATACGCCTCGGCCAGGTACTTGGTCCGGGTGAACCCCTCGCTGATGCCCAGGATAACGCGCTCCACGGGACGCCCGGAGCGCTTGGCGAGTTCCAGCTGGTAGTGCACCAGGACCTGCGCATGGCTGGCGCGCCCGGTGGACTCCCGGAACAGGACCACGGCGTGCGTTTCGGCCCCCGCACTGAAGAGGGCGGCGTCCACACCGATGGTTGCCTGGAGCGCCGCTGCCCGGTGGATGAGCGTCGAGGCGATGGGGTCGGGTCCGGCGGACCAGCCGTCGGCGTCTAGGACAGTCACCAGCTGCCAGGGACCGCGGTCCTGCACTTCCTTCCAGCCGGCCACGGCCGCCACGGCATTGGCTTCCCCGGCGCAGGCCGCCAGGAATTCACGTTCGCGGCCGCGCCGGAACTCGGATTCGGCGGTGTTGGAGTCCAGCAGAAGCCCGGACAGCAGGTCAAGCTCGTTCCGGACGTCCGGCAGCTGGGTGAGGATCGCCGTCGCGCTTTGCTCTTCGGCGTCCTGCTGCACCCAGAGGTAGCCCACGCGGAAACCGCGGACCATCAGTGGGACGCAGACGCGCCCCAGCATTCCCAGGTCCTCGTTGGCAGGAACGACGACGGGACGCACCGCCGTGGCGATCCCGTGCGAGAGCTGCCACGCCTTGACGTCCAGCGGCACGCGCTTGCTGAGCAGGAAGTTCACCCGCACCCTGTCCGCGTGCGACTGGTTTGAGCTGTAGGCGAGGAGCAGCCCGTCGAGGTCTTCCAGCGATAACCCGCGGCCCAGCTTCAGCGCCACCCGCTCCACGATCTGTTCCACGTCCTGCTGATGCATGCTGCAAGACTACGTCCCGGAGGGCCTGCCGGGCGAACGGACAGCAGGCGACACCTGACGCCCCGCGCCTCGACAAACGTCGAACGTTGATTGCAAAAATCCCCGGAAATACGCCGTTTCGCGCGCTGGTCCGCGGACCATTCCTGTCGCGCGCCTCACAGGCGGATCTATTCTGGAATCACACCTCCCCCGCAACTTTCGGCCTCAATGGCCATCGAATATGGAGCCCAAAATGATCATCGGTGTCCCCAAAGAGATCAAGAACAACGAATTCCGCGTCGCCATCACGGCTGCCGGCGTTCACGAGTTCCGCACCTACGGCCACACGGTCCTGGTCGAGCGCGGCGCAGGCTTGGGCTCCGGCATCACCGACGAGGAATACGCCATCGCCGGCGCCGAGATCGTCGCCGATCCGGACGAAGTCTGGTCCCGCGCCGACATGGTGATGAAGGTCAAGGAACCCATCAAGGCCGAATACCACCGCTTCCGCAAGGGCCTGATCCTCTTCACCTACCTCCACCTCGCCGCCGAGCCCGAGCTCACCCGCGAACTCATCAACTCCGGCGTCACGGCCATCGCCTATGAAACCGTCCAGGAAGGCCGCACCCTGCCGCTCCTCGCGCCGATGTCCGAGGTCGCCGGCCGGCTGTCCGTCCAGGTCGGCGCCACGTCCCTGATGGCCCCTGCCGGCGGCAAAGGCGTGCTCCTCGGCGGCGTCCCCGGCGTCCGCCCGGCCAAGGTTGTGGTCCTCGGCGCCGGCGTCGCGGGCACCAACGCCGCCGCCATGGCAATCGGCCTCGGTGCCGACGTCACCATCCTGGACATCAACATCAACCGCCTGCGCGAGCTCGACGCCCAGTACCAGGGCCGCCTGAAGACCGTCGCGTCCAACAAGTACGAGATCGAGAAGTCCGTGGTGGACGCGGACCTCGTCATCGGTTCCGTCCTGATTCCCGGCGCCAAGGCCCCCAAGCTGGTCACCAACGAACTCGTGGCCCGCATGAAGCCCGGCTCCGTGCTGGTGGACATCGCCGTGGACCAGGGTGGCTGCTTCGAGGACACGCACCCCACCACGCACCACGAACCCACGTACAAGGTGCACAACACCATCTTCTACTGCGTGGCCAACATGCCGGGTGCCGTCCCGAACACGTCCACCTACGCGCTGACCAACGTCACCCTGCGCTATGGAGTGGCCCTGGCCAACCTGGGCGTGAAGGCTGCGTTTGAGAAGGATCCCGCCCTCGCGGCCGGCCTGAACATCGCCGCCGGCCACGTGGCACACCGCTCCGTCTCCGAGGCGCACAACCTGCCCCTCGTAGCGGACTGGCACGAGCTGGTCTCCGCATAACCCTCGCCGGAGTTAGCATCGACTGCTCCGCAACCGCCCTTTTGGCCCCCCAGAACGGCAGTTGCGGAGCAGTCGATTGCTGCTTAAGCCCGCCTTACGCCAATGTCCGGGCCTGCTCTATCAGTTTCAGGACCTCTACAGGGCCGGCCGGGCCGACCGGGAGCGGCAGTGACGAGGCCGTGCCACCGTCGGAGATCTTGGCCGCGAGGATCCGGTAGAACTCCGGGTAGGCGCCGCGCTCGGTGGACAGCCGGTCGATGTGGCCGTCGCGGCCCAGCTGTCCGGCCCACTTAGGGTCCTCCACACCGTACTCTTCGTCCAGCGGGCCTCCACCGGCAACTATGTAGGGTTCCTGCGGGTCGACGCCGTGCTTGGTGTAGCCGGCCTCGGATCCGAGCACGCGGTAGCGGGGACCCTGCTGGGCGCACAGCATGTTCATCCACAGGTGGCTCTGCACCCCGGACTCGTGCTGCACCACCAGGAAGCAGTCGTCGTCCACCTTTTCGTCCGGCCGCCGCGCCAGGAGCTCCGCGTGGACCACAGCGCCGGGCCCGAAGAGCAGCAGCGCCTGGTCCAGCAGGTGGGTGCCGAGGTCGAAGAGGACCCCGCCGCCGTCGGCCGCCGTGGCCTCCGCCTTCCAGGCCTTGGACACCTCGGGCGACCACCGCTCAAACCGCGATTCGAACCGCATCACCAGGCCCAGCGAGCCACCCTCCAGCAGCGCCTTCACGGTCAGGAAGTCCCCATCCCAGCGGCGGTTCTGGAACACCGTAAGGACCCTGCCCAGCCGTTCGGCCAGCCCGATCAGCTCCTGCCCCTGCGCGCTGGTCACGGCGAACGGCTTGTCGACTACGACGTCGAGCCCGGCCTCGAGGGCGGCCTTCGCCAGGGGGTAGTGCGTGGCGGGAGGCGTCCCCAGCACCACAAGGTCAAGGTCGGCCGCCAGCGCAAGGACGGCATCGCCGTCGGGCACTGTCTTCACGCCGGGGTACCGCTCGACGGCGGCGGCCTGGCGTCCGGCGTCGGATGTCGCGATGACGTCCAGCGAATAGCTCTGGTCAGCGGCGATCAGCGGCGCGTGGAAGACGCTGCCGGAAAGGCCAAAACCCACAACTGCGGTGCGGATACGGGAGGAAGCGGCATCGGTGCTCATGGTGCAACGCTACTCCGCTGGCCGGACCACCCGCGTAACAAGCTGGCGCCAAGATTCCACCAGCCGCTCCGGCGATACGCCCTGCACGCGGACGGCATGCAGGAGCCGCTCCGGATCCAGGGTCGCGCTGAGCGACATCGCCATAAGCCAGGGGTCCGCATCCAGCCCCGCTTCGCGCAGCAGATGCTCGATGTGCCGGTGCCACAGCACGGCGGCGGGAACCTCGAAGCGGTTGTACACCGAATGCTCGGCGGCCCGGGCGAGGTCCCCGTACTCCAGGACGTACCCGATGCGCCCGGCACCGAAGGCGATGAGCCGCTCCAGCGGCGGCGCCCCGGGGCCCAGCGGCGGGGGCCCGAACATGAAACGCCCCTGGAATTCGGCCTCGGAGTCACTGAGCAGCGTCATCATGAGCCCGGCACGGCTGCCGAAGCGGCGGAAAACGGTCCCCTTGCCCACGCCCGCGCGCTCGGCCAGCTTGTCCATGGTGAGGGCGTCGGCGCCGCACTCCTCGATCAGCTGCCGGGCCGCGCACAGCAGCAGTTCCCGGTTCCGGGCGGCATCGCTGCGTTCCGGGCCGGAACCGGGTGTCCCGGAGCGGATTGGGATGAGGCTCACAAGAAACATTCTAGACCGGGGAATATTATCCGGACCGTAGTCCGTTTAGTATCGGTGAAGGCATTAAGCGCCTCGACACCCAGCCGGCCGGCGGACCCTCCGCGGCCTGACACAAGGAGTTCAAATGTCCAAGAACACCGTCCTCACCCTGGTCGGCAGCCTCCGCGCCGATTCCACCAACCGCAAGCTCGCCGAGGCCATCCAGCTGAACGCCCCGGAGGACCTTGACATCGTCATCCACGAGAGCCTGGGCAACATCCCCTTCTACAACGAGGACATCGACGTCGAGGGCCAGGTCCCCGAAGCCGCCGCCGCCCTCCGCGCCGCAGCCAACGCGGCAGACGCCCTGCTCCTGGTCACGCCGGAGCACAACGGCACCATGCCCGCCTCGCTGAAGAACGCCATCGACTGGCTGTCCCGCCCGTTCGGCGCCGGCGCCCTCGTCGGCAAGCCCACCGCCGTCGTCGGCACCGCCTTCGGCCAGTTCGGCGGCGTCTGGGCGCAGGACGAGGCCCGCAAGGCGGTAGGCATCGCCGGCGCGAAGGTCCTGGAGGACGTCAAGCTCGCCGTTCCCGGTTCCATGGTCCGCTTCGCCGAGACCCACCCGAAGGACGACGCCGAGGTTGTTGAGCAGATCAAGGGCATCTTCGACTCCCTGGCATCCGCCGAGCAGGCCACCGCAGCAGCCTGATCCAGCTAATTCCGCCCACGCCCCCGGCAACCTCACCGTTGCGGGGGCGTGTGCCGTTTAAGCGGCGGGCTGCCACGGGCTGCCGGGGGCGCAACCAATCCGTGACTGAGCTGCGGCCGAACTGAAACCCGCGGCAGCGTCCTCCGCCGTAACGTTGACATACGGGACGTACCGGGGCAGGAAGTGCGGTGCAGTCATGAAGACCAGCCAGGACGGCAGGGCACGCAGGGCGGCGGCTGCCGCCCTCTGCCTCCTACTTCCGTTGTGGCTGGGCTCCTGCGCCCCGCGCCCGGCGTCCGCCCCCGGAGGGTCTGCGGACGCCGGCGCCGCGGCCCCCGCTCCCCAGCCCCGCCCCGCCCCGCCGGCCAGTCCGCCGGAGGAGGCCGGTGGCGCGCCTGCAAGTCCCGCCGAAGGCTTCGGGTCCGGATCTGCCGCGTCCGGCACGGGGCCTGGTTTCGGTTCGGGCACGGCCGCTGACGTGCCGGAGCAGGCCTCCGGGCCACCGGACCCGGCCGCCCCACCGCCAGACGCCGGCGGCCCGGCCATCCAGGGTCTGCCGTCCGCCGGCACACAGGATGCTCCCGCGGGCACGGCGCCTGAGGCAGCGGCGCCCAAGGCCACGGCACCTAAGGCCACAGGGCCCGGCGCCGGGTCGGGCGGCCAGGCTGGCGGAACCGCCGTCTACTACGTGGCCCTCGACGACGGCGGCACGTCGGGTGTGCGCTTCGGCTGCAACGACAGCCTGGTTGCCGTGCACGACGCCGATCCCTCCATCCGGGAGCCGCTACACGCCGCCATGAGCCGGCTGTTGGCCGGCCCACCGCCGCCGTCCGGCCTCTATAACGCCCTATCATCGTCCACGCTGCAGTATGTTTCCGGGTACCTCGACGGCACCACCGTGGTGGTCAACCTGTCCGGGTCGGTGCAGCCGGGCGGCGTCTGCGACATTCCGCGTATTGAAGCGCAGCTCACCCAAACCGCCGTCACGGCAGTGGGCGCCACCCGGGCGGAGATCTACGTCAACGGCGTCAGGCTGGCCGAGGTCCTCAGCCTGCGCTAGGCGCCGCCGGCTTGGGCGGGCCTCCCGCGGGCCAATCCCGTCTCGTTCCTGGGCGCCTCATTCGTCGGCGTCACCCGGGGCAAACAGGGCGTCCATCTCGGCGTGGCTGCGCGCGCCGGCCAGTTCCGACCAGTTGCCGTCGCCGAGCACCTCGGCGGCCACCCGGGACACCGTCGCATACGCCGCCTTCGCCGTGTTGCCGCCGATGCTGATACGCCGCACGCCGGCGTCGTGCAGTTCCCCCACGGAAGCGGCCCCGACGCCGGCGAGCGCGTTCAGTGGCGCCGCGATTCTCCGCGCGAGCTCGTGCAAAACGTGGAGGTCGGTGACGCCGGGAACGAATATTCCGTCGGCCCCGGCGGCCACGTAGGCGGCGGCGCGCTGCAGGGTTTCCTCGAAAGCCGATTCCGGAAAGCGGCCTGACAGGTACGTGTCCGTCCGGGCGTTGATGAAAAGTGCCACCCCGAAGTCTTCCGCCGCGTCCCGGACAAGGCCGATCCGGCGGGCCTGTTCGGCCACGGGCGTGAGCGGATCCCCGCCGGAGTCCTCGAGGTTCACGCCGACGGCTCCGGCCTCCAGCACGGCCGTAACGGTCTGCCGGAGCAGGCCGTCATCGAAGGCGCCGTCGGAGCCGGCGTATCCGGTCTCGATGTCCGCCGTGACAGGGAGGGCTGTGGCCGCCGCGATCCGGCGGATGGCCGCCACGGCAAGGTCAACGGGCAGATGGTTGCCGTCCGGAAATCCCAGGCTCCAGGAAACGGCGGAACTGGACGTCGCCAGGGCCGTGGCCCCGGCCTCCTCCACGAGTTTTGCCGACGCCGCGTCCCACACGTTCACGAGCACCAGCGGCGCCGCCGCGGCCGAGTGGAGCTGATGGAAGGCGGCTGCCTTGGCTGACTGGGCGCTGGCAGAAGGGTGCGGTGTCATGGCTCCATTCCATGCCTTCGGCGAACGGAGGTAAAGCCCGGCCCGGGATCCGGGGGTTTCGTTGTCAACAACTGTTGCCTTCCCGACAACCTTTGGCTGTATCCTAGGAAATGTGACCCACGAAACACTTGATGCCGCGGCAGCCGTCCTGCCGGCCGAAGCCATTGACGCAATCGAACGCGCGGCCACGTCCGCCCACCGCCACGAGGAACTCTTCTCGGAGCGCGCAGCAAACATCAAGCAGTCGGCCGTCCGGGACGTCTTCGACATCTCCATGCGCCCGGGGCTCGTCTCCCTCGCCGGCGGCAGCCCCTACCTGCAGTCCCTGCCCCTGGAAAAGCTCGCCCAGACGGCCGCGAGGATCATCGCCGAAGACGGCCTGACGGCCCTCCAGTACGGCGGAGGCCAGGGCACGGAAGAACTCCGCACCCAGATCTGCGAGGTGATGGCCGCCGAAGGAATCCTCGACGCCAAGCCGGAAAACGTGGTGATCACCGCTGGCTCGCAGTCGGCCCAGGACGTGGCCACCAAGGTGTTCTGCAACCCCGGCGACGTCGTCCTCGTGGAGGAGCCCACCTACGTGGGCGCCCTCAACACCTTCGAGGCTTACCAGGTGCAGGTTGAGGCGGTGATGATGGACGACGACGGGCTGGTGCCCGAGCTTCTTGAGGCCAGGATCGCTGCGCTCCAGACCGCCGGAAAGAACATCAAGTTCCTCTATACCATCCCCAACTTCAACAACCCGTCCGGCATCACCCTGGCCAAGGAACGCCGGCAGCAAATCGTTGATATCTGCCGCAGGGCCAACATCATTGTCCTGGAAGACAACCCCTACGGCCTGCTGAGGTTTGAAGGGCAGCACCTCGAACCGCTGCGGGCCGCCAACCCGGACGATGTCATCTACATGGGGTCCTTCTCCAAGATCTTCGCACCCGGCCTGCGCATCGGCTGGGCACTCGTTCCGGCACACCTGCAGCGCCGCTACTACCTGGCCTCCGAGGCCGTCACGCTGTGCCCGCCGACCCTGAACCAGATGCTGGTCTCGGCCTACCTCCGGGATTATGACTGGAAGGGCCAGATCCAGACGTACCGCGGCCTGTATGCCGAGCGCTGCCACGCCATGCTCGCCGCGCTGGAGAAGTACATGCCGGAGGGGCTCACCTGGACCCGGCCCGAAGGCGGATTCTTCGTGTGGGTAACGCTTCCCGCGGGCGTGGACACCTACCCGCTGCTGCGCAAAGCGATCGATGCAGGCGTCGTCTTCATCCCGGGCGCCGCTTTCACCCACTCGGACGAGCCGTCCAACAAGCTCCGCCTGGCGTTCAGCGCAGTGCCGCCGGAGGCCATTGCCGAGGGCGTGCGGCGCCTGGCGCCGGTGCTGCGGGAGGCAATCGACGCGCTGGCGTGAGCCGCACCGGCCCAAAGGCTGGGCCGCACCTCAGAGGAGCGATAGCCTGAGAATGGCGGCCGGACACCGGTGCAGACGCAGGAGACAATGAGGCACTGCGCACGCAGAGGCGGCGAACGAAGAGGAGCAGGGGCATGGGCGGAATCATTGTTGTAGGCGTGGACAAGAGCGGGACCGCCCGGAAGGCGGCGGAAGCAGCCAGGGACCTTGCCCTGGCACTCGGGGCAAGGCTGCACGTGGTGTCGGCCTTCGACACCGACCGGACCGAGGTCTACGGCAGCGGCAGTGACAGGTGGATCGTCTCGGATGCGGGCGAAGCCGAGAAGGTAGCCAAGAATGTCGCCACAGACCTGGCCGGCGGCGACCTCAAGATCACCTACTCCTCGGCGCGTGGCAAGCCGGCCGAGGCCATCGTCAAAGAGGCGGAACGGCTCGATGCCAGCATGATCGTGGTGGGAAACCGGCGCATGCACGGCCTGGGGCGCGTCCTGGGCAGCGTGGCAAACAGCGTTGCACACAGCGCCTCCTGCGACGTCTACATCGCCAACACGTACGGCGCCGACTAGAAGGTCAGCATCCGCGAGTGGGCGGCGCTGCTGTAGCAAGCCGTGTCAGCGGGAAGCCGCCCACGACTTGACGCGGGTCACCCCTTGTGGTGGGCAGTCTCACCCCGTTTTGCGGCAGGCCGCGACGAACCCGACGGTAAAATTTGAGGTGCCCCCGATGGAGCGGACATCCGAGAATCTACCACTTCAGGGGAACACTTTGCTTACACTCCAGCGGCGCCAGCTCGTGGGTCACGACATCCTTCTTGCCCGTCACGGCAACCACATCAGCGCCATGCGCGTGGACCGTTCGGCCGGCCGTGTCATCGCACTGCTGGATGACGGCTCCGTGGACAGCGCCCCGAACCTCATCTCCCCGGACCTGCGGCTGCCCGACACCGTGCAGAGCGTCCTGCGCGATGACTGGAAGTTCCTGGCCGCCGTGTCGGGCACCGTCGCCGCCGTGTCCGGCGCGATGATTGCCGCCGCCTTTGGCTTGGCGGGCATGAGTTCCGATCCCGTCCTGGCCCAGCTGATGACCACGTACGCCGCGTACTGAGGCTCAGCTCCGGCGGCGTCAGGCTCGGCGGACCGTCAGTTCCAGCAGTAACCACCACAGCAACGTGGTGACGCCGCCGCCAACCACCGCGCCGGCCACCACCTGGGCGACAGTATGCGCGCGGAGCACCACGCGGGACCAGCAGACAGCTGGGATCAGCAGCAGCAACGGACTCCACGGGGCGCCCAGCATCAGGACGGCGACGGCCGTGGCGAAGGCAATGGACCCCGCATGCCCGCTGATTTTCCAGTAGAGGCTGATGACGGCAAGCACCGCCACTCCGCCCACTGTCGCCAGCACCATCGCTATCACGCTGCGCGGAGCGTTGATGGCCAGCAACAGGCATAATCCGGCCAGCAGTGACACGGTTGCCATGGCCAGCACCGGGGCGCGCTGCCTGCGGTCGCTGACGTGGTGGTCCGTCACCTTCCCCAGCCGGACCAGCAGTACAACGGCGGCCAGCGGCAGCACGCACACAAACAGCACCGCCACGGCACCGAACCAGGCCGTGCCCGGGAACCCCGGTTCAACGGCCGGGCTGAACAGCAGGAGTAAGGCCACGGTGACAGTTGGCTGAAAGAGCTCCGTGATCACCCTGGCCGCGAGGTTCATGGCACGGATGCTCATGAAGGTCCCGTCCTGCCCACAGTCCCGCCCTTCCGCTCGCTTAGCCCTGGCCTCGCCTTGGCCATCGCCTTGGCACAGAACCTGACCCTGGCCGAATCAGTCAAGCAGCAGGGCTGGCTCCTCAAGGATGGAGGCGACGTCGGCCATGAAGCGGGCGGAGAGGTCGCCGTCCACAACACGGTGGTCGAAGGAGCCGCCGAGCGTGGTGATCCAGCGCGGAATGACCTCGCCGTCCAGGACCCACGGCTTCTGCTTGATGGTGCCGAAGGCCACGATGGCCACTTCGCCGGGATTGATGATGGGGGTGCCGGTATCGATGCCGAGGGCCCCGATGTTGGTGACGGTCAGGGTGCCGCCCTGCATCTGGGACGGCTGGGTCTTGCCGGCACGGGCCGTGGTGGCGAGGTCGTTCAGCGCCAGTGCCAGCTCCTTGAGCGAGAGGTCCTGGGCGTTCTTGATGTTCGGCACCATCAGGCCCCGTGGCGTCGCCGCGGCAATGCCCAGGTTCATGAAGTGCTTGACGTGGATTTCCGCGGCATCGCTGCCCTCCGGGTCGTCCACCCACGTGGCGTTCACGCTGGGATTGCGGGCCGCGGCCCAGATGACGGCCTTGGCGAGGATCAGCAGCGGTGAAACCTTGATGCCCTCGAAATCGCGGGAGGCCTTGAGCCGCTTGACGAACTCCATGGTGCGGCTGGCGTCCACGTCCACGAAGATGCTGACGTGCGGCGCGGAGAACGCCGATTCCACCATGGCCTTCGCGGTGGCCTTCCGGACGCCCTTGACCGGGATACGTTCGATCCGCTGGTCCTGCGGGCGGCCCGACTTGCCCCAGAACGTGTCCGCCTTGTCCAGCTCCGCGTCCCGCTGCGCCTGGTAGCTGACCAAGTCCTCCCGGGTCACCTCGCCCCGGGCGCCGGTGGCGACGACGTCGGCCAGGTCAATGCCCAGGTCCCGGGCGATCTTGCGCACCGGCGGCTTGGCCAGGACCTTGTTCACCAGTCCAGTGATGGTGCCGCCGAGCGTGGGTTTTTCGGCGCCGCTGGCCGAACCCGCCGGAACCGCGCCGCTGGTTGAGCCCGCTGGAACCGGGGCCTCCAGCACAGCTTCCGCCGACCGGGGCTGGACAGGCTCGATCTCCGGAGCACCGTGGATTGGGTCCGCCGGAATCTCAGTCCGCGTCTTCCGCGGGCGGCGCTTGACGGCGTCGGCCTTGGGGCCGGACCCCACGAGCGGACCGCCGGCCGGGCCGCCGTCGGAAGCTCCGCCGTCGGAAGCCGGCTGGTCGTCTGCCGCAAGCTTCCCGTACATCGGTGCCGCAGGCGCCGCCGTCTGCAGGGTGGGCGCCGGCACGTCGGCGGGCGTGGGGTCGCCCGAGACGGCATCGGACACGCTGATGATGGCGGTCCCGACGTCGACGGTCACCCCTTCCGGGACCAGCAGTTCCGTGACGGTGCCGGCGAACGGTGACGGCAGCTCCACGAGGGACTTCGCGGTCTCGATTTCGCAGAGGACATCGTTGATGGCCACGGTGTCGCCCGGCTTGACCTTCCAGGAGACGATCTCGGCCTCGGTGAGGCCCTCGCCAACATCGGGGAGGTTGAACTTGTTAAGCGTCATGGTGTCCTCGGGTTCGAAAGCTCAGGCGGTCCGGTCAGTGCACGGAGTCGTCGGTAGGCGAAGGCGACAGTAAGGCTCAGGCGTCAGTACGTGAAGGTACGGTCCAGCGCCTCAAGAATGCGGTCGATGTCTGGCAGGTAATCCTCTTCCACCTTGGCCACGGGGTACGGCATGTGGAAACCGCCCACGCGGATGACCGGGGCCTCCAGGGAATGGAACGCCCGTTCGCTGATCCGCGCTGCGATTTCGCCGCCGATGCCGCCGAAGGTGGGGGCCTCATGGGCCACGATCAGGCGGCCGGTTTTCTTGACCGACGCTTCGATGGTGTCAAAGTCGATCGGCGAGATGGAACGGAGGTCGATGACTTCGACGCTGCGTCCGTCTTCCGCGGCGGCGTTGGCGGCCGCGAGGGCCACGGGAACCAGCGGGCCGTAGACCACCGCGGTGGCGTCGGTTCCTTCGCGGACCACGTGTGCTTTGAACGGGTCCTCGGCCAGGCCGGCAGCCTCGGTGTCCACCTCGCCCTTGAGCCAGTAGCGGCGCTTGGGCTCGAAGACGATGACCGGGTCCTGGCAGTCGACGGCCTGCTGGATCATCCAGTAGGCGTCGTGCGCATTGGACGGGGTGATGATGCGGAGCCCGGCGGTGTGCGCAAACAGGGCCTCCGGCGATTCGGAGTGGTGCTCGATCGAGCCGATGCCTCCGCCGTAGGGGATGCGGATGACCACGGGAACGGTCAGGTTGCCGTTGCTGCGGGAATGCATCTTGGCCAGCTGCGTGGTGATCTGGTTGAAGCCCGGGAAGACGAAGCCGTCGAACTGGATTTCACAGACGGGCAGGTAGCCGCGCAGGGCCAGACCGATCGCCGTGCCGACGATCCCGGACTCAGCGAGCGGCGTGTCCACCACACGGTCTGCGCCGAATTCGGCGATCAGGCCGTCGGTGACGCGGTAGACGCCGCCGAGCGGTCCGATGTCCTCGCCCATCAGCAGGGACTTGGGGTTGTTGCTGAGGGTTGCTCGCAGGCCTTCGTTGATGGCCTTGGCGATGGTCATGGTGGTCATCAGTTGCCTGCCCCTTCTGCAGCGTCCTCGCCGGCGAATCCCGCACTGTATTCCTCGAACCAGGCCAGCTCCTCGGCCACGAGCGGATGCGCCTCCACGTACGTGTTGGCGAACGCCGTCCGGATGTCCGGGGTGTCGGATTCGTAGGTGGATTTGCGGATGTAGGCGGCGAGTTCGTTGCCGTCCGCGGCCACCTGCTCGAAGAAGGCGTCGTCGGCCATGCCCTCGGTGCGGAGGTATTTCTCCAGCCGCTCCAGCGGATCCTTGGCCCGCCAGAGCGCCTCTTCCGAGGACTCGCGGTACTTCGTGGGATCGTCCGCGGTCGTGTGCGCTCCGACGCGGTAGGTGAAGGCCTCGATCAGCACCGGGCCGTTGCCCTGGCGCGCGTGCTCGAGCGCCCACTCGGTGACGGCGTGCACGGCGATGACGTCGTTGCCGTCCACCCGGATGCCCGGGAAGCCGTAGCCCTTGGCGCGGTTGGATAGCGGAATGCGGGTCTGCACGGCGGTGGGCACGGAAATGGCCCAGTGGTTGTTCTGGCAGAAGAAGACCACCGGCGCGTTGTAGGAGGACGCAAACACCATGGACTCATGGACGTCGCCCTCGGAGCTGGCGCCGTCGCCGAAATAGACCATGACGGCGGCCTTCGGTTCAGCCGTTCCGGACTCCGCCAGGCCGTTGGCCTCCGCGAGCCGCTGGTCGCGCTGGATCCCCATGGCATAGCCGACGGCATGGGGCGTCTGGGCAGCAAGAACCAGCGTGTACAGGTGGAAGTTCGTGTCCTTGGGGTTCCAGCCGCCGTTGGAGATGCCGCGGAACTGCCGGAGGAGTTCGGCCAGGTCCACATTCCGGGTGAGGGCCACGCCGTGCTCACGGTATGTCGGGAAGATGTAATCCTGCGGCTGGCTGGCCCGGCCGGAGCCGATCTGCGCCGCTTCCTGGCCGGTCAGTGGAACCCAGAGCGCCAGCTGGCCCTGGCGCTGGAGCGCCGTGGCCTCCTGGTCGAAGCGCCGGATGGCGGCCATGTCGGCGTAGAAGCCGCGAAGCTTCTCCGCATCCAGCCGTTCGGCGTACTCGGAGAACACGGAGTCCGTGCCGAGAGTCCCGTCGGGGCCCAGTAACTGGACCATCTCGGCCGCCGGCTCGCCAAGGACAGCCTCGGCCTCCGCCTCGAGCTGGTCGTCCAATCCTGTTCCGTCGAACTCGGTGGAGGGCAGATGTGTGGCGCCCATACCGTCTCCTTGCTTGCCGCATCCGGATGCGTTGCAATGTCGCTGGGATACATGCCTCATTCGGAATGCATTCCGGCTGCGGCATATATTTCTGGCTTACTGTTCCTTACTTTATCCGGCGTAACCACCGAGGCGCGTTTGTTAACCGCTAGGAACGCCGCGGGGGTTTTGTATAGATCGAACAGAGCTCGAGGAAGCGGGTGTTGGCCTCCACCTCGCCGATGCTGACCCGGACGCCCTCGTTGCCGAAGGCACGCACGGAGAGGGCGCGTTCCGCCGCCAGCTGGGCGAACTCGGTGCTGTTCTCGCCCAGATTCAGCCACACAAAGTTCCCCTGCGCCTCCGGAACGAACCAGCCCAGTTCCCGAAGACCGGCCGTCACGCGGTCCCGCTCATCCACCAGGCTTTGTACCCTTTCTACAACCTGGTCAAAATTCTGGAGTGACACCACGGCGGCCTGCTCCGCGATCTGGGACACCGCGAACGGCGTGGCGGACACGCGCAGGTACTGCGTGAGTTCCGGCTGGGAAATGCTGTAGCCCACGCGGAGGCCGGCGAGGCCGTGCGCCTTCGAGAAGGTCCGGAGCACCACGACGTTCGAGTATTTCCGGTACATCCGGATGCCGTCCACGGCGTCTTCCGCCCGAACGAACTCCTGGTAGGCCTCATCGATGACCACAACGACGTCCGAGGGAACAGCGTTGATGAACCGCTCCGTTTCCTCGGCGGTGATGATCGGGCCGGTGGGATTGTTCGGGGTGCACAGCAGGATCACCTTGGTGCGCACGGTCACGGCGGCCGCCATGGCGTCGAGATCGTGGCGGCCGTCCGGCGTCAGCGGAATCCGGACACTCTCGGCCCCGGCCAGGCCAACACAGATGGGATAGGCCTCGAAGGAACGCCACGCGTAGATCACTTCGTCGGCTTTACCGTCGTCGTTCTGGCCGGCAAAGGTGGTCAGGAGCTGGTTGAGCGCCCCGAGGCTGCCCGCTCCGGTCACGATGTCCTCGGCGGGCACGTCAAGGAAGTCGGCGAGCGCGGTCCGCAGCTTGGTGCTCAGCGGGTCCGGGTAGCGGTTGAAGTCGGTCTGGGCGGCGATGGCCTCGGCGACGGCGGGAATCGGCGGCAGCGGGTTTTCGTTGGACGACAGTTTGTAGCTGGCCAGGCCGTCGACGGCGACGGGCGGCTTGCCTGCGGCGTAGCGTGGCAGCCGGTCAACAACCGGTCTCGGCCTGACGCTGCCCGCGGTGGTCTCTGATGAAGTCATGCCAACCAGCCTACTTCGCGGCATCCGGCCATGCCCTCCCGCGATGTGACAGCATGGGCGCATGCGGTCTTTCATCATGCGCGTCCTCATCAACGGCTTGGCGCTGTGGGTTGCCAGCTGGATTCTGCCCGGGCTGGACATCTCGACGTCGGCCACCACCGAGGCGGTGGCGAACTCAGGTGTCAGCCAGGGAACCGATGCGGTCGGCGTCATCCTGGCCTACCTGTTCATCGGCCTTATTTTCGGGGTGGTGAACGCCTTCGTGCGGCCCGTGGTCAGTTTCCTCTCCCTCCCCATCACCATCCTCACGCTGGGGCTGTTCACGATTGTGATCAACGCAGCCATGCTCTACCTGACGTCCTGGATCAGCAGCTACACGCCGGTGCATTTCACCATCGACTCCTTCTTCTGGACGGCCGTGTTGGCGGCCATCATCATCACCATCATTTCCCTCGTGGCCGACAGGATTCCGGGGGCCCGCCACCGGTAACCCCGGCCCGGCGTATCTCGCCGCACGCCCGCCCGGCGTACCGCGCCACACCCCGGCCCGGCGTATCTCGCCGCACGCCCGCCCGCCGCCAATAGCCGCCGCCGGACAGCGCGGCCGCGGAACCCAGCTACCGGCCGCCCGGCGGCCGGATATCCGACTTTTCGACGGGGCGCGCAGCCACGTCGGGGCGCCCCGGTTCCTGCGGCTTCGGAGTGCGGACCAGCTGGAAGCGCGTGGCGGTGGCCGCTCCGCCGGACCCCACGACTCCCGCAAGCACGGCCGTGGACGCCACGAGGGACGGGTCGCCGCTGGCCGAGACCGCCCGGGCCCCGGCTTCATAGTTGGTCAGCCTGTGGCCGGGGCCCAGGCCGGGATCCTCCCCCATGGGCGTCAGCACCCGGTTTTGGAGTGTGACCGTGACGCGGTCCCGGGTATCCGAGCCAGGCGCCCCGTCCGCTCCCGGAACCCAGTCCTGGCGATGTTCCAGATGCAGGCTGCTGATCCCGGGCTCGGGATTGATGCCGCCCACCGGCGATCCTGCCGTCAGCACGTACTTGAGGTCGTAGTCCGCGAGGAAGGCCTTGTCTTGGCTGAGGTTCATGGCGTGGATTCCGCCCTGGCTGTAGCCAACGGCCACAACCTGCGCACCGGCCTCCGCGCCGGCCTGCCGCAGTGCCTCCCGGATCGCGGCACTCGTGTGTGCAGAGCCGTATCCCAGGCCTTCGGCGATGCCGTGCTCGTCGAAGGGGTTCGGACCGCCGGCGTCACCCGGCTGCGTGCCGGGAACGATGACAACGAAAGCCTCCCGACCGCCGTGTTCCGTCCTGATGACCTCGATCTTGCCTCGGCCGTCCTCGTCCACAGCCCTAGCCCTGGCCAGCAGGCCGGCAGGAGAGGCATCAAGGGTGATCACCGAAGCGGAAGTTGCCGTAGCTGTGACAGGGCGGGGCCTGAGTTGCGGCATCACGCCGCCGGCAAGCATGCGGATGACGTCGGGGACGCCGGATCCCTTCATCCCGGTGGCCGCCGCCATGGTGACAGCCCCGAGGATGGCCTGGGAATTCACCCCCAATAGGCAAAGGATGACCGGGTAGTTGCCCGTCAACTCCTCCATGCCGTCCCGGTTCAGCAGCCTGCTGAAGTCCGCGCGGAAGGGGTCGCCGAGACCACCGAGATGCAGATCCGTCAATTGGGCCGGCAGGAGCCTGAGCGCATCGGCGCCGGAGCGGAGGCCTGCCACGCTTCGCTGTTCGGCAACGTCATAGTCCCGCTGGCAGGCCTGAACCTGGCTTGCGATCTCCTGCAGTTCCTCGCGCACGGCGGCGACCGCACGCCGTCCTTCCCAGACGGCCGTGACTGTTTCCAGCCCGCTGGACGGCGGATCGTTCTGGTAGGGGCCCAGCTCCGTCCAGACCTTATAGGCATCAAGCTCCACAGAAGACAGTTCCCGGGCGAGGCCGTCCAGCTCGATCGCTCCTGCTGCGAGCTCCTCCAGCTGGAAAGCGATTCCGCCTACACCGCCGCGCACCGCAAGGAATCCGTCCGAGGCCGGCTCAACCGGCCGCAGCGGTCCCCCGCTCCCCGGCGGCGTTAGCTCGGCCATCAGAACCCGCCTGCCGCATTCCGCGGGGAGGACAGAGACACATTGTTGGCGTGTCTTCGCACGGACGCAGCGGCCGAGTCCATCTGCTCGCCGGCCCGGCGCAGGGCTGCGACCTGCAGCCCTGCCGTTTCCCGGTATGCCCTGCCCGCCGGCGACTGCCAGTCTGACAGCTGCAGCCGCGTAAGCCGTGAAAGCACCTCCTCAAGCCGTGCCGTGCACGCCTCCAGGCGCCCGGCCAGCAACTGAACTTCAAAGCTGCGTGACGAACACGCCGCGGCATCAGCCGCGGTGATGCTGGCACTCATCCGGATGCTCCTCCCTCTTCTGCCGCGCCGGGCTTCTGCCGCACTAGGCTTCTGCCGGACCGGGCACCCGCCGGACCGGGCACCCGCCCGTTCCCTCCTGCCCACGACGCTACGGAGTCCGGCAGCGCTCCGGAACGGCCGCCGTCGGCTATGTGGAAAGGCGCTTCCGGCACAGGCTGTGGGGGAGAAGTCACAACGCACCGCGAGCTTCAGCGGTCGCTGGAGTTCATGAAAGAATCAGGGCATGCCTGAAACTGCCGCCACAGCTGACACCCGTACGCCCTCCGGACGCCTGGCCCTCGCCGCGTCGCCGGAAAAGATTGCGCTCGGCCCGCTGGACGGCCGCTACCAGCCCGCCGTCGCGCCCCTCGTGGACTACCTGTCCGAGGCCGCCCTCAACCGCGACCGCGTCGCCGTCGAGGTGGAGTGGCTCATCCACCTGACCAGCAACAACGTCCTCCCCGGCGCCGGCCCACTCACCGAAGAGCAGCGGGAGCAGCTCCGCAGGATCGTCACCGAATTCGACGCGGCATCGGTCGCGGAGCTCGCCGAAATCGAAGCCGTGACGGTCCACGACGTGAAGGCCGTGGAGTACTACATCGCCCGGCGCCTGCCGGCCATCGGCATTGAGCACCTCACGGCCATGGTGCACTTCGGCTGCACCTCCGAGGACATCAACAACCTCGCCTACGCCCTCGGCGTGAAGGGTGCTGTGGAGGACGTGTGGCTGCCCGCCGCCAAGGCGCTCGTGGCCCAGATCAGCAAGATGGCCGAAGAGAACCGCTCCGTGCCCATGCTGTCCCGCACCCACGGCCAGCCTGCCACGCCCACCACGCTGGGCAAGGAACTCGCCGTCATCGCCCACCGCCTCACGCGCCAGCTGGACCGCATTGCCAAGACCGAATACCTCGGCAAGATCAACGGCGCCACCGGCACCTACGCCGCCCACGTGGCCTCCGTCCCGGGCGCTGACTGGCAGCAGGTTTCCAAGTCGTTCGTCGAGGGCCTGGGCCTGACCTGGAA
Source organism: Arthrobacter sp. ISL-5 (assembly GCF_018613835.1). Taxonomy (GTDB): domain Bacteria; phylum Actinomycetota; class Actinomycetes; order Actinomycetales; family Micrococcaceae; genus Arthrobacter. The sequence continues at coordinate 93,500 of NZ_JAGGPM010000025.1, read as the reverse complement.
CCCGCTGACCACGCAGATCGAGAGCCACGACTGGCAAGCCGAGCTGTACGCCGACGTGGCCCGCTTCAACCGGATCCTGCACAATGTCTGCACGGACATCTGGAGCTACATCTCCATCGGCTACTTTGCGCAGATCCCAGTAGCCGGCGCCACCGGTTCCTCCACGATGCCGCACAAGGTCAACCCGATCCGCTTCGAAAATGCCGAGGCCAACCTGGAAATCTCCTCCGGGCTCCTGGATGTACTGGGCTCCACGCTTGTCACTTCCCGGTGGCAGCGCGACCTCACGGACTCCTCCAGCCAGCGCAACATCGGCGTGGCGTTCGGCCACTCGCTGCTGGCGATCTCCAACGTGGCCAAGGGCCTGGACCGCCTTGACGTGGCCGAGGACGTGCTCGCCGGAGACCTCGACACCAACTGGGAAGTCCTGGGCGAAGCAATCCAGATGGTCATGCGCGCCGAGGCGATTGCCGGCGTCGAAGGCATGGAGAACCCCTACGAGCGGCTCAAGGACCTCACGCGCGGCCAGCGCGTGGACGCCGCCCGCATGCAGGAGTTCGTCCAGGGCCTGGGGCTCTCACCGGAGGCGGAAGCCCGGCTGCTGGCCCTGACGCCCGGCAAGTACACGGGCATCGCCGACCAGCTGGTGGACCACCTCAAATAAGCACGACGGCGGTGCCGGGCTTCGCTGCCCGGCACCGTTTCCGTTACCCCGGCAGCTTTCCGCGAAAGTGCCCGCTCACCTTCACGACGACGAAAAGGAATGCGTACCATGAGGCTCCTCCTCATCCGCCACGGAGAGACCCCCGGAAACGTGCTGGGGCAGCTGGACACGGCACACCCCGGACCCGGACTGACCGAGCTCGGCGAGCGCCAGGCCGAGGCGCTGCCGAAGGCACTGGCGAATGAGCCGATCAGCGCGCTGTATGCCTCCACCCTGCTCCGGACCCAGGTCACGGCCAGGCCCCTTGGCCGCGAGCTCGGGCTGGACGTCAAGGTGCTGGACGGGATCCACGAAATCGAGGCAGGTTCCCTCGAAAAGCTCACGGACCACGAGGCCCACCGCCGGTACATGACGACCGTCTTCGCCTGGACCGCCGGGGACTTCGACCGGCGGATGCCCGCCGGCCCCAACGGGCACGAGTTCTTTGAACGCTACGACGCCGCCATCGCCAAGGTGGCCGCCGACGCTTCGGACCCGGGTGCCGTGGCCGTCGTCAGCCACGGCGCCGCCATCCGCGTCTGGGCCGGCCTCCGTGCCGGCAACATCGACATGGAGTTTGCCGCCAGGCACGTCCTGGCCAACACCGGCATCGTGGCGCTGGAAGGCGATCCCGACGCCGGGTGGCAGCTGATCCACTGGGACGCCAGCCCGGTGGGCGGCCTCGCTCTGGCCGACCCCACCGCGGAGGATCCGATGGGGCGGTCCGCCGGCTAGCTGCACGGCACTGGACGTCCCCCTAGGGGGCGGCCATGATGAAAGAAGGCGTGGGGACCGGACCGGCAACCGCGACCCGCGGTGGCATCCCCCGCAGTGGAGGCGTACAGGCATGTCACGCGAAACCGTGCCGAGGGGTCAAGCCGCCGCTGCCGGTTCCTTCACGCCCGGAGACGCCTTCCTGGCGGACTACTACGAGCACGTAGCGCCAGAGGACCTTCAGAGCTCCAGTCCCGAGGACCTGGAGCAGAGGGCCATGTTCCATGCGGAACTGGCACACACCCGTCCGGCAGGCACGTCGGCCGTCGACGTCTTGAACGAAACTGATGCCAGCGTCCTGCTGGTGGTTGCAGACGCCATGCCGCACCTGCTCCATTCCCTCACGGCCGAGCTGACCCGCGAAATCGAATCCATCCGATTACTGGTCCATCCCACTTTCCTGGTGCGGCGGGATCCAGGGACGCACGTGTTGCTGGAGGTACGGCATGCGTCGTCGCCCGGACCTACGGCGGGAATGGCGGGTACGGCAGGCAACACTGCGTCCGCCCCGGCCCCTCCGGGGTGGCTGTCGGAAACCTGGGTGGCCGCAGAGATCGGCCGTTTGCCCGGATCGCGGGCCATCGCGGAGCTCATGAACAATGTGAGGCGGGTCCTGGCTGACGTTCAGGTGGTCGCCGATGACACCCCCGCCATCCACTCCCGCCTCGGGCGTGCGATCGGCTCGCTGGAGCGGTTGCCCGCCGGCTCGGCTCCGACTCCGGAGCAGCTCGGTGAGCTCCTGAGCTGGCTGGACCGCGGAAACTTCATGTTTTTGGGATACAGCGAATATGAATACCCGACGGCGGGCGGCCCGGAGAGCGTAAAGCTGCGGCCCGGCACGGGGCTTGGCCTGCTCAGGGACGACCGGCCGGAAGCCCGCCAGCCGGTCACCGGGCTTCCGCATTCGCAGGTTCTCACGCTCGCCACGTCGGACCTGAGATCGTCCGTCCCCCGCCCGGCGTACCTGGATGAAATCCTCGTCCGGACCTTCGACAGCGTAGGGCAGCCGACAGGTGAGATTCGGTTCGTGGGACTGTTCGCCCCGGGGGCCACCGGCCGGTCCGTGCGGCGCATCCCTGTCATCCGGGACAAGGTGCGCGCAGTCCAGGAACGCTTCGGCTTCACCGAGGTCTCCCATCCCGGCAGGCAGCTGCTGGCCGTCCTCGAGTCCTTCCCCTTGGACGAGCTGTTCCATCTGAGCCTGGACGAACTGGCCGGGCTCTCCCGTGAGATCCTGCTCCTGCAGGCCCACCACCAGACGCGCGTGTTCCTGCGCTCTGACAGCTACGGCCGCTTCGCGTCCGCCTTGGTGTTCCTGCCCCGGCACAGGTACAGCACCGCCGTCCGGCTCCGCATCGAACAGGAGCTCAAGCAGGCCTTCAGGTCCTCTTCGCTCGAATTCGAAGTCCGGCTGAGTGAATCCCCCATGGCCCGCGTTTTCTTCCGGATCCTGCTGCCCGCCGGCGGGATGCCCGACGTCGACCCCGCTTCGCTCGAGCGGAGCATCGTCAGCACAACGCGGACCTGGGCCGAAGGCCTGGACGAAACGCTTCGTGACAGGCTGCCCCCCGCCGAGGCCAGCCGGCTGTCGGCGCTGTGGTCCGCCGCCTTCCCCGCCAGCTACCGGGCCGACTTCGAAGTCGAGGACGCGGTGGAAGATGTCAGGCGGTTTGAGCAGTTCGACTTGGACGGCACGGGCGGACGGCCGCTGAACGATCCACAGCTGGCCGTTTACTTCCGCACCGATGCGTCCCCAACGTTGGCCGAAGACGCCCGGATCCGGCTCTACCTCACCAGCGCCCAGAGCCTGACGCAGATCCTGCCGTTCTTCCACAACCTCGGCCTGGAGGTACTGAACCAACGGCCCTTCGATGTGATCCGCGGGAACGACCGGCAGTTGTTCCTGTACGACCTCGGCGTCAGGTATCCCGCCGGCGTTGACCCGGCCGGGACCAGCGCGCTGCTGGGGGAAGCCTTCAGCGCCGCCGTCCGGGGGGACGAAGAGTCTGACCGCTTCGACGCCCTTGTGCTCCAGGAGGAGCTCACGTGGCGGAAGGTGGTCATCCTGCGCAGCTACGCCAAGTACTTGAGGCAGCTGGGAACCATCTACACCTACGGCTTCATCGCCGACACCCTGCTGGCCAATGTGCCCGCCACCCACGCATTACTCAGCCTGTTCCGTGCCCGGTTCAATCCCGAACTCAGCCACTCCCGGCGGCTCCAGGATACGGCTGCCGCCCGCGCCGCAGTGGCCGACGCGATCGACGCCGTTCCGTCCTTGGAAGCGGACCGATTGTTGCGGACCTTCCTGAACCTGATAGAGGCGACAACCCGCACCAACTTCTTCCGCTACCGGCCCTACCTGAGCTTCAAGCTCCGGCCGTCCGACATTCCCGGAGCGCCCTACCCCCGGCCAAAATTTGAGATCTGGGTCTATTCACCCCGCGTGGAAGGCGTGCATCTGCGGTTCGGACCCGTGGCGCGCGGCGGGTTGAGATGGTCGGACAGGCGTGAGGATTTCCGCACCGAGATCCTTGGCCTCGTCAAAGCCCAGACGGTCAAAAATTCGGTGATTGTCCCCACCGGAGCAAAGGGCGGTTTCTATCCCAAAAGGCTGCCCAGTCCAGTCTCTGACCGTACCGCCTGGCTCACTGAAGGGGAGGAAAGCTACAAGGACTTTGTCCGCGGGCTGCTGGACGTCACGGACAACCTGGACACGTCCGACGTCGGAACGGTGCCATCGCGCGGGACCCCCGGGCGGGTCATTTCACCGGAGAATGTGGTGAAGCACGACGACGACGATCACTACCTCGTGGTGGCCGCTGACAAAGGAACCGCCGCGTTCTCCGATACGGCCAACGCCGTGGCATTCGAGTACGGCTTCTGGCTGGGCGATGCCTTCGCCTCAGGCGGTTCCGCGGGCTACGACCACAAGGAGATGGGCATCACGGCCCGCGGCGCCTGGGAGTCCGTCAAGCACCACTTCAGCGAACTCGGCATCGACTCGCAGCGGGAAGACTTCACGGTTGCCGGCATCGGCGACATGAGCGGCGACGTGTTCGGCAACGGGATGCTCCTGTCAAACCACATCCGGCTCGTGGCAGCCTTCGACCACCGGCACATCTTCCTGGACCCGACTCCGGACGCGGCCGGCTCGCTGGCGGAGCGCCGCCGCCTGTTCATGCTTCCACGATCGTCTTGGGCCGACTACGACGCCTCGCTGATCAGCCCGGGCGGCGGCGTGTATTCGCGCCACGCAAAGTCCATCCCCATCACCGCCCCGGTAATTTCGGCGCTCAGGCTCCCGGGCACGACGTCCATGATAACCCCGCCCGAGCTGCTGCAGGCCATCCTGCGCGCGCCGGTGGACCTTATCTACAACGGCGGTATCGGGACGTACATCAAGGCGTCCTCCGAAACGCACGGCGAGGTGGGCGACAAGGCAAACGACCCCATCAGGATTAACGGCAATGAGGTCCGGGCCAAGATCATTTCCGAGGGCGGCAATCTCGGCGTAACCCAGCTCGGCCGGATTGAAGCCGCCTTGGCTGGCGTCCTGCTCAACACCGATGCGATCGACAATTCGGCCGGCGTGGACTGCTCGGACCATGAGGTTAACATCAAGATCTTCATCGACCGCATGATCGCCACAGGCAGGATGGGAGCATCCGAACGCACCGCGTTCCTGCACTCGCTCACGGACGAAGTGGCACGGCTTGTGCTGAAAAACAACCGCGACCAGAACACCCTGCTGCTCAACGACGGGGCCCTGGTCCTGAATTGGAGCCCCGGTTTCGAGCGAACCATGGACTGGCTGGAGAACGCCTCCTACCTTGACCGGCGTCTGGAAGGACTGCCCAACACAGAACAGCTCCATGCGCGGCTGCTGACCGGCAAAGGCCTCACGGCACCCGAACTGTCCGTCCTGGCGGCCTATGCGAAGATCGAGCTTGCCAAGGAACTGAACGAAAGCGACGTCACCGAGGATGCCTGGTTCGAACGGGTGCTCCGCAGCTACTTCCCGCATCAGCTCGTGGACCGCTTTGGCCCGGAACTCAATGCCCACCCGCTGCGCCGGCAGATCATATGCACCGTCCTGGCCAACGACATGATCAACCTCGGCGGAATCACCTTCGCCTTCCGGACCATCGAGGAAACCACCGCCACCGCCGCAGCTGTTGCCAGGGCATTCGTGGCAACCCGTGAAGCCTACGACCTGCAGCGGTTCGTGGACCGGGTGGCCGAGCTGCCCCCCGCGTTACCCAGCGAACACGCCGCAGAGCTGACCCTGCACATGCGCCGGATCCTCGACCGGTCCATCCGCTGGTATGTCACCCACGACCATCGCGACCAGCCCGTTGCCGAGGCCCTCGCCCGGATTATGCCCACGCTGGAGCTGCTGCGGAACAGGACCCGGGACTTCCTGCGCGGTGACAGCATCGACCTCGTCGAGGAACGGCAGGCACATTGGGAGGGCGTCGGGCTGCCCCCTGACCTGGTACGCCGCGCCGCCGACCTCCTCGAGAGCTTCGGGCTGCTGGACATCTCCCTGATATCGGAACAGATCGATGAACCCATCGAGCGGATCATGGACCTGTACTGGACAGTGTTTGCGCGGATCGGCGCACTCAAATTGCTGCTGCGCATCACGGCTCTTCCCCGCGAGAACCGGTGGGAGGCACTCGCCCGCGCAGCACTGCGGGACGATGTCTATTCAGCCGTTGCCGACATGACGATTTCGGTGATGGAGATGACGAACGGCGCTGACACCGAAAGTGCTGATTCAATCGAGCGGATCGTGGCCTGGGAACGCGGCCACCAGGAGCAGCTGGTGCGGATCAAGGACACATTCGCCGAGGTGACCGAACCGGGGCAGCAGGACATCGCGTCGATTTCCGTGGCCCTGAAGCTGTTGCGGACCCTCGTGCGGAGGTAGGCCAAGGGTGCACGCTGTGTAACGCGCACTGTTCGCAAGGCGCTTACCCGCAGGAAACACCGCGGTAACGGCGCGATTCTAGGCTTGATCTGCATAACCCTTCGGCGAATCGAGGCAGCGATGCAGACCAACCCCAGGCTCAACATCAGGAAAGTCAGCTGGTCCAATCCCGTGGGTGCGGATCTGCGGGCCGCACAGCAGGCGGAACTCGACGCCCGCTTCGGATGCGCTGACCACGAGCCGGGGCCGAAGCCGTCGGAAGTGGACACCGCGGTGTTCCTGGTGGCGTACGACAAAGGTTCCGGACAGCCGGTGGGCTGCGGTGGGCTGCGGCTGCTCGATTCGCACACCGCCGAGATCAAGCGCCTGTACGTTCTGCCGTACACCCGCGGCTCGGGCGTGGCCAGCTCGATTCTGGCGGCCCTCGAGGCGGAGGCGTTCGCGCAGGGAATCACCCGCGTCACGGCTGAGGCCGGCTCAGCCCAGCCAGACGGGCGGAACTTCTATCAGAACTCCGGCTTCGAGCAGGTGCCCAACTTCGGCCCGTACATCGGCGTTGAGCACTCGTACTGCTACGCCAAGAGCATCGATTCCCATAGCGCGGCGCACACGGCCATGGCCTGAGTCCTCTTCCGCCCACAACCGGCCCTCGCCCGCTTGACCGGCCCCGGGCCGGGCCGCTTGTGCGGGGCGGGGCCGCGCGTGCGGGAAAGGGCGGTGCGGGGCAAGGCGCAGCGCCGTCACACTCGGGATCGGACCGCCGCCGTCGGCTAATCTCGCGTTATGGAAACTACGGACATCACCTTCCGCACCCGCAAGTGGGTCCGCCCTGAGGACCTCAACGCCAACGGCACCCTGTTCGGCGGAAGCCTGCTGAAGTGGATCGACGAGGAAGCCGCGATCTACGCCATCCTCCAGCTCGGAAACGGCCGTGCTGTCACCAAGTACATCTCCGAGATCAACTTCGTCAGCTCGGCCGTGCAGGGCGACCTGATCGAGATGGGCCTGACCGCCACCCGCTTCGGCCGCACCTCCCTGACCATGCGCGCCGAGGTGCGCAACATGATCACCCGCCGGAGCATCCTCACCATCGAAGAGATCGTGTTCGTAAACCTCAGCACCAACGGCAAGCCGGAGCCGCACGGCTACACGGAGATCACGTACGACCGCGACCGCATCCCCACCCACCACCTCACGGAGACGCTCGAGCAGGACTGACGGGCCGCCGTCGTCCGCCTCCTTCCCCGCTTGACCGGCCCCGCCCCGCCTAACCGGCCCCGGCCAGGGCCGTTCGTGCGGGTGAGGGCCGCCTGTACGGACGGGGACTGCTCGACGGCGGCTGCCGGACTTTAGCGGGCGGCCAGCCCGAGGAGGCGGTCGCGGAGCGGCTGGGCGCGTTCGGTGAGAGCCAGGCCGGACATGGCCGAGGAAGCAACCCGCAGCAGCTGTGTCCGGACCGCCCGCTGCCGGTTGTAGGCCCGGAGTGCCTCCGCCACCGGCCGCGCGTCCAGGAGTTCGGCCAGAGTTGCGGCGTCCACGAGTGCCTCGCAGGCCCCCCGCCCAAGGTTGGGAGTCATCCCATGCGCGGCGTCGCCGATCAGCACAGCGCCCGGCCGGACAAAGCTGCCGAGCGTCGGAACGGTCCAGATCCGCTGGGCGAGGGTTGTTTCCGGCGCGGCCTTCTCCAAGACGCGCCTGATGGCGGGGGCGCTTCCGGCGAAGCGTTCCCGGGTCCGCTGCAGCGCCTCGGCGGCGTCAATTCCGGCCGGCCCCAGATCCGAGCGGAACGACGCGTACCAGTAGGTCCTCCCGCCCGACGCCGGCGTGATGCCGAACAGCTGTCCGCGGCCCCAGTATTCGCCGCCCGCATCCGCGGCAACGGGCTCGGCGAGGACGCCCCGCAACGCCAGGTAGGGCGTCAGCTTCGCCGCAGCCCGCCCGCCCCAGAACGCGCGGCGGACCACGCTGTGGACACCGTCGGCGCCCACCAGCAGCCCTGCCGCCAGCGGGCCCGACGCCGGCACTTCATCCACCCGGCCCGCCACCCGGCGCACAGCGGGGGGAACGGCGGCCTCCAGGACCCTGAGCAGATCGGCCCGGGACACGCCGAGGACACCGCGAACCTCCGGCGAAGCCCACGAATTTCCGGCGCTGTCCCGCAGGGCCATGCCGCCGAGCCCGGTGCCGGCTGCGCGGATCTCCGGCAGGACGCCGAGAACGGCCAGGGCAGCCTGCGCTTCAGGCCACATGGCCAGCGAGGTCTCCACCGGCGGCACGCCTGGACGCTGCTCATGGAGTGTGACGTCGAAGCGCTGCGGGTCGAGCCCGGCGGCGAGCGCCAGGCCGGCGATGCCGCCGCCGATGATGGTTATGGCGTCCATGGAACCGATGTTATGCCCGGCGGCGGCCGGCGGCCTGTGCGGCTTCCCCGTGGGCGGCCCTCCCCCGCTTGGCCGGCCTTGGTCCGGGCCGGTTGAGTGGGGCGGGGCCGGTCATGCGGGGTCGGGCCGGTTATGCGGGCGAGTGCGGGCGAGAGCTAGGACGGCCAGCCGGTGTAGGCCTCGGCCAGATAGGCCCTGCCGTGGCGTGATGAGACCACGGAGTTAAGTTCGCCGAGCTGCCGGGCCCGGGAGAAATCATCGGCATCCACCGGGGTATGCAGCATGGACGTCATCCAGTAGGAGAACTGCTGGGCCTTCCAGACCCGGTCCAGGGCACGGTCGCTGTACGAATCGAGGAGCGCGGTGGAGCCCGACTTGTAAAAGCTGTCCAGGCCCTCGAACAGCACCTTGACGTCGTGGATCGCGAGGTTCAGGCCCTTGGCGCCCGTGGGCGGGACGGTGTGGGCGGCGTCCCCGGCCAGGAACAGTTTGCCGTGGCGCATGGGCGTGTGCACGAAACTGCGGAACTTCAGCACCATCTTGTCGATGACCGGGCCCTCCTTCAGTTCGAAGCCGTTGCCGTTGACGCGGCTGCGGAAGGCGTCCCAGATCCGTTCCTCGCTCCAGTTGTTCACGTCCTCGTTCGGGTCGCACTGGAAGTACATCCGCTGCACGGTTTCGGTGCGCTGGCTGATCAGGGCGAAGCCGTTTGCCGAGTTGGCGTAGATCAGCTCGTCCGAGCTGCGCGGAGCCTCGGCAAGAATGCCGAACCAGGCGAACGGGTACTCGTGGAAGTACCACTTGCGGTGCGCTTCGGGGATCTGGAAGCGGCAATGGCTACGGGAGCCGTCGGCACCGGCGATGAAGTCGGCCTGCAGCTCGTACTCCGTGCCGTCGGCGTCCGTGAACCAGACTTTGGGCTTGCCCTCGATGTCGTGCACCGTGGTGTCCGTGACGCTGTAGCGGACGTCGCCGCCGTCGGCCTCGCGGCGTGCCGCGAGGTCCATGAAGACGTCAGTCTGCGGATACAGCCAGACCGACTCCCCCACAAGGTCCTTGAAGTCGATGCGGTGGCTTTCGCCGTTGAACCGGAGTTCGATGCCGTCGTGCCGGTCGCCCTCGCGCAGAACGCGGTCGGAAACACCGCTGTCCACCAGCATGTTGACGGTTCCGTGTTCCAGGATGCCCGCACGGACTGTCTCGGAGATCTCCTGGCGGCTTCGGATTTCGATCACTGTGGACTCGACGCCGGCTTTGGCCAGCAGATGGGAGAGCATGAGTCCGGCGGGGCCGGCGCCCATAATGGCTACCTGGGTGGTGATGATCTTGCGTGCTGCCATGATGTTCCTCGCTTCGTCGCGGGGCCCTCGGCTTGGAAACTGGGGCCGGAAGTTGGTTCTGGCTAACAGTGTGCGCCGGGCTGTGTGTCCGGCGTTACAAGGATTCCATTGAACGGAAATCGGGGCTGGTGGCCGACTCCGCGAGCCTTCGCCCGATCCCCCGGGCCGCGGTCTGCAACGCCGGAACCAGCGCCTGCATCCGCATTTCCCGCAGGGGTACGACGACGCCGAGGGCAGCAACCGCCCGCTTCTGGCCATTCAGCACGGGAACCGCAATCCCCCACGTATCCGGATCAATCACGCCTGCCAGCTGCGCATAACCCTGGCGGGCTGCTTCGCCCAGAAGTGCCCGCAGGTCCTCCGGCGTCACTTTTCCGGCGGGATCGGCGAACTGTTCCAGGTATTCGGCCTGGACGGACCGCGGCTGGTGGGACATCAAGGCCAGCCCGGCCGACGACACGTGCACGGCCATGCGGCCGGCGATCTGCGCCCGGTTCGCTACCGAACCGCGGCGGGAGAGCCGTTCCACGAAGAGCGCTTCCCAGCCGTCCAGCACCGCCAGGTTCACGTTCTGGTTGAGCACGTGCTGAATGTCCTCCATGAACGGCATCGCCGCCTGGCGCAGGGCGAGGGTCGGTGAATTCCGGTTGACCAGCTCCCACAGGCGCAGCCCCAGCCGTACGGAACCTCCGGCGCCGGCTTCGAGGAGGCCGTGGTGTGCCAACTGCCGGACCAGCCGGTGGGCTGTGGTCAGGGGCAGCCCTGCACGGTCCGCCAACTCCGAAAGCTGCAGGACGCTGACCCCCTCCGGGAAGGCCGCAATGACGCGCACCACCCTGTCCACCACGGAGTCGCCGGAGGCTGAGTTGGCCACGATGCCCCGCTTCCGTTCAATGGTTTTTGTTGTTCCCAGATTACACCCGCGAGTGATACAACTCTCATGTCGAACGTCCCCGCTGTCCGCCCGGCCGCCATCCATGAACAGTTCCCCAAACCCGAACAATGAGGTTCCCATGTCAACGCTCTCAGTTGCCCGCCGTTCCCAGTGGCCCGTATGGCTGTGCTGGCTGGCCATGGTGCTGGACGGATTCGATCTGGTGGTGCTGGGCACCGTCATTCCCACCCTGATCAAGACCCAGGACCTTGGCTTCGACGCTGTGGGCGCGACGTATGCGGCCACCATCTCCCTGGTGGGCGTGGGCATCGGAGCACTCTTCATCGCGCCGCTCTCGGACCGCTTCGGACGCCGCCGGCTGCTTGTTGCCTGCGTGGCCTGGTTCTCCCTCTTCACCATCGCCGTGGCGTTTGCGCCCAACGTTGCCATGTTCGGCATCTTCCGGCTCCTCGCAGGCGTGGGACTCGGCGCCTGCCTGCCCGCAGCCCTGGCCTACATGAACGATTATGCCCCCGCCGGCACGGCAGGGAAGTCCACCACCAGGACCATGACCGGCTACCACGTCGGCGCCGTGGCCACGGCGTTCCTTGCCATCCTGGTGGTGCCGGACTGGCGCATCATGTTCGTGGTGGGAGGACTCGCCGGCTTCGCGCTGGTGCCGTTCCTGTGGTTCCGGCTGCCGGAGACCCTGCCGCCCGTCCATGCCGAGCACGGTGCCGGAATCAAGGGCGCCGAAGGTGAAACTGCAGAAGCCCACCGCGCCGTGGCCGCCCGGGCACACCGCCCCATCGCCGTGCCGTCGGCAGAACCCGAAGCTGCGCCGGCATCGATGTTGGCTGCCGACCAAGCCGGCGAGCGGGCCAGCTTCCGAGACCTCACGCGCAAGCCGTATCCGCTGGTGGCCCTGGGAATAGCGGTGGCATCATTCATGGGGCTCCTGTTGGTGTACGGCCTGAACACCTGGCTGCCGCAGCTCATGTCCTCCGCCGGGTACACCGTCAGCACGGGCCTGGTGCTGCTGCTGGTGCTCAACGTGGGCGCCGTGGTGGGTCTGATCGTGGCCGGCATCCTGGCAGACAAGCACGGCACCAAGAAAATCGTGCTCCTCTGGTTCGGCCTGTCCGCGCTCTTCCTGGCTGTCCTCAGCATCAAGATCCAGAGCGAATTCCTGCTCAATGCCGCCGTGTTCGTGACCGGCGTCTTCGTCTTCAGCTCGCAGGTGCTCGTCTACGCCTGGGTCAGCCAGCTCTTCCCGGCCCGGCTCCGCGGCACCGCCCTCGGCTTTGCGGCGGGCGTGGGGCGCCTCGGCGCCATCATGGGACCGGCCGTTACGGGGACGCTCGTGGCCGCCGGCATCGCCTACCCGTGGGGCTTCTACGTCTTTGCCGCCGCCGCCCTTCTGGCAGTGCTGGCCTTGGTGACCGTCCCCCACGCGATCGCGCCGGCATCCGGCCAGCCGTCCGACGTCGGGCGTTCCTAACCGCTGAACCGGCCCTCCCCCGCATAACCGGCCCCGGGCAAGGCCGGTCATGCGGGCGCGCGGGCCTAACGATGGGCTAGCGCCGGAGCCGCGCCCAGGCAGACGGTGCGAGCACCACGGCAATGCCCACGGCGGCGCCGATCACGGTTTCCACGATCCGGTCGCGCAGCAGCATGCCGGGCGCGGCGGGTGCGACCAGCAGCGTGGAAACAAGCGCCAGCGGCGTCACGAAGACCTGCGCAACGACGTAGTTGCGGGCGATGTACAACTCGGCACCGAACTGGCAGAGAGCCATCACCAGCACCATCTGCCAGGGCGCCGGGTTGAGCGCGAGGATCCCTGCGAGCAGCACCAGGCCCAGAACCGTGCCGATGATTCTCTGGACGCCGCGGCTGATTCGGTGCCGCGTGGAGCGGCCAACCAGCGGCACCACCGCGGCCACCATCGCCCAGTAGTTGTGCCCGAAGCCGAGCCACTGGCCGGCAAGGGTTGCCAGCGTCCCGGCCAGGCCGGCCGCCGCGATGTAGCCCACGGCTTCCAGCCGGGCGGCCTGCTTCTCCTTCGCGGTGAGCCTCGCCGGCGCCGGCATCTCCCACGGCGTCCGGCGGCTCCGGAGCACGCGCGAGGACAGCCCCACCAACAGGCAGAATGCGGTGGTCAGGACGGCCGCCAGCATGCACTGCCAGAGGGGCGGCTGGTTCGGGATCGAAGCGATCGCGGCAAAGGCGAAGATGTGGAACAGCGAGCCCGCCGGGCGGTGCCGCCACCGCGCAATGACCAGCGAACACGCCCCGGCAACCATCGTGGTAGCAAGCACCAGGAGCCAGGAGCTCGCCGGGCCCGAGAGGCCGCTGGCCTGGACCGTACGGGCGAAGAGGCTTGCCAGCAGCATTACCACCAGCATGAGCGAGCCGGCGCGCACCTGGATGAAGAGCCGCTTCCGGTGCATTTCACCGCGGCCGTAGATTCCCGTGAAGGCGCCGAATGACGCGAAAATTGCCAGATCCAAGCGGTCCAGCAGCACCAGGGTGATCAGCGGGACGAAGACTCCGATTGCGCAGCGGATGGCGACATGATGATCCTTGTTTGCCGGGGCAATGGTGAACATCTCGGCCAGCAGCTTCACGGTGGATTCGCGCCTTTCGTTGGCAGTATGGAACTGACGACGGCGGCGCTGGCGTGCGCTTAACAGCTTACGTTGGCGGGTTCTCCCCTCTGCAGAAGAGGGCTGTTAGGTGGGTCTCCGGTCAGTGGTGCGGGTGGGCATCCACCACAACCGCTTCGAAGGTGGTGGCATTCGCGACGCCGAATTTCGCGTTCACCACGGCAAGGGAGTCATGGAAGAGGGCGGCCGTCGTCGGAATGTTGAAGTGCGGGCTGGTGATGACCTCCCTCACGCTCCCGGTCGACTCGTGGAAGTTGACGCGGATGCGGCTCACCTGGTTGATGAAGTTCTGCACCACCCACACGATGTCGTCCTTCACCACGAGACCGTCGCCGTTGGGCACGGTGATGCCGTCGATCTTCGTGCTTGCCCCGGTCCGCGGGCTGACCGTGTACAGGGCCTGGTTGGCGGAGTGGGCCACCACGAGCCTGCGAGCGTCAGGGGAATAGGCGATGCCGTTGAGGTTGAAGGCGCCGGAGAGGTCGGCAGCCGGGCCCTTGAGCGCCAGCGTGCGTACGTCGCCGAGGTCGCCGTCGTCGTCCACCGGGAGAAAGTACAGCTCGCCCTGCTGGGAGTTGGTGAACCAGGCGCCGTCCTCGGTCAGTGCGACGTCGTTGATGAACGCGGCCTTGTCCGTCAGCTGGTAGGTCTTGACCGTCTTCTTGGTGTCCGTGTCATAGACGTAGGCCTGGCCGGTGGGGCCGCCGGCCACGAACAGCAGGTCGTTGCGGGTATCGGCCTTAAGGCCAACGGCCACGCGGCCGTCGGGAGCGTCGATGAACTTCTTGGCCGTGTCTTTGTGGATATCGCCACGGTAAATGTCCCCCGTGACCAGATCGCCCGCGAAGAAGGTGCTGCCTTCGCCGGCGGCGATGCCCTCGGCACCCTTTGCTCCGTCCAGCAGGATGACTTTGGATTCGTCTTCGGACTGTGCCTGCCCGGCCGATGCGACGGGTGCCGGGATCAGGAGGGCGGCGAGGGCAACTAACCCTGCGGCCGCATGGCGGCGTGTTTTTCCTGAAACTAAGCTGAGATGCATGATGCTCTCCGGAATCGACTCTTTCCGTGCGAGCTGGCCGTTGTACGGAGCTCCGCACGCTGGTCTTTTCAGTGTAGGTACCGCAGTGTGGAGCTGGCCATAGCGCCGGAAATCAGGCGTCAGGTCCCGGCCCGGAAATCTTCCCGCGATCGGAACGCGGGGGCAACGCGCCCGTAACAGCTGCCCGGCAGGCTGGCATCATGAAGCCTCAAGCACCCACGCCTGCCACGGCTGAATTAAGCTGCGAGGTCTGCGGCCAGATGCCCGAGCCTCCCAAGACCCGCCTCACGGTGGCCAATGTCGCCGTCATGCTCCCCATCGAACTGCTGGTGCACGCCCTCGTGGTCCAGACGCACCTGCCGTACCTGGCCAAGGTCCTGGTGCTCACGCTCACCGCCACGGTCCTGGTCATCTGGGTGGCCGAGCCGTCCGCGGCGCGGATCCTGCGGCGCTGGCTCCACGCGCCCGCGCTGCGGCACCGCCGGCGGCTCGGTGCGGCCCCCGCCCTGTGGCGGGCCAGGACCGTGCTGCGCGACCAGCCGGGTTCGCTGAAGAAAATCACCCGGTCGCTGGCCCTGCTGGACACCAACATCCTCAGCATCCACGTCCATCCGGTCCGGGGCGGTGTCATGGATGAATTCGTGCTGTCCACGCCAGGCAAGGTGACCGAGCGGCAGCTGGTGGAGGCGCTGGAAGACGGCGGCGGCAGGCAGCCGCAGGCATGGCCCACCACGGCCCTGGCAGTGGCCGACGGGCAGACGAAGGCCCTGAGCCTGGCGGCACGGATCGCCGCGAGCCCGCAGGAACTTCCGCTCGCCGTCGCGGAACTGCTGTCCGCGCGGATCCTGCCGGAGGACAGTGAAACCGCCCGCCAGACGGCCGAAACGAACGACGCCGGGACCCTCCTCAAGATCCCCACCGCCTGGCACGGACCCATCACCTTCTACCGCCCCGGCGAACCGTTCACACCCGCCGAATCAGCCCGCGCGCACCGGCTCGCGGAGCTCGCCGAGATCCTCGCCCACGTGCCCGCCGGCCCCCGGGACACCAGGGAAGCCGGTGTTCTGGCCGAAAGCTAGCCGCCCGAAAGCCAGCATCCGCCCGCCCCGCCTCCGGCACCCACGGACGACGGGGCGGGCGGCCGTCTGTGCGCGGCCGGCCAGTCACATTCGGTAATTAGCCCAAGCAGCACCCGCCTGCACAGAAAACTCTTGACAGTGGCGCCGGTCACTCCTACCTTTGATTTTGGGATCCCAAAACGGGATCCCAAATGGTCCAGCATCGACGGACCCGTACAGAGTGGCCAGGCGATTCCGGAACGCCGCTGCAGGCCTTCGCTCCACGATTCCCGCCGCCCAACCCGCGGCCGCACACTCCTAAACACCCAAGCTCGTTCCCCCTGTCCGCAAACTTCCCCGTGAAGGAGAAGCTGTGTCTCTCCCCAATACTGAAACCGTGACAACCGAAGCCCAAACCACAGTTGCCGCCGCCGGCGGCGAACCCGGCAAGGACGGCGTGCAACGGCGCACCAACGTCCGCTGGAAGCTTTTTCTGCTGCTGCTGGTCCTCGTCGCCGTCAACTACATCGACCGCGGCTCCATCTCCGTGGCACTGCCCATCATCCAAAAGGAATTCAACCTCGCCCCGGAGCTCGTGGGCCTCCTGCTGTCGGCCTTCTTCTGGACCTACGCCCTGATGCAGATCCCGGTCGGCTGGCTCATCGACAAGTTCGGTCCGCGCAAGGTCATGACGGCATCCTGCGTGGGCTGGGGCGCCGCAACCGCCGCCTCGGGCCTGGCCGGCGGCTTCCTCAGCATGTTCATCGCCCGCCTCGGTATCGGCGTCACGGAGGCGGGCGTCATGCCCGCCGGCGGCAAGCTGAACGCCATCTGGATGCACAAGTCAGAGCGCGGCCGCGGCGCCACCATCCTGGACGCCGGCGCGCCGCTCGGCGCGGGCCTGGGCGGCATCCTGATCGCCGGACTCATCGCCTCCACCGGCAGCTGGCGCACGGCGTTCATCATCGCCGGTGCCGCCACGGTGCTCATGGGCCTGGCGGTCTGGTGGTACGTCCGTGACAATCCGCGCCAGCACCGCGGAGTCAATGCTGCCGAGGCCGAATACATCGAGGCCTCCCACGCCGCGGAGGACGCCGAAGCCGAACTCGACGGCAGCAAGGGCAAGCGCGCCCTGCTTCCCTACCTGAGGTTCCGTTCCTTCTGGGCCATGTGCTTCGGTTGGCTGGGCTTCAACGGCGTGTTCTACGGCCTGCTCACCTGGGGCCCGCTCTACCTCGCGCAGGCCAAGGGCTTTGACCTGAAGACCATCGGCTGGTCCACCTTCGTGATCTTCGGAGCCGGCTTCGTCGGTGAAATCCTCGGCGGCAACATCGCCGACAAGTGGCGGGCGTCCGGCGCCTCGGCCAACCGCGTCATGCGCACCCTCCTGGGCATCTCCAGCGTCGTGGTGATCGGCGGCCTGGTGGGCGTGACGGTGGTGGCCGACCCCACCACCGCGGTTGTCCTGCTCTCGGTGGTCATGTTCTTCCTCCGCTGGGTGGGCCTCTTCTGGAGCATCCCCTCCATCCTCGGCGGCCGGACCAACGCCGGCGTCCTGGGCGGTGCCATGAACTTCAGCGGCAACATCTCCGGCTTTGTCACACCGATCGCCGTCGGCCTGATCGTCGGGGCCACGGACTCCTACACGTGGGCGCTGCTGTACTTCGTGGGATCCGCCATCATCATGGGCGTGTCCGTCCTGACCCTGGACTACAACAAGCGGCTTCCCGTCTAGGCCAACTGTCTGGGCCAACCGCCTAGGCCAGCCGCCCTAAGCTAGGCCACAGCACCATCTCCCGCCCGCCGGGGCGCAATGTCACCGAAGAATCCGAATGGAGCACCATGCTTACCGCCGAAGAGACCCAGGACAAGGAACGCCCCCTCCGCGAGGCCGTCCGGGACACACTCCGCACCCGGATCTTTGAAGGACATTACGCTCCCGGCACGCGGCTGGTGGAACGTGATCTCGCCGCGGAATTCAACGTGTCGCGCCTTCCCGTCCGGGAAGCGCTGCGCATGCTGCGCATGGAAGGCCTCATCAGCGACCGCGGCGCACGCGGCGCGGAAGTCAGCACCCTCAGCCCCAAGGACGTGGAGGACCTCTTCGACGTCCGGCAGTCACTCGAGGTGCTGGCCTGCCGGCTCGCCGCCGCCCGCGCCACCGCGGATGACCTGGCCCGCCTGGAAGGCCTGCTCGACGAGGCGGACCGCTGCCTCGCCAAGGGCGCCGTCATGGAGGCCCACCGTGCCAACAGCGAATTCCACGACGCCATCACCGCCATCGCCGACAACAACTTTCTCAAATCCGCGCTGGAACCCCTCCAGGGCCGCATGCACTGGCTGTTCCGCCATGTCAGCGACCTGCCGGAACTGATCCAGGAACACCGCGAGCTGTACGCCGCCATCGCCAGCGGCGATCCGGACCGCGCCGCCGCCCAGTCGGCGTCGCACATCGGCAAGTACCGCGAGCAGTTCCCCGAGGACTTCCGGAAAACGGAACCCGCCCTTCACCGGAAGAAATCATGAAGCTACTCGTCATCAACCCCAACATCAGCGACGACGTCACCGCCCTCATCGAGTCGGAGGCCCTGCGCTCCGCGTCCCCGGGCACGGAGCTGGTGGTCCGCACTGCCGGGCACGGGGTGGAATACATCGAAACCCGCTTTGAGTCCCTGATCGCGGCCGGCGCCGTGGCCGAGATCATTGCCGAGCATCACGGCCGCGTCGACGGCGTGGTGGTGGCAGCCTTCGGCGATCCCGGCATGCCGGCCCTGAAGGAACTCGCCGACGTTCCCGTCATCGGCATCACCGAGGCTGCCCTGTGCGCCGCGGCCCTGCAGGGGCACCGGTTCTCCATCATCGCCATCTCGGACCGGATCCGGCCGTGGTACCTGGACTGCGTCGAACGGTTCGGGCTCGGCGGCCGGCTGGCCTCCATCCGCTCCATCAACGAAAGCCTCAACGCCATCGGCTCGGTGCAGCAGGACTTCAAGGAAACCCTTCTGGCACTCAGCCGGCAGGCCGTCACCGAGGACGGGGCCGACGTCGTGATCCTTGCCGGCGCCCCGCTGGCGGGACTGGCCCGCGACCTGCGGGGGCAGATTCCGGTCCCCGTGGTGGACGGCATCTCCGCCGGCATCCGCATGGCGGAGGCCGTGGTGGGCCTCGAGTCCGGCCCGCACCGTGCCGGCGCATTCGCTCCTCCGCCGGTCAAGGCCCGCAGGGGCCTCTCGGAAAACCTCGACGCCGCCCTCGCCGCCGCCCAGTCTGCACCCGCCGCTTCAAAAAACTAGGAGGACACCGATGTCCAACACCCCAGACCTTGTCATTGCCAACGGCACCGTGGTCAACAGCTTCGGCCGCCAGAACGCCCACATCGTGGTGCGGGACGGCAGGATCGCCCAGCTGGTCGACGCCTCGGCGCCTGTCCCCGACGCCAACCGCACCATCGACGCCGCCGGGAAGCTCGTGATCCCCGGCGGCGTGGACGGCCACTGCCACGTGGCCCAGGTGACCGGACGCTTCCGGACCCTGGACGACTACCGGACCACCTCAACGGCAGCGCTGTGGGGCGGCACCACCACCATCATCGACTTCGGCATCCCCCGGGACGCCCAGGAGACACCGCTTGCGGCCGTCCTGCACAAGAAGGAGCTGGCGCAGGAGTCCCGCTGCGACGTCGCCCTGCACGGCTCGGTGGTCAGCTGGGACGAGACCGTGCCCTGGCAACTGGAGCAGCTGGCCGCGGAGGGCGTGCGGTCGGTCAAGATGTACACCACCAACCGGGGCACCACCATGGCGGACGGGGACACCATCCTGAAGGTCATGCGCGAAATGGTCCACCTGGACGGCCTCACCTACATCCACGCGGAACACGATCCCATCATCGCGGACTGCACCGGGCAGCACGCCGACGACGGCAGGATCGGCATCGAACACCTGCACCGGACGCGCCCGGAACTTGCCGAGGAGGTCTCGGTCAAGGAGACCCTGGCCATGGCCGACTACACCAAGGCACCCGTGTACTTCGTCCACCAGTCCACCCCCGGGGCCGTTGACCTGGTCACCGAGGCCAGGGCCCGCGGCCAGGAAGCGTACTCCGAGACCTGCCCGCACTACCTGACCCTGGATGACACGGTGTATGGCTCGGCATTTCCCGAGTGGTACGCCTGCTGCCCGCCCATGCGCAGCCCCGAAACCGTCGCCGCCCTGAAGGAACGGCTGGCAGACGGGGCGATCCACACTGTTTCCTCGGACCACTCCTGCTATGACCTGTCGCAGAAACGGGAGCGCTCGGATGACATCCGGGCCATGCCGCACGGCCTGCCGGGCGTGGAAACGCGGATGCCCGTGACTTTCACGGCCTTGGCTTCCGCGGGCGGCTCCGTGGAGGACTTCGTGGAGGTCTTCGCCGCCGGTCCGGCCCGCATCAACGCCCTTCCCGGCAAGGGGACCATCGCCGCCGGCTTCGACGCCGACCTCGTGGTTTTCGATCCCGCCGAACAGCGCACGGTCGACGGCGGCGCGCTGCACATGGGCACTGATTTCTCGCCGTTCGACGGCCGGACGCTCACCGGCTGGCCCGCCGTCGTGGTCTCGGCCGGACGGGTGGTCCTGGACGCTGGCGGCTTCCACGATCCCGGCCCCGTGGGGCGCTTCGTGGCCCGGAACGGATTCCGGGAGCACCTCGCGGCCGCCCCGCTGCTGTCCCCCGCCACCGCCACCGCCGCTGCCACCGCTTAGGAGAACAAGTGCCTGCCGCAACACGCAAGACTCGCATCGGCATGATCGTGCCGTCCTCCAACACCTGCCTGGAACCGCAGAGCTACCGCATCCTGGGCGACCGGGATGATGTCACCATCCATTTCACCCGGATTCCCGTGACGCGGATCGCCCTGGACGACTCGTCGGACCGGCAGTTCGACCCCGCCGTCATGCGCGCAGCGGCCCAGCTGCTCGCGACGGCGGACGTGGACGTCATCGCCTGGAACGGCACCTCGGGGTCATGGCTCGGGGGGGACCACGACCGCGAACTGGTCCGTGAAATCCGGGACGCCACCGGCATTCCGGCCACCACGTCCACGCTCGCCTACATGGAGGCGTTCCGCGAGTTCGGCACCGAGCGGATCGGGCTGTTCACGCCGTACACGGCGGACGTCAACCAGGCCATCGTGGCGTCCTACGAGCGGGACGGCATCAAGACGGTCGCCCACACCTGCCTTGGCCTGAGCGACAACGAGTCCTTCGGCCGCGTCACGGATGACGAGATGCGCCCCGGCTCACTCGAACTGGCGGCAGCCGCACCGGATGCCCTGATCTATCTCTGCACCAACCTGTACGGCGCCAACATCGCCGCGGAGATCGAGGCCGGCACCGGCGTTCCGGTGCTGGACTCGGTGGCCGTGACCCTGTGGCACTGCCTGAAACTTGCCGGGTCCCCCTTGCTCGCACCGAGGTGGGGCCGGCTGCTCGCGGACTGATCCAGCCCGCCGGCCCTGCCACCCCCCCCCAAGGCACGGTCGCAGCCCAGGCAAGGCAGACGGCGGCGGCCCGTCCACTGGGAGCGGGCCGCCGCCGTCGAACTACATGCGGATCCTGAGCGCCCCGGGATCCACCCTGACGCTCATGTGCTTTCCGGACCCCACGTGGTCGCCGTCCAGCTGGAACTCCTGTCCGTGGTGGAGGGTCACCTCGGCCGTTCGGCCCTGGAAGTACTCGGCGGATTCGGTCCGGTTCTTCCGGCGGCCGAAGATGCCCTTCACCACCCCGAGCCATCCGAGCCGGCCTCGGGGCGCGAGGATGAGGAGATCCAGGACGCCGTCGTCCACCTTCGCCTCGGGAAATATTTCGATGCCGCCCATGATCTGCCCGCAGTTGCCGATCATCACGCTGCGGATTCTGCGCTTCACCGGGTCCCGGCCGTCAACCGTGATGGTGGCCTTCACCGGCTTGCCCGGCAGCTTGCGGATGCCGGCCTCCACGTAGGCGAGCCAGCCCATGCGGTCCTTGAGGATGTCCACGGTGTCGGCCATGATCGCGGCGTCGTAGCCCACTCCGGCCATGACCAGGAAGACATTCTCGTCCTCGGACTGGTCAAACCTGCTCCTGACCACGTCCACGGTGCGTTCCGTGCCGTTCAGGACGTCATACGCGGCGGAAACGGGGTCGGCGATCTCCACCCCCATGTTGCGGGCCAGCAGGTTGCCGGTACCCAGCGGCACGAGTCCCAGCGGCGTGTCCGTTCCGGCCAGGACCTCCGCGACGCACCGCACGGTTCCGTCGCCGCCGGCGGCAATGACGACGTCGACCCCCGCCTCAAGCGCCTGGCGCGCCTGGCCGACGCCGGGGTCCTCTTCCGTCGTTTCCAGCCAAAGCGGCTCGGCCCAGCCCTGCGTATCGCAGAGCCTGACCAGGGAAGCGCGGAGGTCGGAACCCGCGGCCTTGGCGGGGTTGATGACCACGGCGGCCCGTTTCGGCGAGGAGGCGTTCTTGGCTGTCATGGTGTCCTTCAACGGCAGAGGGGCGGTTAACCCGGGAATTCACATCGTAGCGGGGTTCGCCGGCTGCCCGTAGGGGTCCGGGACGGCGCGGCCGGCCGGAAATTGCGCCCTCAGAGCGCCTTCACGGCCCCGAGCACCTTCGTGAGGGAGTCCTTCGCGTCGCCGAACAGCAGCGTGGTCTGCGGCTCGTACATGAGTTCGTTCTCGATCCCGGCGAATCCGGGGCGGAGGGAGCGCTTGAGGAACACCACCTGCCGCGCGTCGGCCACCTCGAGGATGGGCATGCCGTAGATCGGCGAGCCGGCCGACGTCTTGGCCGCGGGGTTGACCACGTCGTTGGCGCCTACCACCAGCGCGACGTCGGCGGTCCGGAATTCGGAGTTGATCTCGCTCATCTCCTTGAGCGATTCGTAGGGCACGTTGGCCTCGGCGAGCAGCACGTTCATGTGCCCCGGCATGCGCCCCGCCACGGGGTGGATGGCGAAGTCCACCCGGATGCCGCGGGCCTCGAGCGCCAGCGCCAGCTCCGCCGCGGTGTGCTGGCCCTGAGCCACTGCAAGGCCGTAGCCGGGCACGATGATCACACGCTGCGCGTAGCCCAGCAGCACCGCCACGTCCTCCGCGCTGGAAGAGCGCACGGGCCGGTCGCTCACGGCCGTGGATCCCGCCGTCGAATTTCCCTTGAACGCCCCGAACAGGATGCCCGCGACGCTGCGGCCCATGGCCGCGGCCATGGCGCGGGTGAGGATGGTGCCCGAGGCACCCACCAGCGTGCCCGCCACCACCAGGAGCACGTTGCCCAGCACCAGGCCGGAGGCCGCGACGGCCAGGCCGGTGAACGCGTTCAGCAGGGAGATGACGATGGGCACGTCCGCGCCGCCGACGGGAAGCACCAGCAGCACGCCGGCCAGCAGTCCCAGCACCAGGAGCACCAGGGCGAGCGCGAGCGAACCCCCGAGAACGACGGCGGCGCCGGAACCCACCGCCGCGAGCAGTACTGCACCCATGAGCACGGGCAGCCCGGGGAACACCACGGGCCGGGTGGTCATCAGCTCCTGGAGCTTGGCGAAGGTGATGGCGGAGCCGGCGAAGGACACCGCGCCCACCAGCAGAGTAAAGACGACGGCGAGACGCATCCAGCCGTCGTCGGCATGCGGAAGCTCAAGCAGCGCCACGAGCGCCGCGGCGCCGCCGCCCACGCCGTTGAAGAGGGCCACGAGCTGCGGCATCTGGGTCATCTTCACCCGCCGGGCCACGGGCGCGGCCACGCCGGACCCCACGGCGATGGCGCCGAGAATCCACGGGACGTTGTCCAGCCTGACCGAGAAGAACACCGTCACCACGGCCAGGAGCGCCCCGAAGGCGCCGACCAGGTTGCCGCGGCGGGCGGTGCGGGGTGAGTTGAGGCCCTTGAGGGCCAGGATGAAGAAGACGGCGGCGGCGAGGTACAGCAGCGAGGTCAGGGTGGGATCGAGAAGGGTCACCGGACGCTCCCCTTGCCTTCAGGTGCTTTGCCCTCGTGCGCTTTGATGTCGGACGGCCCGCCCGCGTGAGGCCCGCCCGAGGCGGACGGCTTCCCCGGCGGTTTGTCCGCCGCGCCCCGGCGGCCCCGGAACATCTCCAGCATGCGGTCCGTCACCACGAAGCCGCCCACCAGGTTCGCGGTGGCGAGGACCACCGCGAGGAGCGCCACGGCCAACACCCAGGGGTGCGCAGCCTGGCCGGCAACGATGATGGCGCCCACCAGGATGATGCCGTGGATGGCGTTTGCGCCGGACATCAGCGGTGTGTGCAGGGTGCTGGAGACTTTGGAAACCACTTCGAAGCCGACAAAGACCGCCAGCACGGTGATGGTCAGGAGGCTGATGCCGTCCATCATGACACCCCCTCGTTCTCGGACGCCTTCTCTCCGGAGAGCTCGCCCTCCGGAGGCCCCGCCTGTTCGGAGAGCTCGCTCTCCGGGGGCGCCTGTTCGGGGGGCGCCTGCTCGGGGAACCCCGCCGGCCCGGCGATCGCCGCGAGGGCCTCCGCCGTCGGCGCGTGCCGCACCACGCCGTCGTGCGTCAGGCACGCCCCGGCCACCACGTCGTCGTCGAAGTCCGGAGCGACGGTGCCGTCGCGGGTCATCAGGGCGAGCAGGTTGGCCACATTCTTGGCGTACAGGCGCGAGGCATCGGCGGGCATGGCCGACGGCGCGTCCTTCAGCCCCACGAGGGTGACGGTACCGTGGCCGTCGGCGGTGGGGACGTGAATGTCCCGGCCGGGCATCGAGCCCTCCACGTTGCCGCCGGATTCCGCGGCGAGGTCGACGACGACCGATCCGGGGCGCATGCCCCGCACCATGTCATGGGTCACCAGGAGCGGGGCCCGCCTGCCGGGGACGGCCGCCGTCGTGATCAGCACGTCCGCGTCGGCGACGTGCGGCGCCAGGAGCTCGCGCTGCCGGGCGCCGCGGTCCGCGCTGAGTTCACGGGCGTAGCCGCCGGACGCCTCCGCCGTCTCAAGATCCAGGTTGATGAACGTGCCGCCCATCGAGGTGACCTCTTCGGCCGAGGACGGCCGGATGTCGTTGGCCGAGACCCGCGCGCCCAGCCTCTTGGCGGTGCCGATGGCCTGCAGCCCGGCCACGCCGACGCCGAGCACCAGCACCCGCGCGGGCGGGACCGTTCCGGCGGCCGTCATGTAGAGGGGAAAGAAGCGGGGCAGCCGGATGGCGGCCTCGAGTACGCAGCGGTAGCCGGCCACCAGCGCCTGTGAGGAGAGCGCGTCCATGGACTGGGCGCGGGAGATGCGCGGCACCAGCTCGAGGGCGAAGGACGTCACGCCGCCCTCGGCGAGCGACTGGACGACGGCCAGTTCGGTCGACGGCGAGGCCAGGCCGACGGTGACGGCGCCCCATTTAAGGGACCGGGCCGTTGACGGTTCGAGCGGGCGGACGTGGGCCAGGACATCCAGTTCTGCCGGGTCAAGGTCCGGGACGATCCGGGCGCCGGCCTGGCGGTAGTCCTCGTCGCCGTGCCCGGCGGACGACCCTGCCCTCGATTCGACCAGCACGTCAAGGCCCAGCCCGGTCAGCTGCTTCACCGTTTCCGGCGTCGCAGCCACCCGCCGCTCACCTTCCCGGCGCTCCCTCGGTATTCCTAGCTTCACCCGCCACTCCCCTTCCGGACGAATGCAGCTGCGCCTGCCTGGTTGCCGCCTGCCTGGTTGCCGCTGCTGGCGGGGGCCCGGTGAGCCGCGCTGCTACACATGGTTGGCTTGAGTCTATGACCCAGCGGGGCTGCGCGGCAGTAGGGCGGGCGCAACAGACCGGCCTACGTTCCGCTGCGGTACCTGACAGTGCTGTTGCGGCCGCACTGTTTGGCCCGGTAGAGGGCTTGGAGGACGCCGGCGATGTACGGCAGATTCTCCCGGTACGCGTCCTCGCCCACGACGTCGCGCATGTGGAGTCCGCGAGCCTGCTCCGGCGTCCGCCCGACCCAGCCGACATACGCATCGTTGGCAAGCCTGTTCCGCAGCTCCCGGTCCCAGTACCCCACCATGGCGGGAAGCGCGTTGAGGACCGCCGAACCCTACAATCCCCCCACCGGGGAAAGGCGGCCCGACCTGCGGTTTCCCGCCTAGCGTCCCGTGGAAAAGTCCGACGAAATCCGCTCCGCAGTGGCCACGATTTCCTTGCGCACCGAGTCCAGGTAGGCCTCGGGGTCCGGCTTGGCCGCAACGCTCTGGGCCTGCAGGGAAACGTTGACGGCTGCCACCACCTTCGTGCCGTGGTAGACGGGTGCCGCGACGGACATGAGCCCCAGCTCGAGCTCCTGGTCCAGCAGGCACCAGCCCTGGGCGCGGACGGTGTCCAGGACGGCCAGGAGCTCCTGGACGGTGCCGACGGCGCGCGGTGTGAGCGGCTTGATCTCGGCCGCGGCCAGGTATTCCTTGAGCTTTGCGGGCGGAAGGGCGGCGAGCAGCACCCTGCCCATCGACGTCGCGTAGGCAGGGAACCGGGTGCCCACCGTGATGCCGATGTTCATGATCCGGCGCGTGGTCACGCGGGCAATGTAGGCGATGTCCGTGCCGTCCAGCACCGCGGCCGACGTGGATTCCCCGAGCTTGAGGGACAGCTCCTCGAGGTGCGGCTGGGCAAGCTGCGGGAGGGACAGGCCGGACAGGTAGGCGTACCCGAGCTGCAGCACCTGGGCCGTGAGCGCGAATGTCTTGCCGTCCGTCCGCACGTAGCCGAGTTCGACGAGCGTGTGCAGGAAGCGGCGGGCCGTGGCACGGGTCAGGTCGGTGCGCGCGGCCACCTCGGTCAGGGTCATGACGGAGTGGTCGGTGTCGAACGCGCGGATCACGGCCAGCCCCCGCGCCAGGGACTGCACATACTGGTCACTCGCCGCCGGCGCGCCGGTTTTCGGCGGGCGGCCGGCCCTCGATGCGGTCCCTGCTGCTGCGTCGGTCATGGTTACCAATCCTATTCGCGCGAACGGGCACTTCCGGCCCCGCCCCGAAGCGCGAACTGGCAGCTAATGACCTCAGATCGCGGATTTGAGGGCATCTGCTGCCAGTTCGCGCTGAAAGGAGGGCCCGGTTACTTCCCCGCTGGAGCCGGGTACGCGGCGTCGACCTCCACCTCGACGAGCCAGCCATTCACCGGCAGGTTCTCGATCTCCAGGGCAAAGCGCGATGGCCGTGCGGCGTTCACCACGAAGGGCGCTGCCGGCTCTGCTGAGCCAAGGCGGACTTTGACCGGCGTCCCGTCAGCAAGGTTGGTGTTGGCGAAGTACTGCCGGTACGCCCTGTTCCAGCCGTCGAAATCGGCCTTTTCCGCCCCGGCCGGATTCTGGAGGAAGACGCGCATGGTGATGACGTCGTCGTAGTCCAGCCCCGCCTGGGCGAGGTTCTCACCGATCCGGCGCAGGGCGTTAATGCCCTGCGCCTCCGTGATTGTCACTCCCGCGGGGAGAACCCCGCCGGGGAACACCGCGGGGTCGATGTAGCGTTCCTCGCTGCCGGCCGGAGCTGACGCGTTCAGCGCGGACGGACCCAGGCCGCTGGTCTTGTAGATTGCCGTGTTGGCGCCGATCGCCACTCCGCCGGCAATCATCGGGTTGTCCTGGCCCGCCGGGAGGTTCGGCACTGTGGTGCCTGGCTTCGGGGCAGTCAGGTCCGCGAAGACCGCAGGAGCGGCCATGGCCGCGCTGGCGGTCAGGCTGATACCGGCGATGATGGCGGCAATCGGTACGATCTGACGACGGAGCAGGGGTTTCCTTCCGGGGGTCGGGGCGGAGCGTGGGCCGAGAACGGTGTTCACCCGGCCACCGCCGCAGCCACGCGGGTGTGCAGGGAGGTGACGGCAGCGCGGGCCGACGTCATGGCACCGTGCTGCCAGGCGACGGCGTGGCTGAGATGATCGCCGGCGAAGTAGATGTTGCCGGAAGGTTCCAGCAGTTTGGCGTATTTGGCGTCGGTCTGCGACGGCCAGCCCACCCATGCGCCCTCGGAGAAGGCGGTGCTGCCCCAGTCGACGGAGAACGACGCCGCCACGTCCTTCCGGTACACGTCGCCATGGATGCGGGTGCCTTGGTCAAGGGCGCGGTTCAGGCGGTTTGCCGGGCTCAGTGACTGGTACACGCGGGCATTGGCGCCGGTGTTGTAGTAGCCCACCATCGTGCCGCGCTGGCCGTGGAATCCGGTGGACGGGTACCACATGTTGCCGAGGTCGATGTTGGTGTTGGTGATCCCGCCGTAGATGCGGTGGTCCTCCTCCCACCAGCGCCGGGAGTATTCAATGCCGATCTTTCCGGCGTCGCTCGGGGTGGCGAATTTAAGGGCCTCAAGGACGTCGGCGGGCAGGTTGCCGGGAATGTTGGCCGCGATGTGTGGGGGCAGCGTGCAGACGGCAAAGTCCGCCTCGATCCTTTGGGCCTGTCCTCCCGGATTGGTGTACTCGACGGCGACCCCGGCAGCCGTGTTGGTCATCGAGACTACCTTCGCCCCATAGACGAACTTGTCCCTTCCGATGGCCTTTTCGAAGGCGTAGGGGATGCGGTCCATTCCGCCGACAGGCTGGAACATCATCATGGCCTGGTCCCAGCCAAACTCGAACGAGAAGTAGTTGCCCACACCGCTGGCAAACACATCGGACAGAGCGTCCGGCGCCAGGGGCTCACCTGCTTCGAGGCCGGCCCCGGGGACCGTGGAGTAGCCTTTGCGGCCGCTGCCCGCGTACTTGAAACTTCCGGCGGCGTCGCCGGGGACCTTCGCTCCGATGGCGCCGAAGTTCTGCAGGAAGGAGATCAGGTTTTCCTTGTCCGCCGAGCTCAGGTACGTGTCCAGGGCTCCCTGGTCGGTGGCTTTCGCCAACAGCTCGGAGACGTAGCCGTAGACATCGGCCTTGGCGGCGCGGTGCCGGATGGGCCTGTTGGACAGCTTGGTGTTGCCCTCCCGGAACAGGTAGCCATCAGCGTTTTGGTTGGTGAAGGGCTCGATGGCCACGCCCAGCTCTTTGCAGTAGTCGAGCGTGACGTGGTGCTGCGGAATGCGTCCCGGACCGGCGTTCATGTACTGGTCTTTGGAAAATGCGGCCCGCTGGGTGACACCCTTGAGGTCCGTTTCCTCCGTGCCGCCGCGGACTGTCCAGTTGCGCCCGCCCGGACGCATCCGCGCCTCGAGGACAGTAACCTTGTAGCCCGCCTTTCCCAGCTCGTAAGCAGTTGTCAGTCCTGCGATTCCGCCGCCGAGCACGACGACGGATTTGCCGTTGTTGCCCTGCAGGTCTCCTGCCCGCGGAGCCGCGAAGGCCGGAGTAGCGGTGTCGGGTGCGAGCCCCATGGCAGCCATGGTCTCGTACATGACGCCTGCCCCGCCCACGATGCCAACGTAGCGGAGGAAATTTCTGCGAGTTGCGCTTGCCATTCATAATCCCTTTCAACCGGAGCGTACGCACCGAGCGTAGGGATGAAATGTTTCAAAAAAGGCCGTGACAATTTCTGTCGTATTCCGGTTACATTTCGGACAAGTGAATGGCAAGCCTGTCACACGTCACGTGCGCGCGAACTGGCAGCTAATGACCTCAGAGCGGGGATTTGAGGGCATCTGCTGCCAGTTCGCGCGGTGGTGGGGGTTAGCGTTCGACGGCGGGGGCTGCCGTGAGGGGGACGGGCACCAGGGCCTGGAGCTCCTCGAGCGTGCAGCCGAACGTCTCGCGGACCTGGACGCCGTCCGGGCCGGTCAGGAACACGGCCTTGTCCGTGTACACGCGGGTCACGCAGCCCACCCCGGTGAGCGGGTACGTGCAGGCGTCCACGATCTTGGAGGCGCCGTCCCGGGTCAGGAGCGTCATCATCACAAACACGTCCTTGGCGCCGGTGGCCAGGTCCATCGCCCCGCCCACGGCAGGAATGGCGTCCGGCGCGCCGGTGTGCCAGTTGGCGAGGTCGCCGGTCGCGGAGACCTGGAACGCGCCGAGCACGCAGATGTCCAGGTGCCCGCCGCGCATGATCGCGAACGAATCGGCGTGGTGGAAGTAGGACGCCCCGGGCAGTTCGGTGACAGGGATCTTGCCGGCGTTGATGAGGTCGCCGTCGATCTGGTCCCCCTCGGCGACGGGTCCCATGCCCAGCATCCCGTTCTCGGTGTGGAGCGTGATGTTCTGCTCGGGCTCGAGGTAGTTGGACACCAGCGTGGGCTGGCCGATCCCGAGGTTCACGAACGAGCCGGGCTTGATGTCCCGTGCCACCAGGCGGGCGAGATCATCGCGGCCCAGCGGCTTGTCGCTGGTCTGGAGAGATGCTGTCTGGATGCTCATGTCAGGCCACCTGCTCTGTTTTGCCGGCAGTGCCGGCCACGCGGACAATGCTGTTGACGTAAATGCCGGGGGTCACGACGTTCTCCGGATCCAGGCCGCCGGTCGGCACGATCTCCGACACCTGGGCGATGGTGTGCTTCGCGGCCGCGGCCATGATGGGGCCGAAGTTCCGTGCCGTCTTCCGGTACACGAGGTTGCCCTTGCCGTCGGCCTTGAGCGCCTTGATGAGGGCGACGTCGGCGTGGATGGGTGTCTCGAAGACCTGTCCGCGGCCGTCGATGATCCGGGTTTCCTTGCCCTCGGCCAGCATGGTGCCGTAGCCGGTGGGCGTAAAGAAGCCGCCGATTCCGGCACCGGCGGCCCGGATGCGCTCGGCCAGGTTGCCCTGCGGCACGAGTTCCAGTTCGATTTCTCCCGCCTTGTACTTGGCGTCGAAGTGCCAGGAATCGGACTGCCGCGGGAAGGAACAGATCATCTTGCGGACCCGCCCTTCCTTGATCAGCAGCGCGAGGCCCTGGTCGCCCTGTCCGGCGTTGTTGTTCACCACGGTCAGGTCCGTGGCGCCGCCGTCGAGCAGGGCGTCGATCAGCTCGAACGGCTGCCCGGCGTTGCCGAACCCGCCGATCATCACGGTGGAGCCGTCCTTGATGCCGGCGACGGCCTCGCCCACGGTGTCAATGAAAGTCAGCATGGCCTACGCCTTTCCGCTGTTAGCAGTTACGTTTTCGAGCACCACGGCCAGGCCTTGCCCGACGCCGATGCAGATTGCCGCGACGCCCCAGCGCTCACCGGAGGCCTGGAGGCTGCGGGCGAGGGTGCCGAGGATGCGGGTGCCGGAGGCGCCCAGCGGGTGGCCCATGGCGATCGCGCCGCCGTGCCGGTTCACGATCGAATGGTCGATGCCCCATGCGTTGATGCACGCCAGGGACTGCGCGGCGAACGCTTCGTTAAGTTCGACGGCGCCCACCTGGTCCCAGCCGATGCCCGCCTTCGCGAGGGCCTTGTTCGCGGCCTCCACCGGGGCGTAGCCGAAGTACTGCGGATCGTTCGCGTGCGCGCCGCGGCCGGCGATCCGGGCCAGCGGCTCGAGCCCGAGCAGCCCGGCGGCGGTCTCGGAGCCGATCCAGGCCGCGGAGGCGCCGTCGGACAGCGGGGAGGCGTTGCCGGCGGTGACGGTGCCGTTCTCGGTGCGGAACACGGTCTTCAGGCCGGCGAGCTTCTCGGCCGAGGACCCGGCGCGGATGCCTTCATCCCGGACCAGGTCCGTGCCCGGCACCGGGGCCACGAGGTTGTCGTAGAAGCCCTCGTCCCACGCCGCGGCGGACAGGTTGTGCGAGTCCGCGGCGAACTCGTCCTGCTGTTCGCGGGTCACGCCGTACTTCTCACGGAGCCGTTCGGTGGCCTCCCCCAGGGAGATGGTCCACTCGTTCGGCATGGCCTTGTTCACCAGGCGCCAGCCCAGCGTGGTGGAGGCCAGGGTCATGTCCCCGGCCGGGTAGGGCTTCTCCGTTTTGGGCAGCACCCACGGCGCCCGCGACATGGACTCGGCGCCGCCCACCAGGACCAGGTCGGCATCGCCGGCGTTGATCTGACGGGACGCGATGATCGCCGCGTCCAGCGACGAACCGCAAAGCCGGTTCACCGTGGTACCCGGGATCGAGACCGGCAAACCCGCCAGCAGCGTGCCCATCCGGGCGATGTTCCGGTTCTCCTCGCCGGCGCCGTTCGCGTTGCCGAAGACCACCTCGTCGATCCGCTCCACGTCCAAGCCGGGGGCCCGGCGAACGGACTCGCCGATCACGTGCGCGGCGAGATCATCCGGGCGGACTCCGGCGAGGCCGGAGCCGAACTTCCCGAAAGGCGTGCGAACGGCGTCGTACACAAAAGCCTGGTTCATAACTGTTCCTCTAATTCCGTCTGTGAGTCCCAACTAGGTCGCAGTTGATGTCGTTATGACGGCTCAAAACGACACCTGCTGCTACCTAGTTGGGTGGGGTGGGTGCGTCAAGCGCTGTGTTGTCCATTTCACGGAACACCTGCTGCGCGGTCTTGAAGGCGGTGTTGGCGGAGGGGACTCCGCAGTAGATGGCGGTCTGCAGCAGGATTTCCTTGATTTCGTCCCTGCTCAGGCCGTTGGTGATGGCTGCGCGGATGTGCATGGCCAGTTCTTCCCAGTGCCCGTGCGCCACCATGGCGGTGATGGTGACGGCCGAGCGCATCTGGCGCGGGAGGCCGGGACGGGTCCAGATGCCGCCCCACGCGATGCGGGTGATCATGTCCTGGAAGTCCTCGGTGAAGGCGTCCTTGTTGGCGTTGGCGCGGTCCACGTGTGCATCGCCGAGCACTTCTCGCCGGACCACCATGCCGCCGTCGTAGATGTCCTGGCTGGTGGCCTCCGGCTGCACGACGCCGTTTCGTTCAGCGCCGGAGCGCTGTGATGCCTCCGGGCCGGTCACTTGGCAGCCCCGCGGGATTCGCTCCACGTGATGAGGGTCCGCAGCAGATCGGCAACGTGGCCGGGCGCTTCGGCGGGTGCCAGGTGCGCCACGCCTCCGAGGGTGACGGCCGAGGCCGTGCCTCCCCCGGCGGTGATGCCGTCCGCGATTTCCTGCGCGACCGACGGCGGCGCAACAGAGTCCTCCGCGCCGGCCACCGCCTGGGTGGGGACGGTGATGCTGCCGAGCTGGTCCCGGACGTCGAAGCCGGCCAGGGCCTCGCAGCAGAAGGCGTAACTGAAGCGGTCGGTGTCGCGCAGGGAGTGCAGCAGCTGGCTGCTCAGCTCCGGCTCGCGGTCCATGAATCCGGGTGCGAACCAGCGCCCGGCCGAGCCCTGGATCATCACGGGGGTGCCTTGGGTGCGGACCGTTTCCGCGCGTTCCCGCCAGGCTTCGGGCGTGCCCAGCTTGGCGCCGGAGCACTGCACGGAGAGGCTCTTCAGCCGGTCGCCGTGTTTGATAGCGAGCTGCAGGCCGGTGGCCCCGCCCAGCGAAACCCCAGCGTAGTGGAACGTCTCGCCGGGGGCGATCGAGTCGGCAAGTTCGACGACGGCGTCCGCCAGTTCCGCGACGCTGAACGGTTCCGTAGCGGCCGGAGAGACGCCGTGGCCGGGCAAGTCCCAGGCGACGACGTCGAAGCCGTCGGCCAGGAGGGAACCGGCCTGCGCCCACAGCACCGAGGAGGTGCCCAGCGACGGTCCCACGATCAGGAGGGGTTTGTCGCCTAGTGTGCGCTGGGGAGAAAGCAGCACTGCCTTCAGTGTTGGTCTAGCCACGGGAGTCTCCGTTTCCGTCTTTTTCGGGTGGGGTAGGCGCAAAGTCCGGGAAGGCGGCCAGGATCCGCCGCGAGATCCCGGCGGCCTGGCCGAGGTAGCTCGCGGGGTCCAGCAGCTCTTCGAGTTTGTCGTCGGAGAGCCGGTCCGCGGGGACGGCCGCACGGAGGAGCCGCCGGTAGGTGTCCGCCTGCTCGGCGGCGGGTGCCTGCAGGGTCCGGGCCACCGCAGCCTGCAGCTGCTGCTTGCCATCGGCGCCGGATCCGTCAACGGCGAGCAGCGGCGCCACGGCAGCGGACACGCCCTCGCTCAGGAGCAGGGGCCCGGACAGGTCCAGGTTGCGGCGCATGCCCTCCGGGAAAACCTGCAGCCCTTCAGCCAGTGCGCGGAGGTGTCCGGCCGCTCCGAGGGCCAGTCCGAGCAGCTCGCGCAGGGCGGGCCATTCGGTGTGCCAGGCGCCGTCGGGGCGTTCGTCGTTGAAGTTGGCGGCAGCAAGGTGCAGCTGGGCGGCCAGGCCGGGGGCCCGGAGCGCCGCGCTGCGGACCAGCACCGACAGCACCGGGTTCTGCTTCTGCGGCATGGCCGAGGAAACGCCGCGGCCCGGCGCCCGGGGTTCGGCCAGTTCGGCCACCTCGGGCCGGCTCAGGAACAGGACGTCGGAGGCAATCTTGCCCAGCGCATCCGTCACACCGGCCAGGGCGTCGCCCAGGGAGGTGACGGCGAGCCGGTTGGTGTGCCACGGGGCCGGTGTGGCGGCGAGGCCCAGCTGCGCGGCGAGCTGATCCGACAGGCTGAAGGGATCCGACGCCGACCCGGAGGTGAGGACGGTGCCGGCGGCCAGCGTGCCGGCCGCGCCGCCGGTCTGCACGGGCAGTTCCAGCGCCTCGAGCCTGCGCGCCGCGGCGGCCAGCCCGTGGAACCACTGCGCGGCCTTGAGTCCAAACGTGAACGGCAGCGAATGCTGCGTCAGGCTCCGGCCCACGCAGAGCGTGTCCGCATGCTGCTCCGCCAGGCGGGCGAGCGCCGTCGTCGTGCCCCTGACATCGGCCAGCAGGGCCGAAACCGTGTTCCGTGCCAGCAGCATGAGCGCCGTGTCCAGCACGTCCTGGCTGGTCAGCGAGGTGTGCACCGCACCCAGTGCACCAACACCGGCGGCGCCGATGTTGCCGGTGTCCAGGGCCTTGACCTGGGCCAGCAGGTCGGCCAGCAGCGGGATGACCGGGTTGCCGCCGCCCTGCGCCCGCAGCGCGATGCCGGCAACGTCGTAGCGCGACGCGTCGGCCGCGTGGGCCACCACCGCCGCGGAACCGGCCGGCGCCAGGCCGGCCCGGTCCAGCACGGCGGCCCAGCCGGCCTCGACGGCGAGGATCGCCGCCAAGACCGCTCGGTCACCGATCAGCGCCGTCACCAGGGGCGACGCCGACACGGGGCTGAGCAGCCCGACGTCGCCGTCGGTGCCGGCTGGCTGGAAGTCGGTCACTGTGAGGCACCCTCGGTTCCGGTTCCCTCGAAGTCGAGGAAGACGGTTTCGCCCTCACCCTGGAGGCGGATGTCCCAGGTGAGGCCGCCGTCGGCGTCGCGGCGGGCGATCAGCGTCTTGCGGCGCTCCGGGTCCAGCGAGGACAGCAGCGGGTCCTTCGCGAGTGCTTCCTCGTTCTCCGGCAGGTAGATGCGCGTGAACAGGCGGTTCATCAGGCCGCGGGCAAAGACGGCCACTGAGATGAACGCCGCGGCGCCGGGCTCGGTGGGTCCGGGGTTCACCGTGGTGAAGGTGTACACGCCGGTGTTGCCAACGGCGCTGCGGCCGAAGCCGGTGAAGGTGTAGGCGTCTCGGACCAGGGACCCGGTCCGGCGGACGATGTCGCCCTCGGCGTCCGGCTGCCAGATTTCCAGGATGGCGTCCGGGATCGGGTGCCCGGCGCCGTCGTACACGGTGCCCTGGAGGCGGATGGAGCCCGGGGAGCCGGGAGCCAGCAGCTCCCGGTCCTTGTCGTAGGGCAGCGCGTAGCCGTAGAAGGGGCCCACGGTCTGGCCAGGTGTTGCGGTGAGTTTACTCATGGTCATCGCCTTCTGCGCCCAGCGCCTCGTTTTCGGTCCAGGTCCGCTTGCAGCCTGTCAGGACGATGTCCCAGTTGTAGCCCAGGGCCCATTCGGGCTCGGTGAGGTCGTGGTCGTAAGAGGCCACGAGGCGGTCGCGGGCGTCCTGGTCCACGATCGACTGGTAGATCGGGTCCAGCGGGAAGAGCTGGTCCCCCGGGAAGTACATCTGCGTGACGATCCGCTGGGTGAACTCCGTGCCGAACAGGGAGAAGTGGATGTGCGCCGGGCGCCAGGCGTTGAGGTGGTTCTTCCACGGGTACGCGCCGGGCTTGATGGTGGTGAAGCGGTAGGAGCCGTCCGGGCCCGTGATGCAGCGGCCCACGCCGGTGAAGTTGGGGTCCAGCGGGGCGGGGTGCTGGTCGCGCTTGTGGATGTAGCGGCCGGAGGAGTTGGCCTGCCAGATTTCCACCAGCTGGCCCGCTACAGGGCGGCCGTCGCCGTCGAGCACGCGGCCGGCCACGATGATGCGTTCGCCCTGCGGCTCGCCGTTGTGCTGGATGGTGAGGTCCGCCTCCAGGGCGTGCACGTCCTGGTGTCCGAACGCCGGGGAGTGCAGCTCGATGGTTTCCGGGTCCGCGTGGTGCAGGCTCTTGGTGGGGTGGCGCAGGATGCTGCTGCGGTACGGGGCGAAGTCCAGGCGGGGCTGGGTTTCCTTCGGTGCACCGTCCTTCAGGGCCCGGGCATAGGCGTCTCCGAGTGCCTTGATCTCCGCGCTGAGATCCTGCTGGGTTTCCACGCGGGGCGCTTCCGCCGGGACGGCCTGCGGTGCAGTCCCGGATTCGGCAGGTACTGCGTCCGACAGGTCCTCGGTGAGCGCGTCGGCGTTGTAAGTCGCGAGATTCACGTCTTCAGGCACAGCAGCCTCCTTTCAATCGGTGGTGGTGTTGGTTAGTTGGTCAGTTGGTGCAGGTGGTCGTACTGGACGGCGTGGCGGACCGGGGCGTTGGGCGCCCCGTAGCCGTCGTAGCTGCCGCGGCGTTCCACCATTTCGAAGAAGACGCTGCCCACGGTGGCGGTGTAGAAGTGCAGGAACTCGCCGTCGGCGTCGCGGTCATAGAGCAGGTTGAGGTCCTGGAGCGTGGCCAGGAAATCCGGGTCCAGCCCGAACCGGGCGTCCAGGTCTTCGTAGTAGTTCGCCGGGATCTGCAGGAAATCCAGCCCCCGGTCCCGGGCAGCCCTGGCGGTGGCCACCAGGTCATCCACCGCGAACGCGATGTGCTCCTGGTACGTCTTGTGCCGGGTTCCGTCCTGCTGCAGGAGCGGCGCCAGGTTCAGCACCAGGCGCACGGCCCGGTCGGAGGTCTGCATGATCTGGGAGCGGACCAGTCCGCTGGGGCTTGCCACCTCGGCGTAGGGCTGCGGCTCCAGGGCCAGGGCGCTCGTGTAGAAGAGGACGGCCTCGTCGAAGTGCTGCCACGGCTGGGCCAGGTTGACGTGGTCGATCACCGCGGTGCGCGCACCCGACGGGACTTCCAGCCCCCCGCCGAACTCGCGGGTCCAGGCGGCGGTGCCGTCGGGGCTGCCCTGGCACAGGAAGATCTCGGTGGAGTCCGGGGCGGCGAAGCCCTGGAACACT
This sequence comes from Arthrobacter sp. ISL-5, assembly GCF_018613835.1. Lineage (GTDB taxonomy): Bacteria > Actinomycetota > Actinomycetes > Actinomycetales > Micrococcaceae > Arthrobacter. Next base: position 56,481 of record NZ_JAGGPM010000025.1, on the reverse strand, counting down.
TCCTCGTTGGCCTGGCTCTTGCGCGGGACAACCGGGGCCTTGAGCTGCTGGGCGCGGGCGGAGGCAATCACGGGGGAATCGACGTCGAACCCCAGGGCGGCGATCGCCGGGGCCGGTGAGCCGTCCCCGATACCCGGGGCCTGTTCGTTGATGATGACCCGGGCATGGCCCATGGTCCACAGCTGCACGTCCTTGGTCCGGTGCCGGCCGTTGAATTCGAAGCCGAGCTGCCCCAGAACGGTTTCCAGCGCGGCGGTGTCCGCGGCCTTGACCTCGGCGAAGTTGAATCCGGCCGGTTCGGCGACCTGCGGGAGCGTGGCCAGTTCCATGGGATAACGACGGCGGCCGGCGGCTTTGGCGCCCGCCCCGCCGTCGGCGGCGCTTCCGTTCGAAACGGAAGCAGCGTTCGCCTCGAGCCACTTGGCGCTCTGCTCCTCCAGCCAGATCAGCGAACGCATGGCGTCAACGGCGGTGCGTTCGACGTCCGACTGGCGGAAGACGTCGTTGAAGACCTCCAAGGACACCGGCCCGGTGTAGCCGGCGCGGACCACGTGGCCCATGAACTTGGCCAGCTCGAACTGCCCCTCGCCCGGGAAGACGCGGTAATGCCGGCTCCAGGAGAGCACGTCCATGGAGAGCTTGGGGGCGTCGGCCACCTGGACGAAGAAGATCTTATCCGGGTTGAAGTCCTCGATGGGCGCGGTGTCCCAGTCGCGGGACAGGATGTGGAAGGAGTCCAGGCACGTGCCGAGGTTGGGGTGGTCCACCATTTCCACGAGCCGGTGGGCATGCTCGTAGTCGTTGACGTACTTGCCCCAGGCCAGCGCCTCGTAGGCCACCTTCACGCCGTGGTCCCCGGCCAGTTCCGCCAGGGCGGCGAGCTGCTTGGCCCTGAGGCCGTCGTCGTCGATCGTGGCGGTGGCGACGTTGGAGCAGACCAGGATGGTGTCCATGCCCAGCCGGGACATGAGCCGGAACTTGGCGTCGGCCCGGCGGAGGTTCGCGGCGAGCACGTCCTCCGTGACGCCATCGAAATCGCGGAACGGCTGGTAGAGATCCAGGGTGAGGCCCAGGTCGGCGGCCATTTTCCGGACGTCTTCCGGGCTCAGCGGCGAGGTGACCAGGTCCTGTTCGAAGATTTCGATGCCGTCGAAGCCCGCTATGGCGCAGGCCTGCATTTTTTCCTTCAGCGTGCCGGAGAGGCACACGGTGGCGATTCCGGTGCGCATCAGACGGACACCTCTTCGGCGGCAATGAGCTCCAGGAAGTGGGCCCGCATCCGGTCGGCATCGGCTTCGAGACCCGTGAAGATGCGGAAGGCGTCAGCGGCCTGGCCCACGGCCATGCGGCCGCCGTCGAGAACGTCGCAGCCCTTGGCCCGGGCCTCGCGGACCAGTTCGGTTTCGATGGGGCGGTAGACGATGTCCGCCACCCAGTGGCGCGGTTCCACCAGCGTCATGTCCAGCGGAACGCCGGGGTGGGCGGCCATGCCCACCGGTGTGCAGTGCACCAGGCCGTCGGCCAGCGGCATGAGCCGCGGCAGCTCCGCCGTCGTGCGGGCCGTAATGGTGCGGTCCGGGAAGAAGCCGGCCAGCTCGCCGGCGCGTTCGGCGCCGCGCTGCGGATCCATGTCCACGAGGTCCAGCACCTGGACGCCGGCGGTGAGCAGTGCGTACGCGACGGCGGAACCGGCACCTCCCGCTCCCAGCTGCACGACGCGGTCCAGCTTGGCGTCCGGAAGGCCGGAGGCGAGGGCGGCGGCAAAGCCGGAGAAGTCGGTGTTGTGTCCGATGAAGCGGCCGTCCTGGATGACCACGGTGTTCACGGCGCCCAGCTTCGCGGCGTCGGGGGCGATCTCGTCCAAGTGGTCCAGGACCAGCTGCTTGCACGGGTGGGTGATGTTCAGGCCGTTGAAGCCCATCCGATAGGCGCTCTGCAGCAGGTCCCCGATGGTCGAGCCGGGAAGGCCCAGCTCGTGGAGGTCGATGGGGCGGTACAGGTACCGGAGGCCCTGGACGTCGCCTTCGCGTTCATGCATGTACGGGGAGAGTGACGGCATCACGCCATCGCCGACGAGTCCCACGAGGTAGGACTCAGTTCGATTGCTCATGCGTGCGGGCTCCTTTGACAACGGCACTCGGCCGGCTGGGCGCCCGTGGCGCCGGCCGCTGGCCGGGTGATAGGGATTACAGTACAGCAGAAGTTCATATGTTGCACTCTTGTTCTAGATACGAACAATTCCGGAAAATACTCAGCCGGCGATCAGCGCTGGGGCAGCCGGGCGGCGAGCTCCGCGGCGGCCGCCTGGAGCAGCGGCACAAGGGCAACGAGCGCCTCCATGCTGAGCCGGAACACGGGAACTGCAGTGGCCAGCGAGGCGAAGGCCACCCCCTGGGAGTTCAGGACCGGCACCGCCACGGCGCGCATGCCGAGCTCGTTCTCCTCGTCCATCACCGCGTACCCCTGCCGCCGGACCTGGTCAATTTCGGCCCTGAAGGCGTCGCGGTCCGTGATGGAGAGGCTGGTGAGGGCTTCCAGCGGCAGTTCGTCAAGCAGCCGCTCGCGTTCGCCCTCCTCCGCGAAGGCCACCAGCGCCTTTCCTACCGAGGTGGTGTGGAGCGCCCCGAGGTGGCCGGGGTCGCTGGTGACCCGGAAGGTCTGCGGCCCGTCCACCTTGTTCACCGTGAGGTGGTGGTGGCCATCGCGGACGGACAGGATGGTGGCCTCCCCCGTCTGTTCCGTGACGCGCCGCAGGATTGGCAGCGCGGTGCCGGCGAAGCCGTGGTGGTTGGAAACGCGCTGGCCCAGCTGGAAGATGCGCAGGCCCAGGTGGTAGCGGCGGCCCTCGGCTTCGTAGTCCACAAAGCCGTCCCGGGTCAGCGAACCCAGGAGCCGGTACGTCGTGCTGAAGGGCAGTTCGGCACGGCGGGACAGCTCCGAAGCGCTCGCGCCGCGGGGTTCATCGCCCAGCAGCACGAGGAGGCCCAGGGCCTTGCCCACCATGTCCGTCCGGGAATCGTCTTTGCTCGCCTTGGCCGGCTTGGCAGCCTGGTCCAGGCCGTCCGCGGTTGCTTCTGCCGGGGACTGGATGCCGGCGTCGTTGCCTGTGGCTTCTTTCACACTCATAACTCGATGTTGCCACAATGTGAGAGCTATTTCTAGATGGTGAATAAATTTCTTGACAGGTGACTGCCCTCACAGTCATCATTGCTGTATCGCACAAGTAGCTCTCACCATGTGGCTACTTCGTCCGGGTCCGAGGACCTCCAGCCGCCCCTTCCCCAACACGGACGGCGGCTGCAACACTCCTGATACATCCGCGACAACGTCGTCACACCGAAGGAACACCATGAGCCAGACACTCCCGTCCGTAGAGCCGGGCACCGTTGCCCCGGCCGGGACCCCGAAGAAGGCAGCCCTTGCCAGCTTCCTCGGCAGCGCCGTCGAGTACTACGACTTTTTCATTTTCGGTTCCGCCGCTGCACTGATCTTCCCCAAGGTCTTCTTCCCGGATGCCGGCGCCAATGCGGCCATCATGTCCTTCGCGACCTTCGGCTTCGCCTACGTTGCCCGGCCCGTCGGCGCTGTCATCCTGGGCCACTTCGGTGACCGGGTGGGACGCCGCAAGGTCCTGATGTTCACGCTGCTGCTCATGGGCGCCTCCACGTTCGTGATCGGCTGCCTGCCCGACTTCAACACCGTCGGCTGGTGGGCTCCGGCCCTGCTGGTGCTGGCACGCCTCTGCCAGGGCCTCTCCGCGGCCGGCGAGCAGGCCGGCGCCTCCTCCATGACCCTGGAACACGCACCGGACAACCGCCGCTCCTTCTTCACCTCCTGGACGCTCACCGGCACCCAGGGCGGCCAGATCCTCGCCGCACTCGTCTTCATCCCGGTCCTCGCCCTGCCTGACGAGATCAAGTACGGCATCGGCTGGCGCATCCCGTTCTGGCTCAGCGCCGTTGTGGTGATCGTCGCGTTCTTCATCCGCCGCACCCTGCACGAGCCGCCGGCCTTCGAGGAAGCCCAGAAGTCAGCCCAGATCGCCAAGCTGCCCGTGGCCGACCTGTTGAAGTCCCACTGGCGCGACGTCCTCCGGGTCATCTGCTGCGCCTTCATCGCCGCCGTCTCCACCGTGTTCGGCACCCTCGCCATCAGCTACGCCAAGACCGTTGCGGGCGTGGACGGCACCACCACCCTGTGGCTCGTGGTCGGCGCAAACCTGGTGGCCCTGGGCACCCAGCCGCTGTTCGGAAAGCTGGCCGACAGGATCGGCCGCAAGCCCGTCTTCATCTACGGCGCGCTGGCCAGCGCTGTCCTGACCCCCGTGTTCCTGCTGAGCCTCGAATCCGGCAGCGTCCCGCTGATGTTCCTCGCCGCCATCGGCTTCTTCTCCTGCGGCTACGCAGCCTCGAACGCCGTCTGGCCGTCCTTCTACGCCGAGATGTTCAGCACCAAGGTCCGCTTCTCCGGCCTGGCCATCGGCACCCAGCTCGGCTTCCTGATGGCAGGGTTTGCGCCCGCCATCGTGGCTGCCATGGGCGGCATCAAGCCCGGCGGCTGGGTCCAGATCAGCATCTTCACGGCGGTCATCTGCACCATCGCTGCGGTCTCGGCCCTCACGGCCAAGGAAACCTTCAGGACCCCCACCAAGCAGCTCGGCCTCAAGTAATCCGACCGGCACCCGACCGGCCCGGGTGCGTCCCGCCGTCGTGACCCCGTTTGCCTGCCAAACGCCCCGCGACACGGCGAGTCCCCCGCCTATTCGGCCTGCTTAGCTCCAAAGAAGGTCACGACGGCGGCCCGCCCCTCCCGAGGGGCGGGTCACCTGTTTATGTGGCCAGCACCTCGGCGAGGTCGAACTTCACGGGCTCCTCGAGCTGCTCGTAGGTGCAGGACGACGGGTCCCGGTCCGGGCGCCAGCGCACGAACTGCGCGGTGTGGCGGAACCGCTCGCCTTCCATGTGGTCGTACTTCACTTCCAGCACGCGCTCGGGACGCAGGGGCGTGAAGGACAGGTCCTTGCCGGCGCTCCAGCGGCTGCCCTCGGCGTTGCGCGGCGTCCGGGCGCCGTCCTCCTGCTTGGCCCAGGCCCACGGGTGCTCGTCAAAGTTGGTCACCAGCGGCTGGAGTTCCTCGAACAGCTCCCGCCTCCGCTGCATCGGAAAGGCGCCCACCACGCCCACGCTGGCGAGTTCGCCGTCGGGCTTGTACAGGCCCAGCAGCAGCGATCCGATGGCGTCCGGTCCGCTCTTGTGCACCCGGTAGCCGGCCAGGACGCAGTCGGCCGTGCGTTCGTGCTTGACCTTGAACATCACGCGCTTGTCCGGCTGGTACTCGCCGTCGAGGGGCTTGGCGATAATCCCGTCCAGGCCGGCGCCCTCAAACTGGTTGAACCACTTCCCGGCAAGCTCCCGGTCCAGCGTCGCGGCGGTCAGATGGATCGGCGAACTCGCCGTGGCCAGCGCCGCTTCCAGGGCGGCGCGCCGCTCGGCGAAGGGCCTGCCGCTGAAGTCGTCGTCGCCCAGGGCCAGCAGATCGAAGGCCACAAACTTCGCCGGCGTCTGTTCGGCCAGCAGCTTGACCCTGCTGGCGGCCGGATGGATCCGCTGCTGCAGGGCGTCAAAGTCGAGCCGGTCCCCCGACGCGCCCACCAGGACGATCTCGCCGTCGAGCACGCACCTCGGCGGCAGGTTGGCTTTCAGCGCCTCCACGAGCTCCGGAAAGTACCGGGTCATGGGCTTTTCGTTGCGGCTGCCGATCTCCACGTCGTCGCCATCGCGGAAAATGATCGACCGGAAACCGTCCCACTTCGGCTCGTAGCTCATGGCACCCTCCGGGATGGCGGCCACCGATTTGGCAAGCATGGGAGCAATGGGGGGCATGACCGGAAGCTGCATACGCCCCATTCTTGCCCGGGGCCCGCCCCGGCGCCACCCCCTTACCCTCGACACCGCGAGCGGCCCCCGGTAGACATTAACGATGGCAGCCATCGGATTTCACGCATCGCATGAACAGATCAGTCCGGGACAGCTCCTCAAGGATGTCCAGCACGCCGAGGCGGCCGGCTTCGACGCCGCCATGTGCTCGGACCACATCGAACCGTGGTCCGCCCGGCAGGGGCATTCCGGCTTCGCGTGGTCCTGGCTGGGCGCCGCGCTGGCCACCACCAAGCTGCCCTTCGGCGTGGTCAACGCGCCGGGCCAGCGGTACCACCCCGCCATCATCGCGCATGCCTCGGCCACGCTGGCCTCCATGTTCCCGGGCCGCTTCTGGGTGGCCCTTGGCAGCGGGGAGAACATGAACGAGCACATCACCGGCGACCCCTGGCCGCTGAAGGAGACCCGGCAGCAGCGGCTCGAGGAGTGCGTGGACGTCATCCGCCGCCTGCACGCAGGGGAGGAGGTCACGCACCACGGACTGGTCACGGTGGAGCAGGCCCGGATCTGGGACGTTCCGGAGCCCCCGCCGCAGCTCATCGCCCCGGCCATCAGCGTCGAGACCGCGCGCCGCTCCGCGGCCTGGGCGGACGGCCTGGTCACCGTGAACCAGCCCCATGCCAAGCTCGCGGAGATGCTCGCCGCCTACCGCGACAACGGCGGCCGCGGCAAGGCGATCCTGCAGATCCACCTGTCCTGGGCCCCCGATGAGAAGGATGCCGTGGCCATTGCGATGGACCAGTGGCGGTCCAACATTTTCGCGCCGCCCATACCCTGGGACCTGCCCACGGCCGCGCATTTCGACGGCGTCAGCGCCGACGTCGGCGAGGAACAGCTGCGGAAATCGGTAAACATTTCGGCCAGCCTTGACCAGCACGCCCAGTGGCTCGGCGAGTACGGCGACCTCGGCTTCGACGAACTCTACCTGCACTTCGTGGGCCAGGAGCAGGCCCCGTTCATTGATGCGTTCGCGGACCAGGTGCTGCCCCAGCTGCGGAAGGTGCGTGTCGCATGAGAATCTCTGAAACCTCGGACCTGTGGTGGAAGAACGCCGTGATCTACTGCCTCGACGTTGAGACTTTTTTCGACGACGACGGCGACGGCACCGGCGATTTTGCCGGCCTCACGCAGCGGGTGGACTACCTCGCGGCGCTGGGCGTGAGCTGCATCTGGCTCATGCCGTTCTATCCGTCGCCGGACCGGGACGACGGCTACGACGTCACTGATTTCTTCGGCGTGGACCACCGGCTGGGCACCATGGGCGACCTCGTGGAGTTCATCCGCACCGCCAAGGACCGGGGCCTCAGGGTGATCGCGGATTTCGTGGTCAACCACACGTCCAACCAGCATCCGTGGTTCCTGGAAGCCCGCAAATCCGTGGACAACCCGTACCGCGACTATTACGTATGGCGGAAGGACACCCCGCCGGACACCTCCTCGGAAGTGGTGTTCCCGGGCGAGCAGACTTCCCTCTGGACGCAGGACGACGCCACCGGCGAGTGGTACCTGCACATGTTCGCCGAGCACCAGCCCGACCTCAATGTCACCAACCCCAAGGTCCGGAACGAGATTGCCAAGGCCATGGGACTCTGGCTGGAACTGGGCCTGGATGGTTTCCGGCTCGATGCGGTGCCGTTCTTCCTGGAAACCCGCGGCCAGCCCAAGGATGAGGCGGCCAGGATTGACCCGCACGACTACCTGGCCGCCCTGCGCAGCTTCGTCGGCCGGCGTAACGGCAGCGCGGTGCTGCTGGGCGAGGTGAACCTGCCGTACAAGGAGCAGCTCGAATACTTCGGCGGGGCCGTGGGCAACGAGCTGAACATGCAGTTCGACTTCATGTCCATGCAGCACCTGTACCTTTCGCTGGCCCGCGGGGACGCCCGGCCGCTGGCGGAGACGCTGAAGAGCCGGCCGGCGCTGAATCCTGACAACCAGTGGGCCATGTTTGTCCGCAACCATGACGAGCTCACGCTGGATAAGCTCAGCGAGGGCGAGCGCGAGGAGGTTTTTGCCGCGTTCGGCCCGGAGAAGAACATGCAGGTCTACGGCCGGGGCCTCCGGCGCAGGCTGCCGCCGATGCTGAACGGCGACGCCGGCCGGATCCGCATGGTGTACTCGCTGATGTTCTCGCTGCCGGGCACACCCGTGCTCTATTACGGCGAGGAAATCGGGATGGGCGAGGACCTGCGGCAGAAGAGCCGCGCTGCCGTCCGCACGCCGATGCAGTGGAACGACGAAAAGAACGGCGGCTTCTCCAGTGCTCTGGTCGCGGACCTTGTGCAACCGGTGGCGCGCGGGGAGTTCGGCCCGGACAAGGTCAATGCCGCGGCCGCCAAACGGGACCCGGCGTCCCTGTGGAACTTCATCGCCACGCTCATCCAGCGCTACCGCGAGTCACCCGAGCTGGGCTGGGGCGACTTCGCGGTCATCGACCAGCCCGAGCCGGCGGTCTTCGCGCACACCTGCAGCTCGGCGGGGGCAACCCTGGTGCTGCTGCACAACTTCGGCGAGGACACCGTAAAAGTCAGCGGCAACGCCGGTCCCGAGGACGGCCCGCCCCGGGCGTTCAAGGGCGCCACGCTGCTGGACCTGCTCGACGGCGACAACGTTCCGCTGGAGCCCGACGGCGGATTCACGGTTGAGCTGGGCCGCTACGGCTACCGCTGGTTCCGGGTCCACAAACCGGGCGACAGGCTCGCTCCCTGAGGCCCGCCTTTAGAAGGGCCCCCTACAGGCTCCGGCGGAAGACCTTCACCTCCCAGGGACGCAGCTGCAGGCCGGCTTCCTGCGGGTAGTTGCCCAGCACCAGCTCGGCGCCGCCCCATGATCCCTCAACGCCGGCAGACTGTCCGGTCCCGGAAAAGTTTCCCAGGACCAGCATCTCCGCGTCCGGCAGCGAGCGCCGGAACGCGTAGATGTGTTCGTCGTCGGGGAGCAGCATGGTGAAGTCTCCGTAGGCCACCACGGGATCCGCGTGGCGCAGGGCGATGACCTGCCGGTAGAAGCTGAAGACCGACTGGGGGTCGTCCACCTGGGCGGCGGCGTTGATGGTGTTCGCGTTCGGATTGACCGCGATCCACGGGGCCCCGGTGGTGAACCCCGCGTTCCGGCCGGCCTCCCACTGGACCGGCGTGCGCGCATTGTCGCGGTTCAGCGGCGCCAGGGCGGCGAGGACCTCGGCGTCCGTGTGTCCCAGGTGCGTGGTGGCCTCGCGGTGGTGGTTGAGGACCTCGATGTCGCGGTAGTCGCTGATGGCGCCGAACGCCATGTTGGTCATGCCCAGCTCCTCGCCCTGGTACACGTACGGCGTGCCGCGGTGCAGATGGAGGACGGCGGCCAGCATCTTGGCTGACAGCTCGCGGTACCGGCCGTCGTCGCCGAAGCGGGACACGGCGCGGGCCTGGTCGTGGTTGCCCCAGTAGAGGCTGTTCCAGCCGCTCTCCGCCAGCGCCTCCTGCCAGCGGCCGAGGGACTTCTTCAGATCGGTCAGCAGCAGCTTCTTGGGCCGCCACTTGTTGCCGCCCTCCTGGTCCAGGGCCACGTGCTCAAACTGGAACACCATGTCCACCTCGTGGCGTCCGGGGTCGGTGAACAGCGCGGCGTCCTCCAACGTCACGCCCGGCATCTCGCCCACGGTGAGCAGGTCCTTGTCCCGGCCGGCGAAGACCTCCTGGTGCATCTCCTGCAGGAACTCGTGGATGCGGGGCCCGCAGATGTAGTGGGGGCCGCCGTCGCCGTAGAGCATGCCGTCGGCGCGGGGGCCGTCCGGCAGTGACTCCTCCTTGGAAATGAAGTTGATGACGTCCATCCGGAAGCCGTCCACTCCCCTGTCGAGCCACCAGTTCATCATGTCGTAGATGGCGGCACGCACGTCCGGATTCTCCCAGTTGAGGTCCGGCTGCTTCCGGGAGAAGAGGTGGAGGTAGTACTCCCCCGAAGCGGCGTCGTATTCCCAGGCCGGCCCCGAGAATGCGGAGCCCCAGTTGTTCGGCTCCGCACCCGGAGTGCCGGGCTCGGCGCCGTCCCGCGGCGGCCGCCACCAGTACCAGTCCCGTTTCGGATTGTCCTTGCCCGAGCGGGATTCCACGAACCAGGGGTGCTCGTCCGAGGTGTGGTTGACCACGAGGTCCATCAAGAGCTTCATGCCGCGTGCGTGCAGTCCGTCCAAGAGCTCGTCCAGGGTTTCCAGGTCCCCGAAGACCGGATCGATGTCCCGGTAGTCGCTGATGTCGTAGCCGTTGTCGTCCTGCGGCGAGCGGTACACCGGGGACAGCCAGACGACGTCGACGCCCAGCTTCTGCAGGTAGTCGAGCCGGCTGATGATCCCGCGGAGATCCCCGATGCCGTCACCGTCAGAATCGGCGAAACTGCGCGGGTAGATCTGGTACACCACCGCACTCTTGAACCATTCCCTGCCTGCCCTGAAGGCGGCTTCTGCCTCGGATTCCTGGATGGTCATTGCTGGTTCCTCCTGGTCGGGGCCGTTGCGGGATACAAACCCATTGAAAGTCTCGTAGCAGATGATTCGTCGGTCAATGGCCGGCGCCCCGGGTGTGGAAACCGGACCGGCGCGTGAAACTAACCCGGTGCTAACGGGCAGGAAACCCGGGCGCAACAATCCCCCGCCACACTGGAAGTGCCGGCAATTGCAGGCACCAGCTCCAGTTCAGGAGGCCATGCCATGTTGAAGGAAGCCAGAGCCCACATAACCCGCGTCCGCGCACTGGACCAGCTCCACCGCGGGGACGAGATCGAAGCCCGCCTCTCGGTGGGGCCCAGCTACGACGACGTCATCATCCGCCGTGGCAGCGTCCAAGAGACAGCGCCGGGCATCGGCGTCGTCTGGATCATGGATCATCACACGGGCATGCGCAAGGCCATCAATACGGATGAATGCAGCGTTTGGCGCGTCGCCTGAGCCAGCTAGCCCCCGGCCACGGACTGAATGATCAGCACTTCCTGGCCGGCAGCGACCTCCGTATCCAGGCCCTGGAGACGCCGGACCTCGTCACCGTTCACGTAAATATTCACGTAGCGGCGGAGGGCACCCGTTTCGTCCCGCAGCCTCCTGGCAAGCACCGGGTAATCCCCGGTCACGGAATCCAGCAACCAGCCCACGGTCACCGTCCCGTCGGCGGGCGCAGTCAGGTAGGACTGCCCGCCGGCGAGCGGCTGGAGCACGCTGGGAAGCACCACGCTGATCTCAGCCACAACGGATCCTCACACAGAAACCGTTGCCGCGACCTTGGCATCCGCAACCACGGCGGCCCGGACGCACAGGACGTCCGGCAGGTGGGACGCAACCTCGTCAAACGATTCACCCTCGTCGGCGCTGGCATAGACCGAGCCGCCGCGTGTTCCGAAGTACACCCCGGCGGGTTCAGCAGAATCCACCGCGGCCGCGTCACGGAGCACCGCGTTGTATTCGGACTGGGGAAGTCCGGCATCTAGCCGCTTCCAGGTGCCGCCGGCATCATCGGTCCGGTGCACGGCGAGCTTGCCCTCGGGCGGAATCCGCTCGCCGTCGGCCTTGAGGGGAATCACCCAAGCCGTGCCCGCCCGCCGCGGATGCGTCAGCATCACGAAACCGAAATCGGCGGGCAGCCCCTCCGCGATTGACTCCCAGTTCTCGGCATTGTCATCACTGCGGTAGACGCCGTGATGATTCTGCGCGTAGAGGCGGCCTTCGACGGCGGCGTCCGCCGCAATCTTGTGCACGCACTGGCCGAATTCCGGGTTGGGATCGGGCATGAAGTAGGCGGAGATGCCCTTGTTCCGGGGTTCCCAGGACGATCCGCCGTCGAGCGAGCGGTATACGCCGCCGGTGCTCATGGCCACGTGCACGTTGTCTCCGGACGTGTTGACCACGATCGAGTGTGCGGCGGCGCCGCCGTATCCGGCGCCCCATTCGCTGCGGTGCGGATGGTCCCACAGTCCGCGGTTCAGCTCGAAGTGCTCGCCGCCGTCGGTGGACTTCCAGACCGAAATCGGCTCGGCACCGGCCCACACCACTCCGGGGCGGGAGTCGGCGTCGGGGTAGATCTGCCAGATGCGTTCCACGGCGGCGTCGGTGCCGTCGGGGAACTTGATCGCGCCCTGCTCGGGCTCGGTCCAGGTGGCGCCGAGATCATCCGAGTGGGCAACGGTGGGGCCCCAGTGTTCGGACCGGACGCCCACCATGATCCGGGTGCGGCCGTCGCGCGTGTCGATTCCGATGCTCGGGATCTCGCTCATCAGGAAATGCGGGCCGGTGAAGGACCATTGCTTCCGGTCCTGGCTGGTCGCCAGCCAGAGGCCTTTCTTGGTCCCGATCGCTAAGACGTAACTCTCCGGGGTAGCCATGCACCCCATGCAACCACTCCGGCGGGGAGGCCGCAATGGTTTAGGCGCAGGAGCCTGGACGAGTGCCAGTCACTGGTCGTGGCGTGCTGCGCCGGTTCCGATCCGCGCTGCGCGGCGGTTCCGCCACCATCTGCGGACGAGGTCAACTGCTGCGAGCAGCCCGGCCAGCGGCGAAAGGACGGCGACCGCGTAGACGAACAACAGCCAGAACAGTGTGGCGATGGGCGGCTGGCTGGTGCTGAGCAATGACAGGCCGCCGAACAGTCCCGCCGTCCAGAACAGCACGACGAACGCCAACACTGCGGCCGCGGGAAAGTACTCGTTCCGCACCACTGCCATCAGGGTTTTCATGCCTGCTCCTCCTGCCCGCCCGTGCACACGCCGCCTCCCGGTCAGTCCAGTATGCGACCGACGGACCGAACCGCCGCGACGGCACAACGGCGTGTGATGAACACAACCGCGGAGGTGGCGGAATATCGCGCTTCGCAAGTCAGGAGCAGGGGATGGCGTCTCATGAAACCGGCCTCATCGAACCGACCTCATCGAACCTGCCTAATCGAACCTGGGAACGACCTCCACCGATCCGATATTCGGCAAGGCGTGCGCCGCGGCGTGTTTAAGGTCCGCGGCCAGCGCTGCGAGTTCGGCCAGATCGCCGCAGCTGCCAGCAGGAATGCTGATTTCTGCGTGCAGCTTGTGGCCGGACCATGCAGCCTGGACGTTGAGTCGGCAGGGGCGTGCCCCCGCACGACGTCGGCGAGCTTGTCTGTGAGCGCCGGGTTGACGCCGTCCATGAGTCTGCGCCCGATGTCCCGGACGGTTCCCCAGAGCAGGATTGCGATGGCGACGGAGATGAGCAGGCCCACGATCGGATCGGCCAGCGGGAAGCCAAGCCAGGTGCCGATGACACCGGCGACCACGGCCAGGGAGGTAAAGCCGTCCGTGCGGGCGTGGATCCCGTCGGCGACCAGGGCGGCGGAGCCGATTTTCCGGCCGACGCGGATCCGGTAGATCGCAACGAGCTCGTTGCCGGCGAAACCGACGAGTCCTGCGGCCAGCACCCAGCCCAGGTTCTGGACTGGCTGTGGGGCAAAGAAACGGTGGATGGACTCGACGGCGGCCACCACCGCGGACAGGGAGATCATGGCCACGATGAACAATCCAGCCAGGTCTTCGGCTCGGCCGAAGCCATAGGTGTAAGTCCGCGTGGCGGTGCGGCGGCCGAGCAGGAAGGCGATCCAAAGGGGGACAGCGGTCAGGGCGTCGGAAAAGTTGTGCACGGTGTCGGCCAGCAGCGCGACGGACCCGCTGATCAGGACGATGCCCAGCTGGAACAGCGACGTGGTGCCGAGTCCGAGCAACGAGAGTTTGACCGCGCGGATACCTTCCGCGCTGGACTCCATGGCTTCGTCGACGGAGTCTGCCGAATCGTGGGAGTGCGGGATGAAGAGTTCCTGCAGCCACCCTTTGAGCCCTGTGGCGTGGACATGGCCGTGGTCGTGATCGTGCGGATGGTCATGATCGTGATGGTGTCCGCCGCCCGCAGCGGGACCGTCATGCGGGTGGGGATGCAGGTGCGGTGCAGGCTTACTCATGCCCCGGCCTCGCCGGGAGCATGGTGGGGTGCGGCGCCATGATGGGGCGCCGTTCCCAGGGCATGTTCGGCCTGGTGGATGGCGTCGGCAACAAGTTGCCAGGCGTGACCATCGGCCAGCCGGTAGTAAACCTTCGTGCCTTCCTGCCGTGTGGAAACCATGCGGGCCAGGCGCATCTTGGCCAGATGCTGGGACACAGCAGCTGCGGACTTTCCGGCTTTCTCGGCCAACGCATTGACCGGCAACTCGCCGTCACGAAGAGCCAGAATCAGCCGGACCCGCGTGGCGTCCGCCAGCATGGCGAAGACCTCGACTGCCAGCTCCACATACTGGCTGTCAGGCCCCAAGGTGCAAGATTGCGTATCTGCATTCATACGCAAATACTTGCATAATGGTCTCGTGTTTGACAAAGCGGCCGGATGCCCATGTAGCAACCGTTACAATTGATGATGTGTCAATAGTCGAAAATGTTTCCTGGCTCGTCATGATCGTTCAGGTTCCTGCTGTCCCGTCCCGCCACCGTGTTGCCGTCTGGCGGGAATTGCGGCGGTTTGGCGCCGTTCCGCTCGGGCAAGGCACCTGGGCTGCACCGGATGTGCCGGCCTGCCGGGAAGGGGCAACGAAAGCACGTGATCTCGCCCGGGCCGGGAAGGGCGAACTGATGCTGCTGACCACCGGTTCCGGTGACGACGATGCCCCCAAGCTGCGGTCGCTCTTTGATGCCGCCCGCGGGGATGAATGGGCCGAATTCCTGGCTGACTGCGTGAAATTCACGGACGAGATCGCCCGGGAAATCGCCAAAAAGAAGTTCACTCTCGCCGAACTGGAAGAGGAAGAACAAAGCCTGGAACGGCTCCGCCGGTGGTCCCGGTCGATCCGGTCCAGGGATGTCTTCGGCAGCGCCGGCGCAACCCGCGCCGAGGATGAGCTGGCCCGCTGCACCGCCGCCCTGGATGATTTCGCCGGGCACGTCTACCGGGAGGTCCACTCATGAGCCCCGCCGCGCCGGACACCCGGACGTCCTCCGCGCCGTTGTACGCCGCCGGGTTCGTGACGGCCTTCGGTGCCCACAGCGTTGCCGCGGGCATGGGCGCCCAAAGCGGGAACATCGGCCTGACGCTGCTCACTCTCGGCATTCTGCTGGCTGCCTACGACATCTCAGAAGTGTTCCTCAAGCCCGTCTTCGGCGCACTGAGCGACAGAATCGGCACTAAGCCCGTCATCGTCGGCGGCCTCCTGGCCTTCGCCGTGCTCTCGATCCCGGGGCTGTGGGGAAGCGATCCCCTCATGCTGGGCATGGCCCGGCTTGGGCAGGGCGCCGCGGCCTCGGCCTTCTCTCCGGCAGCGTCGGCCATGGTCGCACGGATGGCCGGGGGAAAGAATGCCGGCACCTACTTCGGCCGGTACGGATCCTGGAAGAGCCTCGGCTACGTGATCGGACCGCTGCTGGGGGCGGGGCTGATCCTCGCCGGGGGTTTCGCCTTGCTCTTTGCCGCGCTCTCTGTTTTGGCGGCAGCCGCGGCTCTCTGGGTCCTTCTCTGCGTCCCCCACGTGGAACCGCTCCCTCGCCAGCGCTACACGATCCTTGATCTGGCGCGCCAGGTCACGGAACGGCGCTTCCTCGTCCCCACGCTCGTGCTCGCGGCCTCGACGGCGGCAATGGGTGCCGCGATCGGATTCCTTCCCGCCCTGGCCACCCGACATGGCCTGGGCCCCGTCGCGGGAACCGCGACGGTGAGCGTCCTGGCGATCGCCGCACTCCTGGTGCAGCCCAGGATAGGCAAGATGCGCGACCAGCAACGCATCAGCGACAACCACGGCATGACCGCCGGCCTCCTGCTCACCGCCAGCGGCGTGGCCCTCATTGCCCTGGCACCGGGGCCGGTCACCTTGTTCATCTCGGCCGCGGCAATCGGCGCCGGCGTGGGCGCCGCGGCACCCCTGGGTTTTGCCCACCTGGCCGATACCACACCGCCGGAACGCATGGGCCGGACCATGGGCTCGGCCGAACTTGGCCGGGAACTTGGCGACGCCGGAGGCCCGCTTCTCGTCGGAGGCATCGCCACCGCCAGCGCCCTGCCCTTTGGCCTCGGAGCCCTGGCCCTCCTGATAGCAGCCGCCAGCCTGCCCCGCCTCACCAAGACCCCCATCGACGCGGGAATTCCGGGCAGCCGGAAAACCAACTAACGCGTTCGACCCTTACCTCAGCCGGCCCGGTGCGATGTGGTGGCCAGACCGGCGTCGGGGTTAATCTGGTGCGCCGTAACGGTCTCTGCGCCGCCCGCTGACCAGTCCGAGGCACAGTGCGGCCGCTGCTGCGGAAAGCAAAACGGGCCAGCCCCAGGAGTGAGGAGGCTGTCCCGGCGATGTCGGGATAGTCCTTTAGCGCAAGCGAGATGGCCGGCGGGCTGGTTACGGCCACGCCGCTGACCATCGTGAACAGGGACAGGACGATGGCGATCAGAGGCAAGTGCAGGAGTGCCGTCGCAAGCAGCCCCAGGGCGCCGGCGGCTGTCATGATCAGTCCCACGGTGAGCGTTCCACGCACGGACCACCGTTCAGACAGGCGGCCGGCGATGAACCCGAAGACCATGAAGCCCAAGGAATTCAGGCCGAATGCCAGCGAGTAGCCCTGCGGGGAGAGGCCATACATGCCTTGGAGAATGTAGGTTGCCCCGCTCAGGTAGGCGAATATCGCGGAGTAGGTGAAGCCGGTGATCAGTACAGCTCCGACGAACACCCGGTCAGCGAGGAGTCGGCGGAAATCGTTGAGGGCATGGGAGAAACCTCCAGTGACGCGTCTGTTTGCCGGCAGGGTCTCGTGGAAGATCACCAACGATGCCACCAGGATGGCGATGCCAACGGCTGCAAGGAAGAGGAAGACTCCGCGCCAGTCCGTGACCGTTGCGAGCTGCCCGCCGATGACCGGGCCGATGATTGCGGCCAGCCCTCCGAGCACAGTGAGGCGGCCGTAGTAGCGAAGCAGCTTGCCGCCCGAGTAGACGTCCCGACCAGCCGCTTGCGCGATCACTATGCCTACGGCGCCGGCCAGGCCCTGGACGAACCTCGCGATGATGAGTGTTTCGATGGTTGGGCTCACCGCACACAGGGCCGAGGTGAGGGCGTATGCACTGACCCCGATCAGCAGCGGCGTTCGGCGGCCGAAGCGGTCCGAGAGGGGCCCGGCGATCACCTGGCCTATGGCCAGGCCCAGCAGACAGGCGGTGATTGTCAGCTGGGCAACCGACGTCGTGCTCTGAAGCTCCGCTGTGAGGGCCGGAAGGACAGGCAGGTAGAGGTCCATGGAGATCGGACCGAAGATTGTCAGCAGGCCGAGCACGACCGCCAGGAAGCGGCCGACGGTCTGCTCACGTGCGGGCATCGGGGTCTCGATGACTGTCACGCTGGCTCTGTTCTAGGGGTCATTGGGGCGGCCCGATTGGGGGCCAAGGATGTCGGGGGTCATGTTCAATGCAACAGGGTCGCGCCGGTCCTAGCGAGGGCACTGCTTATCCGGGTTCTGGTAGTACCTCCCTACGGACCGGCGCTCCGGGGTAGCGTGGATGAGTGGACAACAGGATGGCCGTGCGCGAGTTTCTCGCCTCAAGACGCGCGAAAATCACCCCCGAAATGGCGGGGCTAACGCTCTTTGGCGGACGCCGCCGGGTCCCCGGCCTGCGCCGCGAAGAGGTTGCGATGCTCGCCGGTGTCAGCGTGGATTACTACACAAAGCTTGAGCGCGGGAACTTGGCCGGCACCTCCGAAAGCGTCCTCGACGCCGTCGCGAGGGCGCTGAGTCTCGACGAGGCCGAACGGGACCACCTCTACAACCTTGCCCGTGCATCCGGCCCTTCCGGCAGGGCCCAGCGGCGCCCCCTCCAAAGCGGGGCAGTCCGCCCGACGCTCCAGTTCATGCTTGACGCCATCACGGCTGCGCCGGCCTTCATCGGCAACCATCACATGGACATCGTGGCCGCCAACCAGCTTGGCTATGCCCTGTACTCGGAGATGTACCGCGGTTCAACACGGCCCGCCAACCACTCCCGGTTCATTTTCCTGGACCCCAGAGCCCGGGACTTTTACCCCAATTGGGAGCTGGCGGCCAATACGAACGTCGCAATCATGCGGACGCAGAGCGGTCGCAACCCCTTCGACAAGCGCCTGGCCGATCTTGTCGGGGAACTGTCGGTGCGCAGCGAAGAATTCCGGACGCGCTGGGCCGCCCACAATGTCCGGCGCCACTACGCCGGGACCAAGATTTTCCGCCACCCGGTCGTAGGAGAACTCGAACTCGCCTACGAAGCCATGGAGCTCGCCGAAGACCCTGGCTTCACCCTCACCGTCTACCCTGCCGTGCCCGGATCCCCATCAGATGAACGCCTCCGCATGCTCGCCAGCTGGGCCGCCACTGAACGAATCCAAGACCTCGCGGACGCACCACAACCACAAGCCGTCCATCGCCCCTGAACGCCGCTACCGGTAGTTTGCCGAGTGGCTGTTGTCCGGATGGCAGCCTGCTCAAGCGGATATGAACGGCCTCGTAGAGTTTCCCACAGGTCGCACCGGACATCCTCGCTGCCCTGGTAGCCCGCAGCATCCAACTGGCCATCGAGTACGATCCCGAGCCTCCGTTCGACCACGGATCACCGGGAAAAGCAGATCCGGCCATCGTCCAGGAAATCATCAGTGCCACCCACGCGCTGCGCAGCGCAGCAGTCCGTAACGCTGCCAACGCGCTCCTCGAAAGTGAGCACTGAGGTCCCTGAGTTACCGGCGTGACCAGGCCTCCGCGTCGGCTGGTCCCTTGCGGAGCTGGTTGATGCCGGCGACAGTGAGGGAACGTCTGCCTTGCGGGCAGCCGCGACCGGTCGAAGGGCTCGGACATACCATGTGCGCTAATTGCTCCCCGGCGTCGGCCTAGGGGATACTCCACCCATGTCTTCCCTCCCTGCGACGTTCTCCAAGGACATCATGAATCAGCCGCCCCAGGCCCAGTTCGAGGCATTCCTCGACGAGCACCGCGGCGCGCTCAACGGCTGTTTGAACGGTCTGACCGAGGCCCAGGCGCGCCGATCATTGGTGCCCTCACGGACCACGCTCCTGGGCCTGGTCAAACACGCGACCTTCGTCGAGAAGGTCTGGTTCGACGAGGCTGTCACGTGTCGGCCCCGCACCGAGATCGGCATCCCTGCGACGCCAGACGAGTCGTTTGTCCTCGATGAGGACGACACCATCGCCACAGTCCAGCGAGCACACCGCGAGGCATGCGAGTCATCGCGCCGCGCGACGTCATCCCTAGGGCTCGACGAAATGGTCCACGGCAACCGGCGAGGCCCGCTCCCGCTGAGGTGGGTGTACCTACACATGTTGCGCGAACTCGATCAACACTGCGGGCACGCAGACATTCTGCGCGAGCAGCTTCTCAATGAGTAGCGTACCGGCGTCCGACGGTGACGCCGGTGATGAGCGCTGCGGCCTTGTATAGGGCAGCGCGCAGGTCGGCGGTGATGACACCGGTGCGCAGGCCATAGAAAGCACCTCTTGGGGCACGCAGAATAGGACCAGCAACCGCTCCCAACGTCGTCGAGACCATCGCGACGCTCACTGCTCTGCCGGTCACCGCAGCAGCCACCACTCCGATCCCGCCCCGTCCCCCGACGGCGAACCCGACTCCAAGGCCGATGCGGCGACCCCAATAGGTGGAGCGCTCACGTCACCTTGTAGCTCAGCCGGTAGCTGGCGCCGTCTTTCGCGAACTCCATAATCCCGTCTTTGCTGCCGGGTTCGAGGACCTGCTGGCCCAGGTAGTCGTCACCTTCGACGTCGTTTGCATAGAGCTTCACCGAAACCTTGCCGGTGAACTGGATTGTCCTGTCGATCTCCTTCTTGTCGCCCTCGGCGATCTGCACGGACTTCCCCAATTTTTGATCCTCGACATTGATCAGGATTTCGTCATCGCCAACGAAGTCCTCCTGCTCGACGCAGTGCAGGGTTCCGAGATGGATCTTGCCACCAGTCAAGGACGTCAGATCAGAGAGTTTGGCCCTGTGCAGGCCGTCGATCACATTGATGGCACGGTCCCCGCTGGCACCGTTGAACTTGTACGAACCGGATTCGAACAGCAGATACGCCTCGCCATCCGGCGTGGCGGTGATCCCTTCCGCCATGCTCGGCGCGCGGAAGCAACGCACGGATGCCCTGTCGAGATTCGTTTCGCCCTTGTTCGTGACGTAGAGGTTGCCGCGTTTGTTGCGGCCGCTTGAGGAACTGAGGAGAAAACGTCCGTCTGCGACTGCAACGCCCTGCGTCCACTCGGGCACTTCCCAGCGCAAGCCGTTTCCGTCTTCCTTCCTGTCCAAGGTCAAGGATCCGTCGTCGGCAATCGTGTAGCTGTACATCCAGTCGCGGTGTTCACCGCTCCACTTGCCCGCGTACAGATGGCGGCCGTCGATGGTCATAAAAGACGCGCCGTAGACCTTGCGGTCTTCGCCGTCAGGCTTGACAGAATCGTTCTTCGCCATCGCCTTCCTGAGATCGGACAAGCTGTACTTGCGGATAGTGTGCCAGTCGCCTGATTTGGGGCCGTCGACGAATGCCCACCGCTCGTTCAGTTCTTCACCAGGCAACACCCTGAGGCGTGTGGTCGCTGAGCTCTTGAGAAGTCAGATCCGGCCCCGGCTTGAAGC
Organism: Arthrobacter sp. ISL-5; assembly: GCF_018613835.1. GTDB lineage: Bacteria > Actinomycetota > Actinomycetes > Actinomycetales > Micrococcaceae > Arthrobacter. The sequence continues at coordinate 35,922 of NZ_JAGGPM010000025.1, read as the reverse complement.
GCTCGTCGTACATGTACGAGGCGGACCTGCCGTCGTACAGCGGTGCCGTGCCGCCGGTCGCCGCTTCCTCGCACTTGATGATCGTGGTGGGCTTCGGCGGTTTTGCCTCCTGGGCCTCCGCGACACCGTTCGCGGTCAGAAGCAGGAGCGGCGCGGTTAGCACCGCGATCGTCGTTCTCAGCACATGCGTGTTCATCAGACCCCCAGGAATGCGTTTGGTCGTTGTTCGTCTTCAGCCAGGAAGACGAGATCCAGTCGAGCTACCACACCTACCACATGCCACCGTGAGGGATGAGTTGCCCACATCACACCGCGGTTCCAAGTATCGGTAACTCGCGGAGTAGCATTTGTACGAATAGCTCGCCGAAAGCGGCAGTGTGGCGGTTTTCGCCACTCCGTGCCGGGGGTTCCCGGAAAATTAAAGGGCAGCCTGTAACCCGGCTCCCAACGGGTGGGCCCCTGAGGCGCCGTGGCTCGAGTAGTGGAGCAAAACCACGCCGTTGCCGAACGTCCGCGTCCCCTCGAGCCTGAGGTCCATCCGGACACCAGGGGCCTCGAACAGCGGCCGGCCCTGCCCCAGGACCACGGGATGGACGAGAATTCGAAATTCGTCGATCAGGCCGTGCCGCATGAAAGTGGAGGCCAAATTGGCGCCGCTAAGGGCGATGTCGCCCCCGGGCTGCGCCTTCAGTTCCGCGATTTGTTCAGGCACGACGTCGTGCATCACCGTGGTATTCCAGCCTGCCTGCGTGAGGGTACGTGAAAAGACGAACTTGGGCATCTCGCGCCAGATCCCGGCGAACTCAACGAGTTCCGCCGAGATGTCCGGATCCTTGTCGGCAGTGGGCCAGTAATCGGCCATCAGCTCATGGGTGACGCGCCCGAACATGAAGGCTCCCATCGTCCGGAACTGCTCGTTCAAGTGGTGGAGGAGTTCGTCATCCACCAGGTGCCAGCTGATGTCCCGGTCGGCCGTCTCGAAGAATCCGTCCAAGGAGACCGACATCATGAGGATGATCTTGCGCATTCGACTACCTCCGGTGGCGGCGAAAGGCGGCGTGGCCGTCGTTGTACCTTTCAGTGAAGCACTCCAGGGGTCCGGTGGAACAGGACATGACCCAGCCGGCAGCCTCGGCCACGATAGCCACCTTATGACGCAACTTTCCCGCATTAAATGCAGGAAAGTAAGTTGGGGCCAAGGACTCCTTGGACGTAGAGTGCGTCCCTCGGCCTATTGGGACGGTCTCAGGTACAGCGGATCATGCATCCGGTGCAAATCCGCAAAGTCTCCACGTCTCAAGGACGAACACCACCTACTTCTCAGCCAAATACAGACGCATCGCCGCCCGCCGCGGACCCACGAGGGCACTCGTCGCCGTCGAACACGCCATGATCGCCGCAGCCTGGCACATGCTCGCCACCGGCGAGCTCTACCGAGATCCAGGCCCCGACTACTTCACCCGACACTCCCCAGCCAAGGCCAAGTCCCGCGCGATCAGCCAGCTCGAATCCCTCGGCTACACAGTCACAATCGAGCCCTCAGACAGGCCGGATAGTCGAACCCAGAACAGCCCTCACGGCCACACCACCGCGCGCCGGTCACCCAAATTTTCATGTCAGCCGAACAGGGTCGGCTTCGCTCGCCGCGCCGTGGAACGGGAAAATTCCTCAGGCAGTCCCCTTTCGGGGTTGGCCGTCCTTGTCCCGGAAGCGATGAGGGCTGATACTGCTGCCGTGTTCCGGATACGACCCTGGCCTTTCTGTGGTGCCTGTGAGCCTGTATGTCAGCCTGGTGGCGGAGAGCCCGTTTCCGCGGGGACCGTGGAATGTTGCCCATCAGCACGAGCGTCAGATTTCTGCTTCTTCTGCTCTCCTTTCCGGTGCACGCTTCATCCTCAACGGCGGCCAGAACGGATGGTGACGTGATGGATGTTCTCTATCAACGGTGCGCGGGACTGGATGTGTCCAAACGGGACGCGAAGGCGTGCGTGCGCCTCACGAGTGACAGCGGCAGGACGACCCAGGAGATCACGACCTGGACGGCCATGACAAACCAGGTCATGAAACTGGCGGAGCATCTGCTGGCCCAACAGGTGGGCCTGGTCGTGATCGAGGCGACCGGGGATTACTGGCGCCAGTTCTACTTTCTGCTCGAAGACAAAGGCCTTAACGTTCAGCTGGTGAACGCCAGGGAGGCAAGGAACCTGCCCGGACGCAAAACGGACGTGTTAACCGACGCGGCCTGGCTCGCCCAGCTCGGCGCGCACGGCCTGCTGCACGGCTGCCTGGTCCCGCCGGAAAACATCCGCCGGCTGCGTGATCTGACCCGGACCCGCACCGCGATCACCGACGAACGCTCCCGCGAAGTGCAGCGGCTGGAGAAGATGCTGGAGGACTCCGGAATCAAACTCTCCTCGGTCGCAACCGACATCACCGGTGTCTCCGGCAGGGCGATGCTCCAGGCCCTGATCGAAGGCCAGAACGACCCGGACGCGCTGGCCGATCTGGCGAAGAAGCGCATGCGCAGGAAGATCCCCGCACTGACGGAGGCACTGACGGGCCGCTTCAACGCCCACCACGCATTCCTGGCCAGAGTCTTTCTGGACCGGATCGACGCCCACAGCAAGGACATCGCCGCCCTCGATGCCCGGATCGATGAGCTCATGCGGCCTTTTAGCGCCGCCCGGGAACTGCTGGCGACCGTCCCGGGCATCAGCACCCGCATCGCCGAGGTCATCATCGCCGAAACCGGTGCCGACATGACGGTTTTCCCCACCGCCCGGCATCTGGCCTCGTGGGCCGGCACCGCTCCCGGGGCCAACGAGTCCGCCGGACGGGTCAAGTCCACGAAGACCCGGCCCGGGAACCGGCACCTGAAACGGGCACTGCGAACCGCAGCACTGTCCGTGGCCCGATCACAAACCTATCTCGGGGCGAAATACCGGCGCATCAAGTCCCGACGCGGGCCGATGGAAGCCCTCGTCGCCGTGGAGCATTCCATGCTCATCTCCATCTGGCACATGCTCAACACCGGTGAAAGCTACGTCGACCCCGGCCCCGACTACTACACCCGGCGCCAGCCGCTGCGCAGCAAAGAAAGGGCCGTTCAACAACTCGAAGCGCTCGGCTACCAGGTCATCCTCGAACCACTGCAGCTGACCGCCAAACCCCGCACCCGCCAACCAATCGATCCATCCCGCCCAATTCCGGTAACCACAATTTTCGCGTCAGAACTCACCTACGAGTGGGGAATTACGTGGCGGATGACAGCCGACACCGTGCCCGCGCCAAGGGGGATCCTCTCCGCCGGCTTCCGCCAACTCGGGCAGACCATCGCGAACCTGCGCGCCTACCCGCTCACGCTGCTGTTCCTCGGCGCGTTCCTGATCTACAACGACGGTATCCAAACCGTGATCGCCCTGGCCAGCACCTATGGCAGCGAACAGCTCCAGCTCGGCGAAGCCACCCTGGCCGCCACCATCCTGGTGGTGCAGTTCGTCGCCTTCGGCGGCGCCCTGCTGCTCGGCGCGATCGCCACCCTCATCGGCGCACGCAAGACCGTGCTCGCCTCGCTGACCGCGTGGGCCGGGCTCGTTCTGGCCGCATTCTGGCTACCCGCCCGCGCGCCGGTCCTGTTCCTGGCCCTCGGCGCCGGCATCGGTCTCGTACTCGGCGGCAGCCAGGCGCTGTCCCGCTCGCTGTTCAGCCAACTCATCCCATCTGGCCGCGAGGCCGAGTACTTCGGCTTCTACGCGATCTCCGACAAGGGAACCAGCTGGCTCGGCCCCCTCCTGTTCGGGCTGGTCTACCAGGCCACCACCAGCTGCCGACTCGGCATCGTCTCGGTGCTGGTCTTCTTCATCGCCGGCTTCGTCGCCCCTCCTCGCCGTCCCGATACGCCGGGCCATCACCGCCGCCGGCAACACCCCACCCCACCGGCTGTAACCAGACCCCTGCATCGGGCACGGCCTGAGGTTCCCCCCGGACCGTAGAGGCATCAGCGGTTCGGGGGGAACCTCACGCCTGTGGGCAGGAGAGTTAAAGGTCGGGGCCGGCGGAGCTGTTCTCGACCAGGGTGGCGGCCCCGCAGGCGCCGACCTGGCCCGCAGCGGCCATCACTGCCCCGCACCGGTCAGGGCGAGGCTGGGCGCACGACGATGGCCGAGCCGCACTGGTTGATGATCGTGCCGGAGCTTGAGGCTGCGGTCGCGGTTTTCGCGCCAGTGGCGGACGTATCGGTCAGCGAGAGGAAGTCGACCTCGATGGCCGCGTTCGACTTGGACGCAGCGCTTGACGTTACGTCGCCGACCTCGGCCGTCCCCGACGGTGGCGTGAATGTCGTGGTCGCCGAGTTGCTGCCGTTCCGCACGCCGTGTGCGGTCAACAACAACGCCCCCGACGTCACCGGCGTGATCGACGGGGCCCGGACATCCGGGTAGGGCACGCCAGTGTTGGTGTCACTGGTGGGCGTAACGTCCAGCGGCGTGGTGGCGTCTGCACCCTGCACGGCAACCGTCACCCAGGCATACCGGGAGGCGGGTTCAGGCACGCTCGGCGCGGTGTCGCCGGACCGCATCACCCGATACCAGACCGCCTGGTGCGCCGAGGTGGATCCGGCGCTGGTGAAGTCGGCGATTGCCCGCGTCCATCCCGTGGGAGTCGTGGCGTTCGCCGACCCAGCCACGGTCACCTGCGAGAACAGGAAGACTACGTCGCCGGGCTGCCAGCCTGCTGGCAGGGTGGGCGTGTACGAGCCCGAAGAGGACAGCTCGCCAGATCCGGCTGCCGACGACCGGACAGAGGTCGGCGTCGGTGTCGGCGAAGGCGTCGTGAAGCTCCACGTCTTGGCCGTGGCCAGCGCATTCCCGCTGGCGTCCTTCACTCCGGTGCTAATGGACGCGGTATAGGCCGTGGAGGCAGCCAGATCCGCGTTCGGGTTCAGGGTGACGATCCGGCTGGTGGCGTCGTAGGTCACCCCGGCCGTCACAGCAGCCCCGGCAGCGTTCTTCAGCGTCACGGTGGTGCCGTCGATCGTGGTCGCGTCCATCGCCTCGGAGAAGGTCCCGGTCACATTCGTGTTCACCGCCACCCCGGCCGCCTTGTCGTCCGGCGACACAGCGGTCACCGTCGGCGCCGTCGTATCCCCACCACCCGGCGGTGGGGACTGGTCCCCAAGATCTATGTAGGCGTGCCAGTACCGAGCGTTGTCCCTCGAGGCCGCCAACACCACCAGACCGGTCTGACCGTTGACGTTTTGTTTCGTTGATGTGGGGTCGTTGATGTCCTTGTCGGTACTGCTGCTGATGATGGGCGTACCGGCGCCGGGCGGGAAGGAAACGTTGTCAAGCGGCGCCTTCTTGTAAAAGACGGTGCCGCCCACCTCCGGCGCGACCGCGAACATCCAGACCTGACGGTGCTCCTCGTCGATCATGACCATGGGCCGGGTGTGGGCGTCCTCGACAGCGCCGAACTGCGCGCTGGTCCAGTGGGCCTTACTATCCCGCACCAGGAGCGCCACAAACGTTTGACCGACGTTCTTAGCGGCTGTCTTGATCGCTGCGAAGAGGCGGCCGCTGCCGTCGCTTGTCAATTGCCTGAGGTTTAGATGGTCGTTCGCGCATCCCCCGGTGCAGTTGTTCCCCCCCCCGTAGGCGACCTCTGTCTGCCACGAGTTCTCTGGCTGGCCGTCCTGGTGGATGGCCAGGTAAAACTTCTTATGCTCCGGCCGCTGATTGCTCCACATGATTCCGACCTTGTCGCCCTGGAACGACGTGACTGCGGAGATATCGTCGTAGTGCACCTGGGCGTTGGTTGTCGGTAGGACGAACGGAGTCCCCCACACCGTGTCGCTCGTCGTCGAGTGGTTGACGTAGACACGGTTGCTGTTGTCGGCCGAGACGAGGGTGTAGGTGACCCATAGCTTACCGACGGAGTCTTTGGCCAGCGTAATCGATTCCGAGCTCCCACTGTGAAGGGTGACGGGGAATCCGGCGTCTCGTGAGTAGGTCTTCGTCGACGCATTATAGCTGAAGCGGTGAAGCTCTGCGGACCCGGAGGTCACCGCCTCCTGGGATGGTGGCGAGCCCCACTCCGAGAGCACAGTCGTGCCCGACACGACGTAGAGCTTGCCGTCCTTTGCGTCCCAGAGCGCGTCACCGCGCGCATTCGGCCGTGCGTCAACAACCGTTTCCGTCACCTGCCACGCCTGCGTTGCGACGTCGAGCCGGTGGATCTTCGTCGCATTTGCGGACGCGCTCCACAACAGCCCCCACCAGCTCCCATCCTGGAACCAGAGCTTGCTCTGGGCCTTGTCCGCAGTCGGGGTTCTAACGCCGTCGCCTGCGTATGATGGCCCAGGCTCTCCGACATCGACCGCCTGGGCGGGGACGGGGAGCGCGACAGCGACGGCCGCCGCGAGTAGCAGAGCGATGAAAAGGCGTGGCAGACGCGTCGTATAGGGCATGATGACCTCTCTGTCATCTGGAGGGAAGAGGCGGTCAAGAGGGCGTTTTGGCTTGAAGGATGCGCGGGAGGATGCGCGACGCGCTGACGGAAGAGCCTCGAAGCCGTCACCGTATGTATGCCGTCGGATGAGAAGCGTCATCCGAAAGGATTAAAAAGTTATCGTTGAAACCTTGGGGAGACCTTGGTAGGACTACCGCTGCCCCCACAACTGGGGGTAGTCCTGCTCGCCTCGCTAGGAGCGTGGGGCTGTAGTGGTTTCCGTCATCCAGGAGTGGTCCTGTCTACTGACCGGTGACACGTTGCCATCTTGATGGCCGGGCAGCCGTGGCCGCCTTGGCCCGTGGGTTAGGCTCGGGCCGGCGCGTTGAGACCGGCTTTCCCTTTGAAAGTGAACAATTTCAGCAGGTTATGACAGCCTGCCATCAGTTCCCACTCGTGTTTGGCCTGTTCGAGGCCGCGCAGGAGTACGTGTTTGCCCTGGCGGGTGTGGATTTGCCCGAAGACCGGTTCGATGATCGCCTTGCGCCGCGCGTAAACGGCCCGGCCCTTCTTGGTTCTGAGTTTCCTCGCCATGCGTTCCTTGGGTGTGGCATTGGCCGGGATCCGTCCCCGAGGCGTCTCGGGAACCTTTTCGCCGTGTTTGAGCCGGCCGGTCGCGATGAAGAACTCGGTCCCGCCGGCGGCCTCGATTTCCTTCACGTGTTCGAGGTTGGCTGCTGAACAATATCCGGCATCAATGGTCCATTGGGCGGGCATCCGGCCCAGGGTTGCGGCGGTGCGTTCGGTCATCGGGACCAGTTGCTGCACGTCCACTGCCATGTTGTTCAGATCGGTGGCGACGATGACCTGATGGTCGGCATCGACCACGGCCTGGGCGTTGTAGCAATAGTGGTACGAGCCGTCTGCCGTCTTCATGATCCGGGAGTCGGGGTCCGTGAAATTGCGCTGGGCCCTCGGTCTGACCTCCGCTTTGGCCGCGGCTTCCTCACCCTTGGCCGCAGCAGTCCCGTCGTCATCGCCGCGGTCCCGGGCTTTCTGCTCCGCCTCCTTGCGTGCTTTGGCTGCTGCGTCCTCTTCGAGCTGTTTGCGGGCCGCGGCCATCTTCGCCAGCCGTGATTCACGGTCGGCCAGGTCCGGCGGGAGCTCATCGCCGCGCTTGTCCGCCCCGAACCGGGCATCCTCATCCCTGTCCACGGCCTCGGCGTCGGCGAGCATGTCCGAGACCTCCGCGGCGAGGATCCTCTGTTTTTCGGTCAGCCGTCCGTAGCTCATCGCCTTTCGCCGGGACGCGTTGGCCCGCACCTTCGTCCCGTCCAGGGCAACCCGGCCCAACGAGACCATACCCGCGGCCCGGCACAGTTCCAGCGCCTGCAGGAACACGTTCCCCAACGCCGCGAGATGGCGTTTGCGGAACCGGCCAATGGACCGGAAATCCGGTGCCTGCTGCCCGGCCAGCCAACGGAACGCGACCACGTCCACGCACGCCCGCTCCAACTCCCGGGACACCAGATCAGCGAGAACCGGGCCAGATGATTCTGCGGCAACCACTCATCCACCGACGGCGGGACCAGCATCACCGCGTCCGGCTCAAAGGATTTGAACCGCTTGTTCACACCAGCGCCGGCCTCAACGATCCCGTCATCAAAACGCTCCACCCGCTCCACGAGAGCTCCATCAAAAAGGCCATCCTGGGAACCGGAATTCATACTCCCGATTCTTCCAGCCACCCCTCCCGCACCCCGGCAATTCACACGGCGTTTTAAGAACCCGGCCGACTACTGACCCGCGCTCCTAGCAATGTTGCTCCCCGGAGTTGAACTCCATATTCCCAGCAGCATCTGCAGCACAATCGACTGTTGCCATGGCCGCCCTGTGATTACGAGCCTAGGATTCAGGTCAAGCGGGTGTCACGAGTAACAGGTACCTACTTCGAAGCATGGGAAAAGCGCTCTGGTACTTGGGAGGTACTCACTCCCCGCCACCGTTCTTCCACGATCACATCGTCGTCGGTATAGGCCACGCTTTCCCCGCGCGCGCGACGCAATCCGAACGCGCGGCCGGCAGGGCAGCTACGGTTTCCTCGAATGCGCGGCGGCTGACGATCCCGCCGGGTGCAGCAACTTCCACGAAGCCGCGAACACTTCTTCCTTCTCGCACCAGCAATCGCGCCCGGTCATAACCCACAGAATTCTGCAATCTGAGATGTGTGTAGTGGGCAAGAGCCCGAAGGTCGACAGCGCCGATCCACCGGGCTCCGGCCCACTCGGATGGGTCAAGGCTCTCCATGGCCGGTGCCACCGTGGTAGCCTCCGGCAGTGTGTACGGCTCCCCGGTGAGCGTGTCGTCGCAGACGAGGACGGTCACCGCGTGATCCTTCGAGAAGTCTTCTACCTCGACTCGAAAGGACCTGCCGCGATGACCGTCGCACCCAACAGTATCGACAGTGATGATGAAGTTGGCATCCCCCGGTGAGGGTCTGACTCAAGTATCGACGGGCGTCTGCGGACTGCCTTTGCATGGGATTCGTCGGCCCTCCACCGGGGGTGTCGCGCACGCGGCCGGTACGGGGGCGTGACCTCAGGAGCTTGAGCAGGAGCCCCGTCACTGTCTTGTCCGTCCCCTCCCGGACGCGTGCTGTCGCCCGTAGCTGAAACTGGAAGGCGGCACGAGCAGAGAATGGGCGACCAGAGCGCGATCGCGGAAGTCTTCGGCGGAGTCGACACCCGCCCGCTACAACGCGCTCAGGGAGTGGATGGCTTCCTTCGGTCGGCTCGCCGCCGTAGGCCTGGAAGGCACCGGCTCATACGGCGCCGGGCTCACCCGAGTCCTCTCGGCAGTCGGCCTGGCAGTTGTCGAGGTCGATCGTCCCGACCGTTCCGCCAGGCGCAGCCAGGGAAAGTCCGACCCGCTGGATGCCTAGGGGTGGTGTGAGGGATTGAATTCGGGCCGGTACTTCTTCTTGTTTTACGCGGCTTTATGCGTCTCGTGCCATGCGTGCTCGACCTCGCCGAGGGGGCTGGAGGTCATCTCGGCTATGCCAAGCATGATCCGGCCGGGCGCGACGGCGGCAACTCCCGCAACGGCCGCCGGTCCAAGACGCTGCTGACCACGGTGGAGAATCCGGATGCCTCGGCCCACATCGCCCCCGGCGAGGCGTGCCGCCTGCTCGGCCAGCGGCGCCGGGGTGGCGGACACCTCTCCAGCCGCGGCGGCCTGCTCGGCTTTCCACTCGCCAGGCACTGGGTGGCGTCGGCATTGCTTACCCCCGCCGCGGCCCGCCCAGAGCACCACCAACACCACGTTCCACGCCACCACCGCCGGGGAGTGGCGCTGGGCATCAACCTACTCAGGAGACAGCAACAACAAGACAGCGTCGTCCACCTGCGTACCGAGAACTTCACCATCACCAACATCAACGGCAGCTGAGCCCGCCTCTGTATCTCCACCAGACAGGGACAGCGTCCCCGGCCCAATCCGCCGGGGACGCTCTATTGCCCGCGGGAGTGCCCGTTCAGCGGTCGGGTGGCCCAGGGGAATCTCACGCCTCGCCAGCCAGGGACTGGTGTCGGTGTGGGAAAGCTCGTCCGGGAGTCATGATGCGTTCGTGTTGGGGACGTCTGAGTCTCAGATCTTGCCGCACTGGCCAGGTCCATCGGACAGCGACCCGAGTGCGCGAACCAGCAGTGGGTCAGCCGCCTTCTCAGGCAATGCCTGAACAGTGCTGCTGCAACACGCAGGAGGGGGTGTGAGAATCTACAGCATCGACGAGGCATTTCTCGGCATCAGGGGCAGCCCGGAGCACGTGCTGGGGCTCGGACGGGACATGAATGCAGCCGTGCAGCGCAATATCGGCGTGCCCGTGTGCGTCGGCATCGCGTCCATCAAGACCCTTGCAAAACTGGCCAACAAGTGGGCCAAGCACAACCCCGCCCTCGGCGGCGTGTGCCGCTGGGAATCCATGCCAGCCGCGGAGCGGGAGACGCTTATGAGCCGGCTTCCCGTCGTCGAAATCTGGGGCGTGGCCTCCCGGCTGTCCAGGCGCCTGACCGCCATCGGAATCTGCTCCATCCTTGACCTGAGCCGCGCGGACCCCGTCATGCTCCGGGACCGGTTTTCGGTGGTGATGATGCGGACAGTGCTCGAATTGCGGGGAACGCCCTGCATACCCCTGGAGGAGGAACGAGCAGGGCGCGATCAGCTCATCTTCTCCCGATCGTTCTCCACGCCCATAGCCACCGTCCCGGAGCTGCGCCAGATTCTGAGCGTGTACGCCCAGCAGGCCAGCGCCCGCCTGGCCAGGCACGGACTGCAGGCCAAGGTCCTCACGGCCTTCGCGGGCACGTCCGCCTACAGCCCGCAGGACACGTCCTTTCCTTCAGTCTGCGTTCCCCTGCCCATGCCCACCGCCGACCCCGTCCTCCTGACCAGGGCCGCCCACGGGCTGCTCCCCGCAATCCAGGAAGGCGTCAGATACGTGCGGGCCGGAATCATGGTCACGGATCTGCGCCCCACCGGTAACCAGAAGCCACTCGAACTGATCGCAAATCCGCACGAGGAACGCAACATCGGCCCGCTGATGGAGGAGATCAGCCGGAAGTACGGCCGTGGCGCGATCGGGCTCGGGTTCGCGGGGCTGAAGAACGGCGTTGACTGGAGCATGAAGCGCGGTATGCGCTCACCCCGCTACACCACGCGCTGGGATGAACTGCCCGTCGTCCGGGCAGCCTGAACTGGTGGGGCCTAACTCTGCGCGGGAGGTGCCGTCAGTCCACAAACTCTGACTGGGTCTCGATGAAATCCCACTCGCTTTCAGTCAGAACCGCCTGCGGCGTGTCCGGATGCGGACCGCCTGCTTCGGCGATTCCTTGCATCACGAACAGCGGAAGCTCTCCGGCCCGAAGGTTTTCCCGCAGCCATTCCTTGCTTTTCAGATCCAGATCTAGCCACCACATGTATATCTGCATGCCACGCCGCCTCTCTACGTCTCAACGCTAGGCCCGCCGTCCGCCGGATTCAAGGGAAAAAGGCACCGGGCCAGGACGACTTACGTCTCCGGCCGCCACCTGCGAAAGTGCCCGCAAAGTGCCTGACCCCGCGGGAAGTCTGGTTATTCATCAGGTGCCGGGCACACAATAAAGTATGTCTCCAGAGCGCTTCAGCGGCCCCCCTCCCCTGCTCGTGGGCGTAGTGCCCGGCCAGCATCCCGAGGTCCTCCAGACAGCCGCCACTCTGGCCCAAAGACTTTCCGCCCCGCTGCTCTGCGCCTACGTTGACGAGGCAAGCTACCTCGTGGAGTGGGACCCGGCGCGCTCCGCGCACCGCTTGTCGCTCCATCCGGACAAGAACGACGACGACATCCGGTCCCTGACGAATGACCTCAAGTCCGCCATCGGCTCCGCCATACCGAGCGCGTCGCCCGAATGGACGCTCCGAACACTCGCCGGCGATCCGGCCCGTGCCCTCGGGCGGCTCGCGGCCGAGGTCAACGCACCCATGATCATTGTGGGAACCCCCGAGAAGGGCTTCGGCCACCGCATTACGGAGCTCCTCAACGGCTCGGTGGCGGCCTGGCTCACCCACCACCAGAGCCGCCCCGTGCTGGTGGTGCCGTTCAGGATGGCCGCCCATGAGGACCGGCCGGAGTGACGCCGCGGCAATCTGAATCCGCTGAAAGCGGGCCCGGGAAAGTAAAGCGAAAGTAGTTATTCGAGGTGGTGGCCAACACCTTTACCGGCAAGTAAGCTGGTGAGCGCAGGCTGATCAAGCGCTTGCCTCAAAGACGGCTCCGGAGTGCGTATCCCCCAATAACGCACTCCGGAGCTTTTTAATGCCCTCCTGCCACCCACAAGGCCCGCCAGACGTTGACAGATACCCCCTAGGGGTATAGCTTGAGCTCATGAGCATTCCCGAAGAGACGCCTGAGGCAGCGGCCGTGGCACTGACCGAAGAGTCGCCGCCGCAGCATGGCTACACCGCGGACAAAGACGCCTACCTGCGAAGGCTCCGGCGGATCGAGGGCCAGGTCCGGGGCATCGCCCGGATGGTGGAGGAAGACAAGTACTGCATCGACATACTGACGCAGGTCTCGGCCGTCACCAAGGCGTTGCATGCCGTGAGCCTGGGCCTTGTGGAGGAACACATCGGCCACTGCGTCATTGGGGCGGCCTCCGAACCGGACCCCGCCCTGCGCGCCGAGGCGATCGACATCAAAGTGAAGGAGGCGGCAGACGCAATCGGGCGGCTGTTGCGGTAACGGCACAACCCACCACCCATCCCGCTGACCCATCCCGTCAGCGCGTCAACGAGGAGCCAGCAATGAGCACCATTTCCACCACCGTCCACGTCTCCGGAATGACCTGCGGGCACTGCGTGTCGGCCGTCAGCGAAGAGCTCGAATCGCTGGCCGGCGTCGAGGAAATAGCCGTGGATCTCAATGCCGGCGGAGTCTCCACGGTCACCATCACCTCCACCGAGGAGCTCTCGCCGTCCGAAATCGGCGAGGCAGTGGCCGAAGCGGGCTACCTTGTGGTGGCCAACGAGGCGTAAGCCGCCCAGGCAGAGCAGGAACAACAAATGAGCACAGAGCAGCTTCCGGGGCGCCCCACCAGCAGGGCGGTCGAACTCGACATCGAGGGCATGACCTGCGCGTCCTGCGTGAACCGGGTGGAAAAGAAGCTCGGCAAACTCGAAGGCGTCCAGGCCACGGTCAACCTCCCCCTGGAATCGGCCCACGTGAGGGTCCCGCCCGGAATCACAGACCAACAGATCACGGATCAGGTAGCGGCAGCAGGCTACAAGGCGCGGATCAAACCCGCATTACACCAGCGTCAGGACGCGCACACCTCCGGCACGGACCGCCGGACCGGCACGCTAGCTGTACCGACCACGACAGGTGACAATGTGGGGGCCGGCAGCGCTGGCGACGACGCCGGTGCCGGCATGCGGAAGCGTGCGTCTAAGGGAGGAACGACCGAGCACGCGGAGCATGGTGGACCGGCGGAGCACCAAGGCGACCACGAGCACCACGTAGACCACATGAGACACGGCAGCACGGCCCAAGCGCTCAAGCCGCGCCTGATCGCGGCGGCCGTCCTGACGGTCCCGGTCTTCCTCATCTCGATGTTCCCGGCGTTCCAGTTCCCGAACTGGGGCTGGGTTTCCGGCGCCCTGGCCTTGCCCGTGGTCAGCTGGGCGGCGTGGCCCTTCCACCGGGCGGCGGCCATCCATGCCCGGCACTTCACCTCCACGATGGACACGCTGGTGTCCCTGGGCGTGCTCGCCGCGTACATCTTTTCCGCCTGGCAGCTTCTCGCCGATCCGCGCCTGACCGAGCATCCCGGCATGGAGCAGATGGGCGGCGCGGGCTCCGGCGGCCTGTACTTCGAGGTCGCCGCCGTCGTCACCACCTTCCTGCTGCTCGGCCGGTTCCTGGAGGCGAACGCCAAGGCCAAGGCCGGGGACGCCCTGAAGGCGCTGCTGAACCTCGGCGCCAAGGACGCCACAGTGCTCGTCAACGGCGCCGAGGTGAAGACCTCGGCCGACCAGCTCGCCGTGGACGACGTCGTCGTCGTGCGCCCCGGTGAGAAGATCGCCACCGACGGCGTCGTGATCAGCGGCTCCTCCGCCGTCGACGCCTCGCTGGTGACGGGCGAATCGATGCCCATTGAGGTGGGTCCCGGGAGCCCGGTCACGGGCGCCACCATCAACACCGCCGGCCGGCTGCTGGTCCGCGCCACGCGTGTCGGCGCGGAAACAACGCTGGCCCAGATGGGCCGGCTTGTGGCCCAGGCCCAGACCGGAAAGGCACCGATTGCCCGGCTTGCGGACCGGATCAGTGCCGTCTTCGTCCCGATCGTGCTGGCGATCGCCGTCCTGACCTTTGCCGCCTGGCTGCTGGCGGCCGGCCCGGACGTCAGCGGGCCCCAGCTGCGCTCGGCCTTCACGGCCGCGGTGGCGGTGCTCGTGATTGCATGCCCGTGCGCCCTCGGCCTGGCCACTCCGGTGGGGCTCCTGACCGGAACCGGGCGCGGCGCCCAGCTGGGCATCCTCATCAGGGGCCCGCAGGTCCTCGAGGACACCCGCACCGTGGACACCATCCTGCTGGACAAGACCGGCACGGTCACCAGCGGACACCTTGCCGTCGACTCCGCGGTTGCCTTCTCGCCGTTCAGCGAGGCGGAGGTCCTGCGGCTGGCCGGCGCGGTCGAGGCAGCTTCCGAGCACCCGATCGCGCACGCGATCGCCGCTGCCGCGCGGGCCACGGTGCCCGTCACCGGCCGGACGGACGACGGCGGCGGCCTCCCCGCCGTCGCCGGCTTCCGTTCCGCACCGGGCGGCGGCGTGGTGGGAACCGTGGAGGGGCGGCTGGTGGTTGCCGGCCGGACCGGATGGCTGCAGGACAACGGCCTCAGCCCTCTGCCCGGGCAGCTCGACGCACTGCGTTCGGCGGAGGACTCGGGTGCCACGGCCATCTGGGTTGCCGTGGACGGCGAGGCCGCGGGCATCATCACCCTGCGGGACACGCTCAAACCGGGATCGGCGGCGGCAGTCGCCAGGCTGAAATCCCTGGGGCTGCGGCCCGTGCTGCTGACCGGCGACAACGCCGCCGTGGCCGCCCAGGTGGCAGCCGCCGTCGGAATTCCCGCCGTGGACGTGTTCGCGGGCGTCCTCCCCGAAGGCAAGGTGGACGCCGTCCGCCGCCTGCAGGCCGCCGGCGCGACGGTGGCCATGGCCGGTGACGGCGTGAACGACGCCGCGGCCCTGGCCCAGGCGGATCTGGGGATCGCGATGGGCTCCGGAACGGACGTCGCCATCGAGGCGGCCGACCTGACTGTCATGGGCAACGACCTCGGGCAGGTGGCAACGGCGATCGAACTGTCCCGCCGGACGCTGGCCACCATCAAGACCAACCTGTTCTGGGCCTTCTTCTACAACGCGGTGGGGATCCCGGTGGCCGCGCTGGGCCTGCTCAATCCGATGATCGCCGGCGTTGCCATGGCCGCAAGCTCCGTGCTGGTAGTGGCCAATTCGCTCCGGCTGCGCAGCTTCGGCACGGCAAGCACGCAGCCGCCCAAGTAGGGAGCGGCCAAGTAGGGAGCGGCCAGGCAGGGGGCTGCCGGGCAGACAGCGCCGGTGTCAGGCAGCGCCGAAGCGCACGGCCGCCCTGGCCTTGGCCTTCGCCGCTTCCTCTGCCCGGTCCTTCGCCGGCGC
Source organism: Arthrobacter sp. ISL-5 (assembly GCF_018613835.1). Classification (GTDB taxonomy): domain Bacteria; phylum Actinomycetota; class Actinomycetes; order Actinomycetales; family Micrococcaceae; genus Arthrobacter. Next base: position 20,247 of record NZ_JAGGPM010000025.1, on the reverse strand, counting down.
GTGCGTCACGAGCGCCTCGAGCAGGTGCTGCGTTGCGTGCGCCACCTCGTGTACGGCACGTTCGAAGGCTTCCTCGTTGGCCTTGGATGGCCTGGTGCTGCCGCTGATCTTGCGGACGTACTGCAGGGCCGCGGCATGGACCTCCTCGGACGTGGCATGCGGTTCGTAGTTGTGGAGGGTTCGGATGTTCCGGCACATACCCCCATGCTAGGCTCTGGATCGCCCGGGATCGACCCTCCGGACACCTTTCGGGAGGGGTGCCGAAACCATGGGGAGGACTGCATGGGGAGCGGTGCCCATCGACACTGTTTCGTGTCGGAGGATAGCTTGTAGGCAATGGATCTTCCGGACGAGCCGGAGGCCGCTGGGGATGCCGACTGGATCGGGTCCGTTGATTAAGGAGAAACAGAATGGCATTTTGGGGTGCAGATACCGACCAGCTCAAGACACTGAGCACGAAGCTTCAGCAGGGTTCGGCTGAAATCGAAAAGCAGAGGTCCGCGCTGTCCAGCGCTCTCCAGGCCACCGAATGGAAGGGCCCGGACGCTGACAAGTTCCGCGCCGACTGGGAAAGCAATCACGCAGCGCAGCTCGCCAAGATTGCCCAGGCCCTGGACGAGGCCGGCAAGCAGGCCTCCCGCAACGCACAGCAGCAGGAGGAAGCTTCCCACCGCTAGGGCAAGCAACCACAGGAGGGCCGGACGCACGCGTCCGGCCCTCCTGGCGTTTAACCCCGGCCCCGTTAGGGGGCAACGGCTTACGGGACGGGTTCGACGTCGTTCGCGTGGTCGAGCGGTGCGGTAACCGGAGTGCCGGCACCGGTCCGCGGAACGAGTCCCCGCAGCTCGTCCAGCCGGACCAGCACGACACCACCAACGATCAGCACGCCGCCCAGGAGCTGGATGGCGCCCGGCAGTTCGCCGAGCAGCAGCCACGCCCAGAGCACGGCAAACAGCACCTCGGTCAGCGACACGAAGGACGCCACCTTCGATCCCAGGGCGCGCGCCGCCATGATTCCGGAGACATACGCCAGCACGGTGGCCAGCACCACCAGTCCGCCGACGGAAACCCACCACGGCGTGATCCACGGCCCCAGTTTCGTGTCGGCCGTGCTGAAGGCCATGGGCAGCAGGCCCGTGGCGGCGGCCAGCCACATGACGGCAGCGCCCACCATGAGCCCGCCGGAGGCAAGGACGATGGGCGGGAGGGTGTCGTTTTCCTTGGCGGTGATGAAGAAATAGATGGCCAGGCAGACTGCGGCGGCAATGCCCCAGAGCACGCCGACGAAGTCGATCTTCACGGCGCCCGTCAGGTCCAGCACCAGGACCAGGCCGCCCAGCGACAGGAGCGTTCCGGCGATGGTGAGCGGGCGCGGCCGCTTCCGGCTCGCCGCCCACATCCACAGCACGATCAGGACCGGGGCGAGGTACTCCAGCAGCAGCGCCACGGCGACCGAGAGCCGGTCCACCGCGTTGAAGTAGAACAGCTGGCAGGCCGCCACGCCGATCAGGCCGAACAGCACGATGGTCACCCAGTTGTCCCGCAGCTGGTGCCACCGCCCGCGCAGCGCCGGGATGGCGGGGATCGCCAGGATGAGCGCGGCGCCCGTCAGCCGTGCGGTGACGGCGGCACCGGGCGTCCAGCCGGTTTCCAGCAGTGCCTTGGCGAAGGAGCCGGAGAGGCCGAAGACGGCGGAGGAAAACAGGGCAATGCCCAGGCCCGACGCCATGAACCCCGGTGCCGCCGGGCGGGCCGGAACGGATAGCGCCGAAGCAGACGGCGCAGTGGAGGCCCGCGCAGCTGGGGACGCCGAAGTGGAGGGCGGCGAAGTCAGGGACGTCGCTGAGGCAGCCCGCGCTGCGGGGATCGCCGGCTGGGGCAGTTTGGCGCGGTTGCTGGATGCAGGCACGGCTGCCTCCTGTCAGGAGTAAAGTGGGGTGTTGGTCATGACATTACGCCTCGGCACTGTAAGGAGTCAAGATGGTCTTTGCCCCTGACACGGAGGTGGCGCTGCGGACCGTGGTGCACCTCATCAACAGCGCAGCGAACGGCGAGGAAAAACTGGCCACGGTGGCGGACCTGGACGAGTTCCTCCGTGCGGAGGGCTTCAGCGGATCCCGCGCACGGGACGCCGCGGAGCTGGCCAGCGTGCACGCGCTGCGGTCAGATCTCGCTGCCCTGTGGACCGCGGACGAGGATACGGCCGTGGCAGGCGTGAACCGGTTGCTGCGCGAAGCCCACGCCCTGCCCCAGCTGCTGAAGCACGACCAGTGGGACTGGCACCTCCACGCCACCACCCGCGAAGCTCCGCTGGCGGACAGAATGGGAACAGAGGCAGCCATGGCCCTGGTGGACGTGATCCGCAGCAAGGAAATGGACCGGATGCTGGTGTGTGCGGCGGACGACTGCGACGCCGTTGTGCTGGACCTCAGCCGGAACCGGTCCAAACGGTACTGCGACACGGGAAACTGTGCCAACCGCGCGCATGTGGCGGCCTATCGGGCGCGCCGCGCCGCGGGCGGGGACTAGCAGCGGTGGGCGGGGACTAACAGGCCACGTGCTTTGCCGCTAGGGGCGCCGTACGGCCGGGGGCGCAGTACCGCTAGGAGGTGCCGCCGTCAGGATTTGAGTCGTCCGAGGGATGCGGCGCAACGGGACCCGGCTTCTGGCCGTGTCCGCCCAAGCCGTGCGACGGCTTCTTGGCCGAGCTGAGGTTCACGCCGGAGCCCTTCCCCAGGTGCTCGGCGTTGTCCTTGTAGCTCATGGACAGCATTGCCGCGATGACGAGCGTGACGATGAAGGCAATGCCAGCGCCGGTGAAGGCGAGGTCGAAGCGCGGCGCGCGCGCACTGCCGCCGGAGGCGAAGATCAGCACCGCGAAGAAGGCCAGCACACCCCAAAACGCGGAGAACATCAGGGGTCCCTTAACCGAGGTCCGCAGGTTCCGCGGTTCTCCTGGTTTCTGGTGTGCCACGGTGTTTCCTCCAATGCGGGCGGCAAGGATGCGGCCTGCCCGTTGTGATGTGATTGGTCTACTGCCATTGTTCTACAGGGAGTAGAACCCTTACGTTCTAGTTTACGGCCTTGCGGCGGCCGCCCGCGCATCATGCCTGAGTGAAAGACCGGCCAGGATCCAGAGCACGCCCGAGATGATGGCTCCGCCGCCGGCGACGCCCAGCAGCGCGTGCGGGCCGAGGGAGGTGAAGAACGGCAGGGCAGCGGCCGTCCCGAGGCCAACCACCCCCGAGGCGAGCCAGTCCCGCGCCAGGACATGGCGCCCCCTGAACCTGATGCCGAAATACAGTTCGGCTGCGGCCACGGCGGCGAGGCCCAACGCGGCAACGAAGGCGAAGAGCAGGCTGCCCTGCAGGATCAGGACGCTGGCACCTGCGCCGGTGAGGACCGAGGCCGCCGCGGACATGGTCCTGCCGGGAGACGCCTCGCGGCGGAAACCGGTCAGCGGGATACCCCAAAGCAGGACGGCGCCGGTCGCGAGCAGGTACGCCCCTCCCGCCCAGCTCATCCCCGTCTCGGAGGGCGCCGCCCAGAACACCGTCACGGCGCCGAACGCCAGCGCGGCGGCGGCGCGCAGCAGCACGGGCTTCCACAGTTCCGCCTGGTGGGCAGGCGCGGAGGCTTCAACGGGGTTCACGGGGGAAGTCACCGGACCAGTTTAGTTCGCCCGCCTGATTCCCCGAACCTTGCACCGGCAACGGCCCGCGAGGGGCCCTCGTCAGGAGCCGAGCACCATCCAGCGGTCCGTTCTTGCCCTGAGGCCCAGCGTCACGGCCCGGGCCAGCATGTAGCCCAGCGAGAACGCCACCCAGACCCAGACCAGCGCCGCAGCCCCGCCGGGCCCGCGGAGCGGGACTGCCAGGAGCATCGGCAGGTAAACGGCAAGATTCACGACGCCGGCAATCGCCAAATATTTGGCGTCACCTGCCCCGATCAGCACGCCGTCCAGGACGAACACGTACCCCGCAATGGGCTGCCCTGCCGCCAGCACGAGAAGGGCAGACGTGAGGACTGACTGGACGCCGGCGTCGGACGTGAACAGTGCGCCGGCGAAGGGCGCGGCCACGGCGAGCAGGACGCCCGTCACCACACCAAAGCCGGTGCCCCAGCGGATCATGGTCCGGGTCAGCAGCCGGGCCTTCTCCGGGTTGGAGGCCCCGAGTTCCCTCCCGATGAGTGCCTGTGCGGCGATCGCCAGGGCGTCCAGCGCAAAGGCGAGGAAGGTAAAGACGGTCATGGCCAGCTGATGCGCGGCGAGGTTCACGGCACCCTGGGCCGTGACCACCAGGACGGTGGCCAGGATGGCGATCCGCAGGCTCAGGGTCCGGAGCATCAGCCACGAACCCACTTTGGTCATGGCGCGGATCCCGCGCCAGTCAGGCAGGAGCGAAACGCCGTGGCTGCGCGCGTTTCGCTGCACTATCAGGAGATAGACGGCCGCCATGGCCCACTGCGCAATGCTGGTTCCGACGGCGGACCCCGTGACGGACCAGCCCAGGCCATAGACCAGCATGAGGTTCAGTGCGATATTGAGCGCGAACCCTGCCGTGGCCACCACCAGCGGCGTCCGCGTGTCCTGCAGTCCCCGGAGCACGCCTGTGCCGGCGAAGATCAGCAGCATGGCTACCAGCCCGGGCATGGACCAGCGGAGATAGTCCACGGCGAAGGAACGGACCTCGCCGCCGGCGCCCATGAGTCCCACCAGCGGTTCCGCGGCGACGAAGCCCGCTACCGCCAGGATGGTTCCCAGCAGGAAGGCCAGCCAAACGCCGTCGCGTCCGGCGGCCAGGGCCTTGGCGAATTGCCCGTCGCCGATCGCGCGGGCCACGGCCGGGGTGGTGGAGTAGGCCAGGAACACCATCAGGCCGACAGCAGTGTGAAGCACGGCCGAGGCCAGCCCGACGCCGGCCAGCTGGGCAACCCCCAGGTGGCCTACGATCGCCGAATCGGCGAGCAGGAACAGCGGCTCCGCGATCAGGGCTCCGAACGCGGGGACCGCCATGCGCAGGATTTCGCGGGCGTGGCTGTTGGATTTCACGGCCGGAACCGTGGCGGAAGGTGAGTCGGGCACCGTTTCAGCCTAGCGGCCGCTGCGGCAGGGGCGGCCCGCCGCTGGCCCGATTACCTGACCCGGTAATATTCCTGCAGTGCCAAAGACAGATTCCCTGCCCCAACCCGTGACCGTGTCCATTGCCCGCACGGTCCTGCCGGGCCGCACCCGCCAGGCCAGCGCCTGGGCCCACGCCGGCCAGGAACTGGCCCGCGAATGGCCAGGCTACCTCGGCTCCGGGTGGGTCCGCTCCGCAGCCGATTCCGACGAATGGCACATGCTGTACCGTTTTGCGGACGCTGACCTCCTCCACGACTGGGAGCAATCCGAGGAGCGGCGCTGGTGGATCGACAGCGCTGCCGGCCTCGTGGAGACCACAAGGGTGGAGCGCCGCACCGGGATCGAGGGCTGGTTCGCCCAGCCCGGCGATGTTCACCTCGCCGTTCCGGAGACCGTGGTGCCTCCGCGCTGGAAGCAGATGGTCAGCATCTTCCTACCGTTCTTTCCCCTCAGCCTTCTGGCCAACTTCCTGCTGCACCCTGTCACACAAGACTGGCCGCTGGTGCTCCAGGTACTTCTGGCTACGTGCATCCTGACCCCGCTCATGACCTACATCTTCCTTCCGGCCACCACCAGGCTGCTCGGCCCCTGGCTCCGGAAGAAGCGGTCATAGGGCCCCGAAGAGTGCAAAACGTCACAATTAGTTGACACTTCAACTAATTGTGCGGCACAGTGGACTTGAAGCTACAAGCGATCCGATCGCCGGCTAGCAAGACCGAACGCACCCGACACGAACGGCGAAATTTCCATGAACCAGCCCACCCTGACCACCACCGCACTGACCATCCTGCGCGTCATCGTCGGATTCCTGTTCGCAGCCCACGGCTGGCAGAAGTTCAGCGAGTTCACCATCGCCGGCACCCAGGCGTCCTTCGCAAAGATGGGTGTTCCTGCAGCCGAGGCCGCAGCCCCGGTCATCGCTACGCTCGAACTGGCAGGCGGCATCGCCCTGATCCTCGGCGTGCTCGCCCGGGTCTTCGCCGCCCTGCTGGCGCTGAACATGCTCGGCGCCTTCTTCCTGGTGCACGCCCCGGCCGGCGTCTTCGCCGCCAACGGCGGGTACGAACTGGTCCTCCTGCTGGCCGCGGCCGCACTCGCCATCGCCCTCACCGGCGCCGGCCGACTCTCCGTCGACCGCGCCCTCTTCGGCCGCACCGGCTCGAAGCTGAACGTTCTCGCCTAGGACGCCACCTCAGGACGTCACCTCAACGGAATGCCCGACGGCGGCTGCGCACCCACGTGCGCAGCCGCCGCTTTTTGTCGGCGTACTGAAGGGAGCGGCCCGGGAGGCCGTGGCCTCGCCCATCCAGACGAACGCCCTCCGGCCGCTTGTGGCGTCCCGGAGGGCGTTTGTGTCTGCCCGGCTCCACCCGCCGCGCCAGTCGTCAGTAAGATCGCAGCATGAGCGAGACTGCCGCCAATTCAGTGACCCTCCGCTTCCTCGCGGCCCCTACGGACGTCGGCCACAGCGGCTCCGTCGACGCCGGAACGGTCCTGGAGTGGGTGGACAAGGCGGCCTACGCCGCAGCCGTGGGCTGGGCGAAGTCCTACTGCGTTACTGCCTATGTGGGCAATATCCACTTTGCGGACCCCGTCAACAGCGGCGACATGGTGGAAGTCACCGCCACCATCGTTTACACGGGCCGGTCCTCGATGCACATCCGCACCGTCGTCTCCTCCGGCGATCCCAAGGGCGGCCCGGCAACCATGCGCAGCCAGTGCATGGTGATCTTCGTGGCCGTGGGCGAGGACGGCAAGCCCATCCCCGTGAAGCAGTTCGAACCCGCCACCGCACAGGAACTGGAAGAGCGCGACCACGCACTGGCCCGGATCGGGATCCGCGAACGGATCGTGGAAGCCATGAACGCCCAGGAATATACCGATGCCGGCACCGCGGAACGTGTTGTCCTGCGGTTCATGGCAGCTCCAACGGATGTCAACTGGGGCGGCAAGGTCCACGGCGGCATCGTCATGAAATGGATCGACGAGGCGGCCTACGTCTGCGCATCGCGCTACTGCGGCAAGGACACTGTGGCGGTGTTCTCCGGCGGCGTCCGGTTCTACCGTCCGCTCCTGATCGGCCACGTGGTGGAGGTCGAGGCCAGGCTCGTCTACACCGGAACCAAAGGTATGCACGTGGCGGTACATGTCCGCTCGGGCGACCCCAAAAGCCGCGAACTCAATCTGACCACCTACTGCCTCACCGTCATGGTTGCCCGTGACGCCGAGGGCACCTCCGTCCCCGTTCCCCCGTGGGTCCCCGTTTCGGACGAGGACAGGCGCCTGCACGCGCATGCCCGTGAGCTGCTGGAAATCCGCGCGGCCGCGCCCGGGAACCGGCTGCCCAACCATCTTCTGCAGCAGAACCACTGATAAGTCGCCGCTGAGCCGTTCCAGCGTCACGGCACGAAAACGACCGCCCCTCACGGCCCTCAACTGCCGGCCACGCATGTCCATCACTGCGCCATAAAATTGCTATTGATAATCATTTGCATCTAGAGTCAGCTCGGAATAGACCGTTGACTATGCAAAAGGAACAGAAAATGGCTTGGCGCAAGATGAGGGCCGCCGGCGCGTCGGCCGCCGCAGTGCTGATGATGGCAGGCTGCGCCGGGGAGGGCGCCAAGGACAACCAAGAACCGCGCCAGCCGCTGAAGGTGGTGGGGCAGTTCGAGCTCCACAGCCTGGACCCGTCAACAAGCGGTGGGTTCTTCACGCGGCTGCAGGTCGCCGAGACCCTGGTCGACGCCGATCCCCAAAGCGTCCTGCAGCCGGGGCTGGCGACGAGCTGGGACACTTCCCCCGACGGCCTCACATGGGGGTTCAGGCTCCGCCCCGGCGCACACTTCCACGACGGGACTCCGGTGACCGCTTCTTCTGTCGCTGCCGCACTGGACACGGCCCGGGGCAAGGCCGGAACGCCCCTGTCAGAAGTCCCCGTCAGGGCAATCACCGCCGACGGCCAGGCTGTGAAGGTGGCCCTGGCCAGGCCCTTCGCTCCGCTTGCCGCCGTACTGGCTCACACCAGCACGCAGATCCTCGCCCCCAGCTCCTACACCGCGGATCGGAAAGTTGCCGAGATCGTGGGTTCCGGCCCCTACCGCATCAAGCGGCTGGAGCAGCCGGCGAACATCGAGTTGGCGGCCTTCGAGCAGTGGCAGGGTAAGAAGCCTGCCATCACCGAGGTGAAATATCAGGCCGTGGGGAGGTCGGAAAGCCGGGCGCTGATGGCAGAGAGCGGCCAGTCCGATGTCACGTTCGGCATGGATCCGACCAGCCTCCAGCGCCTGAAGCAGGCCGGCAAGGTGGACATCGCCGACGTGACGCTGCCCCGCACGATCCTGCTCAAGGTCAATGCGGGCCACGAAATCCTCGGCGACGTCCGCGTTCGGCGTGCGCTGAGCATGGCCCTGGACCGTGAGTCGATGGCCACGGCGCTGCTCCGGGACCCCGAGATGGCCGCCACCCAGCTGTTCCCGCCCTCACTCCCGCAATGGCACCAGAAATCCACCACGGCGTTGACTCACGATCCGTCCGGAGCGCGCGAGCTGCTGGCCCGGGCCGGCTGGAGCCCAGGCCGTGACGGCACCCTGGAACGGAACGGCCGCAAGTTCACTGTCACCCTGCGCACCTTCCCCGACCGCCCGGAACTGCCGATTCTTGCCACCGCCATCCAGGCCAAGCTGAAAGAGCTGGGGATCGCACTCCAGGTGAAGATCGGCAACTCCAGCGAGATCCCCGCCGGTCACCAGGACGGCTCACTTGAGCTGGGCCTCTACGCCCGTAACTATGCACTGGTACCAGACGCCCTGGTCACACTGGCCGATGACTTCGGCCCGGACGGTGCGGACTATGGCGCGATGGGCTGGAACAGCCCGGCCCTGACGTCGACGCTGAACACCATGGCCAGCGGCACCGACACCGACGGCGCGGCCGAGGGCCGCCGCCAGGTGACGGAAATCCTGCAGAGCGAACTGCCCGTCATTCCTGTCGCGTGGTACCGCCAGAGTGCCGTGGTGAGCCAGCGGGTGGACGGGCTCGTCCTGGACCCGTTGGAGCGCTCCTGGCGCCTCACTGATCTGACCTGGACAAAGTAGGCAGGAACCGTTCATGAACGCATCAACAACCACACGCCGGGCCATCGCGGCGCCTGCCGCCCGGGTCCTCCGGCAGCGCGCTGTCCAGGCGGTCGGCCTCGTTCTTCTCGTCTCGACGGCGTGCTTCGCCATCGTGCAGAGCCTGCCCGGTGACATCGCCTACCGCATCGCTGCGGGCCGCTACGGCTATGACCAGGTGACCGCGGCGTCGGCGGACACGGTCCGCGCTGAGCTGGGCCTGGACAGGCCGGCGTGGCAGCAGCTCCTCGACTGGCTCGGTGACCTCGTTTCCCTGGACCTTGGCACCTCCCTGGTCACCGGCGCCGACGTGGCCGGTGAACTCGGCCTCTATTTCTCCAGCAGCCTGCAGCTCGCCGCTGCGGCGCTGGTCCTGGCGCTGGCGGTCGGTGCGACGGGCGGAGCCCTGGCCGCCGCCAGGCCCGGCGGTGCATTGGATCGAATCACGACGTTTTGGGTGTCCGGCGCGCGCGCCCTGCCGCCCTTCCTGCTGGGCCTGGTGCTGATCCTGGTCTTTTCGGTTCATCTTGGCGTACTGCCCGCCGCGGGCCACGGTGAAGCCAGCAACTTCGTGCTCCCGGCCGCGACTTTGGCCGTGGGGCTCTCGGGGCTGTTTGCCCGGGTGACCCGTGACGCCGTCGCGCAGATCCGGCAGTCCGAGTACGTCCGGTTCGCCGCGACCAAGGGCCTGGGCGGCCGGCTGGTGTTCCTTCGGCACGTACTCAGGAATACCGGCGTCACCTTGATCGCCTATGTCGGCGTGCAGACGCTGATCCTCATCGAAGGCGTGGTCGTGGTTGAAAGCCTCTTCGCCTGGCCCGGACTGGGACATGCTCTGGTGCACGCGATTTTCTGGCGGGACATCCCGATGATCCAGGCTACAGCCGTGGCCCTGGCGCTCCTCGTGGTCGTCTTGAACACGGTGGTTGACCTCGGTTCACTGGCCATCGATCCCCGTCCCCGCCGTCGGGAGGTAGTTCTGTGATGGCTCCTTTCGATACCGGAAGAACTGGCGTGGAAACCGGCAAGCCGGCACAGGGCGGGCCCCCGGCTCTTCCCTTGGTCCCGGCGGCGCGGCGCCGGTTGGTACCAGGAACGGCCGTCCAGGGCGTCGCGGCTGCCCTGCTGGCCGTGCTGGTGCTCTTCGCGCTCATCGGTCCGCTGGCCTGGCCGGACCACGCCGTTCAGGACCTGTCACGGTTCCTCGAAGCACCCAGCCTGGCGGAGCCGCTCGGCCGGGATCACTTGGGCCGGAGCGTCGTTGCCCGGCTGGCCCACGCCACGCAGCTGTCCCTGATGATGGCAATTGCCTGCGTGGGTACTGCCCTGCTGGTCGGAACAACAGGCGCTCTCATCGCGGCATGGCGCGGGGGCTCGATCGAGACTGCCCTCAACGGCTTGTCCGAGGCGTTCATTGCGCTGCCGGCCCTTCTGGTGATCCTCATATTTTCCGCCCTGGCCAACGGGGATCTGTGGACCCTCTACGCCGGGCTGGCGCTGTCACAGTGGGTCGAGTATTTCCGCATGGTCCGGGCCCGCAGCGCCCTGGTGCTCGCCGGGCCGGCTGTGGAGGCCGCCGGCTTGCTCAGGCTGGGTCCCGTCCACGTCATGCGCCGCCACCTCTGGCCGGATCTGCGGCCGCTGCTGACCACCATGGCCACCTTCGGAATCGGCTCCTCAATCCTGGCCCTGTCCACCCTGGGATTCGTCGGGATCGGGGTCCGGCCTCCCACGCCGGAACTGGGGCTGATGATCACCGAGGCGTTCCCCTACTATCACGAGGCACCGTGGATGTCTCTCGCCCCCGTCCTGGTCCTGAGCACTATCCTGATCGGGCTCCTGAGCCTGCGAAGCAAGGAGGCCCGCCAATGAGCATGCGCCTAAACCACCTCGTCGTCAGCCACGCTGACAGCACCCTGGTCGATGTGGGCACCCTGGACTTTGAGCGCGGCCGCCCGGTGACGATCGTCGGCGAAAGCGGTTCGGGGAAATCCCTGCTGGCCCATGCGATCATGGGGACACTCCCGGCGAACCTCACGGCGCGGGGAAGCCTGGCCATGGACGGCCAAACGTTCGACCTGTCCGACCGGGCAAACCGCCGCGGGCTCTGGGGCCGGCTAATGTCCCTGCTGCCACAAGAACCCACGCTCGCCTTGGACCCCACAATGCGCGCCCAGGAACAGGTCGCCGAAGGCGCCACCTCCTTCACAACAGACAGCAGCGGCGCCCGCCGCACAGCAGGAACGCTGCTCGCTGCCCTTGGGCTCGGACACGCGTCCCGCGCGTTCCCGCACACGCTCTCCGGCGGCATGGCCCAACGCGTCGCGTTCGCCGCCGCCACCATCGGCGGAGCGCCCGTGCTCATAGCGGATGAGCCGTCAAAGGGCCTGGACGAGCGCGCCCGGACCGAGCTGGCAGGACTGCTGAAGCTGCACCTCGACGGCGGCGGCATCCTGCTGACCATCACCCACGACCTGGACCTGGCCCGAGAACTCGGCGGGGATGTCCTCGTCATGAAGGACGCCCACGTCGTTGAGCAGGGTTGCGCCCGGCAAGTGCTCACTGAGCCGGCTCATCCCTACACACGCAGGCTGCTGGAAGCCGAACCGGCGAACTGGAACCATGCGTGGGCGCGACGCGGGGCACCACCAGAAGAGGGTGGCACCGCGCTTGTCTCCGGCGAAGGGCTGTCCAAGGCCTTCGGCGGCCAGCAACTCTTCTCGGACCTCTCCGTCACGATCCGGGCCGGGGAACGGGTCTCCCTGGGCGGTCCCAGCGGCAGCGGCAAAACGACTCTGGGCAACGTGCTGCTGCGACTGCTGCCGCCCGATGCCGGATACGTCCACCATGCCGTCGCGCTCCGCGGAGGCCGGCTGCAAAAGCTGTACCAGGACCCGGCACTGGCGTTCCCCGCCCGAGTCGCCCTGCGGGACCCCTTCGGCGACGTTATCCGCCGTCACCGGCTGGAGCCAGCCCGCCTCGAGGAACTCATGGCCTCGCTCGGCCTCACACCGGCACTTCTCAACCGCAGGCCCGGCCAGGTCTCCGGCGGGGAACTGCAGCGGCTCGCGATCATCAGGGCCATGCTGCTCGAACCCGCCCTCGTCTTCGCCGACGAACCCACCTCACGCTTGGACCTCATCACCCAGGAACTGACCGTCGCCTGCCTCATGGACCAGGTGGACCGGCATGGCTGCGCGCTGGTGCTGGTCACCCATGACTATGCCCTCGCCAACGCTGTCGCCGGCCGCCGCATCCCGCTGGGAGTCGCGGTCACGGAACGATTGGTCCAAGGCGCGGGAACGCCGGTGTGACGCCTCCGGTGTGACGCCGCACGGCCTGGCACCGGGCGCCACGCTTGGTGCCAGGTTCCGCGGGTCAGAACCCGCCGCCCCCGGCATCCGCCGCCATGTTGGCGAAGCGCGAGTAGTGCCCCTGGAACGCGACCACGATGTCCTTCGTGGGCCCGTTACGGTGCTTGGCGATGAGGATGTCCGCCTCACCGGCCCGCGGGGACTCCTTGTCGTAGACGTCCTCGCGGTGCAGCAGGATCACCATGTCGGCGTCCTGCTCGATGGACCCCGATTCGCGAAGGTCCGACACCATGGGCCGCTTGTCCTGGCGCTGCTCGGAACCACGGTTCAGCTGTGACAGCGCGATGACCGGGACCTGCAGCTCCTTCGCGAGCAGCTTCAGTGCACGCGAGAACTCCGAGACCTCCTGCTGGCGGGACTCCACCTTCTTGCCGGAGCTCATCAGCTGCAGGTAGTCGAGGATCACGAGTTTAAGGTCATGCTGCTGCTTGAGGCGCCGGCACTTGGCCCTGATCTCCATGAGGGACATGTTGGGGCTGTCGTCAATGAACAGCGGAGCATCGTTCATGCGGCCCATGGTGGTGGCGATCTTGGACCACTGCTCGTCCTTGATGGTGCCCTTGCGCAGGTCCTGCAGCCCGATGGTGGCCTCGGCGGACAGGAGACGCATGGCAATCTCGTTCCGGCCCATTTCGAGCGAGAACATCACCGTGGCCAGGTTGTTCTTGATGGCAGCGGAGCGGGCAAAGTCCAGCGCGAAGGTGGATTTACCCACAGCGGGGCGGGCAGCGATGACGATCATCTGGCCCGGATGCAGTCCGTGGGTGAGCTCGTCCAGCTCGTAGAAACCGGTGGGGACGCCCACCATGCCTTCGCCGCGGTGGCCGGAGGCCTCGATCTCGTCCACCGTGGACTCCATGACGTCCTTCAGGACGACGTAGTCCTCAGCGGTCCGGCGCTCGGCGACGGCATAGACCTCAGCCTGCGCCTGGTTGACGAGGTCTTCGACTTCGCCGTCCTGGCCGTAGCCGAGCTGGACGATCTTGGTGCCGGCGTTGACCAGGCGCCTGAGGACGGCCCGTTCGGCCACGATCTCGGCGTAGTAGCCGGCGTTGGCCGCGGTGGGAACGGTCTGAATGAGCTCGTGGAGGTAGGCAGGACCGCCAATCCGGTTGATCTCGCCGCGCTTGGTCAGCTCGTCCGAGACCGTGACCGCATCCGCGGGTTCGCCGCGGCCATAGAGGTCGATCACGGCCTCGTAGATGGTTTCGTGGGCAGGGCGGTAGAAGTCCTGGCCGCGGAGGATCTCCACGACGTCGGCGATGGCGTCCTTGGAGAGCATCATGCCGCCCAGGACGGATTGTTCGGCCGGAATGTCCTGCGGAGGCTTGCGGCTGCCTTCGGAGCTGCGGGTGCCCTCGATTGAGTCCAGGTGCGTAACTGACAAAGCTGCCGTCCTCCATTGTGTCCGCAGTTCCCGGAGGAATCTGCGGCGGGTGTGCCGTATGCCGGGTGGGCCGTTCAGCGGAATCTGCCGCGCGGCTAGTGCAACTACACCAGCCAGCCCTGACATTTTCCGTCGGACGCCGTGCCCCCGCGGCGACACCCTCATCAACAGGTTTTCCACAGGCAGCACGGAATAGCCGGGGCCTGGAAAACCATCAGCTCCGGTGTGCCGGACCGAAAGCGAACCGCGTCCTGATGGGGTGTCTCCGCTACGTTAGCGCCCACCGGGCAACGCACAAAGCCCGCAGTTCTGCACCTCTGTGGATAACCTGTGCACAACGCTCCCCTGCTTGTGCACAGCCTGTGGGTGAAGCTGTGGAAATCAATTTTCTTTCGGGCATATATAGCCTCTGACCTGCGAAAACGCTGCTGTGGACCTGTGGACTGAAGAAAATATTTCCGTACCTTCATCCACAGCCTGAAGCCGTTTGCTGGGGATACCGGCCGGTAATTTCGGGCTGTGGACGAGCAAATACGCGGTTCGTGCGAGCAAAGTCACCGCCAGGCCGCGGGCGGCGCGTTCAGGGCCGGGCCGCCGGAGGCGCGCATAGGGCCGGGCAGCGGCCGCTATATACGCCTTCCGGCACATGCTGTGGATAACGCGCATCTGGCCTAAGCTCTAACTATGGGCGACGTTCTGATAGTCATATTGCCTGTCCTTATCCTCTTGGCTGTCCTTTGGGCCCTGTCCACGGCGCTGAAGCCGCGGGACACCGGCATGTCGGACGCGGAACGCTACCAATTGGATCTGGCCAGGCGTTCACAGGCCCACTACGCCGCTCAGGTCCAGGCCGCGACGGCCGCCCGCGCCCGCGTTGACGCGGCAACCCGGCCCAGCCAGAACGAACAGCAGCACACCCAGCAGCAGGACCACGCCCGGGCGGCGCTCCTCGGCCAGCCAGGGTCAATCGCAGGCCAGGGGCAGCACGCTTTCCAGAGTGCTGTTCTGCCCGGGGGCCAGCTCAATCCGCAGTTGGCCCTCCAGCTGCAGTCCATGGCGCGCAACGGGCAGAAAATCCAGGCAATCAGGCTTCTGCGCCAGGCAACCCACTCCGACCTTTTGACCGCCAAGCAATATGTAGATCGGCTTTAGAACAATGGAATCGCTCGTGATCCCCCTCCTGATCCTCGTGGCCGTCGCCGTCGCCGTGACTCTCACGGCCCGGGCCTGGGGGCGCCGGCGGAAGTCCGCCGGACCCGCCCCGGCCCCGCCGGAATCCGCGGAACTGGCGAAAATGGCTGCCGCGAAGCTCTCGGAAGACGACCACCGGAGGCTGTATGCCCTGATTGCGCAGGGCCAGGCCATGGCCGCGATCAAGCTCTACTACGAGGTCTCAGGCCAGGGCCTCAGGGCCTCCCGGGACGCAGTAGCCGCGCTGGCGGCCCACCCGCAGCCCTTCCGCTCGCCGCCGCCACAGGCAGCCAGCGAGCCCGATGCCGACGACGACACGCCGCAGCGCTTCCCTTACCGGTACCGGGCGATCGCCAGCAAGGGCGACGTCACCCGCGAGGTCAGCAGCAACATGCTGAACGACGAGATCTACGGCCGCATCCGCACGCTCGCCAAGAGCGGAAACACGGAGGCCGCGGCCACGGCGCTGACACGGCACTCGGACATCACCATGAAGCAGGCCCGCGAATTCATCGCGCTGCTTGACGACTGAATCGCCCTCCGGGAACCCGGCGACCTCTAGAAGTCGAAGAGGTCGCCCAGCCAGCCTTCCTTCTTCTTGGGCCGGCGTCGGTCGTAGTCGCCGTCATAGCCTTTAGCGTGGCCGCGGTCATCGTAGCGGGGCTGGTCACGCCGCTGCTCGTAGCTCCGGTACAGGGGTGGCGGGGCCATGCCGACCGGCGGGGCAGGCGCCGGGGGCGCCACCGGTGCTCCTGGTCCCCCGGCGGCCACACGGTCAATGATCTTGTCCAGCTCCCCCCGGTCAAGCCACACGCCCCGGCACTGGGGGCAGTAGTCGATTTCGACGCCGCTGCGTTCGCTCATGATCAGGTCTACAGAATCAACAGGACATTTCATGTCCGGCACAACGAGCGGGTGCGGAGAATAGTTCGCTGGCTCCCGTTGCCTGTCAGGCGCCTGAGATGCCCGCTAGCAACTGTTCAAAGGGCAGGGACTCCAGCGGGGCGGCCTTCCGGCCCGGCTGCGCGCCCTCGAGCAGCTGGCTGAACTCGGCCGCAGCGCGGTCGATCCGCGCCGAAAGGGGCGAGCCGCCGTCGTCCGTGTTGCCCCAGTCCTGGGGGCCCGCGAAGACGGCCGTCGCAGCCGTCCGCGTGCGCAGGTAGCTGAACAGCGGCCGCATGGCGTACTCGAGGACCATCTGGTGGCGGTCAGTGCCGCCCGTGGCGCCGAGCAGCACGGCCTTTCCGTCCAGTGACTTGGGATTTAGGACATCGATGAAGGACTTGAAGAGCCCGCTGTACGAGGCACTGAAGACGGGCGTGACGGCGACAATGCCGTCCGAGGCCTCCACCCCGGCGATCGCGTCCGCAAGGCGGGGCCCCGCATAGCCCGTGACGAAATTGTTGGCAATGTCCACGGCCAGGTCGCGGAGTTCCACCACGTCCACTGCCGCCTCATATCCTGCCGCCTCCAGCCGCTGCTTGGCGGCTGCGGCGAGCTGGTCGGCAAGCAGGCGGCTCGACGACGGCACGCCCAGGCCGGCGGACAGAACGGTGATACGGCGGGTCTCCACGGTGTTCTCCTCAGGTTCGACTGCCACTGACAGTACATGCGTTTGCATCTACTGGCTCAACCCGGGGCCCTTCGCGTTTATTCCGCAGCAGGCGCCGGGCACTTCGCACCGGTCCTCGCTCCCGTCCACGCTCCCGTCAGGCGGGTCCGCGGGACCGGATTCCCGCGAAGTAGACTGCGCCCATGACAGAAAACAAGACGCAGGTGACCGGCGCTTCGGCGGACGAATTCGTTGCCGGCGTGGAGCACCCCGTCCGGCGCCAGGACGGCCTTCGGCTGCTGGACCTCATGGCGGAACTGACCGGAGAGGGACCCGAGATGTGGGGGCCCACCATCGTGGGCTTTGGCCGCGTGCACTACAAGTACGCGACCGGCCGCGAGGGGGACATGCCCGCCGTCGGCTTTTCGCCCCGGAAGGCCAGCCTCTCGCTGTACGGCCTGACGATTGCGCCGGAATCCGCGGAATTGCTGGCCCGGCTCGGCAAACACAAGACCGGCTCTGGCTGCCTGTACGTGAACAAACTCGCTGACGTGGACGAGGCGGCGCTGATCAGGCTCGGCTACCGCTACTGCACCACCGTCATTCATCAGGCCTGAGCGGTCCGTGGGGTTGTTAACGCGAAAGCCCCCGCCGTCGGCTTCCCGGAGGAATCCGACGGGGGGGCCGTCAGCAGTTCAGGACTGCGTAGCGGTCTGGCGTGAAGCCGGAACGGCTACTTGCCTGCGACTACGTCGAGTTCGATCACAGCGGCAACGTCGTCGTGAAGACGGACGTTCGCCTGGTAGGAACCGACCGACTTGATGTGTGCCGGCAGTTCAACCTTGCGCTTGTCGATGCGGCCAAGGCCAGCGGCCTCAACAGCGTCGGCCACGTCGCCCTGCTTGACGGTGCCGAACAGGCGGCCGCTTTCGCCGGCCTTGACGACCAGCTTGACCGGCTTGGCGGAGAGTGCAGCGGCCTGCTTCTGAGCATCTTCCAGGGAAGCGTGCTCGCGGGCAGCGCGGGCAGCCTTGATGGACTCAACCTGCTTCTCGCCACCCTTGCTCCAGGTCAGAGCGAAGTTGCGGGGCAGCAGGTAGTTACGTGCGTAACCGTCCTTGACCTCGACAACGTCGCCAGCAGCACCGAGACCGGTTACTTCGTGGGTCAGAATGAGCTTTGCCATGTTAGTTAATCCCTTCCTTAGCCGCGGCCAGCGCCGGAGTAAGGCAGCAGAGCAACTTCGCGGGCGTTCTTGATTGCCTGGGCGATCTTGCGCTGTTCCTGCACCGTGACGCCAGTGACGCGACGGGCGCGGATCTTTCCGCGGTCGGAGATGAACTTGCGCAGCAATGCTACGTCCTTGTAGTCGATGACAGTGATGTCAGCGGCCTTCAAGGGGTTGGACTTTGGTTTGGGCTTACGGAGTTCAGCCTTAGCCATCGTGGAGCTCCTATTCTATGGAGCCCGTGGATATTGATCCACGGGATGGTGGTGGTCCGACGGCGGCAGTCACCACGGTGCCTTCGGCACCCGGGCGGTTCCGGCGTCGAACCTTTAATTTGTTGTTTTAGAAGGGAGGTTCGGAATCCGGGCCGTTGCCCCAGCTGCCGCCTGCATTGCTGACCCCGGGCGTTGCCCAGGGGTCTTCCTGCGCTGCGGGCTGGTTGCCGCCCCAGGTTCCTCCGGTGTTGCCGCCCTGGTTTCCACCCTGGCCGCCACCGAATCCACCGCCGCTGTTGCCTCCGCCGAAGCCACCCTGGCCACCCTGACCGCCGGAGCGCTGGGTGCGGTTGACCTTGGCATTGGCGTAGCGCAGGCTCGGGCCGATTTCATCGACTTCGAGCTCGATAACGGTGCGCTTCTCGCCTTCTTTTGTTTCGTAGGAACGGCTCTTCAGGCGGCCGTTGACGATCACGCGCATGCCCTTTGTCAGGGACTCGGCAACGTTTTCGGCCGCTTCGCGCCACACCGATGCGCGGAGGAACAGGGTTTCCCCGTCCTTCCACTCATTGGACTGGCGGTCAAAGGTGCGAGGCGTGGAAGCGATGGTGAAGTTCGCTACTGCCGAACCTGACGGTGTGAACCTCAGTTCGGGGTCATTGGTGAGATTACCGATGACCGTAATAGTGGTTTCGCCTGCCATCTACTGCCTCCTTGTTCGTTCCTGCGGGGTAAAGAATAAAAGCCGGGAGCTGAAATTACTCAGCAACGACCTTCTGCTCTTCGGGGCGGGTGATCTTGGTGCGCATGATGGTCTCGTTGAGACTCAGCTGGCGGTCAAGTTCCTTGGCGGTTTCCGGCTTGGCGGTGAAGTTCACCACGGCGTAGATACCTTCGGACTTCTTCTTGATGTCATAGGCGAGGCGACGACGGCCCCAGATGTCAACCTTTTCGATGGTTCCACCATCGTTGGTGATGACATTCAGGAACTTCTGAAGCGACGGCTCTACGGTACGCTCTTCGACCTCGGGGTCGATGATTACCATCAATTCGTAAGGACGCATATGTGAACCCACCTCCTTTGGGCTAAGCGGTTACGGCATTTCCGTAACAGGAGGTTCATTTGCGGCGCCATGCGCACCCGGCATCCAAAACGGAGGCAGGGCGCAGCACAGACTTCAATATCTTAGTGCATCGAAGCCGGATTCAGCGATTCGTGCTCTGGCTCGAGGCTAGCGTGATGCGGGCCCCGGCAGCAGCAGCGGAGGCACCTATGTGGAAAAAAGGGTCCCTAGAACCGCGAAAGTTTCACCACGACATTGTCCGAAGCGACGGAGACACTGCCCCTGACATAGAAATCGACCTTTCGCGTTTCCTTTTCCCACTCGGGCCTGGCCTTGCTGAAGGATGCATTCCGTTCATAGCTCACGGACGCCTTACCGGGCGTGCTTCCGCTCAGACGCCATGCGCCGTCGAAGGACCGTTGCATCGTGTAGTCCGGTTCGGAGTCAACTGACGACGGCGTAGAGGACGACGCCGGCTCGATAGGTCAGTGCGAGTTTGTCGTAGCGGGTGGCGATGCCGCGCCGTTGTTTGAAGAGGCTGAAGGACCTCTCCACAGTGTTGCGGCCTTTGTAGGTCTCGGCGTCGAAGTTCACGGGGCGTCCGCCGCGTGAGCCGCGGCGTTTGCGGTGCCCGATCTGGTCAGAGGGTTCCGGAATGACGGCTTTGATGCCCCGTCCGCGCAGCAGTGCCCGGTTTGCCCTGGACGAGTAGGCCTTGTGGCCCATCACGGCATCCGGCCGGGTCCTGGCGCGGCCGCCGCCGAGGCGGGGAACCCGTACTGCTTCCATGACGGCCGGGAACATAGGCGAATCGCCGCGGGCCACCGCGAATTTAAGCGGTCGGGTCAAGTACGACACCTTGCAGGCCGTCGTCGCCCCGCCGGGACAGCAGTGGAAGAAGGTCGCCGACCAGATTTTCTGGTCGGAGGCCTTCTGGCTTCGATGACGAAGGTTTGTGCGTCCTCAACAGGCGTCTAGTAGTACTTGGTTATGTTG
>NZ_JAGGPM010000024.1 GCF_018613835.1 Arthrobacter sp. ISL-5 | reverse complement strand
ACACCGCTCAAGCGTGCCCGTTGCCATCCATCTTGATCATGGCGCGAGCTACGAGCAGGTCCTCACCGCGATCCAGGCCGGATTCACCTCGGTGATGATCGACGGATCCATGCTTCCGTTCGACGAGAACGTCGCCATCACCAAGAAAGTCGTCGATGCCGCGCACGTTGTGGGTGTGTCGGTTGAGGGAGAGCTCGGGACCATTGGCAAGACCGACGACGAGGCCGAGGACGGCACGGCAACCATCATCTACACCGACCCGGAGGACGCCGTCCGATTCGTCGAATCCACCGGCGTCGACAGCCTGGC
Source organism: Arthrobacter sp. ISL-5 (assembly GCF_018613835.1). Taxonomy (GTDB): domain Bacteria; phylum Actinomycetota; class Actinomycetes; order Actinomycetales; family Micrococcaceae; genus Arthrobacter. The sequence continues at coordinate 158,338 of NZ_JAGGPM010000024.1, read as the reverse complement.
CATCGCCATCGGCACCTGCCATGGAATCTACCCGGCAAGCATGAAGCCGGAACTGAAACTGGACCTGCTGCAGGAGATCAAGAAGAAGGTGACGCTGCCCCTGGTGCTGCACGGCGGATCCAACAACCCCGACGGCGAGATCGGCGAGTCGGTGAAGCTGGGTGTCAACAAGATCAACATCTCCAGCGACATCAAGGTCGCCTATCACAACAAGATGCGCGAAATCCTTGCTGACCCGGGAGTCCGCGAGCCCAACACCATCCAGCCGCCCTCCATCGCGGCCATGAAGGTAGTCGCCGCCCACAAGATCGAGCTGTTCGCCGCAGCGAACACGGTCGAACTGTACTGAGGTAACGGAGTCTGATGTCGCGCGAGAATGTGGTGCTGGGTCTTGGCGGTACCGTCGATTACGAGGTCGAATGGAACTCGGCCATCATCGAAGGCCTGATTGAGGACTTCGCGATCGACGCCGCGGAGCTTGACCGGTTCGTCCCGGTCGATTCCGAAAGGAACCTGATCGTGGCCATTCTCGCGCACCTGCGCGACGGTGTCGGAGGAGAGCATTTCATCACCTCCTCCGACACCGTCAAGACTTTCGCTTCCCGGTTCCAAAAAAGGATCACGCTGGGCGGCACCTGCGTCCGGGCCGGATTGGCCATGGCGAAGCTCGGAATCCCGAGCACTCTTCACCTGGTCAGCATCGATGACACCGTGCGGCGGCTGCTGCCTGCATCCTGCACCTACATCTGCAGCGCTTCGGCTGATTCGACTGATCCCCACCTGATCGTGCAATTCAACGGGGGCGCCACCGTGCGGGCCGGGGACATCGACCTGCGCGCGGACCACCCGAACCGGATCATCTTCACCAACGACCCGCCAAATACCGAGATGGTACTGAGCAAGGAACTCGGCAACGCTCTCAGGACCGCGGATGCCTTCCTCATCTCTGGACTCAACGTCATCAACGAGCGGTCGGTCCTGGACGCGCGCTTGGCCACGCTGGGACGGGAACTGCAGAATCTTCCGCCCGGAGCCGTCGTGTTTTACGAAGACGCGGGCTTCCACCACGCTGTGTTTGCGCCGGTCGTCCGGGACTACATGGCCGATACCGTGACCGTCTACAGCATGAACGAAGACGAATTGCAGGCACATCTGAACAGGCCGATCGACCTCCTGAACGCCGTTGACGTGTGCGCGGCACTCCGCGAGCTGCACCGACTAATGCCCGCACGCACCACGGTAGTCCACACCAAGTACTGGTCACTCGCCTACGGGAACAACGCCCGACGGTGGCGGTCCTGCCTAAAAGGCGGCATCACAATGGCCAGCACCCGCTTCTGTTACGGCGACAACTTCACTCCCGCCGACTACGAAGCGGTCGGACAGGGACCCGTAAACGCCCTCGGCGCCGAACTGGCTGCCGAACTAAACCAGCAACTGGGCGCCGACGTCGAATGCCTCCCGGCCCTGTCTCTGGCGACGCAATCACCTACCACCATCGGGCTCGGCGACTCATTCGTCGGCGGATTCATTGCAGCCATCATCGGTCAAGAGCAACGACTCAACGATACGACGGAGAATGCGAACTCGGTCTCCCGAAAATCTGCAGAGGGCCAGCTTCTGGCCCAATAGTGGCAGGACGGGAGCCCGCGGACCTCCCGCCACAGAATCGCAGACGGACTCCAACTGCTCGATCTGGATACCGTGTTGGGCATCAAATCTCACTCCCGAGTAGCGCTAGTGGCCGCGTGCCCGACGTTGACTCGTCGTGGCGCGGCGCGGCCGACTCGTTCCTACGGAGATCCGTTCACGTGAATCCGGCTGTCATTCAACTCGATGGATGTAAGCATGTCGATGAGACGCCATTCGTTTCGAAGGGGTACGACTCAGCGTGAATCACAAGGACGACGCGTCCAAGTCGTAGCGGAGCCGCCTTTTCACAAGTTCCGGGCGGCTCCCGAACGGGGAGCCGACCATCCACCCCAGGCAGACGCAATGGAATCTGCAATTCCGGTCCACCTTCGTACCGAACGTATCCGCGACCGGCGTATCGACGACACCTACCTGCCCCCGGCCTTCGCCACACGGTTCACTGGCCAGCCGGTCATCCGACCTCTTGAGCAGCTAGCAACGAGTGAGGGCGACGCGCCGTCCTCGAGCGAGAACTCCCGCACCTCACTTTCCTTGGCGGAGAACGTCCGTCAGAATGCCATCCGTCTGGCGCCGCGTGTGCCGAGCACCGCGAATTCAGTTGCGTACGAGGGTCCTCAGCAGCTTAAGTGCGACGGAGATCGAATGGATGTCCACCGGACCGGGCTGGGTGACTTCGGCGAAGGTGTCCTTGATCCGTGCGAGCTGGTCTTGGCGTCCGCGTTCCCACTCCACGATCCGCTCCGTGGAGTCGGCTTGCTTGGGACCACCGCTGCGTGTTGTCTGGAGAACTGAGATGGTCATGTCGGCCACGGCGGAATAGACATCGTCGCGAAGGGCCGCCCTGGCGAGTGTCTCCCATCGGTTCTGCACAGGAAGGTCGGTGATTTTCAGAAGCAACTTCATGGCCCCGATGCGCTGGAATGCGGTGGAGTAGAGGTCAGCAATGTGCTCGATGGGCTCATGGATCCGCTCCGCGATGAGTGAGATATCCAACAAAGTGAAGCTCAGGACTACCTCAAACGCGCGTCGCGCAAGGTCCGGCGGGATCCCAATGGCCTCCCAGTGTGTCAGAAGGTCTTGCCCGAGGTCGATGTCGTCGCCGCGCAGGTAAACCACGGTTTGGTTCCGCCGGAGGTCCATGGCCGGCATGATCCTGCTGAGGGCCTGTTCCACTGGTTGGTCCCGATGATCATGGGCCATGTACCAGCGCGTCGCCCGGTCCAACATCCTCCGCACCTGCAGGGCCAGTTCCGCCCCATGCTCGGCCGGAACAGCGGGCGGAAGTTCGGCCATCCAGTCCGCGATCCAGTGAAGGTCAAAGGCCTCGCGTACTGCCACGAAGGCCCTTGCGAGAGCGGGCGCGCTCCCGGTGGTTTCCTCGATGGCCCGGAAGGCGAAGGTGATTCCTCCGAGGTCGATGATGTCGTTGGCGAGCACGGTGCAGATGATCTGCCGGCGCAGGGGGTGCGTTTCCAGCTCGGTTCCGAAGCGGTCCACGATCTGGGGCGGGAAGTAGCTGCGAAGGACCCTGTCGAACCACGGGTCGTCGGCGACGTCGCTGTCGTTCAATTCCTTGGCGAGTTCGATCTTGGCGTAGGCGGCCAGCACGGACAGCTCGGGGGAGGTGAGCCCCTTGCCGGCCTGCAGCCGTGCATGGAGTTGATCCGTGGTGGGCAATGCCTCAAGACCCCGGTCCAGGTCGGTGGCTCTTTCCAGCCAGTCCATGGTCCGTTCGAAGCCCGGGCTCCAGTTGAGGTCGAAGCCCGGGCTCCAGTTGAGGACAAGAGCACGGTCGATGATGAGCATGACGTTTTGGTCACGGCTATTCCTCAGCACCAGGCGTGCCACGTCGTCGCTGAGCGAGTGCAGGAAGCCGGGGCGTTTGCTGGCTGCCATCGTGCCTGCCGCGATCATGCGGTCGATGAAGATCTTGATGTTGACCTCGTGGTCGGAGCAGTCCACGCCGGCAGAGTTGTCGATGGCGTCCGTGTTCAGCAGGACTCCGTTCAGCGCAGCCTCCACCCGTCCCCGTTGAGTCATCCCGAGGTTGCCGCCTTCGACCACGATCCTTGCCCTGAGTTCGTTGCCGTTGATCCGGATCGCATCGTTGGCTTTGTCGCCCACCTCGGCGTTGGTTTCGGCAGAGGCCTTGACGTAGGTTCCGATCCCGCCGTTGTAGATGAGGTCCACCGGCGCCCGCAGGATCGCCTGGATGAGCTCGGGCGGGGTCATCGCCGTCGTCATCGTCGGCAGCCCCAAGGCCGAACGCGCCTGCGGGCTGATGGCGATGGACTTGGCGACGCGCGGGTGCACCGCGCCGCCGGGGCTGATCAGCCCGGGGTTGTAGCCGGCCCACGACGAACGGGGCAGATTGAAGAGACGGCGGCGTTCCGCGAGGGAGGACGCGGCGTCGGGTGTGGGGTCCAGAAAGATGTGCCGGTGGTCGAAGGCGGCCACGAGCTGGATGTGGTCGGAGCGCAGCATCCCGTTGCCGAACACGTCCCCGCTCATGTCGCCGATGCCGACCACGGTGAAGTCTTCGCGCTGGGAATCGATCCCGAGTTCGCTGAAGTGCTGTTTCGCGGACGCCCAGGCGCCCCGAGCAGTGATGCCCATCCGCTTGTGGTCGTAGCCCCTTGAGCCGCCGGACGCGAACGCGTCGCCCAGCCAGAAGCCGTACTCCTTGGCCACATCGTTGGCGGTGTCGGAGAACGCCGCGGTGCCTTTGTCGGCAGCCACCACGAGGTAGTAGTCGTCGTCGTCATGCCGCACCACGTTCGGCGGTGGGACGACGCGCCCCACCGAGCCCCGGGTGCCGCGGGCGTCACGGGACACGGCGACGTCGGGCGGGGCCAGGTTGTCCGTGACATCGAGGAGCCCGCGGAGGAAGTCCTTGTAGCTCTCCATCGCTTCCGCGAGCCATGCCGCGCGGTTGGCCTCGGGATCGGGAAGCCGCTTCGCGTAGAAGCCGCCCCCCGCGCCAGTCGGGACGATCACCGAATTCTTGACGATCTGGACCCTAGCGAGCCCGAGGACTTCGGTACGGAAATCCTCGCGCCGGTCCGACCATCTCAGGCCCCCGCGGGCCACCGGCCCAAAGCGAAGGTGCACGCCCTCGACCCGGGGGGAATAGACCCAGATCTCGAACTTCGGACGTGGGTGCGGAGCGCCTGGAAGGTGGGAGGGTCGGAGCTTGAAGCTCAGGTACGGCCGGTCGCGGTAGAAGTTGGTCCTCGTCGTCGCCTCGATGAGGTTCAGGAAGGTCCGCAGCAGGCGGTCCGCGTCCAAGGACGTGACAGCATCGATAGCCTTGATCACTTCGTCCCGGGCGGCCGCCATTTCGCGGAGCCGCTGGGTGATGCCAAGCCCTGGAAGGAAGCGGGCGCGGAACAGGCCCAGCAGTGCGTGGGTCGCTCTCGCGTTGGCCAGGAAAGTGTCCGCGATGAAGCCGTACGAGTTGGTGGTTCCCAGTTGCTGGAGGTACTTGGCGTAGCCGCGGAGGATCACGACGTGCCGCCAATCAAGGCTCTCCTGCAGGACCAGTGCATCGAAGCGGTCTGATTCCGTGTCACCGCGTATGGCTGCTCCGAACGCGTCCGCGAGCAGGGAGCTGGTTCGAGCGGGATCCACGCCGAGTGGATACTTCACGCCCAAATCATAGAGAAACAGCGGCAGAGTGTTGCCCCGCAGGACCTCGAAGGGGCGCTGGTTGAGTACCTGGAGGCCCAGGTTGTGGAGGAATGGCAGGATCTGCGTGAGGCTCCGGGCACCGGTGAGATAGAGACGAATCCGGAAGTCCTCGACCTCGGCCTGCGGAGCATCGGCACGGACAGCCAGTACCGAGTCGTTCAGGGGTCGACCGCCGGTGCCATCCAGATCGTATTGCTCAAACCTCTCGATGTCTTCAATGGCATCTATGACCTCGAAATCTGCCCGGTAGCTGGCAGGGAAGGCATCGGCCCAGAGCGCTGACAGCCTGGTGGCCTGTTCGGAGGGCATGCGTTCCCGCAGGGCTTCGTCAAGTCCTTCGGCCCATGTCCGTGTGGCATTGATGAGTGTCCGCTCCAGTGCAGCCGGATCGATGGACTCTGGTTTTGCGCCGGCGGGCAGAAGTACGCGGAAGAAGATGCGAGCCATGTGCGATTCGGTGAGTCGGACCTCGAACTCAAGCGATGAGGCTTTGGAGGCTTCTTTGAGCTCCTGTTCAATCCTGAGCCGCACGGCCGTGTTGTAGCGGCGGCGCGGAAGGAACATTAGGGCGGTCATGAAGGGGCCGTAGTTGTCGAAGCGTAGGAGCAGCCTTGTCTCATGGCGTTTTTGGAGCCGCAGGATGTCGGCCGCCAGCCGAGTCAGTTCGTCTTCGTCGATGTGGAACAGCTCGTCAAGTGGGAACGACCCCAGCGCGGCGAGCAGTTTCTTCTCTTGGGTTGACGCAGGGGCGAAACCGAGTCTGTTACTCACGTTAGCGGCCTTGTCCCGGATCACAGGAATGCGACGTACTGATTGATCCGCCGTTCCCGGGGCGAAAACGCCCACAAACCTGCGTTCCCCATTGACGACTCCGGCAGCACTGAACGTCGGGAGACGGATTACGTCCAAGTATGAGGGCTCTGGAACCGAGGATCGAAGGTCGGAAGTGTACAGCGCGAGTACCTGCGAGCCCCGGAACACAGTCTGGTCTGATCTGCGAGGGTGATTCTGCCTGCGCAAAAGGCCCAGGGCAGTACCCGGACGGGGTCGAAGTGCCGGCCCATCTTTCTCAGCCGTCAACACATATTCGCAGTGTCCCAGATAAATGAAGTTCCCCCCGTTGAGCCACAACAGGAGCTCTCTGAGCTGTTCGGTTGACGGCACACAACCGCGCGGGAAGGTGGCTAAGGAGTCGACGGCGGCGGTCACTTGTTCCTTCAGGGCAGTGGAGTCCTCTGTAACTGCACGGACATCGGCAAGAATCCTCTGGATATTCGCGATGACGTCCCAGGCGTTCGACGATCTCGGCAGCCTGCCAATTTCAACCGCAACCCAGGTTTCCGTGGCCCAGGAATAGGGCAGGTCGGCAACAAGTCCCGCGCGCTGCGGCGCATGGCGGAGCTTGAGCAGCTCATGGGTTGCAGGATCCCGAAGGACCTGGAACGAGGGATGGACGAGCAGCCGGACCGTCGCTCCTTCGCGGGTTAGCTCCGAGGTGATCGCGCGAACCACGTGCAGCGCGCCTTCGGCCACCAGGAACACCACACTGGCACTCGGTTCGTTGAGGACATCCACCCTTGACGTCCCCGGAGGAAGCACCGAGGCGAGCGAAAGATGGTGCCGTGCCCGACGCTCTAAAGTAGCGCCTGCGTAGGTGAGGAGCTCCTCGGGGTCCACGTGCTCGTAGTAATCCATGAGGAAATGATCGTCCGCCTGGGCCGGACCACTTAATGCGGAGTTCTCCGCTGGCACAGATTTACCGGGCATGCCCTAACGCCTCCAGCGCGTGGGACCGCCTCCATTTGCGCCTCCGGAGATGGGATCCTCACGCCTGATTTCATGATGTCCTTCTCTCCTCGCGGCGTCCATAGCTGCGAAACAACGGTCCGGGTAGGCAGGGATCAAGCACGTTGACAGTGCGGATGTTCTTGCGCGAGTTGCGGCATGATCACGATGGCAGGTCGAAAGACGTTGACTGTGGTTCGTCATTGACTGTCGTCAGTGCCCTTCGGCCAGAGCAAGGCGAAGGGCTGCGAGGAAATCCCGACGACGTCTTTGTCGTAGTCGGCGGACATCAGCAAATCCCGCTCAAGAAGGCTCTCGAACCCCACGTGAGCACGAACGGTGCTGGACCACCACGAGCCCTCGTAATTGCGTTTGCCCGGCCAAGCGAAGAACGAACGCACCGGCAGCTCCGACTCGAACCGCTGCGAAGCCACATCGTCTGACAACGCAGCGTCGGCCATGCCTGCCTTGAAACGGCCCAGCACGCGCACCGAACCGGTCGCGTTCGTCGGCAAAGACCTCAGTCCACCTACACCCACACTGACACGTTAGACGAGACAAGAGGCCCAATCCCGCAGGCTGACCGATTAGATGAGAAAACTGACAACAATGTTGAGACCGGACATCGGACGGCCCACCCGGGTAGGACACCACCGCGGAGCCACGCCGATAATTGATCTTCTGTCCGCTGTGGCAGAGGGCGCCTGATGCTCCGGCCGGAATTCCGTGCCGGCAGGGTTCCTGGCGCAGGTTCAGAGTGGCCGAGCCCCCGTCTTGGGGAGCGCGGCTGAAATGCTCTGGACTTGTGAAAAGTGGGTGACATCGCGCCCTATGGCTCAGGGCGTCACGTAGGAGTTAGCTAGCAGCCATTTCGTGCGCGAACTCCAGGGACTCCACAGCAGCCGGGCGAAGCCGCGACAGCATCTTGGCGCTGGCCGCCTCCACAAAGCCATGGAACAGCGCTTTCTCTTCCGCGATCTGCTCCGGGTGCCACTGCACCCCCACGCAGAAGCCTGCGCCGGGAAGCTCAATTGCTTCGACTATCTGGTCTTCACTCCAAGCTGTGGCGATGAGCCCTTCGCCAAGGCGGTCCACGGCCTGGTGGTGCGAAACGGGAACGGCTTCCAATGCGTCAGCCCCCAAGAGACGGCCAAGCCGGGAATCGGGCCGAATGTCGACACGGATTCCATTGAACTGGTAGCCGCCCAGCTGGTAATGCCCGGTTCCCAGGACGTCGGGCAGGTGCTGATGCAGGGTGCCGCCGAGCGTGACGTTGAGCAACTGTTCACCCCTGCAGATGCAGAGAAGAGGAACATCCTGGCGGATCGCTTCGAGGATCAGGGCGGCTTCCCACTCGTCGCGTTCCGTCCGGGGAGAGTCCGTTTCCGGATGCGGCTCCTGGCCGTATCGGGTCGGATCCACGTCCCAGCCACCGGGAATGACCAGCCCGTCCAGCCTGCTGACCAGGTGCTCGATCATGTCCCCGGCTGTGGGCTGCGGCGGGAGAAGGATCGGAACTGCGCCGGCGTCAAGGATAGGCGTGAGATATTTTTCGGGGAGGAATGCGGCGCGCACGTTGCCGCAGCCGTCGGTGCCGGCCGGCTCAAGATATGTGGTCAGGCCGATTATCGGCTTGATTGCGGTGTCTGCGGCATTCATGCACATGTCCTTCCGGGAAAACTACTACTGCAAGGCTACGAACGGCATGTGTACTCCGTGTTACAGGGCCGTCACTGTTGCGTATCCATGCCAGGCCGCCACCAGTTCATTGCCGCGGTAGGGACTAACAGCAACCTGTTCCCGCTCAACCCGACGCTGCAAGGATTCGAGCTGCACGAACCGCATGTGACGCTGGACAGCTCGCTCGTGGTGCGCGGCTCAACGGGCTGACCGACCTGCGCGAAGGAAAGCCCCGAGTGGGCCCTCGCGGTCGGGCGAAGGCGGTGCCAGGACCTGACTTGGCACCGCAACGGGCGACAAACGGGCCGGCGTCGCACACCACGCATGCCTCATCCAGCTACTCCAAAAAAGAGACATCCCAGCCCCTCTGGGCGACGGCTTGACGTAATATCCGCTATCACGTTCCGCCGGCTGGACGCTTTGCATTCGACCATTTTTGGACAACAGGATCAGAGTGTGAATGCTGCAACGAGGCGAGCGAGCGGCGGAGGCGCATGTCCGGCCGGCAATGCGTCGACCAGCAGTGGCGCGTACCGGACCTTGTTACCCCTGCGTCCTCCAAAGAACCGGCGCAACTGCGCCGTTATTGGCCGCTCTCGCAGTGACGGCTGGCGTTGGAGGAGCCGGAACGACGCGAGCTCGCCTTGAGCCGCGATGACTTTGAGCACGGCATCGATCCCAAGGCAGCGGATGAGTTCGTCCTCTAGATCGGCGTGACAGACGTGGAACCCAAGCTCGGCCAGCGAACCGGACCCGATACCTGCCCGGCCGAGCGCGCGGGCGATGCCACGAGATTCCCCTGCATCACACAGGCCGAACAACCGGTGGCCTGCGCCAATCGGGCCGTTGCGGTCGAGGAAGCGGACGATGCTGGTCGCGCCTCCCATCGATACGACCGACACCCGCAAGACTGTCAGGTCGTGGCCAAGGCGAAAGGCCAGCGTCTCGACCGCCAGCCGGTCACTCTCGCCCTCGACCAACACCGTCGTCGCCTGCATAGAACTAGTATCTCGGACGCCCAGCCGCGGCGGCTCTCGTGTCGTCGAGCGGTGCCGTTAGGGCCCCATCGCGCACGCGACACCTCAGGCGATCGTCCACAGAAGTCCCGCTCAGAGGAATGCACGCCTGCGGTCGATGGCAGAAGCCGCGGGAGCGTCCTCCACCACCGACAGGGGCAGACGCACCGGAATGTGGCCGAATGCCGTCGGCAACTACCGGACGCGCCTGGTGGACGCCGGTCTCATCGAACCAGCCGGATACGGCCTAGTGGACTTCGCCAGCATTTTTCGGACAGTGGTTCAAGCCCCGGGATAGGCAGCCGGGTCGGCCCTATTTGTTCAGCTTAGTGAGCGAACCGGTTGGTAGGTGGATCCAGCCCTCCTCACGCGCTGCAAGGCTCTGATCCGGGCCAGGAAGCAGGGTAGCCTGGCGGGCGGCCGCGCGGGCTGTCAGGGATGCGATGACCGAATCGAGCAGATCATCCGAGGCGATCAGCTGGTCCCTGTGCGCGTCAAGGTCCAGCCAAGGTGCCGCGGCGGTGAGATGGCTCAGAATGTCATCGCGGACTTCGGACTCCGGCGTCCCACGGCCCTTGTACCTGCGGGCCGAGATGCCCCATATCTTCAAGGAAGCAGCAGGGTAGACCTCGACAAGACGGTCCGTACCGCCCCTGGGTTGAACGCCCCAGAGACGCGCGATTTTGGCCTGAATGACTGCGCAACGCATGGCCGGATGCGCCAACCGATCCCCCGACACACTCAATGGAATCAGGCCCGTTGTGTGGGTGACGAACCGGTCAGTAGCCCGGTAGGCAAGCTCACGACGTCCCTCCAACCCGTCATGACGAAGCACCGCATCCGGATCTTCGCGGGAATGACCGAGCAGGAATGACAGGAAGGGCTGGGGCCAGCCAAGAGGGCAGCCGATACCGGTCACGTCTGATGCTCCGAAAAGCTCGACGACGGTTTCGTCGCTGACGCCGAGAGACAGGTGGACAAGCCGGGCCTGCCCGTCCCGCCACTCAATGACCGCAGCAGCCGTTCTCTTCGGATCCGCAGCCAGGTCAACCCCAAGAGTCTTCACGCTGTCACTCTAACCAGAACAGAAACCCCAAAGGCCGCCTTCTGCGTGCCAACCCGATGACACACTCCTATGCTTTGATCAAGCGGCCTGGACGAGCTTTTCCTCGTCGAAGGTGCCGAGTCTGAGTGGACCCGTGGAAAATTGTTCCATCGGCTTGTGTAGGCCAATTCGCCGTTGGCGTAAGGATCCTTCAGATGATGGTGTCGAGCGCTTCTTGGGCAACAAGCAGGAAGTCTTCCTGATTGCTCAGCTCCATAGAATCTTCCCCATAGCGGCATTCCGGCTGGACTTTGATGGTCCTGAAGCTGGATCAACGGCTACAGCCATAAGTCCAGTGCGGAAGAGGGGCTGAACTCGTTGTTCGCGCGGCGGGCTGACATTGCCGCACTGGAGCGAATGCGTGGTTTTTATGCGTATCTTGAACCGCCGTGGGGGATTTCGAAGCCACACATGTGCTGCGAGCTGTCCCGCCATTGGCAATCGTGAGCGCCGGTTCCTGATGCCGAACCCGCCGTCGTCCTGCTGCGCCTCGGGGCGCAGTTTGGCCCTGCTCCACTAGTTCGGTGATCCATGGCCGGCGGCCGCGGTGGAGCACCAGGCCCTCCGGCACGTCGTGGACGTACAGGGTGGAGCCGGAGATGTCCATGGTTCTCCGGCCGCTGCCCATCGGCGCGTTGCTGATGTGCAGGAGCCGTGGGAGCGGCTTGTCACCGCTGCCAACGCCGCCTCACGAAGCAGCGTATAAACCGGGTCCTCCAGCGGACTAACGGCGCGACCAGGAACCCAGGACTGGAACCCCACCGGCAACGCCGGATCAAGCGCTTCCGTGAACTCACCTCACCGGCGTCGACCTCACCATTCCCACTCAGGCTGCCCGCATCGTTGTGGCGTGGGACTGACGGCCGTGGGGCCGCCACTCTCCGGTCGATGTGACGCCGGGCGGGGTTCCCCCTTGACCGTCAGACGCAACGGTGCCGTAATAAAAATTGTCCAGGGTACGACGTTTGCAGGGCTGGCGGCGCGGAGGTGAAAAGCTACCGCGTTCCTGGCAAGGCTGGCGAAGGAATGCCATGCAGGCGAGTGGAGGAGACGATTGTGGACGTACTGGAGTCCGTGTCGAAGGGAATGCGGGTTGTTGATGTGTCGGGGAAGGATATAGGTACCGTCGAGCAAATCGTTCCGCCCAATGAGAAAGCAGAGGTGTTCGAAGAAGCTGTCGCCGCCTCCCAGCAAGACTTGATCACCCTCGGACTGAATTCCCTCTTCGGAAGGGAACCAAAAGTACCTGAGTTGATGGCGCGGCGGTTGTTCCACACGGGATACATCAAGATCGACGCCCGCGGTTTCTGGGGCAGTGACTCCTATGCGGCTGCCGATGCAATCACCCGGGTTGAAGAAGGAAAGGTGTACCTGAGCCTGACCCGGCACGAGCTTGCCGCCCAGGTATGACGCAATGGACCTCGTCTTCGTAAGCTGTCTCAAGCGTGAGGGCCTGCTGGGTCCGTGAAACCCGCATTAGATTTAATGCCCGGCTCTAAACTCGTGGCATCACTCCGCGCGAATCGTCCCTTGGCTGGCCTGCCGAGGCTGATTCGGGCCTTGGCATCATCTCTGTCGGCGTTCGCCAGTTTTCCTTCGTACACGGCGCGGTTGCCGCCGGGACTCCATCGCGCAATAATGGTTAGCAGAGCTAATTAGCATTGCTAATTAAAATCGCGGGAGGCGCGGCGGATTCAATGACCACAAATTCAGTGACGGATCACGGACATGGGAACAGCATCAGACCGGATGTCCTTGCCATTGACCTCCGGACCGCGGTGATGCGCACATCCCGGAGGCTCCGCGTCGAGGCGACCGGTGATGTCATAACGCCCGGGCAGTACACGGTCCTGGCCCAGCTGCGCAACGGCCCGCAGACCCTTCGCGAACTAGCGGAACGCGAACACGTGCAGGCGCCGTCGATGACCCGGATAGTCAACGCCCTCACAGATCAGGGCTTTGCCACCCGGACAGTCCACCCCGGGGACGGGCGCCAGATCCAGGTGGGGATTACTCCGGCCGGTGAGGATGTCCTCGCTGAAGCCCGCGAACAGCGCACCGCCTGGCTGGCCCAGCGGGTGGCCGGGTTAAGCGAAGAAGACCGCCTCATCCTCAGCCGCGCCGCGCACATCATGCAGCAATTGAGCGCGAAATGAGCGCCATGTTCCGGTCGCTCGAGAACCGCAACTACCGGTTGTGGGCAGGAGGGGCACTCGTCTCTAACATCGGCACCTGGATGCAGCGGGTGGCGCAGGACTGGCTCGTCCTGACAGTCCTCACCGACCACTCCGGCACCGCCGTCGGCATCACCACCGGATTGCAGTTCCTCCCCATGCTGCTCCTCGGCCCCTACGCGGGAGTCCTCGCGGACCGTTTCAGGAAACGTATGATCCTGCTGTGGACACAGACAGCAATGGGCCTCTGCGGGCTGGCAGTAGGACTTCTGGTGGTGACCGGATCGGCACAGCTTTGGCAGGTCTATGCAGCCGCCCTGTGCCTGGGACTGGCCAGTGCCATTGACGGACCCGTCCGCCAGGCCTTCGTCTCGGAATTGGTGGGCCAGGAACACGTTGCTAATGCAGTGTCCCTGAACTCCGCATCGTTCAATACCGCCCGGCTCACCGGCCCTGCCATCGCCGGCGTGCTGATTGCCTGGGGCGGCACCGGACCGGTCTTTCTCCTCAACGCTGCCAGCTTCGCGGCGGTCCTGCTCTCATTGTGGCGGATCCGCACCTCCGAGCTGGCCTCGGCCGTTCCGGCAACCCGAAGCAAGCACCAGGTGGCCGAGGGCCTGGGCTACGTGCGGCGGCGCCCGGATCTGGTCCTCATTCTTGTCATGGTTGGGATCCTCGGCGCGTTCGGCATGAACTTTCCCATCACCAACGCGCTCATGGCCACCGCCGAATTCCGAATGGGCCCCGGAGAATTCGGCCTCCTGGGCTCCATCATGGCTGCAGGGACACTGGCCGGTGCCCTCCTCGCGGCCCGCAGGTCCGGCCCGCGGCTGCGTTTCCTCCTCGGCGGAGCCCTGGGACTAGGGTTCTTCACGCTGATAGCCAGCATCTCGACGTCGTTCTGGCTCTACGCAGCGATCCTGGTTCCAGTAGGCCTGGCTTCCATCACCTTCCTCAACAGCTGCAACACCAGCATCCAACTCTCCGTTGACCCACAGTTCCGGGGCCGGGTGCTTGCCCTCTACCTCGCCGTCCTCCAGGGCGGGACCGCCCTCGGCGCACCGCTGATGGGATGGATCGGAACGGAATTCGGCGCCCGCTGGGCGGTGGCCGCCGGCGGCACCATCGTGTTGCTGACGGGCCTCTTCTCCGTAATCACCATCAGCCGGAACAGCCCGCTGACCTTCCGCGCGCAACTTAGGACCGCGTTCCCGGGTAAGAGCGCAGCCCGCACCTCCTAAAAACGCTAGCAGCATAAGCCTCAAACAGTTTCAGAACTGCCTCGGGATGGGCTTGCTCAACGTAACGCCGCTGACGCTGCTGGCAGTTCCTCGGCCCCCGCCGTCCCTCAGCCAAGGAAGTGGGACACCTCGACGGGGATGGGAATCACACCGGAATCAGCTCCTGTCAAGACCGTTTGGGCGCACAGAACTCGTCAGGTCGTACGAACTTACCCAGGGCGTCATGCAGCACCCGATCCGTACGGACGCGTGATCGCCTCGAGGAAATGCCCGTCAGGATCCGCGAAGTAGACGCCACGTCCGCCGTCGTTGTGGTTGATCTGCTGCGGGCGGGACCGTCCCGGGTCCGCCCAGTAGGGGATGCCCTGGGCCTGGATCCTTGCGAAGATTCCGTCGAAGTCCTCTTCGCTGACCAGGAACGCGTAGTGCTGCGGGGAGATGGGCCGGTCCGCCGTGGCGAAATCGAGGGCCACTCCGTGGTCGAGGGGCACGGTCATGAAGGACCACATGGCTTGGGGTTTCGGCAGTCCGAGCACCTTGGCCAGGAACTCCGCCGAACGGCGCTTGTCCGTTGCGTAGACGATGGTGTGGTTGAAAGTGACCGTCATTGTGACCTCCTCGGGTGTTTTGTCTGCAACCATCTACGTCCAGCGCTCTTCAGATTTCAAGAGCGCCCGCCACGTCCTATCATGGGTCAGCGGCTACCTCCGACGCCGATGGCTTCCGAGGGGGCGATGTGGGCCTTCCCTTCGTCGTGCCGGGGAGGGCCCGGACGGGAAGCGCACGAACGCGCGACTAGCGTGAAGATCCGATCAGGTTTTGGCGAGCGGCAGCACCAGCATGTAGCCGGTCGGCAGATTGCTGCTCCAGCGTCGCGGCTCGCGGACGACGAACTGCGTCGCCAACTGCTCGGGGGTGAGCAGGGCGTTGGGCGCGGGGGACGGTCCCCACTGCTCGTCGCCGTACGGGTAGAGCGGATCTTGGACGCGGATGCCAGTGACCGAGAACTTTGGGAACTGGTCGGGGTCGCCGAGTGACGTGAAGCCGCTCATCACCCATACGTGGCGACCGCGCCACATGACCAGCCCGCCCAGCGACTAAGCTGTTGAAAAGCTGAGCGAGAAATCCTCGGCCGAGCCGTCGTGCTCGGGTGGCAGCTAATCACACTCCCGAGTACCCGACGCGATCTTCTCCAGTTTGAATGTGGCGGGCAACCTGTAATCGATCGCTCGACGACCATCATGCTGAAGCAAACGCCAGGGCATCAGAATGACAACACCACGCATCACTGAGGTTTGCGGTAAAGGTACGACGGCCGTGTCGTGAGGGCGGCAGGGATTTGTGGTCACAGAAACATTTCAATTTGATGGATTTACAGGAACGCCTCTAGTCCAGCACAGCGTCGCGATGTGATGGTGGACTCCCTGGTCTCGCATCGCATTGCATCCTAGGAGGACATCGTGGAACCCACCCAGTATCGGATAGTTCTGCGGTCGGGCCTGCTGCCAGCAGCCGGCCTCGCGTTCGCCCTCGCTCTCTCCGGGTGCGGCTCAGGCGCCCCGGCGGCCGGACCCGCTTCGGCGAGCCCGCCGCCGTCGTCGAGCCCCGCGCCGTCCGCCACGGCGCCCACGGCAACTCCGTCGGCTGAGACGAAGACGTTCGCCTTCACGACGCAGAGGCTCTCGCTCCGCTACCCGGCGGCGTGGACGGCCGAGTCGCGCACATCCCCCCGCGGCCCGATCACGGGGGAGTTCGTCACGTTCGAGGAAGCCACGGGCCGGACCTTGTTCACGGTGGCCAGCGGCTTCAGCAGTTATGACTACGGCTGGCCGGTTCGGCGCACGGTCATCGAGTCCGGCGCGGTCCCCGGTCTGTCCCAGGCTGGCTGGACGCCGGTGTATCAGTATGCCTTTTACGCAGAGGAGCCCCTCTCTGGACCGGGGTCCGGCACGGTATGCACGCTCGCCCTGGTCCGTGAGGTTCCCCCTGACGGTGTGGGGATGCTCCGCGGGCTGCCGACGGGGGAACCCACGGCAGTGCCATCCAGCTGGACCGGCCCCTTCCTCGGGGTCGAGCTGAGCCAAGACATCGAGAAGTGCGGGGATGTTGCCGCGGCCAGGGCGTGGTGGGCATCACAGGAGGGGCAGCAATTCAAGGCCGTGCTGCTCAGCCTGACGGCGTCTTGACGGCGCCCCTGTGTGGGCGAGGGTTTCCCGACACGGCCGGTCATCCGCCTGGCTGCATCCCAGGTGAAGGTGCTGGTGGTCAGCGACCCGGTGGCCAGCGGCGCTACCGGTGTCAGCAGCTGGACAAGGCCATGAGCGGGCACGAAACAGCGCCACGGAGAGTACTCCGTGGCGCTTGTTTGCTCATGAATTGCTTGACTTTATGAACTGCTCGACTGCAGCTTGCGTTCCGAAATGTGCTCCACCAGTTCGCCCACACGCTCCTCCGAGTAATTGCGCGCGATGTCACCCTGGCTGATGATGCCTACCAACTTGTGGTCAGCAATGACCGGGAGCCGCCGGACCTGGTACTTCTCCATCATTTCGATGGCGGCGTCAACGTTCGCATCGGCGTCAATCCAGTGCGGCCTGCCCGTGGCGAGGTCGCGGGCCGTCACCTCGCGTGGATCACGGCCCACGGCCAAGCACTTGAGCACGATGTCCCGGTCAGTGATCATGCCCTTCAACTTGCCGTCGTCACCACAGATCGGCAACGATCCGCAGTCCAGATCCAGCATCATCCGGGCGGCATCTACGAGGGACTGGTTTTCCTTAATACACTGTGCATCCGTAGTCATGAATTCACGTACGGCACTCATTGCTCCTCCTTCATCGATTGTATCGACGCAGAGTCACCGGGCACATGCGCCGATGCTGCCAGCGTACGCCGGGGCCAGCGCCGATGTCGACGGCGGTTTTTCCCCTGTTTGGGAGCTCCCGTCCACCACCACGGAACCTTGCGGGACGTGGGCCCAGCCCGACGGCGGTACCGGCAGCGAAGGCACGGTTCCTGCTCAAGCGTCCGGGGAAGCGCACAGAATGAAGTGTTCCACCAGCGGCTCCTTTGCCTCAGCCCGGCTGACAATCGAGAGCTCGACCAGATCCGCGCGTTCCTTTATCTGTCGCCACATTAGGTCATCCGGCTGTTGCCGGACGGACGATTCCGGGGCCAGCGTAACCCCCAGCCCGCACCTGACCATGGCCAGTTGGGAATTAATCGAGTTGGCGTAGTGCTGTGCCTCCGGACTGAAGCCCACCTGCCGGCACGCGGCAACGAGTTCGTCGTGGTAGTCCGCGCCGCCGCAGAGGAGAAGGCAGGGCTACACCGGAAGCTTCCCTGTAGTCGCCAGCCGCCCCGGGCTCGACCACACGACAGTGCCGATCCATCGCGACAGAACATTCAACGAATAAAACCCGAAGTACAGGATGATGCCCCGTCGCCATCAACCCGAGCAGCGTGAACAAGCCGTCAGTTGCTGGCCGCCTGCCGGGTCCTGAACTCTGCGGCGGCATATACACCCAGGATCCGGACCTCGGTGGTGAAGAACTCCAGTTCCTCCAACGCTAGCTGCAGCGGCAGGTCCGCGGGGTGGCCCTCGACATCGGCCATGAACATGGTGGCAGCAAACTCGTTGCCCACCATGTAGCTCTCCAGACGGGTCATGTTCACGCCGTTGGTGGCAAAACCGCCCAGTGCCTTGTAGAGCGCGGATGGAACGTTCCGGACGCGGAACACGAAACTGGTCACTGCCGGTCCGGGCAACTCATCCCGGGTCGGCAGTTCCGCTTCCCGCGCTAGAACCACAAAGCGGGTGGTGTTGGACGGATCGTCCTCGACCCGAGAGGCCAGCACTTCCAGGCCGTAGATCTGGGCCGCGAGCGGGGGAGCGAGGGAGAGTTTGGCGGGATCGTTCCACTCCCGCACTTCGCGGGCAGAACCCGCCGTGTCGCCGGCGATGACGGGGCGCAGCCGTGCTTCACGGATCAGGCGCCGACACTGGCCCAGGGCGTGAATGTGGCTGTGGACCTCGGTGGCAGCCTCAATGGTGCTGCCGGGGATGCCAAGCAAGTCGAAGTGGATAGGCAGGAAGAACTCGCCGACGATCTGCAGACGGGACTCGGGGAGCAGGATGTGGATATCCGCCACCCGGCCAGCAATCGAGTTCTCGATCGGAATCATGGCCAGATCAGCCTCACCGCTGGCCACCAATTCGAAGACGTCCTCGAAGCTGGCGCACGGGACGCTTTCCAGCTCGGGGAACATCTGCTTGCACGCGATATGGGAGTTGGCGCCGGGCTCACCTTGGTACGCAATCTTCTGGGTCACGATCCGTATGCTTTCACGACCCACCCCCGCCCACCCAAACCGGGTCGCACCGAAGGTCACCAGAACCCGTCCTACCGTCCCGGCTGGGGCGCTCCTTTTGGGACACAGAATGCGAATACTCTACGATTGAGGCTCGATGGCAGCTTTTGACGAAACATCCGGTCAGCCGCGGTCCGCGTCACCGCGTGGGCCGGTCTTTGTCGACGCGTCAGGTCGGCGCCTGCGACGGGTCAAGTTCATCGGCCTCGGGGCCCTCGGGCTCGTGGCAGGGTATGTCGTCCTGCTGCTGGTTGCGTTCATCGGCGGCCCCAACATCGCGGCGCCGTACTTACCTCTGCCTCCCGCCCCGGCGGCTCTTCCGTCATCCCCGTCGGCGCCGGCTACCAATGCGGCTGGGCTCCATGAACGCGAAGCTGAACCGGCGGAGCCTGCAGCGCCGGCCGCTGTCCAGGCTCCGGTGACAGCGACTTCGGCCGTTCCGGTAGCACCACCAACCAATGGCAAGGGCATGCAACGTGCGGCCCCCTCCACCTCCGGATCCTCGCCTGCGCCCAGCACGGAACCGGCGAGCCAGGGCAAGAGCGCGACGGCTCCCGGCCAGACGACGCGACCGTCCGCGCCGACCCACCCGTGAGTGCAGGCCGCCTGAGCAAGGGTTCTGCTCCGGCCAGTGTCAGGGCACACTGGTTCATCCTTCTGACCGTCGTGTTTGCGCTGGGTGTCGCGCTCGTCGTGCAGGGGTACATGCATCACCTCGCTGGGATCGGCGACGACTCCGTGCCCGCGAGTGCGACCGCCAATACTGTCCCGAATGCCGTCTCTCAGGGTGGCCCCGTCGTCGACTCCCGCGGCGGGACGGTCCGTACCGTGCGTCCACCGGATCGCACTGTGGCACTGACGTTTGACGACGGACCGGACCCGGTCTGGACGCCTCAAATTCTCGAGGTCCTCCGGAAGCATCACGTTCACGCGACGTTCTTCGTGGTCGGCTCGGCGGCGATCGACAACCCCGACCTCGTGCGCCGCATCATCGCGGAAGGCCACGAGATCGGCGTGCACACACTCACCCATGCCGACCTCGGTACCGCGCCGACGTGGCGACAACAGCTCGAGGTCCAAGGTGCCCAGAACGCGATCGTCGGCATCACGGGGCGTGCGGCCTCCCTGCTGCGTCCGCCGTACAGCTCTGAGAACGGTGCGGTCACCGACGGCACCTGGTCCGCGATGCAAGCGTCGGCGGACGACGGCTACCTCACTGTGCTCAGCACCACCGACAGCGAGGACTGGCGACGGCCAGGCGTCGGGACGATCGAGCGGAATCTCCTTCCGTCCGGCCGGCAGGGGCAGGTGCTCCTGATGCACGACGGCGGCGGCGACAGGCAACAGACAGTCGCCGCTCTCGACTCCGCCCTGTCGCGATTCGCTGGCCAGGGCTATCGCGTGACCACCGTCGGCGACGCCGTCGGGATTGACAGCACGCGGCAGACGTCCAGCGTGGAACAGATCAGCGGAACGGCGTTCGTGTGGGGCATCCGGCTCAGCGGCTTCGTCGTCACGTGCATCTCCTGGGCGCTCGTTGCGGCCGGCATCGTGACGCTCATCCGGGCCGTCCTCGTGGTCAGTTTCGCGGCGCGCCATAGCCGCGCCGCACGCCGCGTCCGGGCGGCCGGCCGCGGTCGACGCCGGGTGGACGTGCCAGTCCAGCCCGAGATCACGGAGCCGGTCAGCGTGATCGTCCCGGCGTACAACGAGTCGGCCGGCATCGAAGCCGCGGTCCGATCCATCGTCGCCTCGACCCATCCAGTTGAGATCATCGTGGTCGACGACGGGTCGACCGACGGAACTGCAGACATCGTGGAAGCGCTTGGCCTTCCGGGCGTCACGGTGATCCGGAAGGAGAACGGTGGCAAACCGTCGGCCCTGAACGCCGGGCTTGGCGTTGCCAGCTACGATCTTGTGGTGATGGTCGACGGCGACACTGTCTTCGAACCGGACACGGTTCATGCCCTCGTTCAGCCATTCGCCGACCCACAGGTAGGTGCGATTTCGGGGAACACCAAGGTCGCCAACCGGGGAGGCATCCTCGGCGCCTGGCAGCACATCGAGTACGTCGTTGGCTTCAATCTGGACCGCAGACTGTTCGACGTCGCGGAGTGCATGCCGACCGTCCCCGGGGCTATTGGTGCCTTCCGCCGCGATGCCCTTCTCCGGGTCGGCGGAGTCAGCGACGACACGCTCGCAGAGGACACGGACCTGACCATGTCACTGTGCCGCGACGGCTGGCGCGTCGTGTACCAGGACGACGCGAGGGCGTGGACGGAGGCACCCGCGAGCCTCGGTGCCTTGTGGCGCCAGCGGTACCGCTGGTGCTACGGCACGTTGCAGGCCATGTGGAAGCACCGCGGCGCCGTGGTGCAGGGAGGACCGGCCGGCAAGCTTGGCCGCCGTGGGCTCGGCTACCTGCTCGTCCTCCAGGTACTGCTTCCCTTGTTCGCGCCCGTTGTCGATGTCTTTGCTGTCTACGGCCTGATCTTCCTCGATCCATTCCGGATCGTGGCACTCTGGCTCGCCTTCCTTGTCGTTCAATTCCTCATGGCCGCCTACGCGTTCCGGCTCGACAATGAGCCGCTTCGCCCGCTGTGGACGCTTCCACTTCAGCAGTTCGTGTATCGGCAGCTCATGTATCTCGTGGTCATCCAGTCGGTGGTCACCGCCTTGGCCGGCGTGCACCTGCGGTGGCACCGAATGGAGAGGTACGGCAGCCTGCGCGTCCCGCCCGCCACTCAGGGCCAAGCGTAGGCGTGCAAGAACTCCTGAGACTATGGCGTCCGCGTGGCGTGTGTGGCCAGTTCCTACCTTCACACCTTTGGGCTTAGGCTGGAGAATTTTCCTTTCTCCAGCCCTAACGCCATCTGAATCTGTTGTGGTTGAGTGAAGCTATGGCTGCTGCCATAGAGGATTATGCGTTGCTTTCGGATCTACAAACCGGGCCTCTCGTCTCCCGCACGGGCAGCGTGGACTGGCTTTGTTTCCCCCGTTTCGACTCCCCGTCGTTATTTAGTGCCCTCATAGGAACAGGCGATCACGGTCGGTGGCTATTGGCTCCAGCCCATCCCGGCGCTGCCGTTGTTGATCGGCACTACGTAGATTCGACGTTTGTGCTGCAAACCACCTGGGAAACAGTCTCGGGACGGGTCTTGGTGACAGACTTCATGCCGGTGGGGTTCGGGGGGTCATCGCTCTTGCGTCGAATCACGGGGCTGGACGGAACCATCGAGATGCACCAGCAGCTCATTATCAGACCCGGCTATGGCGCCGTTGTGCCCTGGGTGAGCCGTGTACGAGACCATGCAGATCCTGAGGGAACGGTCCTGTTGGCCATGGCGGGTCCGGATGCGATCGCCCTGAGGGGACCGCACCTTCCCCACGCCTATGCACACGGGCATGAGGGAAACTTCGACGTTTCAAAAGGCGAAACTGTCGACTTCGAACTGTCCTGGTTCCCATCTCACCGCGAGGTTCCGACGGCCCTTGATATCGATGACGCACTAGAACAAACCGTTCATTACTGGACGCGGTGGGGCAGTCATTGTCGCCAGGAGGGGGCATATGGGAAGGCCGTTCAGCGTTCATTGTTAGTGCTGCGAGCCCTCACGGACTATGAGACGGGCGGCATCGTCGCGGCGCCGACAACATCCCTGCCAGAGGACTTCGGCGGACCGCGGAACTGGGACTACCGTTACTGCTGGCTACGCGATGCTGCCTTGACACTCGAATCCATGCTGACCCATGGCTATGAGGCCGAGGCCCTTCAATGGCGCAACTGGCTGCTTCGGGCTCTCGCCGGCGATCCGGAGAGTCTGCAGATCATGTACGGCGTGGGCGGAGAACGGGATCTACCTGAGAGGGAGCTTGCCCATCTGCCCGGATACCGGGATTCCAAGCCTGTGCGCATTGGAAACGCCGCCGTCGCTCAATTCCAGGCCGACGTAGTCGGTGAGGTCATGGTGGCATTGGAGCGGCTGCGCCTGGCCGGAGGCAAGGAAGACCACTTCTCCTGGGCCCTGCAGCGCCTACTGTTGGGTTTTGTCGAGAAACACATTGAGGACCGCGACTTCGGATTGTGGGAGATGCGCGGCAATGCCCAGTACTTCACACATTCCCGGGTGATGATGTGGGCCGCCTTCGATAGTGGCATCCGGGCTATACGGGACCACGGAATGACCGGTGCCGCTGATCATTGGGAAGATCTCCGAGAGCGACTGCGGATGGAGATCATGCATGAGGGATTTGACCCGGACCTGAACTCCTTCACGCAGACTTACGGCGGAGGGCAAACCGATGCGGCCTTACTGGTGATGCCCCAGGTCGGTTTCCTTGCCTACGACGATAAGCACATGCTGGGAACCGTCGCTCGGCTGGAGAAGGAACTCCTCACCGACGGCGGCCTGTTACTGCGCTACCGTACGGAGAGCGGGGTCGACGGGCTGGATCCCGGAGAGCACCCTTTCCTTGCGTGCTCGTTTTGGCTCGTGGAACAGTATGCGCGCACAGGCCGCGAGGCCGACGCTACGATCCTCATGGACAAGTTAGTGGGGTTCTCCAACGAGCTTGGCCTGCTAAGTGAAGAGTACGCGGTGAGGGAACAACGGATGGCCGGCAACTTTCCACAGGCATTCTCGCATCTGGCCCTCGTGAGAGCGGCGGACGCCATGCACGGCGTTGACCGTCTCAGCCTGGCCGTTAGGACTGGAGTGTGACGCGCAGGCACCCAATCATCGGGCCAGCAAACACGAACCGTTCCGGACCGTCCAGCGGCCGTTCCAGGCAAGCAGGGATAAATCTCCGGGCTGACACTGCCGGAGCCGGATGGTCACCGCATCGGCGGTGCTTTGCCAGATCGGTCTCAATCTGGCACGGCCGCTCATCTCCTATAAGGTGTTGGCCCTCGGCGGCGACTCGGTTGCAGTTGGCCTGGCCTCTGCCTCCTTCGCCCTCCTTCCGGTGGCGATCGCCCTGTGGCTCGGGCGAATGTCCGACCACAGAACATCGATGAAGGGCATCACCCTGGTAGGGACGCTCCTACTCGCAGCCGGTCCGCTCCTGCTATCTGCGGCCCCATCCCTGCTGCTCGTCGGTGTCGCCAGCGCAGTGCTGGGTATCGGACACTTGTGCTTCACGATTGCTGGACAGTCAGCCATCGCCAGATTTGTCCCGCTTAGCCGCATGGATACAGCCTTCGGCTGGTTCACCGCGGCATTCTCCCTGGGCCAGCTCGTTGGCCCACTCGTTGCAGGCCTGGCAATGGGATCGGCAGGAAACGTGCCCGCCACCGCCCGGCTCTTGGACGCCAATGCGGCATTGATACTCGCCGGTGCAGTGTCGGTGCTAGCCATTCCGGTGGCTCTGGGGGCATCGGCGAAGGAAGGCGCAAGCGCCCGGGAGACCTCAGCGGCGGCGCCGGCGAAGTCATCCACATCGAAGTCCGTGGCCCACCTTCTTGGCATCCCCACGGTAAAGTCCAACATGCTCGCCAGCCTTGCATTGCTGGCCACGACCGACATTATTGTTGCGTTCCTCCCGTTGCTTGGAGAGGAAAACGGGATCGTCCCAATCGGAATCGGCGTCCTTCTGGCCATCCGGGCGGCCGCCTCGATTACGTCCCGTTTGCTCCTCCCCGTCATGCTGTCCCGATGGAGCAGAACCGGGCTCATCACCGCCAGCCTCGCGGAGGCGGGTATCACCTTGGCCATCCTGCCGTGGGTGTTCGGCAATCCCGTGCTGGCGGCGGTCCTCTTGGCCATCGTGGGGTTCTTCCTGGGACTGGGACAGCCGATCTCGATGACACTCATCACCCAGGCGGTTCCTCCGGACGCGCGAGGGGCGGCACTGGCGCTGAGACTGCTGGGCAACCGGCTCGGACAAGTCGCCCTGCCGGTCGGTGCAGGATTGCTTGCCCCACCAACCGGACCAGGCGGCGCTCTTTGGATGTCCTCAGCAGTGTTGTGTGCCGCGTCGATAAAGTGGCCGAGGAAGCCCCCAGCCTCGCCATAGAGCCACCGATCCGGCGGCGGCCACCGCCGCGTACGTTGGCCCGCTCTTCAACCCCTGCTTACTTATCCAGAGGACGAGCGGACGGTGTCGCCGTACCCGGCGCCTCTGCAGCCGCCCCCGCGTACGACGCCGAGACCCGGCGGTAGACCGGGGTCAGGAAGGCCAGGAGCGCGGCCGCGATCATGATGATCCCGGCCATCAGGAACACCAAGGCGATGCCGCGGGAGGTGCCCTCGCCCAGCAGCGGGGCGAGCTGGGCGGCGCCCTCAGCGGACCGTGCGTACGGGATGATCCAGACCTGGGCGATCGGCGCGATGAGGAACGCGGTGATCGGCGCTGCCGCGGACTCGAACGCCATGGCGAATCCGAACACCCGGCCCTGCCGGTGCAGGGGCACCACCTGCTGGATGATCGTCTGCTCGGCGGCCTCCACGAAAGGCACCAGGACCAGGTACAGCCAGATCCCGGCGATGTACAGCCATGCCCATTCCCGCAGCGTGAAGACCGCACCGAGGACCCCCATCAGGATCACCGCGATGAGCATGGTGCGCAACGGGTTGGACCCGAGTCCGAGCTTGCCGATCAGAGCGCCACCCACGATGAACCCGGTGGCGCCGAACGCGAAGTAGGTCCCCCACAGCTCCACGGGGAACATCTCCAGGCCGTAGGGGTCCATCAACGCCATGTAGACGCCACCGATGAAGTTGTTGAACGTGGAGAACAGGATCAGCGCGAACAGTCCTGAAATGGCCAGCACGGCGGCGAGGGAGCCACGCAGGTCGAATCCGCCGTGTGCGTCCGTGGCGGCCGCGCGCACCTCCTCGGGCATGCGCAGCATGAGCAGGTGGGCGAAGGCCAGCGCCGTGAGCGCCAGGGCGACGACGATCGTCCAGCCCATGCCCAGTAGCCCGACCGACAAGCCGGAGAGTAGCGAGGTGACGATGAACATCAGTCCCTGCACCATGCCCACCAGCCCGTTGGCGTTAGCCCGCCGATCCGGCTCGATGAGGATGGTGACCGTGGTGGAGAGGGCAATGTTGCGCATGTTTTCCACCACCGCACCGATCAGGATGACCAGGGTAAAGACCCAGAACCATGGCTGTGTCAGGTCCAGGAGCCAGGCGGCGGGGGTCAGCAGGAACATGACCCCGGACAATACGAACATCACCAGGGTGAAGCCGGCGGCGAAGCGCATCACGGCCAGCTTGCGGTAGCGGTCCACAAAGGTGCCGAAGCTGATGCTGGAAAGGGCGATCAACAGCATGTAGGCGCCTCCGATCACCCCGGTGGCGATCACATTGCGCGTTTCCAGGTACACCCAGAACGTCAGGGCGAACCACAGGTAGCTGGTGGTGATGTTGGCCAGCGCGGTATTCACCAGGATCCCGGCGAAGGTGCGGGACCGCTGTGCGGGACTGCGCAAGGACGTGTCGACGGCGTCGGGATCGGCGAGGCGCGGGGCCTCGCCGACCTCGACCGGCGCCGAGGTGACCGCCGCATCCGCAGCGGCCCTGGGCGGGGCCGGTTCCTGCTCGGTCATGCGTCCCAGTTTACTGACAACTGACGGGCGGGACACCGTCGCCGCCGGCGGGGAAGTCCCCTGTAAAGGAATTCAGGCAGGAGGCCGTTTTAGCCCGTAGCTCAGCAGCACTATGCCGGACGGAAAGGGGCGGCACTCCAGGAGCTTTAGCGTCTTCCATCGGCTGATCCTGCCAAAGAAGGGCACTCCGCCGCCGAGGATAACCGGCACGACTGCGACGCCTGGACGGACGGCTCGCCCGCTACAAGATCCCCAAGTCCGTGGTGTTCGTTCATGAGATGCGGCGCACTGCCAGTGGGAAGATCCTCTAAGTGGACCTTCGGAATCAACTTGCCGAATGATGCTCGTGCCCATTCCAATCGGGGATTCCGGTCTACTCGCCGGTTCATTTTCGCCAGGAGGGTTTCCTCGGCGGTACGGGTGCGCCGTAGCTGCGGAATGCCACTCCTGCCCGTCGCCTTACTTGATGCGGCCTTCCGGGCCTAACGTTGGGCGTGTAGAACCGTCGACAGGAGCACCCCAATGATTACCCTGCAGATCGAACACCAGGTCCGGGACTTCGGCATGTGGAGGAGGGCTTTTGATAGTGACCCACTGGACCGCGCCGCTTCAGGGGTGCTGTCATACCGCATCTCGCGTCCGCTCGACCAGGAGGACTACGTGATGCTGGAGATGGATTTTGATACGCAGGAGGCCGCAGTCGACTTCCTGGCCCGGCTGCAGAACGACACGTGGAAAACCGGTGTGACGGCGCCTGCGTTGGTCGGTGAGCCATCGACCAGAATCATCGAGACGGTCGCCGTCGAGAAGGTAGCCGCCCCCTAACCCTTGTTCTGCGCTGTCACATGGGGGAGAGCTCCGGGGCCGGCGGAAACCGGCGAAGTACGGCGTGCGGACAAACTGTGCTCCGGATCGGCCTCGATGGGCGGGAGCACGATTTCACCGACCAAGCCCGGTTGGACGCGTTCTGTGTCGTACAGGAAGGCGCGGCGTTCGCCATATCCGGCCGAGTCATCGCTGACTACCCCGCCATTGATTCTTCGGGTTACGAACAGGAGCGGGCGGACTGTGAGGCCTGATCGATCTTCACATCGAAGTCCATGCCGGTGTCGTTTCCGGTGAGCCGGCGGATCAGGTACGCGCGGAGCGCGGCGTTGGTGGCGGTGTGCGCGCCTGGGAGGGCTTCACCGCTGAGCAGGGCGTAGGAGTCGCTGACGTGGAACACGGACAAGAAACAGTCCTCGAGTTCATCGGTCCGAAGGTTCAGGACGGTGTCGCGGAAACTGCCTTGCGCGCCTTTTTTGGGCACAGTTGTAACGGAAAATGTCACGGTGTTTGCCATGGAGCTGGTCCTTTGTAGCTTCCAGCCGGGCCCTTACCCAAGCCTCAATCGACCTTAACGGCTGCAATCCGCGAACGTAACCCTTACCGGACAGTAAGTTGATAAATTCGTAAATTCGGCAATTCCTGTCTAATGCCAACCGCGCACAGGGGAAATTTCTTCGCTCGCTGCGGGGACCCCATCGTCGGCGACGGACACGCGAGATGGCGAGGGCTGGTGCCTATACGGACCAGGCAAGGCGCTGCCGACGGCTGCCAGATCAGCAGGGAGACACCACATTCAAAGCCGTCAGCGACGAATAGGTAGATTGTCCCGCGGGTAGTCTCTCCCAACGGCTCTCCGTTCATCATCCCGTGTTCAGTCCCTGGCCCATCTTCGGTCCCCTGTCGCGGACCAGTTCCCGTGCAGAGTCCTGGGGACGATCTGCTGCTCCAACAGGCAACCCTTTAGAGTCCGTACGGTGATGCCCTCAGCCTCAAAACACCACGATCAGGCGTGATGGGGGCTGTTCTTCTCGCCCTCGCGGCACTTTCCATGTGTATGCGTGAGCCGACTTCACGGTGCAGGGCCGGCCCGGCCTGCCGAGGTTGCAGGGTCCGATGCCTACTATTGGTCCCGGCGCCATTAGCGGGCTACGTTTGGGATAAGCGGCTTGCCCCGGGGCCTGTTCCTTACTCGACGGGTCTCCGGGGCAGCCCTATTGAGTAAGGACGCTCACTATGGCATACAACGTCGCCCAGAAGCTCATCGCATCCCATCTGGTTACGGGGGAGATGATTCCGGGGTCAGAGATCGGTCTGCACATTGACCAGACCCTCACCCAGGACGCGACCGGAACCCTGGTCATGCTTGAGCTGGAGGCGCTAGGGCTCGACCGCGCACGCACTGAGGTGTCCGTGCAGTACGTTGACCACAACCTCTTGCAGGCCGACAGCAAGAACGCGGAGGACCATGATTTTCTCCGCTCCGCCTGCCGTCGGTTCGGTCTGTGGTTCTCGAAGGCCGGCAACGGCGTATCTCACCCAACCCACATGCAGCGGTTCGGCATTCCGGGCAAGTCCATGGTCGGTTCCGACAGCCACACCCCGGCCGCAGGTTCGCTCGGGATGCTGGCTATCGGTGTCGGCGGCACCGAGGTGGCCCTGGCGATAGCGGGCGAACCGCTCTACCTCAAGATGCCGGAGATCTGGGGCGTGCGGCTCATTGGAAAGTTGCCGCCGTGGACAAGCGCCAAGGATGTCATTCTCGAAATGCTGCGTCGGCACGGCGTCCACGGTGGCGTTAACCGGATCATCGAGTACTATGGCCCCGGCCTCTCAACACTGACCGCGATGGACCGGCACGTGATCGCCAATATGGGCGCCGAACTAGGTGCAACGACGACGGTTTTCCCGGCCGACGATCAGGTCTGTGCCTTCCTGCGTTCCGAGCAGCGCGAGGGCGATTTCGCCGAACTTCTCGCCGACACCGATTCCACCTACGACGTGACCGAGGAGATCGACCTCTCCACGATCGAGCCGCTCATCGCGCTCCCCAGCTCCCCGGGCAATGTCGTTCAGGTGCGGGAGGTCGCCGGCAGGCCGGTGAATCAGGTCGTGATCGGATCCTCCGCGAATCCGGGGCTCCGCGACTTCGCGATTGTCGCCGCAATCACCAAGGGGCGGCAGTCCCACCCCGGCTTGTCCTTCGACGTCAATCCCAGCTCCCGGCAGATCCTGCAGGACCTGACAAAAATGGGCGCGACCTTCGATCTCATCAGCGCCGGCGCCCGGCTGCATCAAACGGGATGCATGGGCTGCATCGGCATGGGTCAGGCTCCCGCGAACGGAACGAACAGCTTGCGCACGATGCCGCGCAACTTCCCGGGCCGTTCGGGCACCCAGGAAGACTCGGTTTACCTGTGCTCGCCCGAGACGGCCGCTGCGGCCGCACTCACGGGGACGATCACCGACCCGCGAGACCTGCGGGAGCTCTACGACCTGGAGTACCCCGAGCTCGAACTGCCCGAGGTGTCGAGCGTGAACCTGACGATGCTCGAGAAGCCTTTGCCGCCGGAGGAAGCATCCGGAGTGACACTGGTCAAGGGCGAAAACATCTCTTCGCTCCCGGTCTTCGGGCCACTCGCTGATCGCATCGAGGCGCCGGTCGCCTTGGTCATGGGGAATGATGTCTCCACCGATGAGATCCTGCCGGCCGGTGCACGCGTTTTGCCCTACCGAAGCAACATCCCGAAGCTCGCCGAATTCACGTTTACCCGGATCGACGAAACCTACCCTGCCCGCGCCGCCCAAACCCGCGACACGTCGGGCCACATAGTGGTCGCCGGCGCCAACTACGGCCAGGGATCCTCGCGAGAGCACGCGGCGATCACCCCGCGCTTCCTCGGACTGCGCGCAGTAGTGGCCGTCTCGTTCGCTCGAATCCACTGGCAGAACCTGGCCAACTTCGGCGTCCTTGCACTCGAATTCACGAATCCTGCCGACCATGATCGGATCCAGCAAGGCGATGTGCTCCTACTGACAGGCACACGCGAGGCGCTCGTGACCGGCACGGCGATCCTCGTGCGCAACGAGACCCGCGATGAGGCCTACCCTGTGCGGCACGGACTCTCGACGCGTCAGGTTGACATGCTCCTTGCGGGTGGCCTCATCCCCTGGCTGCGCGAGCGTAAAGCACGCGACGCCAGCGATGCTTAAAAACTTTAGTCTCTGGATCACGACCCGATGCCTACAACAGGCCGAGGCATTTGACACGCGCTTGTGGTGAGGCACGGAATTCAGTCCGCCTCAACGGTGGTCAGCCGTGCCTGCTGTTCAGGTTGCGGCGGGCAGTGCGTCCGGGATCCGGGGTTTGGTGTTTCCTGTGAAGGTGAACTTGGCGTCGTCGCCTTCGCCGTCCACATCCACCACCACGATGTCGCCGGAGTGCAGCTCGCCGAAGAGGATCTTCTCGGAGAGCTGGTTTTCGATTTCGCGCTGGATGGTGCGGCGCAGCGGGCGTGCACCCATGGCGGGATCGTAGCCGCGGGTGGCCAGGAGTACCTTTGCCGCGGTGGTGAGTTCGATGCCCATGTTCTTGTCCGCAAGGCGCTTCTCCAGACGGCCGATCATCAGGTTCACGATCTGGATGATCTCGTTCTGCGTCAGCTGGGGGAAGACGATGACGTCGTCTACGCGGTTGAGGAACTCGGGGCGGAAGTGCTGCTTGAGCTCTTCCGTGACGCGGGCCCGCATCCGGTTGTAGCCGGTTTGCGTGTCGGTGCCGGACTGGAAGCCGGTGGCCACGCTCTTGGAGATGTCTCTGGTGCCGAGGTTGGTGGTCATGATGATCACGGTGTTCTTGAAGTCCACCACCCGGCCATGGCTATCGGTCAGGCGGCCGTCTTCCAAGATCTGCAGGAGGGAGTTGAAGAGGTCCGCGTGGGCCTTTTCCACTTCGTCGAACAGGACCACAGAGAAGGGTCGGCGGCGGACCTTTTCGGTCAGCTGCCCGCCCTCGTCGTATCCGACGTAGCCCGGAGGGGCGCCGAAGAGGCGCGATACCGTGTGCTTCTCCGAGTACTCGGACATGTCCAGGCTGATCAGAGCGTCTTCGTCGGCGAAGAGGAACTCGGCGAGGGCCTTGGCGAGCTCGGTCTTGCCGACGCCGGTGGGGCCGGCAAAGATGAACGAGCCACCCGGACGCTTGGGGTCCTTCAGGCCGGCACGGGTGCGGCGGATAGCCCGCGAAACCGACCTAATCGCTTCGTCCTGGCCTACAACACGCTGGTGCAGCTCGTCTTCCATTTTGAGCAGCCGCGAGGATTCTTTCTCGGTCAGCTTGAAGACGGGGATGCCCGTAGAGTTCGCCAGCACCTCCGCGATCAGGTCCTCGTCCACCTCCGAGCTGTCATCCACGCCGTGGGTCTTCCAGTGGCGCTCCTTCTCGGCACGTTCGGCAATGAGCTTCTGCTCCTTGCCGCGTAGCGACGCGGCCCCCTCGTAGTCCCCGGCGTCAATGGCAGACTCCTTTTCCCCTTTGACGACGGCAATCTTTTCTGCAAGGGCCTTCAGCTCCGGAGGGGCTGTCATGCGCCGGATGCGGAGGCGGGCGCCGGCTTCGTCGATGAGGTCGATCGCCTTGTCCGGCAGGAAGCGGTCCGAGATGTAGCGCTCGGAGAGATTCGCGGCGGCGACCAGTGCGCCGTCGGTGATAGTGACGCGGTGGTGCGCTTCGTAGCGGTCACGCAGGCCCTTGAGGATCTCGATAGCGTGGGCCACAGCGGGTTCCTGAACCTGGATCGGCTGGAACCGGCGCTCCAGGGCGGCATCCTTCTCGATGTGCTTGCGGTACTCATCCAGCGTGGTGGCGCCGATGGTCTGCAGCTCACCGCGGGCCAGCAACGGCTTGAGGATCGAGGCCGCATCGATGGCCCCTTCCGCGGCACCGGCACCCACGAGGGTGTGGATTTCATCGATGAAGAGGATGATGTCGCCGCGCGTCCGGATTTCCTTGAGGACCTTCTTAAGACGCTCTTCGAAGTCGCCGCGGTAGCGGGAGCCGGCAACGACGGATCCCAGGTCAAGGGTGTAGATCTGCTTGTCCTTGAGGGTCGCCGGGACGTCGCCGCGGACGATCGCCTGAGCTAGGCCCTCGACGACGGCGGTCTTGCCGACGCCGGGCTCACCGATCAGCACCGGGTTGTTCTTGGTGCGGCGGGAAAGGACCTGCATGACGCGTTCCATTTCCCGTTCGCGTCCGATCACCGGGTCCAGCTTGTTCTCGCGCGCAGCCTGGGTCAGGTTCCGGCCGAACTGGTCCAGGACCGCGGAACCGGCAGGAGCACCTTCTGCCTGAGCCGGGCCCTCGCCCGCGCCGGTGGTTTTTTCCTTGCCCTGGTAGCCGGAGAGCAGCTGGATGACCTGCTGGCGGACCCGGGTGAGGTCGGCTCCG
Source organism: Arthrobacter sp. ISL-5 (assembly GCF_018613835.1). Classification (GTDB taxonomy): domain Bacteria; phylum Actinomycetota; class Actinomycetes; order Actinomycetales; family Micrococcaceae; genus Arthrobacter. The sequence continues at coordinate 125,794 of NZ_JAGGPM010000024.1, read as the reverse complement.
AGCTTGACGAGCACCTGGGCCGCAACGCCCTCACCCTCACGGACGAGGCCGAGCAGGATGTGCTCCGTACCGATGTAGTTGTGGCCCAGTTGCAGGGCTTCACGGAGTGCGAGCTCAAGCACCTTCTTCGCGCGGGGCGTGAAGGGGATGTGGCCGGACGGCGCCTGCTGGCCCTGGCCGATGATCTCCTGTACCTGCTCGCGGACGCCGTCGAGCGAAATGCTCAAGGACTCAAGCGCCTTTGCAGCAACGCCGTCACCCTCGTGGATCAGACCCAAGAGGATGTGTTCGGTACCAATGTAGTTGTGGTTCAGCATGCGTGCCTCTTCTTGGGCAAGCACAACTACGCGACGGGCACGGTCCGTAAATCGCTCAAACATTTCGCCACACTCCTGGCTTCCTTCTACCTTGATGCTACGTCGCTGCGGGCCCTCATGGGGTGTTCGCCGAGACGCAGGATATGAGAAGGCCAGGAGGGCAGACCGCGAGCTCACAGAACGTCCTCTTGCAACGCTCGGGAGCACGCCGTGAACACTGAATTCGCCGATGTCACCGTGTCCAGGCTTGAACACCGTAGATCCGGTCGAACTTGAGCTCTCCCAGTTGCGCGGCGATTCGCAACGCCACCGCGCCGGCGCCGTTATCGTCCCAAGACGACGAGATATAGACAGTGAAGCTATCGGATAGTTACACTATCCATATGCGCATGGCTGAATTGAGCAGGGCCAGCGGCATCCCGGTCGCAACCATCAAGTTCTATCTGCGGGAGCGGCTGCTTCCCGCGGGTGAACGGACGGGGCCGAACCAGGCGCGCTACGGCGAGGAGCATTTGCGTCGTCTACGCCTCATCCGTGGCCTCCTGGAAGTCGGCGGACTCAGCGTCGCGACGGCACGAGGCGTCATCGACGCGGTCGATTCGGAGCTTCCGCTGACCCAGTCGTTCGGGGTAGCGCAGCGAGCGGTCTCCGCTACGATCGATCCGGCCGACATCGACCCCGAGGCCCTCGCCGGCATCGATCGCCTGGTTGAGGGCTGGCGCGTCTCCGGGGACAACCCGGGCCGGCTCGCCGCTGCCCATGTGCTGCAGACCTTCGAATCGCTGGGCCAGAGGGATGAACGGAACTGGTTCTCCCGCTACGCCGCCGCGGCCCTGCTGGTCGCCGAGGCCGACCTTGACCAGGTCGAGGCCCGGGGCAGCCGTGAGGACATGGCAGAAACCGTAGTCATCGGCACCGTGTTGGGCGACGCCCTTTTTTCCGGGCTTCGCCGTGCAGCGCAGGAGCATGTCTCCACCCTGCGATATCCCGTACCGTCCGAGCCCGACCGCACACCCACCCGGGAGTGAAAAATGTCCATGACCGCAACCACTTCGTTTCCTGCCCTCCAGACCCGCTGGCACCACCCGCTGCTCTGGCTCAGCCTCGCCATGGCAGCCTCGGCCCCCGTGGCCCTGGCGGGACTGGTCTTCGACCCCCGACTGCTGGACGGGGCACCGCTCTGGGCCAAGCCCTTCAAATTCTCCACGTCCATCCTGATCTACGCCGTGACGCTGTCCTGGCTGCTGGGCCAGCTGCCGCGCTGGCGGCGGCTGGCCTGGTGGGCCGGGACGGTGTCCGCTGTCTTCCTCGCTGTGGAAATGGTCATTATCGGAGGAGCTGCGGCGGCGGGCAATACGAGCCACTTCAACGTCTCCACGCCGCTTGCGGCGGGCCTCTGGTCCGTCATGGCCGCATCGATCGTCATCGTTTGGCTCGCGGCACTGCTCGTGGCACTGCTGCTCTTCAGGGCACCGCTCGGTGACCCCGCGCGCTCCTTGTCGATCCGGGCCGGGCTTGTCATCGCGCTCATCGGGATGGCCCTGGCGTTCCTCATGACGGGCCCCACGGCTGACCAGCTCAACAACTTCCAAGGCATCGCTGGGGCACACACGGTCGGCCTTCCCGACGGCGGCGCCGGCCTTCCGCTGCTGGGCTGGAGCACCGAGGCGGGAGACCTGCGCGTGCCCCATTTCGTAGGCATGCACGCCCTCCAGATCATTCCGCTCGCGGCCGTGCTGCTCGAACTTGGTGCCCGACGGATTACGTTGTTGCAGCCCGCTGCCACGCGCCTGGGCCTGCTCTGGATCCTGGTCATGTCCTACCTGGGCGCCCTTGCCATACTCACGGTGCAGGCTCTGGCCGGGCAGTCGGTGGTGCGCCCCGATGTAGCCTTCACGATCTGGGGCGTGACGCTCCTCGCGGCAGCGGGCCTCGCCGTCCTCGTCGTCCTCACCCGGGGGCGCCGCGGGGTAGTCGCGGTGCGTCCCGCTGCATAGAGGCCGGCCGGGTCCCGGGCGGCGCTTTCCCCTGAGTCAAGGCGTCTCCCCTTGAACGTCTGATCGCGCCAGGGATAGCATTGCCGGCACGGCGTCGATGGCGCACCTGTACAGCGTGATGCCGGTCAGGGACCTTGCTGGGGCGTGGCTTGGCTGGACCCGGACGGGAACCGGCTGTCCCTGGCCGGGGCCCGGCGGACACTGACGTCGATTAAACCGAGGAGACGGCCATGGGCGAGACAACTGCAGAGGCGTCATCAGCGGAGCTGATGGTCGACCTGATCATATCCTTGGACGGGTACGCCTCGGCCGAGGGATGGCCAGGCTGGTGGGGTCTGGAGGGGCCGGAATACCTGGCTTGGCTCGAGCAGGAGGGGGAGAAGGACTACACCTTCCTTCTCGGGGCGAACACGTACCGGCTGATGTCCAGCATGTCAGAGGAGGCCGCGGCCCAGGACTCGGCATTCTCCGAGAATGAGGGGGCCAGCCTGACCGGCCTTGCAGCCGTGCCCAAAGTCGTCTTCTCCTCCACCCTGCAGGCGCCCCTCACTTGGCCGAACTCGGAGCTGGTCACCGGGGACGCGGTCGACGCCGTGACGGAGATGAAACGGACCGGGAGCGGGCCCTTGAGCACCCTCGGGAGCCTCAGCCTCTGCCGGTCGCTGCTGACCGCTGGCCTCGTGGACAGGTTCAGGGTGGTCGTCTTCCCGGTGATCACGGGCCGCACAGGACGGGAGCGGATCTACGACGGCTATCCGGATGTCTCGCTCGACATGGTGGACAGCAGGACCTTCGATGGTCGGCTCCAGCTGCTCGAGTACGTCCCCACCGTGCTAAGCGCTCCGCCGGGCGGCGGTCCAACGTTAGTACAGGATCATTGAGCGGGCTTTCAGTCACGACAGTCGGGCCAGATTTGCCCGCTTTCGGCTTGAGTGCAGTTGCCGGAGGTCCATGTCTGCTGAATGGCGGATGGAGTCCACCGCCCCGTTATCGGGCAACTGATTCCGCTCGACACTTTCAACTCCGTGCCTTCGCGTGAGGTCCCATTGTGAGCCCGAGATGCTGCTATCCGCTTCATGTCAGGCAGCTATGGTGATCCGAAATGGTAGCGCCGAAACCGACGCTTCTTCCAGGGCTTCCGCTTAATTCATGGCTCCTCCTGCTCCCGCGCCTTTCGCTTGTTGCATTCTGCTTCAGCGGTTTAGTTCCGATGGTGTGCTGCTGGGTTAACAATTGCGCCGCTGGATCAAGACTTCCCTTGGTTCTCCATAGCTCCAGTGAAGTTTTTGGGTAGGAATGGGAAGCATTCGGGGAGTATCGGCCGTGCGATGCGAATCATGAGTGAGGCCCGCAATGTCGTTGCTTCAGCCCCGCGCTCGAGCGCGTCCTCGAGCTCCGGCCCGGCCGCGTGATCCGGCGTGAACAGGACGTTGCCGCTCTGGATGTAGGTACGCACGTCCCGATGTCCGGCGTCGCGGAAGCACGCAGAGAGGTCCGGCATGCGAATCAGGTTCTTGCCGCCCACGTTGATGCCGCGTAGCAATGCGACAGACGACGGCATCAATTCCCCCGGCGTTCGGGTGACGGCCGAACTTTCATGGCAGCACCGCGGCGATCGCGCTGATCTCGACGAGCGCCCCGGGCACGCCCAGCCCAGCGACGCGCGCCGCAGTCACCAGGGCCGGCTCATCGGATGCGAGTTCCGACACGATCGCCCCGTACCCCGCTGCGAGGTCGACGCCGTCGACGAAGAGCACCGTCCAGTGCACGACGTCGCCGAGGGTCGCGCCGGCCGCGGCGAGCGCGGTCCTCGCGTTCTCTAGGGCGCGGGCAGACTGCACGGCCACGTCTCCCTCTCCGACGAGTGAGCCGTCGACGTCGACGGCGTTCTGACCGCCGACGTAGATGGTGGTCGCGCCGGGCGGCACGATGGCGACGTGGCTGAAGGCCGGGCTCGAGATGAGCCCCTCGGGGCGGATGCGCTGTATGGGTGCCATGCCTGTATGTTCCCACTGACCGCCGACAGAGGGTGCGGCCCAGCCGACCCGTGATGGACACGCCGCTGCGTTTTAGTCGCGCTGAAGGCCGCCGTGGGTTCAGCTGTTCAGGAGCTGGGCTGCTGATGCTCCGGGTCTGAGCCTGTTGTGGGAATTGAGCGGCTGAGGCCGTCAAGAATGAGGTTCAGCCCGAAGTCGAACTCATCTCCAAAGTCGTAGCCGGGTTTGAGGACGTGTTCGGTGGCAATCTCGACCAGATGGGGGTACTGCCCGGTCGAAAAGCGCTCAACAATCGGCGTCGTGATCTCGGCGGGGGTGTCCCGGCCGTCAAACGGCAGGGCGGCTTCCTGGAGGGCGAATCCGTAGATGTAGCTGTCGAGCAGGGCGTAGGCGTGGGCTGTCAACTGAACAGAAAAACCCGCTGCCCTTAGTGTGCCCAGAGTTGCGTCATGGTGGCGCAGGTTTGCTGCGCCGGGGGAGGAGCGGCTTTCGAGCAGCCCGACCGCCCACGGGTGGCGTCTGAGCGCTGCACGCACCTCGTGCGCCCTCCGGTGCATTTCCTCCCGCCAGTCGCCCGCGGGGGAGGGAAGTTCGATTTCGCTGAAAACGAGGTCCACGATGCCGTCCAGGATCTCATCCTTGTTGGCCACGTAGTAGTAGAGCGACATGGGTTTGGTTCCCATGCTCTGGGCGAGCGAGCGAATGGTCAGTGCGCCGATTCCCAACTCATCGGCGAGGTCCAAGGCGCACTCGAGCACCTTCTCCCGGCTGAGCGGATGTCGCTTCCGGGGGGCGGGCGGCGAAGTGGTCGACACTGAAACTCCTTTGGGCTGTAGCACTTTAGTACATTGTACGATATTCTCCTTAGTACAGCGTACGAATCGGTGGGCTGCACACCACAAATGTTTGAAAGGAACGGCCATGACCCCTGGTCAGCAAGCTCAGCAGAGTCCTCGTTCGAGCGGCTCGACCGCGGCGGAGGTCACGATGCGGGCCATCGTGCAGGAGGCCTACGGCTCCGCCGATGTCCTGCACATGGCGCAGATCCCCAAGCCGAAGATTGCAGAAGACGAAGTGCTGGTTCGGGTCCACGCAGCAGGGCTGGACCGCGGGACCTGGCATGTGACCACGGGCTTGCCCTACGCGCTGCGTCTGGCCTACGGCGTCCGCGTCCCCAAAAACCCTGTCCCGGGGCTGGACTTGGCCGGCACCGTGACGGCCGTGGGAGCGGCAGTCACCCGCTTCGCCACCGGGGACCAAGTCTTCGGCGTCGGGAAGGGCTCCTTCGCTGAGTACGCCACGGCCCGCGAAAACCAACTCGCCCGTAAACCGGCGAACATCAGTTTCGAACAGGCCTCGGTAGTTCCGGTTTCCGGCTGCACCGCACTGCAAGCAATCCGAACCGCCGGCCCAATAGCGCCGGGACACAAGGTACTGATCCTCGGGGCCTCGGGCGGGGTCGGCAGCTACGCAGTGCAGCTCTCCAAGGCGGCAGGGGCCGTGGTCACCGGCGTCTGCAGCGGAATGAAAATGGACCTGGTACGCTCCCTCGGCGCCGAGCACGTCATCGACTACACCAGGCAGGACTTCGCCGACGGCACCGAACACTACGACGTGATCCTGGACATCGCCGGGAACCCCACCCTGTCACGCCTCCGCCGGGCGCTCACCACAACCGGCACGGCTGTCATTACCGGCGGCGAGGAAGGCGGGTCCTGGACCGGCAGTTTGGACCGGCAATTCCGTGCCCTGGCGCTGTCCCCGTTCATCCGTCAGCGGCTGACCATGGTCATTGGCACAGAAAGTTCAGCGGACCTCGAACACCTCGCCGACCTCCTGGAAAAGGGCACGATTGTCCCTGCAATCGATCGTACTTATCCACTGGAGCGGGTTCCCGACGCGATGCGCTACTTCGACGCCGGCAAGGCCCGCGGGAAAGTCGTGATCACCATCTAAGCCTCAGCACTGACCTCGCATCATGACCGGGTCAGTCTTTCGCTAGAGGCGGAGTTCCATGAAAACGCTGTTTGGGTCCAGGGCGTAGTCGGCAAAAGGCTGGCACTCGGTGAATCCGTTGCGGGCGTACAGCCGCCGTGCGGGAGCGAAGTACTCCTCGGTTCCTGTCTCAAGGTAGATGCGCCCGTAGTCTCGGCTCCGGGCTTCGTCCAGGATGTGCCTGAGCATGAGGGTGGCGACGCCGCGTCCCCGCGCACTTGCTGTGGTGCGCATGGACTTGATTTCGCCGTGCTTCGCTGAGCCGTGCGCGGATTCGAGGAGTTTGAGCGCGCCACACCCCAGGAGCTCGCCTTCCTCGCGGGCCGTCCAAAACGTGATCGACGGTCCGGACAGCGCTGATTGGTCCAGCGCGTGCACACTTTCGGCCGGCGAAGTGGCGAACATGTCCGCCAGGTGCTCGCTCAGGAGTTGGTGGACATCCCGGCGCGCGGGGTCATCGTGGTCAATCTGAATCATCGCCTCAAATTTACCGGCGCACCCAACCAATACGAAAGTAAGGCGGTGCGCGCGTCGCGCTCTTGAGCCAGTTTCATCATTGTTTCCGGGTTACGCGGCCAGAGATTGTGGATCTGTTTCCCTATGGCCAAGCTGAGTATATTGGCAGCAATGGGTGCGCCATCGGATCCCATGCTGGTACGGGCTTCAATCTTGCGTTCAGCGTGTGGACATTTGGGAAGTGAGGAGTAGGTGTCTCACGCGATTCCGCCGGGGGTCAGCCGGCGTCTGTACAACGAAGACCTCGCACCGGCCGAGCATCGCACATGGGGTTTCTATTCACTGTTTGCGATGTGGATGTCGGACATACATTCGCTCGGCGGTTACACGTTCGCTGCGGGGCTCTTCGCGTTGGGCCTTGGTGCCTGGCAGGTGTTCCTTGCCCTGGTTGCGGGGATTGTGATCGTTTTTGTCCTGATGAACTTCTCCGGATACGCCGGCCAGAAGACCGGAGTTCCGTACCCCGTGCTCGCCAGGATCTCGTTTGGAACGTTCGGTGCCAACCTTCCCGCACTGCTTCGTGCCCTGGTCGCGATTGCCTGGTACGGCATCCAGACTTGGCTGGCCTCCCGTGCCGTCATCATCATCGCCCTCAAGATCTGGCCCGAACTGCAAGGCCTGACCGAGAACAATTTCCTGGGCGAATCCACCCTGGGCTGGCTGGCCTTCCTGTTGATGTGGTCGCTCCAGCTTCTTTTGCTTCGAAACGGCATGGAGACGATCCGGAGGTTTCAGGACTGGGCCGGTCCGGCAGTCTGGGCGGTGATGGGCCTGTTGGTCGTTTACATCCTGATCAATGCGGGGTGGAATATTTCACTCGACCTGCCGGGAGGCACGGCGGAATGGGGGGTCACACACGCCTTCTTCGCCGCCGTGGCGCTGACGGTGACGTACTTCTCCACCCTGATGCTCAACTTCTGCGACTTTTCCCGGTTCGCGCCCTCCCGCAAAGCAGTGCGCACGGCGAACCTGTGGGGGCTGCCGGTGAACTTCATCGCCTTCTCCGTGGTCTCCGTCGTTGTCACCGCCGGAACGTTCAAGGTGTATGGGGAGTACATCTACGACCCGGTAGAGATCGTTGGGAGGATCGACAGTATTTGGGCGCTTCTGCTTGGCGCTGTCACCTTCGCTGTGGCAACGCTGGGGATCAATGTGGTGGCAAACTTCGTCTCGCCGGCTTACGACCTCGCGAATGTCTGGCCCGCGCGGATTGATTTCAGGCGCGGTGGCCTGATGGCCGCAATGATCGCCCTCGTCATTACGCCTTGGAACCTGTTCAATAGTCCGGTCGTGATTAACCTGTTCCTCGGCGGGCTCGGGGCGCTGCTCGGGCCGCTGTTCGGGATCATCATGGTTGACTACTATGTGCTCCGCAGGCAGCAGGTGCTGGTTCGAGACCTGTTCAGGGAACAGGGGTACTACACCTATACAGGCGGCTGGAACCAGAAAGCGGTCATCTCGTTTGTCGTCTCGGCCGTCCCGGCGGTGGTCTTCGCCCTGGTTCCGGTATTTGGCGCCTTCTCGGCGTTCTCTTGGTTCCTCGGAGCACTCGTGGCGGCCGCGGTGCATTATCTAATCTCTCGCCACGACACGAGTCTGGCCGAATCCATCATGGCCGCTGCCGCCGAAGAGGCCGATCCGGGCGCACCGTGGACGCAGGTTCCCCAGACGCGGTGAGCCAGGGGTAGCGGCTCTCAGCCCCTTTGGGTGTCCGCTGGCGCGGCCGGCCGACGGGTGCACAGTTCGCCTGCAAATCGGTGGCCAATAAGTATGCCCCAGAGCACGGCTCTGGGGCATACACCGGATTGCTGATTTAGCCTACAAGGGCTCGGGTGTGGTCGTTAAGGAATATTCCGCGGGGGTCGAACTCCCGGCGTATTTGAATGAAGGTGTCAAGTTCCGGGTAGAGACGTTCCAGGCGCTTCCTGGTCATGAAGTGGATCTTGCCCCAGTGTGCTCGCGGCTCGAATTCCTGCAGCAGCGCATCAGCATCCCGGAAGAAGGGCCAGTAGTCAGTTCCGGGCTCGGTTGTCAGGGTAATGACGGTTGTGTCCCGTCCTTGGAACTGGGACATGTAGCCTTCATCGGCTTTCACCCAGCGGACCTCAACGGGATACCTCTGGGCGGAATGCTTGGTGCGGATCAGCTCCTGGACAGCCTCGACGGCCGCCAGCCCGTGCTCGCTGGGAACGAAGTACTCGAGTTCATGGAACGGTGTGGTGAATCCGCCCGGGTAGATGCGGTACGACCGGTCCAGCCGGGCGCCCTCCGTGCGCGAAATCTCACGCTCGTCCTGGACCTGGGCGATGTTGTAACGCTTGGTGTAACTGCGGTTCGCCATGCTCTGGCCGGGTGCTCCGGGAAGGTCCAGGAGTTCGCATGAACCGTCTTCCGGGCACCAGAGGAACGAGTAATGCCTGTTGGCATCGATGTCGGTCTGCCATGTTGCCGCGGTCTCTGACCAGGTGGGGTACGTAATCTCCTCCTGCAGGTAATAGCGGTCCTCGACCGCCAGCTCGACCTCCAGGAAAACTCCCAGCGTCCCCAAAGCCACCTGCGCCGCCCTGAGTTCGCGGAGCTGGCCTTCACCGATTTCGACGATTTCGCCGTAGCCGTTGATCAGCTTGACCCAGCGAAGGCTTGACGAAAAGCTGCCCAGGTCCTTGCCGGAGCCGTGAGTGCTGGTTGAGAGCGCTCCGGCGATCTGCTGCTTGTCGATGTCGCCCTGGTTGCCCAGTGCCAGCCCCTGCTCCCACAGTGGATCGCCGAAGGCGCTGATGGTGGTGCCCGCCAGGGCCCTGGCACGACGCCGGCCCTTGTCAGTTCCGGTGATTGCTGAGAGCGCCGACATGTCCATCAGGACGCCGCCGGTCTGGACCAGCGGGGAGGACGAATGTCCTGAGCCGACCGCCCGCACAGGGAGGCCTTCGCGGATGGCGAAGCGAACGGCGTCGAGCGCTTCCTGTTCAGTCCGCGGCCGCACGGTGAAAGCCGGCGTGGCGCTCTGGTTTCCGCCCCAGTTGGTCCACGTTACGTCCGTCCCGAAGGGAGCGGACGGCGTTGCGGCGCGCGCCAACGCCGCGTTGTTGGGAAGGTTCGTGGTGGTCATTGCTGAGCTCCGATGCTGGTCTGAACGCTCATGCGCTGTGGTTGATCATGACGTGCTTGGTGCGGGAGTAGTCGTCCAAGGCGTACAGCGAGAGGTCGCGCCCGTAGCCGGATCCCTTGAATCCGCCCCACGGTACCTCGCAAGCCAACACAAGGTGCGAATTGACCCAGACGGTGCCGAAATCGAGCTGCTTCGGAACGCTCAGGGAGAGGCCCGAATCCCGGGTCCACACCGAGGCCGAAAGGCCGTAGGGGCTCTCGTTTGCCCGGGTGACGGCCTCCTCAGTGGAACTGAAGGTCTCGACCGTGACCACGGGACCAAAGATTTCCTGGGTAGCTATGGGTGCCCCGGCGGGCACGTGGCTGATTACTGTGGGCTCGATGAAGTAGCCGGGGCCTTCCAGGGCCGAACCACCGATGGCCACGTTCAGGCCAGCGGCTTTGGCCTCGGCCAGGGATTCCTGCACGCGTTCGAAGTGCGGGTGCGAAATCATGGGACCGATTTCCACGTCGTTGCCGGCCCCGGGAGCTCCTACCACCAACGTGCTGACTTCGCGCACCAGATGCTCGGTGAACTCCTCAGCCACCGACTCGTGCACGAGTACGCGGCAGGCGGCGCCACAGTCCTGACCGGCGTTCCAGAAGCCTGCATTCCGCACCCCGGCGGCGGCCGCCCGGAGGTCCGCGTCGGGAAAGACAACAACCGGAGCCTTGCCGCCGAGTTCCAGATGGACGCGTTTGACCGACTTGGCCGCGGTCTCCGCCACGGCCTGTCCGCTGACGACGCTCCCTGTCAGGGCGACGAGGGCAATGTCAGGATGGTCGGCGAGCCGCTGCCCGACGGTTCGGCCTTGTCCCGTCACGACGTTGAGAATCCCATCGGGAATGCGGCCGGCCACGAGTTCTGCGAGCTTGAGCGTGGACAGCGGCGTCTGCTCGGAAGGCTTCAGGACGATGCTGTTGCCTGCAGCCAGGATGGGCGCGATCTTCCAGGCGGCCATCAGCAGCGGGTAGTTCCACGGGGTGATGACGCCGACGACGCCCACGGGTTCCCTGAGGATGACCGAAGTGTGCCCGCTTGCGTAATCACCACCGGCCATGGAGGTCAGCGTGCGGGAAGCGCCGGCCATGAAGCGGAAAGTGTCAATGGTGCTTGAGACGTCGTCCTCCGCGACGGTTCGCGGTTTACCGGTGTTGGCTGACTCGATGATTTCAAAGGCTTCCCGGTTGGCTTCGATGATGTTGGCGATCAGGTTCAGCACCTCGGAGCGTTCCTTCGGGGTGGTGACGCCCCAGGACTTCTGGGCCGCCACCGCGGCGTCAACAGCGGAATCAACATCTGCCGCTGTGCCGGCCTGGACGGACGCGATGACCTGCTCAGTGGTGGGATCGACGACGTCGATGAGCTGGGTGGACGAACCCGGAACAAACGAGCCTCCAATGAAGTGCCCGCCGGGAGGCAGAGGGAGAGGCAGCACGCCTGCGAGGCTGTGATCGTCGGCGCTATGGTCTGCGCGGGAGCGTCGGACAGAGAACTGTTCGGTGTTGGTGAGTGTCATGATGTTTCGCCTTTGCTTTCTTCGCCGGTCGCGGCGTCGGGAGTGAATGTGGGGCGCGGGCGGATGGCCCGTGGTGGGGTGCGGGCCGTTGGCCCGCGGTGCGTCAAATCAGTTCAGTTGCGAGTTCGGGGGTCTGAAAGGGGGCGGCATCCGACTTCTTGCGGAACACGCGCGCAGCAAAGTAGTAGAGCGGGGCTACAACCACCAGTCCGACGATCCAGGAGATGTCCACGCCGCCCATCGCCGCGGCCAGCGGGCCGGTGTAGACCGCCGTTGCGGAGAACGGAACCTGAATCAGGGCGCCGGCTAGGTAAGAGCCGATGGCGATCCAGTTGAACCGTCCATACACGCCGCCGTCGCGCTTGAAGAAGTCTTCAACCCTGTAGTCGCCGTGCCGGAGAAGGTAGTAGTCCACCAGGTTGATGGCGGTCCAGGGAACCAGCACGTACATGAGGAAGGAGAGGAAGTTCGTATAGAAGAGGATGAAATTGTCGCGTGCGAACAGCGCGATCAGGACCGCCAGCGTGAAGAGGATGATCGCCGCGATGCTTCGGGTCTTGGCATGGGGCAACCAGTTGGGCTTGAACGTCTGCCCGATGGTAAGGCTGCACAGGACGCCGCAGTAGAGGTTCATGGCGTTCGACGCCGCGACGCCGAGGCAGAAGATTCCGATGATTATGAGGGTCCAGGGCTGGAGGAATGCTCCCAGGCTGCCGACGATTTCGACGTTGCCGGCATCGTTGCTCATGGACACTGCAAGGGTACCCACCAGGGCGCCCAGGACCATCGGGAAGAGTGTCCCCAGAACGCAGCCTGAGTAGGACGCCCAGAATGCCGGGGCCGAGCCGGTGCCTTGGGGCATGTAGCGGGAGTAGTCCGAAACGTAGGGAGCGTAGGCGAGCTGCCACAGGGCGGATACGGAGATGGTGCCCATGAACCCAACCCAGTTGAAGTCTCCCTGGTCCAGGAAGCTGGCTGGCAGGCCCTGGACGAAAAGGATCCAGGCGAAGGCCAGCAACAGCGCCACGCCGGCCACGAAGCTCAGAATGCGTGCATAGGCGTGAATGAGCCGGTAGCCGAAAATCGTTGCAGTGACGCTCACGATGCCGATGATAATGATGCCGGCGTCAACACTGATGCCCGGGTTGACTGCGGCCATGGCTTCGCCGCCGAAGACCAGGTTCGCGGCGAAGAACCCGACGTACATGATCACTACGATCACAACGATCAACAGCGCCCCGTAGGAACCGAACTGGCCGCGGGTCTGGATCATCTGCGCCACGCCCAGTTGCGGGCCTTGGGCGGAGTGCAGAGCCATGAAGATGCCGCCGACCACGTTTCCAATGATGATTCCCACGATTGCGGGCACAAAGTGGAGGCCGAATACCGTGGTGGCGAGGCCGCCGGTCACGATGGTCATGATCATGATGTTGGAACCGAACCATATGGTGAAGAGGTCCCGGGCTTTCCCGTGGCGTTCGTTCGCGGGGATGGGCTGGATGGTCTTGTCCTCGAGCCGGGGTACTTCGGCCGCGGCGACGGGAGTGGTCCGAGTGCTCATGATGCGCTCCAGGAGGCTGTTTGCAGTTCACGGACGGTGTTGGTTCCGGCCTTGCTGCGGTTCACCATCAAGGCGAGCAGATCGAAGACGAGGGTGGCCGCGGCGACTGTGGTGATGTCTGCGTGGTCGTAGGCCGGAGCGACCTCGACGACGTCGGCGCCCACAATGTTGATGCCGTTCAGCCCGCGGAGAAGGGCCAGGAGTTCGCGGGAGTGGAGCCCGCCCATCTCAGGGGTGCCGGTGCCCGGTGCGTAGGCCGGGTCCAGGACGTCGATGTCGATGGAGACGTAGACGGGGCTGTCGCCGAGCCGCTCCTTGACCTGTTGGATGGCTGCCGGGACGCCGATCACGTCCAGGTCCGAGCAGCGGATGATCTGGAAGCCGAATTCGTGGTCGCGGAGGAAGTCATTGCGGTCGTAGACCGGCCCGCGGATGCCGACGTGCATGGACTTGTCTTCCACCAGGAGGCCTTCCTCGAATGCCCGCCGGAAGATGGTTCCGTGGGTGACCGGCTGGTCGAAGTAGGTGTCCCACGTGTCCAGGTGGGCGTCGAAGTGCAGCAAAGCAACGGGTCCGTGGACCGTGTTCAAGGCCCGCAGCATCGGGAGGGCGATGGTGTGGTCGCCGCCGATTGAGATGAGCTTCCTGTCCTCACTGATCAGTGGCAGCGCCTGCTCTTCAATTTCGCGGACTGCCCGTGTGATGTCGTAAGGCGTGCAGGCGATGTCGCCGGCATCCACAACCTGGGCTTCGTAGACCGGTTCAACGTCCAGTTCGGGGTGGTACCCGGGACGCAGCAGCCGGGAGGCTTCGCGGACTGCGGCAGGACCGAAACGGGCGCCGGGGCGGTAGGACGTTCCGCCGTCGAACGGTACGCCGACGATCGCAATGTCGTAGTCCGGAACGCGGTCGATTTGGGGAAGCCTGGCGAAGGTGCCGAGGCCCGCATACCGGGGGACTTTTGTTGCGTCGACGGGGCCGATGGGCTTGTGCGTTGTCATGCCGGGATCCTTCGGTAACTGTGCTGCCGGGCGGTGGCGTCGGCGGCATTTCGGTGGGGAGGTGTGGATCGCTCGCCGTTGAGCGGGAAGTAGGTAATCCAATTCTTGGTGACGCGCATCACGGCGTATAGCGGTAGATTGACTACAAATGGCCGAGTCTCTTAGACATATGTCTAATCGACTCGGGGTGGGCCGGAAACCAGGAAGTGGGGAGCACAATTCCATGGCGATCACCGTGGCCGAACTCGTGGCGGAACCCCAGCTGGGACTCACGCTGCTCGCCGGATCCGCAGGCAGCGGCAACCGGATCACATGGGCCCACACGTCTGATCTGCCGAGGCTGTGGGAATGGGTCACCGGCGGCGAGCTGATGATGACCAACGGCCTCTCCATCCCGGCCGATGCTGCCGGTCAGGCTGCGCTCGCCGAGGCGCTGGTGGATGCGGGCGCCAGTGCGCTGGCCATCGGAGAGAAGATGCACGCGCCGGAGCTGCTGCCGGAGTTCCTGGCGGCTTGTGAGAAGCTGCCGCTGCCGCTGATCAATGTGCCCTATCCGCTGCCGTTCATCGCCATCGCGCGGACCGTGGCTGAATCGTCCCTGTTGGAGGAATCGCGGCGCCTGCGCCAGACAGCCCGGATTTACGACCTTCTCCGCACTGCTGGAACATCCGAGGACCACTTGCAAGGCCTTCTTCGGGGCCTCGCGGCGGAGCTCGACGCAGATCTGTTCGTCGTGGACCGGCGCTGCCTTCATCCGTGGCACCCGGAGGGCCAGCCGCTGCCGGATTTCGTGCAGGCCGAATTGGCCGCGCTGACCGGGCGGATATCCTTGGCCGGGAAGAAGTTCCAGTGGCATCGGCTGCGGGACAGGCATGTGTTGATGATGGATATTCCCACGCACGCCAATGCGCTCCTGGTGGTGCTGCCCAAAGGCGATCCGCACCCGGACGCCGTCGTGCTTCTGCATGCGGCAACGGTGCTGGGGCTGGAACTTTCACGAAAAGTCCTGTCCCTGGAAAGCCAGCACCGACTGGCGGGCGAATTCCTGTTGCAGGCGGTCGACGGCCGGCTGGGAACGGCGGAACTGGAGAGCCGGCTCACTGCTTTTGATGTTCCGGCGCAGGATTTCCTGATGATTTCGATATCGGCCGACGACGGCGAGCGGCTGGCGAACGTCCACGTCGAACTGTGGCGTCACGGCTTTCCGGCCGCGTGCCTGCGGCGCTTCAACACACTTCATGTGGCCGTGTCGGCGGCGGTGACCGACGAGATTCTGATCCACTGCGCGGGTACCGAGGTCCGGATCGGCATCAGCTCGCCGACGTCGGCGCCCGGGATCCAGCGTGCGTTGCAGGAGTCGCTGTGGGCGCTCGGCTCGGCCAAGGGCAATGCCATGAATCTGGCCCGGTACGCCGAGGGGCCCTCGTGGCTGGGACTGACGAGCTTCGAGGAAGGGACCGCGTTGGTGGAGCGGCTGCTGGGTCCGATCTTCGCGTACGAACAGAGCCAGGAGGGGGACCTCATCGTGACTCTGCGGACCTATCTGGACACCCAAAGGTCATGGCAGAAGACAGCGGCGGCACTGTTCGCGCACCGGCAAACCGTCATCTACCGCATCCGAAAAATCAGCGAATTGACGGGCCTCGACATGACCGAAACGTCCTCGCTGGCGCAGCTTTGGTTTGCGCTTCAAATCCATGAGGCCATGCACAAGTAGGCCGCTAATTCCGGCTCGGTCCCAACACCCCCGGGTTTCCATCCGGGGGAGGGGAGCCCCGCAACGCCGCCAAGGCTTCGGCCAGGGGCATGCGCATTGCGGGGCCATGGCCGGGAAGTATCACTGAGGCGTTGATGCCGTCCAGGCGGTGAGTTGCCGCGAAGGCCGCGGCGGGGTCTGTGTGGTACATCCGGTGGAGCATCTGGGGTCCGGTTTTGCGGCTCAGTGGATGACCGCTAACAAACGAGTCGCCGACGGCGATCGCTCCTGCTTCGGGAAGAAGGAGGGAGACGTTGCCCGGGGTGTGGCCCGGAAGCAGGATCGCTTCCGGGCTGCCGGGCAGGCTCCGGAGCCTCTCGGTGTCCCAAGCCTGGGCACGGGTTGCAGGCTTCGCCTTCAGGGCTCCTGCCTTGATGACGTGGATCATCCAGCGGAAGACACGGGGGCGCCAAGCCCGGACGATGACCTGACCGAACGTGACTTGGTGCTTTTCCCTCCCTTGGACATGGGCCAGTTCTTCCGGGGCGCACAAGACCGGCGTTGCGTATGTTGTGGAGAAGTAGGCCGCAGAGCCGGTGTGGTCGACGTGACCGTGGGTGATGAGCACGGTCTGAGCGTCGGCTGGCTGCAAGCCCAGGTGGCGGATGGACTCAAGGACGAACGCTCGGTCGGCGGGGTAACCGCTGTCAATGAGCATGAACCTAGTCTCGTCGCGGACCACGATCCAGTTGGAGGCTGGTCCTTCGACGAAAACGACACCCGGTGCCTGCTCTGAAACGTTGGATGAGGGGTGCCATTCACTGGCTCGGAGGTGCACGGGTACATGCTAGCCGCCGGTCCAGTGTCACACCCACCAAAACAGACCCCACAAGGCCCAGTCTCCGAACGCGTCCCTGAAGGGACGTCGTTCCGTGCCCGCTTTTGTCCTTTCGACCGATTCCGCGTTTCAGGGGTCGGCGCAGGTGCTTCGTTTTTGGTTACCGAAGTGTGTCGCATGGCGAGATGCGCTCCGACGACCATCACGGCAAAACCGAGGACACCGACCAGGATGTTCGGAACGGGGCCCTGCAGTGCTGCGCCCAGCAGCAGGAGCAGAAAGCCAGCCACGATAGTAGCTGCCCCGGTGACGATGTGGAGGGCGGAGCGGTTACGGGCGGGCACTTGTTCCATCGCCTTGGCGAATTTGGGGTCTTCGTCCTTGAACTGCTTCTCGAGCTGCTCAATCAGATTCTGTTCGTGTGCCGAAAGGGCCATCAAAGTCTTCCGGTTCGGAGGATTTCGCGGGGTTCATCGGATGCGGACGGGGACGGCCGCCCGTAACCTTCGGGAAGCCGGAGCCAGACCTCGTTGACCGTCGGGTAGGCCGGTACGGCATGCCACAATCGGTCGACCGGCACTTCTGCGACGACCGCAATGGTCGCGGCCTGCAGCAATTCGCTCACGTCAGGACCGACGAAGGTCATGCCAAGCACGACCTTGCGTTTTTCATCGACAACCATCCGCGCGGTACCGGCGTAGCCGTCGGCCCGCACACTGGCGCCGGCGACGTGCCCAATTTCGTAGTCGACAACCCGGATGTCGTAGCCGTTCCTACGCGCTGCCGCGGCGGTGAGCCCGAACGATGCGATCTCGGGGTCGGTGAACGTGACCTGCGGCACCGCCTCATGGTCGGCCGTCGCCACATGCGTTCCCCACGGCGCATCGGATACCGCTGCTCCGGCCGCGCGGGCTGCGATGACGTCACCGGCTGCACGGGCCTGGTATTTCCCCTGGTGGGTGAGCAGGGCCCGATTCGTCACGTCCCCGGCAGCATAGAGCCAGTCGAATCCCGGAACCAGCATGGTGTCGTCAGTCTCGATCCACGCCCCGGACTTGAGCCCGACCGAATCGAGTCCGATATCTCCAGTGCGGGGTGTACGGCCGGCCGCGACGAGCACTTCCTGGGCGGAGATGGTCCTGCCGTCACCGGTCTCAAGGATGACGCCGCTTTCGTCCCGGGTGACGCGGGTGGTTTTCGTCTCGAGCATGACTTGGACACCCTGCGCACGGAGGGCTTCCGCAACTAGCTCACCAGCGAACGGCTCCATGCCTGAGAGCAGCCCGCTGCCTCAATGAGTCCGTCAATGTCGGGCAGGAGCGCAGCTGATCCGGTGGCTATGGAAACGGCGTGGCGGGCGGTAAGCACCGTGGTCGAACCGTCCATGCCCGTGACGGTGACCTCCTTTGTACCCGTCACCCGGCCGTGACCGCGCACGAGGGCAATCCCTGCGCTGTCGAGCCACTTCACCTGCCCGCTGTCGGACCAGTTGCTGGCGAAAGAGTCCCGGCGTGCCAGCACGGCCTGCACGTCGAGTTCACCGGTCACCGCCTGGGCGGCCCCGGGAACCTGCCGGGCCGCGCGCAGCACCTGGGCAGAGCGCAGCAGCGCCTTTGAGGGCATGCATGCCCAGTAGGAGCACTCGCCACCGACGAGCTCATTTTCGACAATCACGGCGGTCAGGCCGCCCTGGACGGCGCGGTCGGCGATGTTCTCGCCCACGGCACCGCCGCCGAGCACGATCAGGTCATATTCCGCTGATCCGTTGTGGGTGCTCATCGTCCGGGTGCCCGGACGTTGATTTCCTGAAGAAGCCAGCTGTTGCCGTCCGGATCGCTGAAGGAGGCAAAGGACTGGTAGTCGGCGCGTTCCGGATGCGGGCCCGCAACCCGGTACTGGTTGTCGAGGTGGAAGATGAATCCGTCCGCGAAGTGGAATACCTCGGAGACGTCGACGCCCTTTTCGACAAGGTCGGCGCGGGTCGCGAGGATGTCCGTCACGGCGAAAAGCTGGTTCTGGCTTGATCCTGGTGCGGCGCCGGTGATGCTCTTGCCGATCATGATGGATGCTTCCGAACCGGGAGGGGTCAGCTGCGCCACGCGGAAGTCTTCGCTGGCGATGTAGTCGATATCGACGCGGAATCCGAGCGATTCGTTAGAAGGCCTTGGCCCGGTCGACGTCGGAAACGGGAACGAACAGTACTTCAAGTTTCAACGGCACCAGGCGGTGCCTCTTGCCTGGGTCGGAGGTCTTAGTCGGCGGTGAGCCGGTGTCCTGCTTTGGCGAGCGTGCGTGTCATGTGCTCGGCGTACCACTGCGGCCATTGTGTGTCGTGGACGCCGCCCAGGACCTCGGCTTCGTGAACACCGTGAGCGGTCGCCGCCTGCTTAAGTGCGTCTGTCAGTATCTCGGTGGTGGACTGCGCCATTTGTGGTTCCTTCTCAGTGGGCATTGACGGTCTATGTGCTTCCGCTGCCGGGGGACGGGCGGGATTCTTGGGGAAGTGCTGAAGAATGCGGTCACCACTTCTGCGTCACCGGTTCAACTGGTAACGATAGTGACATGGTATTCCGTCACCCGTCAAGGCGGTGACTTGTACCCAACGCTCCCTCAGTGCTCTAACTTGACATTTTGGTAGTCAGCTTTTAGGCTCTAACTACTACAAACGCAAGTCAGGCAGGTCGGTCAATGTCAGTCAAACTCAATGGCGCGCTCGAGGATCGGGGCGCCTGGCGCGCGGAGAATTGCTCCATCGCCATGACCATGGAAGTCATCGGGACCCGGTCCTCGATGCTCATTCTGCGGGAGGCCCTCTACGGCACCACCCGATTCGACGACTTCGTGCGACGGACAAAAGGTACCGATGCCATAGTTTCGGCCCGGCTCAAGCAACTTACGGATATTGGCCTCTGCGAAAAGCGTCCGTACCAGGAAGAGGGCAAGCGGAGGCGCTATGAGTATGTGCTGACGCCGAAGGGTGCAGATCTCATGCCGGCGGTGTTCGCGCTTATGCAGTGGGGCAACCGGTATTTGCAGTCCGACGACGGCGGCCCGTTGCGGCTCGTGAAGCGCGGAACGGACATTCCCGTCGTTATCGGACCGCATACCGAATCCGATGCGCAGCTCGGGATCGACGATCTCGAAATTGCCGCAAACGGCAACTGGATCGAGCAGGGGCACGTCTGATCAATCAGCGCCGCGCTGCCTCCGGGGCGCCGGACCACAACGAACAAACCGCCGACAGGCCGCCGTCGCTTTGGCCGGCTGAACAGGAACCCCACATGTCATCCACTCAAACATCCGTCGACCCCCGTACGTCGCCTGCGCGCAGTCGCCCCAGGCTTCCTGCCAAGTTGGCTTTCGCGGGGAGCGCCGTCACCTTCATCAGTCTGTACCTGGCGGCGGGTGCGCCGACGCCACTGCTCGCTTTCTACCGAGAGCGGTGGGAATTTCCCGCCGCGGTACTGACTCTGGCGTTCGCCGTCTACGCGGTCGGCTTCCTCGCGGCCCTCCTGACAGTCGGTTCACTCTCTGACCATGTCGGGCGGCGACCCGTGCTGCTCGGAGCGCTCCTTGTTCAGCTCGTTTCGACTCTCATGTTCCTGGTAGCGCCCGACATTGGGTGGGTGATCGCCGCACGAGTCGTGCAGGGACTCGCCACAGGGGCTGCCACCAGTGCATTCACAGCTGCTCTGGCCGAACTCGCCCCGCCGAACCGAAAGAAATTGGGCAGCATTCTTGGCAGCGTCGGCATGACCGGCGGGCTCGCCGCCGGCGCATTGCTTGCGGGGTTCGCCATTCAGTTCACGCCCGAGGCAAACACGATCATTTTTACCGTCCTCACGATCGTGACCATCCTGGGAATCCTCGTCGTCGGGCTCTCTCCCGAGAGTGTGATCCGTACGCCCGGAGCAATACGTTCCCTGATCCCGCGCGCCTCTGTGCCGCTGGCTGCCCGAAAAGAATTCGCCGCGGCCGCCCCCGTGATAGCCACAATCTGGATGCTCGCAGGTCTTTCCCTTGGACTCGCGCCGACAATCGTACGCAACGTCTTCCACCTGAACAGCGGCCTGGTCAACGGCCTCAGCGGTTTCATTGCGCCGGCAACTGCCGCCGTCGTGGCTGTCGCCTTAGGACGGCTTAGCCCCCGGCGCGGAGTGACTCTTGGCATCTACGCGTCCATCGCCGGGACCATCGGCGTCGTGACCGGAGTGCTCGCTGGAAGCCTGGCACTCATGATCGCTGGCCTGGTCATCACGGGCATCGGCTTCGGCGCGGCCTTTTCCGGATCACTGCGCCTGATCATGCCGCTGGCCGGCCCCCAGCAGAGGGCAGGCATCGTCGCCACAATATACGTTGTCGCCTACATCGCCTTCGGCCTGCCAGTCATCATCGCTGGCCAGCTCGCCGGTCCACTTGGTCTCATACCGACGGTTGTCGGATATGGAGGCGCGACTGTCGTCCTCGCACTGCTCGGCCTCGTGGCACAGTTCCGCCGCCAGCGGGGGTGACTGAGCGTGAAGGGGAGGCGCGGCGGGTTACTTCGCGGTCGCCGAGGCGAGCTTGTCTTCCCTCTTGCGGGCGCGGTATGCGGCCGCTTTCATCTTGTTGCCGCAGGGATCCATGGCGCACCACTCCCGACGCGCCCCCCGGGACCGATCGATGTAGACCCGCGTGCACTCGTGGTTCGCGCACTCCTTGAGCAGCGGCGCATCGGATCCGCTGAGGACCTCGATGGCATGTCGTGCCACAGTTGACAGCGCCTCCATTGGGGTTGCTTCCGTTACTCGCCCGTTCGGCGTGAGCTGGGGGGTGACAGGCGGTGTGCGGGCGGTATCGTTCACGATCGAGAGGGCGTCCCCGTCGTAGCCATCCCCGGCTACTTTGGCGTGAACGAGGGAGTAGATAGCCTCTCGGATCACGAGGGCCTGCTCAAGATCGGCCGGTTCGCAGTTCGTGTCCCCGTCGACGATCCCGGATTCACGGAACCAGGAATTGAGGCTCTCAGGCGAGGAAAACATCTCCAGCGGCGTTTCGAGTCGTGAGCGCACCGTTGCGGCGAAGTCGAGGGCCGGATTGCCGCACACAAACGAATGTTTCATATCACCAGTTTGACAGGTGACGATTCCTAATGCAAAGATCGTCACCTGCTTAACAAGTAACGGCCAGATTCGGCGGTAAGTGCGTGGTTTTAGCCGTGCAGCGGACCAGTAAGCCCACGTGCCAAACGCGTCTCCGCGACCAAGCCCAACCTGCACGCTTTCGTGAAAAGAGATTCACCCAGCAGCTCTACCGGTCCAGCGCCGTCCCCGCAGCGACCCGCATAGGTGCAGCCGACACCGCCTGGAAATACTCTGGGGCCGCCAAGCTGCAGGCCCTCAGCTTCTGAGCGCCAGCCAGTCGTAATCACGGCCATCGGGGCGACCCGGCAGCTACTGTGCGATTGGAGTGGCCACGCCTGCCGATCCGACGCTCAGTCGATGACCGTAACCGTAAAGAAGCCTGTCCGACTCGTATCGGACGGGCAGGACATCGCCCTGATCTCTTCGGTGCTGAAAGTTCCTGGCCGAATGCGACCCGCTTGCCTAGCGGCTGCAGATGCGCAGGGAACTTCTCAAGCCTGACTGCTCTTTCCAAGGCGAGTCCGTAATTGCTGGGGATAATCTTCATAAGCGGCAGCGATGTCTTCAAGATCGACCATGGAAGGGAAGTCGATCACTGGTTGGTGCTCGGCGAGGAAGCGGGCAGTTTCCTCGACAACCCGTTTCCCCTCGGCCCCGGCTAGCCCAATGCTTTCAAGGTAATCGGGATCGGTTCGGAAAACGGACTCCACCGTCTGCCCTTCTGCTTCCGACCGCACGGCGTACTCGTTGTCATTCACCAGTTCGATCTTGAATGTTTTGTCCATGAATGCAGGGTACGCCCGGACGCCGGCTACTTCGAGTTCGGACACAGAGTTGCCGCGCCCCTGTCTGGGGAGCGCGGCAGTCGCTTTGAGCTGCTCAAAATGGGTCAGGAAGAGGGTGTTGACGCTGTCAACAGATTGAGCTTCGGATCGGCACTTGGCTGTGCCTGGCGCCGCGGTGGCCTGTTCGGTTGTGTGGTCGGCAGCCAGCTGCGTCGCGATGTCCTTGCCCTCCTCCAGGAGGCGGGTGACAGCAGCGAGCTGGCGTCGCCAACTGCGCCCGGCAGGCCGGAGAGACCGGAGCAGTTGACCGGAGTTAGCACTGCTCCAATTCCCACCACCGCGGGCCCTGGAGGAATGGCTCCGGGGCTCGTGCCGGTCCTACCGGAAGATGTTGTAGGGCTCCAGCCCGTGCCGACGATGGTCCGGGCACCCCAGTCGCCCTTGCTGAAGGGGTAGTGGGCCAGCCGGCCGTCGCTGAGCCGGCTCATGAGCCCGGAGCTTCCTACCGTGAATCCGGCCACCCTTGTGATGCTGTTGATGCTGTTCCACCCGGTGCCCACCGTGCGCCTGGCTTCGGAGACGAAGCCGCCGGCCCCCGTGGAGCGGTACAGCACCATGCTGCCGTCGGTGCGTTTGGACAGGAGGTCCGGCGCCCCGTCCTGGTCGAAGTCGGCCATGGTGAGGTACAGGCCGTCACAGCGGCCGGCACCGTCGTCGTCCCGCCTTCAACGTAAACGTGTCCGACGTGACCGTCGACGCATCCATCGCCTCCGAGAACCACACCGTTACCGCCACATCAGTCGCACCAGGAGCCGGAGACGTACCCGTCACCATCGGAGGAGACGTACCGGCAAAATCGGAGCCGTCGTATCACCACCACCACCGCCGCCCCCGCTGGGGTCGTAAAAGTGCCAGTACCGGCTTGTGGCGTTCACATCGGCGAGCACCAGCAGACCGCTGTTGGCCGTGCCCCGCGCCGCACTGTTGAGGTTCTGCTTCGTCGACGTCACGTTGTGGACATACTGGTCGGCGTCGACGATACGAGCCGTCTTCGCGGTGGTGAAGCTGATGTTGTCCAGCGGCGAGGACTTCTCGTAGATCGCACCCCCCGAGCTAGTGCAGGCACCAGCGTTCGTCGTGCCACTGGGCTTCGGATAGCTAGCGAAGGTACGCAGCCTCTGCGTGCTCTCATCAATCAGGACGATCACCCGGTTCGGGCACTCCGACACAGTGGCGATCGTGTGCGCCGACCACGTCGTGCCACTCAATGCCAACAGCTGGATCAGCGGCTGAGACGCCGAGGTGAACGACGTCTTAACAGCGGCGAAAACCCGACCACCCGAGGAGTCCAGCCACTTCAAGTTCATGTGGTCATCACCGCTGCGCTGCCCCGACACCGCCGCCACAGGAGCGGTCCAGTCGGTGTTCGAAACGCCGTCGTCGTGGTAGCTCCAGTACATGCCGTCGGTGGAGTCACCGAGCTGCCGGCTCCACATCACACCGATCTTGCCGGGTCCGAACGCGATCACAGCCGCCGTGTCGTCCACAGACACGTTGCTCAACGACGCAGGAAGCGGGAACGGCGTCCCCCACGTCTTGCCATCCGTGCCCGTGACGTTCAGATAGATCCGGTTCCCCTGCTGCCACGTGGCCCACACCCGGCCAGTGGAGTCCTTATCGATGGTCAGGGTCTCAACGCGGTAGTTGTTGATGTTTGTAGAACTCTGCAGCGAGTACGTCTTGTTACTCGAGTCGTAGCTGAAACGCCGCATCGTCGTCGGGAAGTTCGGCTCAGCCGGCAGACCGTCGTTGACGAACCGATAGCTCGCCACATACAACGTCGTCCCGTCCCACAACACGTCATGATGAGTGCTCGCCCGCGGGTCGGTCACCACACCCGTATCGACCCACGAACTCGTCGCGGCATTGAACCGGAAGATATGAAAATCCGAGCTGGCAGTGTCCCACAGGTTCCCCCACCAGGCCCCGTCGTTGAACCACAACGCACTCGTGGCCCGCTTCGTACCCGTCGGCGTCCCCGTCCCCGTATGCGACGGACCCTCAACCCCAACATCACCCTCAGCAGCCGACGCCGTAACCGGCACCACCAGAACACCCAGCGCAAGCAGCAGCGCTGTCAGCAGTGCATGGAGCCGCAGATTCCGCGACCCGCGAAGACGGAGACCAGCCGGGCGACGACCTCCCCGCCTCACGCCAAGCCAGGAAGTCCTGCGACCTCTACCACGACCGCCCAGGTGAAAAAATGTATAGCCCAGCATCGTTTCTCCCCGGGAGTTGAACGTCGGCCTGTATAGGGTTGGTCACTAGCCTCCCCACTCATTAGAGTTGTTTGCCTATGCCAGTCCCGAACGCTGCTGCGGTCCTGGCAACTTGCGTGCACTCCCTATCGGCACATGTTCGACTGAACAACTTGTAAAAAGCCTAGGATTTCGTGAACCGGCCCCAGTTTTAGGGGTTTAAGAATCCTAGGATGGCAGACCGGAAGGTCGCACGGCAGGAAGACCAAGACTCAATCCTCAATGAACACCTCAGCACCTGACGGGAACGTTGAGCCGGACAGCGAAGCAACGCCTAACTACGTCCCGTCCTATTAGACCAGGACATCGATCGTGTCGGTGGCAGTCTTCGGAACCTGTCGGCGCAGCTGCATGGCTTCCAGGACGCGTTTTTGCGCCAGGGCGTATGCGGCTTGGTGCGGCGTCAGGCCGGCACGGTTGCTTTCGTCCAAAACCGCGGTGGTGTTGGCCCTCAGTTTCGTGGAGATCATGGTGAAGATGTCCGCCGGTTCCAGCACGAAAGGGGAGTACCTGGCCGCCATGGAGTGGGCTGCTGCCACCATGCCGCCGGCATTGGCGATGAAGTCGGGGACGACGGCGATGCCCCGTTCGTGGAGAATCCTGCGGGAGTTGGGGGACGTAGGGAGGTTGGCCCCCTCGATCACGAGTTTCACGTTTGTTGAGGCAGCGATGACGTCGTTGACGGTGTCTTCGCAAGCGGCGGGGATCAGGATGTCGGCGTCGACGGTCAGTGCGGTGTCAGCGGGCAGCACCGATCCGTAATGACGTACGCAGGCGTCCCCCGCCCCTGCGTGAAGTTTTACGAGCTTGTCGACGTCGAGACCGTTGGGGTCATGCACCGCGCCGGCCGCCGTCGAGACTGCCACGACAGCGGCTCCCAGCTCCACGAGGCGCACGGCTGCGGCCTGACCCACTGCGCCGAATCCCTGGATGGAAGCCCGCGATCCCTTAAGTGCGATGTTCCGGTTTTGGGCTGCCGCTTCCGCGGCTTCCGCGACGCCGTAACCTGTGACGCCTAGCTGGTCGTAGGGGAGTCCGCCAAGTGCCCGCGGAAGGCCCATCGATGCGCCGCGGTCCCCAAGTTCGTCGAGAAATATTGCCGCGTCCTCCTCGGCGAGGCCCATGTCGAGCCCGAAGACGTACTCGGAAGGGACCTCGTTGGACAGGGCACGGGCGAAGGCGCGCAGTATCGCTTCCTTGTTCGGGTCGTTAGGGTCCCCCAGGATGCCCGCTTTGGCGCCGCCGTGGAAGAGATCGACGGCGGCCCACTTCCAGGTCATGGTCCTGGCAAGGCGTGCCACTTCCTGGACCGTGAGGCTGGGGCTCATCCGGGTTCCGCCTTTGCCTGTTCCCCGTGCGGTGTTGTCCAGGACCAGGACGCCGCGCATGCCCGACTTTCGGTCGGAGACGACAACGATCTTTTCCGGGCCCCACTCGTCTATCAGTCCAAATACGCCGTCAGTCACTTTAGATCCATCCCTGTCTCGAAGCATTAGTAGTTCCTAACCAGCTTGCGGGCTGTATCCACGCGGGCGCCAGAGCCTCAGATGGGACTGCGGCCCACAGACAGCCCCACAGCTGCACTTCCAGGCAGCTCGTACCGCAGCATCGTGGCGATCGCGTGCTCCTCGGAGCTCGAAAAGGAAAGCGTTCGCGCGGTAAGGGATGCGCTGACCGAGGCCTTCTCGCCACTGCAGGGGCATTCGTAGTGGGTTAGCTGGCGGCGAGTTCTGCGCGCCGGTTTTGCACCCAAGGGGCGGCGACCCACCAGGCCAGCCCGGCCGGTACCAGTCCGGTTCCGACCAGCACCAGCGTTGGGAGCTTGGCCAGCAGCAGCAGCCAGGTAGCCATCACGACGACGGACACGGCTAGGGGTAAGGCCCTGCCCGGGGCCAGGGACAAGGCACTCTGCAGCCACACCCGGGGTCCGTCGTTGCTGCCGAAGGCCTTTGTTTTCAAGGCGCCTGTGGTTTGGAGAACGGCTGCGAGGACGGCGATGTAGCCGGCCACCACCACTCCGTATAGCGGCACCAGGATGCTCAGCGCCACCGTTCCCACCGGGCCGCCTGCGGCGAGCCAAAAAAGGAGTGAAGCAGCTGCAAGAACGGTGAACAGCGGGAGCAGGAGGGCCACCTTCCAGCTTCGCGCCACGGCCCATCTGAGGTTTTGCCAGTAGATCCGCCCCGGCCGCGGCCTGCCTTCCAGGAAGACATCGCCAAGGGAACGCTGGAGCGCCAGGGCGGCGGGAAGCATCGTTATCACGGGTAGTGAGGCCACCACGAACATCAGCTGAAGAAGCAGGACCTCCCCGGCTACCTCGAACTGGCCCAGCAGCCGGGCCGAGCGTGAAACGGTCTTCTTCGGCTGCATGGGCGTCCCTCGTGTCGATAGTCGTGACCTGATCCTGCACGTAGGATCATTTGATCGGAATATGATCGAATTTGCAATGTCGGTCACGACGCTGGGTTCAGCAGGGAACCACGGTGACAACGCTGCGTTCGGAAAGGAATAAACGATGCTCGCAGGAGACCGTCAACAGCTCATTCTTGAGCACCTCCGACTTTACGGACGCGTCCGCGCCACCGACATGGCCCGGGAACTCAATGTCTCGGAGATTACTGTCCGGCGGGACCTGAACGACCTGCACTCGGCCGGAATGCTGAGCCGGATCCACGGCGGCGCGGTGCGCCGCGGGCAGGAGCAGCCCGGCAGTCACGGCCAGAAAGTGGTGGGCATCATGGTGCCCAGCAGTGTGTATTACTTCAGCGAGGTGATCCGCGGGGCTGAATCGGCGGCGGAGAGCTTCGGTGTCCGGCTCGTGCTGGGTGTCTCAGGCCATGGCGCGATCGAACAGGACCGGGTCCGCCAGATGATCGATCTGGGGGTGGAAGGCCTCCTCCTCGCCACGTCGGCAGGTGACGCAGATCCTGCTGCCGCTGCGTGGCTGGACGGGCTGGGCGTTCCCGCCGTCCTGATGGAGCGGGCCTTCGGCGGCCCGGACCTGGAGCGCGAGCTGGATCATGTCCGGACGGACCACAGCTACGGGGCAGTTCTCGCGATGCGGCATCTCCACGGCCTGGGCCACCGGTCCATTGCAGTGGCCCTGGCCAAGACCGCCACGTCCCACTGGCTCGAGCTGGGCTGCCGCCGGGCGCGCGACCAGCTTCAGTTGAAGGACCAGCCCGAGATCGTGGAACTGGGCCGCGTATCCGAAGACGCGGCTCCGGTTGCACTGGGACAGCTCCTGGACCGCAGCCGTGCCGAGGGCACGAAGGCATTCTTCGTTCACAACGACACGGCCGCGACCGCGCTCGTGGACCTTGCCTTCCAGCGAGGACTCCGGATACCGGAGGACATCGCCGTCGTCGCCTATGACGACGTGACCGCAGCGTTGGCGCCCGTCCCTCTCACCGCCGTCGCTCCGCCGAAGCACGCAGTGGGCTCCCGGGCATTGGAGCAACTGATGCGCCGGATCGGCTACGGCTCTGCCGTTCCGGGCCCCGTGTCGCACCAGTCCCTGCTTCCGTCGCTGCAAATCCGCGAGTCGTGCGGGGCAAAACTGCAGGCTTCCTGACCGATAATGTTCGACCAATCACAGAACGGTTGAAAGTGCTTTGCTTTGCGCCTAGGTTCATGGAAGGCGCTTGCCAAGTGCGGCGCATCACAGTCAAAGGAGACGACTCATGAAGAAGAACGCCTTAACGGTTCTGGCGATGTCCGCCGGCCTCGCGCTCACCTTGGGAGCCTGCGGATCAAGCAGCGCGGCAGACTCATCCGGAGGTGACCCGGCCACCGCAACCGGCTCGCTGCGCGTGATGATTCCAACCTATCCGCTCTCCAACGAGGGCAAGGCGGAATTCCAGAAGGTCGTTGACGACTTCAACAAGACCTACCCGAAAATGACGATCGAACCGGACTTCGTCACCTACGACAACATGAACGAGAAGATTTCCACGTCCATCGCCAGTGGCTCGGGCTACGACGTGCTGGTTACCGGCATCGGCTGGATCCAACCTTTCGCCGCCAAGAAAGTCTTCAAGGACCTCGCCGAAGTGGGAGTCACGAGGGAGGACGTCAGCACCAACACCGTGGAAGCGATGCTCCCGGCCGTCACGCACGATAACAAGGTTTACGGCTACCCGCTGATCGCCGACGCCCGCGCCGTCGCCTTCCGCAAGAGCGCCTTCATCGAAGCCGGCCTGGATCCGGAAAAACCGCCCACAACCATGGCCCAGCTCAAGGCCGCGGCTGAGAAGCTGACCAAGCGCGATGCCGCCGGCACCATCACCCGCCCGGGCTTCGACTTCTGGGCGGCCTCCGGCGCCTACCGCCAGGTGTTCACCACCTTCCTTGCCTCCACCGGCACTCCACTGTTCAAGGACGGCAAGCCGAACTTCAACAACGAAGAGGGCGTTGAGACGCTCGAATGGATGAAGAGCATGGTCAA
This sequence comes from Arthrobacter sp. ISL-5, assembly GCF_018613835.1. GTDB lineage: Bacteria > Actinomycetota > Actinomycetes > Actinomycetales > Micrococcaceae > Arthrobacter. The sequence continues at coordinate 96,536 of NZ_JAGGPM010000024.1, read as the reverse complement.
CAACGTCCAGTCCTTTGGCCAGCAGAACTCGGCCAAGAAGCCACTCGTCTACACGAACGAGGCGCCGATGGGCATGGTGGGCGGCGCCGTGGACTGCAGCGAGAAGGGCATCGGCCAGGCCAACTGTGATGACCTGAGCTTCTTCCTGCTGGACAACGGCGCCAAGGCCGAGTTCGTTGGCGGCGACATCGCCTCGATCGGCGCTAAGACCAAGAATTCCCAGGCAGCCTGGACCTTCATCGAGTCCCTGACGAAGCCCGAGGCCAATAATGCCCAGGCCAAGCTCAACTCGAAGATCCCGGCCACCAAGACCACGGCGGAAACGGGGCAGGCCCAGTCCAACCCGCTGAGCAAGTTTGTTGCGGCCAACCTCTCGCACGCCGCCTACGAAGGCGGAGCCACGAATTGGCTGGAAGTCCGGAAGTCCTTCAACTCTGGCCTTGACGAGGTTCTGCTGGGTAAGCGAACTGCTGAGGAAGTGCTCTCGTCTCTGGCGGCGCTTTCAAAATGAGCAACCTGGCTACCAAAGCGGCGCCGTCCCGGACCGGGACGGCCACCGGCCACTCGAAGGACGGGGCCGCTACGAAGGGCACCCGTCTCGTCAAACGGCGCTCCGTCACCCACAAGCAGGTGCGGGCAGGCTGGCTGCTGCTGACGCCGGCGCTGCTGCACTCCACGATCTTCATCTCCGTGCCCACCATCGCTGCGCTGTTCCTCAGCATGACCGACTACAACTTCAGCGGTGACTGGACCTGGGTCGGCTTCGATAACTTCGTCGAACTGATGGGTGATCAGAACTTCAAAACCGCGTTCGTCAACACCGTGGTGTATGCGCTCGTGGTTGTGCCGATTTCCATGGGCCTGGCCCTGCTGATTGCGCTCGGTCTCAACCAGAAGCTACGCGGCATGGCCTTCTTCCGCACGGCTTTCTACATCCCCACCGTGACCGCCACCGTGGCTGTGGCGACGGTATGGCTGTGGATCTACAACCCGGGTGCGGGCCTGGCCAACGGCGCCCTGAGCTTCTTCGGCTTTGGCCCGCAGCCTTTCCTGAGCAGCCCCGATGCCGCCCTGCCGTCCCTCATGCTGGTGGGTATCTGGCAAGGGCTTGGCGCCAAGATGGTCATTTACTTGGCCGCCCTGCAGGGGGTTTCCAGGGAGCTGGTTGAAGCTGCGGACCTGGACGGCGCCAACAGGTGGCAGGTCTTCAAGCATGTGAAGTGGCCAGCACTGGCACCGGCACAGTTCTTCGTCCTGATCACCTCCATCGTAGGCACGTTCCAGGTGTATGACCTTGTCTATGTCATGACCAAGGGCGGCCCCGGAATCTCAACCAATGTGCTGGTGCTCGATATCTACAACGACGCCTTCCAAGGGATGCGGCTGGGGTATGCCTCCGCCGAGACGGTGATCATGATCCTCCTGATCAGCGCCTTCATCATTGTGGGCCGGAAGCTCCAGGGAGCTGATAAGAGTGAATAGTAAAGTGAAAATCAGGCCTGGCCGGATGGTTCTTTATGTTGTGCTGACTGTAGGCTCGCTGCTGATGCTCTCGCCGTTCATCTGGATGGTGCTCACGGCGCTCAAGTCACCAAACGAAGTGGGTGCCTTTACCTGGCTGCCGAAGGAATACCACTGGGAAAACTTCGTGGAGGCGATGAAGACTGCGCCCTTCCTGAACTATTTCCGCAACAGCCTCATCATCGCGATCGGCGAGACCGCAGTGACGCTCGCCGTCTGCACGATGGCCGGCTACGCCCTGGCCAAGCTCCCGCTCCGGGGAGCCAAATCGCTGCTCACCTACTTCATCGTGCTGCTGATGGTCCCGTTTCAGATCATCCTGGTTCCGCTGTTCCTCGTCGTGAAGAGCGTGCCGCTGTTCGGAGGTAACGACATCCTCGGCATGGGCGGCACCGGCTGGCTGAATTCCTGGTGGGGGCTGATCATCCCGCTGGCGGCCGGTCCGATGTACACGTTCCTGGCGCGGCAGTTCTACGTCTCCCTCCCGTCAGAACTGGCGGATGCCGCCCGCATGGACGGGGTGGGGGAATTCGGCATCTTCCTCAAGGTGATGACTCCGCTCGTCAAACCCGCCTTGGTCACCATCTTCGTCTTCCAGGTGGAAGGCGCCTGGAATGCGTTCCTCTGGCCACTCATGATCACCAGCACCGACGAGATTAGGCCGCTCCAGCTCGGACTCGCGATCTTCTCGCAGGACCAGTCCGACATTCAATGGCCATATTTGATGGCGGGCACCGCGCTGGCAGCGCTGCCGATGATCGTCCTGTTCATCTTTGCGCAGAAGCGCTTCGTTGAAGGCATGGCCAGTGCAGGGCTGAAAGGATGAACCGCGCAATGGCCGACGGCGGCAGCCCGCACCGGCCCCGGGTCGCCTTCGCCATGGCCTCCAATGAGCTCCGGGACAGCCTGATCAATGCGGAGTCCTTCGACCGTCTCAGAGCCGTGGCCGATGTGTTGAGCACTGAAGTGCTGACCGACTTCGAGTCGGTCCGGGCTCGGGAAGTGCTTGCCCACGCCACGGCGCTGATCACGGGATGGGGCAGCCCTCGAATCGACGGTTCCGTTCTAGACCTGTCGCCCGGGCTGCGTCTGGTGGCGCACGCTGCCGGAACGGTCAAAAACCATGTGTCCCCGGTCGTATGGGACCGTGGGGTCCTGGTTACGACGGCGGCGCAGGCCAACGCTGTCCCTGTAGCAGAGTACGCGCTGGCTTTCATCCTGCTCGCCGGCAAGGACGCGTTCGCCTCGCAGGCCCGGCAACGGCTCGAACAGTCCCGCTACCGTAAGGAGGTGCTGCGCCAGGATCTGGGCAACAACGGAAACACGGTGGGTATCATCGGTGCCTCCCGGACCGGGCGGTTGCTGATCGAGCTGCTGAAGCCCTACCCGCTGCGTATCCTGCTCGCCGATCCAACCCTGACACCGGCCGCAGCCGCCAGCCTCGGTGCCGAGCTGGTGCCGCTGGACCAGCTGATGCGCCGCAGCAAAGTGGTCTCGCTGCACGCACCTGTGCTGCCTTCCACGCTGGGGATGATCGGCGCGGCGGAACTGGCGCAGATGCAGGACGGGAGCACGTTCATCAACACTGCCCGGGGCGTCCTGGTGGATCACGCGGCCCTGCGTGCCGAGCTTCGCCGCGGAAGGATCAGCGCGGTCCTGGATGTTACGGCACCGGAACCGCTGCCCGACGGGGACGAGCTGTACAAGTTACCCAATGTGGTGCTGACGCCGCATATCGCAGGCTCGCTAGGCAACGAGCTTGCCCGCATGGGTTCCTTGGCGGTGGCCGAAGTGGAACGACTGGCGCAGGGCGCTGAGGCGAATCATGCCATCAGTCGGGAGACCCTGGCGGCGATGGCGTGAGCCGCCGGAGCGCGGCAGTCCTGACGCCAGGCATTTGCTCGGTGACGTTGCGGAGCAACAGCATCGGGGAGGTCGTGGACATCGTGTCCTCCGCTGGCCTCGCCGGCATCGAATGGGGCGCCGACGTGCACGTTCGTGATGCCGCGACCGCGCTTGAGGCCGGGAATGCGACCAGGGAGGCCGGCCTCAAAGTCCTGTCCCTCGGTTCCTACTATCGCCTGGGGGGCTTAGGTGACTTCGGCGCTGTCACAGCTCTGGCCCTGACGCTGAACGCCCCGCGGATCAGGGTCTGGGCGGGCGAGACGCCATCAACTGACGCGGACGCGAAGGCGTGGGACGACGTCGTGGCCGATGCGCAGCGGATTTCCGAAATTGCCGCCAGGGACCGCTTAGAGATCGCTTTCGAGTACCACGGCGGAACGCTGACTGACACGGCGGAGACCACGCTGGAATTGTTGGCAAGGGTGGACCGGCCCAATGTAGGAACCTATTGGCAGCCCGCCGTCGGTCTAACCGATGAGCAGGCCATCGCGTCGCTGCTCCAAGTCCTGGATCACGTCGTCGGCGTCCACTGCTTTTCGTGGTGGCCTCAGCGCGAGCGGCTGCCCCTCACGGGCCGCAAGCAGCTGTGGCATTTAGTGGCGGACATCCTCCGGGGGAACGGCGCGCCCACGGACATGATGCTGGAGTTCGTGGAGGGGGACCTTCCGGAGAACGTCATGAGGGACGGCGACTTCCTGAACCAGGTTGCCCTCGGTAAGGACTAGGTGCCCGATAGCTAGCCGGTGCTACTCGGCGGACGGTCGTTTTCGTTGCCGTTTCGTCGCCGCCCGCTGCTCCTTTGCGGCGAGGCGCCGGCGGTTCGAGCCCCGGGTGGGTTTGGTCGCCCGGCGTTGGGCAGCTTCCGGAGCAAGAGCCCCTGCCACGAGGTCAGAGAGCTTGGCCAGGGCGATCTCGCGATTGCGCAGCTGAGAGCGCCGCTCGGAGGCGGTCACCGTGATCACCCCGGCAATGAGACGTGGTGCCAGACGCGTGACCAGCATCAGCCGTTGGCCGTCCGAAAGCGCAGCCGAGTTACCGACATTCCATGAAAGCTCGACGCGGCTGTCCGAGGTGTTGACGTGTTGACCGCCTGGCCCGGACGAACGCGAGAACCGCCAGCTGAGTTCCGACGCGGGAATCGTGAGCGCGGGCGAAACTTCCAGATCCATGCAACCAGCGTTGCACGACATGGGCGCGATCGAAGACCGCAGGCTCGCCGTGAAAGGGATAACCGGCCGCGATGAAGCGTACGGTGGACTGTATGGCCACTAAGCAGGCTTAGTTTCATGCGGTGACCGCGAACGCAATGCTTCGCATTCCATCAGAACGCAACGGACGCAGCGGGCGGACGCGAGCACCACCCGGCAGAGGTGAAAGTGAGCAACGTGAGTGACGCCCGGAACAGCGGCATACGGGACCGCATCCTACAGACCGCTTCGGACCTGTTTTACTTCGACGGCCTGAACGGCGTGGGAGTCAACAGGATCATCGAGGAGGCCGACGTCGCCAAATCGACCTTCTATAGGTACTTTCCCACGAAGGAGCATCTTGTCCTGGCCTACCTCGACGAGATGGACAGGCTGTGGGCTTTGGCGTTGAGGGATGCCGGGGGACCGGATCCCACCCCCTCGGCAGACCGGCTCTCAGCCATGTTTGATGCGCTGCTCTGGGACGGGCACCCCGAGGAATACCGGGGCGCCGCGTTCTTGAAGGCTTCTGCCGAGGCCAGCGCCGGCAGCGTCGTGCAACTGAGGGTCGCCGAGCACCGAGCCGGCGTCCTGGAGTGGATCCGTCAGATGTCCCGCCAGGCCGGCGCCGCCGATCCGGACGGGCTCGCCAGAACGCTGGCCCTTCTCCTGGAAGGGGCGCTGGCGCTCGGCATGCCCACCTTGGATCCCGCCAACCCGCGACTGGCACAGGCTGCCGCCCGCCGAATCATCCAGGAGGCCCTTTCATAGGGCCGGAGGTTTTCGGCCTGGATAAGGTCTGCGATCCCACGGGAATTGCCTCATTAAACGGGGCAATTCAGGTTTCTGGGCGGAGCTTCCGCGGGTGAGTTTGCGGACTCTTGACGGCTTGCCTCGAGCTTGGCATGGTGGAATTCGCCTGAGGAGGCGATCACCATGCAAGAGAAAAGCTGGTCGGTGAACATCGTTATCGACGAACATGAAAACCAAACGCGGGCCACGGCGCGATTGCGGCCCGAGAACCGGGATGAACTGGAAGGTGTCGGGTGGGCCAGGCTGAATCCGGCAGATTCCGATGTCCCCGAGATCGGGGACGAGCTGGCCACCGCACGCGCCCTGGCGGACCTAGCGCATCAGCTGATCGAGGTCACCGCGGCCGATATCGAGAAAGTTACCAAGGAAACGCCGCATCTGCGCGCTTAGCCCTGCAAAAGTTGGCGAATCTCGCGGCCCCCAGACCGTATACGTCCCGCCCGGCGTGGTTCAGGACCGTGCTTCGAGGTACAGAGCGGCCAGTTCGGAACGCGAACTGACGTGGACCTTTCGGTAGATGCGGGTCAGGTGGTACTGGACGGTCTTGATGGACACGTAGAGCTCAGCTGCGGCAGCCTTGTTGCTTAGGCCGGAAGCGACCAGCCTGGCAACGGCTCTTTCCTGGTCGGTCAGCTCGTCGAGCTGGCTCGGTGAGCCTGCAGCTGTCAGGGCCGGCGTGCCTTCCCTCCAGTGCTCCTCCGTGCTGACCCCGCTGGCGCGCAGTTCGCGGGAACAGCGGTCTGCATAGGCCACGGCGCCAAGCACGGAAAAGAGGTCGCGGGCTTGGATGAGCACGTCGGCCGCTTCCCGTCGCTTTCCGGCGCGTCGAAAGGACTGGCCGTAGGCGAAGAGGATCCGGGCCCGCGCGTAGGGCATCGGCAGCGTTTCTATTTTTGCCAGACCGTCACGGAAGCTGAGGCGTGCGGCATCGAGGTCACCGGTAGCCGCGTGGATCCTGCCGCGAACGTAAGCCAGCCGTGCCTGCGTTGACCTGTGTTGACGCTCCTCCGCAAGAAGCTCAAGGGGGCGAAGGAACTGTCCGGCTTCCTCCACCCGTCCCACCATGACCAACGCATTGGCGTAGTGGTCCTGCCATGGCCAGAAGCCCGGTTCATCGATTCCGCTGCTGCGGCGCATCCGGACGACAGGGAGCAGGGCCCGGACGACGCCGTCGTAATCTGCCCTGACCTCAGCCACCTGCGCTTGGGCAATGCTGTAAGGCAGAAGCATTACCGGGTAGCTGTCGGACGCGACGGCGGCCCGTTCCAAGTGATGGGCGGCCGAGTCCCAGTTACCGCGGAGGGCATGGATCTGCGCGCCGCTCCAGTGCAGCAGCGGCCGTACGAGCTCAATGCCGGACTCCTCCTGAACGGTCACGGCATTCTCGACGGTTCGCAGCGCGCTGTCCCAGGCACCCAAGGCGAGATCAGTCCTCGCCAGCCAGCCCTGTGCCCACAGGGAAATCCGGTGGGAGCCACGGCGGAATTCTGTCGGCACAGCGCTGGCGAGCTCGCTCCGGGCTTCTTCAGGCCGGTCCATGGCAAGGTGCAGCCAGCCCTTGCCCATGTTGATCCGCTGCTGCTGCGCGCTGTTTTCGGTCAGCCGCTCGACTACGCGGTAGCTCTCTTCCGCTTCGCTGAACCTGCCCATGGCCCCGAGCCCGAGCCCTTCGATGGCGCGGGCCTCGATCGCCGCCGGGCTGTTTGCCGGCGCAGTGCTTCTGGCCCGGACGGCCCAGCTCACCAGTTCCCGGCCATCAAACCGGGCCAGGGAGTGAAGCACCTGCCGCTGGCATATTTGAGCTGCAGTCCCGGGATCTGTGGCGGGGTCCACGGATTTCCACGCCTTTTCGAGTAGTGCATCGGCCTCGGCAGGACGGCCGAAGAGAATCGCAAGATACGCGCGGACCGCGTCGCCCCGCGGGCCCGGTGCTAGGCCTTCCACCGCCGCGGAGGCGCGTGGCAGCTGTCCGGCGCCCACCATCGCGTCCACGGCCCTGACGAGAAGGGATTGCCGTTGCTCCCGCACCGGGTTGAGCCGGGCAGCCTGGGAGTACGCTTCGGCGGCGGACCCCCAGGCGCCGGCTTCTGCGAAGGAGGCGGCCGCCTCCTCCAGTTCTCTCGCAAGTGAATCGTCAGGCAACAAGGCTGCGGCAGCTCGGTGTCGCAGCTGCTCGTGGGGTAGAGCCGTCAGGCGGGCGGCTGAGGAATGGAGCGCAATTCTGCGTCCGGCCGCCAGATTCTGATAGGCCGCGGCCCGCACCACGGGCAGCGGGAACTGAAGCATGGTCTCTGCTGCGTCGGTGGATAGTGTCAGCAGACCCGCTGCCTGAACCGCGTCGACGGCAGCCAGGACATCGGGAATGCCCGCCAGGTCGGCTGCCTGGGCGAGCGGGGAGCCGACGCCAAGCACCGCCGCCGCCTCGGCAAGCCGGAGGGCTTCCGGCGGCAGTCCGGCCAGTTTCATGCTGACAGACGCCGCCAGTTCCGCTGGTACCGGCAAGACTTTCTGTCCGGTTGACCAGGCGGAGGGAGGGAACTGTTCCAGGAGCGGCCGGACCAGCCCCGGGCGGCCGCCGGTGTGTTCGATGAGGCTCCTGGCGGCCGGCAGGGAAAGTTCGGATCCGCCGGTGCCGTGAATCTGCCGGGCAATGAGCTGCACGTTGCCCGGAGTAAGCGGGGCCAGCCTCATGGTCTGAGCCGAGGGATAGCTAAGAAGTCCGGCGGCCGCATCATCCAGTTCGCTCAGCGTCGGGTCCGTTGCCAGTATGGTCAGCAACGCGGTGGGCTGCACCCGGCGCAGCGCATGCAACAGGGCCTGCAGCGACGGCCGGTCCGCCCACTGGATGTCGTCGATCCACAGAATCAGGGCGTGACCGGCCTCACCTGCGAGGTGGGAAATTTCAGCAATTAGTGCGTCTCCGTATTCGCCGGGCCGCTCCCGGACTCCGGCGTTCGGTTCAAGGCCGGGCTGCGCTGCCGCCGGGACTGCAGCATCGCTGCCGGCGGCAGTGCGTCGGGGCGCGCGAAGCAGTTGCTGAATCAGCCCGAAGTCACTGTCGCGCTCCCAGAGGGCTCCAGCCGCCCGGAGGACTGTTGACCGGTTACCCGCCCTGGCATCCAACCGGAGGAAATGTTCCACCAGGGAGGTCTTGCCCAGACCCCGGTCACCGCGGATGATGGCGACTCCCGGGGCCCCGGAGCGGACAGACTGGAGCAGGTCCTGCAGGCGTTGGATTTCCGCGGTGCGTCCAGCGTAGAGGTCGGCGTCGTTGTCGGGCATGGTTTCCAAAGTCTACGGCTACACGGGAATCCGGATCCGATCAGCGTGAAGGTCTCCGCCGGCCGGCTCATGCTGGCGGACGAACATTGTGACAAGCCCGCCGGCAAGGGCCACGCCGGCGAAGACGAAGAACGCCGCGTTGCTCGGCAGCTGGGCGCTGATCAGGAAGCCACCCACCAGCGGACCCCCGATCCCGCCCAGGCGGCCAAAGCCTGCACACCATGCGACGCCGGCTGTGCGCGCCGGAGTGGGGTAGTAGTTGGACACGAAGCCGTAGACAAGGACCTGGGTGCCGAGGCTGCCCACCCCGGCAAAGGCCACCGCGATCAGCAATACGGGCAGTGGGAAGCTGAGCGTGAGCAGCACCAGGGACGCCGCGGCGATGACGAACGTGGTGGACACGATGGCTTTGGGCCCAAACCTGTCTGCGGAGCGCGATGCCAGGAGGCCGCCGATCACCGCGCCGGCGTTGAGGGCCAGCAGGAAGCTCAGCGAGTAGGTTTTGCCGTAGCCGTGCTGTCCCATGATTTCCGGCAGCCAGGTGTTCAGACCGTACGTGAGCAGCAGGCCGCAGAAACTCATGCATCCCAGGAGGATGGTGGGCTTGCGGTAGTTCCCGGAGGCGAGGGCTGCGAATCCGGCGAGGGGGCGCCCGTCTTTGCGCACCGCTGCGGGTGGCTGCACGGTGAGGCGTGACCGCCCGGCGGCCGGGCCGCCGTCGGACGTTCCGTCCTGGAGCGGGATGCCGGTCTTCGCGGAGAGGCTGAGCGCCTGTTCCGTGCGGCCGCGGGCCAGCAACCAGCGGGGTGACTCCGGCAGCTTCACGAGTGCCAGCGGAAACAGGATGACAAGGGGCAGCGCACCGATCATGAACAGCCCGCGCCAGTCGGTGATTCCGTTGAGCACGATGGCCAGCAGGGAAGCGAGCAGCCCTCCCGCAGGCACACCCGAGTAGACGATCGCGTTGTAGAAGTTTCGTTTGCCGGCCGGAGCAAACTCGGCAACGACAGCCCCCGCCGTGGCGACGAGCGCGCCCACGCCGATCCCGGTGAGGAAGCGAAACACGCCGAACACCGGGACAGCGGTGGCCATGGCAGTGCACGCCATGCCCAGGGAGAACCAGACAATATTGATGAGCATGAGTTTCCGGCGGCCCAGGAAGTCACCCACGGCGCCGGCGCCAAGCGCGCCCACCATGACTCCCATGAGGGCGTAGCTGCCCAAGGCTCCGGCTTGGGCAGCATCCAATGGGCCAAGCTGGCTGGGGTCGCGCAGCAGCGTCGAAACGACGGTTCCGTAGACAACCAGGTCGTAACCGTCAAAGAGCAGGGCTGCGGCCGCGATGGCCATCACCCAGCGGACTGTTTTGGTGCGGGCGGCATCAGTTGATGCGGCCGTGGTTGATGCGTTCAGAGCGTTCATGGAGGGCTCCATTGGCCTGGGCCGCGTCGTTGCGGCCGGTTGGTGCTGCAAGGTTGGTTGGCAGGTGTGGCTGGCGGGTGGGCGGCCTAGCCGAGGTCGCCGCCGGCGACGGCGAGCACGCTGCCGGTGATGTAGGAGGCGTCGTCGGAGGCCAGGAAGGCGATCGGGCCGGCCTGCTCGTCGAGCGTTCCGTAGCGTTTCATGAGGGACGATTCGATGGTCTGGTCCACGATCTGCTGGTACCAGGCCTTCTCCCGCTCGCCTTCGGGCCGGGGACCCCGTGCCACCTTGCGCGGAGGTGCCTCGGTGCCGCCGGGGGCTGTGGCCACCACGCGGATCCCGTGCGGCGCGCCCTCCAGGGCCAGGGCCGCGGTGATGGCCTTCACGCCGCCCTTGGCCGCAGCGTAGGGAACCCGGTTGACGCCGCGCGTGGCGACGGAGGCGACGTTGACGATGACGCCGGACTGCTGCCCGATCATGTGCGGAAGGACGGCCCGGCAAGTCCAAAGGGTGGGGAAGAGGGACCGCTGGATTTCCTTGGTGATCTCGTCGGGCGCGTAGTGCTCGAACGGTTTGGCCCAGATGGTGCCTCCCACGTTGTTAATCAGGACGTCGATGCGGCCGTGGAGCTGCAGTGCTTCAGTGATGGCCCCGTTCGCGCCTTCGTAGCTTTCCAGGTCGGCGGTAAGGCCGACGGCGGTCCCGCCGCCGGCCTTGTGATCGGCGGCGAGGGCTGCGGCCGCTTCCCGGACGAGTTCGGCGCGGTCCACGAGGATGGTGTGGGCGCCCTCGGCGGCAACCCGCGAGGCCACGGCGTGGCCGATGCCCTGGGCTGCGCCCGTGACCACCACGACTTTCCCGGCGAAACGGCCCGGGCTGACGGGGTTCAAGCGGAGGCCCCTGCGAGTGCCGGTGCCGCCGCGGTGCTGCCGACGGCAAAGCGTTCGTAGTAGAAGTTGGCCGGGGTGATGCCCTGGGCGTCCCAGTACTTGCGGACGGCATCCACCATCGCGGGCGGTCCGCAGAGGTAGACGTCGACGTCGCCGTCGTTCAGCTGGGCGGCGGTGATGTGCTGGGTCACGTAGCCCTTGTTCGGGGCCGCGCTTTCGGGGTCCGCCACGCAGTAGCCAAAGGTGAAGTTGACGATGGCTTCTGCGTAGTGCTGGAGTTTGTCCAGCTCCACCAGGTCCTTGTCGAAGGTGACGCCGTAGGCCAGGTGCACCGGGTGGGCCGGGGCTTCTTCAAGTCCTGTGGCGATCTTCTCCAGCATGGACAGCAGCGGTGCAATGCCGGTTCCGCCGGCCAGCATCAGCACGGGACGCTTGATATCCCGGAGGAAGAAGCTCCCCATCGGGCCGGTCAGGGGGAGTGCATCGCCGACGGCGGCACGCTCCTTGAGGTAGGTGGTCATGGCCCCGTCGGGGGCGGTGCGGATGAGGAACCGCAGCTCGTCGTCGGCCGGGCCGCTGCTGAACGAGTAGGACCTGACGGCCTCGGTGCCGGGTACCGCGAAGTTCATGTACTGGCCGGGCAGGAACTTCAGGTCGCCGCGATTGTCCAAAGCCAGGGTGACGGCGGCGGTGTTGTCGGCGAACCAGGTCAGCTCCTTGACGGTGGCGGCGTACGTGGTTGCTCCGACCTTTGCCATCTCGGACGTGCCGGCTATCTGCAGGACGAGGTCGGTCTCCGGGACCATCTGGCAGGGGAGGCAGAAGCCCTTTTCGGCTTCGTCCTCGGTGAGTGCCTCATCGATGTAGTCGCCGCCGTCGTACTTTCCCGACTCGCAGAAGGCCTTGCAGGTGCCACAGGCACCGTCGCGGCAGTCGAAGGGAATGTTGATCCGTGATTTGTAGGCGGCGTCGGCCACTGTTTCGTTGGGATTGGCGGTGACAAAGCGGGTGACTCCGTCTTCGAAGCTGAGGGCAATCTGGTAACTCATGAAGGGCTCGATTCCAGTAGTTCGGAAGTTAGATGTGGTAGATGTCCACGACGTGGTGGATGTAGTCGTTTTTCAGGACGACCTTCTTCTTCGTGATGACAGGCTGTGTACCGGAGTAGTCAATGGTGTAGAACGAGGTTCCGAAGTACGGATCGATGTTCTGGTAGCGGTAGTAGAGCGTGTGCCAGTTGAAGCGGACGTCGACTTCGCTGCCGCGCCATTCGATGATCTCCACGTTGGTGATGTTGTGGCCGGTGCGCGGTTCCGGCAGGCTGGTTGCGCTGGAACGGTCCGTCTTGATGCGGAAGACGCGGTCTTCGAGTCCGCCCCGGTTGGGGTAGTAGATGAGCGAGATTTCACGCTGGGGATCGCTGGTGAGCTGGTCGTCGTCGGCCCAGGCGGGCATCCAGAACTCGGCTTCGGGGTGGTAGCAGTCCAGCCAGCGGTCAAATTCGCGGTCGTCCAGGAACCGCGCTTCGCAGTAGAGGAAGGAATGGATTTCTTCCAGGGTGGCGGGGCCGGCAGGGACAGCGGTCTGGCCGGCGGTGTCGATGGTCTGTGTCATGGGGTTCTCCTTCGGGTCCGGTCGGGCCTAGTTCTGGGCAGCGATTGCAGCTTCTTCGGCGGCTGCCGCCTTGCGCATCGTCTCCACCCAGTAGCCGTGCTGGATGGGATACAGGCCTTCGTCTTCGGTCCGGGCGCCGCTGGAAATCGGTTTGAGTCCGACCTTGTCCGCATTGGCGTCCGGGCCCGTGATCTGATGGGTGACGCCGCGGCTGAGGTCGTTCCAGGGTGCTGCCGTGGCCAGGTAGGTCTTCTGGCAGGAGCGGAACTCCTCCAGGTCGTCAGGAGTGGCCATGCCGGAGGCGTTGAAGAAGTCCTCGTACTGGCGGATGCGGTTGGCCCGGGCTTCGGCGCTCTCACCCTTGGGTGCGATGCAGTAAATGGTCACTTCTGTCTTGTCGACGGAGATGGGGCGGAAGTGCCGGATTTGCGAACCGAACTGGTCCATCAGATAGACGTTGGGGTAGAGGCAGAGGTTGCGGGAGATGTTGATCATCCAGTCTGCCTTGGCCTCGCCGTACTTCTCCACGAGTTCGTCACGCCGGTCGAAGAGGGGACGGTTGCTCGGATCCAGCCATTCGGTCCAGAGCAGCAGGTGACCGTGGTCGAAGGAGTAGTAGCCGCCCTTTTGCTTGGCCCAGCCACCGGCATCCATGTTCTTGGTTTCGTTTGCCGACTCGCCGGTGGTGCGGCGGGCGGTGGTTGCGGCATAGTTCCAGTGCGTCGCGGAGACGTGGTAGCCGTCGGCGCCGTTCTCGGCCTGGAGTTTCCAGTTGCCGTCATAGGTGTAGCTGGAAGCCCCGCGCAGGACTTCCAGGCCGTCGGGGGACTGGTCCACGATCATGTCGATGATCTTCGTTGACTCACCTAGGTGCTCCTCCAGGGGCTTCACGTCCGGGTTGATGCTGCCGAACAAGAAGCCCCGGTAGCTCTCGAACCGTGCAACCTTTGTGAGGTCGTGGGAACCCTCCTTGTTGAACTGTTCGGGGTAGCCGGCATCCCGGGGATCTTTCACCTTGAGCAGCTTGCCGGTGTTGTTGAAGGTCCAGCCGTGGAATGGGCAGGTGAAGGTGGTGCGGTTGTCCGTCTTGCGCCGGCACAGCATCGCGCCGCGGTGGCTGCACGCGTTGATCAGGGCATTGAGCCCGCCCTGCTTGTCGCGGGAAATGATGATCGGCTGGCGGCCGATGTAGGTGGTGAAGTAATCGCCGACATTGGGGATCTGGCTGTCGTGCGCTAGGTACACCCAGTTGCCTTCGAAGATGTGCTTCATTTCCAGGTCGAAAAGGTCCTCGTCCGTGAAGATGCTCCGCTTGGCGCGATATACGCCGTTCTCGTGATCCTCGATCAGGGCCTGGTCGAGGTGGGCTCGGATGCCCGCCAGCGTCTCTGTCATGTTGGCTCCTATCAGTGTGCGGGCGACGTTGCCCGTGTTGCGGGCTGCGGTGCCCGTGCGGACCGCCGATGCTTCGGCTGGTCAATGAATGCGATCCACTCTGTCAGTCCGTGGCGCCCGTCACACTAGGGCTTTGCCTAGTGAGGCCTAGGTGCCTATTTAGATTCCTGGAGTCTGAATAACAACCATTTAGGTCTTTGTGGAATACCAAATTCCGGCCTACGCTGTTGAAACGACAACCAACGAGTGAGAGACGGAACACAGGAAAGGGCGGTGCGCCGTGGAGCTTCGGCATTTGCGCTACTTCGTCGTAGTCGCCGAAACGTGCCACTTCGGCCAGGCTGCCGAGCGCCTGCAGATGGCCCAACCGCCGCTGTCGCAGCAGATCCGCCAGCTGGAGGCGGAACTGGGTGCGGAGCTGTTTACGCGGACAACCCGGAGCGTGAGGCTGACCCCGGCCGGTGAGGCGTTTTTCGAGGATGCGCAGGGCATACTCCGGAACGTCGAGGAGGCCGCCCGGCGGGCACGGCAGTTTGCCGAAGGTAAGGCGGGCACTCTTCGCATCGGGTTGACGGGCACCGCCTCCTACACGCAGCTTCCGGCCCTGGCCAGAATGGTGAAGGAGCACCTGCCCGACGTCGTGCTGGATATCTACACTGAGATGCTGACGCCTGCCATTGAACTGGCCCTCGCCGCAGGCGAACTCGACGTGGGTGTGCTGCGGCCGCCCGCAAGCGATCCGTCACTGACCGTGCGGGCCATAGCGCGGGAAAATTTCGTAGTGGCCCTTCCTGCCGGTCACCGTCTCACGTCCGCTGACACCGTGACCGTCGGGGAACTGCGTGCCGAGGATTTCATCATGTACCCGGCCGGCTCCCGGTCAGTTGTCAACGACGCCGTCATGCGCGCGTGCCGTGCGGCGGACTACCACCCACACATCGCGCATGAATCTGCAAAGACCTCAACGCAGCTGTCCCTGGTCGCGGCAGGGCTCGGCATCGCCGTCCTCCCGGAGTCCGTCCGTGGAATCGCGCTGACCGGCGTGCAGTACCGGACGGTGTCCGGCGCGGATGAGGTCGAACTCGCCGTGGCGTGGCGCCGCACCAGCGAATCACCGCTCGTCGATGCCTTCCTGGCCGTCCTTGAAGACAACCGCGTTTTCCTAGACTCAAGCTACTCCGGAGGACTTCCGTGAAGATCATTTCCATCGAGGCGATTCCGTTCGCCATCCCTTACCTAAAGCCCCTGCGGTTCGCCAGCGGCGAGGTGCACACGGCGTCGCATGTGCTGGTCCGCGTCCGGAGCGACGACGGCGTCGTGGGGTATGCCGAAGCGCCGGCCAGGCCCTTTACCTACGGTGAAACCCAGGAATCCATCGTGGCTGTCATCGAGACGCTGTTCGCGCCCCAGATCACGGGAATGTCAGTCTTCGACCGCGAGTCGGTGCATGCTGTCATGGACAGGACCATTGGCAATCCGACCGCGAAGTCTGCGGTGGACATGGCCATCTGGGACGTCATCGGCAAAACCGTCGGGCAGCCTGTGACGGCCCTGCTGGGCGGCTTCTCGGACGGCATGCGCGTCAGTCACATGCTGGGCTTTGCCGAGCCCGCCAAGATGGTGGCCGAGGCGGAGCGCATGCGCGACACCTACGGGATCACCACGTTCAAGGTGAAAGTGGGCCGCAGGCCGTTTGGCCTGGATGTCGATGTCTGCCGCGCCCTGCGCGAAGAGCTCGGTCCGGACATTGAACTGTACGTTGACGGAAACCGCGGCTGGACGCCGTCGGAATCCCTGCGTGCCCTCAACGCCATGGCGGACCTTGACCTGACCCTTGCCGAAGAGCTGTGCCCGGCCGACGACGTCCTCGGCCGGAAGTGGCTGGTGGAGCGCTGCCCTGTCCCGTTCGTGGCAGACGAAAGTGCCACGAAACCGGGAGAAGTGACGCGCGAACTGCTCAGCGGCGCGGCTAACGCGGTCAGCATCAAGACGGCGCGTACCGGATTCTCGCACTCGCAGCGCGTGCTGTTCCAGTGCGACGGACTGGGTGCCGAGGTGGTGATGGGCAACCAGATCGACGGCCAGCTCGGCACTCTGTGCACGGTCACGTTCGGCGCCGCCTTCCAGTCCACCACCCGGCGGGCAGGTGAGCTCTCCAATTTTCTGGACATGAGCGATGACCTCCTGGCCGACCCCTTGGAAATCGTGGACGGCAGGCTTGCGGCACGTCAGGTCCCTGGCATCGGAATCGATATTGACCCCGAGAAGCTGGCCAAGTACCGGCTCGACGCCAACAACTGACCTTCCCCGGAACACAAACCCAACCCCACGGCGCCGGCACTGAGGCCAGCGCCCCTTCAGAAAGTGAGTCAACGATGACAACCCAGCACACCGAATTTGAGGCCAAGGCCGCAGAGTCCGGCAACGCTGCTACTGAACGCTTCCGTGAAAGCGGCAAGACGGCGTCCCTGGCAGTTCCGAAAGAACGGGTCTCGCTGCTGGCCAACGAAGTCCTTGGCGCGGTCTACGAAACCATCCGTAAGCACAAAGTGACCTACGACGAATTCAACGCCCTCAAGTCCTGGCTGATCAGCGTGGGCGAGGACGGCGAATGGCCGCTGTTCCTGGATGTCTGGGTGGAGCACGTCGTTGAGGAAGTTTCCACAGAGGACCGCGAGGGCAACAAGGGCACCATCGAGGGCCCCTACTATGTTCCGGGTTCCCCGGAGTTCGCCACTCCCGCCACGCTGCCCATGCGTGACGGCGAAGGCGGCACGCCGCTGCTGTTCCAAGGCCAGGTCCGCGCCGTCGACGGCACCGCGCTATCCGGCGCCCGCGTGGAAATCTGGCATGCGGACGATGACGGCTTCTACTCCCAGTTCGCCCCGGGCCTTCCCGAATGGAACCTGCGCGGCACCGTCGTGGCGGACGCCGAGGGCAACTTCGCCCTGAACACCGTTCAGCCCGCGCCGTACCAGATTCCGACCGACGGCGCCTGCGGCAAGCTGATCGCCGCGGCCGGCTGGCACGCCTGGCGCCCGGCGCACCTGCACCTGAAAGTGTCCGCTCCCGGATACCAGCTGCTGACCGCGCAGCTCTACTTCCAAGGTGACCAGCACCTGTCAGACGACATTGCCTCGGCCGTCAAGCCGGAACTCGTCCTTAGCCCCGCCCCGCGCACCGACGGCGCAGGCAACGAAGTTACTTACGACTTCGTGCTCGACGCTGACCGCGCCTAAGCCTGAGCACCGCACTCGAGACGCGAACAATGGAGCAGACCGTGCTTTTTGCAGTCCGTATGGACGTCACCATCCCCCAGACCATGGATGAGCAGGCCAAGACAGATCTGCTCGCCCGGGAGAAGGCCTATTCGCAGGAACTGCAGCGCACGGGGGAGTGGCAGAGCATCTGGCGCTGCGTGGGCGAATACGCGAACATCAGCATTTTCGATGTTGCAGGCAATGAACGCCTGCACGAAATCCTCTGGGGGCTGCCGCTCTTCCCGTACATGAAGATGGACATCACGCCGCTGGCAGCCCACCCCTCGGACATTCGGCTCGCGCCAGGTCCGCCGGCATGACCGGGGCGGGCGGGAACACTGCCCGCCCGCCAGTTGGACGTTTTGCTGGGCGTTCAGATTAGTACTCAAGGCGTCTTATTAGAAGGCAAATAGGTATTTCCTATTACTAATCTCTCCTCTTAGTCTGGATCCAGGACGACTTATCGTTGTGTGACCAATTCACTGAGGGGCCTCAATGGAGACTCGACATCTCAAGTACTTCATTGCCGTGGCAGAAGAGCGGCATTTCGGTCGTGCGGCGGCGAGGCTTCATATGGCCCAGCCTCCGCTGTCTCAGCAAATCCGGCAGCTCGAGGAACAGCTGGGAACACCGCTTCTGGTACGGACCACACGGAAGGTGGAGCTCACGCCCGCCGGCCAGGTTCTGTTGGACCGGGGACGGCTGCTGCTGGATGAGCTTGAAGTGCTCGAGTCTGATGTTCAGCAGGTTGGGGCGGGGGCTACGGGGGTGCTCCGGGTGGGGTTCACCGGAACAGCGACATACCGCCTGATGCCCATCATCGTGCAGGCCGCGAGCCGCAGTCTTCCCGGACTTCGGATCACGGTCCAGGGAGAAATGCTGACTCCGCAGATGGAAACGGCCTTGGAGGAGGGGCGGCTGGACGTGGCCGTCCTCCGCCCACCGATCCGCTCCCAGGCGATAGCCCACAAATTGCTGGAACAGGATCAACTGGTTGCCGCTTTACCGGCAGATTCCCCGCTGGCCGAGAAGGGCACGCTCGACATCGCTGACCTGGCGTTGCAGAACTTCATCGGCTATCCCAGCTATTCCGTGGTGAACGCCATCTTCCTTGATGCCTGCCGTAAGGCCGGCTTTCAGCCTCGCCTGGTTCAGGAGGCCAAGGAAACCTCCACGCTGCTTTCGCTAGTATCCGCCGGGATGGGCATCGCCCTGGTCCCGATGACCTCCCGGATGTTCTCCTTTCAAGGAGTCGTCTTCCGGCCGCTGCGGAACCCGCCGCCTGTTGACCTTGCCGTGGCGTGGAACCGCAACAACGAATCGCCGCTGATGCGAAGCTTTCTGACTTTATTCGATTCGCTGCCCGGTTCACCCACCGCACCAACCGCAGCTGCCGCAAAGGAATCTCCCCGTGAAAATTGAACGCATCGAGGCCATCCCTTATGCAATCCCGTACGAGCGGCCCCTGAAATTCGCCAGCGGAGAGGTCACGACCGCTGAACACGTGCTGATCCGGGTGCATACGGACAACGGGATCTGCGGAGTGGCTGACACCCCTCCCCGTCCGTACACATACGGCGAAACGCAGGACTCCATCATGTCGGTGGTCACCAAGGTGTTTGCCCCGCAACTCATCGGTCTGGACCCGCTGGACCGTTCCAAGGTCCAGCAAATCCTCCGACGCACAGTCCATAACCCCACGGCCAAGGGCGCCCTGGACATTGCGCTGTGGGACATCATCGGCATCTCACTCGGCACACCCGTTCATAAACTCCTGGGCGGCTTCACCGACAGCATGCGCGTCTCCCACATGCTCGGCTTCAAACCCGCCTCGGATCTGCTGGATGAGGCCCTGCGCTTCCGCGAGACCTACGGGATCAACACCTTCAAGCTCAAAACCGGCCGCCGGCCACTGTCCCTGGACGTCCAGGCCTGCCGCGTGCTGCGGGAAGGCCTGGGCGAGGACACCGAGATCTACCTCGACGCCAACCGGGGCTGGACCGCCAATGAGGCCATGGAAGTGCTCCGCCGCACCGAAGGGCTCGGCCTGTCAATGCTGGAAGAGCCGTGCGATGCCGGCGAAGCCATGGGCCGCCGTCGGCTGGTCAAGCACTCCAGGATCCCGATCGTCGGCGACGAAAGCGTCGCCACCCCCGGCGACGTGTCCCGGGAGCTCTTGTCCGGTGGCAGCACCGCCATCTGCATCAAAACGGCGCGCAGCGGCTTCACGGAAGCCCAGCAGATCCTCGGTTTGTGTGAGGGCCTGGGTGTGGATGTCACGATGGGAAACCAGATCGACACCCAAGTGGGCAGCCTCGCCACGGTGACATTCGGCGCGGCCTTCGAGGCCAGCTCCAGACGTGCGGGGGAGCTTTCCAATTTCCTGGACATGACGGACGACCTCCTGGCCGCGCCTTTGGAGATCGCTGCCGGCGCCATTCGCGTCCGAGACGTGCCCGGCGTCGGCGCTGAAATCGATGCCGGCAAATTGAAAAAGTACCGGCAGGACTAACCGGGCCACCGCCGGCTTCCTGCCCTGAGAGCTCGGAGAAACTAATGCTGTATCTGGTTCGAATGGACGTCAACCTCCCGTTGGACATGCCCCAGGAGAGGGCCGACGCCATCAAAGCGCAGGAGAAGGAGTACTCCCAGCAGCTGCAGCGAGACGGCCGCTGGGTGCATCTGTGGCGGGTCGTGGGGGAGTACTCCAATTACTCACTGTTTGATGTGCGGGACAACGACGAGCTGCACGAGCTGCTCTCCGGCCTGCCGCTCTTTCCGTACATGGACATCAAGGTGACTCCGCTGGCCAAGCACCCCTCCGCCGTCGAGTAGTCCGCGCCTTCAGCGACACTGATATGCAAAAGCTTTCAATGAGCCAGAAATAAGTATTTCCCATCACCCAATCGGGGTCCTACCGTTGAATCAACACCGCATGTGATGCCCGGCACACTGCAAGCAGGATGCAGGGCAGCAACCCGGACCGGCAAACCGTTCACAGACAGCCGTTCATCGACAAAGGAGTCACCATGGCAACGGAAACCCAGGCCACCGCCGCCGCTTCAGGCGCAGGGGCAACCGCCCGCTTCAGGGAAAACAAGCGCCTTGCCGCCGCCACCAGCCAGGAACGTGTCAACGCGATCGCCAGCCGGGTCATCAAGGCGATCAACGACACGGTCATCGACGAAAAAGTCACCTACGACGAATACAACGCCTTCAAGGCCTGGCTCATCAAGGTCGGTGAAGACGGGGAATGGCCGCTGTTCCTGGACGTCTGGGTCGAGCACTCCGTCGAAGAGGTGGCCAACGCCAACCGGCACGGCTCCAAGGGAACCATCGAGGGCCCCTACTACATCCCGGACGCCCCCTCCCAGAACACCCCGGCCACACTGCCCATGCGCGACGACGAGCCGGGCACCCCGCTGCTGTTCCAGGGCCAGGTCAAGAACGTCGCCGGGGAACCCCTCCCGGGCGCGCTGATCGAGCTGTGGCACGCCGACGACCTCGGCTTCTACTCCCAGTTCGCGCCGGGCCTGCCCGAATGGAACCTGCGCGGCTCCATCATCGCCGACGCCGAGGGCAACTTCCAGATCCACACCATCCAGCCCGCCCCTTACCAGATTCCCACCGACGGCGCCTGCGGAGCACTCATCGCCGCCGCCGGCTGGCACGCCTGGCGGCCCGCCCACCTGCACCTGAAGGTCTCGGCACCCGGGCACCAGCTCATCACCACCCAGCTGTACTTCCAGGGTGACGAGCACGTCGCCGACGACATCGCCTCGGCCGTGAAGCCGGAACTCATCCTCGCGCCCACCGAGCGCGCGGACGGCAACGGCCGTGAAGTCACCTACGACTTCATCCTCGATCCGCAGGACTAACGCAGGGCCGACTCTCCTGGACTGAGCCGCCCGCACGGGCGCAACCCCATGCCGGCGGGTGGCGGTATTGCCGCCACCCGCCACCCAACCCACGCGGCCCGCCCTGATGCCGCCTTGCCAAAATCAGGTCCTAGCTAAGGAGGCGTCAGTGACTCAGGAAGCAGTCATGACCCCTATCGACACCCGCGAACTGCGCCACGCGTTTGGGACGTTCGCCACAGGGGTCACAGTAGTAACGTGCCGATCGGAGGACGGCGTCCCCCACGGCGCCACGGTAAACGCCTTCACCGCCGTATCCCTTGATCCGCCGCTTGCCCAGGTCACGCTGACCCGCACCTCGCGGGCTGCCCGCTATCTCGAGGGCGCACCCTTCGCCATCAACATCCTCTCCCTGGAACAAATGGACGTGGCCCTTCACTTCGCAGGGAAGGTCCTGGACGAGGAGCCCCAGTGGGCTCTCGACGGCAGCGTCCCGGTGCTGCTGAAGAACGCAGCTACCCTGGAATGCCGCCCCTGGAACATCTATGACGGCGGCGACCACATCATTGTCGTGGGCGAAGTGATCTCCATGGAGATCACCAAACGCGAACCGCTCCTGTTCTTCGGCGGGAAATTCCGCCAGATAGGCCGGTTTGTCGAAGGCGCACCCTGGGACCACTCCGGGGACGCGCCCGAATCCGGCTGGTTCGCCGGCGCCAAATCCTTCAAGCCCCTGCACACCCTCTAGGCGTTACCCGACCCCTTTGAAAGCTCATACTTCCTTCCCAGAAAGGGACGATCATGACCGAAATTCTTGACCAGTCAGTTCCCGCCTCAGATTCGCCTACTTCGTCGTCGGTTCCGTCGATGAGCGAGCGGACGACGCCGGCGGACCCGTTGATGCCGATGACGGGCGATGAGTACATCAGGTCGCTCCAGGATGACCGTGAGGTCTGGATTTATGGTGAGCGTGTCAAGGATGTCACGACGCACCCGGCGTTCCGGAACTCGATCCGGATGGCGGCGAGGCTTTATGACGCGATGCACAAACCCGAGCTGCAGGAGAAGCTGATGGTGCCCACCGATACCGGGTCGGGGGGCAAGACGATGTCATTCTTCCGCACCCCGCACAGCGTCGAGGACCTGAAGAAGGACCGGGTGGCGATCGAGACCTGGGCGCGGATGAGCTACGGCTGGCTGGGCCGTTCCCCGGACTACAAGGCCGCGTTCCTGGGCACCCTGGGCGGCATGCCGGACTTCTACGAGCCGTTCCAGGAGAACGCGAAGCGCTGGTACAAGGAGTCCCAGGAGAAGGTCCTGTACTGGAACCATGCGATCATCAACCCGCCGGTGGACCGCCACCTCCCGCCGGACCAGGTCGGGGATGTGTTCATGAAGGTGGAGAAGGAAACTGGCTCCGGCCTGATCGTCTCCGGCGCCAAGGTCGTCGCGACCGGTTCGGCGATCACGAACTACAACTTCATCGCCCACTACGGGCTGCCGATCAAGCGTAAGGAGTTCGCGCTGATCTGCACGGTTCCGATGGACGCGCCCGGGGTGAAGCTCATCAGCCGGGCCTCCTACAGCCACCAGGCCGCGGTGATGGGCACCCCGTTTGATTACCCGCTCTCGAGCCGGATGGACGAGAACGACTCCGTGTTCGTTTTCGACAAGGTCCTGATCCCGTGGGAGAACGTCTTCGCCTACGGCGACGTGGAGAAGATCAACAACTTCTTCCCGCAGACCGGCTTCATCAACCGCTTCACCTTCCAGGGCGTGATCCGGCTGGCCACCAAGCTGGACTTCATCGCCGGGCTGCTGATGAAGGCCCTGGAAGTCGCCGGGACCCAGGACTTCCGCGGCGTCCAGACCCGCGTCGGTGAGGTTCTCGGCTGGCGGAACATGTTCTACGCGCTGATCGACGGCATGACCCTGAACCCCGACGCCGGCCCGAACGGGACCGTGCTGCCCAAGCTCGACTATGGCCTGTCCTACCGGATGTTCATGTCCATCGGTTACCCCAGGATCAAGGAAATCATCGAACAGGACGTCGCGTCCGGCCTGATCTATCTGAACTCCTCCGCGCTGGACTTCAAGACCCCCGAAATCCGTCCCTACCTGGACAAGTACGTCCGCGGCTCGGACGGCGTCGAGGCCGTGGACCGGGTCAAGCTGATGAAACTCCTCTGGGACTCGATCGGCACCGAGTTCGGCGGCCGGCACGAACTCTACGAACGGAACTACTCCGGCAACCACGAGAACGTCAAGGCCGAGATCCTCTTCGCCGCCCAGGCACAAGGGACCACCGACTACATGAAAGGCTTCGCGGACCAGTGCCTGGCCGAGTACGACCTCGACGGCTGGACCGTCCCGGACCTCATCAGCAACGACGACGTCAGCCTCTTCCTCAAACGCAACTAACCCACCACCACACCCCGGGCCGGCCCAGCAGCGGGCCGGCTGGGGGCACCCATCAAGGAGGCACCATGCCCCGTGACACCCAAGCAGAGCACCCGCAGCCGTCATTGCCGTCTGTGGAGGACCACCCGTCGGCAGTGCTGGTTCACACAGCCTGGGCCGGATGGTATTACGAAAATGCGCCCGACGATGCTGTCTCCGTTCGTTGAGACTTGCAAGCTAGACCGGCTCTTCAACGTCGTCGATGGGGTTCGTGGGCGTCAGCGCCAGAATCCGGTGAGCTGCTCGGCAAGGGCTCTGCCTTGCTCGTAACCGGCTCGAGCGGCGGGCGGACGCAGCGACAGATCCATCGCATTGGCGCCGAACATGTGCTCGGAGTTGCTATCCGGGAAGATCGTTTCGACTCTGCTGCCGCGTGCGCGTAGTTCGTTGACCTGTGTTGCGAGATGCATGCCCCAGTCCACCGGAGTCCGTGATCTGCCGCCGAATGGTGACAACACCAGCACCCGTGCGTATCCGGCTGCCAGATCGGCATTCTCGGCGTTGGATCGGTAGCCGCCGTCGATGTATCGGCTGCCGCCGATACTGTAGGCGAAGCCACTGGCACAGCTGGCGGCCACGGCGTCCACCAAGTCGACCCCGCTGTGGCGGTCGAACACGACCGGTTCACCGGTATAGGCATTGACCGCCGTGATGAGCATCGTTTGTTCCGGCCAGTGCTGGCTGGGCAGCCGCGCGGCGACGGTATCGCGCCACCGCGTTTGCCCGGAGCCGTCCGACGCCGCATCCATTTCGAGCGCCGCCGCACCCATTCTGCGGCGCATATCGGCCGCATCATCAGCGGCAGCGATGATTCGGCTCGTTCTCTCCATATGGCTCGCCGCCGGCCCAATGCGAACGCGTCCACCATCGGATCCCACCGGAGCAGTCCGTGGCTGGGGTGCGGCGGAAAGGATGGCGCCAAGCAGTTCAGTCGGGGTCGCGCTAGTGATCTGGGCCGCGGCCGTCGATCCGGCCGACGTGCCGATGATCAGATCGGCCTCGGTCGCATCCAACCCGGCATCGAAGAGGCCGGCGATGACGCCGATCAGCCAGGCATTGCCTGCCGATCCGCCACCACCGAGGACCAACGCTCGCTCACCCGCGGCGCGTATCCGCCTTGTGGCGTCGACCTGCGGCTGATCCTGGTCGGACCTCGGCAGGTCGGAGGCCGTCGTCGAAATGGAGTGCAGAGGTGAAGAAGGTGTCGTGTTCATGGGAGTCGCCTTTCGCGAATTGCCTGTCGGGCGCTCCCGGCGGCGACTACCTCAGTCGCGCGATCGTGAACTGCAAGGGTGCTCCCACTGTGGATACTGCGTTCATGGGTCTCCCCTCCTGTCGATAGATCACGATCACTGAAACGCTAGCACGCCGCGACGCGGTGCGTCATCAGCGTCATGCCGGTTGCCGTGTCGCTGCCGAACGCTACACCCTCATCCGACATCAGCGTGCCGCGGTAGCGGTCTGCGCCTGGAAGGCCGGCACGACGTGCTCGATGAAGAGCTCGAGCGAGCGTTTCTTCTCCTCATGGGTCAGGCTGTTGTCGGCCCAGAGGCTGAACTCGTCTACGCCGAGTGCCTCGTAGTGGCGGAGCCGCTCGATCACCTCGCCAGGCGTCCCGATTAGTGCCGTCTGGTGGAGGGACTCTGGCGTGAACTCCGGGCGGTCGGCGAACTTCTCTGCAGGGCTGGGCTCGAGGAAACCGTTCTTCGGCGTGGTCTTGTTTCCGAACCAGGCATCAAACGTCCGGTAGAACTTCTGGATGCCCTCGGCCGGACGCCGCCATCCCTCGGGCTCGTCTGCGGGGTGGACATGCGTGTGGCGGAGCACCATGAGGTCCGGGCGGGGGACGCCGGGGTTGTTTTCCACAGCGGTGTCGAACTTGTGCGCAAGGTCTTCGACCTCCTCGTCGCCCTTCATGAGCGGCGTCACCATCACGTTGCAGCCGTTGGCGACGGCGAACTCGTGCGAGGAGATGTCGCGGGCGGCGATCCACATGGGCGGGGTCGGCTTCTGCAGAGGCTTGGGGACGCTGGTCGAGGTCGGGAACTGCCAGACCTCACCGTCGTGTGCATAGTCACCTTCCCAGAGAGCGCGAACGGCCGGGACGAGCTCGCGCAAGTGCTTGCCGCCATCGACTGCAGACATGCCGCCCATGAGGCGGTCGAACTCGAACTGGTACGCGCCGCGTGCCAGGCCCACTTCCATTCGGCCGTTGCTGATGACATCCAGGAGCGCCGTCTCGCCGGCTACGCGGAGCGGGTTCCAGAAGGGCGCGATAATGGTTCCGGCGCCCAGCCGGATGCGGGACGTGCGTGCTGCCAGGTATGCAAGCTGGGGCATGGGGCTGGGAGAGATTGTGTACTCCATCGAATGGTGCTCACCAATCCAGACGGTGCTGAACCCTCCGGCTTCCGCGATGAGGGCGAGTTCCGTTAGGTTCTCGAAGCATTCGCGGTGCGAGACGGTCTCGTCCCAGCGCTCCATGTGGGCGAAGAGGGAAAAGCGCATTAGTGACTCCTTCGTTCTGCGGCGAAGTTCGCCGAAACTTCCTGGGTGGGCGCCGCTTCCTGGGCGCCTGCGTTGCGTTCGGCGATGGTTTGGTTACCGCGGGACCAGTGTTCATGCTCGATTTCACGGACAATGACCGTAGTGTTTTCGGGTGCCGCGCCCACTGAGCGTTCGGCAGCCAGGTGAAGCTCGCTGATGAGCGAGCGGAGCTGCTCGGGGGTCCTGCCCCGGGCGATGGAGACTTCGATAAGAGGCATTACGGCTCCTTAGCTCCTCATGATGAAGGGGTCGGCAATGGGGGATTCGTCGGTGTTGATCCAGACGCTCTTGAGCCTGGTGTATTCACGGATGCTTTCCATGCCGTGTTCGACGCCGACCCCGCTGGTCTTGAAGCCTTCCCGGGGTGATTGGGGAGACATGGTGCGGTACGTGTTGACCCAGATGGTGCCTGCCTCCAGGCGGCTCGCCATCCGGTGAGCCCTCGAAAGGTTGGTGGTCCAGATTCCTGCCGCCAGCCCGTAGCTGCTGTCGTTCGCCAGCCGGAGCACCTCTTCTTCTGTTTCAAACGGCATGATCGCAGCGACGGGGCCGAAGATCTCCTCCCGGACCACGCGCATGGAATTGTCGACGTCGGTGAGCACCGTGGGTTCGAAGAAGTAGCCGCCGAGGCCGATATTGGGCCGCCCGCCGCCGGTCAGAACGGTGGCACCTTCGGAGACGCCCAGGTCGACGTAGCTGGCGACTTTGTCGCGCTGGTCCTGGAAGGCCAGCGGCCCGAGTTCGGTGGCGTCAAGGAGCGGGTCTCCGATGACGATGCTGCGGGCGCGGTTGGCGACCCGCTCGAGCAGTTCGTCGTAGACGGACTTGTGGGCGAACACGCGGCTTCCGGCGATGCAGGTCTGGCCGGCCGCGGCGAAGATGCCGGCAACCACTCCCATGGAGGCATTGGCTATGTCCGCGTCGCCGAAGACAATGTTCGGGGACTTGCCGCCCAGTTCCAGCGTCGAGCCGATAAAGCGGGACGCGGTTGAGGAAGCAATGCGGGCGCCCGTGGCGGTGCTGCCAGTAAATGAGATTTTCGCCAGGCGGCGGTCATCGACCAGTGCGGCTCCGGCTTCTGCGCCGAAACCGGTGACGACATTGATGACACCGGGCGGGAAGCCGGCTTCGTCGGCAAGCGCGGCCAGTCGCAGAACGGTGGCCGAGGTGTATTCGGAAGGTTTGATCACTATGGTGTTGCCCGTCGCGAGGGCGGGGGCGAGCTTGCTGGTCGTCAGCGTCAGCGGCGAGTTCCATGGAGTGATGGCGCCCACGACCCCGAGGGGTTCGCGGAGGGTGTAGTTCAGCATGGCCCGGCTGGAGCCCGGGATGGTGTCGCCCTGGATTTTGTCAGCCAGGCCGGCGTAGTAGTAGTAATACTCGGGCATCGCGGCGAGCTGGGCACGCATTTCCCGCAGGAGCTTGCCGTTGTCTTCGGATTCCATGCGGGCGAGTTCGTTCCCGTGTTCGCCCACGAGGTCGCCCAGGCGGCGGAGCAGATGCCCGCGCCTGGTCTGGCTAAGGTCCCGCCATGCGGGGTTTTCGAAGGCTGCAGATGCGGCCGACACCGCCCGGGCGACGTCGGCTTCGTTACCGCGGGCGGCGCGGTACAGCACATCGAGGGTTGCCGGGTTGGTGCTTTCAAAGTAATCCCCGGATGACGGCGCAACCCACTCGCCGTTAATGAAGTGCTCGTAGCGGCGGTCAGTGGACATTTGAATGCTCCTTGATGAAGGCAGTGAGGGTGTTGGCGAGCTCTTGGGGACGCTCCACCGGCATCATGTGGCGGGCACCGCTGATGACGGAGTAGGTGCTGCGGGGGATGGCCGCGGCCAGCCGGGCGCTCATCTCCGGCGTCGACCCCGGGTCCAGCTCTCCAGTCACGGCATGGGAAGGAACGGTGATCCGGGGGAGTTCGGGCGCAATTTCCGCGTCTGCCGTCGCGAACACGCGATAGCAGGCCAGGAAGGATCGGGGGTCGTTGCGAAGCAGCACTTCCCTCGTCGCCTCTACCAATTCCGCCGGGACGGGGGACCCTTCCGGGTACCACCGACGGATTGATGCCTCCACCGTCGCGGGAAAGTCAGATGCCGCTGAGGCCAGACGCATCATCACCGTGGCGTGCTCCTGCGCTGTACGGTCACATACCGATCCGACGGAAACCAGAGAGGACACCAGGTCGGGACGGAATCGGGCCAAGTGCTGCGCTACGAGGGCACCCAGTGAAAACCCCACGACATGGGTGCCCGGTTCCAGGCGTTCTGCGACGTCCGCCGCCAGCTCGGCAAGTGTCACCCCTTCGGGCGCAGCTTTTCCGCGGTGTCCGTGCCCAAGGAGTTCGAGGACCTGAACGTCGTATTCCGGTTCGAGGAATTCACGCAGAGGCCCCCACATCGACCCGTCGAGGCCGACGCCGTGGATCAGTGCTACGCGGACGCGGCTCACGACGGCGGTCACCTACTTCGTTTCGGTGGCGAACGCCGCAAGGCGCTGCTGGGGGCGGCCCTGGGCGGCGGCGGCGAGGGCGATTACGATTTCATCGGCGTGCGGTGCGTCATTGATCCGCACCTCGATGCTCTGGTGGTGGGAGCGGATAGTCGCGTCTGTGATGTGCTTGAGCGGAATATCAAACACCACACCCGCCGGGCCGCGCTTTTCCACTGCCGGCAAGAGCGTGGTGGCGTTGGCCGCGTCGCGGAAATGATTTCCGAAGGCAAGGGTGTGGATGAGTCCGGAACCGTGCTCGATTTCCCCGTTCAGGCCCACGATGGCAGCTTTGCCGTACGCTTCGGCAGGGGCGCCGAGGGCTTCAAGCACGCGGGGGGCGAGCAGGGCGCCGATATCGGACGCGTTCCCGTCGATTCCCGCTGAAAGGTCCTCGACAAATCCCTGGCCGGCCCAGGGGTTCTTGACAATGGCGGCGACGACGGCGACCCGTGCTGCCGGCGTGACTTCCCGGCCACCCTCAATGAGGACGTCTTCGGTCAGTGTGACGATTTTGCGGATGCTCATGAAATTAGATCTCCTAGGGTGTCTGCTTTGACGATGGGGTCCGTAAGCCGGTCCCCGATGCGTGAGTGTGGGCGGGGTCCGGTTGATGCGCCGAGGGCGACAACGATCTCTCCGGGCCGGGGCGCATCACTGATCCGGGTGGTGATGGTCTGGTAGTGCGTGCGGGTGGCGGCGGCATTCTTGTGCCACAGCGGTACTACGAGTGAGGCGCCGGCGTCGGCCCGGTCGTCGGCGAAGCAGATGATCGATTCGCCGTCGAAGTACTCCCGGACGAGGTTGCCGAAGAACGGCGTGTGGATGAGGGCTGCGCCGTGTTCAATCTCGCCGGCGGTGCCGACAATTGCTGCTTTGCCGAAGGCCTGGATTGCGTCCACGCCCCCGAGTTCCTTGGTGAGCACGTCGGTGAGTTTGCGTGCAAGCACCGGGGCCAGCTGGATTACTTCCTCGTTCAGGTCGTCGGTGGCCTTCCCATCCAGCCAGGGGTTGGTGACCACGGCCGCTGCCGTGGCGCGGATGGCGGGAACGGCGGGGGAGAGACCGTTCTCGAGCAGGATCTCCTCGCTGTAATAGACGATCTTGCGGATACCCAAGCCTTGATCGTTCATCATGTAGTCCCGGCCAAGATGGAAAAGCGCATTGATAGCTCCTTGCAGTCGTTGGAAAAGTAGGGGCTTTTCAGCCGTTGGTTTTGTGTTGTTCTGTTGCGACTTCCCGCGCTGACGTGACGACATGATCGCGCATGGCCCATTCCGCGCCCATGGCATCTTTGGCCCGGATCATGTCCACGACCTTCCGGTGCTCGGCCACCGAGCGCGAGATGCGTCCCGGATGCGCGACGGTGGCCGCCACGAGGCGCTGGTAGTACGCGAGCTGGTTCATAAGGGTCCGGTACTGCTCTGCCAGCTTGCGGTGGTCGCTGCCATCGACGATGAGCTGGTGAAACTCGTGAACAAGCCGTGCATACGTCTCGGAGTCGCCGTTCTGCGCCGCCTCCTCCGAGGCTTCAATGTTGGCATCCAGTTTCTCCAGTTCCGGCACCGGTCCGCGGCGCGCCATCAGCCCGGCGGCGAGGCCTTCCAGGATCTCCTTGAGCTGGAACATCTCGACAATCTCGCGGCGGCTTGGTTCCCGCACGAAGGTCCCGACCTTTGGCCTGATCTCCACAAGCCCTTCAGCCTGCAGCTGCTTCAGGGCCTCCCGAACGGGAGTCCGGCTGACGTTGAACTCCTGGGCCAGGATCGTCTCACTGAGCGCTGTCCCGGCCGGATAGTCACCGCTGAGCACCAACCGACGGAGCCGGTCCAGCAATGGAGGAATCGGCAGCTCGATGACCTCGTCCGTTGATGCTCTCTTTGAACTCTCTTGCATGGTAGATAACGCTACACGGCGCATTTCCGCTCCGTCAAGAACTTGCATACATCAGTTTCAACGATCCCACCCATGCTCCAGGAAAGCCCGGAAACAAGCGGTAGTTCAGGGCTGATTATGAACTGAGACACGTTTTCTTGCCGCCACCTATTGACCTGCGTCACATTGACGATCTACCGTCTGTTGTATGGAACAGACATCCACCAGCGTTCCGCCGGCGCCCGTTGAGGCCCTAGGCGACGCTCCCCATCCGGTTATTCCTCCTCATCGCTTGGGATCCGTTTTCTGGATCTCCCTGGGTCTCATTGCCGCGTTCGTCATCTGGGCGACGGCATTTACCGACAACCTCAACACCACCATGACGGCCGCCCTGAACTGGGTGACAGGGTCTGTCGGGTGGGGGTACCTGGCGGTCACCCTCGGACTCATCGGCCTGCTGGTATACATCATGTGCAGCCGTTACGGCACACTCCGGCTGGGCACCTCAACCTCACGCCCGGACTATCCGACCTATGCCTGGCTGGCAATGATCCTGTCGGCCGTAATGGGCGTCGGACTCATCAGCTACGGCGTCGCCGAACCCATCTCACACTTCGTCGCACCGCCCCACGGCTTGGCTGAAGCCGGCACACGCGAAGCGGCTGTCCGGGCCATGCAGTTCAGCTTCTTTGACTGGGGTCTTCACGCCTGGGCGGTCTTCGCCGTCTTCGGCCTCGCCATTGGTTATTCCACGCACAGGCTGAATCGAAGCACTCTGGTCTCCACCATGCTCCGTCCCATCCTGGGCAAAGCCGCCGATGGCTGGGGCGGCAAGGCGGTCGACGTCCTCGTGATCATCGCGACGCTCTTTGGAACCACCACCTCGCTGGGCCTTGGTGCAGCACAGATCGACAACGGCATGCAGAGCGTCTTTGGTCTGCCCGGAGGCACGGTCATGCAGATTGGCATTGTCGCGGTAATCACCGTGCTATTTACCGCGTCGGCCCTGAGCGGCGTCCACCGCGGAATCCGCTACATCAGCCAGACCACCATGGTCCTGGCCGTGGGCCTGCTGGTTTTTGTCCTCGTCACCGGCCCTACCAACTTCATCAGCAACCTGTTCTTCGAATCCGTAGGCCGCTACCTCAATGACTTCATCTCCACGAGCCTCATCACCCCGCAATCCGATACGGAATTGCAGTGGATGCAGTGGTGGACCTACTTCATGATGGCCTGGTGGATCGCTTGGGGCGCCTTCGTCGGCGTCTTCCTCGCCAAGATCTCCCGCGGCCGGACCATCCGCCAGTTCATCGTGGGCGTCCTGGGCGTTCCCAGCCTTGTGTTCTTCATTTGGTTCACCGTCTTCGGCGGTACCGCGATCCACAGCGACATGACCGGGGACGGATCCATCGGCAAAGCAGCGACGGCGGACGTCAACTCAGCGTTCTTCGCAATGCTTGGACATCTGCCCCTGCCGACCATCACCTCCGCCATTACCATCCTCCTCGTCGTGCTGTTCTTCGTCTCGGGGGCCGACGCCAACACCTACGTCCTGAGCATGCTCTCGAGCAAGGGTGTTCTCACCCCCAAGCGCCCGGTGCTTGTCGTCTGGGGCGCTGTCACCGGTATCACCGCGATCGTGCTCCTGCTGGCCGGGGGCCTCGCCGCCCTCCAACAGGCGGTCATACTCTCGGCCGCACCATTCACCGTCATCGTGGTGCTCCTGGCAATCTCACTGATGATCGAATTGCGCCGCGACCCCGAAATCCAGGCCATGCGCTCACTGGACCGCCTGGTCATAGCGACCGATGCCGCAAACCGGGAAGAGGAAGAAAAATGAACACAGTATCCACCGGCCTCTCCACCAGGGCAGCCAAGGTGACCGAGGCCTGGTCGGCAGCGTGGAACGAAGGCGACACCACCTTGTTGGAAGAGCTGCTCGGACCCGGGTACGAGCGCCACTCCGCCGGATCCAAAGGCAGCCAATCGTCCACGGAACTCATAGAGACCATCAGGGCCTCGCGCGCTGCCTTTCCGGACCTGCAAACCACGATCGATGCGATCATCGAAGACGGCGACCACATGGCCATCTTCTGGCACAGCACCGGCACTCACCGGAACGAATTCCTTGGCGTACCGCCTACCCGGCGCTCCGTCAATACCTTCGGATCCAATCACTGCGTGTTCAACAACGGCAAGCTCGTCACTGAACACGTGACGTGGGATCCGCGACAGCTTCTCTCAGCCCTCGGCATCATTTCACTGGAGTCAGAATGAACGACACAACCGCACCGGCCCTGGCCCCCGACGTTGACCCGACGCTCGTCCGTGCCTTTAACAAGCAATTCGTCACCGGCGTCACTGTAGTCACAACGGACGACGACGGCGAACCACGCGGTCTGTGCGTGAACGCCTACGCCTCCATCTCCTACGACCCGCCCGTCGTCATGGTCTGCGTCCAGCACAGCTCCAGCACCCACCCCTCTCTCTTCAGGGCAACCCACCTGGGTATAAACATCATGGCTAACGACCAAAAGGATGTGGTGGGTGTCTTTGCCGGCAAGAGTGAGAACAAGTTTGCCCAGGTGGAGTGGACGCCGGCGCCGCACGGCTCCCCAATGATCTCGGGCGCCGCGGCCTCACTGGAAGCCGAGATCAGGGAACGCTTCCAAGCGAAAACCCACACTGTGTTCATCGGACGCGTCCGCCACGTGACCGTCGCCGACAAAGAGCCCATCGTCTACAGGGCGGCGCACTTCTACGACGGCGGTGCGCTGGCCGAGCTTCCCTGATCTCCCGAACCACGATGAGGCCACAAAATCCCGGGCCACTGATCCTGCCGCATGAGGAAGAAGTATCAATGAGCAATTCCACCGAACAGGAGAGCCGCCTCCTGGACTCCGTACCTACAGGCCTTCTGATTGGCGGGCAATGGATCGCCGCCGCCTCCGGCAAGGTCTTCGACGTCGAGGACCCGGCAACGGGCAAGGTCCTGATTTCTGTTTCGGATGCCGGGAGCGAAGACGCCATGGCCGCTCTTGATGCAGCCGACAAGGCCCAAGAGACCTGGTCAAGGACGGCCCCGCGCGAACGCGCTGAAATCCTGCGGCGGGCCTTTGACCTGGTCACCGAACGGGCCGATGACTTCGCGCTGCTGATGACCCTGGAGATGGGCAAACCGCTGGCCGAAGCCCGCGGCGAGGTGACCTACGGGGCCGAGTTCCTGCGCTGGTTCTCCGAGGAAACCGTCCGCGACTACGGCCGCTACCTCACGACGCCCGAGGGCAAGAACAAGATCCTTGTCCAGCACAAGCCCGTGGGCCCCTGCCTGCTGATCACGCCCTGGA
The DNA here is from genome assembly GCF_018613835.1 of Arthrobacter sp. ISL-5. Taxonomy (GTDB): domain Bacteria; phylum Actinomycetota; class Actinomycetes; order Actinomycetales; family Micrococcaceae; genus Arthrobacter. The sequence goes on along the minus strand of NZ_JAGGPM010000024.1, from coordinate 62,677 downwards.
ACTTCCCCTTGGCCATGGCCACCCGTAAGGTTGCTCCCGCCGTCGCCGCGGGGTGCACGATGGTGCTCAAGCCGGCCAAGCTGACCCCGCTCACCTCCCAATTGTTCGCACAGATAATGCTGGAGGCTGGACTCCCGGCCGGGGTCCTGAACGTGGTCTCATCCAGCAGTGCGTCCGGGATCTCCGGCCCGCTGCTGGCAGATCCGCGGCTGCGCAAGGTCTCCTTCACCGGCTCCACCCCGGTCGGCAAGCGCCTCATGGCCGACGCCGCGCAGAATGTCCTGCGGACCTCCATGGAGCTCGGCGGCAATGCCCCGTTCATCGTGTTCGAGGACGCCGATCTGGACCAGGCCGTCGAAGGGGCCATGGCCGCGAAGATGCGGAACATGGGCGAGGCCTGCACCGCGGCCAACCGCTTCCTGGTCCAGGAATCCGTGGCCGCCGAGTTCACCCGGAAGTTCGCCGCGGCCATGGGGGCACTGACCACGGGCCGCGGCACCGAACCGGCCACCCAGGTGGGTCCGCTCATCGATGCCGGTGCCCGCGACGACGTGCATGCGCTGGTGAGCGCCGCCGTCGACGCCGGTGCCACCGCCATCACCGGCGGCTCACCCGTGGACGGTCCCGGTTACTTCTACCAGCCCACCGTCCTGGCCAACGTCCCGAACGACGCAGCGATCCTCCGCCAGGAAATCTTCGGGCCCGTCGCCCCGGTCACCACCTTCGCCACGGAAGAGGACGCCATCCGGCTGGCCAACGCCAGCGAATACGGCCTCGCGTCCTACATCTACAGCCGCGACTTCAACCGGCTGCTGCGCGTGGCCGAACAGATCGAATTCGGCATGGTCGGCTTCAACGCCGGCATCATTTCCAACGCAGCAGCACCATTCGGAGGCGTCAAGCAATCAGGGCTCGGCCGTGAGGGCGGATCCGAAGGCATAGCCGAGTACACCACCACCCAATACATCGGCATATCTGACCCCTACGCAGGCTAGGGGCATGAGTCCTTGGATACGGACAACGAAACCGGAAAAGCCCCTCGTCGAGGGGGCTTTTCCGGTCTGCTGCCGGAATCCGGCCGGCGAAGGGCTCAAATCCACTTCGGGGCGGCCGGAACCATACCGTTTGGGGCTGCGGGGCCGCTGGCGGTGACGCCGCCGTGGCCGCGGCCTGCGGCCCATTCGACGACGGCGGCCAGGGGCCCGGAGACCACGGTGGGGGACGCCGACGTCGAGTCCCCGAACGTGAGATCGCGGTCCGTTACCTTGACCACGAGACCCGCATCGGTGCCGCGGGCCTTCCAGGCGCCGGTGATGTCCGTGAGCAGCCGCTCCAGCACGGGCGCCGGGATGTCGGCGAAGGTGGCGCCGTTGTCGAGGTCGACGGCGTGCATCCAGACTTCGCGGGTGCGCATCCATACCGTTTCCGTGGCAGGGACTTCCCGGCCCTGGATCGTCCGCACTTTGTGGTGCCAGGCATCCTCGGGCAGGTCCCGCCATTCGACGCTCAGGTGGACCGCTGAGTGGTCGAACAGGTTCCGCAGGGCGATCGGGCTCAGTGTGGCGCCGAAGTTGATTTCGTGGTCCCGCACCGACGTGGAGGCATACATGGGTGTCTCCACGCCGGTGCCCGCCCACTCGACCAGCCGCGCGATGGCCCGCGCGTTGTAGCCGATGTGGGCCGTCACGTGGCGGCGGGTCCAGCCGGGCAGCAGGGACGCGCCGTCGAGCTCTGCGTCGGTGAGTTCGTTGAGCTTGCGGGCGAAGAACGCCGTGCCCCGGCGCGCCTGCAGCAGTGCCGCAAGCAGCTCCGGGTCCGTCGTCTGGTCGTGGCGGGCGACCATCAGGCTTCCTTGACCACGCGGTTCTTCAACTGGCCCAGTCCCTCGATGGTGGTGACCAGGACCTGGCCTTCCTGCAGGTAGCGCTTGGGGTCCTGGGCATGGCCCACTCCGCCGGGGGTGCCGGTGGCGATCACATCTCCGGGGTTCAGCGTGATGATGGTGGAGATGTAGGAGATCAGGAACTCCGGGGTGAAGACGAGGTCTCCGGTGGGGGTCTGCTGCTGGACTTCGCCGTCCACGGCCGAGGTCATCATCGGGCCGGCACTGAATTCGTCCTTGGTCACCAGTGCGGGGCCGAACGGGGTGGACTTTTCCCAGGTCTTGCCCTGCAGCCACTGGATGGTGCGGAACTGGTAGTCGCGCATGGACACGTCGTTCAGCACGGCGTACCCGGCGATGTGGGCGGGTGCGTCGGCTTCGCTGATCCGGCGTCCCTTCTTGCCGATCACGACGGCGAGTTCGGCTTCCCAGTCGACGGTGTCGGATTCCTGCGGCAGCGCCAGGTCGTCGTTCGGTCCGATCAGGGATTCCTGGTACTTGGCGAACAGGGTGGGGTACTCCGGGATCTCCCGGCCCATTTCCTTGATGTGGTTGCGGTAGTTATGCCCGACGCAGATGATCTTGCCCGGGAACGGCACGACGGCGGCGAGGTCCGCGCCGTCGAGCGCGTGCGTTGCGCCGTTGGCTGCCTTCGCCGTCGCCTCCCAGGAGGCGTCCTTCAGGAGTTCGCCGACGTCGGCGAAGCCGTCGATCTCGGTCAGGGTGTCGCCGTCCTGGCGGACGGCCTTCGTCGTGCCGGTCCCGGTGCGGAGGGTGAGGAGTCTCATTGCTTGTTGCGTCCTTCGGTGTAGGTGCGGTTGAAGTTCAGTCGTTCAAAGATGGGGGCGTCGCTGAAGCGGAAGAGATCAAACTCCGTGTCCGCCTGCAGGGACCATTCGGCCCAGGACGGGACGACGAACAGGTCGCCCTTTGCCAGGTTCCTGGTTTCGCCGTTGAGGACCACGGAGCCGGTCCCTTCGAAGACCTGCCAGACGCTGGACCCGACCTCGCGGAAGGGCTCGGTGGTGGCGCCGGCGCGGAGGCGGTGGAACTCGGCACGGATGGTGGGCATCACGTCCCCGCCGGTGGTCGGGTTCGAGTAGCGGACGGCGGCGTGGCCCTGGCTGACGGTGGCCGGGTGGCCCTCGTCCTCGAGGAGCAGCTGCTCGCGCAATGCGCGGTCGGTGTGTTCCCAGCGGTAGGCGGCGATGGGGGAGCTCGTGGTGTCATCGAGTCCGGAGAGCGGCCGCAGGCCGGGGTGGGCCCAGAGCCGTTCGGAGCGGGAGATGTCCGGGGTGGCGTCGTCGGTGACGCGTTCGGTGCCGAACTCGAAGAACCCGGCGTCGGCGTAGTGCACGAACGGGATGTCCAGGCCGTCGATCCAGGCCATCGGCTGATCGGTGTCGTTGTGGTGGCCGTGGAAGTTCCAGCCCGGGGTCAGCAGGAAATCCCCACGGGACATCCGCACCGGATCCCCGTTCACCACGGTCCAGACGCCTTCGCCCTCGACGACGAAGCGGAAGGCGTTCTGCGAGTGGCGGTGCTCCGGGGCGGTCTCGCGGGCACCGAGGTACTGGATCGCCGCCCACAACGTGGGCGTGGCATACGGCGTGCCCGCCAGGCCCGGGTTCGCCAGCGCAATCGCCCGCCGCTCCCCGCCCCGGCCCACCGGCACCAGGTCACCGGCACGCGCTGCCAGCGGATACAAATCGTTCCAGCGCCACACATGCGGCACCGCCTTCGGGGTGGGGACCATTGGCATCAGATCCCCGATCTCCGTCCACAAGGGGATCAGGTTCTCGCGGTCAAAATCCCGGTACAGCTCTTCCAGCTGGGCAGCCTCTTCGGGCGTCGGCTCCAGGGCAGTGTGCCCCGCGGCCACTGATTCATGGGTCGTGTTCTCGGCGCTGATGGACACGTGGGCCTCCTCGATAGGTCAGAACAGTTCTTTGGCGTAGTTCGACCCTACGGATGGAGCAGTGTGACCCCCAGCATATTCTGCTGGTCAGAATTCCTTGTTTGGTGCCGAGACTGCTGGGTGCTCAGTCCGGCTCGGCCGGATTTGCCGCGATATCGATCTCCAGCTGCCGGCAGGTTTCGCGAAGGGCGGGGACAAGCCCGGCGTCGAACACCCTGCGGAAGCGGGTCGCGGGAGTGGCGACGCTGAGGGCGCCGACTACGTGCCCGTGCCGGTTGTGCAGGGCGATGCCGAGGGCGCTCACGCCCTCCTCCGTGCCTTCAAAGTTGGCCGCGAAGCGGTTGCTGCGGATGGACTCAAGCTCGCGCAGGAACGCCGGGTACTCCGCCGCGGGAATCGTGTCCCCGCCAATTTCGGCATTGTTGCTACGGAAGAGCTGTTCGATCATTGGGGGCTCCAGTTCGGCGAGCATGGCCTTGCCCCCGGAGGTCTTATTGGCTGGCATCACCGTCCCCTGCCGGTCACCGACCCGCAGCACATTGCCTCCCTCCACCGTGGCCAGGAACCGCACCTTAGTGCCCACCCGAACCATGAGGTTGACGGTTTCGTTGAGCTGCGCTGAGAGCAGCTCCATGTGCGGCTGGGCGAGCGAGCGGAGCAGCCTGGTCCAGCCCAGTCCGGCCGGCCCGACCCCCATTGCCGGACCGGGCACGTAGCGGCGGTTTTCATCCTGCACGGCGAACCCCCGGTAGACCAGCATCGCCAAGAGCCGGTGGGCGGTGGACCGAGCGACGCCCAGCTCCTCGGCGGCGTCCTTGAGCCGCAGCGCCCCGCCGTCGCGGAGCAGCTGCAGGAGCTGCAGCGCGTTGTCCACCGCCTCGATGGAATAGGTGGGCCGCTTCTGGACGGGCTTCCGGGACGATTTGGACGATGGGATGTTCTGCACATCAGAATTCTATGGTGCTTCCCCTGCCATGGCGCGGACAGTAGTGGGATGAATCACACACTTCCCGCTGCAGCGCCGCACGGGTCCTCGCCGGGGGCTCCTAGCCCCACTGCCGCTGATGGGCCTGCATCCCGCTTCTCCAAGGGCTCGGCCGCGGCCGTCCTCGTCTGCTGGCTACTGGTGGTCTTCGATGGCTACGACCTCATCGTCTACGGCACCGTCCAGTCCTCCCTGATCTCCGAGACCGGCTGGGGGCTGAGCAAGGCCACCGCCGGAACCATCGGATCCATGGCCTTCGTCGGCATGATGATCGGTGCGATCTTCGCCGGCCGGATGGCCGACTCCTGGGGCCGCCGCCGCACCATCCTCGGCTGCGCCATCATCTTCTCGATCTTCACCATCCTTTGCGCCTTCGCTCCCAACGCCGCCGTCTTCGGCGCCCTGCGGCTCCTCGCCGGCATCGGGCTCGGCGGCCTGGTGCCCTCGGCCAATGCCCTCGTTGCCGAACTGGTCCCGACTAAATGGCGGTCCACCGTTGCCACCCTGATGATGTCCGGCGTTCCGATCGGCGGATCCATCGCCGCTCTCGTCGGCATTCAGATGATCCCCGCCTTCGGCTGGGAGTCCATGTTCCTCGTGGCCGTGCTGGCCCTGGTGATCGTGGTGCCGCTGGGATTGAAATACCTCCCGGAGACGCTGGCCCCGGCCAGTGCCACGGATAGCGCCGCCGACAAGGCCGCCCGCAGGGCGACCGGCAACGTGGCCAGCAGCGGCGGCACGATCAAGGAACCGTCCGGCTTCTCCTCCCTGCTCCGCGCCCCCTACCTCGGGGTCAGCCTGCTGTTCGCCTTGGCGACGATCGCCACCCTGTTCGCCTGGTACGGGCTGGGCACCTGGCTGCCCAACCTCATGCAGCTGGCCGGCTACAACCTGGGCTCCGCCCTGACCTTTGCCCTGGCCCTCAACCTCGGGGCGGTGGCCGGCTCGGTCATTACGGCCTGGGCAGGCACCCGCTTCGGTCCGATTCCGACGGCGATCGCCGCCGCCGCCGTCGCCGCAGGAGCTCTCGTGGTCCTCGTCATCGGGCCGCCCGTCGGCGTCGTCTACTTCATGCTGGTCCTCGCCGGCGTCGGCACGCACGGCACGCAGTGCCTCATCATCGCCGCCGTCGCCAGCCACTATCCCGGACACCTGCGGGGGACCGCGCTGGGCTGGGCGCTGGGGACGGGCCGCATCGGCGCCGTCGCCGCACCCCAGGTAGGCGGCCTCCTGCTGGCCGCCGGATTGGGCGTCAATTCCAATTTCCTGGCCTTCGCCGGTGCAGCCGCCATCGCCGCGGTGCTGCTGACCGCCGTCGGCCTCAAACTCAAGTCAAAACTCTCAAACTCCCCTCACCCTCACCCTCACCAACAGGAGCAAGCAATGTCTGAGCACGCCACGTCCACCGATGTCCTCGTCATCGGAGGGGGAATGGCCGGACTGGCCGGAGCCCTCGCGCTGCGTGAGAACGGCGCCAACGTCACCCTCGTGGAGCGGGCCCCCGAATTCGGCGAGGTCGGCGCGGGGCTGCAGATGGCCCCCAACGCCTCCCGCGTCCTCCGGCGCTGGGGACTCCTGGAAAAGGCACTGGAGATCGGTGTCCAGCCCAAGCACCTGGTCTTCCGCGACGCCGTCACCGGCGAGGAGCTCACCCGCCAGACGCTCGGCGGGGAATTCGCAGAACGCTACGGTGCGCCGTACGTCGTGATCCACCGCAGCGACCTGCACCGGGTCCTGCTCGAAGCCTGTGAAGCGGCCGGCGTCCAGCTTGTCAACGACGTTCTGGTCGAGAGTGTTGAAACCGTGAACGGCCGCGGGGTGGCCCACACCGCCGCCGGCGTGGACTACGAGGCCGACGTCGTGATCGGTGCCGACGGACTCAAGTCCACCCTGCGTCCGCTCGTGGCCACCGACGAGCCGGTCTCATCGGCCTACGTTGCCTACCGCGGCACCGTGCCGATCACCGAAAATACGCCTAAGGCCGACTTGGAGGACGTCATCGTCTACCTCGGACCGGACTGCCACCTCGTGCAGTATCCGCTGCGCAAGGGCGAGCTGCTGAACACCGTGGCCGTCTTCAAGTCCCCCTCCTTCGAACGCGGCGAAGAGCAATACGGGGGAGTGGACGAGCTCGAGGCTGCGTACAAGGATTGCGTCCCCGCCGTCCAGGAAGCGCTCAAGAACCTGGGCACCAGCATGCGCTGGCCCATGTACGACCGCGACCCGATCGAAAACTGGGTCGCCGGCCGGATGGTGCTGATGGGCGACGCCGCGCACCCAATGCTCCAGTACCTCGCCCAGGGCGCCTGCCAGGCGCTCGAGGACGCAGCCGTGCTGCAGGACGCCAGCAACGGCACCGTGTTCACCCCGGACGGCGTCAACCCGGGAGCCTGGGACGACGCCATCCGGGAATTCAACCACCTCCGCGCCGGCCGCACCGCCCGGGTCCAGCGCACCGCCCGCGTCTGGGGCGAATCCTGGCACGTCTCGGGACTGGCGCGGACGCTGCGCAACCTGCTCTTCAAGAGTCGGAGGGACAACAACTTCCAGTACAACGACTGGCTGTACGGCCAGACCGGCGACGGCGTGCCGGCCGCAAAGGCGGCTCCCTCCAGGCTGGCGGACCGGCTTTCCGCCTGACACGCCGACGGGTCCCCGGCCCGGCTGCCGGATGAACCATCACGTGCTCGGGGCCGGCTCCACCAAGGAGCCGGTCCGCAGCACTTTCCGGCCTGGCGGGTGCTGGTGACCGTCGCAGCCAACCGCGGTTGGATGAGCTGGCGAGCAGTAAACGCACGCGCAGGGTGTCAGTGCCCTGGTGTTGAGGGCAAAGAATTCTCCAGGCCCGTGTCGATTTGCCCTCGCGCTGTTCGACCTGTGGGTGAGAAGGTCGAAGGGCGACCTTCCAAAACCTAGGAGATTGAAATGGCAAAGTACATGTTGATCATGCGCGGAACCGACGAGTCGTACGCCAACCTTGAGAAGGCCGACTTCAACGAAATGCTCGAGACCATGGGCAAGTTCAATGATGAACTGATCCGCGCCGGTGTCCTGCTGGCAGCCGAGGGCCTGGACGATCCGAAGGAGGGCGTCGTAGTGGACTTCACCGGCGAAACCCCGGTGGTCACCGACGGGCCCTACGGCGAAACCAAGGAGCTGTTCGGCGGCTACTACATCCTGGATGTGGCATCGAAGCAGGAAGCAATTGAGTGGGCCAAGCGGGCACCCATGACGGCTGGAACCAAGACGGAAATCCGCCGGGTACCCTCAATCGACGAGTTCCCGCAGGACAACGAATGGATCCAGAAGGAACGCGCGTGGCGCGAGCAGGCCGGCCAGCTCTGAACCACCCAGCTTTGACCCGACAGCCTTGATCCAGCAGTGAGCAGCAACGAGGCAAGGGCCGCCGTCGAAGCGGTGTGGCGCATGGAGTCCGCCCGCATCGTCGGCGCCCTTGCCCGCTATACGGGCGATTTCCCGCTGGCCGAAGACCTCGCACAGGAGGCGCTTGCCGAGGCGCTCGTGTCCTGGTCGGTGAATGGCGTCCCCGCCGAACCGGTGGGCTGGCTGCTGACCACCGGCCGCCGTCGTGCCATCGACACCTTCCGGCGCCGTGCCGCGCGGGACGAAAAGTATGCGCTGCTGGCCCGCGACCTCTCGGAGGAGGAGCCGGGCGCGGACTCCCTGTTCGACCCCGAGGCGATCGACGACGACGTGCTGGCCCTGATGTTCATCTCCTGCCATCCGGTGCTGTCCAAAGAAGCGCGGATCGCGCTGACATTGCGCGTAGTGGGCGGCATGGGCACCGAGGAGATCGCGAAGGCGTTCCTGGTTCCGGTGCCGACCATCCAGGCGCGCATCACCCGGGCCAAGAAGACACTGGCCGCTACCCACGTTCCATTCGCCGTTCCCGAACCCCACGAGGTAGCAGAACGGCTTGGCTCGGTGCTCCAGGTGGTCTACCTGATCTTCACGGAGGGCTCCTTCGCGTCCGGCGGTGACTCCTGGATGCGCACGGACCTGGCCAGCGAAGCACGCCGCCTGGCCCGCGTGCTTGTGCGGCTGGCGCCCGAATCCGAGGTGTTTGGCCTGCTGGCCCTGATGGACCTGACCGCCGCGCGATTCCCGGCGAGGATCGATTCGTCCGGCCGGCCCGTCCTCCTGGAGGACCAGGACCGGCGGCGGTGGGACCAGTCCGCGATTCGGCGCGGTCGCGCGGCGCTTTCGACGGCGGTGGCTGCGGGCCGCGGGCTGGGAGCCTACGGGCTGCAGGCCTCCATCGCCGAATGCCACGCGGTGGCCCGCTCGGTTGCGGAAACGGACTGGCAGCGGATCGTCATCCTCTACGAGGCGCTGGGGCGGTTGTCGCCGTCGCCGATTGTTGAACTGAACCGCGCGGTAGCAGTGGCCATGGCATCGGGCCCGGCAGCCGGGCTGGAACTGGTCGACGCGATCGCGTCCCGTGGCGAACTCAACGGATCACACCTGCTGCCGGCGGTCAGGGGCGAGATGCTGAGCAGGCTCGGCCGACGCGCGGAAGCGCAGGCGGCGCTGCAACGGGCAGCCGGCCTGTGCACGAATGGGGCCGAACGCGCAGCGCTGGAACGCAAGATCGACGAGTTGGGCCGCCAGTAGATCCTAGGACCGCGATGCATAGGGCTCGTCGCGTCCTGAGAAATACATGCCTCATGCTCTTATTGACGTTCCTATTGTTGCAGCATGAGTAATAATCGCTGTGCCGAAGTTACTTGAAACTTTAACTAATCGGGGCTAGGGTTAACTTCAAGCTTCAACTAATTTCACGTCCCATACGTCGAATGCCAGGAACCCCAGATGACCATTGCTTTCGAGACCATCGCCGCGCCTGCCGTGGCACTGCCCCCGGCCACGGTACGCAGCCGGGTCACCGTTCCGTTGCGCTTCCCGGACGGTTACGCGACAGACGCAGAGGTCCTGACGTTCCATGGGCTGGCCGACGGCAAGGAACACCTGCTGCTCGCCCTGGGCGGCTGGGAGCAGTCATCGACGGGTCCGGCACGGGAGGAAGAGGCCCCGCTGGTCCGCCTGCACAGTGAATGCCTGACCGGCGACGTGTTCGGCAGCGAGCGCTGTGACTGCGGACCGCAGTTGCGCGAAGCAGTTGAGGAGATCGCCGCCGTCGGCGGGTTCCTGCTCTACCTCCGCCAGGAAGGACGCGGCATCGGCCTGTACTCCAAGCTGGACGCCTACGAGCTGCAGGACGCCGGCTATGACACCTACGAAGCCAACGTTGCCCTCGGACACAAAGAAGACGAGCGTGACTACACGGCGGGCGCCCAGATGCTTGCCGCCGTCGGGGCCACCACCGTCCGTCTCCTCAGCAACAACCCGGACAAGGCCGCGCAGCTGATCTCCCTCGGTGTCGACGTCACCGCACAGATCCCCACCGGCGTCCATCTGTCCCCGTCGAACTTCCGCTACCTGGCCGCCAAACGCGACCACACCGCACATACGCTCGATCTCCCGCAGAACGGCGCCGGCTCCTCCCTGGTCGCTGCAACCTCCGACGCCGTCCCCAGTCCCGAGGAGTTGCTCGCCCGGGTGGACGCCCTCATTCCCCGCCTCCGGGAACGGGCTGAGGAAACGGAGCGTTTGCGCCGCCTCCCGGAAGACACCATGGCGGAGCTGAGCGCGGCGGGCGTCTTCCGGATACTTGCGCCGAAGGCGGTGGGCGGATTCGGCATGGGCATGGAAACCTACGCCACCGTCATTCGGCGCCTGGCCCAGGGCTGCGCCTCCACGGCTTGGACCGTCGGGCATCTGGCAGAGCACGTCTGGATGCTGGCTCGCTGGCCCCGGCAGGTCCAGCAGGAAGTCTTCGCGGACGGACCGGCGCCGATGGCGGCCGCCACCGGCGCGCCCCTGGGCGCGGCGGAAAAGGTCCCCGGAGGCTACTCCATCTCCGGCACGTGGAGCTTCGCTTCCGGCGTGATGCACTCCGAGTGGGCACTGCTGGCCGCGCACGACGGCGACACGCGCCTGCAGTGCCTCGTCCCCGTCTCCGAGCTGGAGCTGCTGGACGTATGGCACACCGCCGGCCTGCGGGGCACAGGCAGCAACGATCTCCGCGCCCGCTCGTTGTTTGTCCCGGGCTACCGGACACTGGACTGGTCCCTGCTGGCTGCAGCGGACAACCCCGGAAGCAGGATCCACCAGGACCCCATCATCCACGCTCCCGTGGCAATGCTGCTGAACATGGTGGCGCCTGCCGCCGCCTTGGGAGCCGCCGAGTACGCCGTCGAACTGTTTCGCGAACGCATGATGGTGCGGAAGGTGAAGAACACGGCTGAAAACCGCCAGGCGGATTCACCGCTCGCGCAGGCCCGCTTTTCGCAGGCCTACGGGCTGCTTGCCACGGCCCGTTTGCACTGGGAAGAGGCGCTGCGGATGGTTTCTGCGTCGCATGAACGCCGGCTTCCACCACAGACGGACGAGGAACGGGCAGCGTACCGGCTGTCGCTCGCCCTGAGCGGGGCAGCATCGGCCGAGGCAGTTCAACTCGTGGCCTCCGGGTCGGGCGGCAGCATCCACCGTCTTGCCCACCCGCTCCAGCGGATCCAGCGTGACGTGAATGTCCTCCTCAACCATCCCACCCTGTCCATCGATCCGATTCTGGAGCAGGCGGGCCGTGGACTGCTGGGCCTCGGCATCACGATTCCCTCGTTCTGAGGCCTCCAGTCCTGGTCGGCTCCGACAGGGCTCGCCGGTGCGCCCTTAGGGACCCGGTTTGGGGCGGGTCCGGGGCGCGTATGTTTCCGGCGCTAGTCCTTCGCTGGTCGCAACGTGGGTCTGCATCCCCGGGACGGCATCGGTGTTCTGTGCACTTACCGCCAGCCACCGTCCGCTCTGTTGCCGGACCGTCGTGAAGCTGATGACGCCGCGCCTGGTCCCCGCTCTTTCCCCGGTGGGTGTGATCTGGCCGTTCATCGTCCAACTCGCGTGAACCACGGCCACGTCGTCCCCGAGCTCGCGGACCATGACGCGGTCCAGCACCATGACGGTGTCCGGAAACATGTGTCGGAAACCGTAGGCATGGTTGTCCCGGATCTGCTCACGGGTGGTCCACCAAAGGCCGACAACATTGACGAAGTCGGCGTCCTCAACGAACAGGGCCGCCAAGGCAACGGGATCAGCAGCGTTCCATGCGGCGGCGAACCCCTCGGCGACGCCCCGCGGACTTGATGTCATCGGATCCAGCCTATCGCTCCAGGGGCTCCCGCCAGAGTCAGCACGTCCTGTTCGTCACCGTGACTGTCCGAGGTGCCTGGAAGGACAGGAGCCGGATCCAGTCGGGCTCGCGGTCCCGCAGCTGGATTCGGGGCAGCGCCGCAGCGGCTTCCTGGATGGTGACGGCGGCCTCCAGTTCCGCGAGCTTGGCCCCGAGGCAGCGGTGGATGCCGGAGCCGAACACAAGGCCGTAGGAGGTTGATTCTCCTCGCCGGGCTGCCTGTTCAGCCAGGGACTGGCTCTCGGCTTCTGCCGTTGCCGTGACCTGGTTGCCGCTCAGTTCGAGGAGGATTTCGGCGCCGGCAGGGATCAGACCGCCAGCGAGGTTCGTGTCGTGGGCGGCCACGCGGCGCCAGGTGGGGACGGATGATTCGGTGGTGAGCACGTGCCGGACCACGGCCTTGGAGCCTGCCTCGGACGCCGCGTCCTTCCAAGTCTCGGGGGCGAACCCCTCCAGGAGCCGGAACAGGGTGGTGCTGATCAGCTGGGTGGTGGTTTCCTGCCCGGCGATCAGCAGGAAGTAGCCCAGCGAGCAGATTTCGGGCGTGGACAGGCCGTGTTCGGCCAGGGATTTGAACAGGTTGCGTCCGGGGGCGTTCCTGGATTCCGCCACGAGCTTCCGCAGCCAGACGTAGAAATCGGCGGCGCTGTGGGCCAGTTCGAGTTGCCGGTCCTCGTCGGGCCAGCCCCAGAACAGCTCCATGGATTCAAGGCCCCACCGCTTGATGTCCGGCAGATCCCGAACAGGCAGCCCGAGGAGTTCGAGCATGACGACGGCCGGGGGAAACGCCGCCACCGTCTGCACGAGGTCCACGTTTCCGGACGAGCCGAGCCGGTCCGCGGCGTTCCGTGCCGCCTCCCTGGCCAGCTCCCGGATCCGCGGCTCCATGGCGGCGACCGTGGCAGGGGTGAAAAAGCCCGCCACGACCTTGCGGATCCCGGCGTGCGTGTCAGTGTCGTTGCTGGCCAGGACGGGAGGCAACGCAAAGCGGACGCGCTGCAGCACGCGCAGGGCGGGCCCGTTCAGGGGTGTCACCGCGACCAGGGCATTCACGGGGCTGAAGTCGGCAGGACGGTGCAGCACGTCACGGACCGCGTCCGGGTCGCGCACCACGAGGTACGGGCAGCGTGCCTGCCCGGGGCTGTCAGTCTGTCCCGGACCTCCCACACGGGGCTCCGCGGATCTCGCGCTCGTCATCGCCGGGTTCATGCGGGCAGGCCGTTCAGCCAGGCAGCTGCACCGGCGCGGAAAGCAGCCGGGGAAAGTTCCGAGGCCTGCTCGGGAAGGGCGCCGAGGAAGGGCACCCGCAGCGATCCGAGCACCTGGCGGTTGCTGTGGTGTACGAAGTCGGGGTTGCCCGGCCAGCTGCCGAGCACGACGCCGATGACCTGCAGGTCGCGCGCTTCCAGCGCTTCGAGGGTCAGTGCGGTGTGGTTCAGTGTGCCGAGGGCGGGCCGGGCGACCAGCACGAATGCCGCCGCCAGGAGCGATCCGAGGTCCGCAAGGGTGCCGCCGTCGGAATCCAGCTCCACCAGCAGGCCGCCTGCGCCCTCAACCAGGACGTGGTCGTGGGACGCGGCGAGTTCGCGGACCTTCTTGGCGTGCGCAGCCACCGTGGGGAGCGGCGTTCCGTCGACGGTGGCAGCGGCGACGGGCGCCAGCGGCTCCTGCAGGACCACTCCGGTTTCCGCCGTCACGGCGCCGGCAAGCCGGACAATTTCGGCCGCGTCGGAATCGCCGACGGCTGCTCCTGACTGGCACGGCTTGTAAACCGCGACGCTGCGGCACGTTCCGTGCAGGACGGCGGCGAGGGCCGCCGTCGTGATGGTCTTGCCGACGCCGGTGTCCGTTCCGGTGACCAGGATGATGCCGGGCAGGTTCATGGAAGTTCCTCCAAAATGCCGCGCAGCACTGCGCAGCTGTCTTCGATTTCCTCGGGGGTAAGGGTGGCGCGGGCGGTGAGCCGCAGCCGCGAAATCCCGTCCGGAACGGACGGCGGCCGGAAGCAGCCGATCCGGACACCGGCGGTGCGCGCGGCCCCGGCGGCGGCGAGGGCCGATTCGGCGGACGGCATGGCGAGGGACTGGACGGCCCCGGCTGCCCGGTCGACGGCAGCGCCGCGGGCTGCAAGGGCGGGGGCGAGCCCGGCGGCCAGCGTCGCCGCGTTGCTTCGGACGGATCCGGCCCGCCAGGGTTCATCGCGGATGATCCGCACCGCGGCGAGGGCCGCCGCGGCGGAGGCGGGTGCCAGACCGGTGTCGAAGATGAAGCTCCGGGCCCGGTTGATGAGGTGTTCCCGCAGCAGGGCGGATCCCAGCACCGCTCCGCCCTGGCTGCCCAGGGCCTTGGACAGCGTCGCCGTCACGATCACATTCGGATGCCCGGCAAGGAAAGTCCCGGCCACCGAGCCGCTGCCCTGGAAGTTGCCGGTGCCGGTGACTCCGAGGCTGTGGGCCTCGTCGATGAGCAGCACCGCGTCGTACTGCTCGGCCAGCGCCAGCAGGGCAGCGAGCGGGGCTTCGTCGCCCAGGACGCTGTAGAGGGATTCGACGGCGATGAGCGCCCGCGGTTCCGGCCGGTCGGCCAGCAGCCGGCCGGCTTCCTCCACGCTGTTGTGGGTGAACGATTCGGTGCGGGAGCGGCTGAGCCGGAAGCCGTCGATCATCGAGGCATGGCAGTGTTCATCCGCGACGATCAGGGTCCCGGGCCCGCCCAGCGCCGTGATCACACCGATGTTGGCCAGATAGCCGGAGGAGAACACGAGCGCCGTTTCCATCCCGGCCAGCCCGGCCAGTTCCTGCTCCAGGTCCAGATGCAGCCGGGTTGTTCCGGCCACTAGGCGCGAGGACGTGGCGCCGGTGCCCCACAGCGACGCCGCCGCCGCAGCGGCCTCGGCAACCCGCGGATCCGCCGAAAGTCCCAGATAGTCGTTGCTGGCCAGGTCGATGAAGCGCTCGTCCGCGGCGCGGGGGAGCGGGCGGCGGACCAGGCCCCGGCGGTCCCGGACTGCGGCCTGCCGCTCGAGCCACTGGGTCATCGAATCGCTCATACCGCTCCTCCGGACCGTGCCGGGACGCGCTCGTGGACCTCGGCGACGGCTGCCGTCATGCCCGCGGTGATCTGCTCAACATCCGCCGCGGTGCTGATGTACGGGGGCATGGTGTAGACGAGGTTCCGGAACGGCCTGACCCAGACTCCGTGCCGGATCGCCGCGGCGGTGACCGCAGTGACATCGACGGCGTCATGCAGCTCGATGACCCCGACGGCGCCGATGGTGCGGACATCCCGGACGGCCTCAAGGTCCAGGGCGGGGGCGAGCCCGGAAACCAGGCCCGCGCCGATCCGGGCGACGTCGGCCCGCCAGCCGCCGTCGCCGATGATGCCGAGGCTGGCGTTGGCCACCGCACATGCCAGCGGGTTGCCCATGAAGGTGGGGCCGTGCAGCAGCGCCCCGGCCAGGCCGCTGGAAACCGTCGATGCAATCTCCTCCGTGCAGAGCATCGCGGCCAGGGTAACGTACCCGCCGGTCAGGGCCTTGCCCACGCACATGATGTCCGGCACGACGCCGGCATGACCGGCCGCGAACAGCTTGCCGGTGCGTCCGAAGCCGGTGGCGATCTCATCGAAGATGAGCAGCAGACCGTGCCGGTCCGCCACCTGCCGCATCGTTGTCAGGCATTCGGCCGGGTAGGCGTGCATGCCGCCGGCACCCTGGAGGACCGGTTCGACGATGATGGCGGCCAGCTCCCCGGAATGCGCAGCAGCGATGTCCCCGAGCTCGGAGGCCCACGCCTGCACGGTTTCCCGTGTCGCGGAAGAAGCCGCCGGGGGACGCGGCGCAAATACATTGCCGGCCAGCAGGCCCGGGAAGGCCGAGTGCATTCCGTCCACGGGATCGCAGACCCCCATCGCCGCGAAAGTGTCGCCGTGGTACCCGCCGCGCAGGCTCAGGAACCGCTGCTTCTGCGGGTGCCCGGACGCGGTCTGGAACTGCACCGCCAGCTTCAGCGCAACCTCCACGGCGACCGAACCCGAGTCCGCGAGGAACACCCGATCCAAGGCCGGCCGTCCGGGCGCGGCAGGGGCCATGTCCACCAGCCGCTCGGCCAGTTCCACCGCCGGGGCATGGGTAAGCCCGCCGAACATCACGTGGCTGAAACTCTCCAGCTGCCGCTTTGCAGCGGCGTCCAGCACCGGGTGGCGGTAGCCGTGGATCACCGACCACCACGAGGACATCGCATCCACCACCTCATGGCGGGCGGCGTCCTCGCCCCGAAGCCGCAGGCGCACGCCGTCGGCCGCCTCGACCTCCCACAGCGGGAGGTCCGGCGAAGCCGGTGCGTACGGGTGCCACAGCCGCGCGCGGTCCCGCTGGATCAGGCTCATTGGTGCCGGACCCTTCGTCATGGTGCAAGCACCCCGTGGCGGGAGCATTCCGCCGACCAGCCCAGTGGCGTCACCTGGACTTTCATGCGACGCCGGCAGTCGGCGCAGTAGCGCGGCGGCTCCATTGCGAGGCGTTCGCCACAGCGGCGGTGAACGTCCGACGTCGGGTCGGCGCCGCCGTCGGACGGCTCGCCGCAGTGCCCGCAAAACTGCGCCGTGGCGGCGCTACTGGAAACCCCGGTGGTTGAGCGGTTGGGGAGCGAAACCCGGTTCATAGCGTTTTCTGGAGTTCCTTGATGGGCATGTTCAGTTCGACGAGCAGGTTGAGGTCGGCGGTGGCGGGGCGGCCCAGGGTGGTGAGGTAGTTGCCGACGATGACGGCGTTGATGCCGCCGAGCAGGCCTTCGCGGGTGCCGAGGTCCCCAAGGGTCAGTTCCCGGCCGCCGGCGTAGCGCAGCACGGTGCGGGGCATGGCCAGCCGGAAGGCGGCGATGGCGCGCAGGGCGTCTTTGCCGTCCATGATGCCCTGGTTTTCGAGCGGGGTTCCGGGGCGGGGGTTGAGGAAGTTGAGCGGGACTTCGTGCGGTTCAAGGGCTGCGAGCTGGGCGGCGAGTTCGGCCCGCTGCTCCAGGGTTTCGCCCATCCCGATCAGGGCACCGCAGCACAGTTCCATGCCGGCGGCCTTGACCATGTTGCAGGTGTCCAGGCGTTCTTCGTAGCTGTGGGTGGTGACCACTTCGGGGAAGTAGCTGCGCGCGGTTTCGAGGTTGTGGTTGTACCGGTGCACACCCCACTCGGCGAGCTGGTTCACCTGGCGCTGGGTGAGCATGCCCAGGGAGCACGCGATGTTGATGTCCACGGCTTCGTTGATGCGGTCGATCGCGAACTTGATCTGGTTCATGAGCTTGATGTCGGGGCCGCGGACGGCGGCGACGATGCAGAACTCGGTGGCTCCGGTGGCGGCGGTTTCCTTGGCGGCCTTGACGAGTTCCGGGATGTCGAGCCAGACGCCGCGCACGGGGGAGTCGAACAGGCCGGACTGGCTGCAGAAGTGGCAGTCCTCGGGGCAGCCGCCGGTCTTGATGGAGATGATGCCCTCCACCTCGACGTCCTCGCCGCAATGCTTCAGACGCACTTCGTGGGCGAGCTGCAGGGTTGCGGGGAGGGCTTCGTCCGGCAGGCGGAGTACTTCCTCAAGCTGCGCCTGGGTCAGGCCGATGCCGTCTTCGAGGACCTGCCGGCGGGCGGTTTCCAGGATGCCGTAGCCCGTGCCCGTGCCGGCCGCGGGGACTGCCGCGGGGGTGGTTTCGTCGCTCGTTTTGTCGCTCTCGGCGATGTTTGCCTGAATCGTCATTGATGGGTCCTTTGCGCTTGCTGGCTGCGGATATTCCTCCGAACCGACGCTAGTTCCCCGTCGGAGGCGGGATTTTGTGGGGTCCCCACAACCGGCTGCCCGTGATATTGGATGGACCATCCTGCGGCCGCGACACTGCGCGGGCGGGCCTTCCACCGGCCGGAGGTCAGGTTTCGTCCAGCCAAGCTTGGAATACTGGGAGAAGTCGCGCGGCCTGGCGCCCGCACTCAGATTCCAGGTCAATAGGCAAGTGCCGGCTATTGCCTTGATTCAGCTGACGTTTCGAACCGGCCAGATATAGCTATGGGAGGCATATGACGCTGCTGGTTGATGGAACCGTCGAGACGGCCACCCGGCAAAGCACCGGGAAGAGCGCCGGGAACCCTACAGTGCCCCAGAGGCTGGAGGGCCTCGATGTTATTCGCGGCGCTGCCGTTGGCGCCGTTCTGATGGGACATTCGTGGCCCGGAGTATTTCAAGGCGCCGGCATCGTCGGTGTCATTGTCTTCTTCGTGCTGAGCGGTTACCTGATCACGGGGGTGCTCCTCCGGGACGTCGAACGGCATCGCAGAATCCGTTACGGCCGCTTTTACGCGCACCGGGCCTTCCGCCTGTTGCCGGCACTCATCGCCTTCCTGGGCGTCTACGCCGTCGTGGAACTGACGGCCGATGTGCTCGGGGACCGGTCGAAGGGAATCATCGGTTATACGCTCCTCGCTGGTTTCGGCCACCTCAAAGACCTGCCGCTGCCCTTCGACGTCAGCATGGCCATCGGGCCGCTTTGGACCTTGGCGGTGGAAGAACAGTTCTACCTGATCTGGCCGGCTTTGCTGGTAATTGCCCTGCGGAGGAACCGCCAGGGATGGTTGATTGTCTGGTCTGCCGTCGTCGTCCTTTCACTGATGGCTGCGAGCGTGCTGGCGATGGTGATCCTGGCGCCGAACCTTCATTCCCTGGTCTACGCGCTGCCGACGACGTGGGGTCTCGGGCTGATCATCGGTTCGGCGGTGCGCCTCTACAGGGTCCGGATGTTCAGCTGGTTCTCGGGCCGCCGGACCAGACGGGCGGCCCTGATTGGCTCGATCCTTGTACTCGCCGCGTTGGTGTTCTTCCCCAAGGCCAACGAATCGCCGGCCTTCTTCGTTGGAGGCCCGCTGGTCATGGCTGCCGCCGCCGTCCTGGTAGTACTGGCCGCCTCCCGTACGCGCATCATGCCCAGGTGGACGCGCGCGTTGCAGCTCCTTGGCATGGTTTCCTATGCTGCCTACCTCTGGAACTATGTCGTGATTCTCTGGCTCAATGGCGGATCGACGGCCGACCTGCCGCCGCTCGTGGCCGTGGCCGCAATCCTGCTGACCCTGCTGCTGGCGGTCATCAGCTGGCACACCGTCGAAAAGCTGGGACGGATCGGGCGCGACCGCTTCGACAAGTACTGTCAGGCCAGGGTCGACGCCGGCACTACGATCCGTGGCTCGTAGCGATGTCGTGCGAGGCGGCCCATTCGCTGACGTCCCGGCGTTCGATCGCGGCGGCCATCAGCTCGGGAAACAGATCCGGGGTGCACGCGAAGGCCGGGACGCCGATCCCGGCGAGGGCCGCCGCATGGTTCGAATCGAACGTCGGATGGCCGCTGTCGCTCAGTGCCAGTAGGGCGATCAAGGTGGCTCCCGATCCGACGATGGAGGCGGCCCGCCGCAGCATCTCCTCGGCGATTCCGCCCTCGTAGAGGTCGCTGATCAACACCAGAATGGTCTCGGCCGGCTGGGTGATCTTCTCCTGGCAGTAGGCGAGCGCCCGGTTGATGTCCGTGCCGCCGCCCAGCTGGACGCCAAAGAGCACGTCCACCGGATCATCCATGTCGTCGGTCAGGTCCACCACCTCGGTGTCAAAGACGACCAGCCGGGTGCGGACGGACCTCAGCGAGCTGAGCACTGCCCCGAACACGCTCGAATACACCACCGATTCGGCCATCGAGCCGGACTGGTCGATGCACAGGATGATCTCGCGCTGCACCTCGGTGCTGCGCCGGGCGTAGCCGACCAGCCGCTCGGGCACCACGGTGCGATAGTCGGGCTGGTAGTTCCTGAGGTTCGCGGCGATCGTGCGGTTCCAGTCGATGTCCCGATGCCGGGGCCGCCGGGTGCGTGCCGCCCGGTTCAAGGCCCCGGAGACGGCCTGAACCGTCCTGGCGCGTAAGCGATCCTCCAATTCGCTGGTCACCTGCCGGACCACCGCCCTGGCAGTCTCGCGGGAATGCTCGGGGATGACGCGGCCGAGTCCGACGAGTGTGCTGACCAGGCTGATATCGGGCTGCACCGTGCGGAGCATCTCCGGTTCGAGGAGCAGCTGCCGCAGGCCGAGCCGGTCCATGGCATCGGCCTGCATCACCTGCACCACGGTGGAAGGAAAGTAGCCCCGAATATCGCCGAGCCACCGGGCCACCCGCGGGCTTGAGGCGCCGAGGCCTCCCGGTCCCGTTTTCGGGGCCCCGTACAAGTCCTCCAGGACCTTGTCACGGCGGGCATCAGCGGCCGAGAGCACCACGCTCTGACCGTCGTCCGTGGTGATGCCGTCGGCTTCGTGCCCGCCGAGCACCAGGCGCCAGCGGCTCAGCCGGTCGCGGCCGTCACTTCTGTCACGGCTGTCAGTCTTCGCGTCGGTCACGCGATCGCCTCCCATCCCAGGTAGCCGGCCATTGTGCGGATGGCCGGTCCCGCACCACGCATATCGAGCGTGGTCTCACCCGGGCCCCGCGAGGGCCCGCATCCGCGGCTCACCTGCTCGCCGATTTCCCGCCGTTCCGGACGGCTGAACGCGGAAAAGGTCCTGCGTAGCAGGGGCAGGACGTCGTCGAAGACTTCATCCCGCACGCCGGCGACCCAGTCGTCGACGAGCTGCAGGAGGCGTTGATCGTGAATCAGCAGCACTGCGTCGCCGGACAGAAGACCGTCCAGCCACGCGGCGGCCTCGGGCGCAGGCGTGGCGATCGACAGCCGGCGGCTGAGCCGGGCCGCAACCTCATCCCGCTCCACCAGGCCCGCGTCCATCAGCAGGCGGGTGGCCCGGCCGGCGACGGACCCGTGGATCCGGTCCGAACCGGCAGCGGCAGCCAACGCCCGGTGCCAGTCGTCCAGGGACAGCTCCGGCAACAATGACAAACCGTACTGGGCTGAGTCGATGGCGCGCCGCATGGCCGTTGCAGCGGCATCGTCCAGCCCGGCGCAGGCGGTGGGCAGGCCGACGCAGGCCCGTACCACCGTCGCATCGAGGATCCGCTGCACCCCGGTGACGTCCACCCCGCGCACATTGCCATACCGGCAGGTCCGGGCGAGCGGGGCTATGGTTTCCAGCAGCGGGACCACGTCCTGCTGCACTGCGGTTCGCTCGGCCAGTACCGACACCACGGCCCTGATTCCGTCCGGCAGATCGGCGAGCAGGCAACTGGCGAGCAGCTCGCTGAGGTCGGTCAGGCTGCCGGCAACCTGGGCGCGTTCCGCCACGCACGTCGCCGCTGCCGCTGCGATGGTGGTGCCGTAGCGGCTGGCGTCCACCACTGCGACGGCCAGTTCCGGCTGCCAGCGGAGGGTCCACGCTTCCTTGAAAGTGCCCTTGGTCCGGCCGGTGTCGGCGGGCGTGCCCCAGCTAACACCGAGCAATGCCAGCCGGTGCAGCAGGACCGAGCGGGCCAGCTGGGTCGGCTTGCGGAGGTCGATTGTCAGGAGCTCCTCCAACGCACTGGGTTGCAGGCGCAGTCGGCGCTGGGTTGCGGCGAGGTCGGCGGCAAGTGGGACGGTGGGCGCGGAGTCCGGCACGGTGCCTAGATCGTGTCCAACGGTGAGCTCGCGGTGCACCAGTGCCAGGGGGAGGGATGAGCCGTCACAGAGAACGGCTTGGGCGGCGTCATCCAGTTCCGCCAGGCCGGGGCTGGGCCGGCCGCGGACGGCTGCCAAGGCGTTGGCCATCCGGCTGGCCTCCACCACCGAAGCCGTCGAAGCGTCGAGCCTTTCCCGGCGAAGGGTTTGTGCAACCCGGACCAGCCACGTCGTGGCCACATCATTCGTGGAGTTGGCAGTCCAATGGGCGAAGAGGTGCTGGTACCAGCCAGGCGCCGTGACGCCTGCCCCGTATCCGGTTTGCAGTCTCAGCCGATCCGACGTCCACGGCACCCACGTGACGGCCACCTTGGTCTTGGGCAAACCGGCCAGAACCTTGTTGTCCGCCGCCGCTGGGGGAAAGTCCGCCGGGACCAGTGCAGGGGCGTGATAAGCCCCGCAGACCACTGCGATCCGCGCGTGCCCTTCACGCATGGCGGCGCGCAGCAGCCGACGCATCGCGGCTTCGCGCCGGTTGTTCTCGACGACGTCCGGGGCATCGGCGGGCCGGTCGTCAACGGCGCGGATCTCCGCGATGGCCTCGGTAATGGCCGCGAACCTCTCGAGGGGGTCGGCAATGCGGTGCTCGACGGCGTCCTCCCACCAGCGCTCCGCATCGCTGTACCCGGCAGCCTGGGCCAGCATGCCAATCGCATCCGGCCGGTAGGGCTGTTGCCGCGGAGCAGCGGGTTCGGCGTCCTCCACTGCGGCGTCTTCCTCCGCCGGGTCCGGCAGATCCGGCGCCTCCGGGGATGCCGGCGCCTCCGCAGGCGTAGCGGCTATATGCAGCGCAAAGCTGTTCGCCGCGGGAAGGTCGACCGTCCGCGCCGGGGTTCCCGTCGAAGCAGCCCAGCGGAACGCCACCCACTCAGGGGAAAATTCCGCCAAAGGATAGAAAGAGGCCAGTCTGGGCTGGTCGGCCGCGTAGATGAGCGCCGCCACGGGTGGAACCATCGCCGGATCGGAGACCAGCCGGACAACCTGGTCGAGCTCGGGCGGGCCTTCGATCAGCACCAGGTCAGGCCGGAGCGTCGCCAGGGCCTCGGCGACCGAGCGGGCCGAACCGGGCCCATGGTGCCGGATCCCCAGGACGTGGACGTCTGTCATTGATCAGTTCGCGGTTTCGAGGTCGCGGCAGGCCCGGTAGAGGTCCTTCCACTCCGGCCGGTTGCGGACCACGGTTTCCAGGTACTCCTGCCAGATCACCCGGTCCTGAACGGGATCCTTGACCACCGCGCCGACCAGGCTGGCCGCCACGTCCTCGGCGCGGACGCTGCCGTCACCGAAGTGGGCCGCCAGGGACAGGCCATTTGTCATGACCGAGATCGCTTCCGCGGTGGACAGGGTTGCCGACGGCGACTTGAGGGTGGTCCGCTGATCCTGGGTGAGGCCGGCGCGCAGTTCCCGCATCACCGTGACCACGCGGCGGATCTCCGAGAGTGCCGCAAGGTCGGCCGGAAGCTCGAGTGCTGCTCCAAGGCTCCGCACGCGGGTGGTGACGATCTCGACCTCCTGGTCGAGGCTGTCAGGCAGCGGCAACACCACGGTGTTGAAACGGCGGCGCAGCGCCGACGACAGGTCGTTGACGCCCTTGTCACGGTTGTTCGCTGTGGCAATGACGTTAAATCCCTTGATCGCCTGCACCTCCGCGTTGAGTTCGGGGATGGGCAGGGTCTTCTCGCTCATGA
This sequence comes from Arthrobacter sp. ISL-5, assembly GCF_018613835.1. GTDB lineage: Bacteria > Actinomycetota > Actinomycetes > Actinomycetales > Micrococcaceae > Arthrobacter. Next base: position 39,325 of record NZ_JAGGPM010000024.1, on the reverse strand, counting down.
TCGTGATGAGGGAGTCCTGCACGTCCGACGGGATCCGGGTGAGTTCTTCCACCCGCACCAGGCTGCCGGACTCCATGGCCCGCATCACCGGCCCGGCCACCAGAGCCGCCCGGGAAGGGCCGTCAGCAAGTAGCCTCGCGTAGTTCCAGCCGTACCTCAACGCCTCTTCCGGCGTTCCTGCGGTGCCCTGCACCACCAACTTGGAGGTGCCCGAGATCGCTGCCGCCAGATGCTCGCCGAGCCAGGTCTTCGCCGTCCCCGGCACCCCGAGCAGCAGCAGGCCCCGGTCCGTGGCAAGTGACGCCACGGCGATTTCCACCAGCCGGGCCGATCCCAGGTATTTGGGGCTGACCTGCGTGCCGTCGGGCAGGCCCCCGCCTAGGATGTAGGTGGCCACTGCCCAGGGGGACAGCTGCCAGCTGGGCGGCCGCGGACGATCGTCGACGGCGGCCAGGGCCTGGAGTTCGTCGGCGTAGGCGGTTTCCGCGTGGGCGCGGAGAATCTCCGGGGCGGCGGTCTGGGCATCGGTCATTGGAAAGCCTCCGTCAGCGATTGTCGGAACGATTGGTATTGCACGACGTCACGAAACACGCGGCGCCCGGGGGCGCCGTCGTCGGAACGTTGGAGCAAGCGGCGGCACTGGTCTGCCGTGTCGGGCGGCAGCGCCATCGGCAGGAAGCCGGACAGCATGGTCGCCAGCTGGCCGCCGTTCTTGGCAGTTACCAGCTCCAGGACGGCGGTGGCCAAGGGCGCGCCCCACGGCCTTGGCAGGTCGCGCAGCAAGGGGACCAGCGCCATCGGCTGAGCCGTGCCGCTGCGGATGTGGCGCAGGAGCGCGTGCTCCCGTTCGGCTGCCGGCAGGCAACCCAGCAACCGCGAGTCAGTGCGGATATCGAGCAGCGCGCGCACCCACTCATCGTCGGCGCGGAGGGCCGCGGTGGCGATTATTGTGTCGAGAACGCGGGGTTCGCCGTCAAGCATTGCCACTGTTGCGGCCGTGCTGCGGTCAGCGACCGTCGTCCAAACGTCGAGCGGGGCCCCGCGGATGATCGTGTCCAGCCGCCCCAGCCGGTCGGGTTCGCCAGTGCGAGGGGCAGGGGCGATCCCGTCGCGCAGGGCTATGGCGTCCGGATCGGGTGGCAGGTCGATCTCAAACTGCTTGCGCAGTAGGCCTTTGGTCCGCAGCAGAGGCTTCAGCCGGGCGGCCATGCGGTTGGCGCGGGCGCTCCCGGGGAGCCGGTCAAGCAGGTCGGCGGCGACGTCCCGCACGCTCTTTGCTTTGTCGTCCAGCGCATTCTCCAGCAGGTCTTCGTCGGCGGGTTCGATGTTGATGGCGAAGGCGCCGAGATGGGCGGCACGTTCCCGGGCACTGAGCGTATCCCAGTGCGCGTGCAGCCGGTCGCGGGCGGCCGCCGGGTCTGTGTGCCGGAGCCGTTCCAGTTCCGCTGTAGCGTCTGCCGTGCCCAGCTCTGCCCAGTCGATCGTCGTCGCGGGATGCGGACCGGAACCCTTGGGAGCGGGTCCCTTTGGCCCGGCACCCTTTTGCCTGAGGCCCTGAAGCCAGCGGCCCCGGGTTCCGATGGCCGGATCCACATGCTCTGCTACGGCCGGTCTTGTGTCGGCCAGGTCGAGCAGGCCAGGGAGCAGACGGTGCGGAACCCGCCGTCCGGACGCAGCCGCGAACTGCAGCCAGTCCGTCACCAGCTGCGTGCGCAGCTCCGGACCAACCGGGGGCTGGTTGAGTAGCAGGTCCAACAGCCGCACGGCTTCAGCGGAGGCCGGCGGGGCATCGTCCGGGGGTGCGGCATCAGGAAGTCTGGCGGGGTCCACAATGCCGGGGCGGCGGGCGGCACGGGTGACGACATCGGCCAACGCCGCCTGGTCGAGCAGCAACTCCTCGCGCGACAGGCCGTCGGGCGGGCGTAACTCCAGCTCCGCGGGCGGAGCCGGCACTGCGTGCCGCCCCGTGCCGACGAGCGCTGAGCTGCGAAGGTCTGCCAGCCAGGTCATGGTGTCATCACCGCTCCATCGACGACGACGGACAGCGGCCGCACGCTGCCGTCTTCCAGTTCTCCAAACACGTGGACCGGATGGCTGCCGGTAATCGCCAGTAGGGAGTCCACGGGTGCGCCGACCAGCGGGACGGCGTCGCCGGAACCGTCCCGCAGCCAGCCAGGCCCACCCGGGCAGACGCGGACCCCGGCGAACAGCACGGGGTGGCGCTCACGCCAGGGCGAGAGCGCCACCGCAGCCGATTCCATCTCCAACGCTTGGGCGATGCTGCAACCCTCGCCGAGGCTGGCGGCCAATCCCCGCGGGGCTATCGGACTGGTGAACATTGCCCGCTGCGGCGGGGAACCGGGGTATCGTGCGAGGGTGACGTCCAAGAGGGCGCCCGCGAGCTGGGGTGTCGCGAGTGCTTCACCTTGGGCGGCAAAATCGAGCACGACCACCACCGTTCCGTCGGGTCCGCGAAGCCAGGTACGTTGCTGCTGGAGCCGCCCGTCATCGCTGCGGTGGGCGCCGAGCACCAGCCACGGACCGGGGAGAGCCTCAGTGGACTGGACTTCGGCCGACGCCACTGCCCAGCCTACTGCCACCCGGAGGTCGGCAAACTCAGTGGGGGTCAGTTCGTCCCGTCTGGTCCAGGCTTTGGTCATTGCCCACCAGCGGCCGGTCCGCGAGAGCAGATGGTCGGCCCAATCGGCCCGGGCATGGACGTCTGAGCCCATCGCCCGCACTTGCTCGGCCAGACCCGGGAGCTGGGCGTCGACCAGGCGCCCGGCTACACCGTCCCACCAGGAATACGGCTGGTTGTGGGCAGCGGCCAGGCCGGTCCGTACGAGATCCGTCAGCCAGCGGGCGAAGTCGGCGATCCCCGCATCCATCAGCGTGAGCCTGTCGGCCAACCGCTTGGCCTGTGCTGCCGGATCCGCCTGCGGCTCCGACTGGCGGCGCTCCCGGGCGGCTGCGCGGTCCGCCCGCTGGGCGGCCCATTCCTCTGCGAAGTCGGCAGTCTCCGAGCCGCCGTCGGCCATTTCGCCCCGGGCCCACAGAAGGAGCAGCGCCAGCGCGTGCTTGCACGGGAACTTCCGGCTCGGGCACGAGCATCGATACGCAGGGGCGGCTATGTCCACGCTCACCTGATAGGGAGTCTTTCCGCTGCCCTGGCACTTGCCCCAGACCAGGACATCGTTGCTGCCTGTATCGGACCATGGACCCGGATGCGCCAGCTTTCGGGCGGCTGCCAGGGAAGATGCGTCGGGCGCGGCGCTGATCACCCTCTCCTCGCTCCAACGCCCCATGAAGGACATTCTGCCCGACGTCCTCGGCTCCGCAAGAGGGGCACGGCGGTGTGGCGGCCGGGAGGGCCGTGTCTGACGCACCGACGGCTAGTCGGCCTCGCTCCTCAAACCGATGCCGGTGTCATCCGCAGCGCCAGCATCCCGCCGTCGAGGAGCCGCTGTTCGACGATCCGCAGGGTGTGCCGGGTCCCGTCCTCCGGCAACGTCTTTTTGCCCTGACCGAGCACGATGGGCGAGACCAGCAGAACGTACTCGTCGACCAGGTTCTCCGCCATGAGCATCCTGACGAGCGTCGGGCTTCCCCACACGATCACGTTCTCCCGTTCGCGAAGGGCGCGGACCCGGCCGGGTACGTCGTCAGCGATGATCGTGCTGTTGTTCCAGTCCGCGTGTTGCAGGGTGGTCGACACGACGTACTTGGGCATGGCGTTGAACTTGTCGCGGGTTCGCCGACGTCGTCGTCGGTCACGGTTGTGGCTCTGCCGCGACGGGCTCAGGCATCCCCGCGGCGCGTCTCAAGTCTAGCGAGGGCCTTTGGGCCGCAACAGGGTGCGCGAATACGCTGGCATGGGACACAAGTTCACCGCCCAACTCTTGCCCGGCCTCAGCGTAGAGATTTCCAGGAACGGAAGGACGCCTCAATGACAAAGCGAGACACCCACTCAGTCGGCGCGCCGTGTCGGGTCGACACTTTCCAGCCCGATCCCCGGGCCGCCATGGACTTCTACGGACCGCTCTTCGGCTGGAGTTTCGACGATCCCACCCCGATGCCGACAGGGCTCGACGGCGAATACTTTGCTGCGCGCCTCCGCGGGCGGCTGGTGGCAGGGATCGGCCAGGCGCCGGCGCTATCCCGGCCGACGTGGAACACCCATGTGCGCGTCGATGACGTCGCGCAGACCCTCGCTCGTGCTGAGCAAGCGGGAGGTACACGCCTGGCAGGACCGTTTGGTGTCGGCCCAGATGGCGGCCTTGCCGTGGTCGCTGACGCTACCGGCGTCCCGTTTTGCCTGTGGCAGGCTGGCGAGACCGACGGGGCCGTGCTGGCCGATGAGCCGAATTCCTGGGCGATGAGCTCGCTGCACACGACAGATGTTGGCCGGGCACAGGCGTTCTACGGCGCATTGTTTGACTGGGAACTTGAGCCGGTGCCTGACGCTGCGTTTTCGCTGTGGCGGCGCTCAGGGCGAGTCGTGGCCGTCGTGACGGCGACGGACGGCGTGGCAGTCCCGCCGCATTGGAGCGTTAATTTCGCCGTCCGCGATGCGGACTCCATCGCCGGGCACGCCGTAGCCCTCGGCGGCACCATCTTGATGGCGCCGATGACTACGCCGGGATTTCGCAACGCGGTGATCGGCGACCCCCAAGGCGGCGTCATCGCGGTCAGCGCGCCCGCCAGCTGACACACCCACTCGACGGCCGTTTTCTGTGTGTTCGCTCTGGCACGCACAGACGCGGGAGACGACAATGGGAACGTGCTGCACCTTCGGCGAGGCGGGGACGGCACGATGAACGCCGCCGCCCGAAAGACCCAGCGGATCTATCTCACGTTGACGCTGGGCAATACCCTTGCAGCCTCGTTCATTTGGGGGATCAACACCCTCTTCCTGCTGGATGCCGGACTCAGCAACCTCGAGGCCTTTGCCGCGAATGCGTTCTTCACGGCCGGCATGGTGCTGTTCGAGGTGCCCACCGGAGTGGTAGCCGATGGTTGGGGGCGCCGCGTTTCGTTCCTGCTCGGCACCGTGACCCTGGCCGCATCGACGTACCTCTACTACCTGCTCTGGCAGCTTTCCGCGCCGTTCTGGTCGTGGGCGGTGGTGTCGGTCTTGCTCGGCCTGGGCTTCACCTTCTTCTCGGGTGCGGTTGAGGCCTGGCTCGTCGACGCGTTACGCTTCGCGGGGTACGAGGGCGGGTTGGAAACGGTGCTTGGGCGGGGTCAGATGGTGTCGGGCGTCGCGATGCTCGTCGGCTCGGTGGCCGGCGGTGTGATCGCGCAGGTCACCGATCTCGGCGTGCCGTTCCTGTTGCGCGTGGGCGTGCTGGTGGCCATGTTCGCCGTCGCCTTTTGGCTCATGCATGATGTCGGTTTCACCCCCGAACGCTCAACCCATCCTCTTCGGGCGACCCGTGCCGTCCTCTCCGCCTCGATCGAGAGCGGACTGAAGAATCCACCCGTGCGCTACGTGATGCTGGCCGCGCCGTTCAACGCCGGCGTCGGGATCTATGTCTTCTACGCCCTGCAGCCATACCTGCTTGAGCTCTTCGGCGACCCGCGGGCGTACTCCGTGGCGGGCCTGGCCGCGGCGATCGTGGCGGGGGCGGAGGTGCTCGGCGGCTGGCTGGCGCCGCGCGTTCGGCGCCTCGTTCGCAAACGCACGACGGTGCTGATTCTGAGCGGCATTGCCAGCGCACTAATACTGATCGTGCTCGGGTTCATCCGGGAGTTCTCGGTGGCTTTGGCGCTGCTGACGCTCTGGGCCGTGGTAGCCGAGGTGGGCATGCCAGTGCGGCAGGCCTACCTGAACGACATGATCGCTTCGAAGCAGCGGGCAACAGTCCTTAGCTTCGACTCACTCATTGGATCAAGCGGCGGTGTGGTGGTGCAGCCGCTGCTTGGCCGGTCGGCCGATGTGTACGGATACCCGGCCTCGCTGGCGATCGGCGGCGTGATTGAGTTGATCGCGGTGCCATTCCTTCTGGCGAGTCGCCGTCAGCACGCCCAGGCTGACGTGGCCAACGCCTCGACCAGCACGCCGAACGCGGAGTCCCAGCCGTCGTAGACGCCGTCGACCAGCGGGTGCACGCAGTGGCGCGGACACGCATGATAGAGACTTTGCGCCGGAGCCTGGCTAACTTTGCCCTCGATCCCGGCGTGCCGCTGGCAGCGCAGCGCGATACGCCGCACGGCCTGTTGAAGTGGCGCATCACTGTGCGCGACGACGGCCGCATCGAATGCGCTGGCGCGTTGCCTACTTTGATCGAATGGCAAGGAGCGCATCCCAGTGAACACCTCCCTCCTACTCCCTTGGCGCTGGAGGAGCTGATATTTCGCGGCGTTCCGCCGCAGGCTCTCGACGTGTTGAAGCTGCCCGAAGTGCTGGCCGTCCCTCTAGACCCTGCGCAGGAAGCGCCGCTCAGCGCCGCGCTGAATTCGCCGCGTGGCCGCGTGGTGCTCGACGCCTGGCACGCCGAAGGCTGAACCGCCCGAGCGATCCTGGCCGGGAATTCCGGGCTGAGGGAAGGTGGGCGAGCGGCTATAGGGTCCAACGGGAATTCCTAAGGTGCCCTTGGCAGGCTGTGGACACCTGGTCGAAACGGTGCCCCCATCAGCGGTTCGATCAGTCCGCCGGCCCGGCACTGCACCCCCTTCGTTACTGCCTGGCCGGCGGCCTTCTGGGGAAATCCGAGCTGCTTCCAAGACCTCGCCCAGGGTCAACCCCACACCGCTAGACGAAACGGTGAGCCAAACGCCGTCATCGGCTAACAGTCACAAGGATCGGCCGGACGATATCTGAAGGCCCGGTTTCAATTCGCCGGCGCTGCCGGCGCGTCCGCGGATGGCAGGGCGGGGGACATTGACGGATATGACGGTATGCCGCCGCCGGAGCCGGCTGCTTCGAAGACTCCGACCGTGGTTTCTCCGTCGCTGAGGTACACCGGGATTTCCCTCGGCGGCCGCGGGGTGCTGAAGTTCGTCACGGCGTCTGCCCGGCTGGTGGGCATGGGCCCGCCATAGAGGTCCTTGGCGTAGACGTAGCCGGATCCGCCGTTTGTTGCCACGACGGCGATCAAGTCCGGCGTTCCGTTCCCCTGGCTTTCGACGCCGTAGGTTTCGCCTTTGGCGTTGACCCCCAGCTCCGTTCTCACCTGCTTCACATACTTGGCGGTGAGCTGCCAACGGCTTTCAGGGCCGGTCTTGATCGTCACGCTGCGCTGCCCTGGGGCGAGAGGGACCGTGTACCCCGACGTGTTAGGACGCGTATCCGCATGGCGTTCGTGGAAAGTGGCGGTGGCGCCATCCGGGAACTCGAACGAACCGGTGGTGAGGGCGGTCAGTGTCATTTCGATGCCAGTGGCACCCTCCGGGGGCACGCCGAGCTCGACCGTGGCTGTTCCCGTGTAGGTTTCAGTCACGGGGGATGCCAAGGGGGTCACTTGTTCGGTTCCGGGGATCACGAACAGCCCGGCTGCCGCCGCGCCGATGCCGCCTAACAGGCCTGTACCGGCCAGGGCACCGGCGGCAAGCCATCGCCGTGTGCGTTGGCGGGTCCGGGCCGGAGAAGATTTCTGGACCTGCGACACAAGTTCTGCCCTAAGCGCGCTGCTGAACCAGTCATCGACGCGAAGCTGCTTCATGACCGTTCTCCTTCCAAAACCGGGGTTGCGTTGCTGCGGGGAGCAGGAGCGTCCGGGTCTTGGCCGCCGCCGCCACAGCTCAAGGAAGGCTGCGGCCATGATGTCTTCGGCGTCGTGATGATTCCCGGAGAGCCGGTACGCGTGGCGAAAGACCCGGTCGCGGTGTCTGTCGTACAGCGCCCCGAATGCCTCGCCGTCGCCGCTGAGGCTGCGGGACCACAGCCTGTCCTCATCCTTCTCAACGTTCCCCATGCCCTGTATTGTCCGGAACGGCCCAAAAGGTTACTCAGTCACAGGCCGTTGCTTCCGCACTGTCAGGTAGAGGCTATGCGCGGTGATGACCAACGCCAGCCACGCCGCCCCGAGGGTCCAGGCCGCCAGGACATCAGTGAGCCAGTGATGTCCCAGGTAAACGCCGCTCAGGCCAATGGTCACGGCAAACGCGGCCGCAACGGACACGGTGAGGCAGCGGCTCAGTGCGGTCTTGAGCCGGAGAACTATCAGGTAGGCGATGATGCCTACGATGACAATTGAGTTCAGGGAATGCCCGCTTGGAAACGAGGCGGAATAGTCGAACGGTGGCACGGCATCCTGAAAGTCGGGGCGCGTACGGCCGAGGAGCCGCTTGCCGGCGATGGTCATGAGCAGTGAACCGGTCCCGGCGACGACGATGAGGATGGCGGGGGTCCAAGTCCGGCGCTTGATCGTCAGGGATATCGTGGCGGTAAGGGCAAGAATCAGAATGCCAACGGTGTCGCCTATGTAGGCGTAGGCGGTGACAATGAGGTCAAGGGCGGGGGAGCGGAGGTTCTTTCCCGCCGCAAGCGCCGGGTGGTCCAGCCCTGCGACTCCGTCGGCTTGAATCACGGATTCATACACGCGGGCGAAGGCGGCGGTCATTGCGGCGACGATGGCAGCGCCCGGCAGAAGGGTCAGGATCAGCGCCCCGTGCGGCCCGAGGAAATCGCTGCTTCCTCGGACAGCCCTGGACAGGAGTCCATAGGACCGGTCGTCCCCCCGGGTGAGGTCACGGCCGCCGACGAAGCGGTCCTGATTCACTTCATCGCCGACACCTTCGTCGGTCTGGCTGCGTCGTTCCTTACTCAACGTTGGTTCCCATCTCGAATATCGACCATCGTCAGGCTATGCCGTAAGCAAATCCTAATGGCTCGTCCAGCGTTCTAGGCGCACCGCTACTGATAGTGATTCAGCACGGACTCCAAGCCGATCCCTCGGGCGCCGGCCTTTAGCGACGGGAGCCATCATAAACACCGGACTTTGACGCGGGGTGGTGGTGCCTGTGGTCCCTGGACATGCAGCGCTCATTTCCGGGATGTTGGGAAATCAGACGTGCTGATCTACGAGAACCGGGTTGCCGTCCGGATCCAGCACAATAAAGCTCGCTGGTCCCGTCGTGTCCTCGTCTGCTTCCGAAAGGAATTGCGTGCCCTGGGCTTTCAATTGCCGCTGGAGATCGCGCAAGTCGGTGAATGAGTCAAGCGCCTCCGCTTCCTGAGTCCAGCCCGGGTTGAAGGTCAGCATGTTCTTGTCAAACATCCCTTGGAAGAGGCCTATGACAGCATGTTTTGCTCCACTCTTCAGAATGATGAATTCATCCGATGATAGTCGCGGCGGGCCCCGGCGGAGCGTACGGGGCGAGGGCCGCTACGAGGTGGCGGCGTCAGCTGATCCGCTCAGCCAGGGCCACGATGATTCCCTCTGGACCGCGCACGTAGGCCATTCGCCAGGCAGCCTCATACTGGCCGATGCCACCGACCAGCCCGTATCCCTCCGCGGCCAGCCGATCGACGTGCCCCTGAAGATCGTCGACTTCGAAGGATAAACTGCGTAGCCCGAGTTCGTTGGCCATGGCGGCGGGCGATCCCGGTTGGGGGTCTGGCCGGACGAAGCTGGAAAGCTCCACCCCTGTTCCTCCGTCAGGTGTTCGCAACATAACGATCTCTGTTCGGGAATCAGGGATCGCTATGACCGTGTCGATGAACTCGCCCTCCACGAACGTTCGGCCCTCGATCTCGAGCCCGAGTCCAACGAAGAACGCCGTCACTTGGGCGAGGTCCTGAACGGTGACACCGACGTGGTCGAACCGCATGATGCGCGACATGAGAAAAGTCTCCAAGTTTTCGTTTACACGGCCCAAGACGGAACCTACAGCGGACTTTACGGCGGATTCCCGACGGGAGAAAGACTCATCCCGCGCGCGGCAGACTCTGTGTACGGGTAGGGATCGCTTATCCGGACGCCTCGAAGAGAATGAGCTCAGACCGACCGTCGTCCGCGGTCACTCCGCGAATCGGGCGACCGGCCGGAAGTTGAGAGTCTCGTGCATCCTGATGGATGCCGTGTTGTGTTCGATCATCTCGCTGGTCCAGCGTGTTCGGTCGCTGGAATCACAGATCGCATCCACATGTTCCAGGTCATCCAGGGTGTATTCACGAATCTGCATGGACACAGCGTACTGGGCGAGCCGAACCGCTCCTTCGTTCCTGCCCGCAAGCCGGTCGGTGAACGACCGGAGGTAGGACCGTTGGCAGCCGCCCGTGCCCGTCCAAGTGGCGGACGGGCACGAAATTGATAGTGCCAGCTCCCTCAGAAGTTGAGTAGCTGGGTTTCTGTTGAACCATCGCGGTAGGTCACGTTGACGGCTACACCTTGTTCAGAGGCGTTTTCCAGTTCGTTACCGGGCAGCCAGAAGGCGAACTGACCTTTTGCGACGGTTGCGATCACGCTTTCGCCGGCAGCGTTGGTGTAAGTGATTGCTTCGATATCGCTTCCCGCGCGGCCTGACGCGATTGAAAGGGGCGCATTTGAAATAACGCCGGTTCCGAGTTGTGTGGCAGCGAGTCCCCGAGCTCCGGGGGCGGTTTCATTACCGAGTTTGCCAATGGAGCCAAACATGCCCTTGTTGAACCATGGTGCTGTGGAGTCCGTGGTGCACGTTGCTTCGAAACCGTCAGGGCCGGTGAGGACGACAGTCGCCCACGACCCCCGTCGCTCGGCAATCGCTACTTCCGCGGTTGTGAGATCGGCCGAGTACATGCCGCCACCCACGTCTCCTTTTGAGTTGCGGCAGTCTGAGACGGCGTTATCGAGTTCGGAACCGCGCAGTGCCGCAGGTTCTGCGGTCCACGTGGCGAAGGCCGGGTCCCCTCCTGATAATGCGGGCATGATGAGTAGTCCGGCTGTGGCTGCCGCTGCCAGTCCGCCCAGAATGACGGTACGTCGGCGGCGGTTGGTCTCGCGTGCTGTTGGTTTGTTCGCAGCAGTTCCTTGCTCATAGGTAGCAGCCGGTGCTGGGTGGGACCTCAGAATATGCTTGAGGTCCGCTTGTGCCCGGGTAGGGTCCGGTCGGAGGGTTTGTTCTGCTGCATCCATGGACCGCAGAAGCACGTCGAGGTTCTGGTCGTTTTTCATGGTGTTGATGCCTTTTCAGGTGATGCTGCGGGTATGCCGGAAGCATTGCGGGGGAGGTGATGGAGAAGGAGCCGTAGTGCCCGTCTGGCACGGGTCAATCTCAGCCGGAAAGCCACGGGCGAGATTCCCAGGACTTTGGCTGCCTGCGGCGCTGCAAGATCCTCAAAGACAGCGAGTCCGAGGGCTTCCTGATGGACTTCGGAGAGAAGCGCCCAGGCGCGGCTCAAATCGATGCGGCTACTGACTAGGTCATCGTGAGAATCGATGTAGAAATTCGGTGTTGTCTCGGCGAGGCGGACACCGAGAGCCTGATGGCGTTGTTCCCCACGCCTGGCATTGAGCATAAGATTCCGCGCAATCCCGAAAACCCAGGCCCGGGCGTCTTTCTCATCCGCTGGCGCTTCGGAGAAGCGTCTCCAGACGACCAGAAACGCTTCAGCGACCACGTCCTCAGCGTTTGCCGTTTGGGTGCGACGCTGAACGAACTTCAGTAGATCGGCATATGAGAATTCGTATAGCGACCGGAAGGCGTCCGCCCAGTCAGGGGCCCTCGATAGATGACTCATACCTATACCTGTCCGCCACATGCCTATGTGTGTTGCAAATGGTCGAACAATTCTTACAGGCAGTTAGTCCGAACGCCGCTGGAGATAATTCTGTGCCAACTGGGAATGCCGCCGGGTTCGGTTTGTGTCCCCACCCTGGCCGGTTCTAGCGGAAGATGTTGTAGGGGCTCCAGCCCGTGCCGACGATGGTCCGGGCACCCCAGGTGCCCTTGCTGAAGGGGTAGTGGGCCAGTCGGCCGTCGCTGAGCCGGCTCATGAGCCCGGAGCTTCCCGTGGTGAATCCGGCCACGCGTGTGATGCTGTTGATGCTGTTCCACCCGGTGCCCACCGTGCGCCTGGATTCGGAGACGAAGCCGCCGGCTCCCGTGGAGCGGTACAGCACCATGCTGCCGTCGGTGCGTTTGGCCAGGATGTCCTGTGCCCCGTCCTGGTCGAAGTCGGTCATGGTGAGGTAGAGGCCTCCCCATCCGACACCGGTCTTGATGCGGGGTGACAGCGATGATCCGGCGCTGTTGCCGTAGTACCAGAGCGTCCCGGCGCCGTCGTAGGCAAGGATTCCCGGGTACTTGTCCGTCTTGCGCCAGCGGCCCACCGTCACGTGGTAGCTGCCCCAGCCGGTGCCGATGGCCCGGGCGGCGGCGAATCCGCCACGGGAGTTTCCGGCGTAGTAGCTCAGGCGGCCGTCCTGCCACTGGGCGATGAGGTCGAAGACGCCGTCGCTGTTCCAGTCCGTCACGAACCCCTTGGCCAGGGTGGACCAGCCGGTGCCGATCTTTTCCCGGGGCTGGAACCCGCCGTGGCCGTTTGCCGGGTAGTTCCACAGCACACCGTCGGATGCGGCAGCGACGACGTCCGCAGCGCTGTGGATGGACGGCCTGGAGATGGGCGGACTGGTAGCGGTGAAGGTCCAGGTCTTGTCCGACGCCAACGCGTTACCGGCAACATCCTTCACCCCACCGGAGCCGCCCGTGATCGTCGCCGTGTACGTTGTATCCGCCGCCAGATCCGCACCCGGGTTCAACGTCGCCACCTTGTCTGTGCTGTTGTACGTCACAGCGGCCGGCACCGTCGTCGTCCCCGCCTTCAACGTGAACGTGTCCGATGTGACCGTCGAGGCATCCATCGCCGCCGAGAACGACCCCGTCACATTCGCCGTCCCCGCCACACCAGTCGCGCCAGGAGCCGGAGACGTACCCGTCACCATCGGAGCCGTCGTATCACCACCACCACCGCCCCCGCTGGGGTCGTAAAAGTGCCAGTACCGGCTTGTGGCGTTCACATCGGCGAGCACCAGCAGACCGCTGTTGGCCGTGCCCCGCGCCGCACTGTTGAGGTTCTGCTTCGTCGACGTCACGTTGTGGACATACTGGTCGGCGTCGACGATACGAGCCGTCTTCGCGGTGGTGAAGCTGATGTTGTCCAGCGGCGAGGACTTCTCGTAGATCGCACCCCCCGAGCTAGTGCAGGCACCAGCGTTCGTCGTGCCACTGGGCTTCGGATAGGTAGCGAAGGTACGCAGCCTCTGCGTGCTCTCATCAATCAGGACGATCACCCGGTTCGGGCACTCCGAGACAGTGGCGATCGTGTGCGCCGACCAGGTCGTGCCAGTCAATGCCAACAGCTGGATCAGCGGCTGAGACGCCGAGGTGAACGACGTCTTAATAGCGGCGAAAACCTGACCACCCGAGGAGTCCAGCCACTTCAAGTTCATGTGGTCATCACCGCTGCGCTGCCCCGACACCGCCGCCACAGGAGCGGTCCAGTCGGTGTTCGAATCGCCGTCGTCGTGGTAGCTCCAGTACATGCCGTCGGTGGAGCTACCGAGCTGCCGGCTCCACAACACACCGATCTTGCCTGGTCCGAACGCGATCACAGCGGCCGTGTCGTCCACTGACACGTTGCTCAACGACGCAGGATGCGCGAACGGCGTCCCCCACGTCTCGCCATCCGTGCCCGTGACGTTCAGATAGATCTGGTTCCCCTGCTGCCACGCGGCCCACACCCGGCCAGTGGAGTCCTTATCGATGGTCAGGGTCTCAACGCGGAAGTTGTTGATGTTTGTAGAACTCTCCAGCGAGTACGTCTTTGTACTCGAGTCGTAGCTGAAACGCCGCATCGTCGACGGGAAGTTCGGCTCAGCCGGCAGACCGTCGTTGACGAACCGATAGCTCGCCACATACAACGTCGTCCCGTCCCACAACACGTCATGATGGGTGTTCGCGCGCGTGTCGGTTCTCACACCCGTATCGACCCACGAGCTCGTCGCGGCATTGAACCGGAAGATATGAAAATCCGAGCTGGCAGTGTCCCACAGGTTCCCCCACCAGACCCCGTCGTTGAACCACAAATCACTCGTCGCCCGCTTCGTGCCCGTCGGCGTCCCCGTCCCCGAATGCGACGGACCCTCAATCCCAACATCACCCACAGCAGCCGACGCAGCAGCCGGCACCACCAGACCACCCACCGCAAGCAGCAGCGCTGTCAGCAGTCGAAGACCAGCCAGGCGACCACCTCCCCGCTTTACGCCAAGCCAGGAAGTCCTGCGACCTCTACCAGGCCCGCCCATGTAGGCAAATGCATCCAGCAACGTTGCTCTCCGGAGTTGAACGTCGACCTGCGTAGGGATGGTCACTAGCCTCACCGCTCACTGAAGTTGTTTGCCTATGTCAGTCCCGAGCAACCTTCCCGGCGTGATACGAAAAACCGAATCCCCAGCTGCTGCGGTCCTGGCAACTTGTGTGCACTCCCTTCGGAACATGTTCGACTGAACAACTTGGAAAAAGCCTAGGATTTCGTGAACCGGCCCCAGTTTAGGGGTTTAGAATCCTTGGAAACGGGCCGTTGAGATCGATGTTCCTCGGGACCGCGAGGGCAGCTTCGATCCGCAGATCGTGAAGAAGCGCCAGCGCCGCCTGGACGGGATCGACGAGGTGGTGTTGTCCCTGACTGCCGTGGCCGGACGACCGGAGAGATCGCGGCCACTTCGTGACGTCTACCGCGCAACCGTCTCCAAGGACATCATCAGCCGGATCACCGAGAAGGTCTCGGAGGAGATGCCCGGATGGACCAACAGGCCAGTGGTCCAGACCTGCATTGTCCATCTGATCCGTAACACCTTCCGCTTCGCCGCCCGGCAGCGAAGTGGCACGTGACCTGCGCCCGGTCTACACGGCACCGTCCGAGGCCGCAGCCAAGGAACGTTTCGTGGAGTTCTCCGCCAAATGGGGCCGGCAGTACCCGGCCATCACCCGGCTGGGGGGAGAACGCGTGGAGTGAATTCGTGCCGTTCCTGGACTATGACGTCGATTTTGCGTTGCCTTGCGGAGCAACTCCGGGAGTCTTGAGTCAACGGGTCATGGGGGAACCCCCGCGTCCAGCGGTGGTCACTCCTTGGTCAGCTCGACGTCGGTAAACTCAACGGTCGTGCCCTTAGCCAGGGCGGGTGTTTCGGACTCCTCGCCGTGGCGGTTGAATGCCGGGACACCGAGGGTGGCACGCAGTGTGTAGGTCCCGTCCTCGGGCACGGTGAAGTTGTTGGCGTAGTGGTAGAAGGTCGAGTAGTAGAAGTTTAGCTTCAGCTCTTGCACGACCTTGTCCTGGGCATCGACCACTTCCAGGGTGATCGGCACGTTGGGGACGATCCGGCCGGTCGAGGTTTCGGTCGGAATGATCTCGATGTGATGGGTCTCGCCAGCCTTTGGCGCACGGAAATGCGCACCGTGTGCGTCGAACCATGGTTCGGCAGCCTCGGTGATCAGGTTGACAGTCCATTCCCCGGACTCGACTGTTTTGCCCTTTTCGGCAACCTCATTGGCGAGCACCTCGTACTGCTTCTGAACGCCAGCCGGGACGGCGAACCCATCGTCCTTTACGGCGGCTTGGGCGCCACATCCGGTGAGTGCAGCGAGGGCAAGCGGGGCGGTCAGGGCGGCCAGGGTGGCACGAAGCATCGTAAGTCCTTTGGTTAGGGGAGCCTTATTTATGTGAACCTTACTCAGTTTTTATCCATCACTGCAATGTGATCTCAGCCACGGTAAGGTGCGGGTTCCGGGCAGGTGGGAATCCCACAGCGCAGGGACCGCCGGCGGCACCGCCCACAGGAACCGTCCCTGATGCTGCTCTGATCCGGCTCGAAAAACAACTGGAGAAATACGTCATGCTTTGTTTTCGTAATTTAACAATTCTGGCTGTACTGTTCCGGGTTAGGCATACCTAATCCCCTGGAAGTCCCTCTTTGAACTCAGCTTGACCTTACGGAGTGCCCCCGCCCCAAAGACCTGCGCTGCCCGGCACCTAATCGGGCAGCAGCCACCGCTCCCACCGGGAGCTGCCACGAAAGGCCGGCATCATGACAGCCGACACCCCGATCGCACAGATCAGGCCCGAGGGGGCCACCGGAACCGCACCCGTCGCCGCCGTCGGGAACTCCGGCAAGCAGACGGCCCGGCTGATCCTGCTCGGCGTGCTGTGCGCGGCAGGCTGGCTGGCCTCCGTCCTGGTCGGGCACAGCGTGGAGTGCGGCCCCGAGCTGCACCGCATCGGCCTCGCCGTGCACATCCTCGCTCTGGTGCTCTCGTTCGGGACAATTCTCGTCGTTGACTGGCTGGGCCTGCTCTGGCTTCTGGGCAGGGTGCACATGCACGAATCAGGGAAGCTCGAAGCCGCGGCGAAACCGCTGATCTGGGGAGGCCTGGCCCTGCTCCTGGCCTCGGGCGCCCTCATCGACCCTGACCTGACCAACCCCGTCACGGCCGTCAAGCTCGGCGCAGTGCTGATCCTGATGCTCAATGGACTCAGCATTGCCCCGGCCATGCACCAGCTGCTGGCCCTGCCCCCGGAAACCCGCTTCGGCGAACTCGGCCGCAAGCTCAGGCTCCGGTTGATGATCGCCCTGAGCGTGTCACAGGCATGCTGGTGGACAGCCGTGCTGATCGGCCTGATCAACAGCACCCTTAGGCGGTGGTCGGGGATGTAGCCGAACAAAACCGCCGGAAGGCGGCTCGGCCCCGGAACTACTGGGCGGAACGCCGGTTGCGCGCCTGCTCCGCCAGCCGTGTGAAGGCAAAGACGAAGATGGCCTCGATCAACACCATCAATCCGAGTAGCAACCACTGGCCGTTGCCGATGAAGGCGACGGCACCGACGAGGACGAGCACGGTTCCGAGGACCAGCGCAGACACGGCGAACCCGAAAGCCACCCTGGCGCTGCGAACACCGGTCCGGAAGCCAAAACCCAATGGCTCTCCTCCGGGGTACCCCTCAACGCGGTCGGGGCCTGCGGGCTTGAGCCTGTCGAACTCCTCCCAAGGGTCCCGGTCCTGATCCTGATCGGTCATAGTCCCATTATCCCGCGATTCCAGCGGACCTACGATCCGCCGTCCCGGCGTAGGCGCACCTCTCGATTGGGAACGTCTACCCCTCCGAGGGCTGCTCGTTGGATGGTCGCTGAGCGATGAGTACTGCTTGGGGCGACTTCTCACGGGGGCCGGGTCCGCGTGACATCTGAGCAACCATGTTGAAGCCAGCGTTCGCCAGGTGTTCAATGACGGTTGCTGGCGTGAATAGTTGGGCCTCCATCGAAACGTCGTGACCGTACGCGCGGGATATCTGACGAGAGCCTTCACCCGCCTGGAAGCTGATCAATGCATATCCCCCGGGCGCAAGGACGCGGAAGAACTCTGCAAATACGCCGGGGAGATCGACGGGGGCCGAATGGATTATGGAATACCAGGCGAAGACTCCGCCCAACTGCATGTCTGCATGGGGAAGGTTCCCCAGCTCGGCGACATCGAAGCCGAGCCCGGGATAAGTCCGCCGGGCCACCTCAATCATTCCAGCGGACACGTCGATGCCTGAAGTGTCGACCCCCAGGGACGACAGCAGCCGGGTCATCCGGCCGGCGCCGCAGCCCGCGTCGACCACCGAGCGGACGTTTCCTTCCATCACGTAGCTGGCGAATGCTTCGATCATGCCGCGGTCGGCCGGCGCCTCGAAACTGGCATCGGGCAGCAGTGTCGCGTAGCTCTCTGCGACCACGTCATAGGCCGACCGGACGAGGGCAAGACGACCATCACGATGCATCTGGAAAGGCTATCGCGGCCTGCCTCGCCTGAAGGGCGCGTCGTAGCGTTCTTTATTGCCGTCAGCCGGTAGGTGAGGGGACGATAGTTGCAGGGGCGGGAATATGAGGAGGCCTCCTTTCGGAAGGTTGCGGGGTGCTAAATGTTCGCCATGAAGACCGGTGGTCGCAGGCGGGTGTGGCCCATCGTGGTGGCGGGGGTGGCCGTTGTCCTGCTCGCCATAGGGTTCTCGGTGTTCAAACCGTGGCTTCTCTTTGTCGACGTGCGCGTGGATGAACAAATCCCGACCGTGGCCGCATCCCCCGAAACCGCACAACCATCGCCGTCCGCTTCATTGAACGCCCCGTCACCGCCCGCGGCCGCCCCCACACGGCAGGCGCCTGCCGGACCAGTTCAAGTTGCTGTAGGTTCCTTGATCAGCCACGAACACACGACGACGGGGACAGTTCGGATCCTGAGGCAGCCAAACGGCGACCGCGTGCTGACCCTGGAGAATCTCGACACGTCAAACGGGCCGGATGTGCACGTGTGGCTGAGTGCTGCGGACGTCGTGGAGGGAACGGGCGGTTGGTTTGTCGCCGGTGGAGCCGAGTATTTTGACCTCGGCCTCATCAAGGGGAACCAGGGCAACCAGGTCTACGCAATCCCCGCCGGGGTTGATCTGAAAAAGTACAAGTCGGTCGATCTGTGGTGCGTTCAATTCAGCGTGTCATTCGGAGCGGCTCAGTTGACGTTCTGAGCAACTGGCGGACCAAACCCGGAACCGTTTCCTGCTATTTCAACGCGGTGACTTGATGGTCTTCATCGTGAAGCGCGAGACGACCTTCTGGATGCCGGGCAGTGTCAGGACCCTTCGTGCCCCCGCAGTGGACACCGCAATTTGAGCGGACTAGGCCCACGCGTCCTGACTTGCAGCGATGCGGTCGACGAAGTCCAGTACCGCCGGATGGGCGGGGTTGATGAGGTGTCCGCCGGTGACCAGCACTGTCCGGGTGAAGGGCAATGCGCCTGACAGCCGGGCGTTCACCAGCCTGCACGCCTCTGGCGACTCCTCCGCGGACACGATGAGGGTGGGCCGGCGGATCCCCGCCAGCTTGTCCTCGTCCAGCTCCAGGGCGTCCTCGCTGAGGTCCATGCCGTGGCCGCTGATCTCGGCGAGGACGGCGTGCCCCGTCCCGGCAAGCATCTCCCGGAGGTCCTCGGGCAGCGACTCCCACGTCGCGTCGCCAAGAGCCTGCCGGATCACAGTTTCCGCAGCCAGCCGCGGCTGACCGGCCGAGCGCTCCAGCACCCGGAGGCGGAGGCTGCGTGCCCATGCGTCGGCCTCCGGGTCGATGGTGAAGAGAGCCGGCTCCAGGAGAACCAGCCCCTTTACCTTGTCCGGGAACCGGCGGGCAAGCTCGATGGCAATGAGGCCGCCGGTGCTGCGGCCGATCACCACTGCCGGCCCCGCATGCAAAGCGGCCAGGACGCCCGCGGCGTCGTCCACGTGGTCCACCAGGTCCAGGGTGTCGAACGGCGCCGGGGGAGCGCTGCGGTGGAAGCCCCTGCGGTCATAGATGATGCACCGGCCATGCAGGGCCAGGTCCTTGGCGGCATCCGCCCACATCACGGCTGAACTGGGCGTCCCGTGCACGCCCAGAATTGGGATCCCCGCGCCGTATTCCTCGTAGTAGAGATCCACGCCGTTGACGCTGAGCCGGGACATACCACCAGCGTAGGTCGCGCCCTCATTCAGCGGAAGGGAGGCCATCCTCGGCGTCGATGGCCGGCAGGAGCTGGCGGTTCCTGATGCGCGATTCACCGAAATCGATCGTCACCGGTTGGATCTCCCAGGAGCCGCTCCGCCTGGTCAGTGGAATCCCCACGGCAACGTGGGGTGTCCAGCGTGGGTACCTGAAGCCAAGAGCGCGCGAGCTGAGAATGAAGTCATCGGCGTTGTCCACGAGGAGCTCGGCCAGCAGCCCGTGCAGCGCCTGCACGAGGGAGACCTGAAAGTCCCGCACGCTCTGGGGCACCTCCACTTCCAGTCCGCAGACGCTGCCGCCGCCCAGTACGATCAGCCTTTCGGCATGCCCCGAGAAGCCTCCCATCACCGGCAGCCGCTTCAGCCACGCGGACGTTATGAGGGCGGCTGTGGCGGGACTCGTGGTACCTTTGGTCCACTCGGAGACGTCCTGGGAGAAGTCGTCCAGCACGCCGATGTGCAGCAGTGTCATGTGCAGGCCATGCTGCCTGCGCAGCGAACGCACGTAGCTGCCCAGCTTCTCGTAGTCTGCGGTCCCGGACCCAACACTGAGCACCGGCACTTCCACCGTGATGCGCGGAACCGTATGCATCCGGACTCTCCTTCATGCGCTGGTCGGTCGTTTATCCGCGCTGGTCGGTCGTTTATCCGAGGGTGGCGAGGGCGCGGTGTGCGGATTCCACAACCACCGGCGTGCGCGCCGTCAGCGTCTTCACTTCGCCGTCGATCTGCAGCGGAACGGATTCCGTCGTCTGGAAGCTGTAGCGGCTGACGCCGGGTTGGACGCCGAGCCCAATCGTCACGGCGCGAAGGGTCATGAGCGCCATACGCCATCTGCTGGCGTGGGGCAGCATGATGACCTCGAACAGCCCGTCGTCGGGATCGCCGGTCTCGCTGATTCTGCCGTACTTGGCCATGGCCGGGACATTGGCCAGGATGAGGCTGTCGAACACGGCACGGGCCCCGTCGTCGCGGATGATTTCGAAGGGCTGCAACCGGGCCAGGGTGCGTACGACAGAGACCAGCTCCGTCAGCGCTCCCTTGTTGCCCTCCTCAATTCCGATGGCCATGGCAGGTGTCAGTCCGAGGCCGATGTACGAGTGGGCGTAGTGCGTCCAAGCGGCCTTTCCCACGCCCTGGGTCAGGCGCAGCAGATCGATTCGATGGACCTCGCCCCGGACGATTGCTTCGATCAGCGGAATCCGAGGGGTGCTGCGGTGGTGGTCGTTGGCATTTCCGCTGGCCAGCACCGCGCAGGCCGCGCGGCTTTCCGCGACGTCCATTACCCCGTTAATCACCTCGTTGTATCCTCCATCGCCGCTGGCGGACACGATCAGGGGCCGTCCGGAAGCTGCCGCCGTCCGGGCGAGTTCCCGTGCATGGCCCGGGAACTGGCTTGGCTCCAGGCGGACGGGCATCTCAGGCAGACGGAGGGTCACTTGGCCGCGCAGCTGCTCGGCCAGTTGGGCAGGGTTCCGGCTGCTGACAGGGTTGTAAATCACGATGATGCGGTCAAACGGTGACGAGGACGAGGAAACGTCCATGGGGTATTCCTTCGACTAGCCAGCCCACATTGAATGACAGATTCTAGAGTGAGTTTAACGCGTCTGCCCGCAGCCCGCCCTGTTGACGGTCGTCCCCCTACCTTCCATAAAGGTGTGGGTATCCGAAGGTCCGGCAAGGGCAAGGGCAAGGGCGGGAGCGCCGGGGCTGGCGGTCACTCTAATCGAAGGAAATTTCGTGGGCCAAGGCGTCAATGGTCTTACGGCGGGCTTCGTCCGCCTGGCTTTTTAGCAGAGCATCTTCGTTTCGTTGCTCCCGCTCGTGACGTGACTGTTCACTTATCTCCCTGACCAGCGAGCCGATCAGCGTGGACAATCCGGATTTCAGTTCCTCCAGGCTGGTATTCCGGATTTCCAGGCGCCGGTCATCAACGTAGAGGCTGACGTCGCCATAGCCCTGTTCCGCGAGGCGCTCCCGGACGGCCGGTCCCGGAATCAACTTGGACTCGACCGGATTGACACTTCGGGAGAAGCGGGCCGAGACGGTGTACCGGGCAGGCGCAGTGCCCGCATAGAGTTCGCGCGGAACCGAAACGACGGATGACACCCGGAGCGTTGACTCCGGCGATGTGTCCTCAACTGGTTCCCTAGGTGAGACATTTGCGTTCACAAGTACTATTCTTTCACCCTTTCCGACACCCGGAACTCGGGGCCGCGCTTCAAACCGGTGCACTATTCCCCGCCCAGCCCGGGTGGGAGGATTTGTGTATGAGCGAGAATGCAGGTTCCGGCCCCGAGCCGCGTGCTCCCGCGATCGCGGAAAAGCAGGCGCAAGGCGAAGCCAAAGATGAACAATCGGCTCCGTCCACCGGCCAGATGCGGACAGTGGGGCAGCGTCGCAGGGATTCGGAAGAAAAGCTTGAGAAGCATCAGCAAGAAGCGCGGAACAAACCTACGGACTGAGCGTCCAGCCGACTTGGGAAACGTTCAACGATTCAGCAATCGGATTGTGGTGCAGCTCGTGTAAATTCGGACGTATGGCACCTGCGAACCCGAACGCCGAGAATTCCCGCTTCCACGAACCTGCGGCTGCCCCCCAGGGCGGACCGGCATCGCCGGGCGGAATGTCCAGGCTGCGCGTGGCGGTTCCTTCAGTGGCAACCCGCGTCGCCACCGAACTGCGCCTCCAGATCGCGGAAGGCGCCCTGCTGCCGGGAACAAAGCTCAAGGAGGAGGCCCTTTCCGAAGAGCTCGGCGTCTCACGCAATACCGTGCGCGAAGCGTTTGCCGAACTTGCCAGCGAGCGCCTGGTTGTCCGCCAGCCCAACCGCGGTGTCTTCGTCGCCAGCCTGGGCGTCAACGACATACATGACGTCTACACCGTGCGGCGGGCCATCGAGGTCAGCGCCGTCCGCGGCGGCGGCAGCCCGGAAAGCATCGCGTCCGTGCGGGCGGCCGTCGAGGAAGGCAAACGCGCAGCCGCAGCGGGGGACAGCGAAGGCCTGGGCAGTGCCAACCAGCACTTCCACGGCGCCCTCGTAGCAATGGCGTCCAGCGAGCGCCTCAACACCATCATGTCGCAGGTGCTCGCCGAGATGAGGCTGTTCTTCCACAAGGCCTCTGTCGACGGCGGGTTCTACCAGGACTATCTGGAAGAGAACGAAAAGATCTGCAAAGCCCTCGAAGCCGGCGACACCGAACTGGCGGCCGAACGCCTACTGTCCTATCTCGACAGGTCAGAAGAGCACCAGACCGCGGTTCACACCTCCTAACAGGAACTGCGCCGCAGCCCGGCGCTGCTACCTCGTTACGACTTTGACGGTCCGAGGGCCTGGCGGTCCAAGCGCCGCCCGTCGGGATCGCCTAACGGGACGTCCCTCCATGCGCGCAACCCGGACCAGCTCCTGATCCCGCCTGACCTCGATTCTCCGAGCCCGATTCCTCCCTGCCCGCGGCTAAGATTCGCCGACCCTTGACGGGTGTGACCTGCGTCGCGTAAATTGTTCAACAAGAATGAATTGTTCAACGATCTGACAATTCAACACAACGCTAGGTTTTCCCCAGCCACACTGGCGGCAAGCCTCACACCAACTGCCCCCGTTGCCCCGCCCGTCAACGTCGCAGGCGCGGACAAACAGGCGGCATGCAGCATCCGTCGCACCAGCCGATGAATTCCACACTCTTCATGGAGGAAAAATGGCCAACCAACCCGCAGTGGCCTCCGGGACCCAAGCACCCTTTGTAGGGCGCAAGGGCATGTACAAGGCATTCGCCGCCAGCCTGACAGGCACGGCCCTTGAGTTCTATGACTTCGCCGTCTACTCCGCAGCCGCGGCGATCGTTTTCCCGCTCATCTTTTTCCCGGCCTCGGACCCGGTGACGGGCACCCTGCTCGCCTTCTCGACGTACGCCGTGGGATACATTTCCCGCCCGGTCGGCGGCATCATCTTCGGCCGCCTCGGGGATGAGATCGGCCGCAAGAAGATCCTGGTGTTCACGCTGATGCTGATTGGCGTCGCGACCTTCCTCATCGGTCTGCTGCCCACGTATGACAACATCGGCATCATCGCGCCGGCCATCCTCGTGTTCCTGCGTTTCGCACAGGGCGTGGGCGTCGGCGGCGAATGGGGCGGCGCCGTGCTGCTCTCCAGCGAATTCGGTGACCCGAACCGCCGCGGCTTCTGGGCGTCGGCGGCACAGATCGGGCCGCCGGCGGGCAACCTGATGGCCAACGGTGCGCTTGCCGTGCTGACGCTGACCCTCTCGGAGGAAGCATTCCTTGACTACGGCTGGCGGATTGCGTTCCTGATCTCAGCCCTGCTTGTGGCTTTCGGCCTCTGGATCCGCCTCAAGCTCGAAGACACCCCCATCTTCAAGGCCATGGAGGCCAGGGGAGACAAGCCCAAGGCCCCGATCAGGGAAGTCCTCACCACCCAGCGCCGTCCCCTCCTGGCCGCGATGCTCAGCCGGATCGGCCCGGATGTCACCTACGCCCTGTGCACTGTTTTTACACTCACCTACGGCATTCAGGAGCTTGGCTTCGACCGCGGCCAGGTGCTCGTGGCCGTACTCGTCGGTTCGGCACTCCAGCTCTTCACGATGCCGCTCGCCGGCCACATCTCTGACCGCATCAACCGCCGGCTCGTCTACGGTATCGCCGCTGTGGCGGCCGCAGTGTGGGCGTACTTGTTCTTCATCGTTCTCGAAGGCCGTTCGCCGGTAATGCTGATCGTGGGCACGGTCCTGGGCCTGCTCTGCCACTCCTTCATGTACGGGCCGCAGGCAGCCTTCGTTGTCGAGCAGTTCTCGCCGCGGCTCCGGTCCACCGGCAGCTCACTGGCCTACACATTTGCCGGGATCATCGGCGGCGCCATAGCGCCGCTCATGTTCACCCTGCTGCTGAGCACCTTCCACAGCTGGGTCCCGGTCGCCATCTACCTCAGCGTCGCGTGCCTGCTGACCCTGGTCGGACTGGCGCTCGGCCGGGACTCCAATGTCGCCGAGGACGAGGAATATCTGCAGTCGTCAGGTGAACTCGTGGGGAGCGGCACGCGATGAACCAGCCGAACTCCCTTGTGGCACCGTCCGAAGCGCGCCGGCAGTTCCGCAACGGCCTCGTCACACCCACATCCGGCTGGAGCGACGGCTTCACCCAGGCGAACCTCATAGCAGTGCCCGCCGACTACGCCGACGAATTCATCGAGTTCTGCCGGCTCAACCCGAAGGCCTGCCCCGTCATCGACATCATCCCCGCGGGCAGCTACGAAAGCGCCCTGGCAGCCGGGTCGGATATCCGCAGCGACATTCCGGCGTACCGCCTGTGGAAGGACGGCGTCCTCGCCGACGAAGTGCCTGACGTTTCGTCGGCCTGGCGCGACGACATGGTGGCCGTGCTCATTGGCTGCAGCTTCACGTTTGAGGCCGCACTCGCCAGCGAGGGCATCCCGCTTCGTCACACCGAAACCGGCCGCAACGTTCCCATGTACCGGACCAATGTGGAATGCACGCCCGCGGGACGCATTCACGGCCCCATGGTTGTCTCCATGCGACCGATGCCGGCCGAGATGGTCGAGACGGCCATCAGGGTCACCTCACAGGTGCCGAAGGTACACGGCGGACCTGTTCATGTCGGAACACCCGAGGAACTGGGTATTGCTGACATCGACCGCCCCGACTTCGGAGATGCCGTGGAGATCCGGCCGGGGGAAGTGCCGGTGTTCTGGGCCTGCGGCGTGACACCGCAGAGCGCAGTAATGGCATCACGGCCCCCGTTCGCCATCAGCCATGCTCCCGGGCACATGTTCATCACCGACGTTCCCGAAAGCAACTACCGGAAATCAGCGGGAGATGAATAAACAGTGAAAAAGAGGATTCCGGCGGCCGGGCGGATGGCCCAAGGAGGAGTCACTCCAGCGGGGCCACGGCAGCAAGCCACCGGCACGCACTGCGAACTATCAGGGGTCTGGCAAGACCCCGCGGGAGTGCACATAGCGTTGCGCGAGGGCCAGCTCTTCCCGGGTGACTCAGGCCGGCCCCTGCCTGTGGACACGCGTCGGCTTCCTGGAACCCAACGAAATCTGATTCCCTAAATGCACGGCTGGGCAGTGGTTAGCACCGCCCAGCCGTGCATTGTTGTCCCGTCCGGATTTTGGCGCCTGTCCGGTGCCGGACCGGCCGCGGCCCCGGTCAGGGGAGCCGCAAGGGCTTGAGCTCGTCGAACCGGTCGCCCGGTCCGGGATTGTCGGGGCTGGTCTTGCCGCCAAGCTGCGTCATGACGCCCCACACCGCGTTGAGGCCGGTGGTCACCGCGCCGTCGGCCCAGCCGCCGGTCCAGGAGACGCCGTCCCCGGCCAGGTAGATCCCGCGGTGGGCCGCGTCCATTCCATCCTGCATGAAGTGCGTGTAGAGCCGCTCCTGGTAGCGGTAGTGCCCGGGGAGGTTGTTGCTGAAGACACCCATGAAGTTGGGATCGTCCTCCCAGGAGACCCTGATGGGCTCGCCGATGATGTGCGAGGCGATGTCCACCGTGGGGTAGATCTGCTTGAGGGAGTGCAGCATGAGCCGGACGCGTTCGTCTGCATCCAGCGGCAGCCATTTCAGGGCGTCGTCATTCCGTTGTCCAGCAGATACGTTCCGCGAGTGAGACGGTCCGTGAGTGTGGTGCTCATGACCTGGCGCCCGGTAGCCAAGTCGATGTCCTTCCAGAACGGCCTGTCGACGACGACGAACGTCTTGGAGGACTGCAAGTAGTGGCTGCGCTCGATCGCGGTCCAGAGCTTGTGGCTGAACAGGGATTCGTCGACGTCGATGCGGGCCGAGAGCAGCCAGCTCTGGCAGGTCGCAATGACAGCAGGGTACTGCCGCGACTGTCCCCATTTGTCCGTTCCGGTGATGGGTCCTTGGCTGGCTACCTTTGCGCCGTCACCGCCGCGGACACGCCGGATGGAGGCGACGCCGGGCCGCGGGTGGCCCCCGTGCAGGGAGGCGAGGCTGGTGCCTTCCGGCCAGTGCGCCAGACCTGCCGGGGCATGGTTCCAGAGGCGTTCGGGCAGGAGCTGGGCGCCGCCGATGATCCGGTGCTGGTCGGCGTCGGCGTCGACGTAGACCACACGGAGGATCTCCAGGGGATGACTCGTACACAACCGGTTTGAGACCCATCTTCATGAGCTCGTAGGCTGCGACGAGTCCTGACAGCCCGGCCCCGACGACGGCCACTTCCGTACCGTACATGTCCGCGGGCACGGAGCCGATTCCGGCTTCATGGGAGATGTAGTCGTCGTAGGGGAACGGGAAGTCGGGGATGAGCATGCTCAGGTTTGCAGTCGGCGTGCTGGTGGCTGCGATGGTCACGGAAGTCCTTACTGGGGGTGGGCGCTGGCTGCGCTGTGAACGAAGGGGGAAAGATAGTCGGTGTCCAGCCGGGCCTGGGGAAGAGTGGACACCGCAACGTCAGCGAAGATGAGCGCGGCGTCGTCTCCGGCCGCCGCAAGGCGGCGTCCGTACGGATCGGCGACGGTGCTCAGGCCGGCGAAGTGCGGGCCGGCATGGTTGGCGTAGGCAATGAACAGCTGGCTTTCCAGGGCGCGGGTGGGGACCACCATCGCCGGGATGAGCCGAGTGTCCAAGGGGTGGGTATCGGACTGACCAGCCACGCCGGAGGGGACGGCCGCACGCAGCGGGACCGCCGTCGGAATGCAGAGCAGTTCCGCGCCGGCGAGCGCAGCAGCGCGGGCAAACTCGGGAAACTCGATGTCGAAGCAGATGCCGAGGGCAACGTTGAACCGTTGAACCGTACGACGGCGGGTGGCGCCCCGCCGGCGTCGAACGCCTCCGTTTCTGCGCTCCCGAACAGGTGCTGCTTGCGGTAGCGGGTCACCTCCACGCCGTCGCGGCCGAAGAAGGATGCCGAAATGTAGCGCCGGCCCCCATCGTGCTCGACAGTGGAAGCGACGATCGCCAGGCCGGCGGACACGGCAATGTCGGCGAGCAGCTTCCGCTGGCCAGTCCCGTCGTGCTGTGGACCAGGCTGGGGGCGTAGCCGCTGACGAACAGCTCGGGCGTCACGAGGAGGTCTGCGCCCTGTGCCTTCGCTTCCTGGGCGCGGGCGGCAAGCCTGTTCAGGTTCTGCTGCGGTGAGTTGACCAGTCCGGTGGCCTGCAGGACGGCCACCTTGATCCGGCCGGTCACTTGGTGCCCTCCGGCCGGAGTCAGGCCTGACGCTTGAGGACCTGCGCCGCAGCAGCCTCAGTTCCTTTTCGGCCATCCTGTCCGTTCTAGGCGAAAGCGCCCCGGACGTCGACGCCTTGGAGGCCTTCGCTTCGGAGCTAGGTGCCCGCAGGGCGCGCCAGGGGGTGCCTTTGGAGAGCCTGGTCCGGGCGATCCGGCTCGACTTCTCCGTGTTGTGGGATGCCCTGTCCGCCCCCGAACTGGGTGCCGATCCGGCACTGCTGGTAAAGAAGGCCGAAGTCGTCTGGGCCACCGTGGACCGGTTCGCCGCCCGTGTCCAGGAGAAGTACCTGGCGGAGCTGGAGGAGATTGAAGGCGCCGATGCCGACCTGCAGCAGCAGTACCTCACGCAACTGCTGGCTCCGGCCGAACCCTCGGCCGCGGATCTGTCCCGGATTGCCGGCGCCCTGCGCGTTGACGCCCGCTCGGCGTTCCTGGTCGCGGCAATTGACCGGAACGACAGCCTGACGGTCAGGCGGCGCCTGCGCGCACGTCCGCCGAGGGACACACCGGTCTTCACCTATGACCAGGGGCACCACACGCTCGTCATCCGGCCGCGGAATGTCTCCGCCGAGGAGCGGTTGAGCTTTCCCGAGGCCTCCCTGTTCGAGGGCATGGCCGTGGCCGTGGCGCCCCACGCCAGCGGAATCGGGGGAGTGCGCACCGCGTCCAGTGCAGCCCGCGAGATCATGAAGGACCTGCCCATGGGCAGCAAGGGCGTCTTCACGCTCCGGGACCGCTGGCTGTCCATCACCGCCCACCGCCTGGCGCAGGTCGGCTGCGACCCGGAACTGCTCGTCTCCTCCGCGCTGGGCCGGTGCACCGCCGCGGAGCGCGAACGCCTCCTGGAGGCCGCACGCGTCTTCCTCGAGCTTGGCAGTCTGGTGGCGACCGCGGATCGGCTGGCCTGCCACCGGAACACCATTGTCAACCGGCTGTCGGCGTTCGAGAACTACACCGGCCTGGATCTCCAGAAACCTCGCGACGCGGCGTTGGCCCTGATCGCCGTCGGGCGTTGAGAGCTGCGGTCACCCCCCCCAATTGGGCCCCTGCGGAGCGGGGGCACTCGCGGAGACTCCAAGGTTTTTCCAAGGTGGCGGATCGAGCATTAGCGTTACCCCACATCTCCAAAGCCACACGACGTCCCGGGTCTTCAGACACTTCGCTCTGCAACGGTTGCGACTAAGACCGGAACAAGACAGTGAGGATCTGCCATGAGCAAACTAAGGAAACTGGGTGCGATCGGAACCCTCGGGCTGCTGGTTTCCAGCACCCTCGTATTCGGTTCCGCCAACGCGGCTATGGCGGCGACCTGCAGCCCGGGAACGGCCGCCCCTGTCAGCCCGCTGTCGGGCAGGATGCTGACCGCCACGACCTTCGAGGGCAACTCGCTCTCCCCGTTCGTCGCTACGACCTCGGGCAATGGCACGGCGACGGTCGCCAGTCCGACGGCGCACTCCGGGACGTGTTCGGCCAGGCTTCACGCCACGGCGGATGTCGGTTCTGTGGCCAACATGGGATTGGCGCTGCCCGCCGGGACCAAGAGGGCCGGCGCAGACGCGTGGGTTAACATCGCGACTGCCGGGCTGCGAGGGAACAACGTGCCCTACGTACGGTTCTTCTCCGGTACCACCCGGATCGCGGATGTGTTCCGGGACAACGCCACCGGAAAGCCCTGGCTGCGGATCACGAATCCCGACGGTACCTTTACGTACACCAAGCTCTTGGCCACAAGCATCAAGCTGAACACGTGGCACCGGGTCCAGATGCAGGTCAGGGCGAATGGGGCCAGGTCATCCATCGAAGTCTGGTTCGACGGCGCGTCCGTCTTCTCCAAAGATGTGGGTCTCGTGACCACGAGCCTGAGCAAGGTCCAATTTGGCGCCGAGCACCCGCGCCAGATGGGAGACAGCTACGTCGACGACGTCGTAGTCAGGCGATAATCCGCACGCACTAGCGGGAGACGGGTTCCTTGGCATCGAGCAGGTTAAGTTCGCTGCGGCGCGGGAAGCCTTCCCAGTCTCCGGGGACCAGGCAGGCGAAGGCGCCGGTTGCCGCTGCAGTTGCAAGCCTGTCCTCCGGGCTGCGCCCTTCGATGAATTCGGCCAGGTAGCCGGCGACGAACGCGTCGCCGGCTACCACCGTGTCCACCACGTCGACGGCGACCGCCTCCCGAC
Source organism: Arthrobacter sp. ISL-5 (assembly GCF_018613835.1). Lineage (GTDB taxonomy): Bacteria > Actinomycetota > Actinomycetes > Actinomycetales > Micrococcaceae > Arthrobacter. The sequence continues at coordinate 9,431 of NZ_JAGGPM010000024.1, read as the reverse complement.
GGAACAACCGGCCGTCTACCAACGCCAGGGCGCCTTCCGCGCCGAGCTTGATAACAGCCTGGCCGGGTCCGAGGGCTGCTATCCGCCGGGCCAGTTCCTCCGGCCCGGCGGCACCCACCGCTATGGCTGCCTCGTCGTCCCCTGCGAACACGATGTTGGCCAACGGAATGATGTCGCGGTAGACACTTCCGGCACCTTCGCGCGACCACAGGTTTGCGCGGTAGTTAAGGTCAAAGGACACGGGCACGCCTGCTGCCCTGGCGGTGTCAATTGCGTACCTCAGGGTGGCTTCCGCCTGCGGGGACAGGGCCGGGGTGATGCCGCTGACGTGCAGCAGGCCGGCGCGGGATATGAGTTCTTGGTCGATGTCCACCGGTGCGATCCGGGATCCGGCGCTGCCGGCTCGGTAGTAGCTGACGCGCTGGCTGGCTGGCGTCCGGCGTTCCTTGATCATCAGGCCGGTGGGGGCGGAAGGATCGACGGCGATGCGCACGTCCACGCCTTCGGCGCGGATTTCGCGTTCCACGAGCCGGCCGAGGCCGTCCGCTCCGACGCGGCCGCACCATACGGCCTCCACGCCGAGGCGCTGAAGCCCGATGGCGACGTTGGATTCGGAGCCTCCGATGCCGAGGCTCATGGTGGACGCATGGGCGAGCGGGCCGACCTGGTCCGCGCGCATCAGCGCCATGGTCTCGCCGAGGGTCAGGGCGTAGGGCGCGGCGTTCACTTGTTTTCACCCAGCTGGCCTGCGGTCCTGTCGATCAGCTCGCGGACACGCCGTGCCCTGGCCGTGAGTTCCTGCAGGTCGCCGCCGCTGAAGGCGTCGCCGAGCAGCGGCCCACCGAGGCTGACGGCCAGGGCGCCGGCCCTGATCCAGCCTGGCACGTCCTCGATGTTGACGCCGCCGGAGGGGATCACCTGGATGTCCGGGAACGGGCCGCGGAGCTGCGAGACGTAACCGGCACCGACCGTGGAGGCGGGGAAGACCTTGACCGCGGTGGCACCCAGTATCCATCCGGCATGCAGCTCGGTAGGGGTTAGTCCGCCGGGGTAGACCGGGACGCCGCGGCCGACGCAGGCGGTGATGACGCCCGGATCCGTCACGGGGGTGACGATGTAGGCGGCACCCAGGTCGAGCGCCGTCTCAGCCTCTGCCGCTTCGGTGACTGTTCCGACGCCGATCTCAAGGGCGTCCCCGAACCGGTCCTTGAGGCGCGGAAGTTTCCCCCAGACGCCGGGCGTGCTCAGCGTGAGTTCGATGCTGAGCACGCCGCCGCGCTGCAGCGCCTCGATCACAGGTGCGTAGTCCTTGGCATGAGTGGCACGGAGCACCGCCACCACACGGGTACCGCTGAGGATGGCGGAAGGGGCGGGTCGGGAGAGGGTGCCTTGATCGAGGCGCTGCATGAAGATTTCCTTTTGGAGTGGTCGGCTGAAGCATGCCTGCCCGACGGCGGAGGGGCCGCCGCCGGGCTCTTGCGGACGTGCTACTTGGCGGTCGGCGTGACGGCTAAGTCAGCCACGACGGCGGTCTCCGGGGCGGCGTGGCCTTCACGGCCGGCGTCGTGGGGGTCGGTCAGGTCGCGGTTAAGCGTCTCGGGAGAGAGCCTGGTGGCAATGAAGCTGACGGCCATGACGAGCGACATGTAGATGGCCACCGGAATCCACGAGTTACTGAAGACTGCAAGAAGGCCGGCGCAGACCATGGGTGCGATGCCGCCGCCGATGATCGATGAGAACTCACGGCCGAGGGTGACTCCGGCGTAGCGGTAGCGGCTGCCGAAGATCTCCGGGAAGTAGCTCATGTGGACCCCCACGACTCCCTGGCAGGCGAGCATGAAGCCGATGATGATGACCAGCATGATGGCGATCGGCGAACCGGTGGTAAGCAGCATGAAGGCGGGGGCAGGGAAGAGGATAAGCGCTCCGGTGATGATGGAAACCACGCGGCGGCGCCCGATCTTGTCGGAAAGCATGCCGAAGGCGACGGCGGCGCAGCCTCCGCAGATTGAACCGATGAGGAGAACCTGCGGGATGAATTTGGGGTCTGTCCCCACCACGGTGATCAGGTAGGACGCCATGAAGACCTGGATGGTGTACGACTGGGTGCTGACGCCGAAGTTCATCAGGATGACGCGCAGCACGTTCGCCTTGCCGTGCTTCATGACTTCCTTGAGCGGAGCGGGCGGCTCGGTGCGCTGCTGCTTGATTTCCTCAAAGACAGGGGATTCGTCCAGTTTGCGGCGGATGACAAGTGCGGCGATAGTCACGAAGATGCTCGACAGGAAGACAAGCCGCCATCCCCACGTCATCATGTCGTTGGGAGCCAGCGCCTGGGCGGCGATCCAGACCAGCGCACCCAGCGCGGTGCCGGCGGCGGCGCCGACCATGATCAGCGAGGCCAGCTTGCCGCGCGTGCCCGGAGCTGCGGACTCAGTTAGCAGGGTGGCTCCGCCGGATTGCTCCGCTCCCGCGCCGAAGCCCTGGGCCGCACGACACACGCACAGCAGGATCGGTGCCAGGACGCCCACCTGCTCGAAAGTGGGCAGCAGGCCGATCACCAGCGTGGCGCCGCCCATCAGCAGCAGGGTGGTGACCATGATCCACTTGCGGCCCAGCCTGTCCCCGAAGTGGGAGAAGAAGATGCCGCCGAGCGGGCGGAAGAGGAATCCGACGGCGAAGGTGCTGAAGCTGGCCAGCAGGGCTGTCGCGGGTGAAATGTTCGGGAAGAAGAGCTTGCTGAAGACCAGGGCTGAGGCCGTGCCGTAGATGACGAAGTCGTAGAGCTCGAGGGTGGTGCCGATCAGGCCTGCCAGGGCGGCCTTTCGCACCTTCTTTTGGTCAACTGCCGCCACTGGGGGGTTTGCTGCTGATGTCATTTCCATACTCCTTTGAATGGATGTGCGTCGGTGATTGAGCCTGGGGCCACGACCGCCGGGTTCCCTGGCCGAGCTTGCGAGGCTAGGGAGCGGTTGGGGAGGGTCTCGTGCTGGTAAATCAGTAGGTGATGAGGACCTTGAGGTTGGTCGGGTCGGTTACGGGTGCTGTGAGGGCGGCCGCGGCCTCTTCGAGCGGGTAGGTGCTGGTGATGATGGACCGGAGGTCCACCGCCCCGGATGAGGCGAGTTCGATCGCCGTCGGGAAGGCATGGGCGTACCGGAAGGCGGTCACGAGGTCGATTTCGTAGCGCTGGAGGAACCCGAGCGGGATGCCGTCCACGGTTGGCCGGGCCTGGCCGACGACTGTGGCGCGGGCCGCCGGCGCCAGCGTCTGGATGCCGTCAGCAAGGGCCTTGGTGTTGCCGGAGCATTCGATCAGCCGGTCCATGTTGGTCAGGTCCAGCGGCGTGGCCGCGGTGTTGACGGTGCGGGTGGCCCCGAACTTCGTGGCGACGGCGAGGCGGTCGTCATTCACGTCCGTCACCACGATCTCCGCGGCGCCCCTGGCGGCCGCGACCTGGGAGACCAGCAGGCCGATGGGTCCGGCGCCGGTGATGAGCACGCGGTGTCCGGGCTGCACCTGGGCGCGTTCGACGGCCCAGACGGCGACGGCGAGCGGTTCGATCGCGGCCCCGATTTCTGCCGGGATGCTGTCCGGCAGTTGGTGCACGGCCCTTTCGGGCACGACGACGTGCCGGGCAAAGAGCCCGTCCGTGGGTGGGGAACCGAAGCAGGTCCCGGCGGGGCAGAGGTTGTAGCGCCCGGAGAGGCAGGTGGGGCAGTCGCGGCAGGGCAGGGCCGGCTCAATCACGACGGCGGTGCCGGCGGCGACGCTGGCCTGCGCACCGGCGGCGATCACTACTCCGGCGCCTTCGTGCCCAAGGACCGTGGGCTGGCGGAGCACGTTGGTGCCGTTGCGTCCGTCGGCGTAGTAGTGCATGTCCGAACCGCAGATCCCGCCCGAGCGCATCTCGACCAGGACGTCGTTCGGGCCCAGGGTGGCCAGTGGCTTGTGCTCGATGCGAAGGTCGCCGGCGCCGTGCAGCACGGCTGCCTGGGTGCCGGAGGGAAGCCCGGCGGTGTCCGCTGCGGGAATGGTTTGGGTGGTCATGGTCTGCCCTGTGTGGTTTGGAGGGATGAAGGGTGTGAGTGGGCGCTCGCTTCTGCGATCGCGGCCAGCGGGCCCGCGGAACGGATGATGTCGATGAAGTCGCCGGTGCGCGCGATGAACTCGCTGCGCTCGGCGAGTTCATCGCCGAGGAGGTGGTGGTCGCCGAGGACCTTGCCGGCCAAGTCCTTGCCTGAGCGGGCGCCTGCGGCCAGGCCGGCCAGCAGGCCGCGGGCCGGATCTTCCATCGCGTCGGCCTGCGGTCCGGGGTCGAACCCTGCGAGCGGGGCGATGCATGACAGATACGACGCCGTGGTGAGCGCCAGCAGCTGCGGCATCCGGCCGTCGTCGAGCATCTCCAGTGCCGGCAGCGGGATCCGCTGGCGGAGTTTCACGGAGCCGTCGGAGCCCACCTGGCTGGTGCCGTGGCCGAGGGCGGTGTTCCGCCAGCGGGAGAAGAGCTGTTCCTCGTAGGCATCGACGTCCACTCCGGCGGGCACCGAGACGCTGGGCAGGTACTCGTTCCTTAGGACCGAGCGCGCGGCCAGTTCAATGTGGGTGTGGGAGACCGATTCGGGGATGGTGTCCGCGCCCGACAGGGCCCCGAGGTAGGCGATGAGGGAGTGGGTGCCGTTGAGCAGGCGGACCTTGAGCTGCTCGTAGCCGGCCACCTCGTCGGAGAACACGGCGCCGCCTGCCTCCCATGCGGGGCGTCCGGCGATGAAGTTGTCCTCGACGATCCACATGGTGAACGGTTCGGCCGGTACCGGGATGCGGTCGGTGTAGCCGCGCCGGGCCGTGACCAGGTTGCGGTAGTGCTCGGTGGTGGCCGGCACTATCCGGTCCACCATGGAGGAGGGAAAGCTGGTGCGGGTGTCGATGAAGGCCAGGGCCGCGGCGGCTTCGGCCGGCGGGAGCAGGGAGGCGAATTCCCTGACCAGCCGCTGGGTGTGGTGGCCGTTGTCCGCCAGGTTGTCGCAGCTGAGGATGGTCACCGGCTCGGCGTGGGTGCGGGACCGGTGCTGCAGGCCGCGGACGATCTGTCCGATCGGTGTCCGAGGCGCCGCGGGGTGCACGAGGTCGTGCCGTATGGCGGGGTCCTTGAGGTTCAGCGAGCCGGTGGCCGGGGTGTAGTGGTAGCCATTCTCCGTGACCGTCAGGGACACAATGCGGGTGGCGGCGTCGCCGATGGCACTGATGACACGGCCTTGGTTCCCGGCTGCCGTAAAGGCGTCTGTGTGGACCTGCGGAACGCTGAACTTGGAGCCCTCGGGCGAGATTTCCACGACCGTGTAGAGCATGTCCTGCGCGTGCATGGCATCAGGGATGGCCGAGGACCGGCTGGAGACTCCGACGATGCCCCAGTCTCCGCCCTGGGCGGTGACGGCGGCGTCCGTGTAGACGGCCTGGTGGGCCCGGTGGAAGTTGCCCAGGCCCAGGTGCACGATGCCGGCGGCCGGGGCTGCCGGACGCCGCAGGATTCCGGGGGTCTTTGTTGACAGCGCGGGGAGGGAGGAGGCCACGGTTACCAGTCCTTCATGGAGCCGTCGAGTTCCCGGGCGATGGGCAGGTACGCCTGCTTGTAGAGGAAGCGGGCGGCGGCTTCTTCATCCACCTGGACGCCGAGGCCGGGTTCGTCGCCGGGGTGGAGGTAGCCGTCCTCGAAGCGGAAGCTGGACCGGAAGACCTCGGACACGAGGGGGTCGTAGCCCATGTATTCCTGGATGGCGAAGTTGCTGGTGGCCAGGCCGAGGTGCAGCGATGCCGAGAGGTTGATCGGCGAGACGTCGGACGGGCCGTGCGGGGCGCCCTTGATCTGGTAGACCTCCGCCAGGGCGAGGATCTTGCGGACGTGGGAGATGCCTCCGGCATGGACGACGGCGGTGCGGATGAAGTCGATGAGCCGTTCGGTGATGAGCTGCTCGCAGTCCCAGACAGTGTTGAAGACCTCGCCGATGGCCAGCGGGATGGTGGTCTGCTGGCGCAGCGCGCGCAGCAGCCGCTGGTTTTCGGCCGGCGTGACGTCCTCAAGCCAGAACAGGTCCACATCCTCGAGGGACCTGGCCAGGCGCGCGGCTTCGGTGGGGTTGAGCCGGTGGTGGACGTCGTGGAGCAGCTTCAGTTCCGGGCCCACGTGCTCGCGCACCGCGGAGAGGATCTTGGGGGCGTGGCGCAGGTAGGCCGAGGTATCCCAGTCTTCTTCGACCGGTCCGGCGCCGCGGCCGGCGGGTTCATAGCTGGCAGCGCCCCTGGTGACGCCGTAGACCTTGTCCAGGCCCGGGACGCCGGACTGGGCGCGGACCGCCCGGAATCCCTGTTCGCGGCGCTGTTCCACGGAGTCGAGGAGTTCGGGGAGATCCCAGCCGGTGGCGTGGGTGTAGGTGAGGATCTTGTCGCGGGCTGCACCGCCGAGGAGCTGGTAGACAGGGACGTCCAGGGCCTTGCCCTTGATATCCCAGAGTGCCAGGTCGATGGCGCCGATGGCTGCCATCGTTACCGGCCCGCGGCGCCAGTAGGCGCCGCGGTAGAAGTACTGCCAGGTGTCTTCGATCCGGTCCGCGTCCCTGCCCAGCAGTGCAGGGGCGAGGTGGTCGCGGAGGTAGCTGGCGACGGAGAGTTCGCGGCCGTTCAGGGTGGCGTCGCCCCAGCCGACGATGCCGTCGTCGGTCGTTATTTTCAGGGTGACGAAGTTGCGGCTGGGGCTGGTGACGAGGACGTCGACGTCGACGATTTTTCGGGTCATCGGGAAATCACTACATTCTTCAGGGGCTGGTTCGTGGACAGGCGGGTGATGTTTTCGGCGATCTCGCGGGCGCGGCCGCGGAAGGTTTCGGCGGTGACGCCGGAGGAGTGCGGGGTCATGATGATGTTGTCGAGCCGGCCGAAGGGCTTGGTGGCCGGCTCGCCGCGGCCGTCGGTGCCGGGGTACTGGTACCAGACGTCGATGGCGGCGCCGGCAATCCGGCGGTCCTTCAAAGCCTCATAGAGTGCGGTTTCGTCGACGACGGGCCCGCGGGCGACGTTGACGAGCTGTCCGTGGGGGCCGAGTTCGTCCAGTTCGGCGGCGCCGATCAGGGACGTGGTCCCGGCATCCAACGGGATGCTGACCACGAGAACGTCGGACTCGCTGAGGGCTTCGCTGAGGCGGTCGGTGGTGCCGGCCCAGCGCAGGTTGTGTTCCCCGGGGCTGACCGAGCCGCTGCGGGTGATCGCGATGCCCTCGGCGCCGAAGGCCTGAAGGAGTTTCCAGGCGGCGCTGCCGATGTGGCCGAACCCGAGGAAGGTCACCACGGCTCCGCGAAGAGTCTCCGGCTGGGGGATCTCGGGGGAGTAGACCGACGAGGCCCAGACTCCCGTGCGCAGGGCGGCGTCCTGGCCCAGCAGGTTGCGGCGGAGCGCCACGAGGACGGCGGCGATGTGCTCGGCGATGGAGCCCTCGTGGTGGAAGGTGTTGGCGCAGACCGCCCCGGCAGGCAGGGCGGCAGCGTCGATGCCGTCGTAGCCTGCGCCGGCAACATGGACCAGGCGGAGGTTGCGCGCCTCTGCTCCCATGGCCGCGGTGAACTTGGGCCCGACGTAGACGTCGGCGTCCTTGAGGTCCGTCAGCACCGAGTGTTCATTCCAGCTGTCGTGCCAAGAGGTGGCAGCTCCGGTTGGAAGTGCTTCCTCGAAGGCGGCCCGCTGGGGCATCAGGTTGGGGTCTGCGATGACGATTCTCATGGTTACTTTCCCTGGAGGGTATGGTCAGCGGTGCGTGCCGCGAAGGTGGAGCCGCGCACGATGAGCTGTGAATTGAGGTGGACGGCCTCGGTGGCCGTCGGCTTGCCGGCAATCTGTTCGAGGAGGAGTTCAAGGGCGAGGGAACCGCTGCGGCTGATGGGAACCCGGACAGAGGTGAGTCCGGGTTCTGCAGCGGCGGCGATGTCGAGGTCGTCGATGCCCACCACACTGATGTCTTCGGGGCAGTGGTAGCCGAGCGTCCGGGCGCCGGCGAGCATGCCGATTGCCACCAGGTCGTTGTAGGCGATGACGGCGGTGGCGCCGCTGGCGACGACCGATGCAGCGGCGGCCAGGCCGCCGTCGACGGTTGCGTTCTGGTTGCCCACGGTGACCAGCTCGATGCCCCACTCGTCACAGAAGCGCGTGATGGCGGTCAGGCGCTGGCCGTTGGCCCATGACGATGCCGGCCCGGGGATGTAGGCGAGCTTGCGGTGGCCGAGGGCGTAGAGGTGTTCCACGGCCTGGCGGAGGCCTTCGCCGGCTTCCATCAGCACACGCGCTGCATGCTCGGCCTCGCCGTTGATGACCACGAGCGGTGCGTTGCCCGCCAGGTTGTGGATCTGGTCCGAGGGGAGCCGGGGCGAGCACAGGATGATGCCGTCCACTCCGGTGGCGAAGGCTGCGAGGTGGTCGCGCTCGCGGGCGGAGGATTCGGCGGTGTCGGCCAGCACCATCCGGTGGCGGCCGTGCCAGGCCTGGTCCTGGATGGCCTTGATGAGGGCGGCGAACACCGCGTTGGAGATGTCCGGTACGACGACGCCGAAGGTCCGGCTGCCGGTGAGGCCCGGCACTTCGTAGCCGAGCTGAACAGCGGCGTCCATGACCTTCTGGCGGGTCTCTGCCGCCAGCCGGCCGGGGTCTCCGAACGCCCGTGACGCCGTGGCGAGCGAGACGCCCGCCAGCTTTGCGACATCGGTGAGTTTGGCCGCCATTGGTCCTCCAGTTGCCTCGTTGAAACTCTTGCACCTCAAGTATGGAAAGGGTTGTACAAGCTTGTCAAGCTTTTTCCATGACGTGGCTCACAGGCTGATAGCCACGTAAGCGGGTTGAGAAAAGTGCGCGCAACTCCAGTCCCTCGCATACTCTTTGTATACATCACGGCGCCGTCGGTGGGACTGAAGGAGATGCAATGCGCAAACCAGAGTTGGAGTTCCATGAACCCCTCGTTGACTGGCAAAAGACGAACGGCGACGCCGAACACGGGATTTGGGAGCAGATACTCGCTGCGGACCCTGTTAGCGGAGACTCGACCTTGCTCCAACGCTATGATCCCGGTGCCGACACCATAGCTAGCGGCGTGATCGTCCACGACTATTGGGAGGAAGTCATGCTTCTCTCGGGGGAACTCACTGATGTGACCCTCGGGAAGACTTTTACGCCCGGTATGTACGCGTGCCGTCCACCTGGCATGCGTCACGGGCCTTACCTTAGCCTTGATCCACCGATCTGCCTGGTTGGATGATCTGATTCCGGTTTCGGCGGTTTTTCGGGCTGAGGGCGTGCCGGAGCGCCGGGCCTCGCTGCCGTTGGGTGTTCCACTGGTGGTTCCTGGTTGCGCCGTGTGGCTGGGTTGACGGGGGTTCAGGCTGGTTGCGGGGGCGGGT
>NZ_JAGGPM010000023.1 GCF_018613835.1 Arthrobacter sp. ISL-5 | reverse complement strand
CACCTCATTTTCGGACTAGCAGCTCGCGCCGTTCTCAGCGCCCAGAACCGCGCGAGCTGCTACCCAGTTGGGCAGGCCACTCGGGCAGGCCGGCTACGCGGGGAGGTGGCCCAGGTTCCGCACACTTCCGACGGCGGACGTCACCGCGGCGGCTGCGGTCTCCAGGTCCGCTGGGGTCACCGAGGAATCAAAACTGAACCGGACGGCCGTCTGGGCCACCTCGGCCTCGATCCCAAGGGCCAGGAGCACCGGAGACGGCGCGTCGGATCCGGCCGCGCAGGCCGAACCGCTGGAGCAGACCACGCCCTGGCGTTCCAGCTCCAGGAGCACGGACTCCCCGCTGGTGCCCGGGAAGCAGAAGGATGCCACGGACGGCAGCCGCTCGGCCGGATGGCCCGTCAGCACGGCGCCGGGAACACTGCCAAGCACGGCGCTCATGAACTTGTCCCGCAGCACCGTGACCCGCTCCGAGAGCGCCGCCTGATCGGCGTGGGCCAGGGCGAGCGCGGCGGCAAGGCCCACGGCCCCCGCCACATTTTCGGTGCCGGAACGCCGTCCGCGCTCCTGCCCTCCGCCGTGCACCAGGGGTTCCGCCTTCGTCCTGCCGCGGACGAAGAGGACGCCCGAGCCCTTGGGGGCGCCGAGCTTGTGCCCGGAAATGCTCAGGGCGTCCACGCCCAGGATCTTCACATCAGCCGGGAGCCAGCCGGCGGCCTGCACGGCGTCGGTATGGAAGGGAATGCCGCGCTCCCTGGCCAGGGCTGCGAGCGCCGCGACCGGCTGGACCGTCCCCACCTCGTTGTTGGCGTACATGATGCTGACCAGCGCGGTTTCGGGCCGGAGCACAGCGGCGAGGGCCTCGGCGGTCACCGTTCCGTAGCTGTCCACGGGCGCCACGTCCACTGTGAACCCGTGAAAACGTTCGAGATAGCGCGCGGATTCCTCCACCGCCGGGTGTTCGACGGCGCTGATCACCACGCGGTTCAGCGCAGGGTCCGCGGCCTGCCGCGCCAGCGCAATTCCCTTGACCGCCAGGTTGTCAGCCTCCGTGCCGCCCGAAGTGAACGTCACTTCCGCCGGCCGGCAGCCCAGCACCTTCGCCACCGATTTGCGGGCCTCCGCAAGCGCCCGGGCGGCGGCATCGCCCAGCGAGTGATGGCTCGACGGGTTGCCGAACTCGCCGGTGAGGAAGGGCCACATGGCCTCCAGCACTTCGCGGCGGACCGGGGTCGTGGCTGCTGCGTCCAGGAAGATCATGGCCGGCTCACCTGACCGTCAGCTCGACGTCCAGGCCGAGGTCCAGGGCCGTGACGCTGTGGGTGAGTGCTCCGATGGAGATGACGTCCACCCCGGCGGCGGCAATGTCCGCAACGGTTCCCAGGTTGACGTTGCCGCTGGCCTCCACCACGGCCCGCCCGCCGACCTGCCGCACGCCGGCCCGCAGTTCGTCGAGCGTGAAGTTGTCCAGCATGATGGTGTCCACCCCGGCGGCAAGGACGGGTTCGATCTGGTCGGCGCTGTCCACCTCCACTTCGAAGTGCGTGGTGTGCCCGAGCTGGGCCTTCGCCTCCGCCAGCAGCGCGGTCAGCTTGCCCGGATCGCCCCCGGTCATCACGGCGAGGTGGTTGTCCTTCGCCAGCACGGCGTCGGACAGGCTGTACCGGTGGTTGGCCCCGCCGCCGCACCGCACGGCATAGCGCTCAAGGACCCGCAGGCCGGGCGTGGTCTTCCGCGTGTCCGTGATGCGGGCCTTCGTGCCGTCCACCAGCGCCACGAACTCCGCGGTCCGCGTGGCAATCGCGCTCATCCGCTGCGCCAGGTTGAGCCCCACACGTTCGGCGAGGAGCACGCTGCGCGCCCGTCCGCTGACCTGCGCGAGCCGGGTCCCGGCGTCGAACGCCTGGCCGTCGGCGACAAGCAGCTCCACCTCGGTGTCCGGGTCGATCAGCTGCATGGCGTCCCTGAACACGGTGCCGCCGCTGAAGACCCCCGGAACACGGGCGTTCAGCACCGCGGTGGCCCGGGCCTCCGCCGGAATGAGCAGCTGCGAGGTGATGTCACCGCTGGGGGCATCCTCCGCGAAGGCCCGCTCCAGGATCTCCCGGACGGGTGCTGCGGGGAGGGTCAGGCTAGTCATGGACGAGGCTCGCTTTCCGGGTCATTCGGTATCGTTTGTCAATGTCGTCGGCCGCGGCCGCCTCCGGCCCGCCGTCGTCTCGGTAGTGCGCCCCGAGCGACATCCGCCGCTCCTGGGCGGCGTGGACCAGCAGCTGGGCGGCCAGCAATAGGTTGGCGTCCTCGTGCTCCCGCGGATCCTCAGCTTCCGGCACGTCGTCGGGACGCACGACGGCGGCCCACGCCGCAAGTGCGGCACCCGCCTCGCGCAACTGCCCACCGGTGCGAAGCACGCCGGCATTCGCCGTCATCAGCCGCCGCAGCGCCCCCCGCGAAAACACCCCGGCCGGAGCAAAGGAAGCCTCAACAGGCCCACGAGCGGGCGCAGCTTCGAACTCCCAAGCGGGAAAATCGCCGTCAGCCGACGCCCCAACAGATCCGCTGTCGGGCGTTTCGGACGCGTCAACTGACGGGGTCCCGGAAGCGTGCGTCAAGGGGAGGCCGCCAGCGGCCGTGGGCCCACACGATCCGGGTTCCCTGGCCGAGCTTGCGAGGTTTGGGAGATCGTGGGGAGCATGCGGAGGGGCGCCGTCAGGCGACGCCCCAGCAACGCTGTCGGCAAGGAAAGCCTCAACGGCCCGCCGTCCGAAGACCAGTCCTTCAAGCAGGGAGTTGCTTGCCAGGCGATTGGCGCCCTGCACCCCGGTGCATGCCACCTCACCGGCTGCGAAGAGCCCGGGCACCGTGGTGCGGCCGTGCAGGTCGGTGGACACGCCGCCCATCCAGTAGTGCGCGGCCGGCGCCACGGGCACCAGTTCCCGCGTCCAGTCGATGCCGGCTTCCCGGGTGCGCCGTGTGATCGTCGGGAAGCGCTTCCCCAGGAATCCGGGACCTTTGGCGGCCTCGATGACGCGGGCGTCAAGGTAGACGTGGCCGGTGGGATCGCCGAGCGCGGCGAGGTGCAGGGCAACGCTGCGCGAGACGACGTCCCGCGGGGCGAGCTCGGCGTCCGCGTGGTAGTCCAGCATGAACCGGCGGCCCTCCGCGTCCACGAGGACTGCGCCCTCACCGCGGACCGCCTCGGAGATCAGCAGCGGGTCCTGGTTTGCCTCTGCCTCGGCCGCTTCGGCCGTGCGGACCATGCAGGTGGGGTGGAACTGGAAGAACTCAAGGTCCGCAACCGCCGCTCCGGCGCGCCAGGCCAGGGCCAGTCCGTCCGCGGTGGCGACGGACGGGTTCGTGGTCTGGGCAAACAGCTGTCCCGCTCCGCCGGTGGCCAGCAGGACAGCGTCGGCCTGCGTGGTCTTCAGCTGGCCGTCGTGGAGGAATTCAACGCCCGTCACGCGCCGGCCGGACTGGGGCAGCGCGGTGGCACGCGCGTGGCCCAGGAGCCGGATCCGCCCTGACGCCTGGGCTGCCAGCACGGCACAGATGAGTGCGTTCGCTATCCCCGCGCCGGTGGCGTCGCCGCCGGCATGCAGGATGCGCGGCGCCGAGTGGGCCGCTTCGAGCCCCAAGGCGGGATCGCCGTCGTCGTCCAGGTCAAAACGCACGCCGAAGCGCCCAAGGCCGGCGATGTCGCGCCGCGCTTCGGTGCACAGCACCCGGACGGCGTCCGGGTTGCAGTGGCCCGCCCCGGCCTGGAGCGTGTCGGCGATGTGCGCGGCCACGGTGTCCCCCGGGGCCGGCTCGTCCAGGACCGCTGAAATGCCGCCCTGGGCGTAGTAGGTGTTGCTGTCCGCCAGCGCGCCCTTGGTCAGCAGCACCACGTCAGCGCCGGCGTCCGCGGCGAGCAGTGCCCCGTAGAGGCCCGCTATGCCGCTGCCGACGACGATCAGCCGCGGCCGCCCGGGGATCGCGTTTCCGCTGGTGGTGTTCATGCGGGGCTCACTTCGGGTTTCATTGGGGCTTGGCGGCCAGCATGCGCTCCAGCGCGGTCCTGGCGTCCTGCTGCACGGCGTCGTCCACGGTGATGCGGTTGACCACGCGGCCCGCCACGAGTTCCTCGAGGACCCAGGCCAGGTAGCCCGGGTGGATCCGGTACATGGTGGAGCACGGGCAGATCACCGGGTCCAGGCAGAAGATGGTGTGCTGCGGATACTGGGCCGCGAGCCGGTTCACCATGTTGATCTCGGTGCCGATCGCGAACACCGTGGGCTCCTCGGCGGCGGCGATGGCCTTCTGGATGAAGTCCGTGGATCCGGCGGAGTCCGCTGCGTCCACCACTTCCATGGGGCATTCGGGGTGGACGATCACCTGGACGCCCGGGAAGTCGGCGCGGGCCTTCTCGATCTGCGCCACCGAGAAGCGCTTGTGCACCGAGCAGAAGCCGTGCCAGAGGATCACCCGGGAGTCCAGCAGGGCCTGTTCGTCGTTCCCGCCGAGTTCCTTGCGCGGGTTCCACATGGGCATCTGCTCCAGCGGGACGCCCAGCGCCTTCGCCGTGTTGCGGCCCAGGTGCTGGTCCGGGAAGAACAGGACGCGCTGGCCGCGCTCGAAGGCCCACTCGAGGACCGTCTTGGCGTTGGACGAGGTGCAGACGATGCCGCCGTGCCTGCCGCAGAAGGCCTTCAGCGCCGCTGAAGAGTTCATGTAGGTGACGGGGATGACCGGAACCCGGCCCTCGGCGTCGGGCTCGGTGCCGAAGATTTCCTCCAGCTGCTCCCAGCAGTCCTCCACCGAGTCCGCGTCCGCCATGTCGGCCATCGAGCAGCCGGCGGCCAGGTTGGGCAGGATGACGGCCTGCTCCGGCGTCGACAGGGTGTCGGCGGTTTCCGCCATGAAGTGCACGCCGCAGAACACGATGGCCTCAGCGTCCGGCCTGGTCAGGGCGGCGTTGGCCAGCTGGAAGGAATCGCCGACGAAATCGGCGTACTGCACCACCTCGTCGCGCTGGTAGAAATGGCCCAGGATCACGGCGCGGTCGCCGAGCGTGGCCTTGGCGGCGCGGATCCGGGCGTCCAGCTCGGCGTCGCCGGCCAGCTTGTACTCCTCGGGGAGCTGGCCCTGGCGCGGCGTGGACGGCGGCGCGACGTCGGCGCTGGAGGCTCCGGGACCGTACGCCGGGATGCCGGCCAGCGCCTCCGCAAGGTCATAGTCCCAGGGGCCCTTGGCAAGCGCCGGGCTGCAGGTGCTGCCGGCGGCTGCTGCGCGGCCCTTCTCGGCCTGTTCACGCGTGATCAGCTGGATTGCCGTATTGACGCTGCTCATGGGGTACTCCTGTTATCTGGGTCAAGGCCGGGGCGGCCGGTAAATCGGTAGAGGCGTGGCGGGCGGTGCTTGCCGCCCTGGAGGTATTCACCGGTTTCTTCGATTTCCGGTGTGGCTTTGATCTGGCGGCGGAAGTTGGCCGGGTCCAGCCGGGTGTCAAGGACGGCTTCGTAGACTTCCCGGACCTGGGCGAGGGTGAAGTACTCCCCCAGCAGGTGGTACGCGATGGAGCCGTACGCGAGCTTGTTCCGGAGCCGCCAGAGCGCATAATCGACGATCGCGTTGTGGTCGAAGGCCAGCTCCCCCACCCTGTCTGCCCGGAACCACCTGACGTTCTCCGATTCGTCGGCGAGCGCGGCCTCGGTGGGCTGCACCAGCGCCCAGTAGACGATCGACACCACCCGCTGCGTGGGCGACCGGTGCAGGCCGCCAAAGGCATAGAGCTGTTCGAGGTAGCTGGGTGCCAGGCCCGTGGTTTCGCGCAGGTTCCGGGAGGCGGCGTCCTGCAGCGACTCCGAGTGCGTCAGCGGGCCGCCGGGTAGAGCCCAGAGCCCCTTGAACGGCTCCCGGATGCGGCGGACCAGCGGCAGCCAGAGCGTGGGACGGCCGGAGGCCTCGCTGGGGCGAAGCGCGAAGATCACCGTGGAAATAGCCAACGACGGCGGAGCGGCCTGCCGCTCGGCAACGTTGGCTGAGGTGGTGTACACGGTTCTTCACCCGCTTCACTGCGTTCGGGGGTCCTGCTGACCGTCCGGCTAGTTATAGTCAAAATGACTAAAACTGATTCTACGGCCCGCCGGCCGCGGAACAAAATATTTCGCCGGGTACCGGACCGGGTACCGGACCGGGTACCGGCCCTACGCGCGGTTCCCGGCCGCCACCGCCTCAAGCAGAGGAAGTGTCCTGCCCTCGAAATGGGTATTGAGGACAATCACCGAGGAGGACCGCAGCACGGTCCTGGTGGCGATCATCGCATCGAGGACGCGCTGGAGGTCGGGATTGGAGCGGGCCGCAATGCGCGCCATCAGATCGGAACTGCCGGAAACGGTATGGATCTCGATCAGTTCCGGAATCTCCGCGAGCGCCGCCACCACGGCATCGTGCCCCAGGTCCTGGTTGATGGTCAGCGAGCAGAAGGCAACCACGGGAAATCCGAAATGCGACGGCTCGGGGTGGGGCACCCAGGATCCGATCACGCCGCCTTCCGCCATCCGGTCCAGCCGCGACTGGACGGTGGCCCGCGCGATCCTGAGCACCCGGGAGGCCTCCAGGACGGAAGCACGCGGCGCATCGGTGAAGAAACGGACAATTTTGGCGTCTAGCGCATCCACGTTCATCAGCTTTTCCCGTCCTTGGCTATTCACCAACACAAACTGCTGCCACTTAGGCCAATGCCTTGACCAAACTGAATCCATAATCTCACGCTCCAGGGCTGTGGCGTTCCCGGCGAGGCGGTACATTCGAATGGTCCCAAAAGGACCCCCGTTTTCACCGACCCCAAGAAGGTACGCAGCATGACGATGAAGTCCACGGCGGAGCGACCGGCAGTAGAACTCAGCCACAACATGAAACCCCGCCAACTGACCATGATGGGACTGGGCAGCGCAATCGGCGCCGGGCTCTTCCTGGGATCCGGGGCCGGCATCCAGGCCGCCGGCCCGGCGGTCCTGATCTCCTACCTGGTTGCAGGCACACTGATCATCGTGGTGATGTGGGCGCTCGGCGAGATGGCGGCGGCGAACCCCACCAGCGGCGCCTTCTCCGTCTACGCCGAGAGGGCCATGGGTAAGACGGCCGGGGCCACGGTGGGCTGGCTGTGGTGGCTCCAGCTCGTGGTGGTCATCGCCGCCGAGGCCCTCGGCGCCGCAGGGCTTCTGTTCTCGGTGTGGCCGGTCATCCCGGTCTGGGCGCTCGCGCTGGTGTTCATGGTGGTATTTACGGCCATCAACCTGGCCGGCGTGAAGAACTTCGGCGAGTTCGAATTCTGGTTCGCCATCCTCAAGGTCGCCGCGATCGTGATCTTCCTGGTCATCGGCGCCGCACTGCTGTTCGGGCTCCTGCCTGACGTGGCCTCGCCCGGCATCAGCAACATCGCCACGGACTTCGCTCCGGCGGGCCTGGGCGGCATAGCGACGGCCCTGTTCGTGGTGATCTTCGCGTTCGGCGGGACGGAAATCGTCAGCGTCGCTGCCGCCGAAACGGAGGACCCGGAGCACAGTGTGGCCAAGGCCATCCGGACCGTGGTGTGGCGGATCCTGGTGTTCTACATCGGATCCGTGTTCGTCATTGCGGCGGTGCTCCCCGCCACCTCGGAGACACTGGCGTCGCCGTTTGCGGGCGTCCTGGACGCCGCCCGCATTCCCGGCGCCAGCACAGCGATCACCCTGGTGGCCGTCGTCGCACTCCTGTCCGCACGGAACGCCAACCTTTACGGTTCTTCCCGCATGGTCTACTCACTCTCCGAACGCGGCGAGGCGCCGGCCTTCCTGTCGCGGCTCAGCGGCGCAAAGGTGCCGATGGTCGCCGTCGGCGTGTCAGTTGCCTTCGGCTTCATCGCCACCGTCCTTGAGCTGCTGTTCCCTGAGCGGATCCTGCCCGCGCTGTTCCAGCTCGTCGGGTCAACCTGCCTCGTGGTGTGGGGTACCGCCCTCGTCTCCCAGCTGATCCTGCGCCGGCGCGCGGACCGCGACGGAACTCCCCTGCCCCTGCGCATGAAGGGCTTCCCCGCACTGACGGTGTTCGGCCTGGTGCTCCTTGGCCTGATCCTCGCCGTGGGACTGAGCGCCGAGAGCAGCCGGATCCAGCTGATCAGCACCGTCCTGCTGATCGCCGGCATCGCCGCAGCATGCTGGGTGGGGGCCAGGTACACCGCCTCCCGCGAGGCCGTCCGCGCCGGTTCCGCAAGGGACTAGCACGCCGGCCCAACTAGGTAGCAGCACACGCCGTTCTCAGCTCTCATAACGGCATCTTCTGCGACCCAGTTGGGCGGGGAGGCGCCGGGTCCGCAACGGACTAGTGCCTGGCCGGACACCCGGCCGAGCACCCCGGGAGGGGCTGCACAATTTGTGCAGCCCCTCCCGTGTTTGACTGTGCAGTATTGACAGTCTGATCAGTGTTCGCGGAGCTGATTGCCCGGCGGGGGCGCGGTGACTAGGGTCACAGCTATGGACACCCTGCCCCTTCCGGACGACGGCAACGCCGCTCCCCCGCCCACCCCTGACCAGCTGCGTGAGCTGTACTCGCTGATGGCCGCGGTCCGCCACCTCGACGTCTCGGCCGTGGCGTGGCAGCGGCAGGGCATCATCCCCGGCTACGCCCCCGAGCTCGGCCAGGAGGCCGCCCAGGTGGGCAGCGGCTACGCGGTCGATACCGCCCGCGACTTTGTTTTCCCCACCTACCGAGAGATGGGCGTGGCCCGGGCCATGGGCGTGGACATGGTGGCATACATGTCCACCCACAAGGCCACGTGGCACGGCGGACTCTACGATCCGGTCAAGTCACGCCTCGCGCCGATCCAGGCCGTGGTGGCCGGTTCGGTGCTGCATGCGGTGGGGTGGGCCCACGGCCAGACGCTCGAACAGAACGACGGCGTTGCGCTCGCCTACCTGGGCGACGGCGCCTCCTCGCAGGGCGACGTCCATGAGGCGATGAACTTCGCGGCCGTCATGAAGGCACCGGTGGTTTTCTTCGTCCAGAACAACGGCTGGGCCATCTCCGTCCCCACCGAGCGCCAGGTTGCGGGCGGCTCCGTCGCCGCCCGTGCCGCCGGCTACGGCATTCCCGGCGTCCAGGTTGACGGGAACGACGTCGTCGCCGTGCTTGAGGCCACCCGGCGGGCCATCGCCCACTGCCGCTCCGGCAACGGGCCCGTGGTGGTGGAGGCCATGACCTACCGCCGCGGCCCGCACTCCACGTCCGATGATCCCGGACGCTACCGCTCCCTGGACGAGGAGCGGTCCGGCGCGGGCGAGGACCCGCTGCGCCGCCTTCGCCGGCGGCTGCTGGACGACGGCATCGCCGACGACGCGTTCTTCGCCGCGGCGCAGGCCGCCGCGGCAGCCGAGGAAACATCCATCCGCGAAGGCATCGAAGCGCTCGGTCCGCGGCCGGGCAGCGAGATGTTTGGCCTCGTCTTCCAGGAAACCACCCCCGCGCTGCAGAACCAGGCCGCCAGCTGGCGAGAGGAGTCCGAACATGTCTAGGAGCGCAGGAACCATGACGGGATTTCGACAGGCTCAATCACCGGACGCGCAATCACCCGGCACGGAGGCACACGGCAACCACACCGCCACTCTGTCCATGCAGCAGGCGCTCAACCGCGCACTGGACGAGGTGCTGGCGGAAAACCCCAAGGCGGTGATCTTGGGCGAGGACTGCGGCAGGCTGGGCGGCGTCTTCCGCATCACCGACGGGCTGCAGTCCAAGCACGGCGAAAACCGTGTCTTCGATACGCCGCTGGCCGAATCCGGCATCCTGGGCATGTCCGTGGGTCTCGCGATGGCCGGCTTCCACCCCATTCCGGAGGTGCAGTTCGACGGCTTCGCCTACCCCGCCATCAACCAGATCGTGTGCCAGATCGCCCGGATGAACTACCGCAGCCGCGGCAAGCTGCCGATGCCCATCACGCTGCGCGTGCCCAGCTTCGGGGGCATCCGCGCACCCGAACACCACGGGGAGAGCCTGGAGGCCCTGTTCGCGCACGTGCCGGGGCTGAAGGTGGTCTCGCCGTCGAACCCGCACGAGGCCTACCACCTCCTCAAGTACGCCGCCACGCGCCCGGACCCGGTGATCTTCATGGAGCCGAAGTCCCGGTACTGGCAGAAGGGCGACGTCGACTTCAGTACCGCAGATGCCCCCGGCACCGGATCGCCCACCGGCGCCAAGGTCATGCGGGAAGGCCGCCACCTGACGCTGGTTGCCTGGGGTGCCATGGTGTCCCGCTGCTTGCAGGTGGCCGAACTCGCCGCCGAGGACGGCATCGACGTCGAGGTCCTGGACCTGCGCTGGCTCAAGCCGATCGACGCCGACGCGCTGGTGACGTCCGTGCGCAAGACGCGGCGCGCCGTCGTCGTCCATGAGGCGCCGCTGACCTCGGGGCTGGGGGCCGAAGTGGCCCAGCTGATCACGCACGGCTGTTTCGACACGCTCAAGGCGCCGGTGGAGCGGGTGACCGGCTTCGACGTCCCGTACCCGTCCGGGGACCTCGAGGACGAATACATTCCCAACATTGACCGGATTCTTTTCGGCATCCAGCGAGTATTGGAGTACCGACGTGGCTGAAATATCTTTCCCGCTCCCGGATCTGGGCGAAGGCTTGATCGAGGCAACCGTCCTGGAATGGCTGGTTTCCCCCGGCGAACAGGTGGAGCGCAACCAGCCGCTCGTGGAGGTGGAAACCACCAAATCCGCGGTTGAATTGCCCAGTCCGCAGGCAGGTAAAGTGGTGCGTATCTACGGCGGGCCCGGCGACAAGATCAATGTCGGTGAGCCCCTGATTGTGTTTGAGGTGCCGGACAACACCGCCGGCATCGTGGGCACCGTCCCGAAGGAAGAGGCACCGAAGCGCCGGGTCCGCCTGAGCGCCGTACTTGATGAGGACTGACATGATGAGCGGCAGGCACACCGGCGAACAGCACTCCCACACCGTAGAGGGCACCGATCCCCAGCTGTACGTCGAGGTGCACGATCCCGATGCCGACGCCGGCCTCCGCCCCATCCTGCTGATCCACGGCTTTTCCTCCTCCAGCAAGCTGAACTGGGAGGACACCGGCTGGCTCTCCGCACTGCTCGCGGCGGGGAGGCGGGTCATCACCGTGGACCTGCCGGGCCACGGCCGCAGCGGCGCCCCGGAGGACATGGACTCCTACTCGCCCAGCCGGATGCGGGCGGACCTCCTCCAGATAGCGTTTGACGCCGGCGTGCGGCCGGTGCGCGCGGGTGACCCTTCCAGCGGCCTGGACGTGATCGGGTACTCGCTCGGATCCCGGCTCGCCTGGGAGTTCGGCGCCACGCAGCCGGAAATTGTGCACCGGATCGTCCTCGGCGGACCCAACATGGCTGATCCGCTTGCCGAGTTCGACCTCGTGGCAGCCCAGCGGTACCTTGCCGACGGCACGCCCATCGCCGACGAATCCACGGCCGGGCTCCTCAAGATGGCGCAGGCGCTGCCGAGCAACAACATCTTCGCGCTGCTGTCCCTGGTCGAGGCCATCAAGGGCGAACCTTACGACCCCGCCGAAGCAGTGCCGCACATGCCCATGCTGCTGGTGGCAGGCGAAAACGATGAACGCGCGGCCTCGATGCCCCGGCTTGCGGAACTGGCCGCGACCTCCGGATCCATGGCCGAACAGCTGGTGCTTCCCGGCCGGAACCACACGAATGCCATCACCAGCCGGGCCTTCAAACAGGCGGCCGTCGCGTTCCTCGGCAGCTAGCAGCCGTCCGGCAGACTTGGCCCGCGCGGCGTGGCCGGCGGGCGGTAGGCTGGATTTGACGGGCGGAGACTCCGGAAGAGGAACGCATGGGCATGGTTTTTGAAGACCGGGATGAAGCCGGGCTGCGGCTCGCGGCGGCACTGCCGCAGTTCCGCGATCGGCCGGACACCGTGCTGCTGGGACTGGCACGCGGGGGCATTCCGGTGGCGGCCGCGGCGGCGAACGTCCTGCATCTTCCGCTCGGTGCGGTCCTTGTCAGGAAACTCGGCATCCCCGGCCACGACGAGACGGCCTATGGCGCCCTGGCCTACTCCGGAGGCAGGATTGTCCGGCTGCTCAACAGGCCGCTCGTGGCGCGCATCCTGGAAAACGGCGTCCGGCAGGCGTGGCTGGACGATGTGGAAATCCGTGAACGGGAAGAACTCTTGCGCCGCGTCGAAAAGTACCCCGGCATCAACCATGAAGTCCGCGGGAAAACGGCGTTGCTGGTCGACGACGGCCTGGCCACCGGCGCCACCATGCGGGCCGCCGTCGAGGCCGTTCGTTCATCGGGGGCCGCGAGCGTCGTCGCCGCCGCCCCGGTCGGATCGATTGAGGCCGAGCAGTCGCTCTCCCGGGTTTGCGACGTCCTGTGCCTGCACCTGCCCGGCAAGTTCCGGGCCGTGGGCAGCTTCTACCGGCATTTCGACCAGCTGACCGACGACGAAGCCATCGGCCTGCTGCGGGGCGCCCAGCCCTGAGCGCGGGTGCGGGCCCGGACCATCGGCCCGGACCCGCACCCGCGAACTGACTGCTTACCGCAGATCCGTCAGTGCCGGCTGACGCCGAGCAGCCGGCCCTTGGTCTCCTTCGCCAGCAGTACGCCGACGGCGGAGATCACGCAGAGGATCATGATGTAGATGCCAATGGATCCGGTCCACTTGGTGCTCTGCAGCAGCGATTCAGCAATCGTGGCGGCGAATGCCCCGCCGAGGATCGCGCCGAACGCATAGCCGATGGAGATGCCGGAATACCGCACGTTCGCGGGGAACATCTCGGCATACATGGCGGACATGGGGCCGTAGGAAAGGCCCAGGCCGATCGTCAGGACAAACAGCGCCACGCCATAAAGCCAGATGTTTCTGGTGTCGATGAGCGCGAACATCGGGATCATCCAGACGAAGATGATGGCGTAGCCCGTCAGAAAGGTCTTGACGCGGCCGATGCGGTCCGAAAGCCAGCCGCCGGCCAGTGTGAAGATCAGCCAGCCAAAGGATGCAAGGGTCGTGGCGAGCAATACCTGGGGCACGGGCATCTGCAGGGCCCTGGTGGCATAAGAGATGAAGAAGGCGATCAGCAGGTAACCCGCGGCGTTGTTGGCGATAAAGATCAGCGTTGAGTAGAGGACCGGCTTCTTGTGGTGGCGGATGAGCTCCCCCAGAGGCGCCTTGCTCTCAGCCTTGCGGGCGGCCATCTCGCGGAAGACGGGGCTTTCCGCCACGGCCCGCCGGATCAGGTATCCGACGACGATCAGCACGATGGAGAGCAGGAACGGCACACGCCAGCCCCAGGAGGCAAAGTCTTCCTTGGACATGCTGGAGTTGAGGAAGAACAGCAGGCCTGTCGCGAGGATCATGCCGATGGGCACGCCGATCTGGGGATATGCGCCGAAGATTCCGCGCTTGCTCATCGGCGCGTGCTCCACGGCCATCAGGGCAGCTCCGCCCCACTCGCCACCGGCTGAGAAGCCTTGAATGATCCGGAGGGTGATCAGCAGGATCGGTGCCCAGACGCCGATGTCCTTGTAGGTCGGCAGGATGCCGATCAGGGACGTTGCGGCCCCCATCATGACGAGTGTGAACACAAGCATTGCCTTGCGTCCCAGCCTGTCACCGAGGTGGCCGGCAATGACGGCACCGAGCGGCCGGAAGAGGAAGCTGATGCCGATGAGGGCGAAGGAGAGAATCTGCGCAAGGCCGGGGTTGGACTGCTGCAGCGGGGTCAGGAAGAGCGGGGAAAGCAGCGTTCCCGTCAGCTGGGCAAAGATGAAGAAGTCGTACCACTCAATGGTGGTGCCGACCAGCGTTCCCGCGAGGACCTTGCGTTCCTCGTGCTTACTGCTGGGGCCGGTCTCGGAATCAACGGAAGAAGCTGCGGTCATTGGAACTCCGTGGCTGGGGCAGAGATACTGCCGGGGTTGGGTGCCGAGCGATTTACTGATCGAACGGTCAGTTGGTATGAAGGATACTATGAAATTGTGATGGATCGCACTTAAATCTTTTGGTGCCTGTACATTTAGTCGGCCCGGTTCAGGAATTCCCGGAGCCTGGCCCTGACCGGTTCGCGGTCGTAGGTGTTGACGAGGGCGCTGGCCATCCGCACCGGGTCCCCGAAGAAGAAGTACTCGTAGAGGGACTGGCGGCCGGAGAAGCCTGAGATCGAGGCGTCGAAGGCGAGTTTGAAGAGACGCACCCGCTCGGGTCCCGTGAGGGTCTTCCCCTGCAGATACAGGTCGATGTCCGCCCGCGCCTCGCTGTTCACGTCGGCTTCGCCGGGCAGCGCCATGAGCCCTGAGGCGGAGAATTTCCGGATGATCTGCGGAAAACGCTGGGCCATCTTGGGATACCAGTTCCGCGCGGCATTCAGGGTGGTCCACTTCGGCAGCATGACACCGGCCTCATTGAGCTCCGCGTCGGCCTCGGACGCGCGCACCAGGGCCTTGCCGATCTCGACGTCGATAATCAGTTCGGCGATGTCCTCCTGGATGTGCTGGAACCCGTCGATGCCGATCGAATCGGCGAGCTCCGAGGCCAGGCCAAGGAAGAATTCGCTCTTCGCTATGGTCCGGGTGACCACCTGGTGGGTCATGAGGGCACCCGCACCGGTCTCGGCGTAGAAGGAGTTGCAGAGCTGGGGGTTCCCGAGCATGAAGATGCGTTCGCTCGGGACGAAGACGTCATCGAAAATGGCCACCGCATCCATTTCCTCGTAGCGGGAGGCCAGCGGCTCGTCGTGGGTGCTGCCCCCGTTATAGAGCGAGGTGCGGCACAGGTACCGCAGTCCCGGCGCGTCGTTGGGAATGGCAAAGGCGAAGGAATAGGGCGCATCCTCAGGGGTGCCGCGCAGCACCGTGGACGGGAAGACGAGCAGTTCGTCAGCAATGGGCGCGATGGTGGCCAGCATGCGGGCGCCGCGGATGACAATGCCGTCCTCGCGCTCCTCCACGATGTGGGCGGTAAGCTGGCCGCCGAGCTGCTCGGAGCCGGACACTGACCGGTTGACCTGCGGCGGAATCAGCGTGTGCGTAGCCAGGGTGTCGTTTTCGCGGGCCCACTCATAGTAGTTGCGGATGTTCTCGGCAAACTTGGGATCAGCCTGAGCGAACCACTTCTCCGCCGTGCCCAGGGCCGTGAGGGCCGAGTTCATATAGTCCCCCGTGCGGCCCAGGAATCCGTTGGTGGCTTCCGCCCAGGTGGAGATTGCGCGGCGCCGGTGCTGCAGGTCCTCGACAGTCCGCGGCACCAGGAAGGATGCGTTCACCAGGTCCCCCGTGGTGGGCGACGCGTAGGTCAGCGCCTCCTGGTGCTGCTTGTCATGCTGCATGTCGAACAGCTTCGCGTAGGACCGCGCCACATTGCGGAAGGCGGGGTGCTCCGCGACTTTTTCGCTGACCACCTCGCCGTCAATCACGATGTGGGGCGTCATGGCGTTGAGTTTGTCCAGGAACTGCTGGCCGGTTCGGATGCCCATTGCTATCTCCAGTCGTCGTTGAACCGCAGGTGGATTGGTGATTGTTGAAATGCGCCTAGAGGAGGTCCTCCATGCCCAGCTGGCTCTCCGGGATGGTGGTGAAGGCGCTGTTCGCGAACGCCAGGGCGTCGCCGTTGCGGTAGTTGAAGTCCACTACCTCGCCGAGATAAAGCGTGTGGTCGCCGCCGTCGTACGCGGCCCATGGCTTGCACTCAAAGTAGGCGAGGACATTGGTCAGGCGCGGCGCCGTCCCGCCCTCCACCCACAAAGGCTCGGGTCCGGGGCGTCCGGCGAAATGCATGGCCAGGTGCCGCTGTTCGGCGCCCAGGATGTTCACGGTGAAGGGGCGGCCCGCGAGCTCATCGTGCGCCTTGGCGGTGCGTGCGATGCTCACCAGGACCAGCGGCGGCTCCATCGAAACCGACGTGAACGAGTTCACGGTGATGCCGTGGCGCTTGGTGGCGCCGTCAAAGGTGACGATCGCGACGCCGGTCGCGAACCTGCCCAGGCTGCCGCGGAAGTGATGGGCCCGCGGAACGGAGGTCCGGCGGGGGACGTCCGGGGCCGCTTCCGGCTTCGCAATCATCTTCGATTCCTTCGGTCGCTGAGGCTGACCGTTGCGGAGCGGCCGACTCTGGCGTGCTCTTCCGAGCTGTTCTATAGTTGAGCTGTTCTATAGTTGAACGCGAAATTCCTATATGGAACGCTAGCCCAAGGTGACGCCCAACACAAGACCCTCTGGCAAAACGTCCCGCTCCCCCGCCTAGGATGGACAGCATGAATCCAATCGCCAGTGCCGGCGCACAGGCTGCGCCCGCCCAGGCTTCCCCGTCACAGACTCTCTCCAGGGGCATCCGGGCCTTGGAAATCCTGGCCGAGGCCGACCGCCCGTTGACCATCGCCGAGCTCGCCGATGCCATGGGCGTCCACCGCTCGGTCGCCTACAGGATTCTCCGCACGCTGGAGGACCACTCGCTCCTGGTGCGCGACGACGCGGGCAGGGTGCAGCCCGGTCCGGGCCTCGCCGTGCTGGCCCGCGGAGTTTCGCGCAACCTGCAGACGGCCGCCCTCCCTGAACTGACCCAGCTGGCCAACACGCTGAACATGACTGCCTTCGTCGCCGTCTGGGACCACCAGGACTGCGTCACGCTGGTCACTGTGGAGCCCCGCCATTCCGCCGCCACGGTTGTCCAGCATCCCGGTTCACGGCATCCCATCAGCACGGGCGCCCCCGGCATCGCCATCCAGTCGGCCGTGTCGGAACACGATTGGAACCAGCTGGCGCCCGGCGTGCCCTACCGAACCGAGGCTGCCGAAGCGCGCCAGCGCGGCTACGCGGCAAGCCACGACGAAGTCATCGCGGGGGTTTCCTCGCTGGCCGCCCCGATCAGGGTGCCGGGCGGACGGCCCGCGGCGGTCGCCGTCGTCTATATCCGTTCAACTCAGGACCCGGCCGAACTCGCCGCGGCACTGACCGCCAGCGCGGCGCGGATCGAAAGCCAGCTCGCCTGACCCGTTCCCGCCCAAGTGAGTAGCAGCTCACGCCGTTCTCAGCGCTGAGAACGGCGCGTGCTGCTACCTAGTTGGGCTGGCTCCGGCGGACGACGACGGCGGCAGCCGCGCCGAGCACGAACAGCGCCGCCGCGGCGGCTACCGGAACGAGGAACGCCGCCGAGTAGCCGCTGGCCTCCGCCAGCTGGCCGGCGACCGATGACCCGAGGGCCGTGCCCGCGACGATGCCGCTGGCCAGCGCCGTCATCACGGTTCCGAGCCGGCCCGCTGGCGCCACGATGCCGCCAATGGCAAACACCGTGACCATGACAGGTCCCACCGGCAGTCCCAGAACCAGGAGCACCAGGACCATGGCCCAGCCGTCGCCCGGCAGCAGGAGGAGTGTTGACAGACCGGCCATGGCCGCCGCCCCGGCCAGCCAACGCGCCGCCGGGGTGAAGCGGGCCGGCCAGTAGGCCACGGATATGGCGGCCGCAGCCGAGCTGAGCCCCATGACCGCATACAGGAGCCCGGCGACCTCGGACGTTGCAAACGCGGCAGAAAACGAACTGAGGGCGGCCTGGATGGAGCCGAAAAAGCTGCCCATGCAGACCATTGCCAGCACGGGCAGCGCCACGGCGGCGAAGGGGGCGAGTCCCGCCCGCGGCGTACCGGACCGGACAGCACTGCGCTGAACAGCTGTGGGATCGGTTCTGGGTTGAACAGCCGTGGGTTGAACAACTCTGCGGGGAACCGAAAGATGCGTCCGGTGCACGGCGAAGGCAGGCACCAGCGTGATGGTCAGTGCGGCGGCAAGGGCCAGCGGGAGCCACGGCGCGATCAGACTGGCCAGGATGCCCACGAGAGCCGGGCCGAGGACAAAGGTGAGCTCGTCGGCCGTGCTCTCATACGACAGTGCCGTGTCCAGGTCCTTGCCAGCGCCCTTGCGGTTTCCGGCCGACGTCAGCGCCATCCAGCGGACCCGCGCCAGCGGACCGACCTGGGGGCAGCTGACACCGGCAATGAATGCCGCCGCGAGGAGGGGTGCCGCGCTGCCTTCTGCCCCGGGCACCACATAGGCCGTGGCGATCAGCGCGAGGACGGCCAGGGCATTCAGGATGGCCGAAACCACGAGGACCGGGCGCTGGCCGAAACGGTCCGCCAGGGCGCCCAGCACGGGCGCTCCGATGGCCGATCCGATGCCCACTGCGCCGGCCGAGGTTCCGCCCGCGGCATACGAGCTGCTGACGGAGGTGACGAGCGTAAGCGTGCCGACCGTCAGCATGGCCAGCGGCAGCCGGGCGAACAGGCCAAGCGGAATAAAGCCCCTGCCAGCCAGTTCAGGCAATCGGGAGTAACGGCCTCCCGGGCGGGCCGGTGGCGAATCGGAGGGCAGTTTGTCTGCGTCGGCGGGAGAGTGCAGTGAAGGGCGCTGCGGCGCCGTGGAGGTAGTCATGTATCCGGGCTCGTTCAGTAGTGCGCATCGTCCCTCCTCCCGATGCGCGCAACCCGGTAACTATCCGATTCTACAAGACGGGCCGGGGCTCCGCCCGCTACGGCTGTGGCTGAGGCTGTGTCTGAGACATGCAGGGTGGAGCCGTTGCGTCCCTTCACGACCTGGAGCTGGGTGCCGATCCGCTGCTTCATCTCCGCCACGTGGCTGACAAGGCCGACCACCCTGCCGCCGTCGCGCAGGCCCTCCAAGGCGTCCATCACCTGCTCCAGCGCCTGTTCGTCGAGGCTTCCGAACCCCTCGTCGACGAACAGGGTCTCAATGTCCACGCCGCCGGCCTCCTGCTGCACAACGTCCGCGAGGCCCAAGGCGAGGGACAGCGAAGCCATGAAGGACTCCCCGCCGGACAGTGTGGATGTATCGCGCCGCTGGCCGGTCCATTCGTCCACGACTTCCAGGCCGAGCCCGGACTTTGCGTTCCTCGCGGCCCTGGCATCCGTGTGCTGCAGCGTGTACCGCCCGTCGCTCATGGCGACGAGCCTCTCGGACGCGGCAACGGCAACCTGTTCGAGCCGTGCGGCCAGCACATAGCTGTTGAGGCTCATGCGGTAGCTGTTGTCGCCGGAGCCGCGGGAAGAATCCGCCAGTGCGGTCAGCAGTTCGGCGCGTTCCTGCGGCCCCCGGCCGGCCTCTGCCAGTTCGTCGTATTCGCGCCGCAGCCGGCCAAGGGACCCGCAGCCCTGCACGGCAAGGCCGGCGGCCAGCGCCACGTCCTTCGCCGTCCTCTCCGCCTGGTCCGCCTTGGCCCGCAGCCGTTCCAGCTTCCCGGCCTCCGTTGCGTTGCCGGCTTCGCGTTCCCTGCCGGCCAGAATGAGTTCCTCGCTGGCGAACAGCTCATCCAACCGGGCCAGTTCGTCGTGTCCGGCACGGACCGCCGCATCCAGCCGCGCCGACTCCGACGGCGTCAGCAGCGCCGCCTGCGCGTCAGCGGCCGAATCGAAGCCCGCTTCCGGCAGCGCGCGGTCCAGTTGGCCCTGCGCGTCTGCCAGCCGGGCCGCCGCCTGGTCCAGTTGGGCACGGGCCGAAGACGCCCGTTCCAGGATGTCGATCACTTCCCCGATGCCGCCGCAGCGGAGGCTAAGGCTGCCGTAGCCGGCCCGCAGCGCGGCCAGTGCCGACTCCAGCATGGCCGCCTGCTGTTCGATTTCCGCCAGGGTGGACTCCGCCTGGGTCAGGCCCGACATCGCCTCGACGCGCGCCCGCTCAGTGGAGTCAAGTCGGTCCGCAAGCTGCGCCTGCCGCGCCCGGCTCTTCGCCAGCTCCACCTCTGCAGCCGCGGCCTCGGCTGCCGCTTCCCGAGCGGCCTGTGCGGCCTCGTGTGCTTCGGCGGGATCGGTCTCGCCGCCCTGCCCGGCCAGCACGGCGGCCAGTTGTCGCGCGGCGGAGAGTTCCGCGTCCACCGCGGCGAGTGCTTTCTCCGCCCGCTCATATTTGGCCTTTGCCTGCTCCTCTTTGTCGGCAAGTCCCAGGGCGGATTCAGCGGTTGGAACCGGCGCCGGATGTTCCGCGCTGCCGCAGACCGGGCACGGCTCGCCGTGCTCCAGGCGCGCCGCGAGTTCGGCTGCCGCGTTGGACAGGCGCTCCTCCCGGACGTCAAGCCACCGTGTGCGCAGTTCCTGGTGTTCTTCCCTGCCCCTGAGATGGCGCTCCGTCACGGCCGTACATTCGACGGCCGCTGCCCCATAGCGCCGGACAACGTCCACGAGTTCGTCGGCGGCCGCGGCTTCCTTGGTGCGGAGCACGGACTCGCCCGCCAACAACTCCAGCACCTGTTGGCCCGCCTGCAGGCCCGCCATCTCTGAGCGCAGGGAAAGAAGGGAAACTTCATGGGACTCGATGGCGTCCGACAGTCCCTGGCGCTCCCCTGCCAGACCCGCGGACCGGGACCGCAGGCCAGCCAGTCTGTCCTCATCAGCCAAGCGCTCGTTCACCACGGCAAGCAGCGACCGCAGCCGCCCCAGCTCGGCGCCGACGTCAACTGCGGAAGGCTCGGTGCCTGCCAGCTCGGCGTGCTCCTTGGCAGCCCGCTGCACGCCTGCTGCGGAACGCTCCATGGCCTCGGCCGCACGTGTTACCAGTGCATCGGCCGCGGCCACGGCCTGGAGCTGTCCGCCAAGTATCTCGGCCTTGCGGTGCAGTGACAGCCTGGCCGCTGTGGCGTCAAGGACGGAAGCAGCCGCCTCAGCGTCCGCTTTCCGGCGCAGTGCGGCGGCAAGCTTCAGCCGCCTCCCTTCGCGGGCCAGTTCCTGATCACGCCGCGCTGCGCATTCCCGGTGCAGGGCCTCACACGCCTCAGCCTCGGCGGCCAACTCCGTGGCCCGGGCAGACGCGGCAGATTCGAGCCAGCCGAGCCGATCACTGGCGCGGCCGGTATCCGGGGCGCCGCTCACGTCCAGGTCCAGTGCCGTGGCCTCGGCGTCGGCCCGTGCCACGATCAGCGCCAGCTTGCCGTTGTGGCCCGCAACTTCCCTGGCGGCTTCGGCGGCTTTGATGGCCAGTTCACGCTCCACCGCTTCAAAGCGCTCGGTCCCGAAGAGTTTCTGCAGGAGTTCCAGTCGGTCCGAGGCCTTCGACCGGAGAAAGGCCGCGAAGTCCCCCTGCGGGAGCAAGACCACCCTGGTGAACTGTTCCCTGTCCATGCCGAGGATCGCAGCTATCTCGGCCCCGGCTTCGTCATTCCTGCCGGACTTTTCGATCCATTCACCGCCCACCCGCTCGCGCAGGAGCGTTTTGGCCTGCTGCGTGGTGAACCCGTTGCGGCCGCGCGCACTGGGCTTCTCCCAGGCCGGCGAGCGGGAGACTTCAAACCGCCTGCCGCGGGCCGAAAACTCGCAGCTCACCCGGGGTTCGGTGGCGGACTCCGCGTGATCGCTGCGCAGCCTCTTCCCGTCCTGCCGCGCGCCGGGCACGGATCCGTACAGCGCGTAGCAAATGGCATCCAGCACGCTGGTCTTGCCGGCGCCGGTGGCTCCATTGAGCAGGAACAGCCCATGGCCGCTGAGCCGGTCGAAATCGATTTCCTCGGTGCCGGCGAACGGGCCGAAGGCACAGATCTCCAGGCGGTGGATTCTCATAGTGACACTCCCTGCAGGCGCACGGTTTCCAAGGCTTCAGTCAGGACGGTCCGCTCCGCCTCATCGGGTTCGCGGCCGCGGACATGTTCCAGAAAGCCGCAACAGACCGAGAGATCGTCCTTCGCCGCGGCGAGCCGGCTGCTGTAACTGGTCTTCGCAGATGCCGGCACGCCCTCGGGATCGAACCCGAGTACGAGCGTGTCCGGGAACCGCGCCCTGAGCTTTTCCATGGCCTGGGCCGGCCGCTGCGCATCCGTAAGGGTGATCTGGCAGTACGCATCTTCCGCCCACGCATGATCGGCCGACTCGAGAAGTTCCGTGAGGGTCCCGCGGAGGACCGCGAGCTTCCGCGGCGCCGCCCAAAGGACCTCCTGCACGGCGGTCACGCCGGTCTCATCGACGTCGATGAGCCAGGCGCCTTTATGGTGCTTCGCTTCGGAAAAGGAATAGGCCAGCGGCGAACCTGAATATCTCACGTCCGGGGCGAGTGCCTGCCGGCCGTGGAGGTGGCCCAGTGCGGTGTAACTGAAGCCGGCAAAAAGGTCCAGCGGAACGGCGCCGACTCCTCCGATGCTGAGGTCACGTTCGCTGTCCGAGCTGATTCCGCCGCTCGCGAAGGTGTGCGCCAGGACCACCGAATGGACGGTCCGCGACTGGCTGCGTGCGGCCAGGTCCGCACGGATGCGCTCCGTGGCCGCACGGGTGACCTCAAAGTGGCTGGCCGTCGCGACGCCGAGTTGATCGGCCACGAGGCGCGGTTCGAGCCAGGGAATGCCGTAAATTGCCACGGCCGGACCCTGCTCATTGTCGGGCCCGCTCCCCAGCGGCAGCATCAGCGGCACGTCCAGCTCCTGGAGCCGGGTCCGCAGATGGACGCCGCCCCGCTCCAGCAGCCTCGAGGCAAATCCGAGCCTGATGGCGGAGTCATGGTTGCCGCTGGTCAGCACCACGCGGGCGCCGGCGCCGGTCAGCCGGACAAGGGCGTCGTCCAGCAGCCCGACGACGTCGACGCCGGGCAGGGCGCGGTCATACACATCGCCCGCAATGAGGACCACATCGACGGACAGTTCCTGGACCCGGGCGACCAGCTGGTCGACAAAGGAGCGCTGGGCATCGAGCATGCCAACGCCGTGGAAGGACCGGCCCAGGTGCCAGTCGGAGGTGTGCAATAACCGCATATTCTTACGCTATCCGCAGGCACTGACAGTATTGCCGACCGCACCCGGCGCGTCCGGAGACACGCTCGGGTGGCGGTCCGTGCCGGCCGTCATGTGGGTGCTTCTGCTGCCTGCTCTTGTTGCCGGGCCGACGCCCGGTGCTACTTGCTGCTCGGGCCGTCGAAAAAGTCGCGGGCTTCGTCCCGCGTCCCCGCGGTACGGTCGCCGGCAGCAGCCGGCTTCGCCGAGCCTGGCGCTGCGCCGGCGGCGGCTCCGCCTGCCGCTGCGGGTGCCGCCCCGCCTGCGGCGGAAGTACGGTCGGCGGAAGCGCGGCGGGCGTCCGCGCCGTCGTCGGACTTGCCGTCGTCGGACTCGTCATTCTCGTCATCGGAGTCAAGTGAGTCTGCCGCGGCTTCCTCGTCCTCGCCGGCCGAACGCGCAGCGGCGGCGCCCACAGCGGCACTTTCGGAGAAACCCCGGAACACGAGGCCGGCGATGGCCGCACCCACCAGCGGGGCCACCCAGAAGAGCCAGAGCTGCCCGAGCGACCAGCTGTTGCTGAACAGCGCCGACGCCGTGGCCCGGGCGGGGTTGAACGGGGCGTTTCCGATGGCCTGCCCGAACTGGAGCAGCACGGCGAACGCCAGGCCGACGGCGAACGGTGCCGCTGCCGCGTGGACGTTGCGGCGTGCCGTGGTGCCGAGGAAAACGGCGACCAGGAGGGCTGCGCCGAGGACTTCGGCCAGCAGGACGCCCGCCATGGGCGCCTGAATGACGGAGTGTTCGCCGAATCCGGCCGTCACGGTATCGAACGCCGCCCGGGTGTCGGGAATGTTGGGGACGGTGCGGAGGATGCCGAACAGCGTCAGCGCACCGGCGGCTGCGCCCACGAGCTGCGCGCCGATGTAGGCGGCGGCGTGGGCGATCCGGATCTTTCCTGCCACGAGATTGCCCAGAGTGATGGCCGGGTTGAAGTGCCCGCCCGAGATGTACGCGAAGGCCAGCATGGCAGCCGTCACGGCCAGGCCACCGGCAAGCGAGGCCGGCAGCGGACTCGACTGCGGAAGCGTGAAGAGTGGCACGCCCAGTCCGGCGATCACCAGGAACAAGGTTCCGAACGCTTCGGCCCCCAGCCGGGAAACCAGCCCGGGCCGGAATCCGTCGTCACCGGAGGCGTGCGACTCGGCGTCGGTCGGGGGTACGGACACAGGGGTGGTCATGTTCAGGAAATCCTTTGTTTCGGTGGGCCGGTGACACCGGCACCTGCGGGAGTCAGCCCCTGCATTCTGGCAGCAGAGTCTGGACGGTTGCTGAATTCGAGCTTAGCGCCCCCGGGCCGGCCCGTTTCCCGGAAAGATCCCCAGCCGAAGGAGGGTGCAAGGGCTCCGGGAACAAGCCGCTGCGCTGTCCTGCCCGGGCCGGCGGGTAAATTTGGTGGCATGAACAATGTTCCCGGCGCCACCGCGCTGCCGTCCCCGGAGTCCCGCATCCATGGCTGCCTGTTGGGCGGCGCCCTGGGCGACTCCCTCGGCTACGCCATCGAGTTCGATTCGATCACCGCCATCCGCGGCCGCTTCGGCGAAGCCGGGCTCCAGGACTTTGAAGCGCTCGACGGCGGAAGCCACTTCTCCGACGACACCCAGATGACGCTGTACACAGTGGACGGGCTCGTCGAAGTGCTGGAATGGGCCAACTCGGGCGTGGGCGCGGACGCAAACGCCTGCCTTTGGCTGGCCTACCTGCGCTGGCTGGACACCCAGGGCGTGCCCGCCCCGGAACAGGCTCCCAGGCCGCAGCCGCGCTGGATCGACGGGCAGCCCGTGCTCCGCCACCGCCGGGCGCCCGGCAACGCGTGCCTGAGCGGGCTCGCCACGGGCGAGATGGGCACGGTGTACCGCCCGGTCAACCCGGATTCGAAGGGCTGCGGAACCGTGATGCGCTCGGCTCCGTTCGGGCTCATCCCCCACATCCCGGCCGAATCGGTGTACAAGTTGAGCGCGGACGCGGCGTCCCTCACGCACGGTCATCCGTCCGCACGGCAAAGCGCGGGCGTCTTCAGCCTGCTGATCCATTCACTGATCCAGGGCCACACCCTGGCGGAGGCCGCGCAGGCCGCCGTCCAGCACGTTCAGTCCGATGCTGATGCGGTGCCGGAACTCCGCGAGCGCCTTGCTGCCGCACTGCGCCTCGCCGGCCTCGCCAATGGCGCCGGCACCGCGACGCGGCCGGTGCTCAGCCCGGAGGACCTGGTCAGCGAGCTGGGCGAGGGCTGGGTGGCTGAGGAGGTTCTCGCCGTCGGGCTTTACGCTGTTCTCGCGACGGCGCCCGGCGCCGCCCCGGCTGAGTCTTCCGCCCCGGCTGAGTCTTCCGCGCCGGCTGAGATTTCCGCGCCGCACAGGGCGGCAGATCCCGTGGAGCACTTCAAGGCCGCGATCGCCCTGGCGATCAACCACAGCGGGGACAGCGATTCCACCGGTTCCATCGCGGGCAACATCCTGGGCGCCTATTACGGCGAGGACTGCCTGCCGGCTGACTGGCTCGGAGCCTTGGAAGCGCCCGAGGTGATCCGCGGCATGGCCGATCAGCTGGTGTCGGTTACAACTGGCTGAGGGACACGTTATTGCAGGCTTCGCACACGTCCTCCGGGATCATCCCGCGGCGCTGCAGGAACCCGAAGATCACGCAGCCAAGGCAGAATCCCGCGAACGCCTCCAGGGACGCGGCGACAATCAGCACCGCCAGCAGAACCCACGCCGCCGGGGCGAGGCCAGCCACGAACAGAACAGCTGCCCCGGTGGACACCGCGGCGCCGATCCCCTGGGCAAACCGCTTGGGCGGACCGGGAACCAGCTTGGCGCGTCCCAGCCGCGGGGCAAGAACCTTGACCGACAGGAGCGCCAGCGGGGATATCCTCGGGCCGAAGAGCACCCGGAGCCAGAACCCGGCGGCGATGATTGCCAGGCCCCAGCCGAAGCC
This sequence comes from Arthrobacter sp. ISL-5, assembly GCF_018613835.1. Classification (GTDB taxonomy): domain Bacteria; phylum Actinomycetota; class Actinomycetes; order Actinomycetales; family Micrococcaceae; genus Arthrobacter. The sequence goes on along the minus strand of NZ_JAGGPM010000023.1, from coordinate 180,046 downwards.
GGTCAGCAGTGTGGCCACGGCGAGCACCACCACCAGGCCGGCCGTGATCCTGGCCGCGTATTCATTCACCGGGTTGGGAAAGGCAAAGACGGCCCGCCAGTCCACCCCTGACGGCGTGGCGGCTCCGGACGTACGTGGGGCGCTCTGTCTGCTCATGGAGCAAGGCTAAGAGCGCAGGGAGGCACTGGAAAGCTTTATTGCGCCATGTGAATGGCTGCCCCGCCCACCATCTGCAGGAACTCGCCCTCGGAGATGACCTCGATCGGCTGCCCGCGGTCGTGCAGCTCAAGGACGCGCCTGGCCTTTCCCGTCAGCCGCCCGGACCGCAGGTCGCCCGCGACGAAGCCGTCGCCCACCACCAGGACGCTGGTCCTGGCGGTGACCCGGCTTTCCGGACGCGCCCCCATCTCCGCGGACCGCATCTTGGCTTCCGGCCGCCCCATGGCCAGCTGGCCGGTGAACACGACGGTCTGGCCGAAGAGCGGATTGCCGGGCTCCGCATCCGGATTGGGCTGGGGATTGTCCCCTTCCTCCGGCCATCCGCTTCGGAAGGGGCGCGCGGCTGCCGTGCCGCCCAGGGCGGCAAGCGCCGAGAGCGTCGGTTTTGAGAGGTCGTCGTGAGCCGGGTGAAAGGCGGGCTGCTGCGGAAGCGCAAGGCCGAGTGAGAGGTACAGCTCGGCGATGCTGTTGGCCTGGTTGCGGGCCGCGATGTCGATCAGGATCCCGGCGCAGGCCCGGGCGTCCTCGGCAGCGTCATGGTGGTTCACCAGCGGCACGCCTGCCTCTTCGGCGGCGAACGGCAGGGAATTCGAAACCAGTGAGTAGCAGCGCCGGGACAGCATCACCGTGCAGACGTAGTCGTAGGCAGGCCCCGGCAGGCCCGAGACCTCCAGGCCGGAGCGGATGACGCCAAGATCGAAGGCAGCATTGTGGGCGGCGAGGATGTCACCGCCGATGAACGCGCCGATCTCCGGGAACAGCTCCCCGAAGCGCGGCCGGCCGGCCACGTCCGCCGGACGAATCCCATGGACCCGGACATTGTGATAATCGAAGGCGTCGTGGTTCTCCGGCGGGCGCATCAGCCACGAGGCCTCGTCGACGATGACACCGCCGCGGACCTTGGTGAGGCCAACAGCGCACGGTGAACCGCGGAAGCCGTTGGCGGTCTCGAAGTCGATCGCCGTAAAGTCCAAACTCACGGGGACAACTGTAGCGCCGCGGAACGCCAAGGACCGTCAAGTACCCTTGAAACGTGAACTTTAATGCAATGAGCGACTTTGCCGTGCCCGCACTGGGAGGAGCCGGACCGGTCCAGCCGCATCTGGCTTCCTTCCTGCCCGACTGGCTCAACCCCCAGGTTTTCCTCGCCGACCCCGCCCTGGCGCCCTGGGTGGTGCTGCTGGTCTGCGGGATCATTTTCGCCGAAACCGGGCTGCTGGTGGGCTTCTTCCTCCCCGGTGATTCCATGCTGTTCACGGCGGGCCTGCTCGTGGCCACGGACACCATCAAATTCAACATCTGGCTGTTCGCGGCGCTCATCATCGTGTCCGCGATCCTCGGCAACCAGACCGGATACCTCATCGGTTCCAAGGCAGGCCCAGCGATCTTCAACAAGCCGGACTCCAGACTGTTCAAGCACGAGAACGTGGAAAGCGCCCACAATTTCTTCGAGAAGCACGGCGGCAAGGCGCTGATTCTGGCCCGCTTCGTTCCCATCATCAGGACGTTCGTTCCCGTCATCGTGGGCGTGGCCCAGATGGACAAGCGGAAGTTCTTCCTCTTCAACGTGATCGGCGCCCTCCTGTGGGGCGGCGGCATGACGCTCCTCGGCTACCTGCTGGGTGACAGGATTCCGTGGGTCCGCGAGAACCTGGACATCATCTTCATCGTGATTGTCCTGGTTTCGGTGATTCCGATCGGCATCGAAGTGCTGCGCGGCATCTCCGCCAAGCGCCAGGCCGCCGCCTTCGGCACTGACCCGGTGGAAGAGTTCATTGAGGAGCACGAGCCCGAGGCCGACCGCAAGACGAACCTCGACAACTAACCCCGGTTAACTGATCAAAGAAAGGCACCCCACGGCCGTGGGGTGCCTTTCTCGCAGTTGGTGCCGGCCGCTTCCGTCAGTGCCGGCGGAGGGCTTCCACGATCGCCGGAAGCAGGGCGCGGAACGCCTGCCCGCGGTGGCTGATGGCGTTCTTCTCATCGGGGCTCAGCTCGGCGCAACTCCGGTCCATCCCGAGGGGCTGGAGCACGGGGTCGTAGCCGAAGCCGCCTTCCCCGCGCGGCTCCCGCAGCAGCGTGCCTGCGAGCTGGCCGTATTCCACCACCTCGCGCACTCCGTCCTCCGACGCCGATGCCGGGACCGCCAACGCCGCTGCGCACACGAAGGCGGCGCCGCGGTGCGTGTCGGGTACGTCGGCCAGCTGGGCCAGCAGCAGCCGGAGGTTGGCGGCGTCGTCCCCGTGCCGCCCTGCCCAGCGGGCCGAAAAGATGCCCGGGGCGCCGCCCAGCACGTCAACGGACAGGCCGGAGTCATCGGCGATCGCCACCAGTCCGGTCGCCTCCGCCACCGCGCGCGCCTTCAGCAGCGAGTTCTCCGCAAAGGTCACCCCGGTCTCGGCGACGTCAGGACCCCCGACGGCGGACGCGTCCACCACCTGAGTGTCGACGTCGAGCCCGGGAACCTGCCCGCGCAGCAACTCGCGCAGCTCCCGCAGCTTTCCCTTGTTGTGGGTGGCCAGCACCAGCCGCGGAGCCGGCGCATCGGAGCCGCTTCCGTTCACGGCGCTGCCCTCATTCACGGCGCTGCTCTCACTCACGGGGCTTCGGCCAGCGTCTCGCGCTGGATCGCGGCGAGCTGCTCCGTCCCCAACAGGGCAAGGTCCAGCAGCGCGTTGAGCTCATCGCGGTCGAACGGGGCGCCCTCCGCGGTTCCCTGCACCTCCACGAACTTGCCGGATCCGGTCACCACGACGTTCATGTCCGTCTCGGCGCGGACATCCTCGATGTAGGGAAGGTCCAGCATGGGGATGCCGTCGATGATGCCCACGGAAACGGCGGCGATGGTATCCACCAGCGGCTGGGCGTTGCGGGCAATCATCTTGTTTTCCCGGGCGAAGCGGATGGCTTCGGCGAGCGCCACATACGCGCCCGTGATCGCCGCGGTCCGCGTGCCGCCGTCGGCCTGCAGGACATCGCAGTCCAGCACGATGGTGTTTTCCCCGAGGGCCTTGGTGTCGATGATGGAGCGCAGCGAGCGGCCGATCAGCCGTGAGATCTCGTGCGTGCGGCCGCCGATCTTGCCCTTGACCGACTCGCGGTCGGAGCGGGTGTTCGTGGCCCGCGGCAGCATGGCGTACTCGGCGGTGACCCAGCCGCGGCCCTCTCCCTTGAGCCAGCGGGGCACGCCCTCGGTGAGGGAAGCCGTGCACAGCACCCGGGTGTTGCCGAACTCGATCAGGGCGGATCCTTCCGCCTGCTTGGACCAGCCGCGGGTGATGCTGATGGGGCGGAGCTGGTCCGGGGTGCGGCCGTCGGCACGGATGACGGGGGTTGTGGTTGCTTCGGAAGTCATGCCTTTAGCTTATCGATTTATCGGCATCAGGCTTCGACCGGGAAGAAGCGCCGTCCGCCGTCCGCCTCAGGCGGGCGGCGTCGGACGGACCGGCGTCGGGCGGCCGGCGTCGGACGGTCCGGCCTCAGACGCTGTAGTGCACCCCGGCGACTGCGACGGCGACATCACCGGCGAAGACCGGGCGCGCCTCGGCCATGACCGTCGTCGGGGACGTCCATACCGGAATGTGGGTGAGGAGGAGGCGGCGGGCGCCCGCCACAGTGGCGGCCTCCCCGGCCCGCTTGCCGGTCAGGTGGACGTCCCTAATGCCGTCGTCGCGGCCTTCCTCGAAGGCCGCCTCGCACAGGAAGAGGTCCGCGTCCTTGGCCGCCTCCTCGAGTCCGCGGCACGAATCCGTGTCGCCGGAATAGGTCAGGACGCGCGTCACGGCCGCTCCGGACGCGTCCGGCTCGCTCACCTCCACGCGCAGCGCATAGGCCTCCTCCACAGGGTGGTTCACCGCGAACGGCGTCACGGTGAACGGTCCCACGGAGACGGACTGGCGCTCGGCCCAGTTGGTGAAGTCGAATTCCTCGTGCATCCCGGGGTCCAGTTCGAGGCCGTACGCGGTGGCCATCCTGTCTGCCGTCGCCGCCGGACCCCACACCGGGATCCGTCCGCGGTCCCAGCCGCCCGGCTTCCAGCGCACGGCCACGTGCAGGCCGCACAGGTCCATGCAGTGGTCCGGGTGCAGGTGCGTGAGGAAGATGGCGTCGATGTCCTCGAGGTCCGTGTAGCGCTGGATGGCACCCAGGGCTCCGCTGCCAAGGTCCATGACGACCTTCCACGTGCGTTCGCCGTCGTTCGCCGTCAGCAGGTAGCAGGACGCCGGGGAACCGGGGCCGGGGAAGGACCCCGTGCAGCCGACGATCGTGAGCTTCACAGGCCCGAACCCCCGGGACCGCGGCCGCTGCCCATGGCCTGGCCCACGAAATTGGAGATGCGGGGCCGCGCGGCGGTGCCCTGCGCGGCGGCGATCATTTCCGGCGTGATGCGGGCCAAGCTTCCGGTCGGGTACTGTGCCGCGACGTGGTCGACGTGGCGGACGCTGAGCACTTCGGGACCCAGGAACCTGCGCGCAAGGGCTTCGAACTGGCCGGCGTCGCCTGTCGCGATGAAGTTGTGTTCCGGCGGCGCGGCGGCGGTCCGCTCCATGCCCCGGCTGGCCAGCGCACGGTAGACGTCCTTGGCCGTTTCCTCGGCGCTCGACACCAGGGTGACGTCCTCGCCCATGACATACGAGATCACGCCCGTCAGGAGCGGGTAGTGCGTGCAGCCCAGCACCACGGTGTCCACGCCCGCGGCCTTGAGCGGTTCGAGGTACTCCGCGGCCACCGCGAGCAGTTCCGGGCCCGTCGTGATGCCCGCCTCCACGTAGCTGACGAAGGCAGGGCAGGCCGCGGAGGTGATTTCAAGGTCAGGGGCCGCGGCGAAGGTGTCCTCGTATGCCCGCGAACCGACGGTGGCGGACGTGCCGATCACTCCCACGCGGCCGGTGCGGGTCGCGGCCACCGCCCGCCGGACGGCGGGCTGGATCACTTCGATCACCGGAATCCCGTAACGGGCGGTGTAGCGTTCGCGGGCATCGCGGAGCACCGCCGCCGACGCCGAGTTGCAGGCGATCGTGAGGAGCTTGACGCCGGAATCCACGAGTTCGTCCATCACGCCAAGGGCGTTGGCACGCACCTCTGCGATGGGGAGCGGGCCGTAAGGCCCGTGGGCGGTGTCGCCCACGTAGAGAATGGATTCGTTGGGCAACTGATCGATGATGGACCGTGCCACCGTGAGCCCGCCGACGCCGGAGTCAAAGACCCCGATCGGCCGCGATCCCAGGTTGATGCCTACGGCCGTTGCGGACTCCGCTGCAGCGTCTGCTGCCGGATCCATGCTCGATGCTGAAGTCATGATTATTCGAGGATAGGTCTTCCGGGTGGGTGCGGCCATCAAATTGTGGCGTGCGACTCATGTCTAATTTGTCACATCACAGGCTCTGCGGAGCCGCCCGCCTGCGCCCCGGAGGGCACAAACGCGCGGCTGAGGTTCGCTGCAGGGACTCACGGATCAGGGCCGCGACTCCATCGACTGCAGCATGGCCTGGATCAGGGATTCCTGCAGCCACGTGGTGAAGTTGTAGACCAGCGCGAGGTAGCTTTCCACATCCTCCGCCTGCGACCAGTCCTGCATCTGGTGGACGTGCTCGGCGTCGGCCTCGTCCTGGATGTCCAGGCGTTCGGCGAGCACCAGCCGGACGTCGTTGAGCGCCATGGACCAGTGCTTGGCGTCTGCTTCTGCCAGGACCAGTTCGTCCTTGTCCAGGTCCAGCGCGGCGGCGCGGAGCGCGCCGATCTTGGTCTCGCGCAGGGAGCGTTCGGTGAGTTGCCGGAACTCCAGGGAGGCGGCGCCGTCGTCCTTCACGACGTTGGGCAGCAGCCGCCGGAGGGCGCGGTCCGAGGGCTCCCGGACGTCCATGTCGAGTCCGATCAGCGCAGTGAGCGGATCCTGGCTGCCGCTGGCTTCGGGCTGCAGCATAGAAACGACGTCGTCGAAGAGGCTGCGCAGCAGTTCCCGCTCCGCCGGCTCCAGGAATCCGGTAATGCCCTTGAGTCCGTATTTGAAAGCCTTAGCCACGTTTCCCCTTGCCCTTGCCCGGGCCGCCGTTCTTGCCGCCTCCGCTGTTTCCGCCGGTAGCTTTCTCGACCGTTGCCCACAGGCCGTAGCCGTGCATCGCGACGGCGTGCTGTTCCACCTGTTCCTTGCTGCCGTGGGCAACAATGGACCGGCCCTTCTTGTGGACCTCCATCATGAGCTTGTTGGCTTTGGTCTCCGAATAGCCGAAATAGCTCTGGAAAACATAGCTGACATAGCTCATGAGATTGACGGGATCATTCCAGATCACGAGGTTCCAGGGGATGTCCGGGGCGGTCAGGGTGTCGGTGGACACCTCAGTTCCGGTCTGGGTGCTCTCCTGGGTGTCAGGGCCGAGCGCAACGCTTAGGGTCATCTGTCCATTCTATGGGGATGCGCACTAGAGTGATTTTGTGAGTACCTCCGCCGGCTGGGACCAGCCACGCACGTCCCTGTTCACCGACCACTACGAGCTGACCATGCTCCAGGCGGCCCTGCATTCCGGCGCTGCGCACCGCAGGTCCGTGTTCGAGGCCTTCGCGCGCACGCTCCCGGACGGCCGCCGTTACGGCATCGTGGGCGGCACCGGCCGGCTCCTGGACGGCATTGCGGCATTCCGGTTCGGCGACGCCGAACTCGAGTTCCTGGGGCGCACCGGCGTGGTCAACAAGGAAACGCTGGACTACTTGGCCGACTTCCGCTTCACCGGGGACATCTGGGGCTACGCCGAGGGCGAGGCCTACTTCCCCAACTCCCCCATCCTGATCGTCGAGTCGACGTTCGCGGAGGCCTGCATCCTGGAGACCTACGTGCTGTCCGTGCTCAATCACGACAGCGCCATCGCCTCGGCGGCGTCCCGGATGATCACCGCCGCCGGCAGCCGGCCCTGCATCGAAATGGGCTCGCGGCGGACCCAGGAGGAATCGGCCACGGCAGCGGCCCGGGCCGCCGTCATCGCAGGATTCGCCAGTACCTCCAACCTCGAGGCCGGCCTCCGCTACGGGATCAAGACCGTCGGCACCGCGGCCCATTCCTTCACGCTCCTCCACGACACGGAACGCGACGCCTTTGAGGCGCAGGTCGCCTCCCTGGGCGCCGGCACCTCGCTGCTCGTGGACACGTACGACGTCGAAACGGCCGTCCGTACGGCCGTGGACATCGCCGGGGACAAGTTGGGTGCCGTCCGGCTGGACTCGGGTGACCTCGTGGAACAGGCCCAGTGGGTGCGGCGCCTGCTGGACGAGCTGGGCAACGAGAACACCCGGATCATGGTCACCTCGGATCTGGACGAGTTCGCCATCGCGGCGCTCCAGTCCGCGCCCGTCGATGCCTACGGCGTGGGCACCTCGCTCGTGACCGGCTCCGGCGCCCCCACCGCGAGCATGGTCTATAAGCTGGTCGCCCGCACGGACGATTCCGGGGAATTCGTGTCCGTGGCCAAGACGGCCAAGAACAAGGTGAGCAAGGGCGGGCGGAAATACGCCCTGCGCAGGCTCAACGAGCACGGGACGGCAACCCACGAAATCGTCGGCGTCGGCCACCGTCCGTTTGACGACGGCGATGACCGTCCCCTGCTCCAGCAGTTCATCAAGAACGGAGAGCTGCTGCCGGGCTGGACGGGCCACGAAGGCGTGCTTCGCGCCCGCCAGCGCCATGCCGATTCAATGGCCGAGCTGCCGGCGGTGGTCCACCGCCTGCATCGCGGTGAACCGGCCATCCCCACCATCTACGAGGAGAGCTGATGTCACGTGCACTGATCATTGTCGACGTCCAGAACGACTTCTGCGAAGGCGGCGCGCTGCCGGTCGAGGGCGGTGCGGCGGTGGCGGGCGCAATCAGCGAGTACGTCGAGGCGCACCACGGGCAGTTCGACCACATCGTGGCCACCCAGGACTGGCACATCGATCCCGGCGCCCACTTCTCGGAGACTCCGGACTTCAAGGACAGCTGGCCGCCGCACTGCGTCGCCGGGTCGCAGGGGGCCGAGCTGCATCCGGACCTCGACACCGAGCACATCCAGGCCTACTTCCACAAGGGCCTCCACACCGCCGCCTACTCCGGATTCGAAGGACTGCTGGCCCCCGACGACGCCGTCCCCACCGGGGACCGGAAGCCCGGTGCCCTGCCCTCGGCCGTAGACCCGGAGTACGCTCCCGATGAAGACTCCATCGGGCTGGATGACTGGCTCCAGAGCCATGACGTGGAGGACGTCGTGGTGGTCGGGCTCGCTACCGACCACTGCGTCATGGCAACGTCCCTGGACGCTGTGCAGGCCGGCTACTCCGTCACCGTGATCAAGCGGCTGACGGCCGGCATAGCCGAAAACCTTGACGACACGTATGCCGAAATGGAACTGGGCGGCGTCGACCTCGAGTAGCCGCCCCCCTGGCAGCGGGAACGCAGGCAGCAGGAAAGGCGGGGCCGTCTGAGGCGGCCCCGCCTTTCCTGTCCTGAAATCTCTTCCGGCCTACTTCCGGCCGACGAACCAGTCCTGGAGCTTCTTCAGCCGGGACTGGAGCTGCTCTTCGTTCGCCTGCGCCACCGGGGGCCCGCCGCAGACGGTCCGCAGTTTCGTGTGCACCACGCCGTGCGGCGTCCCCGTGCGCGCCGACCATGCGGCCACGTTCTTGGCCAGCTCGTTGCGCAGGTCCATCAGCATCCGGTGGTCCGGGACTGCCGGGGCAGCAGGCGCAGCCGCCGGTGCCAGGCGTTTCTTGCGGCTCTGCTGCTCGTGCTGGCGCTGCCGCAGCAGGGTGCCCACCTGCTCCGCGTCCAGGAGGCCCGGAATGCCGAGGAAGTCCAGTTCGTCCTCCGAACCGATGTCACCGCCGGTGCCGAACTCGCCGCCGTCGAACAGCACACGGTCGAAGGACGCCTGGGAATCCAACGCCTCGAACTTGCCCTTGGTCAGGCTGTCCGAGGCCTTGTCCTCCCGGTTGGCTTCGTCCATCAGCGAGTCTTCCGGATTGAAGAGGCCGTCTCCGTCCTCGTTCTCCGGCCGGTCCAGCGCGTGGTCGCGCTCGGCTTCCATGGAGTTGGCCAGCGCCATCAGCTGGGGAACCGAGGGCAGGAACACCGACGCCGTCTCGCCCCGCTTCCGGGCACGCACAAAGCGCCCCACGGCCTGGGCGAAGAACAGCGGCGTGGACGTCGACGTCGCGTACACACCGACGGACAGCCGCGGAACGTCCACGCCTTCGGACACCATGCGGACGGCTACCATCCAGCGCTTGTCGCTGGCCGTGAATTCCTCGATCTTGCTTGAGGCCTTGGCATCATCGGAAAGGATCAGCGTGGGTGACTCACCGGTGATCCTCTTCAGCTGCCCCGCGTACGCCCTGGCGTCGTCGTGGTCCGTTGCGATCACCAGGCCTCCGGCGTCGGGAACGGAGCGCCGGACTTCGCTGAGGCGTTTGTCCGCACCGGCCAGCACCGCGGGAATCCATTCGCCCGTGGGGTTCAGGGCTGTCCGCCACGCCTGGGAGGTGACGTCCTTGGTGACTGCCGCCTCACCGAGGGAAGCGGCCATCTCCTCGCCGCCGCTGGTGCGCCAGCGCATCTGCCCCGAATACGCCATGAACATGACGGGCCGCACCACATGGTCCCGCAGGGCGCTGCCGTAGCCGTACGTGTAATCCGCCTTGGAACGCCTGATGCCGTCCCTGTCCTCCGCGTACTCCACGAACGGGATGGGCGAGGTGTCAGAGCGGAACGGCGTACCCGTCAGGGACAGCCGCCGGGCAGCCGGATCGAATGCCTCGCGGAGTCCGTCGCCCCACGACAACGCCTCGCCGCCGTGGTGGATTTCATCGAGAATCACCAGCGTGCGTGCGGCTTCGGTCTTGGCCCGGTGCAGCATCGGCTTGCTGGCCACCTGCGCATACGTCACCGCGACGCCGATGAACCCGCGCCCGTGCTGGCCGTCGGAATTCTTGAAGTTCGGATCAATGGCGATGCCCACACGCGCCGCGGCGTCCGCCCATTGCCGCTTGAGGTGGTCGGTCGGGGCGACGATCGTCACCCGGTTGACCGTGCCGGCCTCGATGAGCATGGACGCCACCCGCAGCGCAAAGGTGGTCTTGCCGGCGCCGGGCGTCGCGACGGCCATGAAGTCGCGTGGCCCGGTGCTGAAGTAACGGTCCAGGGCCTCCTGCTGCCAGGCGCGCAGCTTCGGGGCGGTTCCCCAGGCTGCACGTTCCGGATAAGCCGGAGGCAGGGTGGGTCCGCCGAAGAGTGTCTCCGTCACTACTTGTTGTTGCCTGAGTCCCCGCCGGACCCCTTGCCGCCGTCATTTCCGGGCCGCAGGCCGTCATAGACCTCTTTGCACATGGGGCAAACGGGGAACTTCTGGGGATCCCGCCCCGGTGTCCAGACCTTGCCGCACAGCGCAATGACCGGCTCGCCGGAGAGTGCGGACTCCATGATCTTTTCCTTGCGGACGTAGTGCGAAAAGCGATCGCGGTCCCCGGGCTCCACTTCCTGGCGCAGTTCCTCGCGCTCAATGGTTGCGGTGGACGATCCGGCTCCGGAAAGCTCACGCATGGGGTCGTTGTCGAGAGGATCCGTCATGCTAGTCATGCCATCCATCTTAGCTGTTCCGGGCGGCGGGCACCGGACGCCGGGACGGGTCGGAGTGGCTCGTCCGGCCGCGGCCCTGGGCGCTACAGGCCCTGCCAGCCCGGCTTGTGGTCATACGTGTGGCGGTAGTAATCGGCGAGCTTCAGTGACGACGCCGCGGCTTCGTCCACGAGGATGCTGGCATGGGGATGAAGCTGAAGGACCGATGCCGGGCAAATCGCGGCCAGGGGCCCCTCCACAAGATCATGGACAGCCTGCGCCTTTTGGGCGCCGGTGGCCACGAGGACCGCATGGCGCGAGTCCAGGATGGTGCCCAGCCCCTGCGTCACCACATGATGGGGCACCTCATCGAGGCTGCGGAAAAAACGCGCGTTGTCCCGGCGTGTCTGTTCGATGAGCGACTTGATGCGCGTGCGCGACGCGAGGGAGGACCCAGGCTCGTTGAAGCCGATGTGCCCGTCCGTGCCGAGGCCCAGAAGCTGCAGGTCCACACCGCCGCGCGCCCGGATGGCTTCCTCGTACGCCCGGCAGGCGGCGGGAATGTCCTCGGCATTGCCGTCGGGTCCGAGGATGTTTTCCGGGTCAAAGTTGACGCGGCTCGTGAAGTCGCGGCGGATAACCTCGCGGTATGACTCGGGGTGGCCAGGCTCCAGCCCTACGTACTCGTCCAGGGTAAATCCGTACGCCCTGCTGAAATCCAGGCCGGCCCGTTCGTGGCGCCGGACCAGTTCCTCGTAGACGGGAAGGGGCGACGATCCCGTGGCGAGTCCCAGCACGGCACCGGGCTTGTTCCGCAGCAGGCTTTCAACCGCATCCGCCGCCAGGGAGGCGATCTGGCGGATGCCCGGAAGGATGACGACCTCCATGGTTCACGGCCTTTCCTTGTCCCTGTTGCGCGGTACGTGCCTAGTCAATCACGGTCCGGACCGCCCTGGCAGGGACTCTTACCGGTTCACGGTCAGCTGTGCCAGGAGTTCCGGTCCGCGGGCGTCCAGCCAGCGCCCGCCGACCCTCACTCCGGCCAGGAAGAGCACGGATCCAAGCAGCGGACCGAGCGCGAGATTGATCCAGCCAAACGCCTGTTCCCCCGTCAGGAGCTGGGCGATCAGCAGTGCGGACTCGGGAAGGATAAGCACCATGAGGACCCCCATTCCGCCGAACTGGACGGCCAGGGTCTGCGCGACGTTGCCGGGCGGCTTCTTGAACGGGCTGTCACCGGGAAGCGGGACGGCCACGGTGTAACGGGCGGACACCACGGATGCCAGTCCCAGCCCCGTGAGCAGGACTCCGACCGACAGCCCCAGTATGCCGGGCAGCTTGTCCCAGTCCCCGGTGATGAAGAACGGCACGGTCGCCAGGATCAGCACGGCGGGCAATGCGAAGGCCAGGCACGCCAGGGCCCGCCCGAGCCGGTCGTGGACGCCGCGCACCCCGGCGGCCAGGTGCAGTGCAAATGCCGTGTTGTCGTAGGACACATCGGACGAAATGGACCACGCCAGCAGAAAGGCGGTCAGGGGCCCGACGATCAGCAGGACGCCAAAGTCGTTCGTCTGGCTGCCCTGGAACGCGAGCACCACCGGCAGCAGCGGAATGACGACGAGCGATCCGGAGTACCGGGGATCGCGGAACCAGTAGGTCAGGGAACGGGCCGTGATGGCACCGACCGGAGTGGCCGGCAACAGCGAGAAAAGTCCCATCCGCCCGCCCTTCCTGCGGCTGCTTCCCGCGTAGGGCGGAGTCACCAGGGCCCTCTCGAGCAGAAGCTTCCAGCACCAGGCCAGGCCGGCCAGCGTGACGGCGGCGATGAGCAGCTTGAGCACCGCGTGGCCCGCATACCCCGACGCGAGGTCGCCGCCCAGCGACCATGCCGCGCCCAAGGGCGTCCAGGACAGGCTCCGGGCAAGGTCGGTCAGAAAGGCGCCCGAACCGGACGCGCCCTGGAAGATTCCTGCCATAATCGGGCCGAGCAGGACGAGCGGCACCATGAACGCCGTTCCGCTGACATCCTTGAAGCGCCGGGAGGCCGCCAGGCTCGCCGTGGCGGTGGTGACCACCTTGGACAGCACGACGCAGCTCAGCACGCCCAGGACGGCCCCCACCAGGGCGCCGGCGGCGGGAAGGATGCCGCGTGACCAGGTGCCTACTGTTGCCAGCGCCACAATGACGGTGGCCAGCCCGGGAATTCCGATGAGGCCGCCCAGGGCCAGTCCGGCCAGGAGCTGCGGCATGGGGACGGCCGCCGTGGTGAACCGGGCCGGGTCCAGCGTCATGTCCGCTGCGGAGGCAACCACCGGCACAATCCCCCAACCGAGCACGGCTGCGGAACCGCTAAGCACCACGACGGTCTGGGCCAGGCCGGCATCCTGCTGCCGGAGTAAGAGCAGCGCCGTGACACACAGGCCGACGATCCCCAGCGCATAGAGCCCGCCGATTGCCAGACCCACCAGCTGCCAGGGACTCCGCCGCAGGCCGTTCCTCAGCAGCGTCAGCTTCAGCCTTAGAAGGTGCGCAACCATTCCAGCCCCTCTGTCTGGCTCCGGCCGCCCACCAGCTCGACGAAGCGCTCCTCCAGGCTCGCCCCGGCACGGACCTGGTCCACCGTCCCGGCAGCGAGGAGCCGCCCGGCCGCAACCACCGCCACGTGGTCGCACATCCGCTGCACCAGGTCCATGACATGGCTCGACACGATCACCGTGCCGCCGGTGGCCACATATCTGTCCAGGATGTCCCGGATGTTGGCGGCGGAGACGGGATCCACGGATTCGAAGGGCTCATCCAGGACCAGGACTTTCGGGGCATGAATCAGCGCAGACGCGAGTGCGATCTTCTTCGTCATGCCGGCGGAATAGTCCACCACGAGCGTGCCGGCATCCTGGCTAAGGTCAAGCGCGGCCAGCAGTTCCCCCACCCGGGAAGCCACAACGTCCTTGTCCATGCCGCGGAGCAGCCCCGCGTAGGTGACAAGTTGTTCGCCGCTAAGCCTGTCGAAGAGGCGCACGCCGTCGGGCAGGATCCCCATCAGTCTCTTGGCTTCCAGCGGCTGGGCCCAGACGTCCACGCCATGCACCACCGCCGTGCCGAAATCCGGCCGGAGAAGCCCCGTGGCCATGGACAGCGTGGTGGTTTTGCCGGCACCGTTGGGGCCGACGATTCCGAAGAACGAACCTGCCGGGACCTCCAGGCTGATTCCGTCCACGGCGATCTTGCTGCCGAAGCGCTTGGCGAGGCCCCTGATTGACAGGGCTGTAACGGGAAGGGTCATGAACTTACCCTAAGCCGCGCGCCCTCCAATGTGGATCCTCCGGAAGGAGTAGAACCGGGATGACCGCGGGCGGTCAGAACGCCGGGCCCTTCAGAACGCGCGGCGCGGAACTGCCCGCTCGTACTGGGGAGCCCACCGCAGGTCGTGACCGAGTTCGAAGGCAGCCCGGAGCCACCAGTGCGGGTCCCGGAGGGCGGCCCGGGCGATGAAGACGCCGTCGGCCTGGCCGGTGGCAACCACATGTTCTGCCTGGCCGGGCGATGTCAGCAACCCGACGGTCCCGGTGGCGATGCCTGTTTCGCGCCGGATGCGTGCGGCGAATCCCGTTTGGTACCCCGGCCCTGGCTGGATCCGCTGGTGCGCGACGGCTCCGCCGCTCGAAACGTCGATGAGGTCAACGCCGTGTCCGGCGGCCTGCGAGGCCAAGTGCACCGAGTCCTCGATGCCGATTCCCCCCTCGGCCCAGTCAGTGGCGGAGATCCTCAGCAGCAGCGGCATGGAATCGGGGATCACGTTCCGAATGGCGTCGACAACAGCCAGCGTCAGCCTGTTCCGCCCGTCCGCGTTTCCGCCCCAGGCATCGGTGCGGTCGTTCACGAGCGGGCTCTGGAACTGGTGGAGGAGGTAGCCGTGGGCTCCGTGCACTTCAATAGTGTCGAAGCCAGCGTCAACGGCCCTTGCGGCGGAGGCCGCAAAGTCCGCGATGACGCCCTGGATGTCCGCTTCGGTCATGGCCGCCGGCGGCGCATAGCCGTCAAAGGCGGCGGTGCCCGGCCCGACGGTGCCCCAGCCGCCGTCGGAAACGTGCACGGAGCCTCTTTCACCGGAAAACGGCCAGTAGGTGGACGCCTTGCGCCCTGCGTGGGCGAGCTGGGCACCGATTTTGGTGTCCGCCACGCCGTGGCGGTGCACAAAGCTGACGATGCGTTCCCAGCCCGCCGCCTGCTCATCGTTGTAGAGGCCGGCGTCCCGCGGGCTGATGCGCCCGGCGGCGTTGACGGCCGCGGCCTCCGTCAGGATGAGGGCGGCTCCCCCGGCAGCAAACGACCCCAGATGCATCAGGTGCCAGTCGTTGGGCACTCCGGGCGCGGCGGGGTCGCAGCTGTACTGGCACATGGGTGAGACCCAGCCGCGGTGCTGCAGTTCCAGTGACCGCAGGGCCAGGGGCCTGAACAGCGCAGGCGTTGCCACTAAAACAGCACCCGGGCCAAAGCCTGGCGGGCCTTCGCGACGCGCTCGTCGGTGGCTCCGACGACGTCGAAGAGCTCCAGGAGGCGGATCCGGGCGGTCTCACGTTCCGGACCGAAATTCCTGCCGATGAAGCCGACCACCCGGTTCAGGGCATCCTCCACGTGGCCGCCGGCGATGTCCAGGTCGGCAACGCCCAGCTGGGCCGTGAGGTTGTCGGGTTCGTCCGCCGCGAGCTGGCGGAGGGCATCGCCGTCAGGTCCGGACAGTTTCTGGAGGCGGTCCATGAGCTCAACCTGCGCGAGTCCGGCCTTCGCCTCGGCGTCAGCCGGCATCTCGATGAGGGCCTGCCGGTAGGCCGCGGCGGCAGCGGCGAAATCCCCTGCCTCGATGGCATCGAATGCCTTCTGGTGCAGCGGCGGCAGGGGCGCGGGGGCGGGCTCGCCCTGCGCCGCGCCGCCCACGTTGCCGGACACGCCGTTTGCGGCAGCCACCTTGAGCAGTTCGTCAAGGAGGGCGCGGATCTGCTGTTCGTCCGCTCCGCCCTGGAACAGGGGCACGGGCTGGCCCTTCAGCACGGCCACGGCGGTGGGCACGGCCTGCACCTGGAAGGCCTGGGCCAGTTGGGGGAAAGCGTCGATGTCGGCGGCGCCAAGGACCAGCCGTCCGGCATAGCTCTGGACGATCCGTTCCAGCGCGTCCAGCACGCCTGCGGATTCCGGCGAATACGCTGCCCAAAGGGCGAACACGACCGGCACCTGCGCCGACAACTCAACGAGGTCCTGGAAGTTTGCTTCCGTGACCTCTACCCGGAGTGCGGGGCCCTCAGCGCCGGGTTGCCCGGACGCCGGAGTGCCTGCCGGAACATTTCCGGGGCCGTTTCCGGCCGCAGCCGCCGGCGGCGCGGGCCGCTGCTTGAGCGAGGAAAGATCGACGGCGCCGCGGAGGTTGAGCTGGCTGGCGGCGGCTGGAGGGACAGGACGGGATGCTGGCGAACTCATAGCTTCCACTCTAGCCACTCCTGCGGCCGCGGGAAGCACGGCGGACGCAGGAGGCCCCGGCCCGGGTCACCGGGCCGGGGCCTCCTGCCCGGGTCTGCCTGAACCCGGGTTACGCCGGGCCGCGCTTACGTGAGGCCGGGTCTACTTGAAGCTGGCTCCGACGAGTCCCCGGGTGGCAGCCACGAGCTTCATCGGGTCCTTCGAACCGGCCGGCGGCACGTAGACGGCCATGGACTCCGCGAAGTTCAGCACCATTCCGGTTGTGGTTTCCTTGCCACCGGCTAGAACCGCCGCGTCGCTTCCGATGGACAGCTTGTCGCCCTCGGACTTCGGCGTGCCGTCGAAGTTGAACGTGAGGCGGCCAAGAACCAGTGCGCCGCCGTCCGCCGTCCGGAAGACCACTGTGCTTCCGGGGACCACCTTGTGGCTAAAGGAGAACTTGCCGTTCACGCCTTCCTTCACCACGTCAGCCTGGTACGAAAGGGTGTCCGCGATGTACGGCGAGGACTCCCCTTCCACGAGCTTGTCCTTGAAGGTCGAGTTGGCCTTGGTCAGGCGGTCCGCCAGACCGGCGAGGGCTTCCTCGCCGCTGTACAGCAGCCCCGCCTTGTCGTCCTTGGCCAGGGTCTCGGTGCCGCCGCGTTCGATCGACGGGAAGGTGGTGCCCGGCTGCAGCGGAGTGGTGCCAATGAGTTTGTAGTTCTCCCGCGGGGAGCTCTGCACGAGGGTGAGAAGCTGCGGCACCACGTTGCCTTCGCCCTGGGTGACCGCCAGGACGGACCGCGGCCAGGAGCGCTTGCTCGTCACGACGGTGGTCAGGAGCTTCGTGGGGCGCACGGGCATGCGCGCATCGTAGGAAGCCACCCGCGAGCGGATCTTGTAATTGTTCGTCCGGACCTCGAGTTCCGTTCCGGCGACGCGGGCTGTCAGTTTCTTGGCATCCTTCGCGGCATCGCCGGCATCGGCGGCGCTCGCAACCTGTTCCAGGATGCGGCGGAACTGGGCGTCAAGGAGCACAGGCGAATCACCGGCGGCCGGTGCCGCTGAAGCGGACCCGGAAGGAGCCGCGCTGGAGGCGGCCGGCTCCGGCGTCTGGCTGGCCTGGGCTGCTGCGCCGGTACCGGCGAGAACCGCGGCCGTGGACAGTGCGACCAGCATGCCGAGCCGCGTGCCGGACCCGGTGCCGGCCTTGGCGGAAGCCCTCGCGGTGGCCTTGGCACGGGCCCGCTTGGCAAACTGGCTTCCCAGGCTGCGAAGGGAACCGCCCTGCCCGGGCGTCCCGCCCTTGGGCTTCAGGACGAGCAGCGCAGCGCCGGCAATCATCAGGAGCCCGCCGAGGACCATCAGCGGCACAGCCCACGGCGTGGACGTGTCATTGGGGAATGTCATGGAAATCGACGACGGCGCGGGCTTGGTGCCGTCGCTGGCCAGCAGCAGCGACCAATCGCCGTCCGCCGGCGCGGTCCACGTGTAGTCCAGCTCGCCGCTGGCGCTTTCCGTGGAGACCCAGAGATCCGATCCTGCCGGAGTAGGCGCCTTGGCTTCACCATCGGTGCGTACCACCTGCAGGGCATTCTTGTCTTCCGAGAGTCCGGTGACCGTGTTGTGGGCGGTCTTGCCCACCCACGCGTTGACATCGTCAGGGCGGCCGGCGGCGAGCAAGAAACTGCCCTCGCCTTTGACCTTGATGGTGACTGTGCCCCCTTCGAGGGTGCGCAGTTTGTGGTCAATAACGGTCAGCGGCGCGGCTTTCGAATCAGCGGGAGCCGTGGCCGTGACGCTCTCGGCCGGGGCCCAGATCGTCTTCTGCCCGATTCCGGCCAGCAGTGTCAGGAGGCCGAGCAGCACAAGTGCAACTGCAGTCTTGAAACGCAAAGGTATACCTATCATCAGCGGGGGTTTGCTTTCAATAGTAACCGTTTTGTTACCAATCAGTCAGTTCGGCCCTTCACAGACGCCTCCGGCCACCTCCCGAATCAGCCTCCATCCGTCTATTGACAAGGCGGCTGATAGTGTTTGCGATGATCATCACATCCGGCCCGCAGTCGCGGCGCCATGGACGGAAAAGGCATCGAAAGCAGTGACTGAACAGACGGATCCGTCCACACACGGCCCGGAAAACCTGCCCGACGCCGGCCCCCCAGAGAATCCTTCGGCGCCGCAGGCGAAGGTGCCCGCAGCCCGGGCCCGCCCTGCTGCGCTCGTCTCCGTGCTGCGCCGGCTTCGCCAGCCTATCCCCGGGGCGCAGCCGCGGCTCCGCTTTGAGATGCCCCCCGAGCAACTGGACAACCTCGAGCCCGGGGCCGCTGCCAGCGACACCGCCCGCTTCGGCGCCCCCGGACCCCGCCTTTCTGCGCAGCATCCCGTGTACGTCGGCTTCATGGGCACCGTCGGCGTCGGCCTCGCCCTGCTGGTCTACTGGATCGGTTCCAACACCACCCAGCTTCTCCTGTGGATTGTGGCGGCGCTCTTCATTGCCCTGGGCCTTGACCCGGTGGTGGGCTGGCTCGAAACCCGAAAGATCCCGAGGCCCGCCGGCATCCTGCTCTCCGTATCGGTGCTGATCATTGCGGTGGTGGGCTTTTTTGCCACCCTCATTCCCACAATCGTCGAGCAGGTGACGGAACTCGTCCAGCAGGCGCCGATCTGGGTCCGCGACTTCATCAACTCGGAGTTCTTCCGGACGCTCGACAGCCAGTTCGGGGTCCGCGACCGCATCACCGAGGAGCTGGACAAGTTCGTCAAGAACCCCGAGGCCATGGGCGGAATCTTCGGCGGCGTGGTGGGCTTCGGCTCCACCGTCGCGAACGGCCTCTTCGGGACACTGATTGTGCTGGTGCTCAGCCTGTACTTCCTCGCCGCCCTGCCTGCCATGAAAAAGTGGGGATACCGGCTTGCCCCGCGGTCCAGGCGGCCCCGGGTGGAGGCGCTGTCCGAGGCCATCACCCGTTCGGTGGGGAACTATGTGACCGGGCAGGCTCTCGTCGCCCTGCTGAATGCCACGTTCGCGTTCATCGTGATGTCCATCATCGGCGTGCCCTTCGCGGTGCTTCTTACCTTCGTGGTGGCGCTGCTCGCGTTCATTCCCCTGGTCGGCGGCCTGATCGCCGGCGTGGTGGTCATCCTGATCACCCTGACCCTGGGCTGGCAGCAGGCCGTCGCCTACGCCATCTGCTACTTCGCCTACCTCCAGTTCGAGGCGTACTTCATCTCGCCGCGCATCATGCAAAAGGCCGTGGCCGTCCCCGGTGCCGTGGCGGTCATCTCGGTGATCGCCGGCGGCAGCCTCCTCGGAGTGCTGGGAGCGCTGATCGCCATCCCCACCGCGGCCGCGATCCTGCTCCTCGTCAAGGAAATCTATATCGTCCGCCAGGACAAGCACTAGCGGGAAAGCCGCAGGAACGGCGTACACGGGGCACCCGGGAAGCGGCCTCAGGCGGGCGGCCTCAGGGCACGGCTCAGGCGGTGGCCGTGGCCACCGGCCCTGCCCACTCCTGCGGCAGCCCGGCGGCGCCTGAAGCGTTGCTCGTGACGTCGTCCACGATTTCGTTCAGCACCCTCGCCGCCTGCTTCTCGCCCACCCAAAGGTGCTTGGCGCCGTCGACCCCCACCACCCGTGCCTGGGGCACCAGGCTGAAGCGCTTGGCAGCCTCGGCAGGGCGGAGGTAGTCGTCGTGTTCCGGCACGAGCACTGTCAGCGGCTTGCCCGCTGCCGCCCACTGCTGCAGGTGGGCGTCCGTGGCGCGGTGCAGCGGCGGTGACAGCAGCACGGCGCCTTCCACCTGCGACGCCACCGGTTCCACGGCGCCGTACATCAGGGCCAGCTCGGTCCCGAACGACCAGCCCACCAGCCAGCGGTTGGGCAGCCCCCGCTCGACGGCGAACCGCACCGCCGCCTCAACGTCATACCGCTCCCCGATGCCCTCTTCAAACCCGCCGTCGCTGGTTCCCCTGGGCGACGACGTTCCCCTGGTGTTGAACCGCAGCACCGCCACCCCGGCCAGCGCCGGCAGCCGGTAGGAGGCCTTGCGGTAGACGTGCGAGTCCATGAAGCCGCCGTGCGTGGGCAGCGGGTGCAGTGTTATCAGCGTGGCCGTGACCCGGCCGGACTCCGGCAGAGCCAGCTCGCCCACCAGCGTGCGGCCGTCCTCGGTGCGCATCTCGATGTTTTCGCGCCGGGCCGGCAGAACCGTGGACGCGCGGATGGCGGTCGTTTCGGACGGCTGGCTGAACACGTACGACGTCGGGTCAAAAGTCATGCCTACCAGCTTATCTGCCGCGCTGGCCGCGTTACGTCCCTGCCGGACCGCGCGGCCAGCCGCCAATCGCGGTTAGCGGTATCGGAAATTGCGCGACGTCCAGCAGTTCGTGTGCCAGTGCCGGCGCTCCGCCAAGCCGGCCGCCTCGCCGAAGAGGTGGTCGTCGGCCCACACCACAAGATGGGCGATTCCCGGCAGCACGGCCGTGGAACAGCCGGGGCAGATGTAGGCCTTCTCCGCCTTGCGCGCGGTCATGGTCCGCACCATCCAGACGCCGTCCGGGGCGCTCTCGCGGCGGGCAATCCCGGCCCGGGCCCGCTCCAGGTCAAGTTCCGGCACCGGCCCTGAACCGTGCTTTCCACCGCCTGCAGCGTTACCAGGGGTTGCACGCCCCGTCTTTGCACGGCGGGGACGGTTCGAGCGGGGCATGCCTCCATTCTGCCCCAGCCGGAACGGCTCTATTGCCGCAGCCGGTCGCCCGCGCCCTGAGTTACGCACGCGGCCCAGTGCGCGGTGCCCGCTGCCGACGCGGTAGTGTGTACGGCGTGCGTCTAGTCATAGCCCGTTGTTCCGTTGATTATGTAGGCCGGCTCAAAGCCCATCTCCCCCTCGCCACCAGGCTCCTGCTGGTGAAGGCTGATGGGTCGGTGCTGGTTCACTCCGACGGCGGCTCCTACAAGCCGCTGAACTGGATGAGCCCTCCCGCCACGCTGCGGGTGTCCTCCCCTGATGACACTGACGTTGAAGTCGGTGTCGTCGAGCAGTGGACCGTCCAGTCCGCCAAGACGGACGACAGGCTGATCATCAACATCCATGAACAGCTCCATGACACCTCCCATGAACTGGGCCAGGATCCCGGCCTGATCAAGGACGGCGTGGAGGCCGACCTGCAGCGCCTCCTGGCCGATCAGATCGAAAGGCTCGGCACGGGCTTTTCACTCATCCGGCGCGAGTACTTCACGGCCATCGGCCCGGTGGATATCCTCGCCAGGGACGCGGACGGCTCCACCGTGGCCATTGAGCTCAAACGCCGCGGCGACATCGACGGCGTGGAGCAGCTGACGAGGTACCTGGAGCTGCTTAACCGGGATCCCTTGCTGGCACCTGTCCGCGGGATCTTCGCCGCGCAGCAGATCAAGCCGCAGGCCCGCGTGCTCGCAACGGACCGCGGGATTGACTGCATCACCCTGGACTATGACGCCATGCGGGGCGTGGACGATATCGAGTCCCGGCTGTTCTGAGGCTCCCGCAGGCAAGGCAATACACGCATTTACTTTGGATTTGCCCAAAATTTATGCGATTCCGCGTTTTGCCCGTTGACCAGACCGTGCTGTCATGAAATTCTTGTATCAGTCTTTGTGTAGGTGTTTTTCATGCTCGCAAGACATGTTGCGAGCGCGAAGCTCCTGCAACGCATTTCCGGTCTTACCGGGGCTGCAGGCCAGGATTCTTCTCGCGGAGTGACCAAGACCAGTACGAAGTGTGCTGGCCTTAATTTAGTTCCATAATGAGGAGAAATAAATGGCACAGGGAACCGTCAAGTGGTTCAACGCTGAAAAGGGCTTCGGCTTCATCACCCCGGACGACTCCGATGGCGATGTCTTCGTTCACTACTCCGAGATCCAGACGGGTGGCTTCAAGACCCTCGACGAGAACCAGCGTGTTCAGTTCGAAATCGGTCAGGGCGCCAAGGGCCCGCAGGCTACCGGCGTAACGCTGGTCTAATTTATCGAGGACTTCCCTGATGGGAATTTGCCCTTGAAACAAATGATCCTCGGCATTCGTGCCGGGGATCATTTTTATGTGTCATAGATATTTTCAGGACCGGAAAAATTCATTGGCTTCAGCGCCAGGTGCCGACCCCGATGACCGGGCCAGCCTCGAGCCAGGAGGACAATCCGGTGTAGGCGTCAAACTTCATTGCCAGGAAGACGTCCTGGCCCTCGTAACGCAGCTCAACGATGACTACGTCCGGCTGGACCTTGACCAGCTCAGCCTCAGTGGGCTGCCGGCGCCCCAGGAGCTCAAGGGAACTGCGCTTGAAGCGGTGCCGGGGACGGACGCTGAGTGAGAGCAGCTTGAACCACTCCAGCTCGTTGTCCTGATAACGACAAACCCCCATCTGCCAGCTCTTACCAGCTGTGCAAATGGAGGCGTCCACCGTGCCCAGGGCGCGCCGCAGATTGAAGCGGCGCACCCCGAAAAGGCACAGCGTAAATATCAGCAACGCAAAGACGGTTGCTATTGCGATGAACGGAAAACCAGTAACGTCCATCAAGGTCGTGCTAGCGGATCCCCGCAGTGGCCGCGTCACCCAGCTGGGCGTTGTCAGCAACAATAACCACGCGGTTGTTATCCACGGAGAAGAATCCGCCGTCAACAACTACAGCAATGCGGTCACCGGAAACAGGCTCGATTGCCATTTCACCCTCGGCCAAAATCGCCAGTACGGGCGAGTGGCCGGGCAGGATTCCGATTTCACCATCGCTGGTGCGGGCCTTGACCATCTTGGCCGCTCCGGACCACACAAAGTGGTCCGCCGCGACAATCTCAACCTCAAGCTCAGCCATATTACTTGGTCTGTTCCTGGATCTTGGCCCACTGGCGCTCAACGTCATCCAGGCCGCCGACGTTGAAGAACGCCTGCTCTGCAATGTGGTCGAGGTCGCCATCGCAGATGGCCGTGAAGCCCTCAATGGTGTCCTTGATGGAAACCGTTGAGCCTTCGACGCCGGTGAACTGCTTGGCGGTGTAGGTGTTCTGGGAGAGGAACTGCTGGATACGGCGTGCACGCGACACGACGATCTTGTCCTCTTCAGACAGTTCGTCAACACCAAGGATGGCGATGATGTCCTGGAGTTCCTTGTTCTTCTGCAGGATCTGCTTCACACGGACAGCCGTGTTGTAGTGGTCCTTGCCGATGTACTGCGGGTCCAGGATTCGGGACGTCGACGTCAGCGGGTCCACTGCGGGGTACAGACCACGGGAAGCAATTTCACGGGAAAGTTCCGTGGTTGCGTCGAGGTGTGCGAACGTGGTGGCCGGTGCCGGGTCGGTGTAGTCATCTGCCGGAACGTAGATGGCCTGCATCGAGGTGATGGAGTGGCCCTTGGTGGACGTGATGCGCTCCTGGAGGAGGCCCATCTCGTCTGCCAGGTTGGGCTGGTAGCCCACAGCCGACGGCATGCGGCCAAGGAGGGTGGAAACCTCGGAGCCTGCCTGGGTGAAGCGGAAGATGTTGTCGATGAAGAGCAGCACGTCCTGCTTCTGGACATCGCGGAAGTACTCCGCCATGGTCAGGGCAGACAGTGCAACGCGCAGACGCGTTCCCGGCGGTTCGTCCATCTGGCCGAACACAAGGGCGGTGTCCTTGAGGACGCCGGCCTCTTCCATCTCGACCCAGAGGTCGTTTCCTTCACGCGTACGCTCGCCGACGCCGGCGAACACCGAGGTGCCACCGAAGTTGCGGGCAACACGGGTGATCATTTCCTGGATCAGCACGGTCTTGCCCACACCGGCGCCGCCGAACAGGCCGATCTTTCCACCCTTGATGTACGGGGTGAGAAGGTCGATGACCTTGATGCCGGTTTCCAGCATTTCGGTCTGGCCTTCAAGCGAGGCGAAAGACGGTGCCTTGCGGTGGATCGGCCAGTAGTCCGATGCCTGGATTTCAGATTCCGCAACGTCAAGCGGCTTGCCGAGGACGTTGAAGATGTGGCCCTTGACGCCGTCGCCGACGGGCACGGAAATCGGAGCACCGGTGTTGATGACAGCCGTGCCGCGGACGAGTCCGTCGGTGGCCTGCAGGGCGATAGCGCGGACGAGGTTGTCACCCAGGTGCTGGGACGTCTCGAACGTGATGGTCTTGGTCTCACCGTTGAGAGTGATCTCGGTGGTGAGTGCGTGGTAAATCGAGGGGATTGCGTCAGCCGGGAATTCGACGTCGACAACCGGGCCAATCACACGTGCAATACGGCCGGTTGCACCGGACGTTGCGGCTACGTGTTCGGTAGCGGTGGCAGTCATCTCTCTCACTTCACTCAGTAGATGGCGTGGGGTTAAGTTTATGTTCTTTGGTGCAGGTACGGCTGGATCCGAGATCCGTCCGGCTACGACGCGAGAGCGTCGGCGCCGGCCACGATTTCGGAAAGCTCCTGCGTAATCTCAGCCTGGCGGGCAGTGTTGCGCAGACGCGTGTACTTCTTGATGAGGTCCGTGGCGTTGTCGCCGGCAGACTTCATGGCCCGCTGGCGCGCCGCGAGCTCGGAAGCCGCTGCCTGCAGCATCGCCGCGAAAATCCGCGCTTCGATGTACCGGGGCAGCAGGGCATCGAGAACCTGCTCCGGCTCCGGCTCGAATTCGTACAAGGGCAGAAGCTCCGATTCGGAGGCGGCCTGCTCTTCCACAACTTCTAGCGGAAGAAGACGGATGACGGTCGGCTCCTGCGTCACCATGGACTTGAAGCGGGTGTATACGACGTGGATCTCATCCACACCGCCCTCCTCAAAGTCCGTTGCGAAGTCCTCCAGCAATGCCGTGCCGACCTCCTGCGCCGTGGCAAACTCCGGCGCATCGGTGTTACCGGTCCAGACCCGCCCGTAGGGGCGGCTCCGGAAGTCGAAGTACGCCTGCGCCTTGCGGCCAACCAGGTATGTCTTGACTTCCTTGCCTTCGGCGCGGAGCAGCTCGTTCAAGCCTTCCGCCTGCTTCAGCACGCTTGCGGAGTAGGAACCTGCCAGGCCACGGTCCGAGGTGATTACCAGGACTGCGGCGCGGCGGATCTTCTCCGGCTCGGTGGTCAAAGGGTGGTCGATTTCGCTCTGGCTTGCGACAGCAGAAACGGCGCGGGTGATTGCGTTCGCGTAAGGCAGTGAAGCTGCTACGCGTGCGCGGGCCTTGCCGATGCGCGAGGTAGCGATCAGTTCCATCGCCTTGAAGATCTTGCGCATCGACGTCGTCGAGGCGATCTTCTGGCGGTAGACCCGAATCTGGGCTCCCATACTTATCCTTTCCTAAGATCCCGATGGCCGGGACTGCCGGGACCTTGTGCGGTTCCGGCAGTCCCTGCCAGCGAAACTAGCGCTTCTGCCTGACGATTTTTTCCTGGTCGACCTGGCCCTCGGAGATAGCATCATGCTCCTCGTGGCCGGCGCCTACCAGATGGTTGTCTCCCTCGCCGAAGAAGCCCTTCTTGAAGTCCACGATGGCGGTCTTCAGTGCTTCTGCGGTGTCATCGTCCAGAACGTTGGTCTGCGCCAGCGTGGTGAGGATGGAGGACTTGCGCTTCAGGTGCTCGAGGAACTCGGACTCGAAGCGGCGGATGTCCTCGACCGGGACATCATCCAGGTGGCCCTGCGTTCCTGCCCAGATGGACACAACCTGGTTCTCGACCGGGAACGGCGAGTACTGGCCCTGCTTGAGCAGTTCCATCAGGCGTGCACCACGGGTCAGCTGCTGGCGGGATGCGGCATCGAGGTCCGATGCGAACATCGCGAATGCCTGCATGTCGCGGTACTGTGCAAGGTCCAGCTTCAAGGTACCGGAGACCTTCTTCATCGACTTCACCTGTGCGGCGCCGCCAACTCGGGACACCGACACACCAACGTCAACAGCAGGACGCTGGTTGGCGTTGAAGAGGTCCGACTGCAGGAAGATCTGGCCATCGGTGATGGAGATCACGTTGGTCGGGATGTACGCGGAGACGTCATTTGCCTTGGTTTCGATGAGCGGCAGGCCGGTCATCGAGCCCGCGCCGAGCTCGTCGGAGAGCTTCGCGCAACGCTCCAGGAGGCGGGAGTGCAAGTAGAAGACGTCACCCGGGTAGGCTTCGCGTCCCGGCGGACGGCGGAGCAGCAGGGACACTGCACGGTAGGCCTCGGCCTGCTTGGAGAGGTCATCGAACACGATGAGGACGTGCTTGCCGCCGTACATCCAGTGCTGGCCGATGGCCGAACCTGCGTAGGGTGCCAGGTACTTGAAGCCGGCCGGGTCCGAAGCCGGGGAGGCGACGATCGTGGTGTATTCCAGCGCGCCGTTGTCCTCGAGGGTCTGGCGGATGGCGGCAATGGTCGACGCCTTCTGGCCGATTGCCACGTAAACGCAGCGAACCTGCTTGGTCACGTCACCGGAAGCCCAGTTGGCCTTCTGGTTGATGATGGTGTCGATGGCAATTGCGGACTTGCCCGTCTGGCGGTCACCAATGATCAGCTGGCGCTGGCCACGGCCGATCGGGATCATGGCGTCGATTGCCTTCAGACCGGTCTGCATGGGCTCGTGCACAGACTTGCGCTGGGTCACGCCCGGCGCCTGGAGCTCCAGTGCACGGGTGGTCTCGGCCTTGATCTCGCCGAGGTCATCGATGGGCACGCCCAGCGGGTCAACCACACGTCCGAGGAACGCGTCGCCGACCGGCACGGACAGAACCTGTCCGGTGCGGTGCACTTCCTGGCCTTCTTCGATGCCCGCGAAGTCACCGAGGATGATGACACCGATCTCGCGGACGTCGAGGTTCTGGGCGAGGCCCAGCGTGCCGTCTTCGAAGCGAAGCAGCTCGTTCGCCATGACCGAGGGAAGGCCCTCAACACGGGCGATGCCGTCACCTGCGGTGGTCACACGGCCGACCTCTACGCGCTCTGCGTTTCCGGGTTCGTAGGACGCCGCGAACTCGTTCAACGCATTACGGACGTCGTCGGCGTTGATGGTCAATTCGGCCATCTGCAGTCCCTGCTCTCCTGTTTTCGTGATCATCGTTGCTCACGATGACCGGGGTTTCTATCAGTTAAGTTGTGCTTGTCCGGCTAGCCGGCCAGT
Organism: Arthrobacter sp. ISL-5; assembly: GCF_018613835.1. Classification (GTDB taxonomy): domain Bacteria; phylum Actinomycetota; class Actinomycetes; order Actinomycetales; family Micrococcaceae; genus Arthrobacter. The sequence goes on along the minus strand of NZ_JAGGPM010000023.1, from coordinate 152,710 downwards.
TGGCGGCGAAGCTCCATCAGGCGGGTGATGACGGAAGCGTCGAGCACTTCGTCACCGACCTGCACGCGGATTCCACCGATCAGCGTCGGATCAACAGTGGTGTTGATCTTCAGGTCTCGCCCGTAGACGGAGTTGAGCCCCGCCTGCAGACGGCTGGCCTGCGTCTCCGTAATGGGACGCGTGACGCTGACCGTTGCGATCCACCGCCGCTGGCGCTTGGCAGCAAGCTCGGCGAAACGGCCGACCAGCTTGGTGGACTTCAAGCCGCGTGGCTGCGACACTGCCTGGCCGATGAGGACTTTGGCTTCCTCGCTTGCGCCGGGAACCAGCCTCTCCGCCAGGGCAATCTTTGCTGCGGCGCTGGCCTGCGGTTCAGACAGAGCACGCTGCACCTCGTGGCTGGACGCCACGGCCTGGTTGAAGGAGAACAGATCGTTCTCGAGTTCTTCCAGCCCCGTGATTCCGGAGGCAGAAACGGCCGACTTGTTTTCAGCGACGGCAATTACTACCGTCGCGGCAAGCGTCTCGAGTGCATCGCCGATGTCTCGCGCCGATGCCCAGCGTGAACTGGCCAGCCCGGCCGCGGTGTCCGCAGCCTCCGCGGAGACCTTTCCGCCGAACAGTTTCCTGATCAGCGCCGACTTTTCGTCACCGCTGCGGGACGGGTCAGTCAGGGCGCGGCGCAAGCCAGCCGAGCTGTCTATCGCTCCCAGGATTCCGAAGAGTTCCTTTGCCAACTGCAGCGATGCAAATGGAAGCTTGGCCTCCAGTTCGGTCAGCGCTTTGGTCAGCGATTCGCTCGATACACCTGCCATTACTTTGCTACACCTGCGTTCTGGTTCTCCAGATCGGCCAGGAAGCGGTCAACAACACGTGCCGCGCGCGCGTCGTCCTCAAGGGACTCGCCAACGATGCGGCCAGCCAGCGTGGTGGCCAGGGAGCCCACCTCTGAACGCAGGGCCACGACTGCGGCCTGGCGCTCGGATTCGATCTGCACGTGTGCCTGCGCAGTGATGCGCGCAGACTCGGCGGCAGCCTTCTCCTTCAGCTCCGCAAGGATCTGGGCGCCTTCGGCACGGGCTTCCTCGCGGATGCGGTTGGCTTCGGCACGGGCCTCGGTGAGTTGCTGCTTGTACTCTTCGAGTGCGGCGGAAGCTTCAGCCTGCGCCTGCTCGGCCTTGGCGATGCCGCCTTCGATGGCCTCGGCACGCTCTGCGAACGTCTTCTCGAACATCGGGACAACAAACTTGACCACGATGAAAAAGAGGACAGCAAAGCCGGCGAGGACGACGCCCATTTCCCAGGCGTTGGGAACGAGCGGGTTAGCCGCCGCGGCGCCTTCGGTGGCGGCTGAGATGATCAGCTGATTCATATTTCACCCGTCCTTATCTACTCGGTTCTGAATGTTCGCTAGGTTCTGAAGGCCTAGAGAACGAAGGCGAAGACCAGACCCAGGATGGCGAGGGCTTCAGTCAGCGCAAGGCCGAGGAATGCGATCGGCTGCAGCACACGCTGTGCTTCCGGCTGACGTGCTACGCCGTTGATGTAAGCGGCGAACACGAGACCAACACCGATACCACCGCCGATTGCGGACAGACCGTAACCTACGAGGTTGAGATTGCCTTCCATTTTATTCCTTTCAAGATGCCATCTTTGTGGCAGGTTGTTTGGTTTGCTTCATCCCCCCAAGGGGAAGTTTGTGGGAGCCTAGTGGCTGTCCGCGTGCAGGGCACCTTCGATGTAGATCGCCGTCAGCAGCGTGAACACGTAGGCCTGAAGCGCCATGATCAGGGCTTCGAGCATGTACATGGCGATCGCGCCGGCGAGGACCAGAACAGAGGTGCCCTTGAGCAGGATGTTCTCCTGCATGATGAGGTATTCAATTCCTGAACCGGCGATCATCACGATCAGGTGACCGGCCAGCATGGTGGCGAACAGACGGAGGCTGTGCGTGACCGGACGGACCAGGAAGTTGGAGATGATCTCGATCGGGATAACGATCGGAAGGATGTAGAACGGAACTCCGGACGGCACCGTTGCCAGCTTGAAGTACTTCAGGCCGTTCTTCTTGATGCCGATGCCGATCCAGGTGACGTACACGATGGCGGCAAGGACGTACGCTCCGCCGACGTGCGAGAAGCTCGGCAGCTGGAAAACGGGGATGGCGCCGTAGATGTTGTTCACCAGGATGAAGAAGAACAGGCTGAACAACAGGGGCACGTACTTCATGAAGTCTCTGCCGCCGATGATGTCCTTGGCGATGCTGTTGCGGACGAAGCCATAGGCCATTTCGCCTGCGAACTGCAGCTTGCCAGGAACCAGCTGCTGCTTCCGCGCAGCTAGCAGAAAGAATGTTGCGATAATGACAACGGACAGGATAACCAGCAGCATCTGCTTGGAGAATCCGTCTGCCGCACCCCACGGCAGGATTGCCGGCAGGTGCATTTCTTCAATTCCGGGAGGCGTGAAGACTCCTGAATTTTGGGCCGGGAGCGCAAGCGCGATCAACGCGTTTCCTCTCTGCAGTGTCCATCGTTGGGCGTTGGTCGGGGTCCGGCGTGCTTCATGCTTGCCCTCCCCCTCTTAAAATTATTTGGCATTACTGTTCCCATCCTCAGACGGGCCGCTGGCTGCACTGTTCCCGCCAGCTGTATTCCTTGAACTGGTGAGGCCGTGCATATGGGACAGATAGAACCCTCCCGCGGCTCCAAGCAGAGCGCCTAGGAGCACAATCCAGCGGGTTCCCCACAGATAATCCAGTCCCCACCCTATCAAACTCCAGACGATGATTCCGCCAATAATGTAGCTAAAGACGGCAATTCCAGCGTTGTAACCGCCGTCACCATTTTCGGCCGAGACGCCCGGAGCGCCGGGCCTTTTGCCGGGGTCGCCGGAGGAGCTTTTGCCGGGGTGGTTTCGCTTAGACATCGGTGTTGCCCTTGTCTGGTTCGGGGTCGTTGTAGATCTGCAGCCGGGCCTTGCTGAAACCGTAGATTTCAGCCGCCTGCCAGGTCACCACAGCGACGACCGCTCCGATAAGGAACCAGCGCCCATGCAGCCACTCGGGCGCACCAACCGCAAAAAGAACCACCGCGAAACCGATGACCTTGACGAAGTAGGTTGCCACGAACAGGCCGATGGCACCGGACGGGTTGTTCCGGCCGACGAAGTGGCCGATCAAGAGGCTGATGCCAAAGAAAGCCATGACAAGCAGCCCGCCGAAGCTGCTCGAAAGCAGTCCGGCCCAGCCATTCAGGGTTACTGCCACAATGCCCGCAAGGACAAGGGCGGCAGCAGAGACGGCGGAGCTGATTCCCAACAGGCCGAGCCACAATGACCGGGTGGGGCCGGAGACGCCAACGGGTCCTTTGCCGGACGCTGGTCCGGGCTCGGCGTTGGAGGTCATGCGAACCCAATCTTTGGGGCAAGGGGGTGGAGTGGCGCAGGAAAGACCTGCCCCTGAATTCTACACGAGATAGAAATATTCGGGAAAGCGGCTGCTATTGCGGTGTTTCTGCGCCCCGGCGGCTGAGATAAGGCCATGCCGTGATGAGCCCCATCACCAGGGTGGCCGCGATGTCCACCGCCAGAACCACCTGCCAGGGGTAGACAGCGAAGGCGAGTCCGCCGAACGAAAGTACTGCCGTCCACAGGTACATCAGCATCACGGCCGTGCGGTGGGAGTACCCGATGTCCATCAGCTTGTGGTGCAGGTGGCCGCGGTCGGCGGACCAGGGCGAGCGGCCGACAGCAGTGCGCCGGACCACCGCCAGGCCGAGGTCCAGCAGCGGGAGGAAGAGCACTGCGAAAGGCAGCAGGATGGGGATGATCGTGGGGATACCGTTCACACGGTCATAGAGTCCCGAGCTGATTTGGCCCGTCGACACCACACCCGCCGATGCCATCAGCAGGCCGATCAGCATCGCACCGGAATCCCCCATGAAGATCTTCGAGGGAAACCAGTTGTGCGGCAGGAACCCCAGACAGCTGCCCACGAGCACCGCCGTCAGGAGCGTCGCAAGATCTGAGCGGTCAAGCAGCGGCGCGTTCCGGTGCACCCAGTACGCGGTCAGGAAGAAGGCAGAGCCGCCGATGATTGCCACTCCGGCAGCCAACCCGTCAAGTCCGTCGATGAAGTTGAAGGCATTCATCGTGGTCACAATAAGGCCGGCGGTGACGAGGACGTTGACAGGGTCCGAGTCGAAGCGGATGGGCTCGGGAACGAACGGAATGATGGTCATCCGGACGCCCCACACAGCCACTACGAGGGCCGCGACGCTCTGCCCGATGAGTTTGACCCACCAGCGCAGATCCAGGAGATCGTCCGCAACGCCAACGACCACAATGACGGCTGCCCCCGCCAGCACGCCCCAGGGGGCTGAATTGCCACGGAAGATGTCCTTGACGAAAAACGACTGGTTCGCGACGACCAGTGCCACCAGCACGCCCGCGAATATCCCCAGGCCGCCGAGCCGCGACACCGGGCTCGAGTGCATGTCACGGCTGCGGATCGGGGTGAACAGCTCGAGCCTGTTGCCGACCAGGCGTGCGCCCCAGGTTGCCGCATACGCGACAACGGCTGCGGTCAGCATCATGAGCAGGTACATGATCACGGCGTGTCCCTCGCTCCGCTGACCCGCAGTTCTCCGCCACGCTGTGCTCCGGCGTTCTGTTCGTTGGCGTTCTGTTCTCCGGTGTTCTGTCCTCCGTCACTGTGTGACGCGAAGACGCGCGAAGAGGCCCGCCGTGGGGCGGCATGGCACCGGGCTTCAGGCCGATGCAGATTCGCGCTGGTGTTGGGGGGACTGTGGGGGCTCAATAGCTGTGGATCTGACGTGCAATAAATGAAACTTCTCCGTCGCCATGCGCACAGACAGGCAGTGCATAGTGCCTGACGGGGCTGTATTACAGTGGACTCTAGTCAAGATACTAACGCCAACGGCTACATGGCTTCGCGTCACAAGGCCTCATGCCGGCGGGAAACTTGCCGGCGGCTGTGCTGAAAGGAACCCGCAATGCCAGTGTCGGTCGCAGTTGCTGCCGTAACGTTTGACCGTCCCCGCGAGCTCGCCGTCCTCCTGAAAGCGATCAATGCCCAGACGGCGCCCGTGGCGTCCATTTGCCTTGTTGACAGCGGCACCGCGCCGGCGTCGGACGTTGCAGGACAGCACGAAAATGTGGACTACATCCGCTCGGAAGCCAACCTCGGCGGCGCGGGCGGATTTTCCCTGGCCGTCCTTAAGGCGGTGGCAAGCGGCGCTGACTGGATCTGGATGATGGACGACGACGCCGAGCCGGCCGACCCCGAATGCCTCGCCACCCTGATCCGAGAGGCGGAAGCGCGGGACCTGGAGGCGGTGGTGCCGCTCGTGCTGGCGCCCGGCCACCCTGACAGGCTCTCCTTTTTCTTCCGCCTGGACGGCAAAGTGACCCACGACCGGGGCGCACTGGAGAAGGTGGGGTTCCTTCCGAACGACGGCCACTTCTTCAACGGCGCGCTGATCCGCTCCGATGTTTTCTTCAAGGTTGGCCTGCCTGACATGCGCCTCTTCATCCGGGGCGACGAGGTGGACTTCACCCTCAGGCTGCGCAAGGCGGGCGTCCGCTTCGGCACGGTCACCACGGCAGCCATCACGCATCCGCACGCGTTCTCCGAAACCAAGCACGTCTTTGGCGCCCGGTGGCACGTCATCGTCCCCGAGACCGCGTTCAAGCGCTATTACTACTACCGCAACCGCGGCTATCTGATCCGGCGCCATTTCCGCGTCAAGTCATTGATTGCCGACGTCGGCGGCTACCTCGGCTATTTCCTGCGCCGCGGCGATTTCCGCGGTCTGTCCGACTGGTTCAGCGCATTCTCGGCAGGACTCCGCGGCAAGGGATTTGGTCCCCTGAAAGACCAGAAGTTCTAGCGTTGGCACCTGCGCCCGGCAGGCTTCGCAGCTAGCCCTGCCTGCGAAGCCGGCGCCGGACCAGGAGCCCGAGCAGCACCCAAGGCTCGCCGAACACGCGGTAGGCCACCCGCCGCGGATGCAGCAGGAGCCGCCACGCCCATTCCAGGCCAAGGCGGCCCAGCCAGCGCGGCGCCAGCTTCTGGATTCCCGCAATCTGCTCGATGGCGCCTCCGACAGCGCAATAGACCGCGGGCGGAAGAGAGCCGAGGCGGCGCCGCAGCACCTTTTCCTGCAGAGGCATCCCCAGTCCGATGAGCACGAGCTGCGGACGCTGCTCGGCCAGCCAGGCGGTCACCTCTTCTTCGAGTTCCTCGTCCCAGCCCTCCCCCGGCATACCGGAGACTGACGCCTCGGGTGCAATGGCCTGCAGCCTGGCCACGGCCCTGGCGTTGGCCACGGGGCCGGCCCCGACGACGGCGATGCTTTTCAGGCTGCTGACCTGGCCCAGCGCAGGGATCCAGTCAGTGGAGCCCAGCCGGTAGTCCATGACGGGTCCGGAACGCTTCCGTCCCCTCCCCCAGAGCCACAGGACGGGGGCGCCGTCGATCAGCACGACGTCGCTGTTCTCGTAAAACGTCCGGAATTCCGGTTCGGAATGGAAGAGCGTCACGCTGTGGAGGTTGTGTCCGACGACGGTCCGGGTGGTTCCGTCAGCCACGAACCTGTCGAGGACTTCCGTGAGTCCTGCGACGTCCAGCGGAGTGGCGTCCACGCCGAGGACCGGGATGGGTTGCCGCTGCAGCGTCATTCCGTGCCGGACGCTTTGTCGCCGGCCCCGGGAGCGCCTTCAGATTCTGCAGCACGTTCTGATTCTGCAGTGCCTTCCGTTTCTGCAGCGCCTTCTGTTTCTGCGGCGCCCTCAGCATCGGCAGTGGCGGACGGCTCGGGAGCGTTGCCCTGGATATCGAGCACCCCAGGGACCACTTCCCGGAGCCGTTCCAGGCTCACGGCTCCCTCGCGGACCACGCGCAGCGGCAGTGACGTCGCATCCACAATCGTGGACGGCAGGGCGCCGGTTCCCTCCACCGGGCGGAAGCCGCCTTCGAGGTAGACCTCGACGGATTCTGCCAGCTGGGAGCGGGCCTCGAACGCGGTCTGGGCCGGAGCCTGACCGGTCCTGTTGGCTGACGACACAGCCAGCGGCCCGGTCAGGGTTAGGAGGTCCTGAGCCACTTCATCCGCCGGAATCCGGAGGGCCACGGTGCCCTTCGTCTCTCCGAGATCCCAGTCAAGGGAAGGCTGGGCGTGGAAAATCAGCGTCAGGCCCCCGGGCCAGAAGGCTTCGGCCAGCTGGCGTGCTTCGGCAGAAACGTCAGTCGCCAGGCCATCAAGGGCGTTGAGGCGCGGAATCAGCACTGGCGGGGGCATGTTCCGGCCGCGGCCCTTGGAAACCAGCAGCATGGTGACGGCCTGGGGCGAGAATGCGTCGGCTGCTATCCCGTAGACGGTATCCGTGGGGAAGACCACGCACTTCTTCTCGAGGATGGCACGCCGTGCGTGGGCCAGTCCTGCGGTGCGCTCGTCATCGGCTGTGCAGTTATACGTAGTGGTCACTGCCTCATTCTTTCATTACTGCGCGGGCGGTGAGGCAAGGACGGCGCTGGTTGCCCGTTCCTTGCCGTTAAGGTCAACGTGCGTGGTCACTTCAGACCACAGTCCTGTGCCGGCCAGCATGGCGGAAATCCAGGCGGCCTGGACTTCGGCGTGTTCCATCACGAAGTAGCCGCCGGGAACCAGAAGCCTGGCAGCAGAAGCCGCAGCCGCCGTCGGAAGGTCCATGCCGTCGGCTCCGCCGCCGTACAGGGCCTCAGGTGGATCGTGCAGCGCCACTTCGGGTTCGTTCGGAATTGCCTCGGCGGGGATGTACGGCGGGTTGGACACGACGACGTCGAATGTTCCGTTAAGCTCCTGCAGTGCGTCCCGTAGGTCGCCCCGGACGAGGGTGACGCCCAGTGGTTCGAGGTTTTTCGCGGCCCAGGCATGCGCAAATTCGCTGTACTCCACCGCATGGACCACGGCTTCGGGCACCTCGTGCGCCACGGACCCTGCGATGGCCCCGGATCCCGTGCCGAGATCCACTACCCTGGGCCGGGCCACGCCGGCGCGGAGGAGTTCCCGGAGCCGGTCGATGACCAGCTGGACCACGGACTCTGTTTCCGGGCGGGGAATGAAGACGCCGGGGCCCACCGCGAGCTGAAGATAGCGGAAATGCGCGACGCCGGTGATGTGCTGCAGCGGAATGCGGCGGGCCCGTTCGGCCACCAGTTCCGCATAGCCTGCCGGCGCAGGGGCATCGCCCAGCAGCATGGCGCGCAGCCGCCCGAGCCCTACGCCCATGAGATGGTCGGCCAGCAGTTCGGCGTCGACCCTCGGGCTGGGAACGCCGGCATCGGCAAGAATCGCGGTGGCCTCGCTGACGGCATCGGCCAGGGACTGGCCGGTGCCGGCCGTCATGTACTCGGACGTCATGGAGTTTTCAGCGGTTCCCGGCTAGTCGCCGATGGCGTCCAGGCGTGCCTGCTCGTCCATCTCGATGGCCGACTGGATGACCGGCTCGAGGTCGCCGTTCATGACCTGGTCCAGGTTGTACGCCTTGTACCCGGTGCGGTGGTCCGCGATCCGGTTTTCCGGGTAGTTGTAGGTGCGGATCCGCTCGGAACGGTCCATGGTGCGGATCTGCGACTTCCGCTGGGCGGAGTTCTCGGCGTCGATCTGTTCCTGCTGGTGGGCCAGGATGCGGGCACGGAGAACGCGCATGCCGGCTTCGCGGTTCTGCAGCTGCGACTTCTCGTTCTGCATGGCCACCACGATGCCGGTGGGAAGGTGGGTGATGCGCACGGCGGAGTCAGTCGTGTTCACCGACTGGCCGCCCGGGCCCGAGGACCGGTAGACGTCGATCTTGAGATCGTTCTGGTTGATTTCGAGCTCTTCGGGCTCGTCCACCTCGGGCAGCACGAGAACGCCGGCGGCCGAGGTGTGGATGCGCCCCTGCGATTCGGTGACGGGAACGCGCTGGACACGGTGCACGCCGCCTTCGAACTTCAGCCGCGCATAGACGCCTTCGGCGGGATCGTTCGAGCTTCCCTTGACGGCCACCTGGACGTCCTTGTAGCCGCCCAGATCGGATTCCGTGGCGGAGATGAGCTCGGTCTTCCACCCGCGTGATTCCGCATAGCGGGTGTACATGCGGAGGAGATCACCGGCGAACAGGGCAGCTTCATCGCCGCCTTCACCGCCCTTGACTTCAAGGATCACGTTGCGAGCATCGTCAGGGTCCCGCGGAATGAGCAGCCGGCGCAGCTTGGCAGCCGCCGTCTCCAGGGCAGCCTCAAGCTCCGGCACCTCGGCAGCGAACTCGGGATCCTCGCCAGCCATCTCCTTCGCTGCAGCGAGATCATCCTGAATGCCGTGCCACTTGTGGTACGCCTCCACGATGCCGTTCAGCTGGGCAGACCGCCGCCCCAGCTTGCGCGCCAGCCGCTGGTCAGCATAAACAGCCGGATCCCCAAGCTGCGCCTGGATAGCATCATGCTCATCAAGCAGGCCCTGTACGGACTCAAACATTTTCAAAACCTTTCAACGCTGTGTGTATAAGTTTAGTGATGCTCACAGCGGTAGGTGACGGGGCGACCGCCGTCGGGTATTTTTGCCGGCCCAAACCGCCAAAGGCGAGTTAACGAACAGAGCCGCACGGATTTTTTCCGCCCTGGGAGTGGCATCGGGCCTGCCGGAGCCGGGTGGCTTGCGATCGTAGATCGGAAGCCACCCGGCGGAGGGGCGGGGGCGGAAAAATCCGTGCGGCGGCAGCGCGCGGAACCGCCTTGAACTAGCGGTTACGCAACGCTATTTGTCGTTATCCGACTTAGCACCAAGCGTCGTCTTCTGGACCTGCATGAGGAACTCAACGTTGCTCTGGGTCTCCCGGATCTTGTTGGTCAGCAGCTCAAGGCTCTGCTGCGTTTCGAGTCCGGAGAGGACGCGGCGCAGCTTCCACATGATCTTGACTTCCTCGGGGGAAAGCAGGTTCTCTTCGCGGCGGGTACCGGACGCGTTGACATCCACGGCCGGGAAGATGCGCTTGTCAGCCAGCTGGCGGGACAGGCGGAGCTCCATGTTGCCGGTGCCCTTGAACTCTTCGAAGATGACCTCGTCCATCTTGGAACCGGTCTCTACGAGGGCCGTGGCCAGGATGGTGAGCGAGCCGCCGTTTTCGATGTTGCGGGCTGCACCGAAGAAGCGCTTCGGCGGGTACAGCGCGGCAGAGTCGACACCACCGGACAGGATGCGGCCGGAGGCCGGTGCTGCCAGGTTGTAGGCGCGGCCCAGGCGGGTCATGGAGTCGAGGAGCACCACAACGTCCATGCCCATTTCCACGAGGCGCTTGGCGCGTTCGATGGAAAGCTCGGCAACGGTGGTGTGGTCATCCGCGGGACGGTCGAAGGTGGAGGCAATGACCTCACCCTTGACGGTGCGCTGCATGTCCGTGACTTCTTCAGGACGTTCGTCAACGAGCACCATCATGAGGTGGACCTCAGGATTGTTGGTGGTGATGGCGTTGGCGATGGACTGCAGGATGAGCGTCTTGCCGGCCTTCGGGGGCGAAACGATCAGGCCGCGCTGGCCCTTGCCGATCGGGGCAACCAGGTCGATGACGCGGGGGCCGATCTTCTTGGGGTCGGTCTCGAGGCGCAGGCGCTCGGACGGGTAGAGCGGAACCAGCTTGGCGAACTCGACGCGGTCCTTGAGCTCTTCGGAGGTCTTGCCGTTGACTGACGTCACGCGGACCAGGGCGTTGAACTTCTGGCGGGCCGACTGCTGGCTGCGGTCCTCGCCGTCGCGGGGGGCGCGGATGGCGCCGACGACGGCGTCGCCCTTGCGCAGGTTGTACTTCTTGACCTGGGCGAGGGATACATAGACGTCGTTGGGACCGGGCAGGTAGCCGGAGGTCCGGATGAAGGCGTAGTTCTCCAGGACGTCCAGGATTCCCGCGACGGGCAGCAGGACGTCGTCCTCGGTGACCTCGACGTCGTCGACGTCAGGTCCCTGGCTGCGTCCCCGACGGCGGTCGTTGCGGTCGCGGAAGCGGTCGTTGCGGGCGTTGCCGTCACGGCTGTCCCTGCTGTCGGACCGTTCGTTGCGATCGTTCCGGTCGCGGCGGTTGCGGCGGTTGCGGCGGCTGCCGCCCTCGGCGTCATCGCCGTCCCGGGTGTCCTCACGGCGGGTGTCGCGGCCGGCGGGGGCTTCCGCTGCGTCGCGGCCACCGCGGGTGCGGCTGTCACGGCGGTCAGTGCGCTGGCCGCCGTCGCCGGCTTCGCCGCCCTGTTCGCGGGTCTCGGCACCGCGGGTCTCGGCGGTGCGTGTCTCAGTTGCCCGCGCCTCAGGTGCAGCGGCTTCGGCCGGAGCTTCTGCGGCCTCAGCTGCCTGCGGAGCCGTTGCGGCGGCCTCGCCGCGGCGGCGGTTGCGGGTACGCGGCTGGCGGCGCTCGGCGCCTTCTGCAGCGGACGGCTCTGCTGCCTCGGCAGGTGCCGGAGCGGCCGCGGCCTCGGCGGCAGGCTCGGCTGCGGGTTCCGCGACGGTGGTGGAAACCACGCCGTCACTGACCGCACGGCGGCTGCGGCCGCGGCCACGTGCCCGGGTCCCCTCCTGGGCGGGGGCTTCGGTGGCGCCGGCAGCCGGAGCCTCCGGGCTTGCCGCGGCCACGCTGTTGTCAGTCGCCTTCTCGGCAGCCCGGGCCGGAGCCTTGCTGGCCGTAGAGCCCGCGCGGTGCGCGGAGATAGCCGAGACCAGGTCTCCCTTGCGCATGCGGGAACCGCCGGAAATTCCGAGCTGGCTGGCAAGAGCCTGCAGCTGGGCGAGCTTGAGGCCGGCGAGGCCACTGCTCTTGGCGGGTGCTTCCGTCAACGATCCGGAAGCAGAAGTTGATGTGTCCACAGCTGGCGACAGCTCAGTGGTTTCGGTCACGAAGGATCCTTCCCCCTCGACGGCGTCCAGACTAGGAGCTGGACGCGATGATTTGATCTGGGCTGCAGTTCAGATCTGCAGCCGTGATTTCGGCCTTGCCGGATGGAATTCGCGGCAGGGCCGGATACTGATCACCTTCAACGCTCCGAATAATGGAGGAGCGGCGGACTGACCATTCAGGGAACAGAAGGTTTCTGTAAGTTCCTGCGTCAGGCCAAGCAGGCGGCACCGAAAATATTGCGCAATAAGAGATCGAAGCAACAGCAGATCGAAACAGTTGCGGACCAGATAGGCAACATGGCCAATTTCAGGGTCTTTGACTGCACGGTCTCTTGACTGCAGGGCCTCTCGACTACAGAGTCGCCGTCTAACTGCATAAACTGCGTTGACTGACTGCGGGGTTACCGCCGGTGCACTCCCACTTTAGCACCTTCAACGTCCACTGCCAGCTTCATCACACGCCAGTTGATGTCCGGCGTGTTCGCGGCGGTAAACGCGGCGATGAACTCCAGGACGGCCGCGGCCTCCGCTTCGCCGTTCGCCAGGGCCAGGACGGTGGGTCCCGCCCCGGAAACAACGGCTGCGTGCCCTGCCCCGCGCAGGGCCTTGATCAGGGCAGCACTGGGCCGCATGGCCTCCGCGCGGTAGCTCTGGTGGAGGTAATCTTCGGTGCCGGCGAGCAGGAATTCCGGCTTTTGCGTCAGCGCATGAATCAGCAGCGCCGCCCGGCCGGCATTCATGGCGGCGGCGTGGTGACCGATCGACGCCGGAAGCAACGCGCGCGCTGCTTCCGTGGACAGTTCATAGTCCGGAACGGCGACGATCGGAATGACTGCTTCGTCCACCGTGGCGCACGTGCTGCTGTACTGGTCACTGTCCTGCCAGGACAGTGCCAGGCCGCCGTAGATGGCGGGAGCGACGTTGTCCGGGTGGCCCTCCATCTCACTGGTGAGTTGCAGGATCCAGTCCTTGCCGCGGCGCGACTGCTCCGGAACCAACGCATTCGCTGCGGTGACCGCTGCTACGACGGCAGACGCCGAGGAACCCAGGCCGCGGCCGTGCGGGTTGACGTTGTCTGCAGTGATCCTGAGGCCGTCATGCCGGTACCCCAGGCGATGCAGGGCCTCGGTGATGGCCTTGACCACAAGGTGGCTCGCGTCGCGGGGCAGCGTTTCCGCGCCTTCGCCGCTGAGTTCGAACTCAAGCTGGCCGCCGGCCAGCGTTTCCACCGTAAGGGTGTCGTGCAGCGACAGGGCCAGTCCCAGGCTGTCGTACCCGGGGCCCAGGTTGGCGCTGGTGGCCGGAACCTGTACGGTCACCAGCTGCCCGGCCGGGACTGCCGGCGCGTCGGCGGCAGACTCGGCCGGGACTGTGAGCATGGTTTCCAAGGCTATTTGTCTTCCAGTCCCAGTTCGGCGGCAACCGTGACGACGTCGTTGGACACCTTGACCGGCTGCACGTCACTGCCGTCTTCGGTCCGCAGCGCCCACTGGGGGTCCTTCAGCCCGTGGCCGGTGACGGTGATGACAATGGTCTTGCCGGAGGGCACCTCGCCCGCAGCGTGCTTCTTCAGCAGGCCCGCCACGCCGGCGGCGGAGCCGGGCTCCACGAAGACGCCCTCCTTGGCGGACAGCCAGCGGTGCGCGGCAAGGATCTCGTCGTCCGTCACGGCATCGATAAAGCCGCCGGATTCATCGCGGGCCGCGATGGCGCCGTCCCACGACGCAGGATTGCCGATTCGGATGGCCGTGGCGATGGTGTCCGGCTCGGTGATGGGGTGGCCGGCCACAAACGGTGCGGCACCGGCGGCCTGGAATCCCCACATCTGGGGGGTCCTGGTGGAAACAGCGGGAAGGGTACCGGCAGTCTCCGACTCGAACGGCGCGGAGTACTCCTTGTAGCCCTTCCAGTACGCCGTGATGTTTCCTGCGTTGCCCACGGGCAGCACGTGGATGTCCGGGGCGTCGCCAAGGGCGTCCACGATTTCGAAGGCGCCCGTCTTCTGGCCCTGGATGCGGGCCGGGTTGACGGAGTTCACCAGGAAGACCGGGTAGGACTCTCCCAGCTTGCGGGCGATGTCCAGGCAGTTGTCGAAGTTGCCGTCCACCTGCAGCAGGGTGGCTCCGTGCGCGATCGCCTGGCTGAGCTTGCCCATGGAGATCTTGCCCTCTGGCACCAGCACGGCGCACTTCAGGCCGGCTGCGGTGGCGTAGGCCGCGGCCGAGGCCGAGGTGTTTCCGGTGGAGGCGCACACCACGGCCTTGGCACCTGACGCCACTGCGGCGGTCATGGCCATGGTCATGCCGCGGTCCTTGAAGGATCCGGTGGGGTTCATGCCCTCCACCTTGAGGTACACCTCTGAGCCGGTCAGCTCGGACAGCTTCTGCGCGTGGACCAGCGGCGTGCCGCCCTCACCGAGGGTGATGACCTTGGTGGATTCCGTTACGGGCAAACGATCAGCGTATTCGCGGATGACACCGCGCCATTGGTGAGCCACTTAGACTCCTTCTACCCGCAGTACGGATGTAACGGAATTGATGACGTCAAGGCCCTTGACGGCCTCGACGGTTGCTGCCAGTGCAGCTTCGGTTGCGCGGTGCGTGACGATCCGCAGTTCGGCCGATTCCACGTTGGAGTCGGCGTCACGGTGGATGGTCTGGCGCATGATCTCGATGGACACGCCGTGCTCCGCGAAGAGCTGGGCGATCTTTGCCAGGACACCGGGCTGGTCGGCGACGTCCAGGCCGATGTAGTAGCTCGTGTTGACGGCGTCGATCGGCAGCGCGGGAACCTGGCCATTGGTCGTTTCGACCTGCGCCGGTCCGCCGAGGACAATCCGGCGGGCGGCGGAGACAAGGTCGCCCACCACGGCCGACGCCGTCGGAGTGCCGCCGGCTCCCTGGCCGTAGAACATCAGCTCTCCGGCGTTCTCGGCTTCGACGAAGACGGCGTTGAACGCGCCGTGCACGGCGGCCAGCGGGTGCTCGCGCGGCAGCAGGGTTGGGTGCACGCGGACGGAGACACCGTCGCTTCCGTCGGCAGCGGTCAGTTTCTCTGCGATGGCCAGCAGCTTGATGACGAACCCGGCGTCCTTGGCGGCGGCGATGTCTGCGGCGCTGACTCCCGTGATGCCTTCGCAGTGGACGTTCTCGAGGTCGAACCGGGTGTGGAAGGAAAGCGACGCGAGGATGGCGGCCTTGGCGGCGGCGTCAAGGCCGCCGACGTCGGCCGTGGGGTCAGCTTCGGCATAGCCGAGCCGCTGGGCCTCCGCGAGGGCATCGGCGAACTGGGCGCCCGTGGTGTCCATCTGGTCCAGGATGAAGTTGGTGGTGCCGTTGACGATGCCGAGCACGCGGGTGATGCGGTCGCCGGACAGGCTGTCGCGGATGGGCCGCAGGATGGGGATGGCGCCGGCCACGGCTGCTTCGTAGGACAGCTGTACGCCCGCTTTGTCCGCCGCTTCGTAGAGCGTGGGGCCGTCCTGGGCCAGCAGGGCCTTGTTCCCGGTGACCACGCTGGCGCCGTTCCGGATGGCGGCGAGGATCAGGGTGCGGGCAGGTTCGATGCCGCCCATCAACTCGATGACCAGGTCGGCGTCCTTGACCAGGGTTTCGGCATCGGTGGTGAACAGCTCGCGCGGGAGCTCCACGTCACGTTTGGTGTCCAGGTTGCGCACGGCGATGCCGGTGAGCTGCAGGTGGGCGCCGGTCCGGGGCGCCAGGTTCTCAGCGTCGTCAATGAGAATCCGCGCGACCTGGGCCCCAACGTTGCCACAGCCCAGCAGGGCTACTTTCAGGGTTCGCAATTCAGTCATTCAGACTCCCATGTCGCGGTTCAGCAAATCTTCTTCGGTTTCCCCGCGGACAATCAGCCGGACGGATCCATCGCGCACAGCGACAACGCCCGGCCGGGCCAGATAGTTGTAGTTGCTTGACAGGGCCCAGCAGTAGGCGCCGGTACCCGGTACAGCGAGCAGATCACCGGCTGCCACGTCCTCGGGCAGATATACATCTCTAACAACTATGTCGCCGCTCTCGCAATGTTTGCCCACTACGCGGGACAGCTGCGGAGCCGCTGCGGAGGTCCTTGAGGCCAGAATCGCAGAATAATCCGCGTCGTACAGCACCGGACGGGCGTTGTCGCTCATGCCCCCGTCCACCGACACATAGCGGCGCGGGTGCGTAACGTTTTCCCCCGCGGATTCCGCGTCACCGTTGGCGGGAGCGTCGACGCGGACGGTCTTCAGGGTGCCCACCTCGTACAGCGTGAAGGTGCTGGTGCCCACGATCGCCCGGCCCGGTTCGATGGAGATCCGCGGTGCGGAAATGCCCAGCTCAGCGCATTTTGAGCGGACGACGGCGGCCATCGCCTGCGCGATTTCGGCTGCCGGGCGGGGCGTGTCCACCGGAGTGTAGGCGATGCCGTAGCCGCCGCCGAGATCGAGCTCTGGGAGCTGGATCGAGTACTTCACCTGCATCTCGGCGAGGAAGCCCAGGAGTTTCTCGGCCGCAAGGGCAAAGCCGTCGGGTTCGAAGATCTGCGAGCCGATGTGGCAGTGCAGTCCCAGCAGTTCGATGCCGGGATAGCTCGTGGCCGCGGCCACAGCCTCCTCGGCCGCCGACAGCCCTGACTGCTCCGTGGAGTCCTCTGCCATGGACAGGCCGAACTTCTGGTCTTCATGGGCGGTGGCGATGAACTCGTGGGTGTGGGCGTGCACTCCGGGAGTCAGCCGCAGCATGACCTTGGCGGTCTCGCCCCGGCCGGAGGCGATTTTGGCCACACGTTCCAGCTCGTCCAGGCTGTCCACCACGATGCGGCCGAGCCTCATGTCCAGGGCCCGGGAGATCTCGGCATCGGACTTGTTGTTGCCGTGCAGGCCGAGGTTGGCGCCGTCGATGCCGGCGCGGGCAGCCACGGCCAGTTCACCGCCGGAACAGGTGTCGAGCCGCAGGCCTTCCTCAGCCACCCACGTGGCCACGGCCGTGCAGAGGAAGGATTTGCCGGCGTAGTAGACGTCCACTCCCCCGCAGATGTCGGCAAAGGCCTCGTCGAAGGCATCCTTGAAGGAGCGTGCGCGGGCCCGGAAGTCGGACTCGCTCATGACGAACAGCGGCGTGCCGAACTGTTCCTTCAGCGCGCTGACCGGAATGCCGTCGAGGGCCAGTTCGCCGTCGTCGTTCCGCTCCACTCCGGCAGCCCACATGGGCGGGTGCAGGGCGTTCAGGTCAGCCGGCACCGCGAGCCAGTCCGGGGCGAGCGGCGAGGACTGGTTCAATGCATGCGCGGTCATTCAGTTCACATCCGTTCCGGCGCGGAAACGCCAAGCAGGTCCAGGCCGTTGGCGAGCACCTGGCTCGTGGCGTCGTTGAGCCACAGGCGGGTGCGGTTGAGGTCGGTGACGGCCTCGTCGCCCAGCGGGGCAACGCGGCAGGCGTCGTACCACCGGTGGTAGGCCCCGGCGATGACCTCAAGGTGGCGGGCCACCCGGTGGGGTTCGCGGAGTTCCGCGGCCTTGGCCACGATGGACGGGTAGCTGCCGAGGTAGGACAGCAGCTCATTTTCCGTCGGGTGGTGCAGGAGCGAGGCGTCGAAGGCGCTGCGGTCCACGCCGGCGGCCACGGCGTTGCGGGCGGTGCCGCGGGAGCGGGCGTGGGCGTACTGCACGTAGAAGACCGGGTTCTCGTTTGAGTGCTTCTTGAGCAGCTCCGGGTCCAGGGTGAGGGGCGAATCGGCCGGGAAGCGGGCCAGGGAGTAGCGCACGGCGTCCTTGCCCAGCCAGGAGATCAGGTCCTTGAGCTCGATGATGTTGCCAGCGCGCTTGGAAAGCTTGGCGCCGTTCACCGAAACGAGCTGGCCGATCAGCACCTCGATGTTGACCTCGGGGTCATCCCCCGCGGCGGCGGCGATGGCCTTGAGCCGGTGGATGTAGCCGTGGTGGTCGGCACCCAGCAGGTAGATCTTTTCGGTGTAGCCCCGGTCCTTCTTGGACAGGTAGTAGGCGGCGTCCGCGGCGAAGTAGGTGGGTTCGCCGTTCGCGCGGATCATCACGCGGTCCTTGTCATCGCCGAAGTCCGTGGTGCGCAGCCAGACGGCACCGCCGTCGTCGAACACGTGGCCCTGCTCGCGCAGGCGGGCGACGGCGCTCTCGATTGCGCCGGCGTCGTGCAGTTCCTGCTCGGAGAAGAACACGTCGAAGGAAACGCCGAAGTCCGCCAAGGTGTCCTGGATGTCCTTCAGCTGGGCCTGGTAGGCCGCCGCCCGGATAACCGGGAGGGCCGCAACGTCCGTCAGTTCACGGATGTCCGGGTGCCGGGTCAGTACCTCATGGCCGAGGTCGCGGATGTACTCGCCCGGGTAGCCGCCCTCGGGCACGTCCCGGCCGTGGAGGCGCGCCAGGACGGAGTTGGCGAACACGTTCATCTGGGTGCCGGCGTCGTTGATGTAGTACTCGGCCGTGACCTGCGCACCGGAGGCGCGCAGCACGCGGGCGATCGAATCACCCAGAGCCGCCCAGCGGGTGTGCCCGATGTGCAAGGGCCCGGTGGGGTTGGCGGAGACGAACTCCATGTTGACCGTGTGGCCTGCGAGCGCGGAGTTGGTGCCGTACTCCGGGCCGGCCTCCACGATGGCTTTGGCGAGCGTCCCGGCTGCTGCCGCGTCCACGGTGATGTTAAGGAAGCCCGGACCGGCTATGTCTACGGCCGTGACGCCGTAGATCTCCTTGAGCCGCGTACTGAGGATGGTGGCGAACTCCCGCGGGTTGGTACCCGCCTTCTTGGCCAACTGCAGGGCGATGTTCGTTGCCCAGTCGCCGTGCTCCCTGTTCTTGGGTCGCTCCACCAGGACGGCGTCGGGAACCGCCGACTCGGAAAGGGCGATGTCGCCGGCTGCAACGGCGTCCTTCAGGCAGGAGGATATGGCGAGGGAGAGTTCTTCGGGAGTCACACTCCTAGCCTACCGGGGGCCCCGCCATGTGGCGGAATCCAGAGGGGCCCAGGCCCCCTCGACGGCCCCCTCGCCGTCACAGCCAATGCTAGGGAAATTCACAGTTTGAACCTTTAACCTATTGTGAGCGTCATCCACCCGGTAGTGCCCGTACAAACGAAACGAGACACCCGTGAAGCCTTCCGTCCGCAAAAGCGTCTTCGCCGGCATAGCCGGCCTGTCCCTCGCCGGCACGGTGGCCGGCTGCGCGCCTTCGGCCCAGCAGCCCGCCGCCCAGGAAACCCAGACCTCCGAATCGTCGGCCACGGCGGCACCGAGCTCGTCCTCCAGCGCATTGGCGACGTCCGGCGCAGGCTACAAAGACGGCACCTACAGTGCCGACGGCACCTACAAATCGCCGAACGGCACGGAAACCGTGGGTGTGCAGCTCACGGTGGCCAACGGAACGGTGTCCGCCGTCGAGATCACCGAGCACCCGTCCAACCCGAACACGCGCAAGTTCCAAGGACAGTTCGCGAGCGGAATCGCGGACCAGGTGGTGGGCAAGAGCCTCGACGAGATCAAGGTCTCCAAGGTGGCGGGTTCATCCCTGACCAGCGGCGGCTTCAACCAGGCCGTCGAAGAGATCAAGACCCAGGCACTGTAACCGGCTGCGGGGCGGCATGGGAGAGTGGACTTGAACCGCAGGCAAAGGAGACCCATGCCGCACCCGGGCTGGCACAACTTCAACTTTGAAGGAATAGGGACCAGCTGGGAGATTTCCACTCCCGAACCGCTGGGGCCGGCACCTCGCAGTCATGTGCTCGCCGAGGTGGAGCGATACGACTCCACGTGGTCGCGGTTCCGCGGCGATTCCCTCGTGTCCCGCATGTCCGCCCGGCCCGGCCATTTCGAGTTTCCGGCCGAAGCCACGGCGCTGGCCTCGGTGTATCGGATCCTGTATGCGCTGAGCAACGGCGCCATGACCCCGCTCATCGGTGGCAGCCTGGAACAGCTGGGGTACGGACCCGGCTATTCCCTCCGGCCACACGGCGCCGCCACAGCGCCGCCCGCCTGGGATGACGTCCTGGAATGGCGCGGCACCTCAGTGACGGCCAAGGCTCCCGTCGTGCTGGACATCGGCGCGGCCGGAAAAGGCCAGCTGGTGGACCTCCTGGCCGAAGTGCTGCGTGGCCACGGCGTCACCGAGTTCTTCATCGACGCGAGCGGCGACCTCCTGAACAGCGGAAGCCCGTCGGTGACAGTGGCGCTCGAGCATCCGTACGACTCCAGCAAGGCGATCGGCACGGTCCCCCTCGGCACCGGCGCCCTGTGCGCCTCGGCTTCGAACCGCCGGGCCTGGGGTGACGGCCTCCACCATGTACTGGACGGCACTACCGGCGCCCCGGTGCGGACGGTCGTGGCCACCTGGGCCATGGCCGGAACCGCGATGGAGGCCGATGCCCTTGCCACGGCCCTGTTCTTTGTCCCCGGCGAGGTGCTGGAGCGCCATTTCCGGTTTTCCTGGCTTAAGGTCTTTTCCAACGGCAGTGCGGAATACTCCGCGGAATTCGAAGGGGCGCTGTTCACATGAGTTCCATAACCTCCCGGCCGCGGACCTCGCCAGTCACGGCGCTGGATGCCTTCCTGGGCCGCTTCACCATGTACCGGCTGGTGCTGCTGGTTCTTGCCGCCCTGGCCGTCTACAGCCTTGTCCTCGACGCCCTTGGCTGGCTGACGTTCGGGATTCCCCACCTCCTCGCCCACCTGGCCCTGTGCGTGGGGCTGACCTATGCGTCCAACCGGGCACTGGCTGCCCTGTTCCGTGTCCGCCCGCACTCGGAGTCATCGCTGATCACCGGGCTGCTGCTCTATTTCCTGTTCTGGCCCACCCTGTTCGGTCCGACGTTCGCCGCCGTGGATCTCGCCGGAGTGGCACTGGCCTGCGTGCTTGCGTCCGCCTCAAAATATGCGCTCGCGTGGCGCGGACGGCATATTTTCAATCCCGCAGCTGCGGGCGCGTTCATCACGGGCCTGACCGGGCTGAATATTGCCACCTGGTGGGCGGGGACCCCGGCGATGCTTTGGCTGCTGGTTCCCGGTGTCCTGCTGGTTCTCTACCGGACCCGGAAAATGCTCATGGCCGCGGTCTTCACCGTGGTGGCCACGTCCATTGTGGCGGCCGGGCTCCTGCAGTCAGGGGTGGACCCGGGCGGTGCCGTGTGGCAGCCCCTGGCGCAGAGCCCCGTAATTTTCTTCGTCGGGTTCATGCTCACTGAACCGCTGACGCTGCCGCCGCGGCGGTGGCAGCAGCTGGTGCTGGCCGCCGTCGTCGGAATCCTCTTTGCAACGCCCTTCAACTTCGGCTTCGTCGCGAACTCCCCCGAGCTGGCACTGCTGGTCGGCAACCTGCTGGCGTTCCTGGCCGGTCAGCGGGGAAGCGTCCGGCTGCTGTTCAGGCACTCGCGCCGGCTCACACCGACGACGACGGAATTTGTCTTCGAGCCGCGGCGCCCCCTCCGCCACGCCCCCGGCCAGTACCTGGAGCTGGACCTGCCGCATGCGAAGCCGGACGGAAGGGGCCGGCGCCGGGTCTTCAGCCTGACAAGTCCCCCCGATGCGCCGCACGTGAAGATCGGCGTGGGCACTGCCGAACCCGTCTCCGCCGCCAAGCAGAAGCTCCTGGCGCTCAAGCCCGGAGATGAACTCACCGCCACCACAGTGGCCGGGGATTTTGTCCTCCCGCGGCGATCCAAAGACCCCGTCCTGCTGATCGCAGCGGGAATTGGGATCACACCGTACCTTGCGCACCTCTCCGACGGCTCGGCCCCGGAGCGGGACGTCGTCCTGCTCTACCTCGCCCGCAACGCCTCCGAGCTCGCCTATGCGGCCGAACTGAAGAACTCCGGAGCGCGCATCATTGCCCGGCTTGCCGACGGATCCACTCCACCGGACTTCATCGAGGACGCAGGCGCAGTTGCGGAGACGGGAGCCAGGCTGGACGGCCCGGCGCTGCAGCATCTGGTCCCCGACATTGCGCGTCGCAGGGTTTACATATCGGGTTCACCGGCCAGTGTGGGCTCCCTGCGCCGGGCAGCGCGGCAGGCCGGTGCCCGGCGGATCCAGGTGGACTCGTTCGCAGGTTACTGACGGCCGGGGCTGACACGGACCGCGGACCGGGGCCGGTTTTCCATTCAGGCCCACCTTCCTGCTAAGCTCTAGGACGTCCGGCCGGGAACGGCAGGATCCCTGACTGCCCTCGTAGCTCAGGGGATAGAGCGTCTGCCTCCGGAGCAGAAGGTCGTAGGTTCGAATCCTATCGAGGGCACAAATGAACCCCGCCGCTTCCAGCAAGTGGCGGGGTTTCCTGTCTCCCGGGGCTTTCCGTCTCTTGAGGGCGCTTTGTCTTGTGGGCGCATTGCCGTCAGTGCGCCTGAAGAGAATTGTCCGTGGCCGCTCGTAGGCTGATCTGCATGTTCTGCTCAATCGTTCCGCCTTACATGCTGCGACGCCTCGCCGCCCAGGATTCGCCCCGGTTCTCTGCTGTTGCCAGGGCCGCCAAGGAAGCCCTGAGGCACGTCAGGGCCGTCCAGGCGGCCCGCGCTGCCACCGCGGCCGAGGCTCCCCCGGGCATCCGGCAGCTGCGGCCGGGCCCCGTCAACAGGTCCGTCTTCGACGCCAAGTCCGGGGAGTCGCTCCCTGGCCTTCTCGTCCGCAAGGAAGGCGAGGCAGCCACCGGCGATCCTGCCGCTGACGAGGCCTACGACGGCCTGGGCCATACGCACAGCCTGTACGCCGACGTCTTCGGGCGGAATTCCATCGACGACCGGGGAATGCCCCTTAACGCCACGGTCCACTTCGGCAAGCTTTATGACAACGCGTTCTGGGACGGCCAGCAAATGGTCTTCGGCGACGGCGACGGCGAAATCTTCGAACGCTTCACACGTTCCCTCAGTGTGATCGGCCATGAGCTGGCCCACGGTGTGACCCAGTTTTCGGCCGGGCTCGCCTACCGGAACCAGGCCGGCGCCATCAACGAGTCCCTGTCCGACGTCTTCGGTGCCCTGGTTGAGCAGTATGTCCGGAAGCAGTCCACCGCAGATGCCAGCTGGCTGATCGGCGAAGGCCTCTTCACGCCCCAGGTCGAAGGCTCGGCCCTGCGATCCATGAAGGCGCCCGGGACCGCGTACGACGACGACGTCCTGGGGAAGGACCCGCAGCCTGACTCCATGGACTCCTATGTCCGCACGAGCGCGGACAACGGCGGCGTCCACATCAACTCCGGCATCCCCAACCGGGCATTCTGCCTCGTTGCGCTGGCATTGGGCGGCAATGCGTGGGAGGCGCCGGGGCAGATCTGGTACGACACTCTGACGGGCGGCTCCCTGCCTCCGACGGCCACGTTCACCGTCTTTGCCAAGGCGACGGCGGCATCGGCCCGGGAACTGTTCGGTACCGAGTCCGCGGAGCATGACGCCGTGCGCAAGGCGTGGGAAACTGTGAAGGTAAAGCTCTAGCTGACCGCCGGGAGGGCGGGCCAGTCTCCCTCCCGGCAGCCGCGGAAACCCAGGAAGCTTGCCATGAAGATCACAGTCGAGCGCAGCGGAGGGATTGCCGCGCTGACCCGTACGTGGACAGTCCTAGCCAATACGTCCAGCGACAAGAACCACTGGCAGCCCATCGTCGAAGCCTGCCCGTGGGATGCCGTGCCCGACTCCCGGCAGATTCAGGACGGACAGCCCGACCGGTTCATGTATTCCATCCGCGCCGGGGAACACCGTGCCACCCTCCCGGAGCGGGCCGTGACCGGGCCGTGGCGGGTGCTGGTGGACACCACCAGGGCCGCAGCGGAGGCATCGCCCGCCGGACGCGCGCGGGGCGGATTCCACTCCTAGCCGGCTTGCTCTCCTGGCCTGTTTCCGACCCTAGCCCGCCGGCGCCAGCTGACCGCGGAACGCCCTGCGGTAGGACTGCGGGCTGGTGTCCAGCACCTTGGCGAAATGGTGCCGGAGCAGCACCGGGTGGCCGAATCCGGACTGCCTCGCCACTTCATCGATGTTCAGTTCCGTGGACTCGAGAAGCTCCTGAGCCCGCAGCACACGCTGGGAATTGAGCCATGCCGCCGGAGTGGCGCCCGTCTCGGCACGGAACCGGCGGGCAAATGTCCTCGGCGACATGTGCACGCGGGCCGCGAGTTCATGGACGGGATGTTCGTCATCCAGGTTCTGGACCATCCACCGCAGCAATTCCTCCATGGGCTGCGAGCCGCATTCAGGCATGGGGCGGTCGATGAACTGGGCCTGCCCGCCGTCGCGGTGCGGAGGAACCACCATGTCCCTGGCTATTGCGGCCGCCACTGCCGCGCCGAACTCGACCCGGACGAGGTGCAGGCAGGCATCGATGCCGGCGGCCGTTCCGGCGCTCGTGATGATCCGGTCGTCCTGGACATACAGGACGTTCTCGTCCACCAGCGCCTTCGGAAACTGCGCTGCAAGTTCACCCGAGTAGTGCCAGTGCGTGGTGCAGCGGCGTCCGTCGAGGAGCCCGGCGCGCGCCAGCGCAAACGCGCCGGAGCAGATGGACATCACCCAGGCGCCGCGCTCGTGGGCCGACCGAAGGGCATCGAGCACCTCCTCGGGAACGTCGTCCTCCCGGCCGTAGGGCGTCATGATGACGAGATCGGCGTCCGCCGCAGCTTCAAGGCCGCGGGTGACGCTCATGGTGAGGCCTGACTTGAGCGGGATATCGCCCGGGACGGGAGCACAGACCCGGAAATCAAACTGCGGCACACCGGTCCCCCGGTCCGACCTGTCAATGCCGAACACTTCAAAAGCAGTGCCGAACTCGAAGATCGAGAAGTGCGGAACCGTGATCAAGGCTACTGACTTAAGCATGTATCCATTGTGGCAGAAATTATCTCTTTTTAGGCATTTCTGCCACTTCTTTCTGATCTTCCCTAAGAGAACCATAGAGGTATGGAAATCTTCGGAATCGCCCTCGTAGTCCTGGTCCTCATCTCAGTAGCCGCAACGTTCACCGCCGTCCTGCGGGACGGACGCGGCCACACCCCGCCCGAGTATTCGATACGGGACTGGTCAGCACTCGACCTTCCCAGCAGCAGTTACACCACCCGCATCATCTAGTTGAGCGCGGATAGAACACAACCGTCCACCCACCCACAACAGCCAAGAGGGACCCGGCTCCATCCGAGCCGGGTCCCTCGTTCTGTTGCGACCTGTTGCGATCCGGCCCATTTCGGCTGCCGTGGCGTGCTACCAGTTCCAAGTAGACTGGTTCCAGCCATGACTTTTCATATCGCCTACCCCGCCGAGCTGCCGGTTTCCGAGCGCCGCGAGGACCTGATGGCCGCCATAGCGGCCAACCAGGTGACCATCATCGCCGGTGAGACCGGTTCGGGTAAGACAACCCAGATTCCGAAGATGTGCCTTGAGCTGGGGCTGGGCGAGAACGGCCTGATCGGCCACACCCAGCCGCGGCGCCTGGCCGCCCGCACGGTGGCAGAGCGCATTGCCTTCGAACTCGGCGTCGAGATCGGCCAGGAAGTGGGCTTCCAGGTCCGGTTCACGGGCGAGGTCAGCCGGTCCACCAAGGTCAAACTGATGACCGACGGCATCCTGCTGGCGGAGATCCAGCGCGACAAGCTGCTGCGCAAATACAACGCCATCATCATCGATGAAGCCCACGAGCGCAGCCTCAATATCGACTTCATCCTCGGGTACCTCAAGCGGATCCTGCCGCAGCGCCCGGACCTGAAAGTCATCATTACCTCGGCCACCATCGACCCCGAGCGCTTCGCGAAGCACTTCAGCTCCGAGGACGAGCCCGCCCCCATCGTTGAAGTCTCCGGGCGCACGTTCCCGGTGGAGATCCGCTACCGGCCGCTGTCCCAGCCGGCGCGGGGCGCGGCTTCCGGTGATGATGAGGACATCTCCTCCGACGACGAACTCGAGGAGGACCGGGACCCGCTGGACGCGGTATGCGACGCCGTCGACGAGCTGGCCCTGGAGGCGCCCGGCGACATCCTCATCTTCTTCTCCGGCGAACGCGAAATCCGCGACGCCGCGGAAGCCCTGAACGCCAGGATCCAGTCCAACCGGCGCCTCGCCGGCACCGAGGTGCTTCCGCTCTTTGCCCGCCTAAGCCTGCAGGAACAGCACCGCGTCTTCAACCCGGGCAGCAAACGGCGGATTGTCCTGGCCACCAACGTTGCCGAGACCTCCCTCACCGTGCCCGGCATCAAGTACGTCATTGACACGGGAACTGCCCGCATCTCGCGCTACTCGCACCGCACGAAGGTGCAGCGGCTGCCGATCGAGCGGGTTTCGCAGGCTTCGGCCAACCAGCGCTCCGGCCGCTGCGGCCGTGTTTCGGACGGCATCGCCATCCGGCTCTATTCCGAAGAGGACTTCGAATCCCGGCCCTTTTACACGGACCCGGAGATCCTGCGCACCAACTTGGCCGCCGTCATCCTGCAGATGACAGCCATGGGCGTGGCGCGCGGCCCCAAGGACATCGAAAACTTCCCGTTCGTGGAGCCGCCCGACTCCCGCGCCATCAACGACGGCGTCACCCTGCTCCGGGAGCTCGGCGCCTTGTCCGCCGCGCGCGCAGGCGACGGCACTGCCGATACCGGAGGCGACAGCCCAGGCCGCAACGCCGGCGGGCTCACCGCCGTCGGGCAGAAACTGGCGCAGCTTCCGGTCGACCCGCGGCTGGGCCGCATGATTGTCGAAGCCGGAAAACGCGGCTGCGTCCGGGAAGTCATGATCCTGGCCGCGGCGCTCACCATACAGGACCCGCGCGAGCGCCCCCAGGGGGACGGCTCAGGCAAGCAGCAGCTGGCCGCCGAAAAGCACGCCCGCTTCCGCGATGAGAACTCGGACTTCACCGGCTTCCTGAACCTCTGGAACTACATCCAGGAAAAGCAGCAGGAACTCTCGTCCACGCAGTTCCGCAGGCTCTGCCGGAACGAGTTCATCAATTACCTCAGGGTCCGCGAATGGCAGGACCTGTTCGCGCAGCTCCGGCAGCTTGCCCGCCCGCTCGGCATCAGCCTGGACAACAAGCGGCAGGCGGACCCGGTGGGCAACCACGAGGGCGTCCACATCAGCCTTTTGTCCGGGCTCCTGAGCCACATCGGCATCCTCGACGAACGCAAGCGGGAATACGCCGGAGCCCGCGGCACCCGCTTCGCCGTCTTCCCCGGCTCGGCGCTGTTCAAGAAGTCGCCCACGTTCGTCATGGCCGCGGAACTCGTGGAGACCAGCCGGCTGTGGGCCCGGGTTGCCGCGAAGTTCGAGCCGGCCTGGGCGGAACAGGTGGCACCGCACCTCGTCAAGCGCAGCTACAGTGAACCGCACTGGTCCACCAAAATGGGCTCGGTCATGGCCTATGAGAAGGTCACGCTCTACGGCGTGCCCATCATCGCGCAGCGGCGCATTAATTACGGCAGAGTCGATCCCGTCCTGGCCCGGGAGCTCTTCATCCGGCATGCGCTGGTCGGAGGCGACTGGAAAACCCACCACAAATTCTTCCACCGCAACCGTGCGCTCCTGCACGAAGTGGAGGAACTCGAAGCGAGGATGCGCCGGCGCGACCTGCTCGTGGACGACGAAACCCTCTTCGAGTTCTACGACGCCAGGGTGGGCAAGGACGTCGTTTCGGAGCGGCACTTCGACAAGTGGTGGAAGGAAGCCCGGCAGCAGGACCCGGCGCTGCTGGACTTCGACCAGTCGCTGCTTTTGAGCGACGACGCCGACGCCCTCGACGAATCCGCCTATCCGAAAACCTGGCTGCACAAGGGCTTCGAGCTGCCCCTGACCTACGAGTTCCACCCTGTGGCACCGGGATCGCCGCCGAACCCCTCGGACGGCGTCACTGCCGAGGTGCCCGTCCTGTTCCTCAACCAGCTCGATGACGCCGCGTTCCGCTGGCTGATCCCCGGCCAGCGGGTGGAGCTGGTCACCGCGCTCATCAAGTCGCTGCCGAAGCAGATCCGCAAGAACTTCGTGCCGGCCCCGGACGTCGCCAGGCAGGCGGTGGCTGCGCTGGAGGCCGATTTCGATCCGGCCGAGGATGACCTTGAGCCGTCCCTCGAGCTGGTGCTGCGGCGGATCCGCGGGCACATCGTTCCGCCCGGTTCCTGGAACTGGGACGCGATTCCGCCCCACCTCCGCGTCAGTTTCAAGGTGGTTGACAGCCGCGGCAAGGTGCTGGACGAAGGCAAGGACCTGGACACCCTCCAGGAAAGACTTGCACCTGCCACGCGGCGTGCCATCGCGGAATCCCTGGGAGCCACGCCCGCCACTGCCGCGCCGCGGGCCTCGAAGAAGGGCTCGCCGCAGGCCGCCGGGCAGGACGGGCGGCCGCCTGCACCGACCGGATTCGCCGAACAGTCCGGCCTGGCCGAGTGGTCATTCGGCACAGTGCAGCGCGAAGTCAGCGTCACGGTCAAGGGCCACACAGTAACCGGCTACCCCGGACTCGTGGACGAAGGGAAGACCGTGGCCCTGCGGGTCTTCCAGTCCGCGTCCGAGCAGCAGGAGGCCATGCGCGGCGGCGTCATCCGCCTCCTCGCCTTGCGGGTGCCGTCGCCGGACCGCTACGTCCTGGAGCACCTGAACAACACGGAGAAACTGACCTTCAGCCAGAACCCGCACGGATCGGTGTCGGCCCTGATTGCCGACTGCGCCCTCGCGGCAGTGGATAAGCTCACGCCCCAGGAACTCCCGTGGGACAGGGCATCCTTCGACGCCCTGTACGAGCAGGTCCGCGCCGAGCTGATCGACACCGTCTTCAGTGTCACCGCGGTGGTGGAACGCATCCTGGCCAGCACCCGGCGGATCGAAAAGCAGCTGAAGGGCACCACCAGCCTGGCGCTCATCAGCGCGCTCAACGACGTCCGCAGCGAGCTCGAGCAGCTCGTGTTCCCCGGATTTGTCGCCCGGACCGGTTATGCGCAGCTGAGCCAGCTGCCCCGCTACCTCGCCGCCATTGAGAAGAGGCTCGAAAAGCTGCCCGGAAACGTCCAGCGCGATGCGCTCCATATGGCCGCTGTGCAGCGGCTGGAAGATGAATACGACGACGCCGTGTCAGCCCTGCTTCCCGGGCGCCGCGCCGGGGCGGAACTCACCCAGGTCCGGTGGATGATCGAAGAACTGAGGGTGAGCCTGTTCGCCGTCGAACTGGGCACCGCCTACTCCGTCTCCGAGAAACGGATCCGTGCCGTGCTGAACAAGGCGCTGGCGGCCTAGCCCCTCAGGCCGCCAGCGCCTACGCCTCGGGCACGAATTCCCCGTAGCCGGCGCCGCGGAGTCCGGCGCGGAGCTTTTCGGCGTTCGCGTCCAGCAGTGCCGGGTCCGGGTTGTGCTCCGCGGACGCGAAGTCGAAATCGGCCATGCTGTTGGAGGGCCACACGTGGACGTGCATGTGGTTGATCTCGTACCCGGCCACGATGAGGCCTGCCCGGGCGGCACCGAAAACGTCCACCTGCACGGCGCCGATGCGGCGCGCCACTTCCATGACCCGGGCCAGCGTTTCCGGCGCGGCGTCCGTCCACCGGTCCACTTCCTCGGTGGGCACCACGAGCGTGTGACCGTCGGCCAGCGGCCCCATGGTCAGGAACGCGGAAACGTCCGGCTCGCGCCAGACGAACCGGCCGGGGATGTCCCCGTTGAGAATCTTGGTGAACAGCGTGCTCATGCGTCTGCCCTTTCCGCCGGTGCCTGCAGGGTGGATACGTCCAGGACGAAACGATACTTGACGTCGCCGGCGACCATCCGGTCATACGCGTCGTTCAGCTGCTCCGCTCCGACAATCTCGATCTCCGACACCACGCCGTGCTCGGCGCAGAAGTCCAGCATCTCCTGGGTCTCCGCGATGCCGCCGATCAGGGAACCTGCGTACGCGATGCGCCGCCGGATCAGCGCACCGGGGTTGACCGGCGGCATGGCGTCGGAGGGCAGCCCCAGCTGGAACAGCGCCCCGTCCCGGCGCAGCGTCCGGAAGAACGGGTTGAGGTCGTGCGGGGCCGCCACGGTGTCGATGATCAGGTCGATGCTGCGGTTCGCCGCCGCCATCGCGGCGTCGTCGCGGGAGAGGACGACGTCGTCGGCCCCCAGTTCCAGCGCGGCTGAAACCTTGGACTCCGAGGTGGTGAAGACCACCACCCTCGCACCCATGGCCTTGGCCAGCTTGACGGCCATGTGGCCCAGCCCGCCAAGTCCGACGACGCCGACCACGTCGCCTTCCTCAACGCCGAAGTGGCGGAGCGGCGAGAACGTGGTGATGCCCGCGCAGAGCAGCGGAGCGGCCGCCGCGGGGTCCAGGTTTTCCGGCACGCGCAGCACATAGCGGCGGTCCACCACGACGGACGTCGCGTAGCCGCCCTGGGTGATGGAATCGCCGTTGCGGGCGTCCTTCGCGCCGTAGGTTCCCGTCATGCCTCGCTCGCAGTACTGCTCCATACCGTCCAGGCAGCTCTCGCACTCGCGGCACGAGTCCACGAGGCACCCCACGCCCACCAGGTCCCCCGGCGAAAAATCGCCGACGTCGGACCCCACCCGGCTGACCCGGCCAACGATCTCGTGTCCCGGCACCAGCGGGTAGTTCTGGGAGCCCCACTCCCCCCGGGTGGCATGCACGTCCGAGTGGCACAGGCCGCAGAACTCAATGGCAATTTCAACGTCATCGGCCTTGGGCGCCCGCCGGGCCACTGTCAGCGGCACCAGGCCGCCCGTGCTGGAGACCGCCCCGCGGGCGGCAGCCAGGAGCCCCTCCCTCGGGCCTGCGGTTTCTGCGGCCGCCTGTTCGGCAGCGCCTTCATCCAGGGAGATCTTCAGGGCAAGCGGCGGCGGTACGGGGCGTCCAGGAGTCATACGTCGACGCTACCCCGCGCAGCCGGATCAGGGCCAGCCGGGCCATGCCGGCCGGAACGTTCCCGAAGTGGCGTTGCCGCACGAGTCACCCGGGTTCCGGACCCGTCGCCACCGGCCGGGACGCATCGTTGGACCACTCGGAGAAGGATCCAGGGAAGAGCGCCGCGGAGAAGCCGGCGATTTCCAGTGCCGCGATCTCATGGGCGGCCGTAACGCCGCTGCCGCAGTACACCGCCGTCGGCGTCGCTGCGTCGACTCCAAGGCGAGCGAAGCGGACCCGGAGTTCCTCGGTCGGCAGGAAGCGGCCGACGTCGTCAAGGTTCCCGGTGGTGGGAGCGCTGACAGCCCCGGGGATGTGGCCGGCCCGCGGGTCAACCGGCTCTATCTCGCCGCGGTACCGCTCGCCGGCCCGCGCGTCCAGCAGCACACCGCGTGCCGCCCATCCGGCGGCTTCCGCGGCGTCGATCACCGGCATGCCTCCCCCGGTGAGCGTCACGTCGCCCGGGGCCGCCTGCTCGAGGCCGCCCCTGAGCGGGAACCCGGCCCGGCGCCAGGCGGGCAGGCCGCCGTCGAGCAGGTACGCAGTGCCGAAGCCGGCGTTCCGGAGCATCCACCACAGGCGGGCGGCCGACGTGCTGCCGGCATCGTCGTAGGCGACCACGGTGTCGCCCTCGCAGACGCCCCAGCGCCGTGCGGCCCCCTGCAGCTTTTCGGCCGGCGGCAACGGATGCCTCCCCCGGGCAGGCTCCGCAGGTTCCGCCAGCTCGGTGGGAAGGTCCACGTACACCGCTCCCGGAATGTGTTCCCTGAGGTAGTGGGCGCGGCCGTCGGGGTCTCCCAGCGCCCAGCGGACATCCAGCAGAACGGTGCGCTGTCCGGAGGCCATCCGGGCGTTGAGCGCGGACACGTCCATGAGGGTACCCATCAAAATCTCCTTTGGCTTGGATAGACCGCCGCCGGCCCGTCCAACTCTGGCTGCGGGCGGCTCTGGCTCCTTCCAACTCTAGCGCGGGGGCACCTCTAGCGCCGGGCACCTTGACTCGGGGCAAGTCCAATTCCGGGGCCCCTGCACCGGTAGGCTGATTCGGTGAACAGTGCAGGCAACAGGAACCGGGCATGGGCCGACGACGCCGTCCGGAAGATCAATGCGGAAAACAACCGTTCGGCTGACACCCACCTGTATTCCGTGCCGCTGCCGGAGCACTGGGGCGTCCAGCTCTACCTCAAGGACGAATCCACGCACCGCTCGGGAAGCCTGAAGCACCGGCTGGCCCGCTCCCTGTTCCTGTTTGGCCTGGTGAACGGCTGGATCACGGAGGGCACCACGATCGTGGAGGCGTCCAGCGGCAGCACGGCGGTGTCCGAGGCCTACTTCGCGCAGCTGCTGGGCCTGCCGTTCATCGCGGTGATGACGCGCACCACCAGCCCGGAAAAGATTGCGCTGATCGAACAGTTCGGCGGCGCCTGCCTGCTCGTGGACCACGCTTCGGAGGTCTACGCGGCCGCCGCGGAAGTGGCAGCCACGAGCAACGGCCACTACATGGACCAGTTCACCTACGCCGAGCGCGCCACGGACTGGCGCGGAAACAACAACATCGCCGAGTCCATCTTCCAGCAGCTGGCGCTCGAGGAGCACCCGGTTCCGCGGTGGATCGTGGTGGGCGCGGGGACCGGCGGGACGAGCGCCACGATCGGACGGTACCTCCGCTATCACCGCCATGACACATCGCTGGCCGTGGTGGATCCGGAGAATTCAGCTTTCTATCCGGGCTGGCGCAGCGGTTCGGCCGGCTTCAGCACCGGCCTTCCCTCCCGGATCGAGGGAATTGGCCGGCCGCGCATGGAGCCCAGCTTCGTGCCCGCCGTGATCGACCACATGATCCAGGTGCCGGATGCCGCCTCCGTCGCCGCGATGCGGCACCTCCACTCCCTGGCGGACCTTCATGCCGGGCCGTCCACGGGCACCAACCTCTGGGGCGTCTGGCAGCTGATTGCGCAGATGGTCGCCGACGGGCAGCGGGGCAGCGTCGTATCACTGATGTGCGACGGCGGCGACCGCTACGCGGGCAGCTACTACAACCCTGCGTGGCTGGCCGCGCAGGGACTGGATCCTGAGCCGCATGAGGACACCATCAGCGCGTTCTTCAAGACCGGCGCCTGGAACACTTAGACGTCCACGGATTCACGGCTGGAGAGGTGGACGAACTCGGTGCCGTACCTGGCACCCAACCTCTTGACGTGGCCCTCCACCAGGTCCAGGCCCGTACCGTTGAGCAGTCCGTCGTGGATAGGGAATGCCCGCGGCGCGCGGACCCCGATGACAAAGTCCACCACCTCGCTCACCTTGTTCCAGGGCGCGTGGACCGGCACCAGCAGGGTACGCACGCTGATGCCGTCAGGAATGATGAACGAGTCGCCGGGGTGGTACACGTTTTCGTCCACGAGGTAGCCGATGTTGGCCACCACCGGGACTTGGGGGTGGATCAGTGCGTGCTGGCCGCCGAAGCTCCGGATGGAGAAACCGGCGGCGTCGAAGGACGTTCCCGGCTTCACGGCATGCACCCGGGACTCGGCGCCGGGCGCTTCCGTGCGCAGGTTCTGCGCCACGCCCTCCGGCGCGAAGAGCTGCAGCTCCGCATTGCCTTCCAGCGCCGACGCCACGGCCGCCACATCGATGTGGTCCGGGTGCTCGTGCGTGATGAGGACTGCGTGCGCACCGTCGAGCGCTTCGGCGGACTCGGAGAACGTCCCGGGATCCAGCACCAGGACCCGCCCGTCCTGTTCCAGCCGGACGCACGCGTGCGTGAATTTTGTCAGCTTCATGTCGCCAGCCTAGGGATCCCCCCGAGCAGTGTCCACGGAGCTCCGGCTGGTAATCTTGTACATTGCCAATATCCCTTAGCGAAGCGAGTCCATTCATGCCACACGGCGCCAGCGCTGACGGCAGGCAGCTGACCCCTTCGGCGGCAGCTGGCGGCAAAGAGCAGCGTGTCACCAAGCAGCGGCTGGCCGTGAGCGCCGCACTTGACGACCTTGATGACTTCGTCAGCACCCAGGAGCTGTACCGGATACTCCAAAACAAAGGAGTGTCTGTCTCCCTGGCTACGGCCTACCGGATCCTGCAGTCACTGGCTGATGAGGGGCTGGTGGACGTGCTGCGGAACGGCGAAGGCGAGGCCGTCTACCGCCGGTGCGCGGTGACGGTGCACCATCACCACCTGCTGTGCCGGAACTGCGGCAAGGCGGTGGAGGTGGAAGCCCCCGCCGTCGAAACCTGGGCCGCGCGGACCGCGCAGGAGCACGGCTTCACCGAAGTGGCGCATACCGTGGAGATTTACGGCCTGTGCCCCGACTGCTCGGCGCGTAAGGCGGGCACAGCGTCCGGCGCGCCGTCAGGCAGCACTCAGTCGGGCACTAAGCAGTCCGCATAACCCTGCCGTTGAGTCCGCGCTTCGCACGGATGCTTCCGATCACCCTGCACGCCACGTAGATCAGGAAGGACAGCGTGGTTACGTAGGGGCTGATGGGGATGCGCCCGCCGAGCGCCAGGAGAATGCCGCCCACTGTTGCGGCCACGGCGAACACCACGCTCAGGAGCACCACCAGGCGGGGCGACGACGTCACCCTCAGGGCGGCCGCGGCAGGGGTGATCAGCAGGGCAAGGACAAGCAGCGCGCCGACAATCTGGATCGACAGGGCCACGCTGACGCCCAGAAGCACCATGAAGGCCAGCGCCAGCGACCGCACCGGGACGCCGCGCGCCTCGGCGAGTTCGGGATCGACGCTTGCGAAGCTCAGCGGCCGCCAGATGGCGCAAAGCGCAGCCATGACCACCACGGCGGTGCCGGCCAGAACCTGCAGCTGGACCGTGTCCACCGAGACGATCTGCCCGGTCAGCAGGCCGAACTTGTTGGCCGCGCGGCCTTCATAGAGTGACAGGAACAGGATGCCGAGGCCCAGGCCGAAC
This sequence comes from Arthrobacter sp. ISL-5, assembly GCF_018613835.1. GTDB lineage: Bacteria > Actinomycetota > Actinomycetes > Actinomycetales > Micrococcaceae > Arthrobacter. The sequence goes on along the minus strand of NZ_JAGGPM010000023.1, from coordinate 118,007 downwards.
GGCATGATCACGCCGATGATGGAGTTCTTGTCCCTGGCCCGCACTCCCATGAGGCCCAGCAGGAGCGCGGCGGCCACAGAACCGATCAGCGAACCGAACACGACGTCGGCCCCGATGAGGAGCGCGAAGGCCGCCCCGGCAAACGAAAGTTCGGAGATGCCGTGGACGGCAAAGGCCAGGTCGCGCTTCATCACGAACGTCCCCACCAGGCCGCCGAGCAGGCCGAGCACGGCTCCGGCCCAGAGCGAGTTCTGCACCAGGACCAGCAGTTCACCGTAGTTTTCAAAGTTGAACACCGACTGCAGGATGCCTTCCGGGTCCATCAGAGACCCTCCCCCGCGGCAGCATGCGCCTCGTCGTGATGGTGGGTGGTGGCGTCAGGGAGTCCGACGACGACGATCCTGCCGTTCGCGTGGATCACTTCCACGTGGCTGTCGTAAAGCTCGGACAGGACGTCGGTGGTCATGACCTCGTGCGGGGTGCCCACGCTGAACCGGCCTCCGGCCAGGTAGAGGACCCTGTCCACGTAGTCGATAATCGGATTGATTTCATGGGTCACGAAGACCACGGCGCTCTTTTGCTCGTGGCATTGCTTGTTGATGAGGGCGCTGACCGCCTGCTGGTGGTGCAGGTCCAGCGACAGCAGCGGCTCGTCACAGAGCAGCACCTGGGGGTCCGTCGCCAGCGCCTGTGCGATGCGCAGCCTTTGCTGCTCCCCGCCCGACAGCTGCCCTACGGGCACCTTGGCATAGTCACTTGCCCCTACAAGGTCCAGCAGCTCGTCAATCCTGCGGTTGGCCTTTGCGTTCCGCACCCGGACGCCCCAGCGGTGGCCGTCAACGCCGAGCCCCACAAGGTCCCGGGCCCGCATGGGGGTATCCGGGAGGAAGGGCTTCTGCTGGGGGATGTAGCCGATCATCCGGCTGCCCCGTTCCACGGGGTGGCCCCCGAGGGTTGCGTTTCCGGAGTGCAGTTCCTGCAGGCCCAAAAGCACCTTGAGGAAGCTGGTCTTGCCGCTGCCATTGGGCCCAAGGACCGCAAAGAATTCCCCGGGCTTAATGTCCAGGTCCAGGTCTTCCCAGAGCGCCCGCTTGCCAAACTTGAGGGATGCTTTGCGGAGGCTAATGACTGGGGTCAATTCTTGCCCTCCAGGGCTTTGCTGATGTTCCCCACATTGTCCGCCATCCACTGCAGGTACGTCTTGCCGTCAGGCAAAGTCTCGCTGAAATTCACGACGGGGGTACCCGCGGCAGTGGCCGCATTCTTGAGCGCCTCGGTCTGCGGGCCGTCCGTCTGCTCGTTGTAGGCCAGCAATTTGGTGTCCGGCGAGGCTGCCAGCGCCGTGGCAGCCTTCAGGACAGCCGGCGAAACGTCGGTGCCCTCTTCGATGGCGGCGGTGTACGCGGCCGGGGTGCGGTTCTCGAGGCCGGCAGCTTCGAGCAGGTAGAGCGGCACGGGTTCAGTTACGGCGACGCGGGACCCGCCACGGGCCTTTTTGATGGCGGCGAGCTTTCCTTCGAGTTCCGTCAGTCCCGACTTGAAGGAAGCGGCATTTGCCGTGAACTCAGCAGCCGAACCGGGGTCGATCGTTCCCAGTTTCACGGCCACGGCGTCGGCAAGGCGGGACATGGCCTGCGGGCTGTACCAGACGTGTTCGTTGAATGCGCCGTGGTCATGGTCATGGCCGCTTTCCGCCGTCGCGGAAGGTGTGCTGTCAGCTGCGGGGTCCAGCCCTGATACTTCCACGGCGCTGATGATGCTGTCATGCGGGATGTTGTTGTCGTCGGCCATCGTGTGGATGAAGTCGTCGTAGCCGCCGCCGTTTTCGAGCACCAGCTTGGCCTTGGAAATGGCCAGCCTGTCCTGGGCGGTGGCCTCATAGGAGTGGGGGTCCTGGCTGGTCCGGGAAATGATGGCGGTGACATTGACCTTGTTGCCGCCGATGGACTCAACGATTTCGCCGTACACATTGGTCGAGGTGACCACGGGGATGCGGTTGCTTGCAGTCGGTGCGGAGGCTTCCGACGTCGTTCCGCAGGCCGTGAGCAGTAGGCCGAGACCCGCAAGGGCGGCGGTGATGGAAGTACGGACGGTGATGCGCACGGAGGAAACCTCAGTTCTGGGAATGGCATTTTCGGGATCAACAACCCTACCGAGTGTACCGCTAAATAGGAATGATTCCTATTTAGAAATTGGCAGCGGCCGGGGACGCCTGTCCCCCGGCCGCCGCGTCAGCGCGCCCTGCTAGTCGCCGTCGGGCTCGCCCAGCCGGCGTATCCCCTTGGCCTGCGTTGCGTCGCGGATCTCGCCCACCAGCTGCTCGATCACGTCCTCAAGGAACAGCACGCCCTCTGTCTGGCCATGGGGTCCGATCACGCGCGCCAGGTGGGAACCGGTACGCTGCATGACGGACATCGCATTCTCTATCTCGTCGCCGCGCGAAAGGTTGGCCAGCGACCGGATCCGGCTTTCGGCAATCGGATGCTGATAGCCCGATTCGGGAATCGACAGCACGTCCTTGATGTGCAGGTAGCCGGCGAGCATGCCGTCGTCGTCCACCATCGGGAACCGGGAGAACCCGGTACGGCTCACGGCCTTTTCAAACTCCAGCGGCGTGGTGGAGGGCTTCATCATGACCAGCTTGTCCAGCGGGACCATGACATCGGCGGCCGTGTGTTCCGAGAACTCGAGCGCGCCCGTGATGAGCCCCGCATCATCATCCACCAGGCCGTGCCGGGTGGATTCTTGCACGATGGACTGGACTTCCTCCAGGGTGAAAGAGGAGTTGACCTCAGCCTTCGGCTCGATCCGCATCAGCTTGAGGATGTGGTTTGCCGACCAGTTCAGCGCACCGATCACCGGGTTCACGATGCGCGCGACGAACATCAGGGGCGGAGCCAGGAGCAGGGCGGCCTTGTCCGCGACCGAAACGGAAATATTCTTCGGCACCATCTCCCCGAAAGTCACGTGAAGGAACGTGACCACCATCAGCGCAACGCCGAACGCGGCGACGTCGGCAATTTCCATGGGCACTCCGAGTGCAGCCAGGGGAACGGCCAGCAGGTGGTGGATTGCCGGTTCCGCCACCAGCAGGATCAACAGGGAGCAGACCGTGATGCCCAGCTGTGCGCAGGCCAGCATCAACGACACGTTCTCCATGGCCCGCAGGGTGGTTTGGGCGCGCAGGGAGCCGGCGTCAGCCAGCGGCTCGATCTGGCTTCGACGTGCGGACATGACCGCGAACTCGGCGGCGACGAAGAAGGCGTTGCCGACCAGCAGCAGCACCAGCCAGAGAAGTCCAACCCAGTCACTCATGCCGTGCCGCCGTTCGTGGCCGAAGTGTTCCTGGACGAAGCGTTCCTGGACGGACCCTTCCGTGCGGACCCCTTCCGGGAGGAACCGGTCTTGGCGGAGCCGTTCCTGGCAGAGCCATTGCTAGCGGAGTCATTGCTGGCAGAGCCGTTCCTGGCAGAGGACTTCTCTGCGGGGGACTCCCCTGCGGAGCCGTCGCCGGGTTCGCGGTCCGGCTTGAAGCAGATCCGGTCGATGCGGCGTCCGTCCATCCTGGTGACGCTCAGGGTTCCGCCGCCAACCATGACGGTGTCCCCCACGGACGCGATGCGCCCAAGCTCGCTCATGACGTAGCCGCCCACCGTTTCGTAGGCCGCTTCGTCCGGGACGCTGAGTCCCGGAATCTGTTCGGACAGTTCATCCGGCCGCAGCAAGCCCGGGAAATACCAGTCGCCCGAGGCACTCTGCAGCAGGCCGGGCCGGACCTTGTCGTGTTCGTCGGCCACTTCGCCCACGATTTCCTCGACGAGGTCCTCGAGCGTGGCGATCCCGGCGGTTCCGCCGTATTCGTCCAGCACCACGGCGAGCTGCATGTTGCCTTCCCGAAGTTCGGCCAGCAGGGCATCGAGGTGGATGGTTTCCGGCACCCGGAGGACATCGGTCATGATGGCGCCCGCCTCCAGCTTGGACCGCCGCTTCGATGGCACGGCAATGGCCTTCTTCACGTGCACCAGCCCGCGGATGTCGTCAGTGGAGTCGCCGATCACGGGGAAACGGGAGTATCCGGTGCGTCGGGCGGCGTCGAGGATGTCGGACACAGGCTGGTCTGCGTCGATGGTCTCGACCCGGATGCGGGGGGTCATCACATCGGCAGCCGTGCGGCCCGAGAAGTTCAGGGTCCGGGCGATGAAGTTTGCGGTTCCCGGGTCCAGGGTTCCCATGGCTGCTGACCTGCGCACCAAGGACGCAAGCTCGGCGGGCGTCCGCGCTCCGGAGATCTCTTCCTTTGCTTCGAGCCCGAAGACATTGAGCACCTTGTTCGAAAAACCATTGAGCAGGATGATGGCCGGCTTGAAGACGGCGGTGAACATCAGCTGCGGCCGCGCCACGGCGCGGCCGATGCGGAACGACAGGGCGATCGCCATGTTCTTGGGAACCAGCTCGCCGAGGAGCATGGAGAGCAGGGTGGCGATCACCATGGCGAGCACCAGGGAGACAGATCCGGCCATCGCCTCCGGGAGGCCGATCAGGGCCAGTGGCGCCTCCAGCAGCGCCCCCACCGACGGTTCCATGACATAGCCGGTCAGCAGGGTTGTCATGGTGATGCCGAGCTGGCAGCTGGAGAGCTGGGTGGAGAGGGATTTGAGGCACTTGAGCAGCGGAACTGCGGCGGTGTCGCCGTCATCCACGGCGCGCTGCACTGTGGGCTGGTCGAGCGCTATAAGGGAGAATTCGACGGCGACAAAAAAGCCGGTGCCGAAGATCAGCAGGAACCCGGCGGCGAGAAGAAGCCACTCCATTTAGCGGCCTGCCGATGTAGTGCGGGGCCCGCTGGCGAGAGAGACAATGCCGGTGAAACTGCCAGGCGGAGGATGGTCGGCCGGGGCCTGGACAGTGTCCCGGGAGGTCCCGGCGAGGTGAAGCGGCGGACATTGGCGGGAACGTGAACGGGGATTGCCGGCTCTGCGGGTGGGCTGTGCGGCGCTGATTCTGCTCGGCTGACAGCCCCCAGGCCGGCACCTAGATTTACTGTCCATAAGAATTGCAGTCTACAGGAGCAGCGGTGCCCCCCGGTGGTGCGCCTTGCGCCCCGGACACCCCCGCCCCTGGCATCGTTGGGGCGGCTGCTGAAACACCCCGCCCTCCCAGACCCGCAGCCCGGTGCCAGAGGTCATTGACAGCGCGCCCGAAGCCGCGTTCATGGCTATCGGAAAAGTCCTGCGGCCCCCGGATTTAGGCCACTCTCAAGCCACAATTCGGCCAGTACATGATTTGAGTCACCCTTATTGGCAGTTAAGCCGGAACGGTCACTAGACTGGCAGAGGTCTGGGTTCATAGGACACAGAAACTGGTTCGATTGTTGTGCCGTGGCACCTTGGCGACCAGAGGGAATTCAAACTCATGGAAGAGGCGTATTTCAAGTGCCAGAGCAGCCTAGCCACCGTCTACCAGAGGAATTTGGCGGAAACGAGTGGCTCGTTGACGAACTGTACGAGCGTTACCAGCAGGACAAGAATACGGTCGATGCCAAATGGTGGCCCCTGTTCGAATCTTTTGACAGTGGTAGCGGCCCAACTTCCAACGGGGTTCCGAGTGTGACGTCCGTGACGGCCAATCCGGCCACGCGCGAGATGCCCGTCGTTACTCCGCCGGTGCCTGCCAAGGCCCCGGCTGCTGCTCCTCCCGCGGGCCAGGCACCTGCGGCACCGCCGGCAACGTCGCCGGCCGCCGCACCTGCCGCTCCCGCCAAGAAGGCCCCCGCAACGGTGGCCCGCGACGGCGCGAAGAAGACCGAGGCGGGCACCGGCGCCCAGCCCATTCCGGCCCAGCTTCCGAAGAACGTCAAGGCGCCCACCGCCCCCGAGGAAGATGTTGTCTCCGTCCTCCGCGGACCGGCCAAGGCCATCGCCTCGAACATGGTCACCAGCCTCGAGGTGCCGACCGCCACAAGCGTCCGGGCCATTCCGGCGAAGCTCCTGATCGACAACCGCGTTGTCATCAACTCCAACCTCGCCCGTGCACGCGGCGGCAAGGTCTCGTTCACCCACCTGATCGGCTACGCCGTCATCCGGGCACTGTCCCAGTTCCCGTCCATGAACGTGTACTACGACGAGGTGGACGGCAAACCTGTCGCCGTCCAGCCCGCCCACGTCAATTTCGGCATCGCAATCGACATGCCGAAGCCGGATGGCACGCGCCTGCTCATGGTCCCGAACATCAAGAAAGCGGAAACGCTCAACTTCTCCGAGTTCTGGCACACCTACGAGGACCTCATCAAGCGGGCCCGCTCCGGCAAGCTGACGGCGGACGACCACGCCGGCACCACCGTGTCCCTGACCAACCCGGGCGGCATCGGCACGGTCCACTCTGTTCCCCGCCTGTCCAAGGGCCAGGCTGCCATCATCGGCGTCGGCGCACTGGACTACCCCGCGGAATTCCAGGGTGCCAGCGAGAAGATCATCGCGCACAACGCCATCAGCAAGGTGCTGACGCTGACGTCCACGTATGACCACCGCGTCATCCAGGGTGCAGGCAGCGGCGAGTTCCTCAAGCTGGTCCACCAGCTCCTGCTGGGCGCCCAGGACTTCTACGACGAGATCTTCGAATCCCTGCGCATCCCCTACGAGCCGGTGCGCTGGAGCCCGGACCTCCAGGTGGACCCGTCCGACCAGATCAACAAGGTTGCCCGGATCCAGCAGCTGATCCACTCCTACCGCGTCCGCGGCCACCTCATGGCGGACACCGATCCGCTCGAGTACGTCCAGCGCAAGCACCCCGACCTCGACGTCCTGACCTACGGCCTCACGCTGTGGGACCTGGACCGTGAATGGCCCACGGGCGGCTTCGGCGGCAAATCGCAGCTGGCATTCCGCGACATCCTCGGCGTGCTCCGCGACGCCTACTGCCGCACCACGGGCATCGAGTACATGCACATCCAGGAGCCTTCCGAGCGCAAGTGGTTCCAGGACCAGCTGGAGCACCCGTACTCCAAGCCGAGCCGTGAAGAGCAGCTGCGCATCGTCTCCAAGCTCAACGCCGCAGAGGCCTTCGAGACGTTCCTGCAGACCAAGTTCGTCGGCCAGAAGCGCTTCTCCCTTGAGGGCGGCGAGTCCCTGATTCCGCTGCTTGACGCCATCATCTCCGATGCGGCCGACGACGGACTGGACGAGGTTGCCATCGGCATGGCCCACCGCGGCCGGCTCAACGTCCTCACCAACATCGCCGGCAAGACCTATGCGCAGGTCTTCCGCGAGTTCGAGGGCACCCAGGATCCCCGCTCGGTGCAGGGTTCCGGCGACGTCAAGTACCACCTGGGAACCGAGGGCACGTTCACGTCGGACAGCGGCAAGGAGACCAAGGTCTACCTGGCTGCCAACCCGTCGCACCTTGAGGCCGTGGACTCCGTGCTGGAGGGCATCGTGCGTGCCAAACAGGACCGCCTGGACCAGGGCGAGGCCTTCCCCGTGCTGCCCATCATGGTGCACGGTGACGCAGCGTTCGCCGGCCAGGGTGTGGTGGCCGAAACGCTTAACCTTTCCCAGTTGCGGGGCTACCGCACGGGCGGAACCATCCACGTCGTGGTCAACAACCAGGTCGGGTTCACCACGGCCCCGTCCTCTTCGCGTTCGTCCACCTACTCCACGGACGTCGCCAAGATGATCCAGGCTCCGGTGTTCCACGTGAACGGCGACGATCCGGAAGCAGTGGTCCGCATCGGCCAGCTCGCCTACGAGTTCCGGCAGAAGTTCCACAAGGACGTCGTCATCGACATGGTCTGCTACCGGCGCCGCGGCCACAACGAGGGTGATGACCCCTCGATGACGCAGCCGCTCATGTACAACCTCATCGAGGCCAAGCGCTCCGTCCGCAAGCTCTACACCGAATCGCTGATCGGCCGCGGCGACATCACCGAGGAAGAAGCAGAGCAGCTGCTCCGCGACTACCAGGAACGCCTCGAGCGGGTCTTCGCCGAAACGCATGCGGCACAGACCTCGCCCATCCCGATCATCACCGCCGACTCTGCGGCTGTCTCCGACATCGAGCGGCCCCAGGCACAGCAGTCGGATTCCGGCACGAACGCTCCGGCGTCCACCGCAATTTCGACGGACACCCTGGCCCGCCTCGGCAAGGCCCATCTGGACATTCCGGAGGGCTTCACCGTGCACGCCAAGCTCAAGCAGCTGCTGGAGAAGCGTGAACAGATGTCCCGCGAGGGCGGCATCGACTGGGGCTTCGGCGAACTTGCGGCCTTCGGCTCGCTCGTTATGGAGGGCGTCCCCGTCCGGCTCGCCGGCCAGGACTCCCGCCGCGGCACGTTCGTGCAGCGCCACGCAGTCTTCCACGACCGCGCCACGGGCAATGAGTGGACCCCCCTGGCCCACCTCTCCGAAGACCAGGCCAAGCTGTGGATCTACGACTCCCTGCTGTCCGAATACGCGGCCATGGGCTTCGAATACGGCTACTCGGTGGAGCGTCCGGATGCCCTCGTGCTGTGGGAGGCGCAGTTCGGCGACTTCGTCAACGGCGCGCAGACCATCATCGATGAGTTCATCTCGTCCGCGGAGCAGAAGTGGGGCCAGCGTTCGTCTCTCGTGCTGATGCTGCCGCACGGCTACGAGGGCCAGGGACCCGACCACTCCTCGGCCCGCATCGAACGCTTCCTGCAGCTGTGTGCCGAGGAAAACATGGTCGTGGCCAACCCCACCACGGCGGCATCGCACTTCCACCTCCTGCGCCGCCAGGCTTACAGCCGTCCGCGCAAGCCGCTGATCATCTTCACGCCGAAGCAGCTGCTGCGCCTCAAGGCCGCCGCTTCGTCCGTGGAGGACTTCACCACCGGCGGCTTCAGGCCCGTCATCGGCGACCATGAGCAGCTGCCGGCGGACGCCGTCGAACGCGTTCTCCTGGTTTCGGGACGCCTGTACTACGACCTTCTGTCCACGCGGCAGAAGACGGGCGACAAGACGACGGCGATCGTCCGCGTGGAGCAGCTGTACCCGCTGCCCCAGGAGGACATCACAGCCGAGCTGGCCAAGTACCCCAACGCCGAAGTGGTGTGGGCGCAGGACGAGCCCGCGAACCAGGGTCCGTGGCCGTTCATGGGCCTGAACCTCCCGGCGGCGCTGGACCGCCACGTTCGCCTGGTCTCCCGCCCGGCGTCGGCATCAACCGCTGCCGGCTCCATGAAGCGCCACGCTGCCGAGCAGGATGCACTTCTGAAGCAGGCATTCGCGCGTAAGTAGCAGTGCAGCTGCCCGGCCGGACGGTGACATACCGTTCCAGCCGGGCAGTTCTGTTTAATCGGCGTGAGTTAATGGACACAGGCATGGTGCCGGCGCAGGCTGCGGATTTGCGCCGCCGTGCGGAATTGGTCCGTATGCGGGTCGCGCCCTCCAAATAGGTGAAGAGGTAGTAGTGGAAGACAGGAAGCTGCGCATTGCAGCTGTTGGAGATGAGCTGCTGGCCGGACTCGGGGACCCCCGGGCCCTGGGCTGGCTGGGCCGCGTGCTGGCCCGCACTCCGCAGGACGGCATGACGGTTGAAAGCTACGCCCTTCCCTGCCCCCAGGAAGGCACCGAGGGCCTCGCAGCGCGGTGGCTTGAGGAAACGGGCCGGCGGTTCAGCGACAATTACGAGAACCGCCTGGTCATCGGGCTGTCAGGGCGGGACATTGAGTTCGGGCTGTCCACGGCCCGGAGCAGGCTCAATCTGGCCAACATCCTCGACTCCGCCACCCAGAGGCGGCTCGAAGTCTTCGTCGTAGGGCCGCCGCCCACCCTGGACCCGGTGCAGAACCGCCGGCTGGAGGAACTGAACACGGCCTTCGCCGACGTCACCACGCGGCGCAAGCACCTCTATGTGGACACCTTTTCGCCGCTGGTCAGCCATGAGCAATGGCGCCAGGACCTTGCGGCCAACGGCGGCACGCCGGGCCAGGCGGGCTACGGACTCATGGCGTGGCTCGTCCTGCACCGCGGCTGGTTCCAGTGGCTGGGGATGGACACACCCGAGTAGGCGAAACTACTCGCGATATATCTTGATCTTCCGCGGCTTGCGATATATCGTGATCTCAACAGTCACGATATATCGCAAGCGGAGGAATCATGGCAGAGAACTCGTGGACCGTCACCGGCCCCCAAACCATCGACGTCGACGGCGTCTCGTCGCTGAAGCTCGGCATCGTCCGCGGCCGCTTTGACATCGTCACCCACGACGAGGACGTGGCGCGCATCGAGGTCTCCGAGGTCCACGGTGACCCCCTGGCTGTTACTGTCGCCGATGGACGCCTTGAGGTCCGGCACCAGCTGCACGGCCCGCAGGGCTGGTTCAAGAACCTGATGGGGTCCGTCAACAACAACAGCAACAATTCCGTGGTCATCAGCATCGCGGTGCCAGCCGGCGTCGAGGTTGAAGCCGGCACCGTCAGCGGCGACGGACTTGTGTCCGGCATCAGCGGCCACACCAAACTCAACACCGTGTCCGGCTCCGTCATGTCGGACGGCACGTCAGGTGACCTCCATGTGAACACCGTCAGCGGAGAAGTGATCGCCCGGAACCACCGGGGGGTCCTGACGGCGAAAAGCGTCTCCGGCGAAGTCACGGCGTCGGGCCGCTTCAGCAACATCCGCGCCAACACCGTCAGCGGCGACATGAGCTTCGACCTTCAGGACTTCACCCACGATTTCGGGGCCAACTCGGTGTCCGGCGACCTGACCATCAGGCTCCCCCACGACGTGGGCGTGGACATCGTGGCCAAATCCGCCAGCGGTGCCGTGGTGATCGATGACCAGAAGTACATGCAGCCAGGCGGCAAGCTGCAGACAATTGCAGGCCCGGATGCCAAGCTGATGCTAGTGCGGACCAACTCGGTGTCCGGCAAGACCTCCATCTTCCACGGCCAGGCTACCGCCGACGCAGAAACGTCGCTCTGATGCCCCCGGTCTTTGCCCACGGCGCACTGCGCCTGTACCTCCTCGCACTCCTGGAATCCGGGCCCAAGCACGGGTACGAACTCATCAAGGCCCTGAGCGAAAGGTTCGGCGGCACCTACTCCCCCAGCGCCGGCACGATCTATCCGAGGCTCGGGAAACTGGAGGAAGAGGGGCTCGTTGCCACGGAAGCGGAGGGCCGGCGCACCAACTACCGCATCACGGCGGCAGGCCTGGCCGAGCTGAACAGCCGGCGTGATGAACTCGCGAGCGTGGAGAACGACATCGCCGCGTCCGTCCGGCGGCTGGCAGACGCGTTGCGGGCCGACATCCGCAGCAACATGCGGGGCCTGCGCGCCGATCTGGCCGCCACCGCAGAAGCTGCCCGCTCCGCTGCCAGGTCAGCTGACTTCACCGGCTCCGCTGCCCGGTCGTCCCCGGAGGGACACCGCGTGCTCAAGGAGGCGGAGATGCTGCTCCAGGCATTCCGGGATGACCTGCGGGTGGAACTTCGGGCGCAGGCCAGCACGCGCCCCCTTACGCCCGTCACGCTGGAAACCGTGCGGACGGTGCTTGACCAGGCACGCATTTCGATCAGGAATTCCTTGAAGGCGGAGCCGTGAACGTCATCTGGGTCTCCTACGGACCAGCCCCCGCCGATCACCCAACCCCGGTGCCCACCACCCCGTCAACGGGTACGCCGGCGGGAACATCCGCCGGCAGTTCCGCGCACCGGAAGCCGGTTCGCGGCCCGTCCACCGATGTGGGAGACTTGAGGGCAGCTCTTTCGAGTACCGATATTAAGGAGGCCAGCTATGAGCAAGCGTGCACGTAAACGCCGTGACCGTAAGCGTGGCGGCGCTAACCACGGGAAGCGCCCCAACACCTAAGCCACGGCTAGAACCGAAGCTTAAACGAAAGGCCCCCGGAACCTGTTGGTTGCGGGGGCCTTTCGTTTAAGCTTCAGCCTGGCCTCAGGCGTCCACGGGCCTGATGTTGTGGATCCTGTCTAGGATCGCGTTCTTCAGGTTCTCCGGCGCGGCTTCGGTGCAGGACCGCTTCACCATGTTCCGGATGACGCACTCGAGATCGTACTGTTCGGTGCATTCCGGACACTCGTCCAGGTGATGCTTGATTTCCGCAAGGTCACTGCGGGTCAGCGCTCCGTCTAGATACTCGTAGATGCGTTGCATCCGGGCGTCGTCGCAATCGCCCAATCCCTGGCAGTCGCTCATTTCCTGTTCTCCTGATTGTTGCTTTCCGCTGCTGCCTTCGTGTCCGGAGCAGCTTTGAATCCCCGTTCGGCGGCGTAATCCGCCAACATGTCCCGCAGCATCTTTCGGCCCCGGTGCAACCGGGACATGACAGTGCCGATGGGGGTGTTCATGATGTCTGAAATTTCTTTGTACGCAAAGCCCTCGACGTCGGCGAAGTAGACAGCGAGCCGGAACTCCTCCGGGATGGCCTGCAGCGCCCGCTTGACGTCCGAATCAGGCAGGTGGTCCAGCGCCTCCGCCTCAGCTGAGCGGAGCCCGCTGGAGGTGTGCGATTCAGCCCGGGCGAGCTGCCAGTCCTCGATGGTGTCCGAATTCGACTGCAGCGGCTCGCGCTGCCGCTTCCGGTAGAGGTTGATGTACGTATTTGTCAGGATCCTGTACAGCCAGGCCTTCAGATTTGTACCCGGCTTGTACTGGTGAAACGCCGAAAACGCCTTGGTGTAGGCCTCCTGGACCAGGTCCTCGGCGTCCGCAGGGTTCCTGGCCATCCGCATGGCCGCCGAATACAGCTGGTCAACGTATTGCATCGCGTCGCGCTCAAAACGGATCCGCCGGGCTTCAGGGCTCTCGGATGCGACGTCGATTTCCTCGACCGCCTCGGGGGCCTGCGACGTACTGATGACCTGGACGCCGTCTCCGGCGCCGTCCTCCTGTGTGGCCTCTAGGGCCGGATCCACGGTGCTCATTGCGTTCAAGTCTACTGTGATCCGCGGAACCGGCACTGAGTCGCCTCCGGCGCCAGACGCCGCTCCGGCGGATACTGCCCGCAGCACGTCAAACGCCGGCACTTTGATCTCCGCCGCCTCAAAGGGGCCCATCCAGGAAGGACTTCGCAGCCCCACAGCATCTTTCACCAAAGTCAAAGCTCCATCTCCACTCCACTAGTCCCGCGCAGCAGGACTGTTCCCGCGTATCAAGCTCGTATCAAGCATTCGTGTGTCCGGCACGGCGCTGCCCGCGCGGGCCAGCCGCCTGCATGGAACTGCGATAGGCCGGCCCGGGCAACGCCCCGGTCACGATTCAATCCCGGCAACCACCCCGGACAATGCCCGAAAGGCTGTTCCGGGCCTGTACTCGACAACGACGTGCGGCAGGCAAATATTCCGCAAAAGTGCAAGACTAGAACCGACTCCGCCGCAGAAACCGTGGCTCGTCCATCCAGGAGGAAATTCATGTCCTTTGTCCGTTTTCTCGCCCGGCCGATGCTGGCCTCAAGTTTCGTCCTAGCCGGCGTGGACAAGCTCAGGAATGCGGACGACACTGTGGAGCAGTTGTCCCCCCTCCTGCGCCGCGCCGCTGAGACCCTCCCCTTTCAGGCCGACGAGAAGGTCCTGGCCCGGCTCATCGGCGGAACACAGGTGGGAGCGGGCGTCCTCTTCGCCTGCGGCAAGTTCGCTCGGTTTTCGGCGACCCTCCTGGCCGTCATCTCGGCGCTGAACGCTTACGTGGAATGGCGCAGCGCCGACATCAGCAGCAAGGAAGGCAGGGACGCCCGCCGCACCCAGCTGCTGAAGAACGTCACGCTGACCGGCGGCGTGCTGTTGGCCTCGGTGGACACGGCCGGCAAGCCTAGCCTGGCTTGGCGCGCGGAGCATCTCGCCGCCGACGCCCGGAAGACGGCAAGCCACCTGACGGCGGATGTCCGCAAGACCACGGGCAAGAAGCTCCACAAGGCGGATAAGGCAGTCCGCAAGGCCGTTGACCACGCAGTGGGGGCATAAGCAGGAATGACAGGATCCATCACGGGCGTGCCCGTCGAAAACACCGGCGCCACGCCGAATTGGCCCGCGCCGTTTGCGGACCACCCCGTGGACGCGACTGTCCGCGTTCCCGGTTCGAAATCCCTGACCAACAGGTATCTCGTGCTCGCTGCCCTGGCCGACGGCCCGTGCCGCCTGCGGGCGCCGCTGCATTCCCGTGATTCCGCCCTGATGATCGGAGCGCTGCGCCAACTCGGCGCAGAAGTCCGCGAGGTGCCGGGCGACGGTGCTTTCGGCCCGGACCTCGAGGTAACACCCATCCCGCCGCATTCGGGCGGTCAGGAAGCGGCAATCGACTGCGGACTGGCCGGCACGGTCATGCGCTTCGTCCCGCCGCTGGCGGCCCTGCGGAGCGGTACCACCGTTTTCGACGGCGATCCCCACGCCCGGGCACGGCCGATGGGAACCATCATCGAAGCCCTGGTTGCGCTCGGCGTCGCCGTCAGCGGTGAATCCGGCGGAATGCCGGCCTCCCTGCCGTTCCGGGTTGCCGGCACGGGAGAGGTCCGCGGCGGACACCTCGTCATTGATGCAAGCGCGTCCTCCCAGTTCGTCTCGGCCCTGCTGCTCGTCGGGGCACGGTTCACGGATGGCCTGCACCTCGAGCATGCCGGAAGCGCCGTGCCGAGCCTGGACCACATCAACATGACTGTGGCCGTGCTGCGCGGAGTCGGCGTCTCCGTGGACGACTCCACGCCGAACCACTGGATAGTCAGCCCGGGGGCAATCCGCGCCTTCGATCAGAGGATTGAGCAGGATCTCTCCAACGCCGGGCCCTTCCTGGCCGCCGCCCTCGCGTCGCGCGGTACCGTCCGGATACCGGACTGGCCCGAACACACCACCCAGGTGGGCGATCTCTGGCGGAGCATTCTCAGCGACATGGGGGCAACTGTGACGCTGGAGGCCGGAACGCTCACGGTCACCGGCGGCAGTGAGATCAAGGGCGCCGACTTCGCGGAAACCAGCGAGCTCGCTCCCACCGTCGCCGCGCTCTGCGCGCTGGCCACCGGGCCCTCGCGCCTGAGCGGCATCGCCCACCTGCGCGGTCACGAAACGGACAGGCTCGCAGCGCTGGTCACTGAAATCAACCGGCTCGGCGGCGACGCCGAAGAAACACCCGACGGACTCATCATCCGGCCCGCACCCCTCCATGCCGGGGTCGTGTACAGCTACGCGGACCACCGGATGGCCACGGCGGGTGCGATCCTGGGCCTGGCCGTGCACGGCATCGAAGTGCAGGACATTGCCACGACGGCAAAGACCATGCCGGACTTCCCGCAGCTGTGGGCGGACATGCTCGCGCAGGGCAGCGCCCCTGCCCATAGGAACGGCGCAGGGATCCCCGGTGGCACGCAGCACTGACTCCTGGGACGAGTCCGATGTTCGGATCCGCCCCAACAAGAAGGGGACGCGGCCCCGCACCAAGGACCGGCCCGCCTATGAGGACGCCGTCACCGGGCGCATCATCACCGTTGACCGCGGGCGCTACACGGCCGTGGTGGGCGAGGACTCCGGCGATGAACGGACGGTCATCGCCGCCCGGGCCCGCGAACTCCGCCGCAACCCTGTGGTGGCCGGCGACTTCGTGTCCCTCGTGGGCGACGTGTCCGGCGAGCCGGACACGCTCGCCCGCCTCGTGAAGATCCAGGACCGGAAAACGCTCCTGCGCCGCAGCGCCGACGACACCGACCCGATCGAACGCGCGGTGGTGGCCAACGCGGACCAGCTCGTGGTGGTCGTGGCTGCCGCCAACCCGGAACCGCGCACCGGCTTCATTGACCGCGCCCTCGTGGCGGCGTACGACGCCGGCATCGAGCCGCTGCTGCTCGTCACCAAGGCGGACGTCAAGGACCCTGCAGAGCTGCTCGACAACTACCGGCACCTCGACTTTCCCGTCATCATTAGCCGCACGGCCGACTCGGCGGCGTCGGGCATCGATGCCCGGTCCGACGACGGCCTGTCCGCCCGGCTCGATCTTGAGGCGGTCTCGCAGCTCCGCGCCCACCTGGACGGCAAAGTCACGGTGATGCTGGGCCACTCCGGCGTCGGCAAGTCCACCATGGTCAACGCCCTGACCGGGGCAGAACGGGCCACCGGCGGCGTTAACGCCGTCACGGGGCGCGGCCGGCACACGTCGTCGTCTGCCCTGGCACTCAAGCTGGCCGATGCCCCCTCAGGAAGCTGGATCATCGACACCCCCGGCATCCGCTCCTTCGGCCTGGCACACGTTGACCCGGACCGGATCCTCCATTCGTTCCCCGACCTGGCGCCTGGCACCGAGGCCTGCGAACGCGGCTGCAAACACGATGCCACCGCCGTCAACTGCGGCGTGGACGCGTGGGTTGCGGGCGGCCACGCTGGCCCCTCCGGAGCCGCCCGGCTCGCGTCGCTGCGCCGCCTGCTGGGCACCGATCCCCGCATGGAAGCCCAGGAAACAAAGGAACTGGGCAGCGTCAGCTAGGCTTCGCGGCGCCTCACGCGGGCAGACATCCCCGCCCGGCCGGGCCTTTGACGGTAGTTTGGAACCATGACCCAACCCGCTTCGAGCTACAACGATGACCTGAGACTTGCCCATGTGCTGGCGGATTCCGTGGATGACCAGACCATGAGCCGGTTCAAGGCGCTTGACCTTCAGATCGAAACCAAGCCAGATCTGACGCCGGTCACGGATGCCGACAAGGCCGCCGAGGAGTCCATCCGCGGCCAACTGTCCCGTTCCCGCCCCCGCGATGCCGTCCTCGGCGAGGAGTTCGGCAGTTCCGGCCACGGCTCCCGGCGCTGGATCATCGACCCGATCGACGGGACCAAGAACTTCGTCCGAGGGGTTCCCGTCTGGGCCACGCTGATCGCCCTCGTCGATGAGGGCGAGCCCGTAGTGGGCCTGGTCAGCGCGCCGGCACTCGGCAAGCGCTGGTGGGCTGCCAAGGGAGCGGGCGCCTACATGGGCCGTTCGCTTGCCGCCGCCACCCGGCTCAAGGTCTCTAACGTCTCCAAGCTGTCGGATGCCTCGCTGTCCTATTCCAGCCTCGGCGGCTGGAAGGAGCGGGGAAACCTGGACGAGTTCCTGGGCCTTACCGAGGATGTGTGGCGGACCCGGGCCTTCGGTGATTTCTGGTCCTACTGCCTGGTGGCCGAAGGCGCAGTCGACATCGCCTGCGAGCCGGAACTGAACCTCTACGACATGGCTGCCTTGGTCCCGATCGTCACGGAGGCGGGCGGCCGCTTCACCTCGCTGGAGGGAACCGACGGCCCGTTCGGCGGCAACGCCCTGGCCACGAACTCCATCCTGCATTCGGAGGTCCTCAAGCGCCTCAATCCGCAGCTGGATGATTTGCTCTAGGCCACTTCCCGATCCTTTCCCAAAAAATATTACGACGGCGGGCGCCCCCCTCAGGAGGCGTCCGCCGTCGTTTATTCGGCAATCCGGGCGATTCAACTCCCCCGTAACAAACGGCTTAATATTCGCGTCCGCCTTTTTCATCCCCCGCCGGGATGTCCTAGGCTCGTAACAGGTCACGAGTGCCAGCGCTAAACCCCGGTTTGCTGGCCGGCAACCCTCCATTCGCGGTGGGGTGCCCCGGGTGACGACCAGGCCGGTCCGGAACGGACCCGGCAAGCGCGGATCCCCGTCAGAAGGGGTCCTTTCAGAGCGAGGTCCCATGACGACTGCAATCTTCCCTTCCACCGCCGGCACCGGACTGCTTGACGACCGCGTGGCCGCTGCCGGCCGTCCCCTGGCTGCGGTCACCGGCGCCGAGATCCAGGCGCCGCTGATCCAGGGCGGACACGTCCGCTACGCCAACCTTGACTACGGAGCGTCCGCACCGGCGCTGTCTGTTGTGTCGGCCTATCTCAACGAGATCCTGCCCTACTACGCCAGCGTGCACCGCGGCGCCGGCTACGCCTCGCAGATCAGCACCTCCGTCTACGAGAATGCCAGGAACATCGTCCGGGAATTCGTCGGCGGCCGCGCGGATGACTCGGTGATCTTCACCCGGAACACCACCGATTCCCTGAACCTGCTGGCCGGCTGCCTGCCCGTGGTGGACCACCACCACACCGGCGAGGTCCTGTACCTCGACATCGAGCACCACGCCAACCTGCTGCCGTGGCAGGGCGTGCCGCACCGCAGCGTCGTGGCCTCTGAAACGATTGAAGGCACCATCGCAACCCTGCGCGCCGAGCTGGAGCACGGCGACGTCAGCCTCCTCGCCGTCACCGGCGCGTCCAACGTCACCGGTGAAATCCTGCCCATCCGCCGCCTCGCCGCGCTGGCCCACGAATTCGGTGCCAGGATCGCTGTGGATGCCGCGCAGCTCGCGCCGCACCGCCGGATCAACATCGCCGCGGACGACGTCGACTACCTCGCCTTCTCGGGCCACAAGCTCTACGCGCCGTTCGGCGCCGGCGTGCTGATCGGGCGGCCGGACTGGCTCGACGCCGGCACGCCCCACCTCGCGGGCGGCGGCGCCGTCAGCGAGGCCAGGCTCGACGGCGTCAGCTGGGCCACCGGCCCCGCCCGCCATGAGGGCGGCTCCCCCAACGTCCTGGGCGCGGCCACGCTCGCCCGGGCAACCCAGGTGGTTGCGGCGCTGGACCAGGAGCGCTGGCACGCGCATGAGGCCGCCATCCGGTCCTTCCTCGTCGAGGGGCTGCAGAGGATCGACGGCGTCACCGTCCACCAGATTTTCTCCGACACCAACCCGGACACGGACACGATCGGCGTCGTCAACTTCTCCGTGGCCGGTTACGACGCCGGCCTGGTGGCGGCCTATCTGTCGGCCGAGCACGGCGTGGGACTCCGTGACGGCCGCTTCTGTGCCCACCCGCTCCTCAAGCGCCTCGGCCTCCCGTCCGGGTCCCTGCGCGCAAGCTTCGGCGTGGGTTCCAGGCTCGAGGATGCCCAGCGCCTGCTGGCCGGCATCGAGGAGCTCCGCCGGACCGGCCTCGGCTGGGACTACGTGGTGGATTCCGGACGCTGGGTTCCGGCCAACGACACCCGCACCTACCCTGACTGGGCGCCCAATACGCCGGGCACCGCTGGTGCGGCCCCGTGCGCCCAGGACTGACGACGGCAATGCGGCGGCCAGCTCCATGCGGTAAATTCGAAGGGTAAATTTTCGGCATGGCCTAAGGAGACTGCGCGTGGCACGGGGTGGTCCCAAACTCGATCACGGGCGGCGGCAGGAGCTCGGGGAAAGCTTCCAGGACGGCGGCGAGCACTACCACCGGGTCCGTCCCGGCTACCCCGCTGATTCCGCGGGCTGGCTCATCCCCGCCGGCGCCGGCACGGCCGCGGATCTGGGCGCCGGCACCGGCAAGTACACCGCTCTCCTCGTGGAACGCGGCCTCGCTGTCAGCGCCGTGGACCCCTCGCCGGACATGCTTGATCAGCTCCGCATCGCCTACCCGATGGTGGAGGCGCTGGAAGGTACCGCGGAGGACACCGGGCTGCCCGCCGCGGCCTTCGACGTCGTCACAGTGGCGCAGGCGTGGCACTGGTGCGATCCCCTGCTGGCCAGCGCCGAGATCGCGCGGATCCTGAAACCGCGCGGCGTGCTCGGCCTGATCTGGAACCAGCTGGACACCTCCGTGCCATGGGTCCACCGGCTCTCCCGCATCATGCACGCAGGGGATGTCCACAAGCCCGACTTCCGCCCCCGGATAGGCCCGGAATTCACGGGGCTGGAAGGCCACCTGACCCGCTGGGAAGATCCCGTCACCCCGGGCGACATCCTCGAGCTGGTCAAGTCGCGCAGCTACTACCTCGGGGCCAACGAAGCCACCCGCGCCAAGGTCACCGGCAATCTCGACTGGTACCTCCACGAACACCTGGGACATGCAGACGGCGAGCTGCTGCTCCTGCCCTACCTCACCCAGACATGGCGGGCAGCGAAGGCATGATGCCGCACCCGCACCGGGTAGGCTTGGATCCGTGAAGACCAGCACGCCATCCTCCTCGATCGAGGACTACGTCAAGGTCATCTATTCCTTCACGGAGTGGCAGGACAAGCCCATTACGTCCACCCAACTGGCACAGCGCCTTGGCGTGGCCAACTCCTCGGTCTCCGAGATGGTGCGCAAGCTCAAGGACCAGGGCCTGGTCCTGCACAAGCCGTACAGCGCCATCACCCTGACGGCGCAGGGCGTCCGGCTTGCCCTGTCCATGGTCCGCCGGCATCGCCTCATTGAAACCTACCTCGTCCAGGACCTCGGCTACAGCTGGGATGAAGTCCACGATGAAGCCGAGCAGCTGGAGCACGCGGTCTCGGACACCTTCATCGAACGGATGGCGGCCCGGCTGGGAAACCCGACCAGGGACCCGCATGGTGATCCCATTCCCTCCGCGGACGGCACGGTGCAAATGCCCTCTGCCCACCGCATGAGTGAACTCGACGACGGGCACACCGGCAGGATCACCCGGATCAGCGATGAAAATCCGGAACTGCTCCGCTACCTTTCCGCCGAAAGGATCGACCTGGACGCCGCCGTTGAGGTCAGGGGCCGCAAGCCGTTCGGCGGCGCCCTCGTGGTGCGCATCAGTTCCGCCGGGGCGAGCCGGGAGTTCGACCTCGCGGACGAGGTCGCGTCCGCCCTGTGGGTGCACAGCGACTCCGCGCATGCCGGCTGCCGGATGGCCGGGCTCTGAGTGAACGGCCTCTCAGTGAATGGTCTCCGCGCGACGGCGGTTTGCCGGTGAAATCCAGCCCCCGGCTAAAGCGCGCCGCCGGTGACGGCGCATCCGCCCGGAAAACAGCCGCCGGCCACGGGTGGCGGGTCTGGGCGGCGGTGGCCGCGGGCGGGCTGGTGGGGACGGAGCTGCGGTACGCGCTGGTCCTGCTGTTCCCCGAGCCAGAGGGGTCCGTGCCGTGGACCACGCTGGGCATCAACGTTGCCGGTAGCTTCGTCCTGGGCGCGCTCACCACCATCTGGATCGCTCGGCCCCACACCGCATTCTGGCTCCGTGCCGCCATCGGCCCCGGCGTGCTCGGATCGTTCACCACCTTCTCGGCACTCGTCCTTTCCGTGGACCGGCTGGCCAGGGAGGGATTCCACGGCGTGTGGGTTGCGTACCTGTGCCTCTCCGTCGTGCTCGGCCTGGGCGCCGCCGCAGCCGGCTGGCGGCTCGGCAAGGTGCTGGACGGTCTGCCTGGGGGCCGCCCGTGACCGCGGTCCTGGTGGGCCTGTTCGGCATGGCCGGAGCCCTCATCCGGTTTGGGGTGGACGCTCTGTTGGCCGGCCGCTCGACTCCGCGGCGCCACTGGCCCTGGGCCACCTTGCTGGTCAATGTCGCCGGATGCCTGGTCATCGGGCTGTCCATCGGCCTCAGCAGCCGGTTCGGGCCGGAATGGCATGCAGCGCTGGCCACCGGGCTAGCAGGCGGCCTGACCACCTTCAGTTCCTGGACCACGGCCACCGTGCGCCTTGTCAGCGAGCAGCGCTATCTGGCCGCCGTGCTCAACATCTGTGCCAATCTCCTGACCGGCGTGGCGGCTGCGGCTGCCGGGATCGCGCTTAGCGGCGGGTAGGCCGCCGGAACCGTGGCCGCCTTCCGAGGCGGCGGTAGCACCGCCGTCGTACGTCCGCTGCCCTAACCCCGCCGGCGGGACGGCACTCCGGCCGGCAGCGGCCGAGCCTTACCGTATCGTGGACTGTGATGATTAGCAGACGCGATGCGGCAATTGCCCTTGATGTACCCCTGGAAATGGCCCAGCGCCACGGCATACCCAAGTGGCTGTCGGAGGCCGAGCTGGGCGAATTCCTGGACAACCCGCCGCAGTGGCTGCTGCAGTCCCGCGCCAACCGGACGGGCAAGCGGCCCGTCTGGGTGCATTTGACGTGCGACGTCTGCGGCTATTCGGAGGCGGCCAGGCCCAAGAAATGGTGGCCTGACTTCACCTATGTCAGCTGCGCGCATCACAGCCCGGCCGAGATCCCGCCCCCGGCGCCGGGGTTCGTACGGAGCGAGTTCGACGGCGTGGGCACCCGTTTCGTGGGCATCGCCGACGTCTCCGCATGAGTCGGAAGCTCCCCCACCCCGCAGTTACATTTGGCCTGAAACAGGCGTAATTTACGTATGGAGGGGCACTCTCGTACCCCTCCATACGAGGGAGCGCGCCATGCCGGACAAGACACCGCACCAGCAGCAGCAGAAAAAAGCGGGCAAAACCATCAAGCAAAAACGGGCGGACAAGAAGGCCAAGGGACCCATCGAAGGCGCCCCGGACCCGGTCGCCCATCTGAAGAAGCGCTGACTGCAGGATCAGGTCGAAAATAGGAAAGCGGGGCCGGAATCCGGCCCCGCTTTCTTGTGGACGCTAGCTGCCATCCGCCATTTCTCCGGGCACGGCCACAATTTCCTGTTCGCGCCCGTCACGGAGTATCGCAATGGTCATGGGCACCCCGATAGCCTCCGCGAAGAGGAGTTTCTGCAGGCTTTCGGCGTTGCTGACCGGCCGGGAGCCTGCCCGGAGCAACACGTCGCCGGCCCGCAGGCCTGCCTGCT
Source organism: Arthrobacter sp. ISL-5 (assembly GCF_018613835.1). Lineage (GTDB taxonomy): Bacteria > Actinomycetota > Actinomycetes > Actinomycetales > Micrococcaceae > Arthrobacter. Next base: position 95,524 of record NZ_JAGGPM010000023.1, on the reverse strand, counting down.
CTGCGGGTGAACCCGACAGGACTTCAACGACGCGCAGCCCTTCGCGCTGCCCGGTGCGGACCACGACGCTTGCACCCAGCCGGATGGGCGTGCTGACCACACCCAGATAGGCCCGCCGCACGCGGCCGTCAGCCAGGAGAGCGGAGATGATGCGCCGGGAAGTGGTGTTGATGGGCACGGCCAGTCCCAAGCCTGCTCCGGCCACTGCGGTGTTGATCCCCACGATCCGGCTGCGGGCATCGGCCAGCGCACCTCCCGAACTTCCGGCGTTCAGGGCCGCGTCCGTCTGGATGACGTCCTCGATCACCCTGCGGTTGCGGCCTGCCCACACGGGAATGGCCCGGCCCAGTCCGCTGACGACGCCGGCCGTCACCGAGCCGGCGAGTCCGAGGGGATTGCCGACCGCGATGACCAGCTGACCCACGCGGAGGGATTCCGCATCACCGAATTCCGCCGGAGGCACATGCGGCGCCCGGCCCCGGATCACGGCAAGGTCCGACAACGGATCCGCTCCCACCACTTCAAGGTCCGTTCCGGAGCCGTCGGCAAAGACCGCCCGGCCCTTCTGCGTCCCGGCCACCACATGCGCGTTGGTGAGCAGGTATCCGTCCTCCGTGAAGAGCACGGCAGACCCGGCACCGACGCGGAATCTGCCGTTCCGCCGGTTTCCGGTCATCTCGATGGCTGCGACGTGCGGTGTGACCGTCCGGGCCACCCTGATCACCGTCTCCGAGTAGGCATCCAGCGGTCCGTCGTCGCCGACTGGATCGGATGAGCTTGCAGGCGCCGTGGACATGGCGCGCCTCCCTTGGCCTGAAATACGTGCTGAGGATTGAGTGCTATCTGAAACAACTCCGGCGGCGCCCGCGCTAGTCCCGTGTGCGCTACGCCGTAGGTGAACAGGGGCCAATTAAACAACTAGTGCAGTTAAACAGCTAGCGCCCGGACCTGGGTCCGGGCGCTAGCCTCTTGGTAGTAACCGTGGAGATGGGGGGAATTGAACCCCCGTCCGATGTCGTGTTGTCAGGGCTTCTCCGGGCGCAGTTTGCGTCGGAGTTTCTCGGCCCCAGCCGTCCTGCAAACAGGCGGCTGATCCGGGCCCAGTCATCTAAGAGTCCCGGTTGCCCCGATGACGGGGGCAAACAGCAGTGGCTATCTAAATGACGCCAGGATCCGGGGCGATAGCAACCTCGGGCTGACGGACTGTCTTACTGCTTAGGCAGCAAGAGCGAAGTCAGTGCGCTTAGATTCGGCACTTATTGGTTTGCAGACAGCGTTTACGAGATAATTCTGCATCCTCGGCCCGCTTCACCTGTCGCGACTAACATCGTCGAAACCGATCATCCCCGTATTTTGTTACCAAGCCGGTAGGGCCAGCGGTACAAGTACCAGATCCCTGCCGGACTACCTATCATAACGCATCCGCAGGGCGAATCATTCCTAGCGGCGGTTGCGTTCCCGCATGACCCGGAGCGCCTCGCGCTTGTCCTGCTGTTCCCGGAGCGTCTGGCGCTTGTCGTACTCCTTCTTGCCCCGGGCAACCCCGATCTCCACCTTGGCCCGGCCGTCCAGGAAGTACAGCTGCAGGGGCACAATCGTAAAGCCGGACTCGCGGATCTTATGGGAGATCTTGATGAGCTCCTCGCGGTGCAGCAGCAGTTTGCGGCGCCGCCGTGCGGCATGGTTGGTCCAGCTTCCCTGGTTGTACTCGGGAATGTGGATCCCTTCCATCCAGAGTTCGTCGTTGTAGAACGTGCAGAAGCCATCAACCATGGAGGCGTGCCCCTCGCGGAGGGATTTCACCTCGGTGCCCATGAGGGCGATGCCGGCCTCGTACGTGTCCAGGACATGGTAGTCGTGCCGGGCCTTCCGGTTGGTGGCCACTACCTTACGGCCACTTTCTTTGGGCACGGTGGAACTCCTCAGATCTCAAAATTTGGCTGTTCCGAAGGCTTCGGAACAAGGTCATACAAGTCTACGGCAGTAGATGCAGGGCACGGATGCGCCTGCATCTCTGCGCCGCGGACACTTCATTCACAGCTGACGCGCGCCTCACAGCAAGCGCATCGGGTCCACCGCTTCTCCGTTGAGCCAGGTCTCGAAGTGCGAGTGGCAGCCCGTGGAGTTTCCGGTGGTGCCGGAGTAGGCGATGAGCTGGCCCTGGCTGACGTGCTGGCCCGGCGAGACGGTGACGCTGCTGTTGTGGTAGAAGATCGTGGTCAGCGAGTTCCCCTGGACCACGCCGTGGGAGATCTTGACGTTATTGCCGCCGCCGTCGTCCGCCCAGCCGGCCGAGAAGACGGTGCCCGCTGCCGGCGCATAGACCGGCGTGCCGCAGGCGGCGCCAAAGTCAATGCCGGTGTGCATGTACCCGCCGGAGCCGTAGAAGTCGACGGTTCCCGGCGGTGTTGCCCGCCAGCCGAATCCGGACGTGATGGGCACGCCGTCGGAGAACGGGTGGCGGAGTCCGAAGGCCGACGGCGGACCGGTCACCGGAGCGTAGGGCTTCGGAGCCTCGCCCTTTGCCTTGGCCGCTGCCGCGGCAATGGCCGCCAGACGGCGCTGCTCCGCCTCCCAGGCTTCACGCAGCTTCCGGTCGCGTTCGACGATGTCGGCCGCGACGGCGTCCTGCCGGGCCTTGACCGTCGCGAGCTTCTTCTGGATTCCCGGCCTTGCGGCTTCCAGTTCCCTGTTGAGCCGGGCGGTATCGGCGATCAGCTTGTCCACCTTGGCCTTCTTGGCAGCTGCCTCGTCCCGGGCCGCCTTCTCCTTGGCCAGCGCGGCATCGGCCTTGGCCTTGAGGTCCTTGATCTCCGCTTCGACCGCCTCGAGGCGGGCCTGCGAGTTCACGTTGGTGGCGTTCTGCTGCGACAGCTTATCCATCGCCGAGTTCTGGCTGCGCATGGCCTGGTCTGCCAGGTCCATGGTGTCCGTGAGACTGCCCGTGTTGTTGGAGCCGAAGAAGAGCGTCAGATTCGACGGCACTCCGCCGGACTTGTAGGCCTGCGTGGCAATCTGGCCAATGAGCTTCTTGGTGCTGGCGATCTTCTGCTTGTCCGTATCCAGCTGCTGGGTGATCTTGGCCTTGCTCTGCTGGGCAAGATCAACCCGGGCGGCGAGTGCTTCCACCTCTTTCACGGCGCTGGCCACGCGGCCCTGCGCCTCAAGCAATGCCTGCTGCGCAGCCGGGAGCTGGCCGCGGAAGACAACCAGGTCCGCGGCTACCTTGGAGATTCTTGCGTCCACGAATTCCAGCGACTGCTGGACGCGAGCCGCCTCAGCCTTGAGCGCGGCCTGCTGGTCTTCGAGATCGTCAGCGAAGGCTGCCGGAGCCGAGGCGCCCAGGCTAGCCGCCAACATCATTGCGAGGGCGGCACTGATGATCCTGCTTTGGCGTCCCACCGGGCCGGTTCGCGGGGGCCGGGCGGTCTTCGTCAGCATGGGCATTCCTTCGGTTCGACAGTGAGCACCGCGAGGAGGCTCCAGAGCAATGCCGCGGGGGCGATGGCAATGAAGCTGCTTCGGGCGAGGAAATTCCCTCTGGCGGCCGGTATCTGGTCCCCTGAATTTGTCATTTGAATTTCTCCCAAGGCTGACTGTTTGCTCATGCCGAGCTTTTCAGCCAATTCTGACCGGCTTGCCCCCTGTACATGCGCAGGTTTTGCCCAGTTTTCGAGCATTTGTTCGTGCATGGACTTACACCCTCAAGTATCGGCGGAGTGTCAGAAGAGATGAAGTACCCGCCAGGACAACACCCAGGCCGATAAGGGCGGGAGCCAGGAGCAGCGTCTGCGCGGGAGAAATAAAGGCCGTATCCGGATACTGCTTGGACATGAATTCGCCGAGGAAGAAATGGGCCACGGCCCACAGTGTCCCCGACGCCAAGGCTGCCCCGATCACGGCGGCAATCACGCCTTCAAGGATGAACGGCAGCTGGATCACGATCTTTGAGGCGCCCACGAGCCTCATGATTCCCGTCTCGCGCCGTCTGCTGAACGCCGAGAGCCGGATGGTGGTGGCGATGAGCAGGATGGCGCAGACCGTCATCACTCCGGCGATACTCACCGCCACCAGCGACGCCGCGTTCATTACGGAAAACAGCCGCTCCAGGACCTGCCGCTGATCAATGACCGTCTCCACGCCGGGCTGCGAGGCGAACGTCTCGCTGATGATCTGGTACTTTTCCGGGTCCTTCATGTTGATCCGGAACGACGCGGGAAGCTGGTCGGGGGTGACGGAGTCGACGATGGGCGAGTTCGAGAACTGCTCCTTGAAGTGCTTGTACGCATCTTCCTTGGATTCGAACTGGAAGTCGTTGATGTATTGGGAAACCGCCGGTGATTCGAGCAGGGTCCGCAGGTTCTCCTGCTGCTCCGGCGTGACTGGTCCCGTGGCGCAGCCGGCCGCCGTCGAGCCGTCACCGCAGAGGAAGATGGCCACCTGGACTTTGTCGTACCAGTAGCCCTTCATTTGGTTGATCTGCAGCTGGAGCATTCCGGCGGCGCCCACGAAGGTCAGTGAAACGAAGGTGACCAGGATGACGGAAACCACCATGGAGAGGTTCCGGCGCAGGCCGCTGCCGATCTCGCCGAGGATGAACTGGAGCCTCACAGCTGGTCCTCCCCTGAACGCGGGGAGCGGTCCGGCTGGGGCGGGTTGGTATCCGCGGCGTCGTCCCGTCCGCTGGCATCCTTGAGTCTTCGAGACTGTCCCACGACGGGAATCATCGACGTGTACAGGGCCCGGGCTTCGTCGCGGATGACCTTACCGTTCTTGAGTTCCACCACGCGTTTGCGCATTTCGTTCACGATGTCGTCGTCGTGGGTGGCCATGACCACCGTGGTGCCGTTCTGGTTGATCTTGTCCAGGACGCCCATGATGCCCATGGAGGTGGTGGGGTCCAGGTTGCCGGTGGGCTCGTCCGCGAGCAGGATGCCGGGCCGGTTGACCACTGCGCGGGCGATGGCCACGCGCTGCTGCTCGCCGCCGGAAAGTTCGTGCGGCATGCGCCGCTCCTTGCCTTCGAGGCCAACGGTCTTGAGGACTTCGGGGACGGTGTCCCGAATGACGCTGCGGCTCTTGCCGATGACCTGCATGGCGAACGCGACGTTCGCGAAGACGTTCTTCTGCGGAAGCAGGCGGAAGTCCTGGAACACGACGCCGATCCCCCGGCGGAGCCTCGGCACCCGCCAGCTGGAGATATTGGCGACGTTTTGGCCCGCGACGTAGACAATGCCGGAGGTGGCGCGGTCTTCCTTGAGCACCAGGCGCAGAAACGTTGACTTGCCTGAGCCTGACGCGCCGACGAGGAAGGCGAATTCACCACGGTCGATTTCAAGGCTGACCGAGTCCAGCGCAGGCCGGGCGTTCTGGTCGTAGACCTTGGTGACATTTTCGAAACGGATCATGACCCTATATACCCTGCAGGACGCGGCTTTGTGGGCAGGGTCTGCAACCGGTGCGGGGGCTTTCTCTTGGGGGAAGGAGAGCTCCGGCCCCTCGACTATACGCACGGGCGGCGGCCCTCACCGGGGAGTCAGCGGGGCGTGTCGCATGATTGGAGCCCAAAGCCTGGCCGATCAGCGCCGCAGGTTCCTACTTCTCGGCGTTGCGGTTATCCGTGCGCCAGCGGATGCCGGCTTCGATGAAGTCGTCGATCGCGCCGTCGAACACCGCGGACGTGTTGCCCACTTCGTGCTCGGTGCGGAGGTCCTTGACCATCTGGTAGGGGTTCAGGACGTAGGAGCGCATCTGGTCGCCCCAGGACGCTTTGACATCACCGGCGAAGGCCTTCTTCTCGGCGTCCTCCTGCTCCTTCTTGAGGAGCAGCAGGCGGGACTGCAGCACGCGCATGGCGGCGGCGCGGTTCTGCAGCTGAGACTTTTCGTTCTGCATGGACACCACCGTGCCCGTGGGGATGTGGGTCAGCCGGACAGCGGAGTCCGTGGTGTTGACCGACTGGCCGCCGGGGCCCGAGGACCTGAAGACGTCCACCCGGATTTCGTTGTCCGGGATGTCGATGGAGTCCGTCTGTTCGATGAGCGGAATGACTTCGACGGCGGCGAAAGAGGTCTGCCTGCGGCCCTGGTTGTCAAAGGGGCTGATCCTCACCAGCCGGTGCGTTCCGGCCTCGACGCTCAGCGTGCCGAAGGCGTAGGGCGCGTTGACTTCGAAGGTGGCGGACTTGAGCCCGGCCTCCTCCGCGTACGACGTGTCCATGACGGTTGTGGCGTATCCGTGGCGCTCGGCCCAGCGCAGGTACATGCGCAGGAGCATTTCCGCGAAGTCGGCAGCGTCGACGCCGCCGGCACCCGATCGGATGGTGACTACGGCTTCCCGCTCGTCGTATTCGCCGGCAAGAAGCGTGACGACCTCGAGTTCCTTGAGCGACTTTCGGATCGATTCGAGTTCGGCTGCGGCCTCGCCCATGGAGTCGGCGTCGTCCTCGTCCTGGCCAAGTTCAACGAGCACCTCGAGGTCGTCGATGCGGGACACGATCGTGTTCAGCCGTTCAAGCTCGGACTGCCGGTGGGACAGGCGGGAGGTGATCACCTGGGCAGCTGCGGGGTCGTCCCACAGGTTCGGCTCGCCGGCGCGCTCGCTCAGTTCTGCGATGTCTTCCTTCAGCGCCTCGACATTGGTCACGTTCTCAATGGAGGTGTAGGTGGCGCGCAATGCGCGGATTTCTGCGGAAAAATCTATTTGGGCCATGGTTATTAAAGCCTACGCTATCTGCCTCCTCCCGCCGCACGGGCGGGATGGGCGGCATCACGGGCGGGCGGCATGGGCTGGAGCCTTGGCGCGGGCGGCGGCTGGTCTAGCGTGTCAGCCGCGACCTGGCGGTGGACGCCGCCTCGATCCGAATGCCGTCCGGCACGAGGAAGTTCACCACCGGCGGGTGGACAGCGGCGCTGAGAACCACGACGGCGGTGGACCCGTCAGGTGTTCCGGTTGCGGCAGTGACGGCCAGCCCCTCAAAACGCCCGAACGCCCCGTTCCGGGTGAGGTAATCGCCTGCGACGCTCCTGATGCGTTCCCCGCTCAGGACGGCCGAAGGCGTTCCGCCCTTTGTCTCCACCTGTCCCAGTGTGTAGCTGTCGGCGGCAGCCACGGACGCGCCGTCGGCCAGGGACAGGAGTTTCTTGTGCTCGATGTACAGGCTGGATGCCGCCATCACCACCGTGCTGACCAAGAGGGCCAGCATGACGTATCCGATAATGAGCACAGCCATCTGCCCGTCCTCGCCTCCGGTTGCGTCTCCTCCGCCGGGCGCCCGGCGCGTCAGGTCGAAGGTCACCGGAACTTGCCCACCATCTGGGTCGCTGAGGCGTTCAGCTGGCTGGCGTTGAGGCGAAAGGCGTCGCTGAAGGGCACGAAGGGAAGCGGCACACTCAGATGAACGGTCACGGTGACCGCGGAGCCCGCCGCCATGCAGTCGCCGGGGTCACAGCTGACGTCAACGCGGGCGTTTTCGGCAGGATGCCCGTGGTCGGCCACGGCCAGGATGGCGGCCTGTTCTGCTGCTGCGCGGCCCGACGGTTCGTCGCGCTGGGCCACAAAAACCTTCGCGGCCTGGTCCGCTGCGCCGACGACGGCGAACGAGCCGCCCTGGATCTGGCCGATGGTGATGATGAAGTACACCACCGGAACCATCAGGAGCAGCCCCAGGAAGGTGAACTCCACGACAGCGCTCCCCCGCTGGCGGGAGGCGGCCGGCAGGGAGGGTCCGCCAGCCCAGTTCCCGGTTGCGTTTCCGTCGCGGTTTGGTTCCCGGCCGTCAAGACACAGCGCTTCCATGAAGCGATGTGTGAGCAAAAGGGCCACGTGCCATGGCCACGGCTGATCGCCGGCGACCTTGCGCCTTGTCCCCGGCCGGGAGGGCTTAATCGCTGAGGGCTGCATGGCCTTTGACCTCCAGCATGTCGCGGGGGCCGATGAGGCCGATCACCGGCATCGGGGCCCTGACGGTCACTTCCAACGTCCGGAGGCCTTGGAAGGTGACTTCGCGTGTCTGGATGTCCCGCGCGAAGTCGGTGCTGAGGGCTGTTCCGATCAGTTCGCCCGTCCGCCGGCGCGCATCCTCGGCACTGCGGTCAGCCAGCGTCCCGTACCGCGCGCCCGAGGCTGCGGCATCGATCAGGGTGTTCCGGATGTGCAGTACGAGGGCAAGCTGGATGATGGCGAGGAAGAACATCGTGAGCAGCCCGCCCACGAGTACAAAGTCGACCACGGCAGAACCGCGCTCGCCCTCGGAAGCGTCCGCGGACGGGTCCCCGGCCATCCCTGTCACCGCCTATTTTCCGACCGTGTCCATTGCCTGGTTGAACATGGCCTCAAGCGCCGGGCCCGCGAGCGCCAGCAATGCAGCAACAAGCACGGCAGACATGAGGGTGATCATGACCCAACCTGGAACGTCGCCCCGCTCCGGGTGATCAGGACCCGTAACTTTGGGATGCGCCGGCCGAGTCGGCGCCGAGGGGCTCCGGGTGAGCGCCATAAGGACGTTGGCGATTGCTATTCCGTGCCTGGCCATGAATCTCATGTACTTCCCTTTTCTCTGAGGACTGATTGCTGGTCACCGGAATTCCGGTCTGGTGTAGAGGCTTGGCCGAGGCGAGGCAGAAGGTCAAAGATTCAGGCTGAGGGCCGCCAGCCCAGGGAACACGGCGAAGACAACCGTCAGCGGCAGGACACCGAATACGAGGGGGACCATCATCGCGATTTCCTTCTTTCCGGCTGACTCCATCAGGTCGCGTTTCGCACTGTCTCGGACGTCCTGGGCCTGCGCCCTCAGGACCTCCGCGAGGGGCGTGCCCCGCTCCACTGCCACAATGATGCCGTCGACGAACCGGACGAGCGGTCCCAGGTCGGTCCGGGCCGAGAACTCCTGCAACGCTTCCACGAGGGGCTTGCCTGCCCTCGTTTCGGCGAGGACCGCACCGAATTCTTTTGACAGCTCACCGCGTGCGCTCCTGCACACCCGGTCCAGGGCGCCGGTGGCGCTTTCCCCGGCACTCACGGCGAGCGCCATCATCTCGGCGAGGCTCGGAAACTCCGCCATCATCCGTTCCTGCCGCTTCCGGATCTGCACACCGAGCCAGTAGTCCCGGAAGAGGAAACCGCCCACTGCGCTTCCGGCCGCAGCAATGACCGCCAGGACCGGACTGAACCTCCCGGCAAGGGCGCCCAGAACGATAAGCCCCACCGTGGCGACGAAGCCTGAAACGGCCCAGAGTAGCTGCTCTGCCCGGAAGTTCACGGGTGGCCTGCTGATGCCCGCCTGCGCGAGCCGGCGGGTAAGCGCTGACGAGCCGAGGTTGAATTTGCCCAGCTTAGCGGTGGCGTCTTTGATGAGCGGGCGGAGAATGCGTTCGAGCGGACCAAACGGCGTGATGGTGTGGTCCAGTGTCCGAAGGAGCCTGGATTCGATGTTCTGGGATCGCAGCTGCGGTTCAATCCGTTCTGCAAAGCTTATGGACCGCATGAATGGGAGCCGGACGACGAGGAGCCAGAGTCCGGCCCCGAGCACGATGCCGCACACGATCGCAGCTGCCGGGACCGTTGTCATCGCAGCACTCTCTCTTCTTCAGGCAGGGCCCCTATCCGAAGCATGACGGAGTAGCAGACCAAGGAAACCACAAGCCCTCCGAGCAGCACCGCGGCCCCCATGGGCGTGTTGTAGGCAGTGACAGCTTCCGGCCGGCTCGCCAGCAGCACCATGACGAGCCAAGGGGCGGCAACAGCGAGGCGGGCCGCGTTGACGGTCCACGACTGCCTTGCCTCCAGTTCGCTCCGGGTCCGGGCACTCTCCCTGAGGAATTCCGCCAGCGTTCCGAGGAGCTTGCCGAGATCAGAGCCTCCCACTTCCCTGGTGAGTCTCAGTGCCTCGATAATCCGGTCGGCGACCGGGTCGGCAAGGCGCTCCTTGAGCCTGTTGAGGGATGCGTCGAACTGCCCGCCCGAGCGATAGTCGGAGCCGAAGTCCCGAAACACGTGGCGCAGTTCCTCCGGCCCCTTGTCACCCAGCTGAATAAGTGCCTCCGGGAGCGACAACCCGGCCCTGATGGCGGACCTGAGGTGATCAACGACGTCAGGCCAGAGCCGCCGAAGAACGGAAGTGCGCCTCTTGGCCCTCCATTTCACGACCACAACCGGCAGCCACGCTCCAAACAGTCCGAAACAGAACGAAATCGGCCAGGACTTGCTCACGGCGAAAAACACGAGCATGGCAAAGGCGCCAAGGCCAAGGCAGCTCCCGACGAGGCCGGCCCCGGTAACCTTCTCGACGCCGGCGGCAAGGAGCAGGTCCTGCAGGCGGCCGGTACCGGGCTGCTTCTTCACGCGATCAGGCTCTTCCCATGCCGACCACCAGATCAGGAAGAGCCCGGCCCCCGCCAGCACACCCAGCAGCGGCGCCATCAGCGCGGCTCCAGGAGGGCGGCGACGTCGTAACCCGCCTTCGCGAATTTCTCCGCCGCGGGCATCGAGTTGGCTTTCAGCTGCAGCTGGCCGTCGATCATCGAGAAGATCATGGACGACTCGATAATGCCGTTCTCGACCCTTCTGCCCAGCGACAGGATCTCTGTCACTTGCCGGCGGCCATTGGCCTGGCGGCTGCAGTGGACCACGAGGTCAATGCACGAGGCCACGGTCGGGACAACAAAAGCGCTCGATATGTTGTCTCCGGCGAGCAGGGGAAGAGTGCAGATCTTGGTCACGGCGTCATGCGCGGAATTGGCATGCACCGTGCACATGCCCGGAAGGCCGGAATTCAGGGCGATGAGCATGTCGAGGCTCTCGGCCTCCCGTACTTCTCCCACTACGAGGCGGTCGGGCCGCATCCGGAGGGCTTCCTTGACCAACCGCCGCAGCGGGATTTCACCCTCCCCCTCCAGGTTGGGCTGCCTGCACTGCAGCCCGACGACGTCGCGCAACGGAAACTGGAGCTCAAAGATTTCCTCGACCGTGATCACGCGCTCGCGGCTGCCGATGCTGGCCGCCAGGCAGTTGAGCATTGTGGTCTTACCCGCCTGGGTGGCTCCGGATACAAGGATGTTGAGCCCGCTGGCCACCGCGGCTCCGAGAAACCGTGCCGACTGGGGAGTCAGGGTGCCCAGTTCAACGAGGTGCTCCAGGCGGCTGGCCTTGACGACGAACTTGCGGATGTTGATGGCCCAATGGCGCCTGGTGACGTCCGGTATGACCACATGGAGCCGTGACCCGTCCGGCAGGGCGGCATCCACGAAGGGCGAGGACATGTCCAGGCGCCGGCCGGAACTTTTCAGCATGCGCTCAACCAAATCCCGGATCTGCTGGTCGGTGAGGCTGAGGGACGTCAACTCGGATTCGCCGCTCCGGGCCACGTAGATTTCCGTGGGAGCGTTGATCCAGATTTCCTCGATATCCGGATCGTCCAAAAACGGCTGGAGGGCGCCGAAGCCGGCCACGGCGTCGAAGACGAACCTGCGGGCAGGTTCCAGCGGACCGATAGGGGGAAGCGGCCCCATGAGGGCGCGCTCGTCATAGTCACTCACGGCCGCGTCCACGAGCCGCCTGACCTCGCCGGCCTGCCGCAGCGGATCAAGACCCCGGCGACGAATTAGCTCACGGACTTCATCCTCGACTATCCGTACAGCATCCATGTATTCCCCAATACGACTGCCGCCCCCGGCGGAGGCAGTGCAATTGGGTTAAAGCTAAGGGATGGCACCCCATGGGCATAGTCATGCCGGACAAGTTGTGGATAAGTGGGGCCCCGGGCGGAGTTGCGTCGGTGGACCCGCAGGTCCCGCAGTCAGCCTTGTTCTGAGTAGCCGAAGGGGTTAGAGCTCTGCCAGCGCCAGTGGTCCTCGCACATCTGTGCCAGGTTCCGGCGCGCCGACCAGCCCAGTTCGGCCAGGGCGGCCGAGGCATCGGCGTAGCTCACGGCCGCATCGCCGGGCCGCCGCGGCGCGAACTCGTACGGAATCGGGTGGCCCGCAGCGGCGCCGAAGGCATCGATGACTTCCAGCACGGACGAGCCGCGCCCGGTGCCGAGGTTCCAGCGGAAGGCGCCGGTCTTGGTCGCCAGGTACCGCAGCGCGGCCAGGTGGCCAGCCGCGAGGTCCATGACGTGGATGTAGTCCCGCACCCCGGTGCCGTCGGGCGTGGGATAGTCGTTGCCGAAGACCCTGACCTTCTCCCGGCGGCCCACGGCCACCTGGGCCACGAACGGCAGCAGGTTGTTGGGTATGCCGCGGGGGTCTTCACCGATGCGGCCGGATTCGTGCGCACCCACCGGATTGAAGTACCGCAGCAACGCGATGCTCCACCGGGGATCGGCGGCGCTCAGGTCAGAGAGGATGTCCTCGATCTGCTCCTTGGTCCGCCCGTAGGGATTGGTCGCGTCCAGGGGCGACTTTTCGATCAGGGGAACATGCTCCGACACACCGTAAACCGTGGCGGACGAACTGAATACCAGCCGGCGCACGGCCGCCTTCTCCATGCTCTCCAACAGGTTCAGCGTGCCGACGACGTTGTTCTTGTAGTACCACAGGGGCTTTTCGACCGACTCCCCCACCGCCTTGAGGCCGGCAAAGTGGATGACGGCGTCGAAACCGCCTTCGGCGAACACCTGGTCGACGGCGTCCGCGTCCAGCAGGTCCCCCTCCCGGAAATCCACTTTCTTGCCGGTGAGCTCCTCAACCCGACGCACCGCCTCGACGCTCGAATTCATGAGGTTGTCCAGTACAACAACCTCATGCCCGTCCTCAAGAAGACAAAGCGCAGTGTGTGATCCGATGTAGCCGGCGCCCCCGGTGACCAAAACCTTCATGGCCACAAGTCTAGGTCCAGACGAGGGCCGCCAATGCCTGCCCGCCCGGTTGTTGCGAAGAGGTCTATGCAAACCCAACCGGGAAGCTCAATGCCCCCGCTGGTCACAGGAGCCACATTAGTCACATCAATTCGTCCGGTGTTAGGATGAGCCCGCTACATCGCCGCAGGTTTGATGCGGGTCTCAATACGGCGAGGAAAGTCAGCCATGAGGCCGTTTTATGCCAGCAGCTCAAGGCTACGGAGTACTACATGGAACGTTCCTCGAATAGCAGTCGCTCCGCAGTCACGGCGTTGAGCATAAGACGGCTGGGCCTTGTGGGGGCTTCCGCAATCCTGTCCACGATGCTGTGTGTGGGCGGCGGCCTTCCCGCCCACGCAACCGCGACGGCCCCCGCTGGCTCCGGAACCCCTGACGCCCCTGCTCCCCCGGCGAGCCCCGCTCCTTCAACCGCCCCTGCCCCGACATCGGAACCCGCCCCGTCCCCGAACGCACCGGGCCCGGAGACGACGGGCGCGGCGACTCGGACTGCGGCCCCCGGGCAAGAGCCCACCGGGCAGATCGACATGGAGGCACTTCGCGCCGAAATCGGAAAAGACGGCGCGTACATGGGCCAGGGCGCGAAGGATCGCGCCACGACGTTCGCCAAGCAGTCGGAGGCATCGTCCCTGAATGCCATCTCCACAGAGGCCGCCAACACGTGGATGGCGCCCGGCATCCAGGGGCTGGACGTCAGCAGCCACCAGTCCGCGGTCAACTGGACGACGCAGTACAACATGGGCGCCAGGTTTGCCTACGTGAAGGCTACGGAGGGAACGACGTACCGAAACCCGCTCTTCGGATCCCAGTACGGCGGCGCGGAAGGCGTGGGCATGATTCGCGGGGCGTACCACTTCGCCCTCCCGAACGTTTCGGCGGCGTCAGTCCAAGCCGATTACTTCGTCAACAACGGCGGCGGGTGGACCGGCGACGGGAAGACCATGCCCCCGCTTCTGGACATTGAGTACAACCCCTACCCGTCACTGGGTAACACGTGCTACAACATGAGCCAGGCGGCGATGGTCAACTGGATCGCGGCCTTCTCCAACCGCGTCCTGGCCAGGACCGGCCGCCTTCCCATGATCTACACAACCACCGACTGGTGGACCCAGTGCACCGGAAACTCCGGCGCCTTCAGCCGGCAGCCCCTGCACCTGGCCTCATATTCGCGTTACGTGGGGTCCATGCCCAACGGCTGGGGAACATACAGCGTGTGGCAGTACAGCAGCACCGGCCCCTTCGCCGGCGACTCGAACGCCTGGAACGGGACCCTGGACACCCTGTGGAAGTTTGCGTCCCAGGCCGACGGTGCCATCCCCACACCATCGATAAGGTCCCTGGGTGACGTGGTGGCGGCCGACGCTTCCGGCATCCTCTGGGACTATCCTGCGACCGGTTCCGGGACGTTCGGTACGCGGCGCCAGATCGGACAGGGCTGGACCGGACTGCGTTCCATCAACGCCATCGACTGGAACGCCGACGGCGTCCTGGACCTCGTCGCCCAATGGACCTCGGGCCGCGTCAACGTGTATCTCGGTATCTCGGCCGGGGGATTTTCCGCCGGCCCCGTGCTGGCAGCGGCGGGTTGGGCCAACTACCAGCTCACGGTCGGCTACTGGCTCAGCAGCAGCTATTTCCCGCAGATCATCACGCGTGACGATTCCGGCGCGCTCCGGCTGTGGCGCAATACTTCCGGTTCAGGGGTTAGCTCGGGGACGGCCATAGGCAACGGCTGGGCCGGGCTGAACCTGACCATGATCGACTTTGACGGCGACGGCCACCAGGACATCCTCGCCCAGGACCCCGCCGGGGCGCTCCGGCTCTACCGTTCCGGCGGCAGCGGGTCATTCGTTTCCGAGGGGCGGCCGACGGTAGGAAGCGGCTGGAACGTGATGACCAGCGTGACCGTCACGACCAACTTCAAGGGGCCAGGAACAGGCGGCCTCATGGCACGCAAGGGCGACGGGCAGCTGACGTATTACCCGGTGCCCGGCAACTCGACATTCGGCGCGGCAGCCCCGATCGGCGTCGGCTGGAACGGCTACCTCATCGCCGGCGGCGAGACCATCAACGTCACCGTTGCTCCCCCGCCCACCCAGCCGACTCCTTCGATCACGGCAGCCTCGGACGTCGTGACCATCGATGCCGCCGGCGGCCTCTTCCGCCACTCCACGGGCGCGGGCTCCCTCGGAGCCGCAACCAAGATCGGCGACGGCTATACCGGCGTCGCTTCCGTTCACGTTACCGACTGGAACGCTGACGGCATCCAGGATCTGGCGACCCTCAGCACCACGGGGGCCCTCAGCATCCGGTCCGGACTGTCAGCCGGCGGCTTCGCCGCACCCAGCGTTCTCGCCTCCGGACTCTCGGGGGCCGACATCACCTTCGGCCCCTGGCTGAAGGCCTCCAAATATCCGGGCCTCGTAGTCCGCCGGGCAGACGGCTCGCTCCAGTTCCACGCGAACACCTCCGGAGGCGCCCTTGGCCCTGCCGCCGGCATCGGGTCGGGATTCACCCGGATGCACGTCTCCATGACGGACGCGGACGGAGACGGCAACCAGGACGTGGCCGCCGTTGACTACCTCGGACACATGACGCTCTTCCGCTCCAACGGCACGGGAACCTTCATCGCGGAACCCCGGAAGGTCATCGGCAACGGATGGAACGCGATGACCAGCATCAGTCCGGCCAAGGGATTCGCGGCACCGTCCTCGAACGGAATATTGGCGCGCGACAGCGCAGGAACGCTGAGCTACTACCCGCTGAATCAGGGCGCCTTTGGCCAGAAGTCGGTGCTGACGCCGGGATGGGCCAACACCCTGATCTCCGGAAGCGCCCGCCTTGTGTCCGAGCGGCCGGTCACCAGCACTGCGGACGTGCTTTCCGTTGACGCCTCCGGAAGGCTCTGGAACCATCCGGCCGGTTCCTCCGTGATCACCGGCGCGTACCAGATCGGTGTCGGCTGGTCCGGGATGAAGTCCCTGAGCGTTGTGGACTGGAACAGCGACGGTGTCCCTGACGTCCTCGCCCAAAAGGCCACCGGCGCGATATCCGCATACCTGGGATCGGCGTCGGGCGGGTTCACGGGACCGGTGACTGCCGCCACGGCGGGCTTCTCCCAGTCCACAGTGATCGCCGGCAAATGGGTCACCGGCAGCAGGTACCCCGGCTTGGTGGCCTATGGCAGCGACGGAGTGCTCAACTTCTGGGCCAACGCGTCCGGGGCCGCGCTCAGCGGGCCGGTGCGGATCGGCAGCGGCTGGGGCGGACTGAAGCTGGCCATGGTGGACTTCGATACTGACGGAAACCAGGACCTCCTGGCCGTTGCCTCCTCGGGCTCGATGAAGCTCTACCGCTCCACCGGGACAGGCAGCTTTGTCCCGGAAGCAAGGAAGATTGTCGGCAGCGGGTGGCAGTCCTTCCGGCAGTTCTCCGCCACCGCAGGATTCGCCGGCGCCGCCAGCAAGGGTGTGCTGGCCCTGCAGACCACGGGGCAGTTGCGCTACTACCCCATCGCTGCCGGAAGCAAGTGGGGCCCGGTTTCGACGGCGGGCACCGTCGGTTCCGCGCCGCTCGTTTCGTTCTCGTCCGCTGCGGGCTAGGCGCCTGAGGCACAAAGAAGGCGGCTCCCCCATGGGGAGCCGCCTTCTTGTCAGGCCGGCCAGCGTGCCGTTCTAGGCTCGTGCGTGCCGGGGACCCGCAATGTCATCCACGGCCTTCTGCCAGGCCAGCACCTGGGATTCGGCAGAGAGCGGCCTGGCTGCAGCGTCTGCCGCCTTTTTCCACTCCGCAATCTTGTCGGCCGTAAGGCCGTGCAGCGTCGCCCGCAGCGAGTCAGCGGAGAAATCGGGCGTCACGGCGCCCAATCCATACTGCTCAACAAGTGAAACCATCGCCGGCGACGGGCCTACGATGAGGCCGATCCGGGCCTGGACGGCCTCGAAGAACTTATTGGGCAGGGCATTCTTCAGGTTGAAGTTGGTCGGCGGAAGGAACACCAGCGAGACGTCGTATTCGCTCAGGGTTGCCACCAGCCGGGCGTACGGAACCGGATCGCGGAACCGGATGGCCGGTACGGATGCCGCCTTCTCCTTCAGTTCAGCCACGTAATCGGGCTCGTTCGGCATGACGATCATGTCCAGCGTGAGCCAGTCCGGCGCGTCCCGCATTGCTTCGATGAAGTTTTCCAGCTTCCGGTAGCGTTGCCCGGCTGCGCTGTGGATCAGCCGTACCGGCGTGCCGACCGGACGCACGTCCCGTTCGGAGTAGGGTGCCGCGTTGGTGACAACGCCCGCGGCAACGCCGTAATCCTTGGTGTATTCCTCCGCGATGCCCTGGGACACAGTGGTGACCGATTCAGCCAAAGGCAGGTAGCGGCGGCAGAGCCAGCGCATGAACGGCGCAACGAACAGCCGCCACTTGAGGTCGTCCTCTTTCTCGCGGGGCGCAAATTCGTGGAGGTCCGCATGGACGCCGAGCCTCGGCTGAAGTTCAAATGCAAGCGGCAGCGTGTTCAGGTCGTTCGCCAGGATGACGTCGAATTCGCCGCGCGGCAGCACCTTCCGCGCTGCCTGAACGGCTGTCAGCCCGTTGTAGACGCGGGGATAGCGCCGGGCGACAAGTCCCAGCTTGTCCGAGGGCCAGCCGCGGGAGTCGCCGGGCAGTGCAAAGTGGCCATCGACCCCCTCAGGGGCTTCACCATAGCCACACGTGGTAACGCGGTACTTGCCTTTGAACAGCTCAACCTGCTTGAGGACCCTTGGATCCGAACGTATGGGCGAAAAGGTCAGGATCAGCAACGAGGGGAGCTCAGTCATATGACCCATTATCCCAGACGCCCACCTCGCGTTCCGTCCGGCACACGCCACCCCGCGACGCCCCGACGGCGCCAACCGCGTGTTGATCCGGCTAGAAAATGTTCCTCAGCAGCGGAACGCGGTTGGCCGCCAGCGAAACCGCAAAACTGCCGGCCAGCGTCACGGCATAGGCACCGGCGACGGCGACCAGCGAAGTTCCGGCAGACACAGCCGGAACAGTCAGCCGGATTGCTTCAAAAATGACGAGGTGGACCAGGAAGACACCGAAGGTCGCGTTGGACAATGCAATGGTCGCTTTGCCCGCCCGTTCCAGCTTGAGGCCGTCACACAGGGAGAGCGTCACCACGAAGACGCCGATGGCGGCCAGCGCAACCTGCAACCCCAGGTAGGAGACCGGAAAAGCAGCATCCAGCAGCGGCACCAATCCCCTGTGCCCGTATCGCCAGATGGCGGCTGCCAGGAGGCCGACAGTCGCGGCACCTGTGAGCAGCAATTTCCAGCCGGCCAGCCGAACATTCTTCAGGGCGTAGCCCGCGAGGAAGTACCCCACATACGGCATCCACTGGGTAAAAACGTTGAGCTGAATGGGACGGGAGACGCCAAAGAGGCTGAGGATTCCCGGGATCATGTAGACGATCAGTGCTGCTGCCAGAAACGTTGCGGCAGCGGCAACGGCCCTGCGCCTGCTTCCGCCGCGCAGGAATGCGGCCAGCACTGGTGCCACGGCGTACAGCCCGGCGATCAGCCACAGGAAATAGAGCTGGGTGAACACCGATCCGTCCACGAGCAGCTGCAGGACACGCGTCACGGTGAGGTCCTCGCCGCGCATCCACAGTCTCACCCCGATCAGGTAGATGAGGTTCCAGGCGATCAGCGCAGGAACGAGCCTGACGGCCCGCCGGCGGTAGAACAGCCCGGGGTCGGCGAGTTGCCGGGAGCCAAGGATGAGCGCCCCGGAAATCATCACGAAGACCGGCACCACCCAGATCCAGGCGATGTCGAACGTCACGGCGATCCACCACGTCCGGCTGTCCCGGGGCGCCCGTCCCACCAGATGTCCGAAAACGTGGATGGCTACGACTCCACAGATGCTGACAATCCGGAGGATGTCCAGGCCGAAGTCCCGTTGCCGGGGGCGTTCAGTATGGCGGACGTCTGCCTGCGGCGCCGCGCCCTGAACAGCCGTCATTGCCCGCCATGGGCCGGCGGGGTCAGCCGCCGTTCGAGCTGTGGCTCGCCGCCCTGCGGTTCCTCCCGGCGGCCCGGCAGTGCCACCTCGTCAAGGGCGATCCTCCGGGACAGCTTGGTCAATGTCGCTTCCATGTGGCGGAAGCGCTGGTACGTCGTCGCCATGAACACCAGGAAGCTCACCACGAGGCCGTAGAGAACCAAATCCGTCCCTCTGCCGATGCCCATGAGATGGGCCACACGGGTCAGAAGTTCGGGGAAGAAGATCGAAAACGCGGCCACGCAGGCGAACAGGACCAGCATGATGCGCCGGATGGCAAGATGCCGCGCATTGGAACCGCCGCGCATCAGCGCCAGCGACATAATGACGACGGCCAGGACGAGAACTATCTGGACAATAATTTGCACAATTTCACCTAAAAAAGAGATCAGCAACGATATTGACCGAGTTCAGCAGGGACTGGCCTTTGGACTTGGAATAGTCGGTGTAGACGATTTCGACCGGCTGCTCGACCCAGCGGGGATTCATTTCCGCAAGCTGGTGAATGAGTTCGGAGGCGTGCGCCATCCGGTTCTGCTGCAGGTTGATGCCCTTGGCAACCCCGGGGCTGAAGGCCCGGAGTCCGTTGTGCGCGTCCGTCAGGGCCATGCCGGTGGCAAGGCGCGACTGCACGGCGGCCGTACGGAGTACCAGCCGTTTCATCGGGGACAGCTTGGTCCGGTCATCGAGGAAGCGGGATCCGAGAACGACGTCGGCTTCGCCCGACAGGATGCGGTCCGCCATGGCGCGGGCGTCCACGACGCGGTGCTGGCCGTCGGCGTCAAAAGTGATGATGCAATCCAGTTCCGGGTCCTGCAGCGAATACTCGATGCCCGTCTGGAGCGCGGCACCCTGCCCCAGATTAACCGGATGCTGAACGACGACGGCGCCTGCTTCCCTGGCGACGTCCTGGGAGCCGTCGGTGCTGCCGTCGTCGACACACACAACGTTGGGGAATTCTTTCCTCAGCCCCTCAATGACGGTACCGACGACAGACGCTTCGTTGTACATGGGTATGACTATCCAGGTTCGACTCACCCGTCAAGTATTCCATAGGGCATGCAGGCGTCGGGTACCCGGAGCCGGGCGCGCGGACGTTTTGGACGGTGGAGCTTGGACCGTGGAGCGCAGCCGGAGGCGGCCGCACGACCGGCGCTCCCTGGGCACCGCCCCGGCCCCTGGCGCATTCAACGGTAAAATTGCCTGTTGTGTCCTTAACTAATCTCGTGAATGACCCGGCTCCAGGACTCCGTGAGGCAAAGCATCGGCCCGTTCAGGCCCTCTTCCGCCCGGAGATCCAAGGCTTGCGCGCCATCGCAGTGGCAGCCGTCGTGCTGTACCACTTCTGGCCAAAGCAGCTAAGCGGCGGGTATGTGGGCGTGGACATTTTCTTCGTCATCTCGGGATACCTCATCACGTCCCACATGTACCGGGAGATCGTACGGACATCCTCGATCGACCTGCTGAAGTTCTGGGCCAGGCGGGTGAGGCGGCTGCTGCCGGCTTCCTTCCTTGTCCTGTTCGCGTCGCTGGTCGGCGTCTTCCTGTGGGTCCCGTCAACGGTGTGGGAAGTCTCGGCGCGGCAGCTGGCGGCCAGCGCGTTCTATGTTCAAAACTGGGTGTTGGCCAACGACTCTGTCGACTACTCCGCGCAGCACAATGACGCGACCGTCGCCCAGCATTACTGGTCCCTTTCCGTGGAGGAGCAGTTTTACGTCGTTTGGCCGTTGCTGGTGCTCGGTCTGCTTTACTTCCTGCCGAAGCTGGCCGGTTCAAAAGGCCCGGCTTCCGCGGCGCCTTCCCCGCGGTCGATCCTCATCGGCGGTCTGGCGGTCATCGGGGCAGCCTCCCTGGCCTATTCAATGGCGGTCACGGCGCTCGCTCCGTCCATGGCGTACTTCGTCACCCCGGCCCGTGTCTGGGAGTTTGCGGCCGGCGCGCTCGTGGCCCTGGTTTTCCTGGAGCGCACTCTTGATGGCCGGGTCGCCACCGTCCTGGGCTGGGCCGGCATCGGCCTGATCGCTGGTTCGGCCTTCATGTTCACGGCAGAGACTCCGTTTCCCGGCTGGACCGCCGTCATTCCCGTCGGCGGAACGGTGCTGATCCTCATGGTGTCCGGCACAGGGACACCGGCCGGCACGCGGTGGTGGCTGTCATCCCGGGGAATGACGTTCGTGGGCGGCATCTCCTACTCCCTCTACCTGTGGCACTGGCCGGTCCTGATCGTCGCACCCTACGTCATGGGACGGCCATTGGGGCTGCTGGACAAGTGCCTGCTCCTGGCCCTGGTGGTGCTGCTGTCCTGGCTCACGAAAATCACGGTGGAAGACCCGCTGCGCACTGGCGGTTTCCTGTCAACGCCACGCCGCGCGTATTCGTTCGCCGCATCCGGGATGGCCATGACCCTGGTGCTCTCCGTTGCCCTGACGTCATTTGCCTTCGCCGGCAGCGACGGCGAGTCTGCGCAGGTGAACAGCCCCTGTTATGGCCCGGGGGCGCTCAACCCCGCCAACAACTGTGATCCCGTGACCGGGGCCGGGGTTCCGGATCCAGCTCCGGCGGTGGTTGCCCGCCAAAATACGGAACCCCTGTACAAGGGCTGCCAAGGCGACTTCTCCGGCACGGATCTGGTCTCCTGCGACTTTGGCGTGGAGGAAAGCCAAGCCACAGCCACCGTGGCCCTCGTGGGTGATTCCCATGCAACAGCCTGGCTGCCGGCCATCGAGGTGCTCGCCGAGCGGCACAAATGGCACGTTAAGACGTATACCAAGGGGTCGTGTCCGCTCACGGCGGCGTTGCGCGTCCTGCCCTCGGAAGCGACTGACCGAAACCAGGCCGACTGCTGGTCGTGGGGAAAGAAACTCCAGGAAAAACTGGCGGCGGATAAGAAGGTCAAGACGATCTTCACGGCGGCCTATTCGACGGCCTACACCTACAAATCGGCGCCCGGCGTAGAACTCAGGGACCCCGCAGTGGAGGGCTTCACCGCGGTTTGGAAGGGATTGCTCGCTTCAGGCAAGCGGGTGGTCGCTTTCGACGACGTTCCGCGCACCAACGGCCAGTACGTTCCAACCTGTCTCGCGACCAACAGCGGGGATCCGCTCGCCTGTGCCACCACCGTGGATAAGGCCATCCCCAAGGGAACGGCGATAACGCATGCAGCGGCGGACTTGAAAGCTCCGGGATTCACCCGCATTCCGCTCCGCAACGAATTCTGCGATGCGAAGCTCTGCTATCCGCAGCTCGGCGCTGTCATTGTCTACCGGGACTACTCGCACATTAGCGCCGAGTATTCGCGGGCACTAGCGCCGTTCGTTGACCGGCAACTGTCCTGAGGCAGCCGGTCGGAAAAACGGGCAGCCGTCAGCTCCCGGCGGCGTTTCTGAGCGCGTGCAGCATCGCAACGGGACCGTGCACCAGCCCGGCCCCTGTGCTGTGCCGCAGCTGCCATACGGAACGGTCAGCGGTGATGTCAGCGGCAACCACGACATCGGACGCGCTGAAGCTGCCCACCAAATCGGTCCGTCCGGCCACTGTCCGGGCCAGCCGGCGGGACTCCAGGTTGTCCCGCACCAGCCGCGCCACAACTCCCACCGGGCCGGGTTTTGACGCCAAGGCGGACACGATCGAGGCGAGGCGGCCGGCGCGGGGTTTCTGAAGGGCAACCACACTCACACGGTCATCGGCAGCCATGACTGTAGGCTCGCCGTCGTGCGTGTACACCGCGGTCCCCCTGATGTGGCCGCCGGCTTCCCCCACGGCGGCAGCGGCACGATTCCACAGGTCATCGATGACCGCCTGCGGGTGGGCGCTGCGGCCGACGAGGATGCTGATGTGAAGCGAGTTCTCGCGCGTCATGCCTGAGCCCTTTCGCTGTCGGCGGCGGGCAGCGCCTGCGCCGCCGGGAGTCCTGCGATCCCGCGGAGTTCTGAAATCACGGGCTCAAGTAGGGTGCTGCGGAGAAATTGCTGACCGTAGGCCCAGGCGGCATCCCAGCGTTCGACGTCGGGATCCTTCAGTTCTTCGGCACACTCCCGAAGCGCATTCGCGATGCCTTCGGGAGTGAGCTCCTTCGCCGGAAACCACAGCGGGTAGTCACGTAGCAGGTCAGTTGCGGCATTTTCCATGTCATGGACCGAAACGATCGGCAGACCCGTGGCAAGGTACTCCGTGGTCTTGCCGCCTGTGACGTACTGGCCGGTCGAAAGCAGAAGGACCAGGGCATCCAGCGTGCCGTAGAACCCGGCGACGTCCCGTTTGGAGATCGGGCCATCGTACCGGAGGCCATTTTGGCGGGCCGCCCCGAAGATTTGCAGAATGTCCGCACCGGCGGCTCCGGATGCACTCAGTTTTCCACGGAAGACCGCGTCCGCCGACGACGCCCCGGGTTCGAAGGCGCTGCTCCAGCCGTCCAGGAATTCCTGCAGGGGCATATTCACGTATTGAAGGGTGCCGAGGTAGCCAAAGCGGGGGTGGTCTGTGCCGCCAACCGTCGGCTTGGCGTGGCCAGGCTGGGGATCGAACCCGTTAGCTACGACACGCATGTTGTCGGCAGATTCGGGGTACCGCCGGGCGTATTCGTCCCTGATCTGACTGTTGACGAACCAGATCTGGGCGGCATCCGCGAGGTATCGCGCTTCGAGCCGACCCAAGGAACTGTCCGGGCTGAAATCTTCCGCACCGCTGATGGTGTTAAAGGCCCAGGCATCCCGGTAGTCCATGACGTACGGGACTCCGTCGAGGGCCCGGGCGACGCCAAAGGCAACGTAAGGGCTGGCGGAGGCCATGACCAAGTCGACCGGCTTGTCGGCATGCACCTGCCGGGAGGCCGCAGCAGCGGGCTCCAGCCAGCTGCCGTGAAAGTCTTCCGGAAAGTTTCGGCGGCTTCGGCGGCGGCGTGCTTCCTTCCACAAGTACGGGGCCTCGATCCTGAACCGTGAGTACCGACGCAGGTCGCCCTTGGCTGGCTCCTCCGCACCTCCGTCGTCAACGGCGACGACGCGGATGCCGGGGTCGATTGATGCGGCAAGTTTCTCGTCCACCCCGGAGATCTGCGACCAGACTTCGGGGTCCACGGTAATGACGGTCACGTCCCAGCCGTCTTTGGCAAAGGCGTTGGCCACGGCCGTGCACCGGTATACAGATGACGCCGTGCTGGGAGGAAAGGCAAATGCTATGTATAGAAGGTGGGGTTTTGTCATGCTGCGGTTCCTAGCGCTTTGGCGTATCCGGCTTCCAGCCGCGGCAGAAGGGCCGCCGCACCATGATTGTTCCGGACATAGGCCGGGCCTCCAAGCCGGGAGGACATAGCCCGAGGATCAACCAGCGCTTCCCTGACAGCCTGCCCAACCTCGGAACGTGCCACGTCAATAATCGCCAGGTCCGCCGGGTAGCCCTCAATGTGATCCGCGAAGACCGTTGGGACTCCGATAGCCATGGCCTGAAGCTCACTTAGTCCCAGCACGCCGGTGATTTGCCCGACAGCGACGTGGGCTGTGGACAGCTCCCTGAGGAACGCCTCCTTTGGCATTTGCGGAAGGAGCCTGATTCCCAGCCGGGCGGCTTCGTCCGCGCGGTCTCCCCAGTTCAGCCCGACGACATCCACGCCGCCGCCGGAACCGACCGCAGCAACCACCTCTGCCGCTGTTTGCAGCAGGGCATCTCCGCCTTTGGAGGCATCCCACCGTGACGGGAAGAACACCCGCGGCTTCGGTGCCGGAGCCCATGCCGGAAGCTCAGCCATGTCCACGGGGGCCGGAAGATACTCCGCGTCCGGCCTGGCGCGCTCCGCCTTCTCCCGCAGATCGGGAGTCGTGTACCAGACGTGGCCCGCGCCATCGATGTCTTCCTTCATGACTGCATGGTGCTGGTCCTGCCAGTAATTCTCGCGGATATCAGTTCCATGAAGCGTCAGCGCATAGGGGCGGGCAAAAGATCCCCTCGCCCACTTGGCGCGGCCGCCCATGTTCACGTGCCAGACCTGGGTGCGGGGGTAGGCCAGGGCCTGCTCAAGCCGGAACCGGTAATACGCAGCCTTGGTTCCGCCACGGGTCCAGGGGCCCTGGATAATTTTCCACGGCATTCCCTGCCGGCGGCCTTCCCGCACAAAGACCTTGCCGACATCCGCACAATCGAAAAGCTGCGTCACCCGAATTCCCTGACTCATTCCAACATCATCTCATCCACGACACGCGTCAGTTTCGCGGCGACCGCTGACCCGCGCAGTGCGCCTCGGCCAGTGCACGGGCCGTGCCTGCCCGTGCACTGGCCAGCGGCGGCCAGTGCAACAGAGGGCGACGCGTAGTATTGGAAGGGATTCTGTCCCTTGCTGTTCTGGAGTAATTCTTGAGACACCTGCGCCGCACCCTGCGCGAACTGCTGCCCCTTCTGCCGCCGAATGCACGAAGGTTCCTGCTGCTCTTCGGCGTCCTGTCGGCTGTTCTGGCACTTCTCGATGCCGGAGCACTCGGTGTCTTCGCGCTCGTGCTGAACCAGATCCTCAAGGGCGGAAGCATGAACCTCCCGGTGTTCGGATCCGTGAGCCAGGACTTCGGGTTGCTCCTGCTGGTCGCCTCCGCACTGGTCATGATCCTCAAGTCTGTGCTGAACATCTGGCTGCAGTGGGTCTCAACCCGCAAGTTCGCGGACTACGAACTCGAAATCGGCACCATCCTGTTCCAGAGCTACATCCGTGCCCCCTGGACCGAACGCATGAAGCGCTCTACCGCGGAACTGGTTCGGATGATCGACGTGGGAATAGCCAACACCGTCTCGGGCGTACTCTTCCCGGCCGTGACCCTGCCGGCCATGGCCCTGACCTTCGTCTCGGTGCTGGTGGTCCTGATCGGCGCTTCCTGGCAGACGGCGCTCGCTACCGTCATCTATCTCGGCGGCATTGCGGCGTTCCTCTACCTCTGGCTTTCCAAGAAGTCCTATGAGGCCGGCAAGGTTAACCGTGACGCCGCAATGCGCATGTCCACGCTGGTGGCTGAAATGCTGGGTGCGCTTAAGGAAATCACCCTCCGCGACAAGGCGGACGAAGTGGGCGCTATCGTCATGCACAGCCGTGAACGTGCGGCCCGGTCGAGGTCGAACATCCGCTTCATGGGCTCGGTGCCCAAGTTCGTGATCGACATGGCACTGATCGGCGGCTTCCTCCTCATCGGCACGGTCGGATATTTGATCGGCGGTATTGAGGCTGCGATGTCCTCGGTGGCCATCTTCGGCCTGGCCGGATTCAAGATGGTTCCTGCCCTCACCGCAATGCAGTCCCAGCTGACTTTGGTGCAGTCCACGCTCCCCTATACGGAGACGGTCATGCGCGACATCCGCGATGCCGCGGAATTCCGCAAGTACGCCGAAAAGCTGGGCAAGACGCCCATCAAGGGCGCGCCGCGGATGCTGGAGCTGAAAGACGTTGAGTTCACGTATCCCGGCGCGGGCGTTCCCGCCGTCCGGGACATCAACCTGCGCCTGCCAATTGGTTCCTCCGTGGGAGTGGTCGGGCAGTCGGGCGCCGGCAAGTCTACGCTGATCGACATCTTCCTTGGGCTCCTGACCCCTTCCAAAGGCACGATGACACTCGATGGCGTCCCTCTTGAGGACGTTCTTTCGGATTGGCGCAAGCGGGTTGGCTACGTCCCCCAGGAAGTTGCGATCTTTGACGGATCGGTGGCCCAGAACGTCGCACTCACCTGGGGCGGCGACATCGACGAAGACCGGGTCAGGACGGCTCTTCAGCGGGCCCAGCTCCTGGAAACCATCGAAGCCCGCAAGGGCGGCATCCACGGACGCGTCGGCGAACGCGGCCTCGCCCTGTCCGGCGGCCAGCGCCAGCGCCTCGGCATCGCCCGCGCCCTGTACACGGACCCCTTGGTGCTCGTCCTCGACGAAGCCACCAGCGCCTTGGACACATCCACCGAAGCTGCGGTGGCGAAGGCCATCAGCGAACTCCACGGCGAGATCACGGTCATCTCGGTCGCCCACCGGCTCTCGACCATCCGCAACAACGACCAGATCTGCTTCATGAAGGAAGGCACCATCGTGTCGCAGGGCACCTTCGACGAAGTCGTCGCGGTCAACCCTGATTTCGCGCAGCAGGCAGCCCTCGCGGGGCTCCACACGCCCGAGCGTTCTGAGCCTCTCGCCTCGGTTTCGGCCGGACCGGCGACGGCGGGCCGGGACACTGACGGAACCGTAGCGGGCTCCAGCTAGACCCTGCCGGCCGCGATCTGTTTGTACAGCGAATCCAGCCGCTGCACGAACGCCGCTGCGTCGTACCTGGGCAGCGACCAGGCCGCTCCCCCCAGCCGGGCCGATGTGGCCATGGGATCTTCCAGCGCGGCAAGGACCTGTTCGATCACGTCGTCCTCGCTTCCCTCGAGGACCGGCGGCGTCGTCCCGTCGTCGGGCCGCGGAAGCCTGCTCCCCAGCGCTGCCAGCGGGGCGCCCATGCACAATGCTTCGAACTCGCTTGTGGCGAAGTTGTTGGTGGCTTGGCCCACCGCCACATGTGCCTGGGCCATAATCCGGTGGAAATCGTCCTGCGGCATCCGCTCAAGCAGGGTCACACCCGCCTGCCTTGCCAGTTCGGCTCCGGGCCCCCAGTTCAGGCCGAGTATCTTCGCCCGGTTTCCGACGGCGGAACTCAGCCTGCGTGCCAGCCCGAGTTGCTGCTCCACTCCCTTGTCGTCGTCCCACCGTGACACGAAGAGTATGGTCGCCTGGCTTCCGGGGTTCCATGCGGGAAGCGCTGCAGCATCAACGAGTGCCGGGAGGAATTCTGCGTCCGGGCGGGCCCGGCGGGCGTTCTCAGCGGTGTCATTATTTGCGAAGAACACGTGGGCTGCCCCGTCAACGGCCCGCTGGATTTCGCCGTGGAGCTGGGGGTCCGCCCATTGCTTCCGGATGTCCGTTCCGTGAAGAGTCAGGGCATACGGGCGCCGGGGCATGCCACGCTCCCGGAGGAGGCGCGCACTGGTCGCGTAGTGCACATGGACGACCTCGGCCATCCGGAGTTTCACCGCCCTCCGCGCCACGTACGGGATGAACCGGGCCTTGGCCCGCAGCGGGTTCTTCGGCGCGGGCGTCATCGGACGCACCTGCTCCGGCGGCATGTAGTCCCAGCCGATGCCCGCCCTGGCTGCGGCGCGGACCATGTTCCGCGCTACGAAGGCGCAGTCATTGAACTGAAGAACCTTGGGTTCGGACTTCACTGTTCCCCTCCGAGAGAGCCTGCAATTGTTCGCAAAGGTGCCCCGACCAACGGGGCCCTGACCTCAGGTGTCCTGACTTCAGGCACGGGCAAGGGCCGTCGTATACGCGCGGTCGAAAAGCTCGCCAACGGCTTCCGGCGAAAACCGTTCGAGGACGGGGCCCGCGATGTCTTCGGCGGGCACGTCCTTGAACGCGTCCCGTGCATCAAGCACAGCCCTGCCCAGCGACTCCGGGGTTACCTCGTCAACCAGCCGGCTGTTCGTGGCGTTGGCATAGTCACTGAAGCCGCCGACACGCGTGGCCACCACGGCACGTCCTGCCGCCAGCGCCTCGGCAGCCGAGGTGAAGAAGTTTTCCTGGGCAGTCGGCAGAAAGAACAGATCAGCCCGTGACAGGTGGCCGGCAACATCCGCGGGCCGCACCGAGCCGGTCAACGTGACCTGATTTTCAAGCCCGAGTTCGGCGATCAGCGCTTCACACTCGGTGCGCAGCGGACCTTCACCCACCCAGGTCAGGTGCGCCTTCGTGCCGTGGTCGCGCAACCAGCCAATGGTCCGGACCGCTTCCAGCGGGCGCTTCCGGCCAATGAGTCCGCCGACGGCAGCGAGCCGGAGCGGCGTACCGAACGGAGCGGGGACGACGGCGCCGCGCGCCTTGACCACGCACGGCACCACCATCGCGGCGTGCGGCCGCGCGAATCGCTGCATCTCCCGGGTGAGCTGCCCGGTGACGCCGGTGACAACGTGGGGCAGGCGCAGGACAGCGCGCACCCGGGACAGCTTCTCCCAGGCGGGTGAAACACTCGACGGGTTCACCACGCCGTTCCAGTGCTCGGTGTGCACCCAGGCCGCGCTCCGGCCCGTCAGCGTGCGTACAGCCCAGGGGAACATCGTGACAAGGATCGAGGAAAACGCCATTGTGTGGACCACGTCCGCCCAGGCCATTTCCTTGGCCAGGGTCCGGGATGCAGCCAGCACGCTGGCCGGTCGCTTCGGGTCGGCCGCCACGCGGCGCACCGGAGTGCCTTCCCACAAGCCCGACGCCGGCCGCGGCATGGCGAGCGTGGTGCCGAGACGCACGTGGACCACGCGAACGTCATGCCCCCGGCCCCGAACGGCTTCCACGTGCTCGGCGTTGAAGG
This sequence comes from Arthrobacter sp. ISL-5, assembly GCF_018613835.1. GTDB lineage: Bacteria > Actinomycetota > Actinomycetes > Actinomycetales > Micrococcaceae > Arthrobacter. The sequence goes on along the minus strand of NZ_JAGGPM010000023.1, from coordinate 66,269 downwards.
GCGCCTCGGTGGGGTTTTCTTCATGGGGGTACCACGTTGCGACTACAAGGATCTTCATGTGTTCCTTTGACGGATCGGAGACTTTACGGAACGCGTTGGCGCCGGGCGGCCGGGTTCTTCCCGAGGCGCTAGACCAGGGCCGAGGCACTCATGAACCTCAGCGGCGCCTCGGGATGCAGGGCGTGGGAGAAACTGCGCGGCACCCAGGTCTGCGGGCTGGTAAACCGCCGCCGGGCCAAAGCCAGCCTCTTCATGACCGCAACGTCCGCTTCCTGGCGCGCAACGGCGTCGAGCAGTCTTCGGTCCGCCAGCGAAAGCGGGCGGGCAGCGTGCGGTGCCCTGAACAGCAGTTTCCGCAGCTCCTGTGCCATTTGGGCGGCATCCTCAGAATTCCAAGTTCCGGCGTCAGCCCGAAGCAGGACATGCCCGAAGACATGAACCCGAATGATCTTCGTGACGATCGCCTCCCTGGCGGCCTGCGGCAGTCCCGCGAACCACTCGGAGGTGACCATATCGGTTGCGAAGGCCAAATCCTCCCGGACCGGACGCGCGGTATGGGTCACGCGGACGGCAGCGTCGGCGTGCACCAGATACCGCGGCAGGCCGCGGCCGTAGCTGATCTTCGCGCCCGAAAACCACAGCCTCGCGGAAAAGGACTGGTCCTCGCCGGTGGCGTAGCGGGTCGGAAAGGAGAGCCCGAGTTGCCGCACGAGCGACAGCCGCAGCAGACCCAGCGGCGCTGTCCGGTAGGTCAGGCGGTCGGCTACCGGATCAAGCCGGCTGCGGTGTGCACGCCTGACCACCGGGGTGCGGATGGGGCCGCCGCCTGCGTGCCCCATGGGCGCTATCAGCACGTCGGCCTGGTCGCGCTCCGCAGCGTCCACCCACTGCGCAAGCGCCCCGGGCTCCACGGAATCATCGCTGCCCATGATGGCCACCCATGTGCCTGTTGACTGGGCTATGCCGTGATTGAAAGGGCCGGCCGGGCTCTTGATGCCGTCCGCATAATGCAGAAAACGGACCAGGCTGCGGTGTTCGGGTGCCACCCGCTCACGGATCGGATCGACATCAGTGTTATGGCAAACCACGTTGATCCGCAGGCGCCGCTTCGCGCCGGGAGCTGTGGGCAATCCGCCGTCGATCAGCGATGCCACCGCGCGCTCCACCGGCCTGTCCGGGGTGTGCACGGCGATCACCAGGTCGAGCAGCACAGGGTCCTGTAATTCGTTGTCCACCCAGTAAGGTTATCGCGGGACCCATGAAACCTTGCCGAGGAGCACGCACACCCCATGAGCCAGAGCATCGAAGTAGTCATTCCGGTCCATGACCTGGAGCGGCCATTCATGCGCGCGGTCAGGTCCGTGCTCGACCAGGAGCGTGAGCTGGCAGACCTTGGCGTGGGCCTTGGCGTGACCGTCGTGCTCCACAACCTCGGCGACGCCGACGTCCCGAGGCAGTCCGGTTCCGGTTCCGACGGCGTCACCTGGCTAAGATGCGACGACGGCGTCAGGTCTCCGGCGGGCCCGCGCAACCTCGCCCTGGAACACAGCACGGCAACGTACCTCAGCTTCCTTGACTCCGATGACTATCTGGAGCCCGGATCGCTGGCCGCCTGGTGGAAAGCTGCGCAGTCCACCAGCGCGTCCGCCGTCATTGCGCCGTTGCGCACCCCTGAGGGTGCCATCCTTCCTGCTCCCCGCATCCGGCCGTCCAAGCCGCAAATATTGGATCCGCTAAAGGACGGCCTGGCGTACCGGAGTGTTCCCTACGGCCTGCTTCGCCGCTCCGCCCTCTCAAGGATCGGATTCCGGTATGCCGAAGGCCTGCGCACAGGTGAAGACATCGAAACGACCCTCAAGCTCTGGTTCCGCTCAGGCGCTGTCTGCTACCCCTATGGCTCCCCCGCTTATCACCAGACGGATGATTCCGGATCAGGCCGCGTTACCAGCTCAATCAACCCGCTGGCGGAGGAATTCCGCTGGCTTGAGAGGTTGCTCGTCACTGGCTGGCTCCAGGAGGCAACGCCCGCCGAACGCCGAACCGTGGCGCTGAAGATCCTGCGGGTCCACGGCATCGGTGCTCTGGTCCGGAGAGGTGCGGGCGCGGCGAATGACGACGGGAAGGCTCTGTGGGACGACACTGAACGCCGATATTGGGCGGACGTCTCCGGCCGCCTCTTCGCCTTTGCCGGCGGCTCACTGCCCGCGCTGAGCCGCCGGGATGCTGAACTGGCCCGCGCCGCATCAGCGGCGAAGGATGTACCGGCGCTGCGCGCCGCCGTCGAACGTCACAGGAATTCCGGTAGATTGGGTGACCTTCTCACCGTCAACCCGCTGGCCGTCCTGTCGCGCGACTCAGTGCTGAGGCACTATGCGGCGGAACGGCGACGTGCGAAAGCGGGAGTGTTCACGGTTTCCTGATCGCGGAGTCCGCCCCCCGGCCGCGCCGGCAGGCCTGGCGGTCCGGGCCCGCACAGCCGAGAGGTCCTGCCCGGGCGGAAATATGGGCGACCTGCCTCTAAACTTGAACCCATGCGTATTCTCAGCGTCGTTGGCGCACGTCCCCAGTTTGTAAAACTTGCGCCCATCGCGGCGGCCATGGAGGGCCAGGCCGAACACCTGATCGCCCACACCGGCCAGCACTATGACGAACTCATGAGCGATGTGTTCTTCCGGGATCTTGGCATCCCCGCACCCGACTTCAACCTCGGGGTCGGTTCCGGCAAGCACGGCGCACAGACCGGTGCGATGCTGCACGGACTTGAGGGAATCCTGGAAGAGTCCGCTCCGGACTGCGTCCTCGTTTACGGCGACACGAACTCCACCCTGGCCGCTGCCATCGCGGCCATCAAGATGCACATCCCCGTCGCACACCTGGAAGCCGGACTCCGCTCCTTCAACCGCCGCATGCCGGAAGAGCACAACCGCGTCCTGACCGACCACAGCGCCGACCTCCTGCTCGCGCCCACCGAGGTGGCCGTCAAGCACCTGGCCACCGAGGGCCTCGCGGAACGGACCGTTCTTGTGGGCGATGTCATGACGGACGTGCTGTTCAAAGTCCGCGACATGCTCGACGCCAACCATCAGCCCCTCCCGGTGGATGCGGCACCGGGCGAATACTACGTCTGCACCATTCACCGGCCCGACAACACCGACTCCCCGGAGCGCCTGGCCGCCGTCATCGGATCCCTGGCCAGCCTGGAGAAGCCGGTGTTCCTGCTGGCCCACCCGCGGCTCGTGAGCCTGGCTGCCAAGCACGGCCTCGATCTGGAGCAGGGATCGGTCCGCGTCGCGGCGCCGCTGGCCTACCCGCAGCTGGTCCATGCCGTGAGGAACAGCGCAGGCGTCATCACCGACTCCGGCGGACTCCAGAAGGAAGCCTTCCTGCTCCGCACGCCCTGCACCACCATCCGCCCCGAAACCGAATGGGTGGAGACCGTCGAACTGGGCTGGAACGTGCTCGTGAGCAAGGACCTCAGCATCCTCGCCGACACGGTAAGGCGTCCCGCCCCGGCCGCCACGGACGCTACCCCCTACGGTGACGGCCACGCCGCTGAGCGGACAGTGGCTGCCTTGCTTCAGGCATTCGGCAAGTGATCCTGCCCGGGCTTTGACCGCATTGGCCAACGCCCGGGAAAAAGACCTCCGGCCCGGCAGCCGTTAAGCTGCCGGGCCGGAGGTCTTTTCCTTGGTCTTTTCCTTGGTCCGGGACTTAGCTGCAGGCCACTACCTTGAACAGCTTGGCGTCTCCCTGCCTGTCCACGAGTTGAACGGCCTTGGATGACTCCAGGTTCTGCAGACCCGGGTAGAGCTTGCTCTCAGGATGGTTCAACAGGTACTGGGTGCCGAAATCCAGTACGTAGGAGACCTTTGTCTCCCGCACGGCATCGCACACCGCGGGCGATGTGCCTGCCTCCGCGAGGGACTCTGCCACCACGCGCATGCTCGGAGTCTCCCGCTGGCCCATGTGGAATTCCAGCACCTGCCGGTCCGCAAAGGCGTACGCCAGTGCCCCGCCGTTCCAGGGGTTTACGGCGATCACAGCGTCCTTTGGCACTTCCGATCCCAGACGGGCCAACAGCGCGTACTCGTCCGACGAGATGATCGAGTCCTTCGTGTCTCGCTCAAAGAAGTACTGGCTCGACGCGACGTACCCGCGCACAGGACCCGTCTGCGTTGCCCAAGCCAGAACCAGACAGACTCCCAGTATGCCGATGAGCCCGGGAACAGGGGCCAGCCGGAAACCCCGCCAGTCACGTGCATGAAGTTTGGCCGTGAGGCCGCGGAGGGCCGCCTTAGCCACGTCCGCCGCAACCAGCACGCCAAGGGCCGCCAACACCACACTGAAGATTGGCAGGTAGGCGGCAAGGCGGTACGTGTCCTGGTACCAAGTGCCTGTGAAGAACGTCCGCACCCAGCCTGCCGCAAAGCCGGCGTCCACGACGTACAGGAACCCGGCGACGGAATAGCAGCCAACCAGCCAGATTTGGGACCGGCGGCGGATAATCCTGCCCATGCCCACCAGGGCCAGGACGGAAATCACAAGAGTGACGTCCGTTTTCATCGGCGCGTTCGCCAAGACCTCGCCGATTGCTCCGGCGACAGTCTGGTGCGGCGTCCAGCCGCTGTACGGGCTCGGGCGGAGCGTCTGCCAGGCCAACAGCACAGCCACAGCCGCCACGACCGTCGCCGCACCGGTCACTGCGAATTTCGCCGGCGACGCCTTGGCCCGGATCATCGCGCGGATGTGCAGGATCAGCCGCCAAAGGACGATGGGAACACTGAACGCAAGAAGGGCGTTGACGGCGCTCATGTGAGACAGCGCCAGCCCGGGGATGGCCACCAACAGGGCAATCCAGGACCGGGGACGGGGTTCTGTCAGCGATGGGGAGAGCCGGCAGACGAAGATCACTGCGGCAATGCCGGCTGGCAAGGCACTGACCGAGAGTAGGTTGGGGAACAGCGGTCCCCAAACCAGCAGAAGGTACGGGAAAGCGAGGAAACCCGCTGACATCACTCCGGCCGCCAGAAGGCCAACGGGTCGCGGCCCGATGATCACGCGGGTCAGGAAGACGACAGATATCGGCCAGATCACCGCTGCGGCGACCAGGTTGACTACGTTGACCGAGACCGGCACGGATGCGCCGGTGAGCTGGGAAACAAGCGCGGCCAATGAATGCCAGGCGGCCGGATACACCGAGGACAGTCCCCCGGTTCCGCCGGCCATGCTGCCGAGATTCAGGGAAGATGCGTTGCCGGTGTCCAGGACGTAGCGGACCGCGTTCAGGTGAAAGACGTTGTCGTACCGCTGGGAAATGTTGTCCGGAGCACCGATCAGCTGGATAACGCGGCGGGCCGTTAGGAGACCGCCCAAGGCGATGCCAGCGGCAGTCGCCGCAAGGACGGCCCAGTTGTCGCGGGGTTCGGTTGCCGCGACCTGCCTGCGCACCCAGGCGGAGCGGGTGATTGCGTAAGCCGCGGCCGACGCCAACAAGGTTGCTGCCAGGACCACCCAGATGTTCCAGCCGATTCCCAGAAACGGCGCGACGACGCCAGCGACGCCCGTGATGGACAGCGAGAAGACCGGTGCGAACCCGAGCAGGCTCGAACGCCGGAAGCCCAGGGACCAGGCCACTGCAGCGCCGGGGAGCAGCACCACAGCCACAGCGACGAGCACAGCCGGCAGTGTGGACAGCCAGGACACATTTCCTCCAAGGGATTCAACAGAGGCGGCGCCGGTTGCCGGCACGCCCCAAGGGGGTGGTTCGTGAGTGACGCAGTTGCCTTAGCGGTTCCGCAACCGGCTGATGACTTCGCCCACGGGACCGTCCATGACAACCGCGCCATGTTCAAGCAGCACTCCGCGTTCGCAGACATGGGCGACCAGGTCAAGGTCATGGCTTACGACGATCAGCGTCTTTCCCGCTGCTGCCAGTTCCTTGATTTTTGCAAGGCACTTCTTCTGGAATGGCTCATCGCCCACGGCCAGGATCTCGTCGACCAGGAACACGTCGGGGTCCGTATGGACAGCGACGGAAAACGCCAGCCGGAGGTACATCCCGGAGGAATAGAACTTCACTTCGGTATCGATGAACTCGCCGATCTCGGCAAACTCGACAATGGCGTCGAACTTTTCCTTGATCTGCGCTTCTGTCATTCCGAGGATGGCGCCGTTGAGGTAGACGTTGTCCCGTCCTGACAGGTCAGGATGGAAGCCTGCACCGACCTCAATCAGCCCTGCCACCCGGCCGCCGGTGCGGACCGTTCCCGAATCGGGCAGCATGACCCCGGAAATGTGCTTGAGCAGCGTCGATTTGCCGGAACCGTTGAGGCCCAGGAGCGCCACGGTCTCGCCGTGTTCGACGTCGATCGAAAGGTCCCGAAGGGCGTGGAACTTCTTGGAGAGGTCGCCCTTGCGGCCCCGGATCAGCCACACGAGGGCTTCCTTGAGTGACCTGGTGTGCCGCAGGACAAACTGCTTGTTGATGTTGCGTATTTCTATGGCGGTAGTCATCACAGCTCCTGCGCGAAACGGCCTTCGAGCCTGCGGAACGTCCACTGGCCCAGGAACAAAATGAACAGCGACACCAGCAGGCCCACCGGGATCCACAGCGTGACCAGGTTCGGCGGGCTGCCTTCCGCACCGGCTGTGGTGGGAAGCCAAAACGCATGGTGGAACGCTTCGACGGCGATCGTGATGGGGTTGAGCTGGTACACGGAGAACCAGAGGTCCCCCGCCTTGGCCTGGACCATCCGCCAGGAGTACAGCACAGGCGAAACCCAGGTGGCCACCATCAGCAGCAGGTCCACGAAATTCTCCGAGTCCCGGAAATAGACGTTCACTGCCCCGAAAAAGAGTCCCAGCCCGGTAGCGAGCAGCGCAATGATCAGGAAGCCCGCGACGGCGGTGTACGCCTCAACCAGGCCCGGGCGCCAACCGCTGAACAGGCATGCGACGACCAGCACGAACATCTGCGGCAGGAAATGCACCGCTGACACCCACACCGATGAAACCGGGAACAGCTCACGGGGCAGGTAGATCTTGTTGATCAGGCCGCTGTTGTTGACGATCGATCGCGTCGCCGTGCTCAAGGACTCGGTGAAGAAGTTCACCAGGATGATCCCGGAGAACAGGTACACCGCGTAGTTCGGCAAACCTCCCCTGTTGGTCGGGCTCTGCTCCAGCCCTAGGAAGACGCCGAGGGCAATATAGAACGCAACGAACTGCACACCGGGTTTGACGTAGGTCCAGAGCAGGCCCAGCACTGACCCCCGGTACCTGATCCTGAGTTCCTTGCGGACCAGGAGTTTCAGGAGGAACCGGGAGCGGAACACATCAGCAAGCCCGTTCCCGGTTCCCGGTGCCACCAGGGCACGTTCGGCGTCCTGGTGCGTCGGGGAGGTACGTCCGCTAGTCACTGATTGGGTTTCCGCTGATCTGGGCCCGAGTCGGTCATGGACTCGAACGTCTTGCGCCAGGCCTCGGGAGACGTGAAGTTGGGCAGTTCGTTCTTGTAGGACTCCGACAGCTCGTCCCAGCGCGCCAGCACGCGGGCGTGCAGGGTCAGGCTGCGAAGCAACTGCTTGCGGAAGCGGACGTTGTCCCGGCGGTACCAGGATGCGCCCGTTCCGTCAGACGCCGAGACGATGGCCGAATCCAGGTGGGACAGCCGCCACCAGCGTGCATCCGCCGCAGGAACAACGGCCTCGGGGTTCTGCGACGCTGCGGGGTTAACGCTGCGCAGCTGGCGAAGCGCACCGGACAGCGCGCTGGACACGGTCTGCGCGAAGTTCTTGGGACGCGAGGGAACCATGCCGAACTTTGGCAGGTGCAGCCTCTTGACCGGAGGAAACTTCGTGATGTCATTGGTGACCTGGGCGTCGGGGAAATCCGAGCGGACCTGGCGGATCTCAGGGAGCTTGCCGCCAATGGTCCGGTGCAGGTGGGACGGGCCGTCGAGCAGGTCCTCGAGGGCACTGTTGCGCAACTCCACGGCCGAATACTGCAGCGAGAGCAGATGCCGGACGTCCTGGAGGAAGCTCTCGATGGGCAGCCGGCCGCCCTTCTCGTACGGCGAGTAGAGCATGGCCGCGACCCACCGGTTGCGCTGGTGGAAGTAGGCCTGCCAGTCAATGGTGTCGTCCTTCTCGGTCCAGGGCATGTGCCATACGGCCGCCCCGGGAAGGCTCACGGTGGTGTACCCGTTGGCCTTGGCCCGGATGCCGTATTCGACGTCGTCCCACTTGATGAAGACCGGCAGTGCTAGGCCGATCTCCCTGATGATCGACGTCGGGATCAGGCACATCCACCAGCCGTTGTAGTCGACGTCGATTCGCCGGTGCATCCACGGCGTGGTGCGAAGGTTGCTGGAGGCGAAGTCGTGGGCGATCTGCCCCTCGCCGATCGGCTGATACTGGAACCGGTACTCGTTGATGCACTCGCCGAAGTTGTGGATCACTGAACGCTCAAAGAGATTGAACATGTGTCCGCCCACGATCGTGGCGCCGCGGGTGAAATCGGCGAAGTTGACTGCGCGGAGCACACCCTCCGTTTCCACCACGACGTCGTCGTCCAGGAGCATGACGTACTTGCTCTGGCCGTCCTGCACGGACTCCTGCATTCCGCGGGCGAAGCCGCCGGAACCGCCCAGGTTGCCCTGCTCAATCAGCCTGAACTTGTCGCCAAGGACGGCGGCGGCTTCCTCGAAGCCGGGCTCGTCACGGACTTTCTGGGTCCCCTGGTCGGTGACAATGAGGCGGTCCATGACCGCCACCAGGTCTTCCGACTCCGCGAACGTGCGGAGGTGCTTGACGCAGTAGTCGGGGCGGTTGAACGTGGTCACGGCAATGGAGAGTGTCCCGGGGCTGAAGCCTTCGGGCTGAGGAACCGACCAGTCGGCCTGCTTCAGCGTCACGTCGCTTCCGTGCGCGACGAGGTCGAACCAGTACCAGCCGCCGTCGGCGAAGCTGGTCAGGGACAGCTCGCACGTCGCGGTGGCCCCGCCGGTGACATGCATGCTCTGGACACGGTTTGAGCTGCCGCGGGGGCTGGACTTGTAGACAATGACCGTTGCCTCGGCATTCACTTCAATGCTGAGCCGGACTTTCTGGACGTCCGTGTGGGCGCGCCAATAGCTGGCGGGGAAGGCATTGAAATACGTTCCAAAGGAAACCCTGCGGTGCGCGGGGAGTGACAGCCGGCGGCGGTCAAGGATGAAGTCCGCGCGAACCTGGCTTCGCTGCGAGACCACAGTAGTCGACGCTGCCGCGCTCCGCTTGGACGTCGAGTCCTGAGTGTCCACGACTCTCCGCGCTGCGTCGAAGTCAACGTACAGCGGAAGGGTGTCGGTGTCGCCGTCAACCGGGAAAACCACCCGGTGCACTGTCTTCCAGACGGTCCCGTCCGTGGCTGATTCGGCTCCTTGCCGGAACTCTGTCGCTACGCTCATGCGTCTACTCCTCCGCTTTCCAGCTTCGCACCGCCGCTGAAGTGCGGCTTGATCTTGTTGTCGAACATGCTCAGGGCCGATCCAATGGCCATATGCATATCGAGGTATTTATACGTGCCCAGCCGGCCGCCAAACAGCACTGAATCCTCATCACGGGCCAGATCCCGGTATGCCAGCAGCTTCGAACGGTCGACGGCGGTGTTCACCGGGTAGTACGGTTCGTCGCCCTTTTCGGCGAAACGGGAGAACTCCCGCATGATCACCGTGGCGTCCTTCGTGTAGTCGCGTTCCGGGTGGAAGTGCCGGAATTCATGGATCCGCGTGTAGGGAACCTCTTCGTCCGGGTAGTTCATCACGGCGCAGCCCTGGAAGTCCTCCATGGGCAGGACCTCCTCCTCAAGGTCGATGGTGCGCCACGAGAGGTCACCTTCGGCGTAGTTGAAGTAGCGGTCAACCGGCCCCGTATAGATGACCGGAACCTGGCCCCGCACCGACGCCTGGCCGAACTCGCCGCCGTCGAAGAAGTCGGTGTTGAGGTGAACCTCAATGTTGGGGTGGTCGGCCATCCGCTCAATCCACGCGGTGTAGCCGTCCACCGGCAGGCCTTCGTAAATGTCGTTGAAGTAGCGGTTGTCGTAGTTGTAGCGGACCGGGAGGCGGGAAATGATCTCCGCCGGGAGGTCCTTCGGGTCCGTCTGCCACTGCTTGCCGGTGTAGTACTTGATGAACGCCTCGTACAGGGGCCGGCCGATCAACTGGATGCCTTTGTCGTTCAGGTTCTGCGGATCAGTGCCCGCAAGCTCCCCGGCCTGCTCCTGGATCAGTGCCCTTGCTTCCGCCGGCCCCATCGAGGCCCGGAAGAACTGGTTGATGGTGCCGAGGTTGATGGGCATCTGGTACACCTCGCCTTTGTGGCTGGTGTAAACCTTGTGCTGGTAGTTGGTGAACGCAGTGAAGCGGTTCACGTACTCCCAGACGCGCTCGTTCGAGGTGTGGAAGAGGTGGGCGCCGTAGCGGTGGACTTCGATGCCTGTTTTGGCCTCATTTTCGCTGTACGCGTTTCCACCGATGTGGTGGCGGCGGTCCAGGACCGCAACCTTAAGTCCAAGCTCCGTGGCGGCGCGTTCCGCGATTGTCAGGCCAAAAAAACCCGAACCGACTACGACGAGATCAGCGTTCACAACTCTCCTGTGTGTTTTGGGGGCAGCCAAAATTCCTTTGTCCGCCTGGTAAAGATTACCCGATCTGGCTTCCGGGGCCGGTATCGGCGGGGGCGGCAGCAGCGCCTTCCGGACCACGAAGGGCCAGGGGTTCCATGCCGACATGGACTGGCCGCCCATGGCATGTGCGGTCAACGGGCCGTGCCGGAGGCATGCGCTACCTGCGGATTGAAACGATCTTTTCCGCGCCGTAGTACCTGAAGTTGCTTTCAAGTCGCAGGTTGTCCCACAGGCGAGGCGTCACGATTTGCGTCCGGTAGCCCCCGGAAGGCCACCGGTTCAATGCTTCGGCAAAGGTTTCAAGGCTGACCTGAGGCGATTCAGCCAGCCGGAGCAGCTCGCGCTCGGCAACACTGAGCGGCCGTTCAACCGCAGGAGCCAGTGCCTTGAGAGCTTCCACTGCCGTTGCCAAGGCTGCCCGGTCATCCGCGGTCCAAGCAAAGCCGTTCCGTCGCCTGTGCATAGCCGCCAACAGGTGCACGCGGAGGAGCTTGACCGCAATGGCGTGCCGGGCACGGCTCGGCAGCTCCCTGAGCCAAGCCGCCTTGACCACGTGATGAAGCGCCCGGAACTCTTCGGTCAACGGCAGCATATCGCCGGTGACACGCTCCACGGCGTCCTCTCCCACGACGTAATTGCCACCGGCACGCCCCATCTCGATCCGGCCACCGCCAAACCACATACGAAGGCCGAATTCCATGTCCTCACCGCTACGGAGGCCTGCTGTGAACTGGATGCCGAGCCGCTCAACCGCGGAGCGCCTCAGCAGGCCCAGGGGCGCCGTGCGATAAGCAACCCGATCGCGGATGGGGTGCAGAGGCCCGCCGCGTAGCAGACGCAACCGCGGCGTGCGGACCGTCGATCCGCCCTGCAGCCGCATCCGGGCGACCACCGCGTCTGCCTGGCTGGAGTCCGCCTGGTCAATCCAGCTGGAGAGGGCATCACCCTCCAAATAGTCGTCGGAGTCCAAGAAGGCAACGTAGCGGGTGGTAACTCGCCGAAGCCCTGCATTCCGAGGCCCGGCCGGGGATGGAACCCCGTCGACGAATTCCAGGAATTCAATATCTGATTGCGGGGGGCCTGACAGTTGCGCCTGGACATCGTTGGCGGCCAGCCCATGGCAGACTACCAGGACCTTTACCTGACCGGGATGTCCGGCGGCAAACGCCGACTCGACAGCCCTTTTGATTGGACGGTTCAGCTGATGAACCGGGATCACGACGGTCACGGCATAGTCGCTAGTCATTGATTTCTCCAAGTCGTCGCCGGCGGGCAGCCAGCACTTCCGCCGCGGCCAGCCGGCCCGATGCAGCAAGCGAAGCGTTGTCGCGCACCCATGCGACACGGGCCGGGCCCTGCGGATCGGGCCGGCTGATTGCCGACGCCATGGCTCCGGCAACACTGTCGACGTCGTACTTTGCCGCTTCGCCGAGTCCGTTGTCCGCGACCAGCGCCGCGCCCTCTCCGGTTCCCGCGAAGATCACGGGGGTTCCGCACCCGGCGGCGGCATAGATTTTGGTCGGTTTCGCAAAGTCATAGCCTTGGTCCGGCTTGATGCTGACCAGAGCCGCCGATGCCCCGCGGATCCAGCGCGCCGCCTCCGCCGGAGGAATGACCCCGCCGAAGTGCACGCGGCCCGGAACTGTCGTCGCCGCGAGTTCCTTCAGGTGGGGCTCATCGGAGCCCTGCCCGAAGAACCGGATACTGGTGCCGGGGTGCTCGGCCAACACCGCCGGCAGCGCACGGATGAAGATGTCCGCGCCCTGCCACTCGGACATGGTTCCGGTGTACACGAAGTAGGGATCGCCGGACCCGGCTGACTCGCCGTCCGGACCGAAGACGGACGTGTCGATGCCATTGCCCACGACAACTACACGCGCCGCAGGGACGCCAAAATGCTGGACTTTTTCCGCCACGGCGTCGGAAATGGCGATGACCTTGGCGGCGCGGCGCAGCGCGAAGCCTTCGGCCGCCCTCATCACCCGGATGACAATGCCGGGCACGTCCGTGGCGGACAGTGCCTCAGTCCAGATGTCGGCGGCATAGTACACAAACGGCCTGCGCCTGATCGCTGAACTCAAGGCCACCATGACCCCCGTGGTGGGTGGCGGCTCGGAGACAACGACATCCGCCTGGGAGAACAACAGGCGAAAGAATGCCGGCAGATCGAAGCTCATGTACTGCACGTAGCCGCGAACGTTGCCGCCCGCGTCGCGCAGCACCGGCCACCGGGAAAGCTTGTACGGCGCCGTGAAGGCAGGCGAACCGTGTGGCGGCCGCGTGGTCAAGACACTGACCTCCGCGGCGTTTGCCACCAGTCCGTCCACCAGCGCCTGCAGCCTGAATGATGCCGCGCCCACCTCGGGCGTGAACAGCCGTGAGGCCACGGTGACCCTGACGGGTCTCTTGTCAGTCACGAAGCGGCAATCTGCACGATCTGCCGGCTCGTGGCTGATTCCAGCACGGCTTCGGCTACCCGCAGGGTGTCAAGGCCTTCCTGCATCGTGACCACGTCGCTGCGCAGCCCGAGTACGGCGTCCCGGAAGGCCTCGTGTTCGGTCCGCAGGGGTTCGGGCTTGGGGATCGCAAGGCGCGTGACGTTGCCCTCCGAGACTCCCCGGAATGCGGCCATCGATTCCCATTCGGTGGCGACGGTGCCGTTCTCGAAGAACGTCAGGTCGGCGGTGATGGTGTCGGCCACGAAGGCGCCCTTCTCACCGGTGACAATCGTCAGGCGTTCCTTCATCGGGGAAAGCCAGTTGACCAGGTGGTTGGTGATCACGCCGTTTTCGAGGTGCCCGGTGGCCGCGACCATGTCCTCGTGCGGGCGGCCGCTGCGGGTGGTGATGTGGGCGAAGATGGACGTGAACCGGCTCTGGGCCAGCCAGGCCGTCAGGTCGATGTCGTGCGTGCCGAGGTCCTTGACCACGCCGACGTCGGCGATGCGGGCCGGGAACGGGCCCTGGCGCCGGGTGGCGATCTGGTAGACCTCGCCGAGTTCGCCGGCCTCGATGCGTTTGCGCAGGGACTGCAGGGCTGGGTTGAACCGTTCGATGTGCCCGACGGCTCCGACCAGCCCGTTGGCTGCAAACGCATCAACCATCCGCTGCCCCGCTTCGGTGCTCGAGGCGATGGGCTTTTCAACCAGCGTGTGGACGCCGGCCTCGGCGAGGGCGAGCCCCACCTCCTCGTGCAGTCCGGTGGGCACGGCAACCACTGCCATGTCGATGCCCGCGGCGATGAGTTCCTCAACGGAAGACAGCACGCCCAGCTGGCCGGCAACTCCGTGGGGATCCCCGTAGGAATCCGCGACGGCCACCAGGTCAACGCCGTCGAGCTCCCGGATCACGCGGGCGTGGTGACGGCCCATCATTCCCAGGCCGATCAGGCCAACGCGAAGGTTTCCCATCAGGCGCCTGCCTGGACGAGCTTGTTGACCGCCGTCACGATGCGTTCCAGGTCGGCCTGGCTCAGGGACGGGTGGACCGGCAGGGACAGCACTTCCTTGGCCGCGGTTTCGGTGTTCGGCAGGTCCTCGGTGCGGTTGAACGAGGGAAGACGGTGGTTGGGGACCGGGTAGTACACGCCGGTGCCGATGTTGTACTCCTCGCGCAGGGCCTTGGCGAGGCCGTCGCGGTCCTCGGTGACGCGGATCGTGTACTGGTGGTAGACGTGCGATGCACCTTCGGCGACCGTGGGCGTGCCGACACCCTCGAGGTTGTCCGTCAGGAACGCGGCATTGCTCTGGCGCTGTTCCGTCCAGCCCAGGACCTTCTTGAGCTGCACGCGTCCGATGGAGGCGTGCAGGTCCGTCATCCGGGCATTGAAGCCGACGAGTTCGTTTTCGTACTGCTTTTCCATGCCCTGGTTCCGCAGGAGGCGCAGGTTCCGTTCCACGGTGGCGTCCGGGGTGGAGACCATGCCGCCCTCACCGGAGGTCATGTTCTTCGTCGGGTAAAGGCTGAACATGGCGAACTTGCCGAACGTTCCGACCCTCTGTCCGTTGAAGCTGGCGCCGTGGGCCTGGGCGGCGTCCTCGTAGAGGTCGATGCCGCGCTCGTCAGCGAGCCTGGTGAAGCCTTCGACGTCGAACGGGTGGCCGTAGAGGTGGACCGGCATGATGCCCTTGGTCTTGTCCGTGATGAGGGAGGCCACGTGGTCCACGTCCAGCGTGTAGTGGTCCAGCTCGATGTCGGCAAACACGGGGGTGGCGCCGGTCAGCGCGACCGAATTGCCGGTTGCGGCAAAGGTGAAGGAGGGAACGATGACTTCGTCGCCGGGCCCGACGCCGGAGGCAAGAAGGCCCAGGTGCAGTCCGGAGGTGCCGGAGTTCACGGCTACCGAGGAGCGGCCGTCCAGGAGAACGTCGGAGAACTCCTTCTCGAATTCGGCGACCTGCGTGCCTTGGGCGAGCATTCCTGTTGCCAGAACGGCGTCGACGGCGGCCCGCTCGTCGTCGCCGATGATCGGCTTCGCGGCGGGGATAAAGTCGTAGCTCATGCGTTCTCCTCAGATTCTTTCAGGGAATTTCCGTCTTCAATGTACTTGGCGCCGGTGGCAGGACACACCCAAAAGCCGCCCTCCTGCCGCAGCGGTTCCCCGGCCTTGCCGACCCATCCGAGGCGGCGCGCAGGGACGCCCGCAACGAGTGCGAAGGCGGGAACATCCTTGGTGACCACGGCGCCGGCCGCGACCGTTGCCCAGCGCCCGACCGTCAGCGGGGCGACGCACACGGCGCGGGCACCGATCGAGGCGCCGTCCTCGATGGTCACGCCGACAGGCGTCCAGTCGTGGGCGCTCTTCAGCGAGCCGTCAGGGCTGACTGAACGGGGGTACGTGTCATTGGTGAGCACCACGGCCGGGCCGATGAAAACCCCTTTGCCGAGTACGGCCGGCTCGTACACCAGGGCGTAGTTCTGGATCTTCGTGTTCTCGCCGATCTGCACGCCGGTGCCGACATATGCGCCGCGTCCCACGATGCAGTTCTTGCCAAGATTGGCCTGTTCGCGCACCTGGGCAAGGTGCCAGACCTTCGTGCCCTCGCCCAGTATTGCCTGATCCGAAACGTCGGCGCTCGGAGCAATGGTCGTCGTCATACTTTGGTTCCTCTCAAAAGTGCTGACGCCGCAGCCCGCCAGGGCCGCAGCAGCGAGACGGTCTCAGGCCTTGCCAATGACCCGGTAGGTGACCCCGTCCCACCGGTCAGCGGAGCTCACGCGACGGCCGTCAATAAACGCCTTGACGCCCGGCAGGTCAGCGGGCAGCAGTTCCCGGTATTCGGCGTGGTCCGCCTGGACGACGGCCGCGTCAACGGGCTCGCCGAGGTGATACGCCGCGAAGCCGAGCTTGTCCAGTTCCGCATCGCTGTACAGCGGATCGTGCACGAATACCTCGGCGCCGCGCTTCTCGAGCGACGTGACAGCGTCAAAGACGCCGGAGAACGCCGTCTCCTTCACGCCGCCGCGGTACGCGGCACCCAGGACGACGACGCGGGCGCCGGTCAGGTCCCCGTACGCACCTGCGAGGAGGCCCACCGTGTAGTCGGGCATGTCGGCGTTGGCAGCGCGGGCCGCGCGGACCACGGTCGCCTCCGGATCATTCCAGAGGTACAGGCGCGGATATACCGGGATGCAGTGGCCCCCGACGGCGATGCCCGGCTGGTGGATGTGGCTGTAGGGCTGGGAGTTGGAGGCTTCGATGACCTGGTAGATGTCAATGCCGGCCGTGGCGGCGAAACGCGCGAACTGGTTGGCCAGCCCGATGTTGACGTCACGGTAGGTGGTCTCGGCCAGCTTGGCCAGTTCGGATGCCTCCGCGGACCCCAAGTCCCAGACACCGTTGGGCCTGCGGAGGTCGGTGCGCGCGTCGAAGTCCAGCACGGATTCGTAGAACTCAACGGCCTTCGCCGCGCCCGCCTCGGACAGGCCGCCGACGAGCTTGGGGTACTTGCGCAGATCCTCAAACACCCGCCCGGTCAGGACCCGCTCCGGGGAAAACACCAGGTGGAAATCCTTGCCCTCGACCAGCCCGGAACCGGCTTCAAGGGCAGGCTTCCAGCGTGAGCGGGTGGTCCCGACCGGCAGGGTTGTCTCATAGGACACCAGCGTTCCCGGCGTCAGGTGCTTGGCCAGTTCAGCCGTTGCACCGTCCATCCAGCCAAAGTCAGGCTTGGCATCAGCGTCGACAAACAGCGGCACAACGAGCACCACGGCGTCCGCGCCGGGCACGGCGTCGGCGTAATCGGTGGTGGCGCGGAGTTTGCCTGCCGGCACGAGTTCCGAAAGCTTCTCCTGCAGGTGGGCTTCACCGGGGAACGGCTCCGTGCCCGCGTTGATGAGCTCCACCACCTGCTGGTTGACGTCGACGCCGACAACATCATGGCCCTTGGAAGCGAACTGGACAGCCAGCGGCAGCCCGATTTTCCCCAACGCAATTACAGCAATCTTCACGATTCTGATGCCTTTTCTCTCATGACTGGCAGGCGGCAGCCACGCTGCCGCACCCGGTTTTGCTTAACACTATCCGCTGTCCAGTCCTTACGCCGACTCCGCTACTCCCCGTCGGCGGGGCCCGCTGGCTGCTGCGGGGGGCCGCGCGCGGTTATCCACATAGCCGGATTCAGGCGAGCCGCCCCGGCGGCGCCGGCGCTAGCGTGGGGCCTAAGTTGCCCCGAAGAACGGAGGACCAGCCGGTGACCCTGCACTGCACTTTGGTCCGCGGCCCGGGGGCTGCGCGCCCGGATGCGGCTGTGGAGCTGACCGTCCGGGTACGGCCCGGCTGCCCCGGCGCCGAACTGGACCGTGCGGTGTCCGGCGCCT
This sequence comes from Arthrobacter sp. ISL-5, assembly GCF_018613835.1. GTDB lineage: Bacteria > Actinomycetota > Actinomycetes > Actinomycetales > Micrococcaceae > Arthrobacter. Next base: position 48,783 of record NZ_JAGGPM010000023.1, on the reverse strand, counting down.
TCGGAACGCGCGAGCTGACGGTGAACGGTCTGCCGCTGGACACCATGACGGTCGGCGAGGTCCCCCTCGTCAACGGGGCGGTCCTCGTCGACGGCGGCCGGATGCGGGCGAGGCCTAGGCCCCGGCCGGCGTCAGATCCTTCCGCAGCCCTGCTGCTGGCCGTGCACAGCGGTCCGTGTGCAGGAACGGTTCTGCCCCTGCGCCGCGGAAGCTACCGGATCGGAAGAACCAACGCCGAGCTGACAATCCCGGATCCGGACCTGTCCAGGGAACACGCGAGGATCGAGGTTTCGGACACGGCCATGACAATTCTGGACCTTGACAGCGTCAACGGCACTGAAGTGGACGGCAAACGCGTCAGGAACGCCGTCATTTCCACCAGCTCGCTCATCCGGTGCGGAAACTCGACCCTGTCAGTCCTGGTTGCGGGTACGCCGGGTTCACGAATCTCCCTCTTGGGCTCCGCAGGACTGTCCGTGGCGGAGCCCCTGAACATTCCGCGCACCGCCGAGCAGGGCAGCCGGGCAGCACTCCTCCTCGGCGCCCTGCTGCCTGTCGCCCTCGGACTGGGATTGGCGCTGGTGACCGGGATGTGGCTGTTTTTGGCCTTCGCTGCCGTATCAGCGATGGCGGTGATGGTCCCCGTCCTCGCGGGCAGCCGGCGGCGCCGCGGTCTGCGGTCGGCAGTTTTGGCGGCAGCAGCAAGAGACAAGGAACGACGACGACGGTCCGCGCCGTCGGCCGCGGAGCTGGCTCTGTACTCGCCCGGCATGGTGGAGCCGGAAGGCGCCGAGCAGGCAGCCTCCGGCGTCTGGCTCCGGCTGGGAACAGCAGACCAACTGGCGAATATCCGGTTTGAACCCGAGGATCCGGACTTCCGGCTCCCCGGCCTCGGAGCTGTGCCGCTGGTTCTGGATCCTGAGCTTCCCCTAGTCACCGTTCGGGGACCGGACAACGAAACACAGGGGATGATGCGCTCAATCCTCATGCAGCTCACCGGATATCCGCTGGCGAGGGGGACCCGGATTGTGGTTCACGGACCGCCCTCCGTCCTGCCGCTGACGGCGCGGTACCTGCCTGCCGTCACCTTGCACGGGGCGGCCGGGATCACAGCGGCGCTCCTGGCTGAGGACCCCACAGCGGCAGGCGTTCCGGGAGTGCTCCTGATCGCCGGCAGCACGGCGGCCAGCACTGCCGACGCCGGGCTGATCGAGGGCGCACGGCGGCACGGTTGGCGGGTGATCCACTTCACGGACCGCGATGCGTACCCGGCGGACACCGATATCGAACTCGGCGAGCGCCGGGCCCGTTTTCACTCCCCCGCATCAACCCGGAGCTTCTTTCCCGATCTTGTTCCGCTCAATGTCTTCGACCGCTACTGCCGGCAATCCGGCCACGCCCTGGTGGATGCCGCACGTCCCGCCGCGTCGTTGCCGGCCATCTGTCTGCTCACCGACATCCTGGATGCGTCAGCAGCCGGAACGGCCCAGCGCTGGGCGAGCGGCAGGCTGATGCCTGGTCTGGCCGTTCCCATAGGCCGCAGCGCCCACGGCGTCAGGTTCCTGGATCTGGAGGCTGACGGTCCGCATGTGCTCATCGCGGGCACCACCGGTTCCGGGAAGTCGGAACTGCTCCGGACCCTTGCCGCGGCTTTGGCCCTCAGCTTCCCGCCGGACCGGGTGAACGTCCTTTTCTTCGACTTCAAGGGCGGGTCCGGGCTGGGTCCGTTGACGGCCCTGCCCCACTGTGTGGGCATGCTCACGGACCTCACCAGGAGCGAACTCGATCGCACGCTGGTGTCGCTGCGTGCCGAGGTCCGCCGGCGTGAGCAGGCGCTGGCCGCGGCCGCTGCCCCCGACCTGGCCGCCTACCGCTTGTCGAAAGCCGGCGACGAGCACCCGCTTCCCCAACTGGTCCTGATCATCGACGAGTTCCGGATACTCGTGGAGGATGCGCCGGAGTCGCTGAGTGAGTTGATGAGGATCGCCGCCATTGGCCGGTCGCTGGGGATTCATCTGGTCATGGCAACCCAGCGGCCGCAGGGCGCACTCACGGCAGATATCCGTGCCAACGTCACAACCAGCATCGCCCTCCGCGTGCAGTCCGCCCACGAGTCTGCCGACGTCATAGGAACCAACGCCGCCTCCCGCATTGCTGTCGAAACGCCGGGCCGGGCGTTTCTTGCGCGCGGAACCGAAGCCCCGGAGGTGTTTCAGTCGGCGAGCCTCTCCGGCACTCTCCCGGAAGTGGGGACCTGCGAAGTCACCGTGCTGCGGACCTGCGAGACGCTGGAAATGCCGGCGCCCGCGGCTGCCGGCGATGGGCATGCGCCGCCGCAGACTCCGGCCGCCGCGGCGATGCCGATTGCGGCGTTGACGTGTTCACTGTGGGAGTCGCTGGGCGGTGCCGCGGTGCACAGCCCCGTGGCGATGCCGCTGCCCGACGTACTGCCCTGTCCGCACCGGGCAACGGCCCCGACGGCCGCCGGGCCGAAGAGTCTTCTGCCGGACCGGACCAGTGATCTGCCGGAGCCCACCGGTGACCTGCCGGACGCCGCGGCCGCGCCGGGTGACGGCTGGCGCCTGGAGCTGGGGTGGCTGGATCTGCCTGAGGAACAGCGCCTCGCCCGGCTCAACTGGCGTCCCGGGACCGACGGACACCTGGCCTTGATCGGCGGAAGCTCCGCGGATCCCGCCGAAGCACTATCCATCACGTTGGATCAGCTCCTGGCGCATTCCACGGAGTCGCACCTCTACGTCCTCGATGCCGACGGCTCGTTCGCCGCGTTGGCGTCGTCGTCCCGGGCCGGCGCGGTCGTCAATCTCCATGACTTGCGCCGTGGCGTGCGGGTCCTGGAACGGCTGAGCGAAGAAATGTCACGGAGACTGAGCCGGCCGGCGACCACACCGGCAATTCCCCTGGTGCTGGCCATTTCCGGGTGGGGCTCGTGGGTTTCCGCGGTGCGGGCGGGCCCGCTGCTGTGGGCTGAGGATCTGGTTCACGGCTTAGTCCGGGACGGGCACGGCGCCGGCATTGCCGTCATCGTTTCTGGAGACCGTGAGCTGGTGACCGCACGCTTCTTTTCCGCCGTCCCCAACCGGATCTACTTTCCGAGGGGCGCCAGCGAAGAGAGCAGGCTGGCGTGGCCGAAGATGCCTGAAATTCCCGCGGTCCCCGGCCGCGCTGTCGCGATCGGTGCGTTGGCGGGGAACCGACAGGGCGTGTGCCAGCTCTACGCCCGGGAGGGCCTGCCCGCCCCTGAAGTCCCGCCGCAGGAATCTGGCCGCACGAGGCCTTTCAGGGTGGATCCCCTGCCCTTGCAGGTTCCGCTGGCGGAGCTGCTCGCCCGGATCCGCAGCCCGGAGGAAAGCACCGGTCAGGACAATCCTGACGCGGGGCGAACAGGGCACGGGCGCAGGCGAAACCTGAAGCTGTGTATCGGCGTGGGCGGGGACGATCTGGCTCCCGTCTCCGTGCGCGTTCCGTGCGGCGGCGTCCTTGCCGTCCTGGGTGCCGCCGGTTCCGGGAAGTCGTCGTTTCTGGGTACGGTCCGGGCCCTCAACCCGACGGCGGGCTGGCTGTTCCCGGCTCCGGAGGCGAACCAGTCCGACTATTGGGCGGAAACCCACGCCGAGGCCGTCCACGGCCGGCTCGCCAAGGATGCGGTACTGCTCGTGGACGATGCAGAACTGCTGCCCGCCGCCACACACCAGCTGTTGCTGGACCTGAACGCCTTGGGCTGGACAGTCATCCTGACTGCCGGCTTCGGCTCTGCCCTGGTGCAACGCGTCCCGCTTGCCTTGGCCGCCCGCAACTGCGGCAGCGGCATCCTGATTGCACCGCGCAGTCCCATGGACGGCGACCTTTTCGGACTGAGGTATGAACTGGAACCGAATCCTCCCCCTGGCCGCGCCGTCCTCCTCGCGGAAGGCAGGGCAATGGCCGTTCAGCTTGCTGTGCCGTGACCGGGCTCAAAGCGCGGGAGGCATACCGGCGGCGCGGGAGGCGAAGCGGATGACGCGCTTGTCGAACAGGAGCACAATGGCGGCAGCCGCCGGGATGAGCATGGCGGCTCCTGCCAGCGGATAGCCGCCTGTAAGCGTAGGGAAGCCGATGGTCAGCACGAACAGCTGGGCCACCAGTGCACCCGCCCTCGGCCAGCGGAAGCCCCGGTACAGAAACAGCGCCACTGCAGACAGCCAGGACGCGAATGCCAACAGCAGGGCCAGCGTAAACACGGCTCCCCAGAAGGACAGGACCGGCGCGCCGACCACGAGCTGGAAACCGTACCAGGCGGCGGCGGCCAACAGCGCGGTGGCCTCGGCGGCAACAATTGCCGAAATCACTGCGACCGCCCGGGGCCTTGCCCCGGCGGGCGCGGGCCGCTCCGAGCCGCTGTCACGGTCGGGAAGGCCGCTGCCTTCGGGCTCGGGGGACGGATCGGAGGGGCCGGCTGGGGGTCTTGACACACTGGCACACTACCCGACATAGTCGACTGACGGTGGGGGCAGCCCTCCGGTGTAATCCAGGTGTGATGCATCGCTCACGTTTCCGGGGGATTTCGTGCACCACTACCCCTTGTTTACACGGCGTTAACATGAAACGCTTGATCCAGATGACCAAGGGGGCCCTCAGGGCCCCTTTCCTATGTAGGCCCTAGTGAATATTTTCACAAGTGGCAAATGACTTCCCAGGAATGGAGTGACTGATCAGCATGGATTGGCGTAACCGCGCAGCGTGCCTCGACAAGGACCCGGAGCTTTTCTTCCCGGTCGGCAACACCGGGCCGGCGCTTCTCCAAATCGAGGAGGCCAAGAGTGTTTGCCGCAGGTGCCCCGTCGTGGACACATGTCTGCAGTGGGCACTGGAGTCAGGCCAGGACGCCGGTGTTTGGGGCGGCATGAGCGAGGACGAGCGCCGGGCGCTGAAGCGCCGGGCGGCCCGCGCCCGCCGCGCTTCCTAAGGCGGTATTTCACAGATTCGGCGACGGCCGCAGACCCAAGGTCCGCGGCCGTCGCTTTTTTGTGTCTTCTTAGTCGCCGTGAGGCACGCGCCTCAGCGGCTTGCGAGGCTGAGGACTATCTGGACTGCCGTACCGCCGCCCTCACGGGCCTTCCACTGGATGGTGCCCCCGAGCTCGCTGGTGACCAGAGTGCGGACGATCTGAAGCCCAAGTCCCTCCGCGTGCGGCGTGTCCGGCAAGCCAACACCGTCGTCGGCCACGGTGACGGTGAGCAACTCCTCGCCGTCGTCGCCTGCCGACCGGTCGGCGAGAAGCCAGACCGTCCCGGTGCGCCCTTCCAGTCCGTGCTCGACGGCGTTCGTCACCAGTTCGTTGATCACGAGCGCCAAGGGAGTGGCGAAGTCGCTGGGAAGCTCGCCGAAAACTCCCGACCGTTGCGTCCTGACCTGCTGGGACGGCGAGGCGACCTCGGCCGATAGACGGAACTGCCGTCCGATCAGCTCATCAAAATCAACGCTCTGTGCCAGGCCCTGCGACAGCGTCTCGTGGACCAGGGCAATGGTCGCCACCCGGCGCATCGCCTGCTCGAGCCCCTGCTTTGCCTCATCACTGACCATCCGGCGTGACTGCATCCGCAGCAGCGCGGCCACGGTCTGCAGGTTGTTCTTCACTCGGTGGTGGATCTCCCGGATGGTGGCATCCTTGGTGACGAGTTCCATCTCCCGGCGCCTGAGTTCGGACACGTCGCGGCACAGGACCAGAGCGCCGAACCGCTGCTGCTCATCGCGGAGCGGAATGGCGCGAAGGGACAGGCTGACGCCGCGGGATTCAATCTCGCTGCGCCACGGCATCCGCCCGGTGACAACAAGCGGCAGAGTCTCGTCCACCATGCGCCGGTCCCTCAGCAATCCTGCGGTGACTTCCGCCAGCGACCGGCCCTCCAACGATTCGCCGTCGCCGAGCCGCCGGAACGCGGACACTCCGTTCGGGCTCGCATACTGCACGATCCCCTCGGCATCAAGGCGGATCAGTCCGTCGCCCACGCGCGGTGCCCCGCGGCGGGAGCCCGTGGGTGAGGCAAAGTCGGGCCACAGGCCCAGGGTGCCCATCCGGAGCAGGTCATAGGCGCACTGGCGGTACGTCAGCTCAAGCCGGGACGGCATCCGCGAACTGGAGAGGTCCATGTGGGAGGTCACCACGGCCAGCGTGCGGCCGTTCCTGACCATCGGCACCGCCTCCACCCGCAACGCCATGTCGCTGCTCCAGTTGGTCTCACTGGAACGCTCAATGGTGCGGCTGGCCCACGCTTTGTCGACCAGTGGCTGAAGGTCGGACCGGATGCCCTCCCCGACGAAGTCGGCATGGAACACCGTGTGCGTCGTGGAGGGCCGCACGTGGGCAAGAGCCACGTAGCCGTAATCCGGATGCGGAAACCACAGGGCGAGGTCGGCAAAAGCGAGGTCGGCCACCATTTGCCAGTCGCCCACCAGGAGGTGCAGCCACTCGGCATCCCCCGGCCCGAAATCAGCATGTTCCCTGATGGGGTCCGTAAAGATTGCCACTGCACCTCCAGATTTCGACGCCGGGCCAATGCCTAGCGTCGGACGATTGACCTCAAGAGCCTCAATGCTACCGACAGCGACGCCATATCGTCCGCTTCGAGGGCGTTGACCTCGTCGAACATGGTCTTCGCCCGTCCCAGTTGCTCCGCGTTCAGTGCCTCCCACGCCCTGAGCCGGTCCTCGGCGGGCACGCCATGGTCAGTGGACTCAAGCACCGCCGTCGTCATGTCCGTCACCGTCGAGTACAGGTCGTCGCGCAACGCGGCGCGCGCAAGCGCCTGCCACCGGTCCGCCCGCGGCAGCGAACTGATCCTTTCGAGCAGGGAGTCGGCATGGAAGCGGTTGAACACCGTGTAGTACACGTGGGCGATGTCTTCCACCGATTCCTTGCGGGTGTGGGCGATCTTCGCAATGTCCAGGAGCACGAAGCTCTCAAAGAGCTCGGCCCAGCGGTGGGCAAGGTCTTCAGGAAGCCCCCACGCCCGTGCCTTTTCAAGCCACCCGGCCACCCGGTCACGGTCGTCGCCGCGCACATAGTCCAGGAGCCGGGCTCGCATCGGATCCATGAGCGGCTTGAACTCGTCGACGATGTCGGCGATGGGGCGGGAGGCGGTTCCCTGGCCCAGAACCCAGCGGACGGCCCGGTCCAGGAGCCTCCGGATGTCGAGGTGGACCGTGCTCCAGTGTTCGGTGGGGAATGACGCCGGAAGGTCATTGAGTTCGGACACCATGATGTCCAGCTCGTAAACCTCGCGGAGCGCTACGAAGGCCTTGGCCACCGCGACTTCACTCGCCGACGTTTCCTCCATGGTCCGGAACGCGAAGGTGATGCCGCCCATGTTGATCATGTCGTTGGCGACGACCGTGGCAATGATTTCGCGACGCAGCGGATGGGTGTCCAGTTCGGCGTCGAACCGTTCCCGGAGCTGCTTGGGGAAGTATTCCCGAAGCGTGCGCCGGAACCAGGGGTCGTCGGCCAGATCACTGTCGCGGAGCGCCGTCGCCAGCTCGATCTTGGCGTAAGCAGCGAGCACGGACAGCTCGGGAGAGGTTAGCCCCTGCCCCTGTTCGAGCCGCTCTCGGAGGGCGGCGGTCGAAGGCAAGGCTTCAAGGTCGCGGTTGAGGTCCGCCTTCTTTTCCAGCCAGTCCATCAGCCGTTCGTAGCTCGGGCTCCATTCCGCCACCTTCTGACGGTCGTTGAGCAGCAGGATGTTCTGATCGATGTTGTCTTGCAGGACGAGACGCGCCACTTCGTTGGTCATCGACGAAAGGAACCCGGCACGGTCGCCGGCGTCGAGCTTGCCTGCGGCTGCCATCCGGTCCACGAAGATCTTGATGTTGACCTCGTGGTCCGAGCAGTCGACGCCTGCGGAGTTGTCAATGGCATCCGTGTTCAGGATGACGCCCTGCAGTGCCGCCTCGATCCGCCCCCGCTGGGTCATGCCAAGGTTTCCGCCTTCGCCCACCACCTTGACGCGAAGGTCGCGCCCGTCAACCCGGATGGCGTCGTTGGCCTTGTCGCCCACCATGGCGTGCGTCTCGGTGCTGGCCTTGACGTAGGTGCCGATGCCGCCGTTGTAGAGCAGGTCGGCTGGCGCAAGCAGGATGGCCCGCAGGAGTTCAGGCGGGCTGAGCTGGGTGGTGTCCTCCGGAAGGCCGAGGGCGGTGCGGACCTGCGGGGAAACCGGAATGGACTTGGCCTGGCGCGGGTAGACACCGCCTCCTTCGCTGATCAGCCCCTTGTCGTAGTCATCCCACGACGACCTCGGCAGCTCGAAAAGCCGTTGCCGTTCGGCAAAGGAACTGGCCTCGTCTGGGTTGGGATCCAGGAAAACGTGCCGGTGGTCGAAGGCTGCCAGCAGCCGGATGTGCTTGGAGAGCAGCATCCCGTTTCCAAAGACGTCACCGGACATGTCGCCAACGCCGACCACCGTGAAGGGCTCGGACTGGGTGTCCAGGTCGAGTTCGCTGAAGTGGCGTTTGACCGATTCCCAGGCGCCCCGGGCCGTGATGCCCATCGCCTTGTGGTCATACCCCACCGATCCGCCGGAGGCGAAGGCATCGCCCAGCCAGAAGCCGTATTCTGCCGCGAGCCCGTTCGCAATGTCGGAGAACGTGGCCGTGCCCTTGTCCGCCGCGACCACAAGGTAGGAGTCGTCGTCGTCGTGGCGGACGACGTTCGTGGGCGGGACGAGCCGCTCACCCTCGGCGCTCGTGACCAGGTTGTCGGTGAGGTCCAGCAGTCCGCGGATGAACGTCTTGTAGCTTTCGATCCCCTCGGCCATCCACGCAGCCCTGTCCGCGGCGGGATCGGGCAGCCGCTTGGCAAAGAAGCCTCCCTTGGCACCGGTCGGAACGATCACGGCGTTCTTGACGGTCTGGGCCTTGACCAGCCCCAGGATCTCCGTCCGGAAGTCCTCCCGCCGGTCCGACCAGCGGAGGCCACCGCGCGCCACCTTGCCGAAGCGCAGGTGCACGCCTTCGACCCGCGTCGAGTAGACCCAGATTTCAAACTTGGGCCGGGGAAAGGGCAGGCCGTCAATATTGGCGGGGTCCAGTTTGAAGCTCACGTACGGCTTGTCCTGGTAGAAGTTCGTGCGGAGCGTCGATTCGATCAGGTTCGTGAAGGTCCGGAGGACACGGTCCGCATCCAGCGTCGCCACCGCTTCGATGGACGACGACAGCTCAGCGCGGACTTTTTCCTGCCGTTCTGCCCGCTCCAGGTCCGTCAGCGCCGGATCGAACCGTGCTTCGAACAGGGCGCTGAGCCCGCGGGTGACCTCCGGGTTGGAGAGCAGCGTGTCTGCCATGAATTCGAAGGAGTTGGTGTTGCCCATCTGCCTCATGTATTTGGCGTAGGCCCGCAGGACAACAATCTGCCGCCACGTCATGCCTTCGCGCAGCACCAGCCGGTCGAAGCTGTCGGATTCAACGGCCCCCGAAACGGCCGCGCCGAACGAATCCGCCAGCAGCTGCCCGGTGGAAACCGGCTCTACGCCGGCCGGGTACTTCAGCCCCAGGTCATAGAGGAAGAAGTCCCTGCGATCGGCGGTCTCGATCTCGAAGGGCCGCTCATCCAGCACTTCGAGACCGAGGTTGTGAAAGTAGGGAAGGATCTGGCTCAGGCTCTTGGGCTCCAGCATGTAGAGCTTGACCCGGGCGTCCTCTTCGAGTGTTGCGCCCGCGCCCTCGGGCAAATAGACATGGACGCCGGGGCGTTCCTGTACTGCCCCGGTCATCCGCTCGGCTGCGGCCCCGTACTTCTCAAACCGGGCGATGTCCTCGAGCGCGTCCTCAACCTCGTAGTCCACCCGGTAGCTGGCAGGGAAGGCCTCCGCCCAGATGGCGGCAAGCTCCTTGGTCCCGTCGTCAGCGCGCCGGTCACGCAGCACCTCGCTGATTCCTTCGCTCCAGGAGCGGGCGGCCCGGACCAGCCGCTTCTCGAGGGCATCGGCGTTGACATGACTGACATCGGCACCCTTGGGCAGGCGGATCCGGAAGAAGAGGCGGGCGAGCGCCGATTCCGTCATCCGCGCCTCATAGTCAATGGACTCAGCGTGGAAGGTCTCGCGAAGCTCCTGCTCGATCCGGAGCCGGACATTCGTTGTGTACCGGTCACGCGGTAGGTACACGACGGCGGACATGAACCTTCCGTATATGTCCGGGCGCAGGAAGAGCCGTGTCCGACGGCGTTCCTGCAGCCTCTGGATTCCGGTGGCCGTTGCGGCGAGGTCGGGAATCTCGATCTGGAAGAGTTCGTCGCGGGGGTAGGTCTCCAGGATGCCCAGCAGGTCCTTCCCGGAATGCGAATCGGGCGGAAAACCCGCACCGCGAAGAACGGCGTCGACTTTTTCGCGGACTATAGGGATGTTCTTGACGGAGTCCGTGTAGGCGCTCGTGGCAAAGAGCCCGATGAACCGCTGTTCGCCGTTCACGTTGCCGGCGGCGTCAAAACTCTTCACGCCGACGTAGTCGAGGTAGGCGGGCCGGTGCACGGTCGAGCGCGAATTTGCCTTGGTGATGACCAGGGCGCGCTTCTCCCGCGCCTTCCGCCGGCCTGCATCGGTGAGGTGCTGGACGTGATGGGTGTCTTCGCGCGCGCGCAAGAGCCCGAGGCCGCTGCTCTCACGGAGTTCCAGAACGTCCTCGCCGGCGTCGTTGACGAGGTCATACTCCCGGTAGCCCAGGAAAGTGAAGTTGCCTTCGTCAAGCCACCGCAACAGGTCCTGGGCCTGCCGGATCTCAGCGATCTGTGACTTGTGGGCCACTTTGTCCAGGTCCTCGGCAATCTGCAGGGCCTTGTTGCGCATCTTCGGCCAGTCTTCCACAGCTGCGCGGACGTCGCCGAGGACACGTGCCAGGCCGTCCCTCAGCTGCGTCTTCGCTTCATCGCTCGCGCGGCCAATCTCCACGGCAATCCAGGACTCCATGTGGGACGCGTTGTCGCCCTGTGCAATCAGGTGCGACAGGCTGGGCAGCGCCGCCGTATCGCCACTGGAGAATCCGATGTTCGACGGCACCCGGTTCACCTTGACCAATTCACCGCTTTGGCGGTTGCGCGTGACCACAAACATCGGGTGGAGTACGAGGTGAATGGCCGAATTCTGCCGGACCAGCTCGGCGTTGACGGAGTCCACGAGGAACGGCATGTCGTCGGTGACGATGTACACCACGCTTTGATCGGCGTCATCGACGATGGAGATGTTTGCTCTTCCGGGCTGGCGTATGGCTCCAACCTGCCGGTGCATGTCAGCCCGGGCGGTCAGAAGCTCACGGGGATACGCGCGGGCGTCCTCCTCCGCGAGGTGCTCATAGTAGTCCGCAAAGAAGCCCTCTTCGGCTTCCATTGGACGGGACTGATCCTCCACGCTGGACCCAGACGACATCGACAAACGCCTCCATCACAAGTTCACGGCCGCACCGTTGCAGCCCTCAACGTGAGCCTAACCCCTTAGCTTTCGCTTTGCTGTGGAAGAGAACACAGAGGATCCGCGTTTTTGCTGGGCAGGTGCACAAACCAAATTGGCGATGGCGGCGCGCAGGCGCGAATCCGGCGCCGCTTCAAGGAGCAGCGACCCGGAAAGCAGCGCGGCGTCGCTGGCGCCCGGGTCCGACGGAAGGAAGGCCTTGATGCCGGTTCCCGGCCCGTACCGGTCCCAAGCCTCACGGAGTTGCCGTTCCGGCGAGCGGCCGACCGCAGAAGCACGGACCTTGTTCAGCACGACGTCCGGGGCAACGCCCGGAACTGCGGTTTCGAGCTCCGCCAGTCCCCTGACCAGCCGGGGCACGCCGATCGGATCGGCAGCTCCGACGGCGAAAACGGTATCGGCCATTTCCAGGCTTCGGAGCGTGGCGGCATTCCGCCGCGGCGCCATGGTGTCAAAGCTCAGTTCCTCGTCGGCTTCAAGGCAGAAGCCGGTGTCCACGACGACGACCTCGGCCACTTCCCTGGCCCGCTGCAGGACAATGGACAACGCGGCGGCACGGAGCTCGGTCCAACGGTCCGCCCGCGTGATGCCGGTCAGGACGCGGAAACTTCCCGAAGTGGCAGCAACGGGGGCTGCGATGCGCAACAGCGTCTCGTGGTCGAGCAGGCCCTGGTCCGCCAGCCGGCACGCCTGGGCCAGGCCCGCTGCTTCGTCCATCAGCCCCAGAACTGCGGCCACGCTGGCCCCGTAGCTGTCCGCGTCGACGAGGAGAACTGATTTTCCAGCTGCCGCAAGCTCGCCCGCGATATTCACCGCCACGAGGGTCCGTCCCGGGGATCCTGCGGGCCCCCACACGGCCACTATCTTGCCGGTTCCGGCCACCGCCGGTACAGGGCCGGCGTCGTCGGTCTCGGGCCGCAGGGCCGCACCGGTCTCTGCCAGTCCATTCTCACGCTGCTTCACGCCGGCGAGCCCGTTACCCGTCAGCCGGTCGCCCGTGAGACCGCGGCCCGTGAGCTGGGAAACGGCATCGGAAATCCGTTCGGCCAACCCCGCCGAGTCAAGAGTGGAAACCGCCGAAGTCACGCCGATGCCGCGAAGCCTGGCGGCTTCCTCGGTGCTGTCGGTCAAGGCGATAATGGCCACGCCGACGGCGCCGAGCCTGTCCACGAGGGAAGCAGTCAGGTCCTCACTCCCTTCGGCCACGACCGCTGCCCGGGCCAGTCCGCTCTGGCAGGCAGCGAGCAGCTCCGCCAACTCCGTACACCGCCGGACCACGGTGACAGGCCCGTGGAGCCTTTCCAGTCCCCCGACCAGATCCTCCCGGGCCTGCCCGACAGTTACGACCGGGATGCTCACTTGGCGCCGCCGCCGGGATTCCACACGACGGAGATCTTGGCCTCATTGGCCTGCGCCCCGAGGATTGCGGGCATCTGTCCGTCTCCCACCAGGACCATGAGAACCGTGGACTTTGAGGACCCCAGTGCAGTTGAACCTGACGTGACCTGGGCGATTTCAGCGCCCGGCAGCAGCAGCCGCGGCTCGGCAAATCCGTTTCGTGCGTCTGGCAACGAAACCCAGACATCGACGCGCGTGCCGGCCACGGCTTGCTCAGGCAGCGCCTCCCGGACAGTAATGGCAACGGGCTTCCGGTCGAGGGCATCCACGCTGCCCAGGCTTTCCCTGGGCAGCAGCTGGTCCTTGCCGATCCGCTGCACGGCGACCATGCCTTCAGGCATCCCTGACTCAGCCGTAATGTAGTGCTGTTCCACGTCCCCCAGCCGGACTTTCACCCGGCTAACGTTTTCCGGCGTGAGCTTCTGGCCCACGGCGATCGCCTCCCGGGCGGCCAATACTTCGGTGGTCTGATCCGCGCTGCCGACGAGCGAGATGACTCCGACGACCGAGGCAAGAACCAGCAGAACGCCCACCAGGAGCCGCGGGTCCTTCCAGGAGGGCTTCTTGAGACGGGCTCCCGTGGCCGTGGCGCTGACACTCATGCGTACCGCTCCCCCTTGACGCGCCGGGCGCCCAGTTCGCGCCGGTCATGATCATTGTTACGGCATCCTTGGCCAAACCGAAAGTCACAGGGCCAAACATCATCAAACTGTGGATAACGGCATCATCAGGGGTCTCCGGTGGCAGAATGGGAGCATGCCCCGTTTCCTCACCCTTGCAGATGTAGCCGAGCAACTCCAGATCAATGCGCCCGCTGCCTACGCACTCGTCCGCAGCGGCGAGCTGAAGGCGATTCAGGTCGGCGGCCGCGGTCAGTGGCGCGTCGAGGAGAAAATGCTCGAACAGTACATTGAAGAGCGCTATGCCGAGGCCAGCCGCATAATCGAAGAGGCCAAGTCCAAGTCGGTCTGAATCCTCGGTGGCGGGTTAGATCTCTCCGCCCCGCATCGATCGCAGTGCGCCCAGCGCCCGGAACGGGACCGTTGCGACATCCGTGACACCGGATGCCCGGCGCGCTTCACCCTCATGGGTCATGGCGAGGTCGAAAAAGTCCCGCCCCACCCTGTCAATCACACCTGTGAGGCGGACGCCTCCGGCCGCCATCACGACAGTCAGTCCCGCCCTGTCCCGCGCCAGGATCCGCAGCGCACTGGCCAGACCCAATTTCCGGCGGACCGGTGAAGACTCGCCGACAGCGAACCTGCCAATGCCCACGTAGTGCCCCACAGCCGCGTACGGAATCAACACCTGGTGCGCGGGTTCGTCTATGACCAGACTTTCCGCACCCGCGTGACTCAACATGCCGGCAAAGACCGTGCCTGAGGCAAGGTGGACACTGATGCGCCGGCCCAGCGACCCCCGGAGCCGCTCGGCCAGTTCGACGGAAGCCAACTCCACACGTGAACGTTCGGCCACTTCGGATTCCCGGTTCAGGACCTCAGCCTCGGCCATCTGGGCCTCCAGGTCCTCAAAGAGAGCATTCCATCGCATGGCGCCAGCGTAGGCGGGCCTGCCGGGAGGGTCAATTCACCAACGCGGCTCCGCACCCCTAGACAACCACCATAAAGGTAATGCAAACTGTGGTCATTGCTATCAAACGCCATCAAACTGCATCAAAATGGATTAAACAGGGGGACTGCAATGACTGAGGAACCGCATCCAGCCAGACCGATCAGGTCCGATGCAGCCCTTGCGCTGGTCATTCTGGGACTTGGACTCTTCCTGGCCCTTACGGGCGGCAGCCTGCTCGGGCAATGGCAGCGGTCCTTCTCCCACGGGCAATCCCTCGGGTTCGACGATCTCCTCGGCCTGTTAGCCACGGCCGCGGGGCTGGCGGTCGTGTCTTGGTGGGCGCTGTCCCTGGTCACGGCTTTCGCAGCCGCTTTGCTGCAGCGCGCGGGGCGGACGCGTGCGGCCGTGGTCACCGGAGGGTTCAGCCCGGTGTTCATGCGCAGGCTCGCCCTCGCCGCCCTGGGCATGCAGCTGATGGGCGCTCCGCTCGCCCACGGGGACGCCGCACCCGGAGTTCCGCAGTCATCAAACAGCGGGGCCGCTGTGTCGGCCGCCTGGGCACCGACCGCGGGCCTGTCCGCGGCCAGCCGGACCCGGCGGGGCGCGGAGCCCGGGGCCGTCGACCGGCCGATCCCCGGGGCAACAGACCTCCAGCCCCAGTGGAAGCCCCGCGCGCCTGTCACGGAACCGCGACTGGTGGCCGCCGTCCCTGTCAGGTCAGCCCGCGAACTCCCAGCTGGTCCGGAGGTGGCGGTGCGCGCCGGTGATTCCCTGTGGACCATCGCTGCCCGGGAGTTGGGCCCGGCGGCCAGTGACGTCGAAATCGCCGTGCAGTGGCCGCGCTGGTACGTGGTCAACCGGCAAGTCATCGGCGCGGACCCAAACGTTCTCCTCCCCGGCCAGGTCCTCAGGCCGCCTGTCCCGTGAACCACGGCCGGCTGATCCGTCCGTGCAACGACGCTCCCGCAATGCCACTGCAACCTAAGGACCGAATCATGACTGCATTAACTCCTGTCCGGAGCGCGGGCACCGCAACGCCCCGGGCCACCCCTTGCGTCCGGGTTGAGGGGACGGAAGAAAAGCGTGAAATCTGCGCCATTACGAGGGCCACAGTCCAGGCTGCCATTGAAGTCCTTGCCGGCACGCGGCCAATCCATCAGCTGGCGCGCCGGCTGGACCAGCGTTGCCTGACGGCGCTTCAGCATCGCGCCTCCCTGATCCGCCATGAGTCAGCCAGGGCACCCCACAAGCTGGGGCGCCTGCACCGGAACCCTACGGTCAGGTCGGTTCGGGCATGTGAGGTGACACCGGACATCTACGAAGCCAGCGCGGTGGTGACCGACGAACTTCGGACACGCGCCGTCGCCGTCCGGCTGGAACGCAGCAAGCAGGTCTGGCGTGTGACCGCCCTGGAAATCGGATGAGCCGGCGCAAACGCGGTGAGGGACCGGAGCAACTGCTCCGGTCCCTCACCCTGCACTATCCAGCCGTTCTACGTCCTAGCGCTTCTTCTTCTTGGCATCACGGCGGTCCTGCGATGCGGCCTTGGCCGGATTTCCCGAGCGCCCGGCGGACCTGCCCTCAATGCGCGTCTGGGCTCCGCCGTCTTCACCCGGCGCCGTGTACTGCAGCTGGGCCGGCTTTTCCGGCGCTTCCAGCCCGGCGGCGCGGATCTGCGGCTCATGGTGTTCGGTGTGGCCGCCCCCGGCATCGGCAATAACCACGTCCTCCGCCGGAGTGACTTCAACCTCAAGGTTGAACAGGAAACCGACGCTCTCCTCGCGGATGGCTTCCATCATGGCCTGGAACATCGTGAAGCCTTCGCGCTGGTACTCAACCAGCGGATCACGCTGGGCCATGGCGCGCAGGCCGATGCCCTCCTTCAGGTAATCCATCTCATAGAGGTGCTCCTGCCACTTCCGGCCGATGACGGAGAGGACCACGCGGCGCTCCAGCTCGCGCATGCTTTCCGAACCGATGAGTTCCTCGCGGGCCTGGTACATCAGGCGGGCGTCGGACAGGATTTCTTCCTTCAGGAATTCAACCGTGATGCGCGACTTTCCGCCGGCCTCATCGATCACGTCGTGCGCCGTGATGCTGACGGGATAGAGCGTCTTGAGGTTGGTCCAGAGCTGGTCGAAGTCCCAGTCGTCGCCGTTGCCCTCGGCCGTGGCCTCGTCGATCAGGGCGGTGATGGTGTCTTCGAGGAAGTACTGCACCTTCTCGTGGAGGTCGTCACCTTCCAGGATCCGGCGGCGGTCGCCGTAGATTGCCTCGCGCTGGCGGTTAAGAACGTCGTCGTACTTCAGGACGTTCTTGCGCTGCTCGGCGTTCCTGCCCTCGACCTGGCCCTGGGCCGACGCGATGGCGCGGGAGACGAGTTTGGATTCAAGGGCCACATCGTCAGGCACGGAGCTGTTCATCAGGCGCTCTGCTGCCCCGGAGTTGAACAGCCGCATGAGGTCGTCGGTCAGCGACAGGTAGAAGCGGGACTCGCCCGGGTCTCCCTGGCGTCCGGAGCGGCCGCGCAGCTGGTTGTCGATCCGGCGGGACTCGTGGCGTTCGGTGCCCAGCACGTAGAGGCCGCCGAGATTCAGCACCTCCTCGTGCTCGTCCTTGACAGCCTGCTTGGACGCCTCAAGGGCGGCTGGCCACGCGGCTTCGTACTCTTCGGAGTTCTCCTCCGGGTCAAGGCCGCGCCGGGCCAGCTCGGCGATGGCCGTGAACTCGGCGTTGCCGCCGAGCATGATGTCGGTACCGCGGCCGGCCATGTTGGTGGCGACGGTCACGGCTCCCTTGCGGCCCGCCTGAGCCACGATGGCGGCTTCACGGGCGTGGTTCTTGGCGTTGAGAACCTCGTGGCGGATGCCTTCCTTTCCGAGCAGCCGCGAAAGGTATTCGCTCTTCTCGACGCTCGTGGTACCCACCAGGATGGGCTGGCCCTTTTCATGACGCTCGGCGATGTCCCGGACCACGGCATCGAATTTGACGGCCTCGTTCTTGTAGACGAGGTCAGACTGGTCGAGCCGCTGCATGTCCCGGTTGGTCGGGATGGCGACAACCCCGAGCTTGTAGGTGCTCATGAATTCCGCGGCCTCTGTTTCCGCGGTGCCGGTCATGCCGGAGAGTTTCTCGTACATGCGGAAGTAGTTCTGCAGCGTCACCGTGGCGAGGGTCTGGTTCTCCGCCTTGATTTCGACGCCTTCTTTGGCTTCGATCGCCTGGTGCATGCCCTCGTTGTAGCGGCGGCCGGCGAGGATACGGCCGGTGTGCTCGTCGACGATGAGGACTTCGCCGTCGAGGATGACGTAGTCCTTGTCCCGCTTGAACAGTTCCTTGGCCTTGATGGCGTTGTTGAGGAAACCGATCAGCGGCGTGTTGGCGGATTCGTAGAGATTCTGGATGCCCAGGTAGTCCTCGACCTTTTCGATCCCGCTTTCGAGAACCCCGACGGTGCGCTTCTTCTCGTCGACTTCGTAGTCGCGGTCCGGCTGCAGGCGGAGGACGACCTTCGCGAACTCGCTGTACCAGCGGTTCGTGTCACCCTGCGCGGGGCCGGAGATGATCAGCGGGGTCCTGGCCTCGTCGATCAGGATGGAGTCGACTTCATCGACGACCGCGAAGTGGTGTCCGCGCTGGACGAGCTCGGACTTGTCCCAGGCCATGTTGTCGCGCAGGTAGTCGAAGCCGAATTCGTTGTTGGTGCCGTACGTGATGTCGGCGGCGTACTGCTCGCGGCGGACTGACGGGTCCTGGTTCGAAAGGATGCAGCCGCTGCTGAGACCGAGGAAGCGGTACACGCGGCCCATCAGCTCCGACTGGTATTCGGCCAGGTAGTCATTCACGGTGACGACATGCACGCCGTTGCCTGCCAGGGCATTGAGATAGGCCGGAGCGGTGGCCACAAGCGTCTTGCCCTCACCGGTTTTCATCTCCGCGATGTTGCCAAGGTGAAGGGCCGCACCGCCCATGAGCTGAACGTCGAAGTGGCGCATGCCCAAGGTGCGGGAGGACGCTTCCCGGACAGCGGCAAAGGCCTCGGGGAGCAGATCGTCAAGCGTTTCACCGTCCTGGTGGCGGGCCCGGAGCCGGTCTGTTTCTTCACGCAGTTCGGCATCGGTGAAAGTTTTGAATGAGTCTTCAAGGGCGTTAATGGAATCGGCATAGTTCCGCAGGTGCCTCAGGGTTTTCTTGTCACCTGTGCGGAGAAGTTTTTCGATTAGTGATGCCACGTGAAGTTGCTCCCAGTCTCATGCTGCCGAATTCTGGCGTGTTCAGTCTACGGGAGAGACGCACAGCACGTGGCGCCTGTTCCCTCAGAGCGGATACGGCGGACCCGCCCCGTTAACGGCAGCCGCCACACTGGCGGACAGGTCCCCCACCGGGGCCACGATCACCTCGTCCAGCCCGAGCCAGTCGGCCATCAGCCGCAATTCCGCGGCCAGTTCGACGGCGGTGTCCCCCGGCGCGTCCGGCTCGGCAAAGCATGCCTTGGCCAGGAGTCTGCCGCTGGCCCGGTCAGCCTTGAGATCCACCCGCGCCACCAGGCGGTCCCGGAGCAGGAAGGGAAGGACGTAGTAGCCGAAGCGGCGCTTGGGCTCAGGCGTGTAGATCTCGATCCGATAGTGGAAGCCGAAGAGCTCTTCAAGCCGGCGCCGCTCGAAGACCAGGGAGTCAAAGGGGCTGAGCAGCGCCCTGCCTGAGGCCGAGCGCGGCAGCCGCGCATCTGCATGGCGGTACAGCTTCCTGTCCCAGCCGTCCACCGTGACGGGAACCAGCCGTCCGCTGTCCACAAGGTGCTCAACCGAGAGCGCCGCGGCCTTGATCGGCGTCCTGAAATAGTCAGCCAAGCACCGCACCGTACCGATCCCGTGTGCCTGTGCCGCGGCGTCGATGAGCCTGTCCATGGACGCCGACGGATCCGGCACCGTGTCCAACGCGTGCCCGGGCAGGACATTGCGCGTCAGTGCGTACCTGCG
Organism: Arthrobacter sp. ISL-5; assembly: GCF_018613835.1. Taxonomy (GTDB): domain Bacteria; phylum Actinomycetota; class Actinomycetes; order Actinomycetales; family Micrococcaceae; genus Arthrobacter. The sequence goes on along the minus strand of NZ_JAGGPM010000023.1, from coordinate 29,381 downwards.
TTCGAACTGCTCCGTCCGCGACGCAGAAGACACTACGCCCTCTTCAAAGAGGTGTTCCAGAACCCGCTTGACCGCATTCCAGTTCCAGCCCCAATTAATGTGCTTGCGGTCCTCCACATGCCCGATTCTGGCGGTGAGCTCAGCTGCCGTCATGGGCTTGCCGTCGGCCAGAGCCTCAAGGATGCGGCCGGTTACCCCGGAGCGCAGACCCGGATCCATGGCTGACGCCCCCACCCACGTCCGGTTCTGCCATGCCACGAGATCCAGGAAATGCTCCGGCCGGATGAAACTGGCTTCATGCGCCCAGTACTCCATCATCCGCCGGGGATGTTTTCCGGCCATCTGCTGGAGGATGGCGCGGTCGTAGTTGCCGAGCCGGGAAAAGAACGGCAGGAAATGGCTCCTTGCCAGGACATTGACAGAATCGATCTGGACCAGCTGGATCCGGGCAAAGGTCCGGCCCACCGTCCGTGAAGTCACGGGGCCGGCGGGCCGTCCTTTGTCCAATCCCTGCGCTGCCAGGGCGATCCGCCGGGCCTGTGAAAGGCTCAGCGATGCGCCCATGTCAACCCTTTCGTTGTTTGGGCACCATCCTAGGCAGTCGCGGCCGCGTCGTCCGAGCGGTACGCGTGGATCTTCTCTTCATGCGTGTTCTCACCGGGCTCGCAGTAATGGTCCAGGGTGATCACACCGTACGTCCAGCCCCGGCGGCGGTACACGACGGAAGGAGCGTTCGTGGCCTTGTCCACGAAGAGGTAAAAGTCGTGCCCGATAAGTTCCATGTTGTCCACGGCGTCATCGAGGGTAAGGGAGGCGGCCGGGAACACCTTGCGGCGGATCAGTACCGGCGAATCGCCGGCAGGAATGTCGTTGTCGACGTCGTACGGCGACTTCTCGGCCGGCTCCGGAGCAGGCTCGGCGCGGTGGCTCGCTTCGACGTAAATCGGCTCATTGGAGCTCGCGGGCTCCAGGGTTGCTGTTGCCTCGCGTACCGCCTTGGGCGTGTGCCGCCCGTGGTGGACCTTCTTGCGGTCCTTGGCCCGGCGCAGCCGCTCAAGCAGCTTGTTATAGGCGAGGTCGAAAGCGGCGAACTTGTCTGCGGCGCTTGCTTCGGCACGGATCACGGGGCCTCGGCCCAGGACTGTCACTTCTACTGTGAGCTGGTCACCGGTCTGACGCGCATTCGTTTCCTTGGAAACCTTCGCGTCCACCCTCTGGACCTTGTCCCCAAGCGATTCGATCTTCGAGATCTTCTCGCCGGCGTATTCGCGGAATCGGTCCGAGACCGTCAGATTTCGTCCGCTGATCATGAACTCCATGGTGCCCTCCAAATGACTTCGGTGACACGACGGCGGCACTTCCCGGGGACGATCTGATTGACAGTCGAGCCCCTTTCCGAGCCGCTATCGAAAGGTACAACTGATCTTGGTACCCATACCCGACGTTAGTTCATAGCAACGAGTTATTCACCCTTTCGCTGTTTATTTTTTTGTATGTCTCCGGTACGCCCCGCACGCCGCGTCCTACGTCGGTGAGGGCGGTGCCACGGGGGCGCGGGTAGCCGCCAGGACCACGGCGCCGCGGACAATTCCCCCTGCCTGATGGACCGCACGGGCGGCTTCGGCGAGGGTGGCTCCGGTGGTCAGGACGTCATCAACGATGATGCAGGGACGGCCCCGCAGCCCGCCCCTGGAGGTCCTCCGGACTGCGCGTATGGATCCGCGGACCCTCCTGGCCCTGTCCCCCCGTCCGAGACCCTTCTGTCCGCCGGCCAGGGCTTCCGGCACCCCGGTGATCCTGACTTTCCGCAGGGTGTCCTGGCAGCTGATGCCGTTGAGGCTGCTGCTGCGGAGGGCTGTGGCCAGCAGTAAATGGACGGGGCTGAATCCCCTCTTCCGGTACGCGCTGTTACTGCTGGGCACCGGCACCAGAACGATCCCGCGGTCCCCGGCAGCGGCGGCGGCGATCGCCCGTCCGAGGGCGTTCGCCAGAACAGAACGGAGCTGCCGCTGTCCGTGGCGTTTGAAGCCCAGGACCGACTGCGCCAGTTCCTCGCGGTAGATGCCGGCGGCCACGACCGGAAGGATGATAGAGCCGTCCGTGTCCATGAGCGCAGGTGCGGCAGACTCTGCCCGGAAGGGATGCCGGGTCAGGAGACGGAGCCGGCGCTCACAGCCGGCGCAGATAGCCAAGTCCTCCCGGCCGCAGCAGACGCACTCTACGGGCAGCGCCAAAGCCAGAACCTCCGCCGCTGCCCCCGCAAGCAGGTCCGCGGCCTTCAGGATCCGTTGCCGGTGTTCGCCGCGGTGCCTCGCGGACCACGCCGGTTGCGGCAGCAGGTCGGGATCTGTTGGCACCCTGCCAGCGTGAGCCGCACGTTGTATTCCCACGCGCCAAGCGTGCCGGGCCGGACGGCCTGAATGAAGATCCAGAGCGCCCTATGTGGAAAACTCCCCGAAAGCGTCAGCCCGGGAACGAAGGGTCTGCTGGACCTTTCAGCTGCGGGGACCAGCCATTCCCCAGCCTTTGGAAAATTCCGTCGGCGGACTGGGCAAAGATCTCTTCCGGTCCGTTGCCGGCACTGAGAGCCACCAGCCCCGGCCATGGGGCGAGCTTCTGCGGCTGGGCGGACATGAGGGAAAGCAGTTCCGGGGTAACGTTCGCCGAAGCCGCGCCCTTCATCACCACAACCGTCGTGTCGTTGACCCACACGCCCTGATCCGGGCTGCCGCTTGCCTGCAGGGTGACTGGCGCTGTCAACTCCTTGGGGGTGCCGTCAGCACTGCGGATGATGCCAGTCACCTGGACGCGTGTCTGGCCGTTCCGTTCGGAAATGACCAGCGCCCGGACCCCCTCGCGGGAGACCCGGAAATCCTTCACCGAGCGGCCCGCAAGCCAGGAAGGCGTCAGCGTCACGGACGGCACCGTGGCGCCTGCCGCCACTCCGGTGGGACGGAATGCCGTCAGCTCGGTGACTCCCTGGGCGCCCGGTCCGGCAGACCACACCCAGTCGTGCAGGCTGAATGAAGGGTGGGTCAGCGTGGTGCGTGTTGTCAGGGCACGCGCGGGCTGCCCGGGGACCATGGAATACAGGGTGCTGCGGCTGCCGTTCAGAAAGGCCACAGACTGCGAGACCGGCGACTCGGCAGGCGAACGGGGCTTCAGCGCCGCGACCGACTGCATGTCGGGCAGCGGCGAAATTCTGTTGTTTTCGTACCGCACAAGTTCGTTGTTGCTCACAGCGATCTGGCGTGCCGGAGCGTTTCTGTTCTGGACAGGGGGCAACACAGAGCCGTTGTCCTCCACGCGCACAAGGTCCTGGTTGGCCCTGAGCTCGACGTTGATCACGTCAGGCTGGCTGCGGAAGGTCAGTGCCAGCTGAGTCTGCATCCGGAGTCTGTCCTCGGTGGAGGCCTCGGTCAGCTCCCTGGCTGACAGGTCCACCTGGGCTGCTCCCGAAACCACCGGCACGGACTCGCGGGCCAGCTTCATTCCCGAGGGGAACGCGCTGACGACGGCGCCCTTCAGGTACGGCGCAGGCCCGCCGAGCAGGGCACTCGTCATCGACTTCACGGTTTTCTTCTTGATGAACCAGCGCACATCAGGAACGGCATACGTGAAGCTCGGATCGTAGAAATAGATCGGATAGGCCCCGTAGATGACCCTGAAGGTTTCCTCGGGGATGGCTGTGCCGTCAGGTATTTTCGAAATCCGCCACTCGCCGTCAACCTGGACCAGGGTGACAGGGATGCTTTCCTTGGTTCCTTCCGGCATTTGGGTGGCCACGCCGTCGGCATCCACGGAATACGCCACGTCGAGTTCGTAGTTGAAAACACCTTCAACGCCGGTTTTCACCACCTGCTCCGAACGGAAGACGAGCGTCCTCTGGTCGGGTTTCCAGGCAACCGCAGACGCCTGGGTGAGGTACTGCCGCGCGACCGCGTAGTCATCCTCGTACCCGCTGCCGGCGCTGTAGAAGTCCTCGATCACCGCCTCAGGGCTTGATCCGGTCAGGGGGGCCCGCGGGAAGAAAACGGGCGCATTCGGATTTCCGGCGCCTTCCTCGCGGCTCTTGCCGACGGGTCCGGACCTGGGGATCTGCGCGCAGGAGGCCAGGAACAGCAGCACGACGGCGAGGATGCACGCCACCACGCCGCGGAGGTTCGGCATCCGGCCGCTCATGACCGCTCCCCCGTTCCGGCCGCTTTCGAAGCCCCGGTTCCACCGGGCACGTGAGTTCCACCAGGCACGCGGGCTCCGCCGGCCACCTGGGCTTCCTCAGCCTCCGCGGTGGTGTCGGCCTCTCCACCGCCGTTGGCTTCTCCACCGGCGCCCGCTTTACCAGCGTCGGCCACCCCGGCGGCAGTGCTGCCCAAGACGAGAACGGTGCGATCGCCGTGGCCGGGCAGGCCCACGTCCGCCGGCTCCAGCTGAAGGGGCGACTTGGTGATGGTGCCGCCCTTCTTCAGGGGAAGGGTCAGCCGGAAATTGGAGCCGACGCCCGTGTTGCCCCAGGCCTGGAGCCAACCGTTGTGGAGCTTGGTGTCCTCGGTGGCGATGGAGAGTCCCAGCCCGCTGCCTCCCGTGGTTCGTGCCCGGGCAGGGTCGGCGCGCCAGAAGCGGTCGAAGACCCGCGCAGCCTCCGCGGGGCTCATGCCGATTCCGTGGTCCCTGACGGTGACGGCGACCGCGGTCTCGTTGGAGGCCACGGAGATGTTGACGGGCCGGCCTTCGCCGTGCTCGAGGGCGTTCAGGACCAGGTTCCGCAGGATCCGGTCAATGCGGCGGGCGTCCATTTCCACCACTACGCTGCCCTCCGGGGCGTTGAGTGTCATGCCCGAGCCGTACTCCTCTGCAACGGGCGCGGCCCCTTCCATGACGTGGGAGACGAGCTGCACGATGTCCGTGGCCTCGGCGTCCAGCATGGCGACGCCGGCGTCGAACCGCGAGATTTCGAGGAGGTCCGCCAGCAGCGACTGGAATCTTTCCACCTGGTTGTAGAGCAGCTCCGCCGACCTCTTGTTAATAGGGTCAAACTCGTGGCGGGCGTCGAAAAGCACCTCAGCCGCCATCCTCACCGTGGTGAGCGGCGTCCGCAGCTCATGGGACACATCCGAGACGAATCGCTGCTGCATCTGGGAGAGCGTTGCCAGTTGCGTGATCTGTTCCTGAAGGCTGGCGGCCATATGGTTGAAGGACGCCCCCAGCCGTGCCACTTCGTCTTCTCCCTTGACCACCATGCGCTCCTGCAGCTGTCCGGCCGCGAGCTTCTCGGACACCACCGCGGCGTGGCTCACCGGGCTGACAACGTTCCGGGTGACGTACCAGGCGATGCCGCCGATCATCAGGATCAGCGCTGCGCCGCCCGCCCAGAGAACGTTCTGGATCTCGTCCAGCGTCTGTTGTGCCGTGTTGAGGTCGTAGATCAGGTAGAGCTCATAGACGGTGCCGTTGAACGTCACCTTGTTTCCGACGGCGATGCCCGGACGGTCTTCGGTGCCCACCGGGAACTCCGTGGAGGCCCAGAACTGCTCTTTGCCGGAATCCTGCACGGCGGCCCTGAGTTCGGGCGGGATAACGCTGACGGTCAGCTGGTCGGACGCGCGGGACTCGACCCAGCGGTTGCGGGGCTTGGTCTGCTCCGGCATCGCCTCGAATACGTACCGGCGCTGGATAACGGAGCCCCGCCCCTCGACGGCATTCAAGGTGTCATAGACGAGGGTGATCACACTGGACTGGTCGGTGACCTGCGCGCCGTCGAACGTGTCCTGCACCTGTTTGACGTTGTACCGGGTTTCCGACTCCGCCTGGGTCAGCCGCTCCTGGAAGAGGTTGTTGGCAATCTGGTTGGACAGGTAGGCGCCCACGATGGCAAAGGAGCTGATGGACAGCAACAGCGTGGTCAGGACCGTCCGGAACTGCAGCGACCGGCGCCATCTTCGCTGCACGGAATATAGGAGGTAGCGGATGCCCGGGAAGAACCGGTCCATGCCGGTGCGCACCAGGCGGCCGACGCGCACTGCAACGATCAGCGCACGCCGCCGCCAGATCCGGACCTGCGACGGCAACCTGGCGAGGCTGGCGCCAAAGGCGTCGGTGTGTTCCGGCACGGGATGAGTACCGGGCTTGCGGGACGTGTCAGCGGTCTTGACCGGCGTCGCAGGGTCCGGCCGGAGGGCTCCGGGAGCGGAGTCCGCCGGGGCATGGGAGGGATTGGGCCCCTGCGGTTCAGGAACCTGCTTTATAGCCGACACCACGAACCGTCAATACTACTTCCGGAGCTTCCGGATCACGTTCAATTTTTGACCGCAGACGCTGGACATGGACATTGACCAGCCGGGTATCAGCCGCATGCCGGTATCCCCAGACCTGCTCGAGCAGCAGCTCACGGGTGAACACCTGCCAGGGCTTGCGCGCCAGCGCAACGAGAAGATCGAACTCCAGGGGCGTCAAGGAAATCCGCTCGTCGCCGCGGCTCACCAGGTGTCCGGCGACGTCGATCATGATGTCCGCGATGCGCAGCGTCTCCGGCGCCTTCTGGTCACCCGGGCGGAGGCGCGCCCGTACGCGGGCGACCAGCTCCGCCGGCTTGAAGGGTTTGGGCACGTAGTCGTCGGCGCCTGATTCCAGGCCGCGGACCACGTCCGAGGTGTCGGATTTGGCCGTCAGCATGACGATGGGAACATCCGACTCCGAGCGGATCTGCCGGCACACCTCGATGCCGTCGGTACCGGGGAGCATGAGATCCAAAAGCACGAGATCCGGCTTCGACGAGCGGAAGATTTCCAGGGCCTGTCCGCCGTCGGCGCAAAAAACGGGCTCGAAGCCGTCATTGCGCAGGACGATGCCGATCATCTCTGCGAGCGCCTCGTCATCGTCAACTACCAGAATGCGTGCCTTCATAGTTACATATTCCCTTATTGCTGTTGCTTTGTCTTATTGGCCGCATCCTCGGCGAGGCGTCAGCACCGCGGTCCCGTGCGCGGAACGCCGGGCTTCGGCGGGGAAGACAATGCGGCCTGAGCGCCGGAAGTAGCGGACAGCGCGGCCGCCCTGCCGTGAAATCTCCCGGACGCTAGGATGCCCGACGGCGGAACTATAGTCTGGAGTGGCCCGGCCGTTTCCGGTGCGAACCTTGGGGAGGAACAGGTTGTCACAGCAGGACCCTAATAGCCCGCCGCCGGAACACTTGCCGCCGGAGTCCGGAGGCCAGCCTTGGGGCCCGGCTTCCCACCAAAACCAGGGCGGACGACCCCCGCAGCCCTGGGGCGCACCACCCCAATGGGGAAGCCCCCAGCCCGGAAACCAGCAGTACGGAAACCCGCAGTACGGAAACCAGCCGCCCTGGGGCGCGCCCCAGAACCTGCCCTCCGGCTACCCTGCCTATGCCGCACCGCCGAAGCCGGGCGTAGTGCCGCTCCGGCCGCTGATGTTCGGCGAGATCATGGACGGTTCTTTCCAGACGATCAGGCGTAACCCCAAAGCCATGCTCGGCGCGGGGCTCCTTGCCCAGGCCCTGGGCGCGGTCGCCGCCGGTGTCCTCACGGCGGCGGGGGCCACCTCCGAAGCGCCGATGGGCGCCTGGCTCCAGACCCAGAGCAACTCTGAACTGGCCGGCATCGGTTTGGCGGTGGCCGGCGCCATCGCGGTTTTCTCGGTCGTGACCCTCTTTATTTCCGCGGTGCTCCAAGGTGCCATGGTGGTTCCCGTGGCAAGGTCCATCCTCAACCGGCGCACCGGTTTCCGCCAGATGTGGTTGCTGGCGCGCGGGCGCGCCTGGGCGCTGGTACGCATGGCCGGCATCGTGGCGGCAGCCGGTCTCTTGGCAATGTCGCTGTTCGCCGCTGTCGCCATACTGCTGGTCAGCACTGCCGGTCCCTTGTCCTTCGCAATCGTGTTCCCACTCGGGCTGGCGTTCCTGGCTGCCTTCATGTGGGTTGCCGTGAAGCTGACCGTCGCCCCGGCGGCCATAGTCATTGAAGAGCTCGGCGCGCTGGACGGGATCCGGCGTTCTTGGAGCATCACCCGCGGGAACTGGTGGCGCATCTTCGGCATCATCCTGGTGGTATCCCTCTTGGTGGGTGTCATCGCCCAGATAGTCCTGATCCCTGTCAGCGTCCTTTCCGGGCTGTTCACCGGGGTGGTGGCCCCGCACGACGCCGCGGGCCAGGCCGCGACCATGGGGGTCGCGGTCGCCGCGGCAACTGCCCTTGTCTCTGCCGTCGCCGGTGCCGTGGGATTCGCCTTCCAGACGTCCGTCATGGCTCTGCTGTACATGGATCTGCGCATGCGCAGGGACGGCCTGGATATCGCGCTGCTCCGGCTGCTGGAAGCCGGAGCCGACGACGGCGGCGTCCCCGGCCGCGGAGTGCCTGTTTACGGGTCGGGTTCCACCGGTCCCGCGGCCGGCTGGCCCCCGCCGTCAGGCACCCCTCCGATGCGCGGATGAACGGCCCGCAGGCACTTTCGGCCCTCGATTGGCACGGCACCACGCTGATCCAGCTGCCCGCGGAACCACCGGTGCAGCCCGACCGGGACGAGGCGCGGCGCTGGGCCATGGAGGAGCTGTCCAAACGCGAGTACCGGGAGGCTGAACCGGGCTGGCTGGCCGATCTCTGGCGGCAATTCCTGGACTGGCTGCAGTCACTAGGCGACGGTCAGGCAACCGTCGAGGGCACTCCAACGGCCCCTCTGATCGGCATAGGCATCGCTGTCCTGCTGGGCGTGGCCATCATCCTGGCCCGGCCGCGGCTCAACACCCGGCGCCGGGCGCCGAAGGAAGTATTCGACGCCGACGACGCAGTCACCGCCGCGGCGTACCGCCGCCAGGCGGCAGCCGCAGCGGCCCGCGGCGACTGGCCGGCCGCCGTCGTCGATCAGTTTCGCGCAATGGTGCGTTCCGCCGAAGACCGGGCAGTCCTTGAGCCTCAGCCGGGCCGCACAGCGGACGAAGCCGCCGAACAGCTCTCACGCGTGTTCCGGACGGCCGCCGGGAGGCTGGCAGAGGCGGCACGCGTGTTTGACGCCGTCCGCTACGGAAGCAGCAGCGCCGAGGCAGCAGACCATGCCGCCATGGCCGACCTGGACTCGGCCCTTGAATCCCTCACGCCGTCTTATGCGGACACCTCATCGGCCGGGCTCGCGGTGCCGAAGTGACAGCGCCGCAGCAAGTCCACCCGCCCGGCGGCATAGAACCTGTCCGCGGCGGGCCCTTCCGCAGCGTGGATGCGCGGAGGTTGCCCGGCTGGATCCGGCGGCACCGGGCGCGGCTAGCCTTCGGCCTGGCCATGGCCGCGGCCCTCGCCGTGCTCCTTGCCGTGCAACTGTCACCGCGGGCTGATTCCACCGAGCTGTCCATCCACAACCCAGCGCCGAACGGCGCCCGGGCCGCGGCTGAAATTCTGGGCCGCCACGGCGTCACCGTCCGGCAGTCCGAGTCCTTCGAGGACACGCTGGCGTCACTGGCTGCGGCCCGCCGGGACGGCCGCGGATCCACCGTCCTGCTCTATGACCAGCGCGGCTTCCTGGAGGGCGAACGTCTCCGCCAACTGCTCGGCGCTGCCGACCGCCTGGTGGTCGTGTCGCCACGCCTCGCCACTCTGACCGGCCTGGGCGGCACGGTCCGCCAGGCCGGTGTGGTTCCGGAACCGGCGACCACCCTGGAGCCGGGTTGTGCCGTTGCCGATGCCGAGGCGGCGGGGGCAGTCAGCGCTGACCAGGGCTTCCTCTACACCGGCGGCAGTATCTGCTACAGCGTGGCCGGCAACGGGCGCGGGCTTTACTCCTCGGCGGAGAACGGAAAGCTGGTGGTCCTCGGCAGCACGGCGATCATCGGCAACCGCCTGCTGGACGAAAACGGCAACGCGGCCCTGACCTTGCGGACCTTGGGCAGCCAAGGGCACCTTGTCTGGTACCTGCCGGGCGTGGCGGACCTTGGCACCACGTCGTCCCCCAAGACGCTGGACGACCTCGCCCCGGAGTGGGTAGCAGTCCTGGGCCCGTGGCTCACCTTCGTGGCGCTGCTGGCGGTCATTTGGCGGGGAAGGCGCCTCGGGCCGCTGGTCTTTGAACCCCTGCCGGTCATCGTCAAGGCCGCCGAAACGGCGGAGGGCAGGGCCCGCCTCTACCACGATGCCCACGCAGTGGACCGGGCGGCGGACAATCTCCGGGCAGGGACCCTGGTCCGCCTTGCCGGCCACCTCCGGCTTGGAGCGGGCGCGGAGTCCGCTGACGTGGCGTCGGCCGCGGCAAGGCACTTGGGACGGGACCCTGCCGAGACATTTCACATCCTGCACCGCCGCCCGCAAACTGAGGCCGAGCTCGTCAGCTGGGCCCAAGAGCTTTCGGGACTAGAGAAAGAGGTATCCACCACATGAGCGACCAACCAGCCGGCGATGCTCCCGGGCGCTACGGCGATGCCCCGGTGACCACTTTGGCCGGACCACCCGCCTACCGGGCTCCGGACCCGGTGCGCCAGGCGCTCCTCGATGTGCGGCACGAGGTGGCCAAGGCCGTCGTCGGGCAGGAAGCCACAGTCACCGGCATGCTGATCGCCCTCTTGTCGCGCGGCCACGTGTTGCTCGAAGGGGTCCCGGGTGTGGCGAAGACGCTGCTGGTCCGCGCGCTGTCCGCGGCCCTGAGCCTCGACACCAAGCGGGTGCAGTTCACGCCGGACCTCATGCCCGGCGACGTCACCGGGTCGCTGGTGTATGACGCGGCGAACTCCGACTTCAGTTTCCGCGAGGGTCCGGTCTTCACCAACGTGCTCCTGGCAGACGAGATCAACAGGACCCCGCCCAAGACGCAGGCCTCGCTCCTGGAGGCCATGGAGGAGCGCCAGGTCTCGGTGGACGGCGTGTCGCGGCCGCTGCCTGTGCCGTTCATCGTTGCGGCTACCCAGAACCCCGTGGAGTACGAGGGCACCTATCCCCTGCCGGAAGCACAGCTGGACCGGTTCCTCCTCAAGCTGACCATGCCCCTCCCGGACCGGGCCGCTGAAATCGAGGTCATCCGGAGGCACGCCACGGGCTTCGACCCCCGTGATCTGGCCGCCGCCGGCATCCGTCCGGTGGCGGGCGCGGACGAGCTGGAGCGTGCCCGCCGGGCCGTGGCCGACGTGGCCGTTGCGCCCGAAGTCATGGGCTACATCGTGGACCTCGTCCGCGCCACGCGTTCAGCCCCGTCGTTCCAGCTGGGTGTATCGCCCCGCGGAGCCACGGCCCTAATGAACGCGGCACGTGCCTGGGCATGGCTGTCCGGCCGGGATTTCGTCACCCCGGATGACGTCAAGGCGCTCGCCCTTCCGTGCCTCCGGCACCGCGTGGCGCTCCGTCCCGAGGCACTGATGGACGGCGTCCAGGCGGATGATGTGCTGGGCAGCATCCTGACTTCCGTGCCCGTCCCCCGCTGAGCTGATGGCAATTTCGGGGAGGTTGGTCCTCCTGGCACTGGCTGGGCTTTGTCCTGTGCTCTTTTTCCCCCGGTGGGAAGCTGCGCTGGCCGTGGTCCTTGTCCTTGCCACGCTGACCCTGCTGGACCTCGGCCTGGCCGCATCGGTGGCGCATGTTGCCATCGAGCGGTCCTCGCCCGGCAATGTCACCCTGGCGGGCACCGCCGAGTCGGTGCTCACGGTGAACAACACGGGGAAACGGACGCTGAGGGCATTCGTTCGCGATGCCTGGCAACCGTCCGCAGGGGCAGTAAACCCGGTCCAGGAAACAGAGGTCCCGCCGGGTGAGAGGCGGCGGCTGACCGTCCGGCTGCGGCCCGTCAGGAGGGGCGACCTCAACGCACCGCACGTCACCATTCGGTCCTTCGGCCCGCTCCGCCTGGCCGCGCGCCAAAAAACGGTGCAGTGCCCGGGATCGGTCCGCGTGCTGCCGCCGTTCAACTCCCGGCGCCACCTCCCCTCGAAGCTGCGGAGGCTTCGGGAGCTGGACGGCAAAGCCGCCGTCCAGATCCGCGGCGCCGGCACCGAGTTCGATTCTCTCCGCGATTATGTCCGCGGCGATGATGTGCGCTCCATTGACTGGCGCGCCACGGCGAGACGGTCCGCCGTCGTGGTCCGGACGTGGCGGCCGGAACGGGACCGACGGGTGGTGATCATGCTGGACACGTCGCGGACTGCTGCGGCGCGCGTCAACGACGAGCCGCGCCTGGACACGGGAATCGAAGCGGCACTGCTGCTGGCCGTCCTTGCCGAACGGGGCGGGGACCGGGTGGACTTCTTCGCCTTCGACCGCCGGATGCGTGCCAGGGCCGGAACGGCTGCCGGCGGAAACCTGCTGGGACAGCTCGTTCAAGCCATGGCACCCCTCGAAGCGGAACTGATCGAACTGGACTGGGCACAGATTCCCGGGCAGGTCCGTGCTGTTTCCGCGCACCGTTCCCTGGTGGTGCTGCTGACGTCGCTCGACGGCGGCGCTCCGGAGGAAGGGCTCATTCCGATGGCCGCACGGCTGGCGCAGCAGCACGTCGTCGTGGTGGCTTCCGTCCGCGATCCCAAGCTGGGCGAACTGCTGCGGGAACGGACGACGGCGGCGGAAGTGTTCCGTGCGGCGGCTGCGGAGCGCGCCCTGCTGGAGCGGGAGGCGGTGAGCCTTCAGCTCCGCCACCTGGGCGTGGAGGTTGTGGACGCGGAACCGCATCAGCTGCCCCCTGCGCTGGCCGACACCTACATCCGGCTCAAGGCAGCCGGCCGGCTGTAACGGGCAGCTAGGATTCAGTTCAGCAGATCAGCCCATCAGGAGGTCCCCGTGAACATGCCGATCTACCAGCAGGCCATGGGTGCCGGCTTCGCCCGCCTTCAGCCCGAACTTCAGGACTACTTTTCGCTGGCTCCCGGATCCGGTCGGTACGGCGTGGGCGAAGGCGTGTTCGACGTCGTGGGCTGCCGGCAACGCTGGCTGCGGCCGCTGCTGGCGCTGACCGCCAGCGAGGAGGCATTCTTTCCGGAGTACGGCGAGCGGGTGCCTTTCCGGATCGAAAACCATGCGCATCTGGACCCGTTCGGCCGCTCGAGCCTGACCGCCCGCCGGCAAATCTTCTTTCCCGGCCGCACTCGGATTTTCCAGGACACCACCAGCCTGCGCCCCCCTGGCCCCGGCGATCCTTCCGGAGCGGCGCGGCTCGTGGACTATGTGGGCAGGTACCGCCGGCTGGTCACCGACCTGAACCTGAGCGCGACGGCGGAGGGCCGGCTCCGGGGGGTCTCCGCGGCGTCCCGGCTCTTCCTGGGACCGCTGCGCGTGCCGCTGCCGGCGCCGCTCGATGCCAAGGCCTATGCCGAGCAGTGGTGGGACCCTTCAGCCGGAGCACACGGCAGGCACCGGATCCAGGTGAAGGTGATCCAGCCGCAGGTCGGCTTGGTCCTGGTCTATGCCGGGCACTTCGATTACCGGCTCGAGTCATATCCGGGCGGGAATTCGGCACCGGGATTCCTCCCGTCGAATGCCAGCCCGGACCGCTGGGAACAACGGACCTGATGCCTCCTCCGGGCCGGGCGATGGTTCAGCCGAGCGCCAGCTGATTCAGGCCGTCGGCCGCCTGCGTCAGGCGCGTGAGCACCGCCGTCGCGGCCTTGGGTGTGTACCCCTCAAGCCCTCCCGACGGCGTGATCCGGATCGTCCCCAGCTCTGCCAGCGGCAATCCCAGCTGCTGCCAGGGTCGCCGTACCGTGTCCACGACGTCGGCGACCCTGGGCAGCTCCGCCGAGGGGTTGTCCACTCGCAGGGCGCCTGCCCAGATCCTCTTGCCGGCTTCAACCGCCTCGGCCAGCTGTTCCCACTGGCGGGATGTCAGTGCCTTCAGCGGAACGGCGATGCCGTCCGCGCCGGCCGCGAGGATCCTGTCGAAAGGGGCCTCGATCTCCGGGACCGCGACGACGACCTCGGCGGCCCCGGCGCTGCGGACGGCGTCAATCACCACGCGCCACAGCTCCGTCACTTCCTGACCGGCGACGGACCGCAGTGTCCTGTAGCCGCTGGAGGTAGGAATGGTGCCAGCCAGGACGGAGGCGATGTCCGGCTCGTCGAGCTGCACCGCGAGCCGTGCACCCGGCACGGCAGCGGACACGCGTGCGAGATGCTCGCCGACGCCGGCGGCAAGGGAGGCTGCGATGTCGCGGCGTGCACCATAGTCGATCAGGGCCCGTTCGCCGTTGTGGAGGTGCAGTCCGGCGGCGAGGCTCAGCGGCCCGCGCAGCTGCACCTTGAATTCGGCGGCGGCCTGGCCGTCCTCTTCTCCGGCAACATCGGCGAGCACGTTGATATCAGTGGAAAGCGCCGATCTGGCCCGGATGAGGTCACGTCCGGGCCGGTCGACGATGCGCCAGCCATGTGGCTGGACATCCACTGCCATCTCCACGAGCAGGGACGCCGTCCGGCCGATGGCGTCCGCGCCCACTCCCCGGTCGGGGAGCTCGGCCAGGAACGGAAGATGCGGGCTGCCAAGTTCCCCGCGGATAATCCGGGTGGCTTCGACCGGGTCCTGCCCGGGCCATGGTCCGAGTGCGGTGGCCGTCACCTGCCGTTGCGGTGACGTTGCCGTTTCAGCCACGGTTTAGGCGCCGAGCGAAGCGGACGGGCCTGCTGGGGCTCCTGCAGACGCGCCGCCGTCGTCGGGCCCGTTATTGTTGCTGGCTCTGTTGCTGCCGTTGGCGTTATGGTCTTCGGCGATCGCCTCGTGGTGCCGGATCACCTCGCCGATGATGAAGTTCAGGAACTTTTCCGCGAAGGCGGGGTCCAGTTGGGCATCCTCGGCGAGCCGCCGCAGCCTTGCGATCTGGGCGGTCTCACGTCCGGGATCGCCAGCCGGAAGCCGGTGTGCCGCCTTGAGGAAGCCCACCTTCTGCGTGGCTTTGAACCGTTCCGCCAGGAGGTACACGAGCGTCGCATCGATGTTGTCGATGCTCGACCGGATCGAGAGCAGCTCCGCCATCACTGAAGGATCCACGTGCCCTGCGAGGGAGCTCGCGGCCGGGTCGTAGGAGTCGGTGTCAGGCAGATCATGGTTTAGCTCGGTCATGGATCCAGTCTATGGGCACTGCCGGAAACTCCGCCGGTGTTAAGCGGCCGGCAACAAGGGCCGCACGGCCGGAGCCGCGCGTCCGCAACTGCGCCGGAGGGCGGACAATGTAAGTGTTACGCAACACACCGGTGATGGAGGTCGGACATGAGGATTGCAGTTCTTGGCACCGGTAGGGTGGGCAGGACCTTGGCCGGAAAGCTGGTCCAGACGGGGCACCAAGTCACCATCGGATCCCGGAGTGCCACCAACGAGGCGGCACTGGAGTGGGCCACCGGAGCCGGCCCGCACGCGAAGGTAGCCACGTTCTTCGACGCCGCTGCGGCTGGCGAAGTAATCATCAATGCGACTCCCGGCACTGTGTCGCTGGAAGTACTGGCCTCCGCCAGCACGAAGAACCTGGACGGCAAGGTGCTCATTGACGTGGCAAATCCGCTGGACCAAACGGCGGGCTTCCCGCCGTCGCTCTCCATCTCTAATACAGACAGCCTGGCGGAAACCATCCAGCGGTCCTTTCCCACGGCCCGCGTGGTCAAGGCCCTGAACACCATGCGGGCGGACGTCATGGTGGCTCCGGACCGCCTGGCCGGCGGCGACCATGACGTGTTTCTGGCCGGTGACGACGCCGGGGCCAAGGAAGTGGTTGCCGGGCTCCTGCGGGAATTCGGCTGGCGGCCGGAGCACATCAGGGATCTGGGTCCGCTCGAAGCGGCGCGGGGGATGGAGATGTGGCTTCCGCTGTGGCTCCGCATCTTCCTCCTGCAGGGCGGCCGCGCGTTCAACATCAAGGTGGTCTCCGAATAAGCTGCGAACAATCCCCTGAACGCAGACAGCCTGCCCATCCGCCACGCGTGGCGGATGGGCAGGCTGTTCTACCCGAGCTGCGGCTAGATGCCCAGGAGGGCGCGGTGGTCCTCCCGGCGCTTGGCCTGCTCGGCCGGATCCGGGACCGGGAGCGACGCGATGAGTCGCTTGGTGTAGTCGTGCCGGGGAGCGCCCATGACGTGATGGCCGATCCCCTGTTCAACCAGCTTGCCTTTGTACAGCACGCCCACCCAGTGCGAAAGCATGTCCACCACGGCCAGGTCGTGGCTGATGAACAGGGCCGCAAACCCGAACTCCTGCTGGATTTCCTTGAACAGCTCCAGCACCTTCGCCTGCACCGAAACGTCCAGCGCGGAGGTTGGCTCGTCGGCGATCAGCAGCTTCGGGTTGAGGATCAGGGCCCGTGCCAGCGATGCCCGCTGGCGCTGCCCGCCGGACAGCTCGTGCGGAAAGCGGTCAGCGTACGACGCCGGCAACTGGACTGATTCGAGCAGCTCGCCTACGCGCTTGCGGACCTGCGCCGGCGACGGATTTGTGTGGATGATCAGCGGCTCCGCCACACAGTCCCCGATGGTCAGCTGGGGATTGAACGACGCCGCCGGGTCCTGGAACACGAATCCGATGTCCTTGCGAAGCGGTTTGAAGGTCCGCTCCTTGAGGTTGAGCATCTCGTAGCCCAGCACGCTGAGGCTTCCGCCGGTTGTGCGGTTGAGCCCCGCAATGGCACGGCCGATGGTGGTTTTGCCGGACCCTGATTCGCCCACTAGGCCGAAGACCTCGCCCTCGGACACGGTGAAGCTGACCCCGTCCACGGCCTTGAAGGCGGGGCTGCCCAGCCGGCCCGGGTACTCGATGGTCAGGCCCTTGGCCTCCACCAATACCTTGCCGCCTTGGTGGGCCCGTTCAGTCATCCCTGCCGAGGCCGAATTCCGGCCGAGGTGAGGGACGGCCGCCAGCAGCTTCTTGGTGTAGTCCTGCCGCGGTTCGGCAAACAGGGTCTTTACCGACGCCTCCTCCACGACGTCGCCCTGGTACATCACCACGACGCGGTCCGCGAGATCGGCCACGACTCCCATGTTGTGCGTGATCAGCACGATGGAAGTCCCGTACTTGTCCCGCAGATCCCGCAGCAGCTCCAGGATCTCGGCCTGGACAGTGACATCCAGGGCCGTAGTGGGTTCATCCGCCACGATGAGGCCCGGATTCAGCGCGAGGGCAGCGGCGATGACCACGCGCTGCTTCTGCCCTCCGGAGAACTGGTGGGGGTAGTAGTTGACCCGCGTTTCCGGATCCGGAATCCCCACCTTGCGGAGGGCATCGATGGCCCTGGCCTTCGCGTCCCTGGCGGAGACCCGCTTGCCGCCGGGACCGCCTGCATGCGCCCGGATGCCTTCGGCGATCTGCCAGCCGACGGTGAATACCGGGTTCAGGGCCGTGGACGGCTCCTGGAAAACCATGGCGACGTCGCGGCCGCGGATCTGCCGAAGTTTTGCCGCGCTGACGCTGACCACGTTGTTGCCGTTGATCAGCACCACGCCTGAGCTGGTGGCCGTTTCGGGCAACAGCCCCAGAATGGTCTTGGCCGTGACGGTCTTGCCGGAGCCCGACTCCCCCACGATGGCAACCACTTCGCCGGCCTTTACATCGAGGCTGACGTCCTTGACGGCGTATACGTCGCCGCCATCTGTGGCGAACGTGACTTTGAGGTTGTCGATGACCAGAACCGGGCGTCCGGTTGGCTGCTGCCGGTCCGGAACCGGATCAATATTGATGGTCATAGCGTTCTCGCTTCTGCTTCCAGGGCCGCCTGCGCACCGGTGCGGGCATCGCTGCCTCCTCCGCCACCAGGAACCTTGCCCCCCGCGCTCTTGCGCCCGCGGAGCCTTGGATCGTTGAGGTCGTTCATGCTTTCTCCCACCAGGGTCAGCCCGAGTACCGTCAGGACGATGGCCGCACCGGGGAAGACACCCGTCCACCAGATGCCGGAGGAGGCATCAGCCATGGCCTTGTTGAGGTCGAAGCCCCATTCGGCGGCGGAGGACGGTTCGATGCCGAACCCGAGGAAGCCCAGTCCCGCAAGGGTCAGGATCGCCTCGGACGCATTCAGCGTGAAGATCAGCGGCAGCGTGCGCGTTGCGTTCTTGAAGATGTGGCGTCCCATGATGCGGATGCTGGAAGCACCCACCACCTTGGCTGATTCGACGAAGGGCTCCGCCTTCAGCCTGATTGTCTCGGCACGGATCACGCGGAAATACTGCGGCACGAAGACCACGGCGATGGCGAACGAGCAGGCAAGGATGCCGCCCCAGAAACTGGACTGGCCACGGCTGATGACGATCGACATCACGATGGCCAGCAGGAGCGATGGGAAAGCGTAGATCGCATCGGCGATAACGACCAGCACCCGGTCCAGCCAACCGCCGAAGTAACCGCTGAGCAGGCCAAGCGCGACCCCAAGGAAGATCGACATGGCCACCGCGACGACGATCACGACCACGGCCGTCTGGGACCCCCAGATCACCCGGGAGAACACGTCATAGCCGCCCACGGTGGTGCCCAGGATGTGGTTGCCGCTGGGGGCCTGCTGTGCGGGGAAGGTACCGGATGCGTCGCTGAGCTGCGAGTAGCCGTAGGGCGCGATGACCGGCGCCAGCACCGTCGTCAGCAGGAAGGCGATGGTCAGCACGAGGCCGGTGACGAGCATGCCGCGCTGCAGCCCGATGCTCTTCCTGAAGTGCGAGATCACCGGAAGCCGGTAAATGAGGGGTTGTTTTCGCCCGCTTACTGTGGTTGCGTTCATGGCTAGTACCTCACTCGCGGGTCGATCAGGGCTGCAAAGACGTCCACGACGAAGTTCGTGACCGCGACTATGACCGCGAGCAGCACAACGATGCCCTGGACAGCGACGAAGTCGCGCGCGTTCAGGTACTGGACCAGCTGGTAGCCGAGGCCCTTCCACTCGAAGGTGGTCTCCGTGAGGACGGCGCCGCCCAGCAGGAGGGCAATCTGCAGCCCCATCACCGTGATGATCGGGATGAGCGCCGGCTTGTAGGCATGCTTGGTCACGAGCCGGAATTCACTGACGCCGCGGGACCTGCCGGCCTCGACGTAGTCCTTGCCCAGCGTGCCGATCAAGTTGGTGCGGACCAGCCGGAGGAAGACCCCGGCCGTCAGCAGCCCGAGGGCAACTGCAGGGAGGACGGCATGGGCCATGACGTCGCCGAGCGCCGTCATGTTGCCGCTGCGCAACGCGTCCAGCCAGTAGACCCCGGTGGGCGCGGCCAGGCTTCCCATGGCCAGTTCGGTCCGGGTGGAGGCCCGTCCTGCGACGGGCAGCCAGCCGAGCCATACCGAGAAGGTCAGCTTCAGCAGGAGGCCGGCGAAGAACACGGGCGTGGCGTAGCAGAGAATGGCGAAGAACCGCAAGACGGCGTCCGGTGCCTTGTCGCGCCGGTGCGCGGCAATCATGCCGAGCGGGATCCCCACCAGCAATGCCACGATCACGGCATTTATGGCCAGTTCGAGGGTTGCCGTGCCGAACGTTGCCAGCATTGCAACGACGGGCCGGCGGTCGGTGATGGTCGTCCCGAAGTTGCCCGTCGCCACCTGGCCTAGGTATTCGAAGTACTGAACCAGGATCGGCCGGTCATACCCGGCGTCGTGAATCCGCTGCGCCAGCACGTCTGGAGGAAGCCGGCCGCCCTGGGCGGCGGTGATGGGGTCGCCGATGACCCGCATCAGGAAGAAGACCATGGTCACCAGGATGAACATGGTCGGAAGGATCAGGAAGAACCGGACCAGGATGTAAGTTCCCAGCCCCCCGCCTGAAGATTTTTTCTTGGACGGAAGGAGCCCGTCGGCGTCGCTTGGCGGCGCCTCTGTCAGTGTTGTCATTGGTACCTAAAATTGTGCTTTCGCGGCCATGGGCCGGACCCGTGAACTGCAGGTGCTGCAATGACCAGGAAAGGCGGGGCGCCTCGAGGGTGCCCCGCCTACTAGGCTGGTCAGAACCGCAGGGATGCAGCCTTACTTGGAAACAGTTCCCAAACGGAACTTGAAGGAAGGGTCGAGGGTCGAATCGACGCCCTTGACGGTGCTGCCGGAGATGGCAACCTGGGTGCCCTGCAAGAGCGGCAGTGTGGAAATGTCCTTGGCGAGGGCGTTCTGCGCCTCCTTGATAAGGGATTCGCGCTGGCTCTTGTCTGCCGTGGTGAGCTGCTCGTGGATCAGATCCGTCACGGCCGGGTTGTTGTAGTGGTTGCCAAGGTGTCCACCGTTGATGAAGAAGGGCGACAGGTAGTTGTCCGCGTCGCTGAAGTCCGGGAACCAGCCGAAATCAAAGATGGGATAGGCGTCGGCCCGCGCGGCCTTGCTATAGGTGACCCACTCGGTGGACTGCAGGTTAACCGTGAACAGACCGGACTTCTCCAGTTGGTCCTTGATCAAGGCGTATTCGTCGCCGGATGATTTGCCGTAGTGGTCCGCGTTGTACTGCAGATTCAGCGCGACGGGGCCCGTGACGCCTGCATCGGAGAGGACCTTCTTCGCCTTGTCCAGACTCGGCTTGCCGCCATCGCCGTAGGCGTCCTTGAATGACGTGTTGGCACCGTCGAAGCCGCTCGGGACGTTGGAGAAGAGGGGGAGGTAGGTGCCCTTATAGACCTGGTCGGAGATGGCCTGCCGGTCGACCAGATTGGCGATGGCCTGCCGTACGGCCAGAGCCTTGGCCGGATTTGCATCCGCGGTCTTGGCCCCGAAAGGCATAGTGTCGTAGTTGAACGTCATGTAGCGGATTTCGCCGCCAGGGCCCACGTTCACCTTGACCTTGGAGTCCTTCCTCAGGTCATCAACGTCGGTGGCGCTGAGGCTGCGGTTTGCGACGTCGAGATTGCCCTGCTGGATGTCCAGCTTCAGGTTGGTGGGATCTGCGTAGTACTTGATCGTGGCGGCATCGTTGGCCGGCTTGCCCAGCAGCCCCGTGTAGTCCGGGTTGGCCTTGAAGCTCACCAGCTCGTTCTTCTTGTAGGTCTCAATCGTGTACTGGCCATAGTAGGCCTTAGCCTTGACGATCGAGTCGTCGTCGAGCACTTTGTCCGCCGGGAAAACTTCGTCGTCCACGATCGGTGCAGCCGGGCTGGTGAGAATCTGCGCAAAAGTCTGGTCGTTGGCTTGCTTGAGCTTGAACACCACGGTCGTTGCGTCCGGGGTGGCCACACTCTCAATATTTGCCAGGAGGCTGGAAGGTCCGACGGGATCGTTGATCTTGGTCTGCCGGTCAAAGGAGAACTTGACGTCCTTGGAGTCCAGGGTGTGCCCGTTGGCCCATTTCAGGCCGGACTTGAGCTTGACTGTGTACTCGGTGGGGGCGGTGAAGGAGGCCGACTCGGCCAGGTCCGGGACCGGATCGGCACTGCCCGGCTTCGAGTTGAGCAGGAAGGAGTAGATCTGGTTCATCACCATGAAGGAACCGTTGTCGTACGAGCCCGCTGGATCCAGGGCGGTGACCTTGTCCGTGGTGCCGTAGGCTATCGGGCCGCTGGCCGCGGCTGATGACCCGCCGCCGCCGGACGGGCCCGTGCAGGCTGTCAGTGCAAAGGCGGAAACCCCGGCGAGCGCGATAGCGCCCTGCAAGGCCTTTTTGTTCATTGCCATCTGTGAACTTTCTGTTCGATGAGTGCGCGCGCGGCCCGGCATGTATCGTGCGGGCGGCACGCTGTCCTGATGCCTTGATTGAACCAGACGGTTGCCCGGTGAAACGTGGCATCTTGTGAGATGAGACACAAAATTTACCATATTGGGGCCTAGGAAATGTTTCGGACCTACTCGCGGGTACGAAAAACGGCCGGCGGGAATCCGCCGGCCGTTACGTGGTCCGAAACTCAGGTCAAATCAGGGGTGCGCCTTACTACAGCTCAGCGCGCTGCAGCGAACGCGCGGCGTCGATGGTGGCTTGGCCCAGGACCCGGCTGCGCTGGTACAGGACCACCGTCTGTCCGGGCGAGACTCCGCGCAGTGGATCCGTCAGCGTCACCACGAGGCACTCGCGAAGCACTCCGGCGGCATCGGCAATCCGCTCGATGCGGGCCGTCGCGGGGACGGGATCGCCATGGGCGCGCACCTGCGCGTAGCAGTCAAATTCGGCCCCGGTGCCCACCTCGGCGATGGGCAGCCCTGCCCAGGAAACCTTGATGCCGCGGATCTCGTCGATGGCGAGCAGCGCCTCCGGCCCCACCACCACCTTGTTTTCCTTCGGCCGGATCTCCAGCACGAACCGAGGCTTGCCGTCGGCGGCGGGCCGGCCAAGCTTGAGGCCGCGGCGCTGGCCCACCGTGAAGGCATTGGCCCCCGGGTGCTCGCCCACCTTGGACCCGGTTTCGTCCACGATGTCGCCGGTGGTCATTTCGATCTTCTCCGCGAGCCAGCCGGCGGTGTCGCCGTCCGGGATGAAGCAGATGTCGTGGCTGTCCGGCTTGTTGGCGACGGACAGGCCGCGCAGTTCCGCTTCTGCCCGGACCTCGGCCTTGGACGGGGTGTCCGCGAGGGGGAACATCGAGTGCTTCAGCTGCTCATGGGTCAGCACCCCGAGGACGTAGCTCTGGTCCTTGGCCCAGTCAGCGGCGCGGTGCAGCTCGGGGTTGCCGTCGGCGTCGTTGATCACCTTGGCGTAGTGGCCGGTGCAGACGGCGTTGAAGCCCAGGGCGATGGCCTTCTCCAGCAGCGCCGCGAACTTGATGCGCTCATTGCACCGCATGCAGGGATTGGGCGTCCGGCCGGCAGCGTACTCATCGATAAAGTCCTGCACAACGTCTTCCTTGAACCGCTCGGAAAAATCCCACACGTAGTAAGGGATTCCCAGAACGTCGCAGGCGCGCCATGCGTCGCGCGAGTCCTCAATCGTGCAGCAACCGCGGCTTCCCGTGCGCAGGGTGCCCGGCATCCTGGACAGCGCCAGGTGAACCCCGACGACGTCGTGCCCCGCCTCGACGGCGCGGGCGGCGGCGACGGCGGAGTCCACTCCGCCGCTCATGGCTGCTAGAACTCGCATTTCGGCTTTCTGTAGTCTGATGGCGGCGCGGCCGGCGACTCATGGCGCCGGATTCTGAAGCGCAGTGTGGAGCCTTGTTCCAGCCCCTGTTGACACGCGCGCCAGATGACACACCGCTTGCCCGTCTATTCTAGCGCCCGGCCGATTCAGGCCCTAAATTGCCTTGACCGCGCCGGCCGCCCCTTCTAAAGTCAAACGTACTGGTTTTAGAACGCAGGCCATGCGGGGCCCGGACGAATCGAGCAGGTCATGACTCCTGAGAGCATCATCATCGTCGGCGGAGGCCTGGCGGGCGCCACCGCGGCGCGCACGCTGCGCACCGAAGGGTTCCAGGGGAATATCACCGTCGCCGCAGCCGAACCGCATCATCCCTACATCCGGCCGCCGCTGTCCAAGGAATACCTGCTGGGAAAAGCCGGGGAGGACGCGGTCGAGGTAGTCCCGGAGGCCTGGTACGAGGAAAACAACGTCAGCCTACGGCTCGGTGCTCGGGTGGCCGACGTCGACCCCGCAGCCCACACGGTCCGCTACGCCGACGGGGTCTCGCAACAGTACGGGGCGCTGCTGCTCGCCACAGGCGCGACGCCCCGGCAGATTCCCCTGCCGGGCAGCGGACTCGACGGCGTCACCACCTTCCGCACGCTGGATGACAGCCGCCGCCTGAGGGAGCAGCTCGCGGCCGGCGGCAGGAGGGTGGTCCTCATCGGCTCCGGCTGGATAGGAATGGAGCTGGCGGCAGCAGCCAGCACCTACGGCAACGAGGTCACCCTGCTGGGGCTCGAGGAGGTTCCGCTCGGCGGGGCGATCGGTCCGGACCTGGGCAGGTTCTTCCGGTCCCTGCACGAGGAAAACGGCGTACAGTTCCGGCTGCCGGCGTCTGCCCGGGAGATTACGGGGCAAGGAGGCAGCGCCACCGGCGTCCTGACCGATTCGGGCGAGCAGCTGCCGGCCGACGTCGTGGTTATTGCTGTCGGCGTGGTTCCGGACACCGCCCTGGCACGTTCAGCCGGCCTCGAGATCCGGAACGGCGTCCTCACCGATGCCTCACTGCGGACCAGCGCCCCGGATATTTTCGCGGCGGGCGACGTCGCCAACGCCCTTCATCCGTTCACGGGTGAGCACCACCGCAGCGAGCACTGGGCCAACGCGCTGAACGGCGGCAAGGTGGCCGGCAAGGCCATGCTCGGCCAGGACGCCGAGCTGGATGCGATTCCGTACTTCTACACCGACCAGTTTGACGTCAGCATGGAATATTCAGGCTTTCCCACACTCGCGGCGGAAACGGCTCCCGTCATCCGCGGGTCCCTCGAAGCGAAGGAATTCGTCGCCTTCTGGCAGCGGGACGGGCGTGTGGTGGCGGGCATGAGCGTCAACTGGCCGCGCTCCGGCAAGCCAAGCGCACAGAAAACCATCAAGGCCCTCATCTCGGCCCGCTCCGAGGTGGCTGCAGCGACCCTGGCGGATGCGGCAGTCCCGTTTGATCAGCTGATTTCCGAACCCTGACGGGCAACGGTGGCGGCAGTCTGGATGGAGGACTCGTGGCCGGCCATTCCGGCCTGCCGGGCGCGGGCATATGCTCCGGGGAGGGCCGCAAGCAGAGCGTCCACGTCCTTATCCGTTGACGGGTGGCCCAGGGTGAAACGCTGGGCACCACGGGCAGTTTCCTCATCCAGTCCCATGGCCAGGAGGACGTGCGACGGGCGTGGAACACCGGCAGTGCAAGCCGAGCCCGTGGACGATTCGACACCGGCCAGGTCGAGGAGGAAGAGCAGGGAATCACCCTCACAGCCGGGGAAGGTGAAGTGCGCGTTGCCGGGCAATCTGCCCGGCCCGGGCGCACCGCGCAGCACGGCGGACGGCACGGCTTCCTGCACCCCCGCGATGAGCCGGTCCCGCAGGGCGGCGATCCGGGCGGACTCCGCCGGGAGGTTTTTGGCAGCGGCTTCGGCAGCGGCGGCAAAGGCGGCGATGGACGCGGTGTCCAGCGTGCCGGAACGGACGTCTCGCTCCTGGCCCCCGCCGTGCTGCACGGGAGTAAGCTTCACGGCGCGTCCCAGGATGAGGGCGCCGACGCCTACGGGGCCGCCGATTTTATGGCCGGAAATGGACATCGCGTCCAGCCCGGAAGCCCTGAAGTCCACAGGAACGGACCCGAACGCCTGCACGGCATCGGAGTGCACCGGCACACCTGCCGCGCGGCAAAGCTCGGCCACCCGCCGGACGGGCTGGATGCTGCCCACTTCGTTGTTGGCCCACATGACGGTCACCAGGGCAATGGACTCGGGATCCCGGAGCAGCTCGGCGTGAAAGGCCTCGAGGTCCAGGACGCCTTCTGGATCCACCGGCAGCCAGGACACCTCCGCCCCCTCGTGGCGCTCCAGCCACTCGACCGTGTCCAGAACGGCATGGTGTTCGACGGCGGTGCACAGGATGCGCCGCCGGCGCGGATCGTCGCCGTGCCGGGACCAATAGAGACCCTTGACGGCGAGGTTGTCCGCCTCGGTGCCGCCGGAGGTGAAGATGACCTCCGACGGATGGGCTCCTGCGGCCGAGGCAATGGTCTCCCGCGCGTCCTCCACGGACCGCCGGGCGCGCCGGCCCGCACCGTGGAGGGACGACGGGTTTCCGGTCCGGGCCAGTTCACGGGTCAGCGCGGCCAGCGCCTCGGCGGCGATGGGCGTGGTGGCGGCATGATCCAGGTAAGCAGGCACGGTTAAAATTCTACCCGCGGCCAAATTCCCCCTGAGGCTAGCTTCTTCCCTCGGCTACTGCTGTGCCCGCCTGCCCCAATGCCTCCTGTTGCCGCGCCTCAGGTAGATTCGGGCGGTGAAAGCCTCCATCTACCTCGTCATGGCCACCCTGTTCTGGTCGGGCAACTTTGTCGTCGGCCAGGCGGCGATGGGGTCAATGACGCCGCTGGAGCTCACCTTTTGGCGCTGGGCCCTCGTGGCCGTGCCGCTGTTGCTCCTTGCCCAGTGCGTGGAACGGCCGGACTGGGGGGCCGTGCTGCGGCGTTGGCCGACCCTGCTGCTCCTGAGCGCCCTGGGCCTGAGTGGCTACACACTGCTGCTCTACAGCGCCCTGGCCCACACGTCTGCCCTGAACGCGTCCCTGATCACGGCAGCCAATCCGGCAGTGATCGTGGTGATGGCCATGTTCATGCTCGGAGACAGGCCCGGCCCAGTGGGCATGCTGGGATAGCGCTGGGCCTGTTCGGTGTGCTGCTTGTGCTCACCGGTGGCGACATGCAGCAGGTTCTCCAGCTATGGCCGAATCCGGGCGCAGCAGCGTCCGGCGGTCCGGTCCTCTTCCACTTTGTCTTCAGGCACGCCGCAGGCCGCGGCGGCCCCGCTCAGGAAGGCGCCGTTCATCGCGCACACCACGTCTGCGTGCCCGTCCGCCAGCCGGTGGAAGGGACAGTTCATGAGGACGAGTCCGCCGTTGCCGTCGGGCGCGGGCCTGTACCCGATCCCGTAGAGCAGTTCCTCGAACGACGCTCCCCCGGCGGCAGCAGAGCGGCCGCGGGCGTAGGACGTGGCCACCAGCGCTTCACGGACAGGCCCATGGCCGGACATCGATTCTTCGATCGCGGAGGCCATGAGCTCGCCGGCCAGGTCATAACTCCGCTCCGGGACTGACGCCCCCACTTCCTCCAGTGCCGGGCGGTAAAGCTTCGCCGGCCGGCCGGAACCCGGGCCGCCCTTCCCGCCAAGCTTTCTGAACTCAACGGCAAGCAGACCCTCACGGACCAGCCTGTCCAAGTGGAATGAGGCAGTGCTCCTCGGCAGGTCCAGGGCTTCCGCGGCGTCGTCGCGTCCCACCGCAGAGGCCGATGCGGCGACGAATTCGAACAGCCGCCGCCGGGTGTCATCCCCCAGCGACGCGAGGGCGGCGAGGCGGCCTGGCCACGAAAGCCTGGTGCCGGGTTGACGGGTCATGACTCCAGCCTATCTCTAAAAACAAGATTCGTTGCTAAAGAAGCCTGGCCGGGTCTAAAATCAAGATATCCACTTTTAGAAGGAGCAATCATGAAAACCTCAGCATTGAAGGAGCCCGGACGCACGGAAACGCTGGCTCCGGAAACGGTCCGACAGGCGTTCCTTCTCCTCCGCACCGTCTTCACGGTGGCCCCCGTCCTGTTCGGCCTGGACAAGTTCACCAACATGCTCACGGATTGGACAAGCTACCTTGCCCCGGTGGTGCCGTCCGTGATTCCGCTGCCCGGGCAGACCATCATGTACGGCGTCGGCGTCATCGAAATACTTGCCGGGCTGCTGGTCGCGTTCCGCCCGCGGATCGGCTCGCTGGTCGTCGCCGCCTGGCTGTTCGGGATCATCGTGAACCTGATGATCCTCGGCAGTTTTTACGACGTAGCCCTGCGGGACTTCGGGCTGCTCGTGGGCGCACTGGCCCTCAACCGGCTCGCGACGGCGGCAAAACGGTAGCAGCAGAGTAGCTTCCAACGCCCGCGCACAGGACCGGCATGCGCCGGCCGGGCGCGTGCCGCTAATTAGGCGGCGGAACCACGGTCAGCCAGCGCTCGACGTCGGCCCTTGCGGCGGCGAGCGCTGGGGCCGACGGGCACGAGACTGACACATACACGGAGGAACCGGCTGTTCCGAATACCCTCGCCAGCACAACGGCGGCCTTGCCTGCGGGCCGGGCCGCCCGTTCTAGTACAAGGACGTCCACCATCGGGCCGGGTTTGCCCGGTTCTCCGCCCCATCGCAGTGCCGCCCGTTTGAGGTATTTGGGCAGGATCGTCGGGTCGAGGTAGGCGAACAGCCCGGCCGTGGATTCCTGGTCATCACCCTTGGCCAGCGGCCACTGATTCACCCGGACCTTCGCCGCAGCCTGGCAGCCGTCGGACTTCAGGTAAAGAGTAGTGCCGCCTGCATTGTTGCCCGTCTGCCTCCACTTCGGCGCATCGGCCAGGCCCTCCGATAGGCCCACGGGAACACCCCGGGCGAGCGCGGTCCCGGCCGAGAAAGTCATATTGCGGGCGGCGACCGCCGCGGCGTCGTGGCCCGGCGTGATGGTGGGAGTGGCGAGCTGCCGGGTGGCGGGCTGCGTGTCGGGGACAGCCGGATCGGGGATCCCCACACTGCAACCTCCGAGGAAGGCTACTGCCGCCGCTGCGGCCACGGCCGGCAGCCCGCGACGGCGCATTCCACTCCGGGTTCGGGCAGCCATACACACCTCACTACTTGAAACGCGGACACTGGGCGGTGATTGGACACTATGCAGTTAATTGGACACTGGCCAGTCATTCAAACACCGGGCAATCACCGGGACGCCCGTGGGACACCCGGCCAAGCCGGCCCCGGTCCCCCGAAAAGTCTAGACGTCCGGGCTGCTCCGCCGGACCGCCGGGCACACGGCGTGCCGTCCGGGCCCGGCAGCCGCGCACCGGGAACCCGGGACACCGCCCCGGACGTTGTCTGACTAGCCCGGCGAAACGGCCGATATGCTGGGCATGCCGGGCAGCAAGACTGCGCTGGCAACGACAACCGAAGGACCGTGCTTGACCGAGGGCAGCAGTTCCCACTACGAGGTACTCCGCGTCGCCGTGACTGCCACGGAAAAGGAGATCAAGGTGGCCTACCGCAGGGCCGCCCGCGCCTCGCACCCGGATCACGGCGGCGACGCCGCAACCTTCCGACAGGTTACGTTGGCCTACGAAACGCTGATCGATCCCCGGCGACGGGCTGCTTACGACCGCTCCTATGCGGGCGGGCCGCGCCACAGGAACCCGCCGGGCGCTGACGAGGCGCACTTCGACGCTCCGGCCGCCGGCAGCCATGCCTCCGCCACGATCCACCGGCCCGGGACTCCCCGGAATACCTCGGGTGACGCACCGATCTACGTGCCGCCGTTTGACGTTCCGGGCACCGTGCCGCTGATCCCGCGCGATCTGGCCAGCCAACAGGTCCATGGAATGCCCAGGAAACGCGGCATCTTCGGCGCCGAAGCCAGGATCCAGCGCGAGATGCGTACCGTTCAGCTCATCGACAGGCAGGTTCTCCCGGCCATCCCGGCGGCCCGGCTGATCAATGGACTGCAGTCTCCCGCCGACAACAGCCACATCGACCACGCCCTGCTCTCCGGCTACCGGCTGGCGCTGATCGGATCCATGCTCCTGCCCAAGGGTGCCTACGCGTGGGACGGCAACACGCTGAACCACGGCGGCAGGTCCATCGCTCCCCCGCAGCTCGCCCCCGTGGTCAGGCGCATGCAGGACATTTTCCCGGAACTGAACGTGACCGGATGGACCGTGGTCCACAGCCCGGACGGCAACCTTCATGAACCGGTCATCGATCACCACCGCCGGTCCCGCGGCGCATCGGACGTTGTACAGGTGGTCAATGCAGCGGGGCTGGCAAGGGGCCTCAAACAATTCCTGGCGGCGGGCCCGGCGCCAAATACCGTCAATGTGCCCGTGCTGGCCCGGCTGCTCAGGGGCATGCACTGACAGGGCATGCCCTGT
>NZ_JAGGPM010000022.1 GCF_018613835.1 Arthrobacter sp. ISL-5 | reverse complement strand
TATGCTTTCTCTGTCCCGGCATCTTATTGCAGCGCCCTCGCTCGGCACGCCGGCAGCGGTTGACTTGCCCTCCCACTCCTTGGTGCCGGCTAGGAACACCGGCAGGGCGTTGACGAAGGGTACGCCGGCCTCTATGGCCCACTGGGCGTAGAACTCGGTGGTGTCCTGGGACCCGACCGGCAGGTAGCAGACCATCACATCAACCTGCGCGTCCTTGAGGGCCTGGACGACGTCGACCGGCTCAGCAGGGGACTGTTCGATGGTTTCGAGATAGTACCGGCCCAGGCCGTCCAGGGTGTGGCCGCGCTGCACGGTCACGCCGGTGGGCGGAACGTCGGCGATCTTGATGGTGTTGTTCTCGCTCGCGAGGATGGCGTCGGCCAGGTCGACGCCGACCTTCTTGCCGTCAACGTCGAACGCGGCCACGAACTTCACGTCATTGACGTGGTACTTGCCGAACTCCACGTGCATCAGACCCGGGATCGCGGCCTGCGGGTCGGCATCCCGGTAATAGTGGACACCCTGGACCAGCGAGGCGGCGCAGTTACCCACACCGACGATTGCGACACGAATCGGATTTGAAGACACGGAACTCCTTAGGGAAAATACTCGTCGCCGTGGGGCTGGATGAACCAGGAACCGGCGACTGCAGCTAACAACCGCTCTCCGACCGATTCCGGCGGCTAGTGCGGCGTTCGAGGAGGCTTTCCGAATATTGCCCGGAAACTGACTGGACCTCCTGCAAAGGTGCTGCCATCCATCCTCTCCCCTTTGACGGAGGACTGCCACGCCATGATTGAGCGGTTTGACCTACCCAAAAGGATGGGTAAAGGGTGCAGCATTGACGCAGCTAAGGGTCAGACCGAAGACCTCGTCGGGGTCGAGGCGGCCCAGTTCTTCGGCGAGGCAGTCCCGCAGGCTGCGGCGCGGCAGGGAGATCCGCTGCGCGGGCTGGCCCGGCTGGGTCAGTTCGGCAACGGAGAGCCCGGGGCGGGACAGCTGAACGTCGCCGCTGGCCCTGCAGAGCCGGACCCGCCGGATGCCGGTTCCTGCGGGATCGGCAACGATGGTCACCGGCGCGTCGAGGGACAGCGTCAGCCAGGCCGCCAGCAGGATGGTGCTGGGTGAGTTCGAGGCGCCTTCGACGGTGACGGCGGTGACGGGCGAGGAATCCGGCCGGTCCAGGACGGCGGCGAGCTGGATGCGCCAGTTGCTCAGGCGGGTCCAGGCGAGGTCGGTGTCGCCGGCCTTGTAGGTGTTGCGGATGTTCTCCAGCGCAACCTGGGGCTCGGCCTCGTTCGCGGAGTCGGTGATGCGCCGGTGCGCGATCCGGCCGATCGAGGTTTCGCTGGCGTTCTTCGGCGCGCCGTGCGGCCACCAGGCCACGATCGGCGCGTCCGGCAGCAGCAGCGCGGCGACCAGGGATTCGCTTTCCTCGGCCAGTTCCCCGAAGCCGCGGAGCACGATGACCTCGGAGGCGCCGGCGTCCCCGCCCACCCGGATTTGGGCGTCCAGCCGGTTGGGCGCGGCGGAGCCGGCGTCCGCGAGCACGATGATCCGGCAGGGGTGTTCCCGGCTGGCCTCGTTCGCGGCCTCGATGGCCTCCTCCTCCAGCCCGGACTTGGTGACCACCACGAGGGTGAGCACCCGTCCGAGGGCGATCACGCCGCCCTGCTCGCGCAGGGACATGATCTTCTTGGAGACCTTGGAGGTGGTGGTGTTCGGGAGATCTACAATCATGGCCTTCTCCAGGTTCGTCCGTCGCGGGCTAGGAGCTCGTCAGCGGAGGCCGGGCCCCAGCTGCCGGGCGCGTACGGTTCGGGCTGCTCGCCGAGGCCTTCCCAGTACTCCTCGAAGGGGTCCAGGATCTTCCAGGACAGCTCCACTTCCTCATGCCGCGGGAACAGCGGCGGCTCCCCGAGCAGCACGTCCAGGATCAGCCGTTCGTAGGCTTCGGGGCTGGATTCGGTGAAGGAGTGCCCGTAGCCGAAGTCCATGGTCACGTCGCGGACTTCCATCTGCGTGCCCGGGACCTTGGACCCGAA
The DNA here is from genome assembly GCF_018613835.1 of Arthrobacter sp. ISL-5. Classification (GTDB taxonomy): domain Bacteria; phylum Actinomycetota; class Actinomycetes; order Actinomycetales; family Micrococcaceae; genus Arthrobacter. The sequence continues at coordinate 14,151 of NZ_JAGGPM010000022.1, read as the reverse complement.
CCGGATCGTGGCGCCCTCGTCCGGCTGGACCCGGATGACCACGGCGTTCTGGCCGAAGTCGTCCTCGCCGTGGTCGCGGAAGAGCAGGTTCGGGGCGCGCTTGAACACCACCGCGATCTCGGTGACGCGCCGGCCCAGGCGCTTGCCCGCCCGGAGGTAGAACGGCGCCCCGTGCCAGCGCCGGGTGTTGATGTCCACCCGGATCGCGGCAAAGGTCTCGGTGGTGGAGTCGGCCGGGATGCCTTCCTCCTCGAGGTAGCCCTGGACCTGCTCGCCGCCCTGCCAGCCGCCGGCGAACTGCCCGCGCGCCGAATGGGTGGACAGATCCTCCGGAAGCCTGACCGCGGCGAGGACCTTTTCCTTCTCCGCGCGCAGGTCATCGGCGTTGAAGGAGATGGGCTCCTCCATCGCCGTCAGGGCCAGCAGCTGGAGCAGGTGGTTCTGGATCACGTCGCGGGCCGCGCCCACCCCGTCGTAGTACCCTGCCCGGCCGCCGGTGCCGATGTCCTCGGCCATGGTGATCTGCACATGGTCCACGTAGTTCGCGTTCCAGAGCGGTTCGAACAGCTGGTTCGCGAAGCGCAGCGCCAGGATGTTCTGCACCGTCTCCTTGCCCAGGTAATGGTCGATCCGGAACACCGCGTCGGGCGGGAACACCGATTCGACGATGTCGTTCAGGGCCCGGGCGGATTCCAGGTCGTGCCCGAACGGCTTCTCGATCACCACCCGGCGCCACTTCTCCCCCTCGGCCTGGGCCAGCCCGTGCTTGGAGAGCTGCCGGCAGACCTGTTCGAAGGCCTTCGGCGGGATGGACAGGTAGAACGCGTGGTTCCCGCGGGTGCCGCGGTTCTCGTCGAGTTCCTTGATGGTCTCGCCGAGCCGCTCAAACGCGGAGTCGTCGTCGAACTCGCCCTGCACGAAGCGGATGCCCTCGGAGAGCTGGTTCCAGACCGCCTCATCAAAAGGCGTCCTCGAGTACGCCTTCACGGCGTCCTTCACCTCGGCGGCGAAGTCCTCGTTATCCCACGCCCGGCGGGCAAAGCCCACCAGGGCAAAACTGGGCGGCAGCAGCCCACGGTTGGCGAGGTCGTAGACAGCGGGCATGAGCTTCTTGCGGGCGAGATCCCCCGTGACTCGGAAGAGCACGAGCGAGGACGGCCCGGCGATCCGGTTCAGACGGCGGTCCCGGGGATCCCGCAGCGGGTTCCCGTTCCTGCCTGCTGACCTTCTGCCGTTCAGGGTTTCTGGCATGGTTGGTTCGGTGCCTTAGCTTTCAGTGGCGGATGTTGCCTGGCCGGCAAGCACGGAAACGATCTCCTTGAGCTGGGTCACGCCATCGACAGACACGCAAGGCACTTGGAGAGGATGGGGCATCCATGGAGGGCAGGGCAACAAGCCGCACAATTCCTTGCCCCTAAGACTGCCATCAGCCCGGGATGGAATTAACCACCAAATCAGGCGGCCTTACCTGCCCTTTAGGATGGGAGCGCCAACGGCAGCGGCGGAGCCGCCCCACTCGTCTTTGCTACGCAGCGAATAGTGCCGTCCGCACTGCCATCTCGAAGCCATTTACGTGAGCGCGCGCCAGTTCTGCTGCACGGGACTCATCCTTGTCGATCACCGCTTGAAGCAGGTCGATGTGCTCATGCACGTGATGGGAAAGGTCAGGCAGGCGGTCCAGGACCATGCACCAAATGCGCGTTGCCAGGTTGTCATAGCGGATCAGCACGTCCTCCAAATGTGGATTCGCGGCCGCAGCGTAAATGCCCTGGTGCACGCGTGCGTCCAGCTGCAGGGTTTCCACGACAGAGGCGCCGTCCACGTCGAAGGACTCCACGGCGCTCACAATGAGCCGGAGACGATCCCGGGCCGCCGCGGTGGCCACCCTGGCAGCACGGGAAGCGGCGAGCGGTTCCAGCTGCGCCCGGATTTCGGATATGAACGCAAGGTCCGTCACCTCGACGCGTGTCGCGAAGGTCCCGCGCCGAGGATAGGTCACGACGAGCCGATCCAGTTCCAGCCGTTTCAGCGCCTCCCGCACGGGAGTGCGTCCCACGCCGAGTTCTTTTGCGAGCCCTTCATCGTAGAGCGGGTCACCCGGCTTGATTTCGAGAGTCAGCAGGCGGTCACGTATCCGTTCGTAGGCCACGTCGGCCAAGGATCTTGACCCAACGGCCTCCGACACCGCCAGAGCTTCAAACGCCACCGTACCGCCTCTCCTATGTGTCAATACTGACTATTGACCCCATCCCTCCACCAGTATACGCTGGGCGCCAATCCTAATATATCAATCAGGTGATCAAGAATATATCTAAAGGAGGGCACGACCCTAGTGGAGACAATCCAAGAAACAAGGCCAACTCCGCAGGCGGAAGCCTCTGGAGTAGCGACTAGCCGGAAGTTCGTGCTCACACTGTCGTGCGTCGAACGTGCCGGCATCGTTCAAGCAGTGACCACGTTCCTATTTGAGCGCGGATTCAACATCGAGGAGCACCAGCAGTTCGACGACGGCCTCCGCCAGACTCTTCACCTGCGTACCGCTTTTTCCGGCCCCGCAAACTTCGAACCAGCCAGGCTCGAAGAGGAGTTCCGTTCCATTGCGGAACGCTTTGAGATGAAATTCAGCTTTCACGACGAAACCAAAGAGCGCGTTCTGGTTATGGTCTCCAAGTTTGGGCACTGCCTGAATGACCTGATTTTCCGCTGGCGCGGGGGCAGCCTGGGTGGAGATCTCATAGTTGTCGTTTCCAATCACGAAACACACCGGGCCATGGCAGAGGCTGCCGGCCTTCCCTTCGTGCACATCCCCGTTACTCCCGACACGAAGCAGGACGCCGAGCGCCGCCTGCTCGAACTGGTCGACGAGTACAACGTTGACCTGGTCGTCCTCGCCCGGTACATGCAAGTGCTTTCCAATGACCTGTGCCGGGCCCTCGAGGGAAGGGCCATCAACATCCACCACTCGTTCCTGCCAGGTTTCAAGGGTGCACGTCCTTACCACCAGGCCTACGACCGCGGCGTCAAGCTTGTCGGGGCAACCGCCCACTACGTGACCGCGGACCTCGACGAGGGCCCGATCATCGAGCAGGAAGTCATCCGCGTCGACCACAGCTACGGGCCAACAGCTCTCTCAACAGTCGGGCAGGATGCGGAAGCACTCGCACTGTCACGGGCAGTGCGTTGGCACTGCGAACACCGTGTCCTGCTGGACCAGTCCAGCACCGTCGTCTTCCGCTAGACGCAGCCTACGAGCAGCAAAGCCCACAACCGAACTCAGCAGGAGAAATAATGGCCTCGACGCCACGCATTGTCATCATCGGAGCTGGAATCGTCGGCACTAATGTCGCCGATGAACTTGTAGCCCGCGGTTGGAACAACATCACGGTTCTGGACCAGGGTCCTCTGAACATGCCGGGCGGCTCCACGTCCCACGCCCCGGGCCTGGTCTTCCAGACCAACCCCTCGAAGACCATGGCCTCCTTCGCCAGGTACACAGTTGAAAAGCTGCTGTCACTGACGGAGGACGGCGTGAGCTGCTTCAACCAGGTCGGTGGCCTGGAAGTCGCGACAACGGAGACCCGCCTCGCCGACCTGAAAAGGAAGCTGGGCTACGCCTCTTCCTGGGGGATCGAGGGAAGCATTCTCTCCTCCGCTGAATGCAAGGAGCTCTACCCCCTGCTGAACGATGAGAACGTTCTCGGCGGGCTCCACGTCCCAAGCGACGGCCTGGCCAGCGCTGCCCGCGCGGTGCAGCTGCTGATCAAGCGCACGGAAGCGGCAGGAGTCAAATACCTGGGCTCCACGGCGGTGACCGGGATCGAACAGTCCGACGGACGGGTCACCGGCGTCGAGACCAGCAACGGTGTCTTCCCGGCCGATATCGTGATCTCCTGTGCCGGGTTCTGGGGCGCGAAGATCGGTGCCATGATCGGCATGTCCGTCCCCCTCCTCCCCCTGGCCCACCAGTACGTCAAGACTGCCCCCGTGCCGGAACTGAAGGGACGCAACGAGCTGCCGAACGGCGCCACGCTGCCGATCCTCCGCTATCAGGACCAGGACCTGTACTACCGGGAGCACGGCGAGCGCTACGGGATCGGCTCCTACGCCCACCGTCCCATGCCCGTTGACGTCGAGGATTTGGGAACCTATGCCCCGGAGTCGGTCAGCGAGCACAACATGCCCTCGCGGCTGGACTTCACGCTGGAAGACTTCCTGCCGGCGTGGGAAGCCTCCAAGCAGCTGCTGCCTGGCCTGGCGGAAAGCGAAATCGAGGATGGCTTCAACGGCATCTTCTCGTTCACTCCGGACGGAGGCCCGCTGGTCGGCGAGTCCAAGGAGCTCGATGGCTTCTTCGTGGCAGAGGCCGTCTGGGTTACGCACTCGGCCGGTGTAGCCAAAGCCGTGGCCGAACTGCTCACCACCGGCAAGTCCGAAACCGACTTGGGCGAGTGCGACATCACCCGTTTCGAGGACGTCCAGCTCACCCCGGAATACGTCAGCGAGACCTCACAGCAGAACTTCGTGGAAATCTACGATGTCCTCCACCCGCTCCAGCCCAGGCTCTCCCCGCGAAACCTCCGCGTCAGCCCGTTCCATGCGCGGCAGAAGGAACTGGGAGGCTTCTTCCTGGAATCCGGGGGATGGGAACGTCCTTACTGGTTTGAAGCCAACGCTGGACTCCTCAAGGAGATGCCCACGGAATGGCTGCCCCCGGCCCGGGACGCCTGGTCCCAGATGTTCAGCTCCCCGATCGCGGCAGCCGAAGCGTGGAAGACCCGCACTGCAGTGGCCATGTACGACATGACGCCCCTCAAGCGGCTGGAAGTGTCAGGGCCCGGCGCCCTGAAGCTGCTGCAGGAGCTGACCACGGCGGACCTGGACAAGAAGCCGGGAGCCGTGACCTACACGCTGCTGCTCGACCACGCCGGCGGTGTGCGAAGTGACATCACCGTTGCCCGCCTGAGCGAGGACCGGTTCCAGCTCGGTGCCAACGGCAACATCGACACCGCCTACTTCACGCGGGCGGCACGGCACCAGACGCAGAGCGGCTCCGCCACCGACTGGGTCCAGGTTCGGGACACCACCGGCGGCACGTGCTGCATCGGGCTCTGGGGTCCGCTGGCCCGCGACCTGGTCAGCGGCGTCAGCGCCGATGACTTCTCCAATGACGGCCTGAAATACTTCCGTGCCAAGGACGTTGTCATCGGCGGCATCCCTGTCACGGCCATGCGTCTGTCCTACGTCGGCGAACTGGGCTGGGAACTCTACACGAGTGCCGAATACGGCCAGCGGCTCTGGGATGCGCTTTGGAAGGCCGGGCAGCCGTTCGGCGTCATCGCAGCCGGACGTGCGGCCTTCAGTTCCCTGCGCCTGGAAAAGGGCTACCGCTCGTGGGGAGCGGACATGACCACCGAACATGATCCCTACGAGGCGGGTCTCGGCTTCGCCGTCAAGATGTCCAAGGACAGCTTCATCGGCAAGGGCGCACTCGAAGGCCGGACGGAGGAAGGCTCTGCCCGCCGGCTGCGATGCCTGACCATCGACGACGGCCGGTCCATCGTCCTGGGCAAGGAACCCGCGTATTACAAGGAACAATCGGTCGGCTACGTAACCAGCGCGGCCTACGGCTACACCGTCGCCAAGCCGATCGCCTACGCCTACCTTCCGGCGACCGTTTCCATCGGCGATTCCGTCGAGATCGAATACTTCGGACGACGCATCAGGGCCACTGTTACTGAAGAGCCCCTGTACGACCCGAAAATGACCAGGCTCCGCGGCTAACCAGCCGTCGGGTCCCTTGGGGGCGCGCAGCCCGGACTCATCCTCGCAACGGGAGCCGGGCTGCGCGCATCCCCCTTCTCGCCTCAGCCTCAACCAGCCCAGGAATGGACAAATGATCGGTTCAGAAACACTCAATGACTACCTCGGCAGGCTTGCCTCGCGGAACCCCACCCCAGGTGGCGGCGCGGCCGCGGCGCTCCACGCAGCGCAGGGAGCGGCCCTGGTGGCCATGGTGGCCAGATTCAGCACCGGCGGGAAATATGAGCAGCACGAACAGGCAACCTCCAGGATCATTTCCGCCGCCGACCACCTCATTGACGAGGCGCTGCGGCTGGCCGACGCCGATGAAGTCGCCTTCAAGGATGTGATCGCCTCTTACAAGCTGCCCGCCGCGAACGACTCTGAGCGTGAGACACGCGCAGGCGCCATACAAACCGCACTCGTCAAGGCTGCTCAACCGCCCGTCCAGCTGATCAAGCTGTCGGGCGCCGTAGTGGATCTCGCCGCCGAACTTCTGGACATTGCCAACCCCAATGTCATCAGCGACATTGCCGCAGCAGCCGACGCTGCCAGGGCGGCCGCCACCACAGCACGGGTCAACATCGACATCAATGTCGTTGCGATAAAGGACATCCAGGCCCGTGCCGCACTGGCAGAACAAACTGACGGCCTTGAAGAAAAAGTCGTTCTGGCAGCCGACTCGCTGTCGCGGAACGTACGGGAAAGGATCTTCCGATGACGGCAACGTCGCTCTCCGGCAAACCCCTCGCCAAACTGATACAGCAAAAGGCCCAGAAAGAAGCCAAAGCGCTGGCCGAAGAGGGCATCCGCCCGACCCTCGCCGTCGTGGTCGCAACCGAGGACAGCTCGACCCACTGGTATGTGCGATCCATTGAGCGCGCCTCGGAAAATGCCGGCATCGACTGCAGGGTCATAGACCTCGGCCCCGACGCGACAGAGCAGGTGCTGATTGCCGTCCTGAAAGACCTCAGCGCGGAGCCTTCGGTCAATGGAATCATCCTGCAGACTCCCCTGCCCCCCCGGCGTGAGAAGCCAGGAACTGGTCAGGTACATCGCCCCGGAAAAGGACATCGATGGCGCGAACCCTTTAAGCTTGGGGCTTCTCGCCGTCGGTCAACGTGCATTCGCCCCTGCCACAGCCCGTGCAGTCATAGAAATGCTGGACCACTTTGATATCCCGTTATCCGGCCGCAGCGTCGTGGTGGTGGGGCGTTCAGCCGTTGTTGGTAAGCCGCTGTCTCTCCTGCTGTTGCAGAAGGACGCAACGACGACCGTCTGCCATTCGCGCTCCGGTCCCCTTGCCAAGTACACCAAAACTGCCGACGTCGTTGTTGTTGCTGCCGGCCGCACCGGGCTGCTCAAAGGAACGGACGTTTCCGAGCACTCGGTGGTCATCGATGTAGGTACCAATGTGCTTTCCGATGGCTCACTCACCGGCGATGTCGATGAAGCCAGCGTTAGCTCGGTTGCTGCTGCGCTGACACCAGTCCCCGGCGGTGTGGGTTCAGTCACCACATCGCTGTTACTGCTCCACACCTCCGAAGCGGCGCGGGAACAGTCGCGCGCAGCCCGGGTATCAGTGCTTACGCGGTGACCGAAGTGGCAGTGGCAAGCCGTACTGCGCCTCAGCCCGCCGACGCCCAAACCAACACGAAGGTCGTGTCTGATTGGACCGAACTCATCCCAGGTGATTTCGTCACAGTGCAGGAATCGTACACGGTCCCCCACAGCGGTTGGATTGATGACGTGACCGAGGACGGCACCATAATCTGGCTGGTTCTGGCCTTGGGCCTTGGCCGCCGTATGTTCTTCCGCGAGGACGGTGACATCGTCACGGTCGAACTCCCACAGGCCACGAGTTGAGCACGAAACACCCGCATACATTTGAAGGAAGAGCAATGGCTTCTAAAGCCCCCCGCCACAACATCGACGAGTCAAAGCTGACGGTCGGCAAACCCAAGACCAAGGCCGTGGGCATCCCGGCAGTGGCCAACGCACTGAAAATATCGCTTGAGCAAATGGGACCGCTCCGGAGCGTGCAGACCCTTTTGGCGGTCAACCAAATCGACGGCTTTGACTGCATGGGCTGCGCTTGGCCGGAACACGACAAGCGGAATGCAGCGGAATTCTGCGAGAACGGTGCGAAGGCGGTGGCGGAGGAGGCTACACGCCGCCGCGTCACGCCGGAATTCTTCTCCCGGCATTCCATTGCCGACTTGAAGACACGCGATGACTACTGGCTTGGGCAGCAGGGCCGGCTGACCCACCCGATGGTCCTGGATGAGGACGCAACCCACTACAGGCCAATCGAGTGGGACGACGCCCTGGAACTGATTGCCCAGGAACTCAGGGACATGGATGACCCTGACCAGAGCGTCTTCTACACGTCCGGACGGACATCCAACGAGGCGGCATTTGTATACCAGTTGCTCGTACGCGGAATAGGCACGAACAACCTCCCGGACTGTTCGAACATGTGCCACGAGTCTTCCGGATCGGCCTTGGTGGAGACCATAGGCATTGGCAAAGGATCGGTCAGCCTCAAGGATCTGGAAACGGCGGCCCTGATCTTCGTTGCCGGCCAGAATCCGGGCACAAATCACCCGCGCATGCTCAGTGCCCTGGAAAAGGCCAAGAAAAACGGGGCCGCCATCGTATCCATCAATCCGCTCCCCGAGGCCGGACTGTTTCATTTCGAGAACCCGCAGACCATCTCAGGCACGCTGCTTGGCACCCAACTGACTGATGATTTCCTTCAGATCAGGGCCGGCGGCGACCAGGCACTGTTCCAAGGCCTCGGCAAATACCTGTTGGAAGCAGAACGTGCAGGCAGGAACAGCCCCGGCTTAACAACGGTCTTGGACCACGACTTCATCCAAAACCATACAGTCGGCCTCGAATCCTACCTTTCGCAGTTGGAACAGGTCCGCTGGGACGACATCACCGAGGCGAGCGGCCTCAGGATGGAACAGATCGCGGCCACCGGCGAACGCCTCCTGGCGTCAGGCTCAACTATCGTCTGCTGGGCGATGGGCCTGACACAGCACAAGCACTCAGTGCCCACCCTCCGGGACGTTGTCAACGTCCTGCTGCTTCAGGGCAACATCGGTAAGGCCGGAGCGGGGGTTTGCCCCGTTCGTGGACACTCCAACGTCCAGGGCGACCGGACCATGGGTATCTTCGAACAGATGCCGGAGAGCTTCCACGACAGGCTCGACCAGGAATTCCAATTCCATTCACCCCGGGCCCACGGCTATGACACGGTCGCTGCAATCCGGGCTATGCGGGACGGTAAGGTCCGGCTATTCGTGGGCATGGGCGGGAACTTCGTCCGGGCGGCTCCGGATTCGGATGTTACCGAGAAGGCCCTGGCCAACACCCGTCTGACTGTCCAGATCTCGACGAAACTGAACCACTCCCACGTGGCCACAGGAAAACGCGCTCTGATTCTCCCGACGCTGGGCCGGACTGAGAGGGATACCCAGCAGTCTGGCGACCAGAGGGTGACTGTAGAGGATTCAATGAGCGCCGTTCATGCATCCCGCGGTCGGCTCAAGCCCGCAAGCGAACACCTGATGTCCGAGGTAGCCATCGTGTGCAATCTCGCGCATAGGGTTTTCACGGACGCCTCCGGCCTGCCCCTCCCCAATACGCCGGCAGCCGACTGGCTGGCGCTCCGGGACGATTACTCCCTGATCAGGAAGCACATCGCGGCTGTCCTCGATGGCTTCGAAAATTTCGAGGAGAGAATCCAGAACCCTGGCGGCTTCGTTCTGCCTCACCCGCCCCGCGACAACAGGGAATTCAAGACGCGGTCCGGCAAGGCGCACTTTACTTCGAATGCCCTGGAGTATCTTCGGGTCCCACCCGGCCGGCTGATCCTGCAAACCCTTCGTTCACACGACCAGTACAACACCACCATCTACGGCAAGGATGACCGATACCGCGGAATACACGGAGGCCGGCGCGTAATACTGGTCAACGAGGCGGACATAACCGAGATGGGATATGCGGACGGGGACATGGTCGATCTGGTCTCAGAGTTCCGTGGTAGGGAACGCAGGGCGGAGAATTTCCGCATCGTGCCCTACTCGACGCCTAAGGGCTGCGCCGCCTCCTACTACCCGGAAACCAACGTGCTGGTGCCACTGGACTCGGTGGCGGACACCAGCGGAACCCCAACGTCCAAGTCCGTCATTGTCAGGCTGGAGCCGGCGGGAGCGCACAGGCATGGGTAAGGATCCTGATGCCCGACACGGCGAGGGGGTGGACCGCCCACGGGTGGAGCGGGCGGTCCGTGAGTTCCTCCTCGCCGTCGGCGAGGACCCTGACAGGCCTGGCCTGGCTGAGACTCCGGCACGTGTGGCGCGCGCCGCAGTGGAAATGTACGGTGGCCTTCACGAGGATCCCGCATCGATCCTTAACAAGACTTTCGACCTGGGGCACGAGGAGCTGGTCCTCGTGAAGGACATCCCTTTCCACTCAACCTGCGAGCACCACCTGGTGCCTTTCCACGGAGTGGCCCACGTTGGCTATATCCCTTCGGCCGAGGGGCTGGTAACGGGCCTGAGCAAACTGGCGCGGCTGGTGGATGCGTTCGCGCGCAGGCCGCAGGTGCAGGAACGGCTGACAACCCAAGTAGTGGATGCTCTTGTCTCTGCCCTCCGGCCGCTTGGCGCGATTGTCGTGGTGGAATGCGAACATCTCTGCATGTCCATGAGGGGCGTCAGGAAGCCGGGCGCAAAAACCATTACTTCCGCAGTACGGGGTGAGCTGCGCCTGCCGGCTGCCCGGGCGGAAGCTCTGAGCTTGATCATGGGGCGCCGCTAAAGCTGCATCGGTGGCGTAGCACTCTTCTCACTGATATATCTTTACGATATATTGTAAATATCAGTCGTCGCCTCTCCGGCTTCCTCTACACGGGAGGCCGGACTGCCTGAAAGCCCGACCGATACTAAGAGCGCGGTGGCCGAGGCCACATGGCCAGCTTCATGAAAAGTCACGTCGTTTCCCGTGAACGGTGTTTCGGTGGGCCTGAATACCTGGGGAGGTAGGCGCCGAAACACCGCTTTCGGGATACGAACAGACAGACAACCATTCACCAACGAGGGAACGACCAGTGGCAGTTCAAGCCCTTCCAATCGCCGCCAGACCAGGCAAGGACGCCGGGCGGGCCGCGGACGGGGCGACCGCTTGGGCCGAAGCCCGCCGCTCGGCTTATGACTCCGCCACGCCGCTCCGACCGGAGCGAGTGCAACTCGGAGAGGCGAACGGAAGAACGCTGGCGGCTGACCTCCTCGCGTTGCAGGAGATGCCCCACTACGCGTCGTCCGCAATGGACGGCTGGACGACTAATGGTGCCGGACCCTGGATATTGACGGAACCAGGGAAGCCGCTTGGCCGTGGGCAGGCCAGCCCCGTTGTCACCGGCGGTTTAATACCTCCGGGCGCGCAGGGTGTGCTCCGAGTAGAGCACGGTCAGCTTGCCACTGATGCAACAGGCCGGGCCATATTGACTGCGGGCGGCGGGGCGTCGCCTGGCGAACCTCATCAGGGCCAGCACATCCGCGAGTCAGGCGAGGAATCGGCAGCTGGGGAAATACTGGTCTCCGCAGGGACAATTTTGAACCCCGCCCACATAGCCCTGGCCGCGGTTGCCGGCTTCGATCACTTGGAAGTGAGGGGCAAGCCGCTCGTCAGAATGCTGGTCACCGGCTCGGAAGTGGTTACGGCCGGGATCCCGGCGCCGGGACAGGTCAGGGACGCTTTCGGGCCGCAAATCAGTCCCATCATCCAGATGCTTGGGGGTGTCCCGGGGTCGTTGATCCGCGTCGGGGACTCCTACGAAGAATGGCTGACAGCCCTAGGTGCCTCTGGACCACCGTTTGGGCGGTGGTCCGACGTGATCGTGACCACAGGCGGCACGGGGCGCTCTGGCGCGGACCATTTCCGAACTGCTACAGCCGCGCTCGGCGGACGGCTCCTCATTGACGGCATCGCCATGCGGCCAGGGCACCCGGCGGCGTTAGCCAAGCTGCCGAACGGCCGATTCGTCCTCGGACTCCCGGGCAACCCCTTGGCCGCCTTGATGGCCCTCTTCACCCTTGGCGGTCCGCTCCTGGCCGCACTAGGTCATCAGCCCCTTGCCGATGTCAGCCAGGTATCGTGCGGCGCGGTCATCGACCCGCATTCCGCCCCCACGCGGCTTATGCCCTTCCATTGGGTCAAGGGTCTGGCAACTCCGGCCCACTACACCGGACCCGGAATGTTGCGTGGCCTGGCTTCAGCCGACGGTGTCATGGTGGTCCCGTCACGCGGCGTTCAGTCAGGAGAGCCGGTGCCCGCATTCGCCCTGCCCTGGCGTCCAGAGCTACGGCCACCGCTCCCCCACAGATCAATGGGGGAGAACTAGTGGGACGCATGACCCAGCGGCGAAAGGTCCACAGGTACCTCCTGGATGGCTCCGCCGCCGCCATTGAATACCCCGTACGACTCAGGGAAGACGTATTGGCGGCAGAGGAACCGCTGGAGATCCGCTTCGGCAACGTGTCCTTCGCCGTGACAATGCGGACACCGGGAGACGACTTTGACCTCGTTGCCGGTTTCCTCGTCTCTGAGGGCATCATCAGGAACCAGTCCGATCTCGTGTCGCTCCGCTTTTGCTCAGGTGAGGATGAAGAGGGCCGGCAAACTTTCAACGTCGTCGAGGCTCAGTTTCGTCGCGGCCTGTCGCTGCCGGATACGGGGCGGCACATTTACACCTCGAGCTCCTGCGGCATCTGTGGCAGCACGTCCATCGAAGCCGTCCGTAAGACCCTCACCTTCAGCCTGGACGAGGACCAACTGCGGGTGCCGGTCGACGTACTGGCGCGGCTGCCTGAGCAGTTGCGCGAGGCTCAGTCACTGTTCGACAAAACCGGGGGCGTCCACGCAGCAGGGCTGTTCAGAATCGGCGACCGTGATGAGGCCGAGCTGCTTTGCATCAGGGAGGATGTGGGCCGCCACAACGCGGTGGACAAAGTGATCGGGTGGGCACTGCGCGAGGGGCTTCTGCCGTTGCGCGGAACCGTCCTGCAGGTCTCCGGCAGGGCGTCGTTTGAGCTCGTTCAAAAGGCTGCCCTCGCCGGCATCCCGGTGTTGGCGGCAGTCAGCGCACCCTCAAGCCTGGCAGCGGACCTCGCTGCCGAGACAGGCGTTACCCTCGTGGGTTTCAGCCGGGGCAGGAGCCTCAACGTGTACGTAGGCAACGAACGGCTGGCACCACCGCTGAACAACCGAAAGGCAACCAGTGGCTGATTTCGAAGTAATCCGGGCTGTCCTCACCGCCGATCCAATCTCTGAGGACGACGCCCTTGCCGCGGTCGAAGGTCCGGAGGCCGGCGCCGTTGTCAGCTTCCGAGGGGTTGTCCGCAACCACGACGAGGGCAAGGCCGTTGAGGGGCTGAGCTACACTGCGCATCCCACTGCGTCGAAGGCCATGCTGGAGGTTGTGGCCACTCTCCTCGACGAGCACTCGGAGGAGACCGGCCATCCCGTCCGCATTTGGGCGGCCCACCGTGTTGGCACCCTGCAGGTCGGCGACGTTGCCCTTGTATGCGCCGTATCCGCCGCTCACCGTCGTCAGGCATTCACTATCTGCTCCGAGCTAGTGGACCGCATCAAGGCCGGCGTGCCGATCTGGAAGGAACAGCTCTTCAGTGACGGCTCGGTCGAATGGGTTGGCGCGAACGAGCCGATGTCACGCCGTACCCGGCGGCTCCAAACCGGAACCGTGCAATCCGCCGCCCCGATTAGCAGCTAATTGACCCGTGCCAGCGGGCCCTCAAGAAAATAGGAGAAAGATGACTTCGAACATCTCCGCGCCCGCCGTGTCCACGACACAGTCCGGCGCTCCCGTCACGTCCGATGCCCACTCCCGGGCCACCGGTGCCGACGGCGCCATCATCCTCACCGACCACTACCTGGTGGAGAAGCTGGCCCAGTTCAACCGCGAGCGGGTCCCGGAGCGCGTGGTGCACGCCAAGGGCGGCGGCGCCTTCGGCACGTTCAAGGCCACCGAGGACATCTCCAAGTACACCAAGGCCGCGTTCCTGCAGCCGGGCGTCGAGACCGAAATGCTGATCCGCTTCTCCTCCGTCGCGGGCGAGAACGGCTCCCCCGACACCTGGCGTGACCCGCGCGGCTTCGCGGTGAAGTTCTACACCTCCGAGGGCAACTACGACCTCGTCGGCAACAACACCCCCGTCTTCTTCATCCGCGACGGCATCAAGTTCCCGGACTTCATCCACTCCCAGAAGCGCCTGCCCGGCACGCACCTGCGCGACGCCGACATGCAGTGGGACTTCTGGA
>NZ_JAGGPM010000021.1 GCF_018613835.1 Arthrobacter sp. ISL-5 | reverse complement strand
GCACAACGGCTACTTACTTGGGGTGCTAGTCAGCCGGGGCGTCGGCAATGGCCCGGGCCCGGACCTTCTGGACGTGGTCGGCCATGGCGGCTTCGGCTTTTTTGGGGTCGCCGGTGGAGAGTGCGTCCAGGACGGACTGGTGCTCCGCAATGGCATACTCGGCGTCTGTAATGCCCACGCCTCCGAAAAGGCGGAAGCGCTGGACCTGGCCGCCCAGTGCTGCGTAAGCGGAGACCATGAACTGGTTCCCGGTCTGCTGGGCGATCAGCTGGTGGAAGCGTTCGTCGGCTTCGAGATAGTCCTTGTACTCAGCGAAGGACGGGCCCCGCGGCGCCGATTTCAGGTCCTCGACGGCCTGTTCCAGCTCGGCCAACCGCTGCGGCGTCAGGCGCGCGCACGCCAGTCGCGCGTTCACGGGCTCGATCGCGAGGCGGGCCTCCATGAGCTCCGCGAAGTCCTCCCGGGTGAAGACCGGGGCCACTCTATAGCCCTTCAGCGCCACGCGGCGGACCATGCCGGTGTGCTCCAGCCGCGCCAGGGCCTCGCGGACCGGGGTGGGCGAAACGTCGAGTTCGCGGGCGGTTCCGTCGATGCTGACGGCGGCGCCGGGCTCCAGCCGTCCGTCCATGAGCGAGGCCAGAAGCTCCTCGTAGACGTGGTCCGCCAGGACCTGGCGGCTGACGGTGCGGCCACCCCGGCGGTCAGCCTGTACGGCGGGCTGGCTGCCGGAGCGGGGGCCGTTGGACGCTTTCTGCATGGTCAAATCCTATAGGGGCGCACTCGGGATGGCCGCACAGCCCCATCAGGGACGCTACGGCGTGCACTTGACCTTTCCTCCGGTGGCGATGGTGAAGGTCCATTCTGCAGTCGATTTCTCCAGGTCCGCGAACGTGGCAGTCACGCGGACAGTCAGGGGGCTCGCTCCGGCGTTCGCTACGACGATGGGAGACAGCTCCGTCAGGGTGATCGGCCCGGTTCCGGTGCCGGCGGAGTACTCGGTGGGACTGTAGGTGCCGTCGGCCCGGCGGGCAGCCATAGTGAGCGTAGTAGGGGTCTGAGCCGCGGATAAAGTCAGGGTTGCGGTCTTTTCGTTCACACTGTTCGTGCAGGACAACGTGATGGGGGGACCCCAGTTGGTGCCGGCCGAGACCGTCATGGTCGCGGTGGCTGACTGCTGCCACAGCGCGACGGCGGCAGCGCCGCCGATGCCGAGGAGCACCGTCAGCACAAAGGCGAAGAGCGCCAGCATGGCGCCGGGGATCTTGGCCTGGGGCTTCATGCTGCCGCTCCTGAATTCCGGCGCCGGCTGCGGATGTGCCGGACGATGAGCAGAAGGCCGTAGCCGATGAGGCCGGCAGCCCCGGCCGCCACCCAGAGGCCTCGATCCGCATTGCCGAGTGCATTGGCAGCGTACCCGACGAACGGGACGGCGTAGAACAGTTTCCCATTGACCTGGAGTTCACGGACGGGCTTGGGGTCGTTGATGTCGTTGTTGTCGCCCTTGGTGATCAGGGTTTTTTCCCCGGCCTGCGTGGCGCCGAACCCGACAATCCGGTGCGCCTCCACCTCCGGACGGCCAGACTCCAACTGGAACGTGACGACGTCGCCGTATTTGAGTTCGCTGAACGCGGCGGGCCTGACCACCAGGAATGTGCCCGGCGAGTACTTCGGAGCCATGGAGTTGGTCAGGACCGAGTAGGTCTGGGAACCGGTGGCCTTGGGTACGAGTACGAGTACCAGGGCGGCGAAAACTGCGACCATCAGCAGCACTAGGTTGGCGAAGCGGCCTGCGGAGGCGATCCAGCGGCGGGCCGGCTTCGTTGCCTGGTCAGTACTCTCCACCTGTTCACGGGCAATCTTCGCGCCGCTTCTTTGGGAGGATTTACCGCCGGTTGCCGGGAAGGTATCAAGCGCAGCCACTGGGCACCCCGCAGAGCTGGGAAGCGGTGAGGGGGATCGAGATGCTCACGGCTTGTCCTTTCAGGGTGGATGGAGCGGTGGAGGAGAGCTTGACTTCAAAGCAGACGACGGTGGTTCCGGCCTTGGGGACTGCCGCAGTGGTCAGTCCTGCCGAGGTGAGCTGGGCGTAGCCCGTGGTGGTACTGCACTCGGCAGGCGTTGCCACGTTCTTGGCGCTCACGGTCAAGTACTGTGCCAGCGACCCCCCGCCCACGTTGGTGACTGTCGGGGCACCTGCGGTGATGCTGATGCTGAACTGTCCCCCGGCGTCGGAATTGTTGGTTGCCGAAACGCTGGAATGGACCGCGGAGCCCGGCCCAAGAGCGGCCAGTGGCGTGCCTGATGTGGTCAGTGCCAGGCTGGCGGCCTGTCCGCCGGCCAGCGTCATGTTGGTGGTTTGGCCGGAGGGCATTCCTGTGAGGCTGACGTTGAACGATGCAGCGGATACGGATCCGGGAGTAGCTGATGCGTTGGCCGCCCAGAGCGCGTACGTGCCCTGAACGGTCAGGAGGCCCAGGAGCACTGCCGCGGCGATGAGTGCCGCCGCCCGCAGGCTGCGCGGGATGCCCATGGTTCCTCCTCCTGACCCCTCATTCGGTTATTGCGACGATGCAGCCGGCCACCCCCAGATGGCCGGCGGTCTATTAGGCCAGGCCGTCCTGCATGATCTGCTCCAGGGTGAAGGCGACGTTGCCGAAGTTGTACGTCGCAGTAACGTCGGCGCGGCCGGTGGTGGTGGAGAGGAATTCGAAGGTGATGGTCGCGGTGACCGTCTTGGAGGTGGTCAGCGGGTTGGTAACGGTCACGCCGGCGACCTTCAGTACGGGGTCGGTCACGACGACGTTGGCGGCAGTGAATCCGTTGGCCGCGCCGGTGCCGGCGGCAGTGATGTTGGCCGCCATCTTGTTGCCCGTCAGCGTCACGTCGAGGACCTGGGTGTAGGTGAGCTTGTCGCCGGGAACAACCTTGTAGGTGGAGATAGTCACGGGGTTGCCGGCGCGGTCCGTCCACACGCCGGCTCCGCTCTTCACGACGTTCAGGTCGCCGGCGACGACCGTCCCGGGCGCGGCGTTGTCTGCTGCGTTCCAGGAGGCCAGCGTGCCGCCGCCGCCCAGGAGCAGTGCGGCGCCCACGGCGATGGCGGCGGTTCCCTTGATCAGTGCGCTGTTCTTCATGGTGAGACCCTTCAAAATTTGTGGTGGCAGTTGTCTTGCTACCCAGAACAATGCCGTGGCCGGCTCAGGACTCCATGCCACAAAGAATCAAGATTCACTCAAGAAAAACTGCAGCCAAACAAAGGGGAACCGCCCGGTGTCCGGACGGTTCCCTTGAATGCGTGGCTTTGGTGCTGGCTAGGCCGTCTGGTACACCGGGTAGTCGGTGTATCCCTTCGCGCCTTCGCCGTAGAACGTGGCCTGGTCGGGCTCGTTCAGCGGCAGGCCTTCGCGCCAGCGGCGGGCGAGATCGGGATTGGCGATGGCCGGCCGGCCCACCACGACGGCGTCCGCGTGGCCGTCTGCCACGAGCGCGGCCGCTTCCTCGCGGGTGGTGATGAGGCCAAAACCGGTGTTGACGAGGAACGTGCCGTTGAAGCGGGCACGCAGGTCCTGGACGAGTTCCCCCGAGGGGTCATCGTGCAGAATGCTGAGGTAGGCAAGGTTCAACGGAGCGATCGAGTTCACCAGCACTTCGTAGGTGGCCCGGACATCGACGGCGTCGTTCTCTTCGATGCCTTGAACGTTGTGCTCGGGCGAAATGCGGATGCCGACGCGGTTTGCGCCCAGGGCTTCGAAGACGGCATTGACGGTCTCGATGACAAAGCGCGCGCGGTTTTCGGGTGAGCCGCCGTAGCTGTCCGTGCGCACGTTGGTGTTGGGCGCCAGGAATTCATGCAGGAGGTAGCCGTTGGCCGAGTGCAGTTCGACGCCGTCGAACCCCGCTTCAATGGCATTGCGCGACGCCGTGACGATTTCCTGGATGACTACGGGCAGTTCCTCCGTTGAGAGCTCGTGCGGCACCGGGTATGCCTGCTTGCCGGTGTACGTGCGGGTTTCACCCTCGACGGCGACGGCGCTCGGCGCAACAACGCGGTAGCCGCCCGTGATGTCCTCATGGGAGACGCGGCCGCCGTGCATGATTTGCGCGAACATCCGTCCGCCTTCCGCGTGGACTGCGTCAGTGACGTTCTTCCAGCCGGCGATCTGCTCAGGCGTGACAATTCCGGGCTGTCCCTGGTAGGATCGGCCGGCCGGGCTGGGGTATGTGCCCTCGCTGACAATGAGACCGAGGGAAGCCCGCTGGCGGTAGTGCTCCACCACGAGCGGTCCGGGCACGCCTTCCTTGCCCGCGCGTACGCGGGTGAGGGGTGCCATGACGAGGCGGTTGGGCAGTTCGAGCTCACCGAGGGACAGTGGAGAAAACAGCATACGTGGTTCCTTTCAGAATGCATTGGGTTCACTGGGCCCAACTGCCACGCGTGTGCAAGTATTCCGGGTGTGATGCAGGTCATGGGGTCACGCCGCCCAAAGCACCCCGGGCACGGCGACGGCGGCCCCCAAAGCGGGTGCCGCCGTCGTCGTCAGTTCTTGGCTGAATGCGGTTGGACTGCCTGGTTACGGATGGAACGCCTTACGGATGGTCGATGATCTTGACGGCAGTGTCCTTGCCTGCGGTTTGGGGCGCCTACCCGTTGCCTTGGGCAGCTCCCGGGCATCCCTGGCCTCGGGGATTGGTGATGCAGTCGTCTGCATAGTTCCGCGTGACGGAACGCCACACGCTCACGGTCTGCGGCGGAGAACTGAATTGGCCCTGGTTGGGGATGGGAAGGGCCGGCCCGCCGTTCACGGAATAAGTGCCCTGGAAGTACGTGGTGAGCACAACGTTGAAGTCACCCGTCGCAGCGTAAGCGTGGCTCGTGCGCGTCTTCTCACCCCAGCGATCCTGCGGCAGAGGTCCGCCCATAGTGGTTGTCGGGCCGAGCGAAGTGCCGTCCCCGTAATCCCAGCGGTACTGGACGGGCTTGGCCACAATATGAATCTTCTGCGCCAAAATCGTAATGTCGAATGGCTGCTCGTTAGCGATGGCATAAAAATTCGTCTCTGCACCCCGAAGCGTGTGCGGGCTCGGCTGTGCCGTGACCTTCCCCGGCACGACAGGCAGCTTTTGGAATTCGCTTTGAATTCGTGCCGCGATTCGGGGAAGTAAATCATCCGGATTCTGGTCGTAGAGGCAAGTGGGTCCGCCACCGTTGGCGGTCCAGTCCGACCACGTCGGATTAGGGAGCGACCGCGGCGCGACCTTCCAGATGACGGGCACCCCGGGTTTCCCGTCAGCTCTGGGCGGGCACGGAAGTTGTCCAGGCAGACAACTGATATCCAAGTTGTTTTCGTCGACCTGGCACTGCGGTTCGGCTCTGTATTGGTTTGGATCCTGGCTTACGAAGCCGGGCGGCGCGGGTACTATCTCACCGGTGGTCTCGTCGAGGATCCAATTGCCTACGACGATTCCCGCCTCATCGTAGTCAACCGTGCCACCGTAATCGTCGTCAGCCGCTGTGGCGTCCTGTGGCGCTATTCCAAGAGTCAGCGCTACGGCTAGAATCGTTGCCCCTACCGCATTCGAAATCATGATTTTCGTTACTGGATCAGATGCATGTCGGAGACCGCCCACTTACCGCCCGAATACGCGGCTATGACTACTGAAGCAGTGTTAGACCCATCTGCAGGAGCTCGTCCAACGCTCTTATCGGCCTTGTAATACTGAGTGTCCTCCTGGATGACCTGAACGATGACCTGTTGCGTTGGTGCTCGGGGCTTGAATTTCGATTCCACAGACGGAGTGGAAAGTCGTCCTCCAACTTGCCACCGTCCCTCCTTGTATCCGACAGCCACACTATTCTTCAGAACGTTGCAGAAGCTGCAAGAAGGAGCGGATAACTTTGACCATGCAGTCAGGTTGCCCGTTTCAAAACCGTAATTTAGCAGTGAGAACCAGTACTTCGTAAACGCCTCCAACCCCTCTTTCGAATTCTTATCCGCCAACGCCGGCTTTACGGGAACCGGCACGTTCTGGGCCTTTCCTTTGGCGTCCGCAGGCTTATAAACCGGCTTAGGAGTGGGAGTCGCGGTGGCGCTCGGAGTGGCGGTGGTGGAAGCGGAGGACGTAGTTCCGTCACTCGAGCCATTCTTGGGGCCTTCGCCATTGCTGCAGCCGCTGAGCACCAGGACGGAAGCGGCAAGGACGGAAATCGCGGAGAGGCGCAGGCGCCCCGAACTGAAGCTACGAGAAGTCATGCGCTAATCCCCCCGGATAGTTTTCAAGACATCTGTGTCCGAACAATGGTTAAAGGGTAGCCGAGGCTACACTTTCGGGCTCAAAGTTATCCACAGCCAGCGAACCCTCTCGTTCTACCACCTGCCGGCTGGCGCGGAAAGTCAAAGCCGCCGGAGCGCGCGAGAAGACCGCACAAATCCCCGTGACAACACCGCACACAAAACGGGCCCGGTGCTTTTGCCACCGGGCCCGTCAATGTTGCCAAGGCCAATCCAAACAGGCCCAATATTCCTTACCGCTGTGCCGGCAAAACGAGCTCCCCCGATCTATCGGTCGACAGGGCTAGCGAAGACACATACTGGGGTTCGCCGTCGGGTCCGTCCTGGGCGGAACGGATCATGTCCGGACGCTCAAATTCGATTCCCGTCACGTGGCACAGGAGTTTAGCGTCGCTGGGGTTGCCGTCGGCGTCGAACATCGGCAGGTCAATCCCGTCGTCGGGGCGCCGAAGGTAATAGCGTCCCTTGGTCAAGACAGCCAGCACGGGCGGCAACACCAAGGCAAGCACCACAGCGAAGATTGGCGAGTACGGCTGGATGCCCTGCCCAAACGCCCCAAAGAACACGGCAATGGAAATCCCTGCAGAGACCAGCATGGAAACGAAGCCCACCGGGTTCACGGCATACAGCATGCCGCGCCGGAACTCGGGCGTCTTCGGCGAGATCTTGAGCAGGTACTTGTTGATGGCGATGTCCGACGCAACAGTCACCACCCACGCCATGGCGCAGTTGGCGTAGAAGCCCAGAATGGTGTTGAGGAAGCTGAACATGTTCGCTTCCATCAGAACCAGCGCAATCAGCAGGTTCACCACCACGAACACCATGCGGCCGGGGTAGGTCTTGGTGACCCGGGTGAAGCTGTTCGTCCATGCCAGTGAGCCAGAGTAGGCGTTGGTCACGTTGATCTTGATCTGGGAAATGACCACCAGCACCACCGCCAACGTCATGGCCAGCCAGCCCGGCATCATTTCCTGATAAACGCCGAGGAACTGGTGCACCGGCTCGTTGGCCGTCGCGGAGGCGGCCGGATCGAGCTTGGCGATCAGATAGACGGCTATGAACATGCCGACAATCTGCTTGACGGCTCCGAACATGACCCATCCCGGCCCGGCGAGGATCACGGCCCTCCACCACGCGCCCTTGTTCTCCGCGGTCTTGGGCGGCATGAAGCGAAGGTAGTCAATCTGCTCGGCAATCTGCGCCATCAAGGACAGGCAGACGCCGGCCGCCAGCATCACGGACGCCAGATTGGTGCCCTCCGCCCCGGAATCTCCGGTGAACGTGAAGAAATCATCGATGCTGCCGGGATGGGACACCACCAGATATCCCACGGGCACCACCATGAGAAGCAGCCAGAGCGGAGTGGTCCACACCTGGAGCTTGGCGAGGGTATTCATACCGTAGATCACCAGCGGGATGATGATGACGGTGGAGGCGGCGTATCCCAGCCACTGCGGAACGCCGAGTCCCAGCTCCAGCCCTTGGGCCATGATGGAACCTTCCAGGGCAAAGAAGATAAAGGTGAACGTCGCGAAAATGACGTTCGTGACCACGGAGCCGTAGTAGCCGAAGCCCGAGCCGCGCGTTATGAGGTCAAGGTCGATGTTGTACCGGGCCGCGTAGTAGGCCAGTGGAAACCCCGTGGCGAAAATGATTACCGCGGCCACGAGGATCCCGAAGATCGCATTCACCGTGCCATAGGCGATCCCGATATTCGCGCCGATCGAGAAATCGGCCAGGTACGCTATGCCCCCAAGTGCGCTGGTTGCCACCACCCCGGCGCTCCACTTGCGATAGGACCGCGGTGCGAACCTCAGCGTGTAGTCCTCCAGGCTTTCCTTGGTGGCGCTCAAAGCGTCGGCGTTACCCGCCGTCGTGCTCCCGTGCGGACGGCGCCCGACGGCGGTGCCGCCGCCCGCCGTCGGCTCCCGCAGTTCGGTGGCCCTCAGATCATTGGTCATCAGTCGTCGCTTTCGTCGCCAGTTGGTCTCTGCTGACGCTAGTCACGACGTGAGACAGCCCCGTCACGAGGCCATTACAAAGGTGTTAACGATCCCCAAGGCTTTTCTCCTCGCGGCCTCGATCAGCCCGGTCTCGACGAGCTCGACCAGCGGAGTCACGCAACGGCGACGCAGGGTGCTGGCGGATTCACGTCCATGGCTGGGAAAATTTCTTCATATCCCTATCGTTTTTCTACAAGACGTAGAAGAATGGAGCCATGATGTTCAACCACGCAGACGGCGACCCCATCCTGATCCTCGACGACGAACAATGCTGGCAGCTTCTTGAGGGCACCAAGCACGGCCGTCTCGTGGTCACTGTTGCCGGTGAGCCCGACATCTTCCCAGTCAACTATGTGACCAGCCGCCGGAAGCTGTACTTCCGAACGGCGCCCGGCAACAAGCTGGCCCAGGTGACCATCAACGACCGCATCCTCTTCGAGACGGACGGCATCATGTCAGACCAGGCGTGGTCGGTGGTTCTCCGCGGTACCGCACGGGTGCTGAGCAAGTCGGCGGAAATTGCGGAGGCGGAGACACTGGGACTCGCGTCATGGGTCCCCACGCTCAAGGACTTCTACGTGGAGATCGAACCCGGCTCCGTCAGCGGCCGGCACTTCGAGTTCGGCGAACAGCCGGAACGGGAAATCTAGCAAGCTGCAGCAAGCCTAGACTTTAGACATGGCGGACCGGCTGACACCTGAGCAGCGCAGCTGGAACATGTCGCGGATCAGGGGCAAGAACACCAAACCCGAACTACTGGTGCGCAGCCTCCTGCATGCCAAAGGCTACCGCTACCGCCTGCACGGTGCTTCCCGCGGCAGCAAGTTGCCGGGGAACCCGGATCTTGTCTTCGCCGGTAGGCGCAAGGTCATCTTCGTCAACGGCTGCTTCTGGCACTTCCACGATTGCAAGGCCGGCCAGCACTCCCCCAAGGCCAACGCAGAATTCTGGGAGGCGAAGCGGACAAGGACCAGGAACCGCGACGCCGATCAGCGCCGTCAGCTCGAAAGCGCCGGATGGGAGGTGCTCACCGTGTGGGAATGCGAGCTGCGGGACGCATCAGCGCTGGAGCAGCAGCTGGAGCAATTCCTCGCTAAGAACTGAACCCGCAGCCGGCGGTGTCAGTGTTGGGCGGGAGCCAGTCTGTAACCGACGCCGCGGACGGTCTGGAGCCAGCGCGGACTCTGCGCGGAGTCACCGAGTTTCTTGCGCAGGTTGCCCATGTGCACTTCCACGGAGCGCTCGTCGGCCTCGCTGATGTAACTTCCGACGTCGTACGGTTCGTCCCGCAGGCGGCGCACCAGGTCCGCTTTGGTACGGACCATGCGGCCAGCTTCAAGCAGAGCATGCAACAGATCGAATTCGGTGCGCGTCAGGCTGAGCTCCTTGCCATCCACGGTCACCGTCCGGGAGTCGTAGCTCATGTCCAGCCCGTTGTGGCTGAAGATGCTCTCATAATTGGCCGCGCCGGAAGGTGCGCCGTTCTCTTCGGCGACATCCGACGTCGAACGCGGGCGCCGCATCATGGCGGCGACCCGGGCGCGCAGCTCCCGGGGACGGAAGGGTTTGGTGAGATAGTCGTCCGCGCCGGATTCGAGACCGATCAGGGTATCCAGTTCCTCCGCACGGGCGGTGAGCATGACGATGTAGGCATCGGAGAACTGACGGATCTGCCGCGCCACTTCGAAACCGTCAATGTCGGGCAGGCCAAGGTCCAGGGTGATAACCGCAGGGTCCAGCTCCTTGGCGGCGATAACGCCTTCCGCGCCGCTGCTCGCAGCGGTCACGTCAAAGCCTGCCTGCGTCAGTACAACACGCACTAATTCGCGAATATCGTGGTCATCTTCAATGACCAGCCCCACGCGTGCATCACTCATCGCAGCCCCCTCAGCCCGCTACATCCCGTCTGCAGTATAGCTCCCGCCCGCTATCCTGCAGATATGCGTTTCATCGGCCCCGTCCTACCGGACAAGCACCCATCGGACAAGCACCTATGAGCAGTCCAACCTGGAAGGACGCTTCCGGGAGAATTCTGCTCTTCCGGCGACCGTTCCACGAGTACTCCATGCGGAGCCGCGTAACGCTGAGCCAGATGCCGCTCTCTGTAACGGCGGGTATCACCGCATTCCTGATTTTGGCTTTCTTCCCCGAGACGCTCATGAATCCGCTGTTCATCAGCTTCCTGTTGTCGCAGGGGATAATTCTGCTGCTTTGTTACGCCGTGCCCTGGGACAAGCTGCCGTACCCGGCTTTTCTGGTAATTCCGATCCTGGACCTCGTCTCGATTGCGCTCGGCAGGGAGGGCGGCCAGGACAGCCTGACCGGAATCAGCCTCATGGCCGTCTTCCCGGTGATCTGGCTATGCGCCTCAGGGGTATTTCCGAAGACTGCCGTGGCCATTTCCTTTTTCGGTCCGCTGGCAATCATCTGGGTGCCGCTGCTGATCCGGGGGGATGTCTCCGGACAGGATCTGGCCCGGTCCTTCCTCCTCCCGGTCATGATGCTGGGGATCGGCGTTTCGGTGACGGTCATGACCCTCAGCATGGTCCGGCAGCAACGCGATCTGGAGGAAAAGGACACCCAGCTGCGCCTGGTGCTGGATGACAGCAAGGGCCAGGAGAGGCTGCTGAACACGGTGCTGGACACCGTGCACCTGGGCGTGCTCGCCGTGGATGCCGACGGCAATGACATCCTGATGAACCGCAAGCAGCGCGCCCATCACAAGCTGGCGACACCCGCGGGCAACGACGATCCCAACGAATCCGAGCTGCTGGTCTTCGCGGCCGACCGCAACACACTTGTGCCGACGGAGCAGCGTCCTGTCCGGCGTGCCATCCTGGGCGAGGAATTCACCGATTACCTCGTCTGGCTCGGCGACGGCATCAAGCAGCGGGCCATCACCACCAGCGCCCGGCCAATGAGGGACCAGGACGGGAACTTCGCCGGCTCGGTCATCGTGTTCAGCGACGTCACCGAACTGGTGAATGCCCTGGCGGCCAAGGACGACTTCGTCTCCAACGTCTCGCACGAGTTCCGCACGCCACTGACCTCGATCCTGGGCTACGTGGAACTCATGCTGGATGACGACGACGACCTGACGGAGTACCAGCGCGGGCCGCTCGAGATCATCCGCCGGAACTCGGAGCGGCTCCTCACCTTGGTTTCGGATCTCCTTTCCAGCAGGGGCGGACAGCTGATCGTCAGCCCGCGCGCGGTGAACGTGGCGGACTTGGTCCGCGCAAGCGTCACGGCCGCACTGCCGCGTGCCACCGTTTCGGGCATCCGGCTCATGGCCGACGCGCCCGAAAGGCTGGCCGCCCACGTCGACCCCGCCCGCATTTCCCAGGTGCTGGACAACCTGGTGTCTAATGCCATCAAGTACTCGCCGGACGGCGGTGAAGTGGTGGTTGCACTGAGGTCCGAGGACGGGCACGTGGTCTGCAGCGTCAGCGACACCGGCATGGGAATGAGCGAACAGGACCAGGAGGAGGTTTTCGCCAAATTCTTCCGGACCGCCGCTGTCCGCAACTCCGCGATACCCGGGGTTGGGCTGGGGCTGTCCATCAGCAAGGCCATAGTGGAAGCCCACGGCGGCAGCGTGTCGCTCCGCAGCGAAGTAGGGGAAGGCACCACTTTCACTTTTGCGGTGCCGGCATAGCGTTTCGGTCAGGCCCGGTGGTGCTCGATCAGCCATCCGGCGAGCTGGCGCGCTCGCATGGCCGCCTCAAGATCGCCTTCAGCGGCCGAGATGATGGAGCCCTTCATCAGGATGTGCCATGACCGGGAGAAATCCTCGGTACGCTCCAGCCCGGCCTCGTCCGCAAGCTGCTTCACATGGCCGCGGATCTTTGCAAGGTAATCGATGCTCGCCCGTCCCAGCGGATGGGCGGCTCCCATCTCCAGTAGCACGTTGATGAAGGAGCACGCCTCGAAGTCGGTGCGGCGGAACCAATCGGAGAAAACATCGAAGATCGCGAGCAGTTGCTGCTCCGGCGTGTCCGCCCGGCGCCTCGCTTCGCCCACAATCGAGTTGACCGTCCATACGCGGTCGCGCTGCTCGAGGAAAGCCAGCACCAGCTCATCTTTGGAGGCGAAGTGGCGATAGAACGTGGCTTTGGCGACGCCGGAACGGCTGATCAGCTCATTGATGCCGACGTCGCGGACGCCCCTGCGCGCAAAGAGACCATAGGCCGCGTTGACGATCCGCTCGCGCATCCCGGCTGCACCGGCGGCACCGGCCGCGCCCGGGGCTTCGGCACCCAAGGCGCCAGTTCCCAAGGCTGCGGCACCACCCGACGCGGCGTCACCCAATGTGTCGTCGGTCCCCGGGCGGGACTGTAGCCCGCCGGAAGGAAAAATTCCGGCGCGAGGCAATCCTGAGCTGGATAATTCGGCCATTATTAATATCCTATCGCAAAAACGAGACAGACTTGTCTGCCCCGCCCGCGATATGGTTTTCGAAGATGTTCTATCCGTTGGGGCCGGCGAAATTAGCGGGACGAGTAGTTCGAAGCTTCAAGAAATGAAAAGCGGCAAATCATCAGGAACGAGAAGCATCAAATCTCGAGGAGACCGCACCTGAATTGCCAGACGGCACGGGAGAATGACATGTCGCAGGAATTGATGCCGGTGGAACTGCGATACCTCTCCGATCTGCCGGCGCTGCCGGCCAAGGTTTGCCCGGCACAGGATCCGGACCTTGTCCCGCTCCGGCGGCAGGCCATGGGAATCACTTGGTCGATTCTTGAGGATCCCGCCCCGGACGGTGCCTGCATCCGAACCCGGCTGCGTGAGTGCCTCGCAGAAAACGCCGGGCGCCCCGAAAAAGCCCTCCTCGATCACCTGCTGGCCCTCCACGGCCCGCCCGATGATCCTGAGCCAGAACCCGCTTAGCGGGTGATGCTCGCCTGCCGCACCACTTCTCCCCAGGACTGCTCAGCCAAATCAGCTACGGCGGCCAGGATCTCCGACGGCGGCAGCGAAAGGTCCAGCGGAAACTCCACGATGTCGATGTCAGTGTTGAGGATCCGCCTCAGCTTCATCTCCCCGGCCCCGGCATAGATCAGCCAGGCTGTGGGCACTCGCAGCGCCGTGCAGTAGGCCAGCATCTGGAAATGGTCCGCCGAGAGGGATGCCCCCTGGTCCGAGCGCGCCCTGTACTGCGCGTCATACACCACCACGGGGCGGCCGCCCAGCAGGTGCACGGCATCGGGCCGCACCGTCAGCCGGTCCGAATCCCGGACGGCCTCGTTCAGCATGGCGTTGTACTGCAGCCTCATTTCACCCGGAAATGCGGCCATGGCCTGCCGCAGCGCCGCGCCCACGAAGTCCTCAAAGACCTTGCCCATGTCCACCACGAAGGAGGCTGTCTGCTGCTGCCCCTCCCCTGGCTCGGCCGAGGCGTTGCGCAGGATCACCTCAGCCAGCCGGAGCGCCGCATGGTACCGGGTGTTCATTCTGCTGGCCCGCCACGGCGGCAGCGGAGCGCCGGACTGAAGGCGGGTGGCGGCGTCGAGCTTTCCCTTGAGCTGCCGCAGGCGGCTGAGCACGTCGGGCCGCACCCCGGGGACGCGGGACATGCGGTCCAGGGCGGCGCGCAGGATCCGGTTCTCCGCGATGTCCTCGGTGAATTCGTCGTAGGAGACTTCCAGCGGCACCAGCATGCCTGGCCGACGCGAAATCTGGTCCGAGATGCGGATCCGGCCCTTCACCGTCCTGAGGGATTCGTCCACGGTGAGGTAGCCCTGCAACACGCCGCGCTGCAGGGCACGCTCGGCGAGTTGCGCGAGGGAAGCCGCCAGCGCGCTCCACAGCTCGGTGTCCTCGGCTGCGGCCACGGGATCGTCGCGGAACCCCTGGTCCCCGGCATAGCTGAGGAGGAAGAGCAGCCGGCTGAGCCCCAGCCGGCCCTTGGGCCGCACGTCGAGCTGCACCAGCGGCGTCCGCACGGATCCCACCATGCCCACCGGCTCGATCCGGTAGAGGCCCATGCCCATGGGCGAGGCCTTCGCCAGTCCGCTGGCGTTCAGGAACGCGGCGCTGGCAGCATCCAGCTTCTCCACCACGCCGCCGGACAGTTCGTCCACCACGATGTGCCGGGGCGCGGCGGCCGGGCCGCCGCGGCCTGCGGGACTAGCGAGCCGCAAGGCGCCCCAGCAGCTGGTCCAGCCCGAAGCGTTCCTCCAGCTGCGCACGGTTCAGCTGCCCGTGGTAGTGCTCCTCGAGCAGCGGCATGAGCTCGTACTTCCAGATCCGGCGCAGTCCGGCAGGTGTCTGGGCGGCCTTCTTCATGAAGTAGGAGGGGCCGATCATGAGGTCGCGGTCCCACTCGTCGATCGCGTCGTTGAGGGCGTCCAGGAGCAGCGCCGGGGTGGTGTCCAGCTGCCGTGCCTGCAGGAACCGCACCAGCGACCCCTTCACCGGCTCGGTCTGGGGGTGCAGCTCAATGAACGCGAAGCGGCGGCGGATGGCGGCATCCATCATGGCGATGGAGCGGTCCGCGGTGTTCATGGTGCCAATGATGTACAGGTTGTCCGGGAGCGTAAACGGCTCGTTGGGGCTGTACTGCAGGTAGATGCGGTCGTCGCGGTATTCCAGCAGGAAGTACAGTTCGCCGAACACCTTGGCCAGGTTGGCGCGGTTCATCTCGTCGATGATGAGGAAGTATGGCTTGGACTCGTTGCCGGGCTTCGCGGCCTCCTCGGCCAGCCGGCGCAGCGGCCCGGCGACCAGTTTGAACGACACCTGGCCCTCATCCGTTTTGTCCGGCCGGTAGCCCTCGAAAAAGTCCTCGTAGGCGTAGGACGGGTGGAACTGCACCAGCTTCACGCGCTCGTCGGTGCTGTCCTGCGCGAGCTCGGCCGCCAGGTGCTTGGCGAGGTAGGTCTTGCCGGTTCCCGGCGGGCCGTAGAGCACCAGCTGGCGGTTTTCCTCCAGCAGCCCGGCGATCTCCTGCAGCGGGTCCAGATCCATGTGGAGCGAGTCCGCGAACTCGCGCGTCAGCGGACGGAACCCTTCCTGGACGGGTGCGACGACGGCGGCCGGTTCGGTGCCGCCGTCGGGCTCCGTTTCCGCTTCAGCGGGCACCAGCGCCTGCAGCGCCTGCACCACGCGGGTGACGTCGACGACGATGCCCGGCGTGGCGAGCTGGCGCTGGACGTGGCGCGGCAGATCGGCCGTGGCGTGGGCTTCGTCGAACCAGCGGACCTTGCGGCGCATCCGGCGGTTGTCCTCGTTGTGGTCCGGTTCCCCCAGGACGACGCCGATCCGGACTGCCCCGGAGCTCTGGTAGAGCGCCAGGTCGCCCGGCTTCATGACGGTCAGGAAGGCGAAGACCGCCGTCTTGGTGTCCTCCCGCTCCACGTAGCCGAGGTGCTTGTAATCCTCGTCCACCGCGTGCTGGACCAGTCCGGCGGTGACGCCGGCGTCCAGCAGGCGGAGGTGTTCGACGCCGAGGGTGACCTTTTCCTCGTCCTGCCAGGCGGTGAGGAGCTCGGCGTTGTCGTGGTGGGTGCGCAGCAGCCAGGCCCGGCGGCCCGGATCCCCCACCTTGCGCCACTGGCTCACGAGCTGCCGGGAGTACCAGTCGATGCGCTGGCCCGCCTGCTCATCGAGGTGCAGGCGGATGCGGCGGATGTCGGCGGTGACTTCCTCGTCGCTGTCCCCCTTGGCACCGCCCACCAGGGAGGCGAAGGCGTCCCGGATCTCCTGGCGTTCGACGTCCGCCACCACGGGTTCGAAGTAGCTGGGCCAGGCCAGGTATTCGATGCTCCGCCGGATGGCCGGCTGGTCCTCCGGCGTGCCGGCGGCCAGCAGGTGAAAGGCCAGCGGATCCTTCAGCGCCTTGTTGATGGCAGGAGTTGGCTGCTGGTCGACGTGCTGCACAAACCGGCAGAGCCACTTCAGGTGGTCCCAGATGGTCCAGTTGAACTCGGCCGTCCGGTCCCGGATGACGCCGTGGTCGGTCATGCCTTTGTAGAGCTCGTCCGGAAGCTCGAGCGCGGGCTCGAGCCACGACGCGGCTTCCGCGACCCTTGCCCGCTTGACCTTGAGCGATTTCACCTCGTGCGCCAGCGGCAGCGACTGGAGGAACAGGAGTTCCACGGCCAGCTGCTTCGCCGCGCGGGAGGCATCCTCAAGGTTGTGCCGCAGGTTGGTCATCATGGGCGCCTTGGCGTCCGCGACCCCGCGCTGCAGCCGTTCCAGGACCTCCCCGGCGGCGTCCGACGTCCACGTCTGGGTGCGGCCGTCCAGCGCTGAGGGCTTGCCTTGGAGCCCGGCCCCCAGCACGAACCATGCTGCTTCTTCGATTTCTTTGGAGATTCCGAGGGCACGGGGCATGGCGGGCTTCGTGGCGGGGGTCATGCCTTCAAATTTACAGGCTTAAGCTGAACGCCGGCACCAAGCCCGCTGGAGAACCTACTTCCGGGTAGGCTGCGGCAACCGCTTCCGTCCGAAGGCGAAGTAGCTGCCGGGGCCGATGAAATTGATCAGCGTGACCATCCGCCAGACGGCCTTCGAGCCGCGGATCTGTTCGGCGGGCCGGCGTGAGATGTCCCGCTGGGCGGCGGCGAGGAACGCCAGCTGCAGCACGCCCACGATGACTGTCCCGATGCGCGCGGCCGGAGGCATGTCCTTCCAGGATTTCTTCTTCTTTTTCACAGCTACGGCTCCTTTTCCACGGTTAAGGCTCCCTGCGTTCGGTGAAGGGCTCCAGCCGCTGCTTCTGCTCCGGCGTTAGCCTCAGGACCCTTCCGGTGGCTTCATCAACGAAGGCGAGATGACTTGAGGCTTTCACACAATCCTCGCGAGTTACGGGGTCCTGCACAAGGTAGTGAATGTCGAAACTGGCGCCCTTGACCGCCCCGATCCACACCTGGACCACCGCGGGGACGTTCCGGTACTCGAGCGTCTTCACGTACCGGATGCGGTGGTCCACGATGAGCGCCATGGTGCCCTCGGGAACATCGTTGAACAGGGAGACGTGGGGATCCACGCCCGGGAGCCCGGCGCCGCGCGGAGGGCCGAAGGCGCCGATGCGGGCTTCCTCCAGCATGCGGACAATCTGCACGTTGTTAATGTGCCCGTAGGCGTCCATGTCGCCCCAGCGCATCGGCACGAGCACCTCGATGCGGCGGGGACCCTGGTGGCTTCCGGGCCCGGCCGCGCTCAGCTGTGCACCGCCGTCGAATCGTCCACGGGCGTTTCCCCGGCATCCGCGCCGGCGAACTGGGACATGTACAGCCGGTAATAGGCGCCTTCGGCCGCCAGGAGGGCCTGGTGGTTGCCCTGCTCCACGATCTTGCCGTTCTCCATCACCAGGATGGTGTCTGCATCGCGGATGGTGGAGAGCCGGTGGGCAATGACAAAGCTGGTCCGGTCGGTGCGCAGCGCTGCCATGGCCTTCTGCACCAGGAGCTCGGTGCGGGTGTCCACGGAACTCGTTGCCTCGTCCAGAATCAGCAGTGACGGGTTGGCCACAAAGGCCCGGGCGATGGTGATGAGCTGTTTCTCGCCGGCACTGACATTGTTGCCTTCCTCGTCAATGACGGTGTCGTAGCCGTCAGGAAGCGCCCGGACGAAGCGGTCCACGAACGTGGCCCTGGCCGCCGCCATGATCTGGTCCTCGGTGGCGTCGAGCTTGCCGTACCTGATGTTGTCGTAGATGGAGCCGCCGAACAGCCACGCGTCCTGCAGCACCATGCCCACCTTGGAACGGAGCTCGGCACGGCTCAGCTGCGTGACGTCCACGCCGTCCAGCGTGATGGAACCCGAGTTGAGCTCGTAGAAGCGCATGACGAGGTTCACCAGGGTGGTCTTGCCGGCGCCCGTGGGCCCGACGATGGCCACGGTGTGCCCGGGCTCGGCCGTGAAGGACAGGTTCTCGATGAGCGGTTTGTCCTCGGTGTAGCTGAAGGTGACGTTCCGGAATTCCACGTGGCCATCGGTCTTGGCCGGCAGGTGCCTGGTGGCGGTTTCGGGGTCCTGCTCATCCGCGTCCAGGAACTCGAAGACGCGCTCCGCCGAGGCCACACCGGACTGCAGCATGTTGGCCATGCCCGCCATCTGGCCCAGCGGCTGGGTGAACTCACGCGAGTATTGGATGAACGCCGTTGCGTCGCCCAGGCTCATGCTGCCGGAAGCAACGCGAAGTCCGCCCACCACGGCGATGCCGACGTAGCTCAGGTAGGAAACGAACTGCATGACGGGGAAGATGATGCCGGAGACGAACTGGGCGCCGAAGCTGGCCTTGTACAGGGCCTCGTTCCGCTCCTCGAAGCGCTCCAGCATGTCGGCGTCGCGGCCGAAGACACGCACCAGGTCATGGCCGGAGAAGGACTCCTCAATCTGGCCGTTGAGCTCGCCCGTGTTCTTCCATTGCGCCGAGAACAGCTTCTGGCTGCGCGCGCCGATCATACCGGCCGCCACGCCGGACAGCGGCAGGGCGATCAGGGCAATAAGGGCCAGCTGCCACGAGACGATGAACATCATGATGACGATGCCGATGACCGTGAGCAGCGAGCTGATCAGCTGCGCGAAAGCCTGCTGCAGCGCCTGCTGGACGTTGTCGACGTCGTTCGTCACCCTGGACAGGACGTCGCCGCGCTGGCGGGTGTCAAAGTAGTTCAGCGGAAGCCGGTTAAGCTTCTTTTCGGTGTCGTCGCGGAGCTGGCGGATGACCTTCATGACTATCCGGTTCAGCACGTAGCCCTGCAGCCACAGGAAGATGTTGGCCACGAAGTACATGAGCAGCACGGCGGAAATGAGGACGGTCAGCTTCTGGAAGTCGATTCCGGTGCCGGGAACGAGCTCCATCCGGGAGATCATGTCAGCGAAGTTGTCCTGGCCCCGCGCCCGCAGTCCCTCGACGAACTGGTCCTTGCTGACTCCGGCGGGGAGCTGCTTGCCTACCACGCCGCCAAAGATGACGTCCATGGCTTGCCCGAGCACCTTAGGGGCGATGACGTTGAGGACCACGGAAACAATGACCATGGCCACCACGATGTAGATGCCCACGGCTTCCGGTTTCAGCAGCCCCATGAGCCGCTTGGCGGAGGGCCAGAAATGCTGGGCCTTCTTCGCGGGCACCGCACCGAACATGCCGCCATCGGCCTCGCCCGGCTTGTATTCCTCCTCGATGAAGTCGTCGTCGTCCAGCTCCGCGGCTTCCGCGGCCGGCTGGTCCGGGCGGGCTGCATTGTCCAGGCGTGTGCCCTTCTTGTCGGCGGTCATGCCACTTCCTCCACGCTCAGCTGGGACTCAACAATTTCCTGGTAGGTGGGCGACGTTTCCAGCAGTTCATCGTGCGTGCCCCGGTCCACGATCCGGCCGTTGTCCAGGACCAGGATCTGGTCGGCGTCGGTGATGGTGGAGATCCGCTGCGCCACGATGATCACCGTGGCATCGGCGGTGGTGGGCTTGAGGGCTGCGCGCAGGCGGGCGTCGGTGGCGACGTCCAGGGCCGAAAAGGAGTCGTCGAAGAGGTAGACCTTGGGCTTGGTCACCAAGGCCCGGGCAATGCACAGTCGCTGGCGCTGCCCGCCGGAGACGTTGGTGCCGCCCTGGGCGATCCGGGACCCGAGGCCGTTCTTCTTGTCCCGGACGAATCCGTCGCCTTGGGCCACCTGGAGGGCATCCCAGAGTTCCTCATCGGTTGCCTCGGTTTTGCCGAAGCGCAGGTTGTGCTCGATGGTTCCGGAGAACAGGTAGGGGCGCTGCGGTACGAGGGCCACGCGCCTGGTGATCTCGGCCCGGTCCTGCTTGCTGACGGAGACGCCGTCGAGCAGCACCTCGCCCTCGGCGACGTCGTACAGACGGGGCAGCAGCGACAGCAGCGAGGATTTTCCCGCGCCGGTGGAGCCGATGATCGCCACCGTCTCCCCCGGACGGGCGGTGAAGCTGATGTTGCTCAGGACGGGGGCTTCCGCGCCGGGATAGGCGAACGTGACGTTCCGGTACTCGACGACGCCTTCCAGTGCCGCAGGCGTTTCGGGGTGCGCGGGGTCATGGATGGAGGGCTCGACGTCGAGCACCTCGCCGATGCGGTCCGCACACACTGACGCGCGGGGAATCATCATGGCCATGAACGTGCCCATCATGACGGCCACGAGGATCTGGAGCAGGTACTGCAGGAACGCGGTCAGGGCGCCGACCTGCATGTCGCCGGAATCCACCCGCTGGCCGCCGAACCAGAGCACGGCTGCGGTGGAGAGGTGGAGGATCATGCCGATGGCCGGGAACATGAGGACGAACAGTGCGCCGATCTTCAGGGAAACGTCCGTCAGTTCCTTGTTGGCCTCGCCGAATCGCTCGGTTTCGTAGGGCTCGCGGACGAAGGCCCGCACTACGCGGATGCCGATGATCTGTTCGCGCAGGACCTCGTTGATGCGGTCGATCTTCTTCTGCATGGACCGGAACAGCGGCATCAGGCGGACAACAAGGTAGCCGACCACAACGATGACCACCGGCACCGAGACCCAGACCAGCCAGGACAGGTTGATGTCCTCGCGGAGGGCCATGATGATGCCGCCGATGCACATGATCGGGGTGGCGACCATGAAGTTCAGGCCCATGAGCACCAGCATCTGCACCTGCTGGACATCGTTGGTGCCGCGGGTGATCAGCGTGGGTGCGCCAAACGTGTTGACGTCCTTGGCGGAGAAGCTGGTCACCTTGCGGAAAACGCCGCGGCGCAGGTCGCGCCCCACGGCCATGGCCGTCTTGGAGCCGAAGTACACGCCTGCGATGGCGGTGCCCACCTGGATGAACGCCACGACTAGCATGACGCCGCCCGTCCGCCAGATGAAGTCGGTGTCGCCGCGGGAAACGCCTTCGTCAATGATTTGTGCATTAAGGCTTGGCAGGTAGAGGGCCGCAATAGTGGACGCCAATTGAAATGCAATGACGGCCAATATGTACGGCATATACGGTTTGGAATAGCGCCGTATGAGGGTGACGAGCATGCTCACGGATCCTTTGGGAGAGAGCGCGAATTAGTAAGAGAAGTATTAGCAGCCAGGTCTGACATCCTAAGCGCTCCCACTCTACGAAATCCGTTGCCCGTGCGAAACATCGGCAGGCGAAGATCATCCCCACGGAGTACGCCCCATACTCCTGGGGAAGCGCGAACGGACACTTAAGCCACCCATAGCAAAGCGCGAACGGACACTTAAGCCACCCATAGCAAAGCGCGAACGGACACTTAAGCCACCCATAGCAAAGCGCGAACGGACACTTAAGCCACCCATAGCAAAGCGCGAACGGACACTTAAGCCACCCATAGCAAAGCGCGAACGGACACTTAAGCCCCAAGGAAATAGGGCCTCAAGTGTTCGTTCGCGCCCCGCGTCGCTGCCCTACGTGTCAGGCTGGAACGGTACCAACGGCTCATAGCAAGTCCGTTTAATCGCGTGGGGCGAGAGCCAGGAATTCAGTAATCATGTCCAGTCCAGTTTTGAGTGCAGTACGCGAAGATAGTGCTGTGAGTAGTGGTAGTAGTAGTTCCGGACCGCGGGCCGGTGGTCCGCGGCCTCGACGGTCGTTCACCCCGGTCCAGAAGCTCGAGTTTTTGACCGCGTACGAGAACGCGTGCGAGA
>NZ_JAGGPM010000020.1 GCF_018613835.1 Arthrobacter sp. ISL-5 | reverse complement strand
ATCACCGCCCGCGACCAAGGCTGCGCCTTCCCCAACTGCACCATCCCCGCCCCCTGGTGCGAAGCCCACCACACCACCTACTGGTCACACGGCGGACCCACCAACACCGACAACGGCACCCTCCTCTGCACCCACCACCACCACCTCATCCACAAAGAACAATGGACCATCCACATACGATCAGGCATCCCCTGGTTCATCCCGCCACCCCACATCGACCCCAAACAAACACCCCGACGCAACCACCACCACCGAACATGAGGCAATCACCCCGCCGGCGGTCAGGTATGCCCAGCGCACGGTGCGGCTTCCACGCTCTCCAAGGGCCGATTCCCTGCCTCATACTTGTTATATAAGTTGAGTACTTATAACCTAAGAAGCGCGGGCGATGTTGCCCCCTAGTCTTCAAGGAGAACCCATGAGCACGGTCGATCTCATCCGGCACGTCAAACTTTCCACGGCGAGGCTCCCGCTGGCCGTTCCAATCAGCGACGCCAAGGTGTTCACCGGACGCCAGAAGCCCATGACCGAGGTTGTCTTCCTCTTCGCCGAAATCACCACCGAGCAGGGACACAGCGGCATCGGCTTCAGCTACTCCAAGCGCGCCGGCGGCCCGGCCCAGTACGCCCACGCCAAGGAAGTCGCCGAAGGCATCATCGGCGAGGACCCCAACGACATCGGCAAGATCTACACCAAGCTCCTCTGGGCCGGCGCCTCCGTGGGCCGCTCCGGCGTGGCCACGCAGGCCCTGGCCGCCATCGACATCGCTCTCTACGACCTCAAGGCCAAGCGCGCCGGTCTGCCCCTGGCCAAACTCCTGGGCTCGTATCGCGACTCCGTCCAGACCTACAACACCTCCGGCGGCTTCCTGAATGCCACCCTGGACGAGGTCAAGGCGCGTGCCACGCAGTCGGTCGAAGAGGGCATCGGCGGCATCAAGATCAAAGTGGGCCTGCCTGACAGCAAAGAGGACCTGCGGCGCGTGGCAGGAATCCGCGAACACATCGGCTGGGACGTTCCCCTCATGGTGGATGCCAATCAGCAGTGGGACCGCGCCACCGCACTACGCATGGGCCGCCAGCTCGAGGAATTCAACCTCGTGTGGATTGAGGAGCCGCTGGACGCCTACGACTTCGAGGGCCACGCCCACCTCGCCTCCGTCCTGGACACGCCCATCGCCACCGGCGAAATGCTCGCGTCCGTCGCCGAACACAAGGGCCTCATCAACGCCAACGGCTGCGACATCATCCAGCCCGACGCTCCCCGCGTCGGCGGTATCACCCAGTTCCTCCGCCTCGCTGCCCTCGCGGACGAACGCGGCCTTGGCCTGGCCCCGCACTTCGCCATGGAGATCCACCTGCACCTTGCCGCCGCCTACCCGCGCGAACCCTGGGTGGAGCACTTCGACTGGCTCGATCCCCTGTTCAACGATCGCCTCGAAACCAAGAACGGCCGCATGATCGTTCCGAACCGCCCGGGGCTGGGCGTAAGCCTCAGCGACCAGGCACGTGCCTGGACCACGGATTCGGTGGAGTTCGGCGCGTAACCTTGAACCCATGAGCCGGAACCTGACCGCGGACCTCGCCGCCGATCTTCGCACCCGCATTGTCGACGGCGTCATCCAGCCCGGAGACAAGCTGCCAAGCGAAAACTCGCTGATCAGCGAATTCGGCGTCAGCCGCACAGTGGTCCGTTCCGCGCTCACCCGCCTTCAGGCCGAAGGACTCGTGGAGACCGAACGGGGGCGGGGCAGCTTTGCGCTGACCCCACCTCCGGACGGCCCGACGTCGGCCCGGGGCACCCGCGCCGTGGTCACCATGGAGGACCGTCTGCACCTGCTCGAGTTCCGGATGGGCGTCGAGTCCGAGGCCGCGGCGCTGGCCGCCAGGAACCGCACCGACCGGCAACTGAGGGCTGTCTTGAAGGCCCTCGAAGAGTTCACTTCCAGCGTCGGGCACCCGGCACACGCCATGAAATCCGACTATGACTTCCACCGCGCCGTGGCCGCTGCCTCCGGAAACCCGTTCTATTCCGACTGCCTCGCGTCCCTGGGCCAGACCATGATCGCCATGCCGCGGACCCGGCTGATGACCGACGTCGAACACTACGCCGGCGACCACTTCGACCAGGTGGTCCACGAACACGAGTCCATCTATGCTGCCATCGCGGAAGGTGACGAATCGTCGTCGTCGGCCGCCATGCGCAGCCATTTGGCGAATTCCCGGCGCCGCCTGCGCGCCCCGGCGCCGGCCGCCGGCTGACAACGGGGCTACATCCGGCAAGCATCGGATGAGCCCGCCATTCCTTTAAGGTATTCAGTAATGCAAATTATGTGTAGGACGTGCATCACAAGCGGCAAATACAGTGAGTGAAGTCGCTGTGGCACGGGCCACAGGTCTTGCGCCCGTCGCCAGTCGACCTGCGTCGCCTATTCAAAGGAACTACCCAGGCAGTCTGTAGACACCGCTGTCACGGACGTGGCCGTCGCCACGAAGAAGTTTTTCAAGCGTGTGCTGCCCATCATGCTGGTCATGCTCGTATGCAACCAGCTGAACCGGTCCAATATCGGGTACGCCCATGAGCACCTCGAAGCGGACGTAGGCATCGGCGCCGCCGCCTACGGTTTCGGAGCCGGCCTGTTCTTCATCGCCTACGCCATCTTTGAACTTCCCAGCAACGTGATGATGGAGAAGTACGGCGCAAAGGCGTGGCTGACCCGGATCATGATCAGCTGGGGAATCGCCTCGTTCCTTATGGCCTTCGTGCAGAACGAGATGATGTTCTACGTGCTGCGCTTCCTGCTCGGCGCAGCCGAAGCAGGGTTCTTCCCCGCCGTCATCTTCTACTTCGCCCGGTGGGTCCCGGCTGGCCAGCGGGGCAAGGCAACGGCCATCTTCATCGCCGGTTCGTCAGTCGCCGCCGCGCTCTCCGGACCGATCGCCGGAATGCTTCTCAGCCTCCACGATGTCCTGGGCCTCCGCGGCTGGCAGTGGCTGTTTGGGTTCGAGGGACTTCTGTCTGTCGCGGTCGGCATCGTGGTGTTCTTCCTCCTTGACGCCAAGATCCAGGACGCCAAGTGGCTTTCAGTCAACGAAAAGGCCGCTCTTTCCCAGGCGATCGAGGACGAGGACGCTCAGCACGCCACCGTCAGCGGCGGCAAGGTCAGCCGCTGGAAGATGCTGCTGAACCCGCAGATCCTCCTCCTCTGCGGCATCTACTTCTCGGTCCAGCTCTCCATCTATGCCAACACCTTCTGGCTGCCCACCATCGTCAAGCAGATCCCCGGCACCACCGACCTGAGCGTCGGATTCCTCTCAGCCATTCCGTGGGTCTGCGCCGTGTTCGCCATGTACTTCGCGGCCAAGTGGCAGGACAAAGCGAAGTCCAAGCGTCCGCTGTTGGTGGTGGCACTCCTCGTCGCCGCTATGGGCACCTTCGCCGCGGCCATTGCGTCACCGGTCCTGGCCCTGGTGTTCCTGGCCGTCGCGGCCATGGGCTTCAAGAGCGCATCGCCGCTGTTCTGGACCATCCCCCAGTCCGGCCTGCACCCGCTGGTCCTCGCCCCGGCCATCGCCATCATCAACTCCCTGGGCAACTTGGGCGGGTTCGTGGCCCCGTTCGGATTCGGCATCATCAAGGAACAGACCGGAAGCGTCGTGCCGGGCCTCTTCGCCCTGGCCGCGGCGTCCACGCTGGCCGCAGGCCTCGTCTACTTCCTCAAGGAACGCAAGGCCCCCGACGCGCCCGCTGCAGATGACGCGCCTGCTGCGGAAACGTCGGCGTCCCCGGAACCTCGGCTGGCGGCCGCCGGGGCGAAGTAGCCCCGGCCTCGGAGCACCCCTAGCCGCCGGGCGCGGCAAGCCCGTCGGAGTCGATCAGCTCCAGCAGGCGCCGCACTGCCGGGTTGGCTGTCTCTTCGTTCCACGCCAGTTCCAGGTCCACCCGGTTGAGCTCCCGGATGCCGAGGCTCCCGTCAATTTCGTGGAATTCAACTCCCGCCGGGGCCGAGGCCATGGCAGACGCCGGCACAAGCGTGACTCCCAACCCGGCCTGGACAAAGGCGAGTAATGCCGGAATCTGGCTGGCGTACTGGGTGATGTTGGCGTGGGCCCCGGCGCTGGCGAACAGCCGGAGCACAAGATCGTGGAAATACCGGGCTTCCTTGGTGGAGTACATCAGGAGCGGAAGGCGGTCCAGCTTTCCCAACGGCAGCGGGGCGCCCTCCTTCAGGGGCATGCTTCCAAGCATCGAACTGCCTGCGGGCAGCGCCACAACCAGGCGGTCCTGCATGAGGGGCCGCGACATGATCCCCGGCCGAGCCACAATCGGCCTCAGGAGGCCGATGTCCACGCTGCCCTTCACCAGCCCGTCCATCTGGTCCGTGGAAACCAGTTCCCGCAGCATGAACGAGACCCCGGGCATGCTGTCAGCCGCACGCCGCAGCAACAGCGGCAGCACACTTTGACCGGCGATCGCGGTGTATCCGACGGTGATGGCACCCAACTCGCCCGAGGAAACTCTGCGGACATCCAGCTCCGTTTTGATGCACATGTCCAGGATCTGCCGCGCCCTCGGCAGCAGCAGGGCACCCGCGGGCGTCAGTTCGACCTTCCGGCTGGTGCGGCCGAACAGCTGTGTCCCCAGCTTCTTCTCCAGAATCTGGATCTGCCGGCTCAAGGGCGGCTGCGTCATATTGAGCCTCTCCGCTGCCGCGCCGAAGTGCAGCTCCTCGGCAACGGCGACGAACGCCTCGAGCTGGGGCAAGGTAAACATCGATACCTTTCGTGGATGATCGGGTGCACAAATTAGCTTGGACGTGGATCAATTGCTCCCATTATGGTCATCGGGACGGCAGTTGCGAAACCTTACCCGGCAGGCACGGGACAACTGCGCGGAACCCCCTGACGGAGCAGCATCACCGAGCAGAACCTAGGAGCACACCGGAGTGAACCCCGTGAACGAACAGGCAGAACACGAACAGGCGGAACACCTGGACCCAGTCATCATCACGAGCGTCACCATCACGCCGGTGGCCTTCAAGGACCCGCCGCTGCTGAACACCGTGGGGGTCCATGAGCCCTACGCCCTCCGCGCCATCGTGGAAGTCCACACGGATTGCGGCATCAGCGGGGTGGGCGAAACGTATGGCGACGCCGGCCATTTGGCACGCCTCCAGGCCGCAGCCGCAGCCCTTGCCGGCACCGACGTCTTCAACATCAACGAACTCCGAACCCGCATCGCATCGGCAGTCCGGCACGATAGCGTCCAGGGCGGCCACGGCATGAGCGGAATGGTGACCGGTTCCAGCACCACCGACCGCGTCCTGTCGGCCTTCGATGTAGCCGCCCTCGACATCCAGGGAAAGCTACTCGGCCGCCCCGTCAGCGATCTTCTCGGCGGCGCTGTCCGCGACACCGTGCAGTTCAGCGGCTACCTCTTCTATAAGTGGGGCGGACACCCCGGCCAGGACGACGACGCCTGGGGCCCGGCGCTGGACCCAGCGGGCATCGTGCGGCAGGCCCGGAAGATGGTGGACGAGTACGGCTTTTCGGCCCTGAAGCTCAAAGGCGGCGTTTTCCCTCCCGAGGAGGAAGTGGCAGCCGTCAAAGCACTGCGCGCCGAATTCCCCGCGATGCCGCTCCGGATCGATCCCAACGGCGCATGGACCGTGGACACGTCCGTCCGCGTGGGCAAGGAACTGGACGGGATCCTGGAGTACCTCGAGGATCCCACGCCTGGCATTGAGGGTATGGCTGCCGTCCGCCGCGAAGTAGGGATGCCGCTCGCCACGAACATGTGCGTGGTGAGCTTCGCGGACGTTGCTCCTGCCGTTGCGGGTGGTGCGGTGGATGTCATCCTCTCCGATCACCATTTCTGGGGAGGCCTGCGCCGCTCCCAGTCCCTGGCCGGCATCACCGAAACCTTCGGCCTGGGCCTGTCCATGCACTCGAACTCCCATCTGGGCATCAGCCTCGCCGCCATGGTCCACCTCGCGGCGGCGACGCCCAACCTCGACTACGCGTGCGACACGCACTGGCCGTGGAAGGATCCTGACGAGGACGTCGTGCCTGCCGGTTCGTTCGCCTTCGACAAGGGAGCTGTCCACGTTCCCACGGGCCCCGGGCTGGGGATCGAGCTGGACCGTGACGCACTGGAACGGCTCCACCGCCAGTACTTGGAATGCGGGCTGCGGAGCCGGGATGACGCCGGCTACATGAAACGGCTGCACCCCGCCTATGAACTCCAGAGCCCGCGCTGGTGAGCGCCCCGGAGACCGCAGGAAAGAGCCTGAGGATCGTGGTCACCGACCCCATCATCAGCCGCTTTGAGGATGAGCTAAAGCACGACGGCGGCACCCACCATTGGGACATGGCGGCGGCTTGGACTCCCGATCGCCAGCTGGACGCGCTGGCGAGTGCCGACGTCGTCGTCTGTTCAGGGCTGGGTCCGCGCCAGGCGGCCGCCGCCCGCGGGCTGAAGCTGGTGCACGTCACGGGTGCCGGCTACGACAAGATCTTTCTTCCGGGGCTGGCCCCGGGAGCCGCCGTCGCCAACACCTTCCACCATGCGCGGCCCATTGCCGAACACGTCCTCATGGTCACGCTGATGCTGTCCCGCAATGTCGCGGCAGCCGACCGGGCAGTGCGCGGCGGGACCTGGCGGACCATTGCCACCGACCCGCAAGTGCCTTTCCACCCGACCCTGGGCGGAGGAATGACCATGGGACTGGTGGGGATGGGCTCCATCGGGGCCGAGGTGGCCCGCCTGGCCGGCCTTCTGGGCATGGACGTTCGCGCCGTCCGCAAAAATCCCGATGCCCGCGTCCCGGACGGGGTCGCACTGAGCTGGGTGGGCGGCATCGACCAGCTCCCGGAGCTGCTGGCTGCGTCCGACGTCGTGGTTGTCACCGTGCCGCTCGACTCTTCGACCGAGGGAATGATCGGGGCACCAGAGTTCGCAGCCATGAAGCCAACCGCGTTCCTTATTAACGTTGCGCGGGGGCCGGTGGTGGACCAGCATGCGCTGTTCGACGCCCTGAAGTCACAGCGCATCGCCGGGGCGGGCATCGACGTGTGGTGGGGATCCCCGTCTGACGGCGTGGTCCCCCCGGCGGAGCTGCCGTTCGGAACCCTGGCCAACACCGTCCTTACACCGCACCACTCCGGCCATGCGCGGATCACGTTCGAACGACGGGCGGCCGACATCGCTGCCAACATCAGGCGGTTGGCGGAAGGCCGGGAGCTGTTCAACG
Organism: Arthrobacter sp. ISL-5; assembly: GCF_018613835.1. GTDB lineage: Bacteria > Actinomycetota > Actinomycetes > Actinomycetales > Micrococcaceae > Arthrobacter. The sequence continues at coordinate 67,279 of NZ_JAGGPM010000020.1, read as the reverse complement.
TCGTGCCGCGGGGCTGAGGATGCCGCGGGGCTGACGAAGGGCCGGTCAGGGCTGCAAAGCAGCCAGGGCGGCCAGTTGCCCCGTCAGCAGCAGGGTTCCCAGGGCAGACGCGCCCAGCGCCAGCAGCCTCAGCCGCGCGGCGTTCAGGAAGCGGTTCACGAACCGTGAGGCCAGATAGCCGCCCAGCACCGCCGGCACCATCCACAGCGCGAGGGTCAATATTTCCGGGGTCACTGCCCCCGCAACTCCCAGCGACACGAGGGAAACCGCGGAACCGATCATGAAGAACGCGCTCATGGTGCCCCGCAACCGCGATCCCTGATGGCCTTGCCAGACCAGGGCCATGGGCGGTCCTCCGATGGATGTCGCGGTGCCCATGATGCCCCCGAAGCGGCGCTGGCGGCAATGAGGTTGAGCCGCACGGGCTTGGGAGCCCATCCCCTGACGGCCAGAACCAAGCCGCTGAGCACCACCACGACCACCACCCAGGCCAGTCCTCCCTTGGACAGCAGGGCAACGAGGCATGCCCCCGGGATGCTTCCGGGGATCCTGCCCACCAGGGCCCAGCCGGTACCGCGGAGATCGAGGTGCTGCCGCTCACGGACGGTCACAAGAATGGTCACGAGCAGCGCCAGGAGAATGAGCGCGGCCGGCAACAGCGTCGGATCCCCATGGCCACCACCGGCGCGGCGAGCATTCCCATGCCGAAGCCCGTTGATGCCCGCAGGCACGCGGCCAGGAAGATCACGCCGGCGATGACCGCGTACTCCGCGCCCGTCACCCGGCGGCGGTTGTGGCGCCTGTGAGGCCCCTGACTGATTCGAGTGGGAAGTGGCATTCGACCAGGTGCAGCGTGCCATCGGCGGCAGTCGCCACCCGTGGCTCGGGCGCCACCTCGGCGCAGATGTCCTGCGCCTTCCAGCACCGGGTACGGAAGCGGCATCCCGACGGCGGGTCCAGCGGAGAGGGCAGCTCACCCTGAAGGACGATGCGGTCCCGCTTCGCCCCCGTGACGTCGAGCTTGGGCGAGGCGGACATCAAGGCCGCCGTGTAGGGGTGCCGCGGATGGTCGAAGACTTCCTCGGTGTCTCCCGTTTCGATGATTCTGCCCAGGTACATCACGGCCACCCGATCCGCCACGTGCCGCACCACGGTGAGGTCATGAGAAATGAAGATATACGAGACGCCGAGTTCCTGCTGGAGGTCATTGAGCAGGTTCAGGACCTGTGCCTGGACGGAAAGATCGAGCGCGGAGACCGGTTCGTCGAGGATGATGACGTCCGGATTCAGGGCAAGGGCACGCGCAATGCCGATCCTTTGCCGCTGCCCGCCGGAAAACTCCTGCGGGGATTTCCGGGCGTCCGACGGGCGCAGGCCCACCATGTGAAGCAGCTCGCGCACGCGGGCTTCGCGCTCCCGCGACGACGGGTAGAGGTTCCGGTGGGTGGCCCAGGGTTCGGCAATGATGGCGCCGGCGCTCATGCGCGCGTTAAGGGAGGCAAACGGGTCCTGGAACACCATCTGGACCCTGCGCCGCCAGCTCAGCAGCTCCTTTCCGCGGAGCCCGAACGGGTTGGTGCCTTCAAAGGTCACCGTCCCCGCATCCGGCGTCTCCAGCATCATGAGGGTCCGGGCCAGAGTGGATTTTCCGCAGCCCGATTCGCCCACGAGGCCCAGGGTTTCCCCGCGTCCGACCGTGAGGCTGATGCCATCCAGGGCCTTTAGGCGGGTGTTGCCGCTGGCGCTCTTGGCGACGTGGAAGGTTTTGCACAGGCCATCGATCTGCAGAAGCGGCTCAGACATTGTTTAACTCCTTGCTGAAGTGGCAGGCTGCAACCCGGCCCGGCCGCGGCGGCCGGGTGCCGGCGAAATTGCCGGCATAGTTGCCGCCGTCAAGGTCGGCGTCGGCACCCAAGCCGTTGTCGGCGTCGTCCTCGGCGCCGGTCTGCACGACGGCGGCGCTTCCGTTCACCGGCAGCAGCCGGGGACGCTCGGCCCGGCAGATGTCCTGCACGAGGGGGCAGCGCGACTGGTAGACGCAGCCGGCGGGTATGTCATGGAGCTCGGGCGGGCTCCCGGCGATGGACTTCAGATGGGCGCCGCGTTCCACGTGGACGGGCACGGACTCGAGCAGCCCCTTGGTGTAGGGGTGCCGCGGATCGCTGAAGACCTCGGAAACGGGTCCGCTCTCCACCACGTTTCCGGCATACATCACGGCCACTGAGTCGGCTTCCTCGGCAACAACCGCCAAGTCGTGCGTGATCAGCACCACGGCCATCTGCCCTTCCTCCCGGAGTTTCCGCAGGAGCTGCATGATCTGCGCCTGGACGGTGACGTCCAGGGCAGTGGTGGGCTCGTCGGCTATGAGCAGGCGTGGATTCAGCGCCACTGCCATGGCGATGAGTATGCGCTGGCGCATGCCGCCGGAGAACTGATGGGGGTACGAATTGACCCGCGACTCGGGTTCGGGAATCCCCACGCGCTTCATCAGCTCGATCGCCTCGGCTTTGGCTTCCTTGGCGCTGAGTCCCCGATGGATCCTAAAAGCCTCGCCGAGTTGCGTTCCGACCGTATAGACCGGGTTAAGGGCTGTCAGCGCGTCCTGGAAGACGATCCCCAGCTCGGGTCCGGCGAACTTGAGCCGTTCCTTGGGCGTCAGGGCTGCCAGGTCTGTTCCGTTGAGCACGATCTCTCCGCCGGCAAGGTCGCAGACGGGGTCCATGATTCCGGCGAGGGCCTTTGCCGTCATGGACTTTCCGCAACCGGATTCCCCGAGCAGTGCCAGGGTCTCCCCCGCACGGGCCTCGAAGCCCACACCGTTGACGGCCCGGACGGTTCCCCGGTGGGTCCGGATGTCCACAGCCAGGTCCTGGACACTAAGAACAACATCACTCGCCCGCGGCTGTCCGGTGAGCACGGTTTGGGCAGCAGTCTTCACGGCTTTGCCTCCTTGACTGGAATGCGGACAATCAGCCGCTTGCGGGGAAGGGCCAGGCGCCAGCGCTGGGCCGGATCGGTGGCGATCCGCAGCCAGGCCGCCAGAACATTGGCGGCGATGGTGGTGACCACAATCGCGACGCCGGGAAAGATTGAAAGCCACCATGCGGTCTGCAGATACTGCCTGCCCTGCGAAACCATGAGGCCCCAGCTGACGTCCGGCGGCTGGATTCCGATGCCGAGGAAGCTCAGCGACGACTCGGCCAGCATGACGTAGCAGAATTCGAGCGTGGCGAGCGTGAGAAGCGTCGGCAGGACCACCGGGATGACGTGGCGTCCGATGATGGCGTTCGGCCTGGCGCCAAACGTCCGCGCGGCATCCACGAACGTCCTGCTTTGAAGCTCCGCCGATTCGGCCCGCGCCGTGCGCAGGTAGATGGGGATACGCGTCAGGGCCAGGATCAGCACGATGTTTCCGGCGCTCGGGCTGAACACGTAAAGAACGACGACGGCGAGCAGCAGCGATGGGAAGCTCATGATGACGTCGGCGATCCGCATCGACACATTTTCACGCCAGCCGCGGTGGTATCCGGCCCAGACGCCCCACAGCGAACCGATCACGAGGGCCGCCGCCACGGCGGGCAACGCGACGGAGAACGTGGTGCGGCTGGCCACGACCAGCCGCGCGAGCATGCTGCGCCCCAGTGAGTCGCTGCCCAGGACGTACTCCCAGCCATAGGCCAGCGAAAAGGGAGCCTTGTTGGCGAAGAGGAGATTCTGCTTGGTCGCCAAGTCACCCATCAAGACGGGACCAATGACGGCGGTCAGGCCGATGAGAATCAGGACCAGCGCGGACACCATTGCAAAGCGGTCCTTCAGCAGTAGCCGGAAAAGGGTGAGGTTCCCTTCTACCGCGGGCTCAGTGATTGAACTCTTCATGGCTACTCCTAAGCCCTTGCCGTGACGGGCCGGACGCGTGCGTCCAGCAGCGCGTAGCCCATGTCAATCAGGATGTTCAACGCAAAGATCGCCACCGCCGTGAGCAGCACGGCCGCCTGCAGCACGGCGAAGTCGCGCTGCAGGATGGAATCGATCATGAGCTTTCCTATGCCCGGCCAGCCGAAGATGGTTTCCACCACCACCGCTCCGTTGACCAGGCCAACAGTCAGGTCGCCTGCCACCGTTAGCGCGGGAGCCCCCGCATTGCGCAGTGCGTGATGCGTGACTACCCGCAGTTCGCCGGCGCCACGGCTGCGGGCCAGCTTGATGTAGGGCTCCGACAGTGCAGAGACCATGGATCCCCGGACGATCTGGACCAGGACGCCAAAAGGCCTCAGCAACAGGGTGGCGATGGGCAGGACCCAGGTGCCGGCCCCCGACACGCCGGATGTCGGGAGCCAGCCCAGGGTTATGGCGAAAACCCAGATGCCCACGATGGCGAGCCAGAAATCAGGAATCGAAGCCGCAGCCATGGAGACAAAACTGGAGATGCGGTCGGCAATGCCGTTCGGCTTGAGGGCGGCCCAGCACCCGACGACCAGTGCCAGCAAAACGGCCAGCACCATGGTGGTGGCCGCCAGCTGCAAGGTGGCGGGGAAGGCCCGCAGCGCCATGGCGGCCGCGTCCTGCCCTGTTCGGAGGGACTGGCCGAAGTCGAGTCGCAGCACCCCGCCGAAATAGTCAGCCATCTGCACCAGCAGAGGTTGGTCCAGGCCATTGCGTGCGGTGAAGTCATCGCGCATCTGCTGTGTTGCGTTCAGGGGCAGATACAGGCTGGCCGGGTTTCCGGTCATCCGCGCGAGTGCGAAAACACCAACAATGACCACCACCAGCGGCAGCGCACTGGAGACTATCCGCTTTCTCAAGTAGATCAGCATGGCTGTCCTTCTTTTCCTGGAGGCCCGGGCTAGCTTGCCGGGGTCATTTCCGAAACGCGCAGCTCATCGCCGCTGGAGGAGTTCGGCGTGTAGTTCACCGACTTGGACTTGCCGATGATGCCCGTCTGGTGCGAGATGTGGGCAAACTGGACAACCTTGTCGTTCTGGTACGCGAAGATGTCCTCGAAGCCCTTCTTCCGGTCATCGCCCGACGCCGCGTCCGCCTTCTTGATCAAGGCGTCAAACTCCGGCGTGCCGAAGTAGCTCTGCGCTCCGGTGGACAGCATGTACTGGTCCACCGTGAAGGCCGCATCGCCGGCCTGGTTGCCGTGCTGGGTCATCAGGGCAACTGCGCCTTCGTCATCAGCAAACGGGCGGACCTGGTACGTCAGGTGCTGGCTGGTTTCCAGCATCTTCAGTTTCACGTTCAGTCCGGCCTGGCTCAGCTGCTCCTGGAGGACCTGCGCCAGCTCTGTGATCTTGGGGAACTGGGCGCTGCGGACCACGAGTGAGATCTGCGCGGAGGTGTCCACGCCGTCGGCCTTGGCCTCGGCAACGAGCGCCTTGGCCTTGTCCAGGTCGAAGGCCCACCCCTTCAGTGCGGAGTTGTGCCCCACAATGCCTTCGGGGACCAGCTGGGCCGCCACTTTGTGCTTGCCCTGGTAGAGGGAGCTGACGATTCCCTCCTTGTCGATGGCGTAGTTCACCGCCTGGCGGACGCGGATGTCATTCAGCGGCGCCTTCGTGGCCTCGAGCCGGAGGGCAACCGTCTCATTGTTGGGGTAGTCAACGCCGAGGTCGCCCATGTTGTCGTCGGGGCTGAGGCCCATGGCCACATCGGCTTCTCCGCTGGTAATCATGGCCGCACGCACGGAGCTCTCGGAACGCCATTGGTACTCGGCCTTGGCATAGGCCGGCTTATCGCCCCAGTAGCCATCCCAGCTGCTCAGGGTGATCTTCTGGCCGGCGTCCCACTTCTCGATTTTGTACGGCCCGGTGCCGATCGGTTCGCGGACCTTCGCGGTGGTGCTCGTCGACGTCGGCACCACCTCAAGGAAGGAAAGGCGCAGCGGAAGGATGGGGTCCGGCTCCGGCGTCGTAACGGTGAGGGTCGTGGCGTCGACAGCCTTGACCTTCAGATCGGCATCACCGAACACGTAGCCTTCCACGTTGCAGCCGAGCTTGGAGTTGACGGCCCTGTCGATGGTGAACGCCGCAGCTTCCGCATTGAACGGGGTGCCGTCCTGGAACTTCACGCCTTCGCGCAGCTTGAACGTCCATTCCGTGTCTGATGTTGCTTTCCATTCCGTTGCCAGCAGCGGTTCAAGTTCGCCGGTTTGGGGATTCCGCTCCACCAGCGGCTCAGTGACGTTTGAGCGCACCACCACACCGGTGGACGTGAGGTTTGATTCGCAGGCCTCCAGCGTCGGCGGCTCCTGGCCGAGGACCACGCGAAGAGCACTTCCGGATGCGGGTACGGCCTCGGAATTGGAAACGGCGCAGCCGCTCAGCGCCAGCAGGGCTCCGGCCGCGAGGGCGGGCCATTTGACCGCCGATGCGGGGAATAGGGGTGTTGAAGAAGACGTCATTGGATCCTCCGGATTAGTGGAGCGCGGCAGGCTGCAGCTATGTCGATGATGTGGACAGGGAGCTGGGGGCCGCGCTGGACTCAAGCTAGTAGAGCTTCCAAAAACACCACAAGGGCACGGAGGGCCGGCCCACCCCCGCGTCGGACGCTTAGCAGCACGCCAGGGCGGTGTGACGGGCGCCACGCATCCCCATTGGCCCCGCCATTCCGCCAAATTCGACCGACCAATTCACATCTAGCATCGATCAATGCTTATTGCATGTTGGACTCGTATGGATCCCCGAACCTACTCTGCAGGGTATGAACAACAACCTCGCTGTCCTGCAGGTAGGACCGCTCATGCAAACTGTCCAAGACACGGTGGTCGACGAGTACGGCGCCGTCCGGCTTCCCGATTCCGCAGCCGAGCAGGCCTCGTTCCTGGAACGTCACGGCAGCACCTTTGAAGTCGCCGTCACATCCGGGCGCTTTGGTGTGGGATCTGAGCTGATGCGCGCCCTCCCTAATCTCCGGGCGGTTGTGAACTTCGGCGTCGGCTACGACACCACCGACACCAGGCAGGCGGCAGAACGGGGAATTTCCGTCAGCAATACGCCGGACGTCCTCAATGACTGCGTGGCGGACACCGCCATAGCCCTCTACGTAGACGTGCTGCGCCGCACCAGCGCTGCAGACCGCTACGTCCGGCGCGGTGACTGGACCCGCAAAGGAAACTTTCCCCTCGCCACCAAAGCCAGCGGGAAGCGCGTGGGAATCCTTGGCCTGGGAAGGATCGGGAAGGTGATTGCCCGCAGGCTCGAAGGCTTCGACTGCACCATCAGCTACCACAACCGCAATAAGGCGGCCGGCGTACCGTACGAATATGCGTCGTCCCCGGTGGAACTCGCCAGGAATTCGGACGTGCTCATTGTGGCAGCAGCAGGCGGGCCGGAGTCTGTGCACGTCGTTGACAGTGAGGTCATCGCGGCAATCGGCCCTGACGGCTACCTCATCAATATCGCCAGGGGCTCAGTTGTGGACGAACAGGCCCTGGTGGCGGCCCTGCTCGCGGGCGAGCTGGCCGGTGCAGGCCTCGACGTCTACGCCGACGAGCCGAAGGTCGCGCAGGATCTGCTGGCAATGGACAATGTGGTCCTGCTGCCGCACCTGGGAAGCGGAACGCACGAGACACGGGCGGCCATGGCCGAACTCACGCTTGCGAATCTCGCGCAGTTCGTAGCCGACGGAACCCTGGTCACGCCCGTCTCCTGATCCCCGGTTGAGCCGCGGCCCGGCGGCAGGGCAAAAAGAAACACCCCGGTCCTAAGACCAGGGTGTTTCTGATGCGTGCGCGAGGGGGGATTTGAACCCCCACGCCCTTTCGGACACTGGCACCTGAAGCCAGCGCGTCTGCCGTTCCGCCACTCGCGCGCAACTTCTTTCACCTGGTTTCAGCCCCGGAATGCGGAGTTTCAACCTCGTAAAAGCAGCGAGATCAAGCATAACGGACAATCCCGGCAAAATGCCAATCGAGCCTTTCCGGGGCGCCGCACCGGTCCTGTCCACAGGCACCGCAGCAGGCCTCCATGCCCTCCGCAGCCCCGCGGAACCGCGCCTCGGGGCGTGTGATCCCGCAAACACCAAGGCCTCCAAAATGAACGAATCGAGCGTCCGGCGCGTTGTGGATTAAGGTCATTCGCAGGCGTGGCAAGTAGTATCGGATGTATAGGCGTCCGCTTCCTGCGGGCCCGCTGTTCTGTTGTGACCTGCGTTGCCAGTTGAGTTCCACGAGATGTGCTGCCCTGCAGCTGCAAGGAAAGGAGAGGGACCATGGGTTTGCTGGACAAAGTCGAGCGTGGCATCGAAAAGGCCGTCCGCGGCGTCTTCTCCACCGGTTCCAAGGCCCAGGTTGAGCCTGTGGAAATCGCCAGCCGCCTGCGCCGCGAAGTGGACCATAAGGCCATCACCGTTGCCGCCGGACGCACCCTGGCCCCCAATGTCTTTGACGTGATGCTCAGCGACGACGACTTCCAGCGGGCCCAGGAGTGGGGTACCCCGCTGGCCGAGGAACTCTGCGATGTGGTGATCAACCATGTCCGCAGCCAGGGCTACACACTGCAGGGCCCCGTACGGATTTCCTTCCGCCGGGATGAAGTACACCGTGCCGGAGACTTCGAGATCACCTCGAAGACCGAAAGGTCCTCCTCTCCCGCACCGGCAGCGCCCCGCGCCAACGTACCTGCTGCGCCCAGCCGCCAACCGGTCCGCCTGCAGCCGGTCCTGGACATCGACGGCCAGCGGTATTCACTCAACGCACCCTCAATCGTCCTGGGCCGTTCATCAGAAGCTGACATTTTGGTGGACGACACCGGAGTTTCACGCCGCCACCTGGAAATCCAGACTGCCGGCGGCACCACCACGGCCGTGGATCTGGGTTCCACCAACGGCAGCTACGTCAACGGACATAAAGTGGCCGGCAGCATGGAGCTTACAGACGGCTCCACCATCACGATGGGACGGACCAAAATCATCTTCCGCCTCCTGCCCGCCAACACTGGCGGCCGCCCATGAGCGAACTGACCATTACCGCCCTGCGCTTCGGGTTCCTTCTGCTTCTCTGGGTCCTCATCTTCAGCATCGTCTCGGCCATGCGCCGCGACCTCATGATCGGCCGCAAGGCCGCCACCGGCGCCCCAACGGCACGGCAGGTCCGCAAGAACCCCGAGCTCGCCGAACCGCCTCCCGCCCCCGTCAAGCAGCAGGCGCGCCAACTGGTGGTGACCGAAGGCCCGCTCAAGGGAACCACCCTTCCCCTGGCCGCGAGCCCCATCCTGCTGGGCCGGGCACAGGAGGCCACCCTTGTGCTCGAGGACGACTACGCCTCCGGCAGGCATGCACGGCTCTTCCCGCAGGGAAGCCGATGGTTCATTGAAGATCTCGGTTCCACCAACGGCACGTACCTCGCCGACCAGCAGCTCACCCGGGCCCTTCCCGTGGACCTTGGTGTACCCGTGAGAATCGGCAAGACGGTCATCGAATTGAGGCCATAGCCATGGCCGCCCCGGACATTCCCGCGGAGAAGGCACCAGCCTCTAAGCGGCCGCTCATTTTGCGCTACGCCGCCCGGTCCGACGTCGGCCGGATCCGTGCCAAGAACGACGACTCCGCTTACGTGGGCAAGCATCTGGCCGTTGTGGCCGACGGCATGGGCGGGCACGCCGGCGGTGATGTCGCCTCGGCCGCCACGGTCCTGGACATGATCCACCTGGACACGGACGAATACCACGGCGATGCCGGCACCGTCCTGGCCGATGAAATCCAGACGGCCAACTCCCTGCTCTCCGAACTCGTCCACATCAACCCCAAGCTTGCCGGGATGGGCACGACGGTGACGGCCCTGCTGCTGGCCGAAGGCAAGCTTCACTTCGCCCACATCGGCGACTCCCGCGCCTACCGCCTGCGCAACGGCGAATTTGAACAGATCAGTGTGGACCACACGTTCGTCCAGCGTCTTATCGACGAAGGCCGCCTGCGGCCCGAGGAAGCCGAAACCCACCCGCACAAGAACGTCCTCATGCGCGTCCTCGGCGATGTTGACGCGAGCCCCGAGCTGGACCTCGCCACGCTGGACGTGCAGCCCGGCGAACGCTGGCTGCTGTGCTCAGATGGCCTGAACTACGTGGCCGGCCACGTCGTGGAGCGGACGGTCCGGGAAACGCAGGACCTCCGCGAATGCGTGGAAACCCTCGTGGACCTCACCCTCGAAGCCGGCGCTCCGGACAACGTCACCGTCGTCATGGCGGAAATTGCCGAGGAAACGGCCGACGACGTCAGGACAGCCGCCGTCGACATCGTTCCTCCCGCCGGGGTACCCGGGGCAACGCCCGCTGCCGCCGATGCTGGCGCGGCGGCAACGGCCGACACCGGAAAACCGGCCGTCGGGCCCGCGACACCGATTCCGGCATCGGCGCCCGAGTCCACGCCTGCGCCCAAAACAGATGCTGAACCGGCCGAAAAAACGGGCGCGGCAGCCACCGGCGATTCCGAACCAGCCGCCGCCAAAGAGCCCGGCACCAGCACCGATCCCCATCTGGGCGAACACCTGTCGGCCGAAGTGCTGCGCCAGGAGCTGTCGTCCAGGCCCCACCTCCTCGTCGGTGCAGCAGTCACGGCAGCCGAATCGGGTTCCATTCCCACCATCGCGGGCCGCACCGTGGCGCGCCGGGCAGCGACTGTCCTCACCCACAAATCCGAACAGGACCGCGAAGGCGTCGAAGAGCAGGGACCCGAGCGGCGTCCGCGGCACTGGGTCACCATGGGAATCGCGGCAGCTGCGCTTGTGGTCCTAGCCGTGGGTCTTTGGCTGGGGTATGCCTGGACGCAGACGCGCTACTACATCGGCGAATTCGATCAGCGGGTGGCTATCTTCAACGGCGTTTCACAGCGTCTCGGCCCCATCCAGCTGTCCACGCTGGAGGCGGTCACGGAAATCCGGATGGATTCCCTGCCCCAGTTCTCGCAGCAGCGCGTGCGCCAGACAGTGCCGGCGCGCGATCTCTACGACGCCCAGCGAATCGTCAAGAACCTCGAACGTACGGGCACCACCGCTCCCTCGGACGAATGCATCACTGCGTCGCCGACCCCTACCGCATCGCCGCGTGCCACGGGCACGGCACCTGCGGCCACACCAAAGCCCACGGCGACCACCAGTCCGAGGCCAACTGCATCGCCTACGGCGACCGCCGGGGCGTCCGCCGCGCCCACCCCAACCGCGACCTGTGAGGCGGGCCAATGACCATCGCCGAGACCATGCCCAAACCCCGGCGCAACGTGGAGCTGCTGCTGCTGATGCTGGCCCTGTCGGTCAGCATCGGCGCCAATGCGCTGATCAGCGTCGACGAGAAAACAGCGCTTGACACCGACTTCTGGTTCCAATCGAGCCTTTTGGCGGTGGCTGCCCTCGTCTTCCACGTAGTCCTCCGCTTTCGCGCGAAATATGCGGATCCGGTAATACTTCCCATCGTGGTGGCACTCAACGGACTTGGCCTGGCCATGATCCACCGTCTGGACGCTCCCGGCGAGGACACCGGCAACAACCAGCTCCGCTGGACGCTGATCGCCATGGCCGTCGCCATTGCGGTGATCTGGTTCCTCAAGGATCACCGCGTCCTGCGCCGCTTCACCTACATTTCCCTGGCCGTCAGTGCGCTGCTGTTGATTCTGCCGCTGGTGCCGGGCATCTCCGCCGGCGAAATCCTTGGTGCCCGCGTCTGGATCAAGCTCGGCCCAATGACCTTCCAGCCCGGCGAGGTCGCCAAGATCACCTTGGCAATATTCTTCGCCGGGTATCTGTCGTCCAACCGCGACCTCATCATGCTGGCCGGACGCAAGATCGGCCCTCTCCAGTTCCCGCGGTTCAAGGACATGGGCCCCATGATCACCGCGTGGCTGGTAAGCATCGGCGTGCTCATCTTCCAGCGCGACCTCGGCTCCTCCGTGCTCTTCTTCGGCCTGTTCATCGTGATGATCTACGTGGCCACGAGCCGCATCAGCTGGGTGGTCATCGGCCTGGCACTGATCCTCGGCGGCGGCTTTGTGGCCTCCAAGGTCTTCTCCCACGTCGCACTCCGCATCGACGGCTGGCTCAACGCGTTTACGGAGGAAGTCTTCGGCCGGTCTCCCGGCGGCAGCGGCCAGATCGTGGAAGGGCTGTTCGGCATGGCCAGCGGCGGACTGGTGGGCACCGGACTCGGCCAGGGCCGTCCCAACCTCGTGCCGTTTGCCAACAGCGACATGATCATCGCTTCATTCGGTGAGGAACTTGGCCTGATCGGGCTCTTCGCCATTGTCCTGATGTACCTGCTGCTGTTCACGCGCGGCTTCCGGGCTGCGCTCGGCACGCGCGACGCCTTCGGCAAACTTCTGGCCTGTGGCCTCTCCTTCGCCGTGGCACTGCAATGCTTTGTGGTCATCGGCGGCGTAACCCGGCTCATCCCGCTGACGGGCCTCACCACACCGTTCCTCGCGGCCGGTGGCTCGTCCCTGCTGGCGAACTGGATCATCGTGGGGCTCCTGCTGATGATCTCGCACACGGCCCGCGGACCCGTCGACACGACGCCGCTGCAGCCGGCCGGGGCTCCTGAGGCGAAGAAACCCGGGCGGGCCCCCGCTGCCGGACGGCCGGGCAGGAACGCCACCCAAACCCTTCCAGACGCTCCCACCGAGGCGGTGAAACAACTGTGAACCAGGCCATTCGACATTCGTGGATTGCCGCGGTCGCCATGTTCGCACTGATTTTCGGCGCCCTGAGCTATGTCCAGGTGGTTGGCGCCGACGAACTCAAGGCCAACGCCTGGAACAAGCGCGCCATCCTGCAGAACTACTGCAATGACCGCGGGGCCATCCTCGTGGCAGGCGCGCCTATTGCGGAGTCCGTGCCGGGCAGCGAGACGTGCAAATTCCAGCGCACTTACACCCAGCCCGAGCTGTACGCCGGCATCACCGGCTACTTCTCCAAGAACTACGGAGTGACCGGGCTCGAACGCGCCATGGACGGCCAGCTCGCGGGCAGTTCGGACCAGCAATTCCTGGACCGCATCGGGCAGCTCTTCCTGGGCAACCAGCCCAAGGGCGCCTCCGTGGAGCTGACCATCGACCCCAAGATCCAGAAGCTGGCGTACGACCTCATTCCCGACGGCCAGCGCGGGTCGATCGTGGTCACGGATCCCAAGACCGGCAACATCCTGGCGATGGTCAGCAAGCCGTCCTACAACCCCAACCTGATCGCCACCCAGGACGCGACCAAGGAGCAGGCTGCCTACAACGAGATCATCAAGATCCCGGGCGTCAACCTGAACCAGTCCGTCAGCGGCCCCACCGGCGCCCTCCTGGCCCCGGGATCGGTCTTCAAGCTCGTGGACACCACAGCAGCCCTGGACTCAGGGAAGTACAACGCGGACAGCCAGCTGCCCAATCCGGCAGAGATGTCCTTCCCCGGCATCCAGTACAAACTGCCCAACTACGCCGGCGGCAACTGCTACACCCGGAACACAGCCGGCTTCGCCTTCGCGCTCCAGCAGTCCTGCAACACACCGTTTGCCAGGATCGCCCTTGACCTCGGGGAGAACGCGATCGCCGAGCAGGCAGCCAAGTTCGGCTGGGGCCAGGAACTCGGCGACCAGCTCAAGGTCGACTATCAGAAGAGCAGTTTCCCCAAGAACCTGGACGACGCCGGACTGGCCCAGTCCGCCATCGGGCAGCGCGACGTCCGCGCCACACCGTTGCAGATCGCGCTGATGACTTCGGCCATTGCCAACGGCGGCGTCCAGATGGCTCCCAACCTGATCAAGGCCGTACGCTCGCCGGACCTTCGGGTGCTCGACGAACCGAAGCCCGCAGCCCTGAGGACGTCCACGACGCCGGAGATCGCCAGCCAGATCACCGAATGGATGACCAGCGTGGTGAGCGAGGGAATCGGCGCCGGCGCCGCAGTCCCGGGTGTGCAGGTGGCCGGCAAGACCGGCACTGCGGAGCTCGGGACCGACGGCCTGAACAACTCTTGGTTTACCGGGTTCGCCCCGGCCAACGACCCGCGGGTGTCTGTCACGATCGTCATGCAAGGCGTGGACATCTCCACCGGCGCACAGCTAACCAGTCCGAACGCAAAAAAGATTTTTGAGGCGGTGTTGAATAAGTGAGGCCTACATCAGGAATCACCCTCGGCGGCAGATTCCAGTTGACCACGCGTATTGCGATCGGCGGCATGGGCGAAGTCTGGAAGGCCAAGGACCTTATCCTCGGCCGGATCGTGGCGATCAAGGTGCTCAAAGAGGAGTACACGGGCGATCCCGGATTCCTCCAGCGCTTCCGTGCCGAGGCCCGCCACACGGCCCTGCTCAACCACGTGGGCATCGCCAATGTGTTCGACTACGGCGAGGAGGAGGGATCGGCCTACCTGGTCATGGAGCTGGTCCCCGGCCAGCCGCTGAGCAGCATCATCGAACACGAACAGGTCCTCTCGCCGGACCGCACGCTGTCCATGATGGCCCAGACGGCCCGCGCGCTGTCGGTAGCCCATGCCCAGGGGCTGGTGCACCGCGACATCAAGCCGGGAAACCTGCTCATCACCCCCGACGGACGGGTCAAGGTAACCGACTTCGGCATCGCCCGCCTGGCCGACCAGGTTCCGCTGACGCAGACGGGCCAGGTGATGGGAACCGCCCAGTACCTGGCGCCCGAACAGGCCACGGGCCAGACGGCCACCGGCGCTTCGGACATCTATTCCCTCGGCGTGATCGGCTACGAGTGCCTCACGGGTCACCGGCCGTTCTCCGGCGAATCCCAGATCGCCATTGCCCTGGCGCAGGTGAACGACGCCCCGCCGCCGCTGCCGGAGACCCTTCCGAAGCCGGTCCGGGCCCTCCTGATGTCCATGCTGGCCAAGGATCCGAAGAACCGCCCGGCCAACGCGATCAAGCTGTCCGAGGCCGCCGAGGCAATCCGCAACGGCGACATCTCCGCGGCCCATGCCGCCGTTCCCGGAATGCTGCTTTTCGAGGGCGCCACGGGCCCCATCACGGCCCCGGTCAAGACGCACACGGCCCCCACCGGCGTCATCGGCTCGGAGAAAAGTTCGACGACGGCGACTTCCGCACTGCCTGTGCTGGGCGCCGCGGCGGCTGGCGCCGCCGCGGGAAGTGCTGCCGGGGCAGCCGGAGCCGAGGCCGGCCAGGACGCGGCTACGCGGTCCGGCAGCACGCTCTCGCGGGCTGACGCCCTGGCCGCCGAGCGCAGTTGGGTCCAGGAAGAGGAACAGTACGACGAGGAACCGGCGGACGAGCCGCAGCGGCGCGGGCGAAGTCCCTGGACGTGGCCGCTGATCGCGCTGATCCTGCTCGTCTTGTTCGCACTCGTGGGAGTCCTGCTGACCCAAGCCGGCATCCTGTTCCCGAAGACCCCCGCCGGTGCTACGTCTAACTCGCCCAGCCGCAGCGTGACGACGAGTGCCAGCCCGTCGCCGACGGCAACCTCGGCAACCCCGACAGAAACCACGCCGTCGCCGACACCGACCCAGACCACCCCGGAGGCCATCAACCTGATTCCCGATGCGTATCTTGGCCAGCCATTCAGCCAGGTCCGCAACGACCTGATCGGCCTCGGCCTTCAGGTTGACGGCGTTGAGGTCTTCAATCCGGCGACCCCCGGCACGGTCACTGACATCAATCCCGCCGGGCCGGTCCAGGTCGGAGACACCATCAAGGTGACTTACTCCAAGGGTCCTGAATCAGTCACCGTTCCCGACATCAGCGTCGGCAGCAGCGAAGCCCAGGTGCAGGCAGCAATCGAAAAGGCCGGGCTCCGCTGGGTCAAGGGCGCTGACGAGGAGGGCCGACCGGGGCAGGAAGCGGGCACTTTTGTCAGGTCCGAGCCCGATGCCGGGCGCAAGGTCGAGTCCGGATCCGTGGTGACCTACCACCTCGCCGCCCCCCTGGTTTCCCCGCCGGGTGCCACGCCCAGCACCGTTCCAACCCAAGGGTAAGCCGTGACCACGCCGCCAAGAACTCCGTCGCACCGGGAGGACAGCATCCCTGTGACGACACAGCGCGTCCTCAACGGGCGCTATGAGCTCGGGGAGCTCATAGGCCGCGGAGGCATGGCCGATGTCCACCGCGGGGTCGATACGCGCCTGGGGCGGACCGTTGCCATCAAACTGCTGCGTCCGGACCTGGCCCGGGACCCGCAGTTCCAGGCCCGGTTCAAGCGTGAGGCGCAGGCCGTCGCGGCCCTGAACCATCCCTCCATCGTGGCCATCTACGACACCGGCGACCATGCAGTGCCCGGCGACGCCCACGACCACGTCCGCGTTCCCTACATCGTGATGGAATTCGTATCCGGCAAGACCCTCCGGGACCTGATCAGGGCCAAGGACATCACCATTGACCAGGCCGTCGACTACACCCTGGGTGTGCTGTCAGCTTTGGAGTACAGCCACAAGGCCGGAATCGTGCACCGGGACATCAAGCCGGCCAACGTGATGTTCTGCGACAACTCGGACATGGTCAAGGTCATGGACTTTGGCATCGCACGGGCCATGGCGGATTCCTCCGCCACTATGACCCAGACGCAGGCGGTGGTGGGCACGGCCCAGTACCTCTCCCCGGAACAGGCCCGCGGCGAAACCGTGGACGCCCGGAGTGATCTGTACTCGGCCGCCTGCCTGCTCTACGAAATGCTGACCGGCCGGCCGCCGTTCATCGGTGACAGTCCCGTTTCGGTGGCCTATCAGCATGTCCGCGAGATCCCGGAGCCGGCCAGCAGCCTTAATCCGGATGTTTCCGAAGCCCTGGACAGCGTCCTGGCGAAGGCGCTGCAGAAAAACCGGGCGGACCGTTTCCAGGATGCTGCCGCTTTCCGGCGCGCGCTCCGTGCGGCGCAGAACGGCATCGCCGTGCCAGCCCTGTCCGCAAGAGAAGCACCGACAGACCCCAATGACCGCATTCCGGAACCCCACGGGACACCGCCTACCGCCGCTTTTTCCGTAACCGGCGCCAGCTTCCTGGATGACGCTCCCGGCGGCCGGCTCCGTCCGGCACACGGCAGCGGAGCCGATGCCGTTCTGCCTGCGGAGGCTGCTTCCCTCTATGAGACCGCAGAGCAGGATGACCTGCCCCTTGGCCTCCCCCGCGAACGGGAGCGCACCGGGGTGCAGAAGTCCCGCCGTCGCGCCTGGATCGCCACTTTTGTAATCTTCACGCTCCTGGTCCTGGCCGGAAGCGGCCTGTGGCTGTACAACACGATGAACCAGCCGCCGGCGGAGCCTGTCAGGATTGCCATCCCCTCGGTGGAGGCCCGGACGGAAACTGAAGCCCTGCAATTGCTGTACGACGCCAGATTGCGGCCCCAGATCAAGCGGGTGCAGCACGACACCATCGAGAAGGGCACAGCGATCGGAACCGCGCCGCCGGCAGGATCGTCGCTGGCACCGGATTCAGAAGTGATCCTGAATATTTCGGCGGGCCCGAGTGCCGTCAAAATCCCGGAGACGCTGCCTGGACGGACGGAGGCCGCCGCCCGCGACATCCTGCGGCAGGCGGGTTTGGTAGGCGCGCCCTCCACCACCATGGCCAACAGCGCAACGGTGCCAGGAGGCCTCGTGATCACCACCAAGCCGGCTCCTGGCCAGCAGGTGGCCGTCGGCAGCACCGTGGAGATCGTGGTTTCCACAGGCAAGGTGGCCATGCCCGAGCTGCGCGGCATGACGCGGGCCGAAGCCGAGGCCGCGCTCAAGGCGATCGGCCTGACCGCGGTGATAAGGGAAGTGGAGAACTCCCAGGTCGTCCCGGGCAAGGTGACCGGCCAGAGCGATCCCCTCAATGCCCTCGTGGAACAGGGAAAGTCCATCACCGTAACGGTTTCCAAGGCCCCGGAACCGGAGCCCACGCCCAGCCAGTCGGCCACCCCCAGCCCGTCACCGACCAAGAGCTGACCGGCTCCCACGTGGCGCCGGCGTAGGACGCCGTGCCGGCCGCGGCCCGGGAGGTTCCGTCGGGCTGCGGGCCCGCCGTGCAGGGCTAGTGCTGGATGAGGGGGCTGAGCTTGGCCGCCCGTACGGCCGCGCCCTTCATGCCGAGCGATTCCAGCCAGTTGCCGAGCATCTGGTAGCCGCCCTCGGTGAGGACCGATTCCGGGTGGAACTGGACGCCGCACAGCGGGGCGGTGCGGTGCTGCAGCCCCATGACCACACCGCTGGCGGTCTCTGCGGTGATTTCGAGGACGTCGGGAATGGACTCCCGCACGGCGGCCAGCGAGTGGTAACGCGTGGCTGTGACGGGGGAGGGGAGCCCGGCGAAAACACTGGCGCCGTCGTGCTGGACCAGCGATGTCTTGCCATGCATGAGCTCCGGCGCGTGCGTCACGATTCCGCCGAAGGCCTCAGCCAGGGCCTGGTGTCCCAGGCAGACGCCGAACATCGGCTTGCTGTGCTCCCCGCACCACTTGATCAGCTCGATGCAGACGCCTGCCTCGGCCGGCGAGCCCGGACCGGGCGAGATGAGTACGCCGTCGCGCGTTTCCGCCATTTCGATCGCCTCGGCAAGCGTCACGTCATCGTTGCGGACCACCGTGGTTTCCGCGCCGAGCTCCTGGAGATAGCCCACCAGGGTGTAGACGAAGCTGTCGTAGTTGTCCACGACGAGGATCTTGGTTGTGCTCATGGGTTGCTTGCCGCACCAATCGTTGAGTCGGTGAATTGTGTGAACTGGGACATCCAGGGAAACAGGAACTCGACCATCAGGAACAGGGCGCCGGCGACCAGCGCCACTGAGGTGATGATGCGGAGCCAGAGAGGGCCCGGCAGGTGACGGAAAATCCAACCGTACATGTCAGCCTTCCCCCCGGGCACGCGCCACCTGGGCTGCGATTTCAGCCGGTGGACCTGCGGACGTTGGCTGCCAGCGGTCCAGCAGGGAGTACGCGATGATCCGTTCCTGGGATCCGAACCGGGGGTTGCAGCTGGTCATGGTGAGGAAGCTTTCCGTGGGCCTGACTCCCGGCTGCGACGGCACGGGCAGGAGGACGTCGGCGTCGGAGGGCATCACGATCCGGTTGTTCCGGAATACGTAGACGTAGTAGCCGTCGCGTGTCTGGACATAGATCTTGTCGCCGGGCACCAGCGTGTGGATGTTGTCCAGGACGGCACCGTGCGTCTGCCGGTGGCCGGCCACGGCGAAATTCCCCACCGCCCCGGGCATGGACGTGTTGCCGTAGTGGCCCAGGCCAAGGGTGTCCAGCACGTCCGCCGTGGTTCCCTCGACGATGGGCCGGGTGTAGTTTTCGCCGAACCGGGGGATGTACATGATGCCGATCGTGCCGCCGTGCCCCGGAGCCTTGGAGACCACCGGCGTACCGTAATCCGTGGTGCCGGGTGTGGACGCTGACGGGCTCGGGACCGGCGCAGGAGTCACGGGTCCGCCCAGTTCCCGCGCGAAGTCCTTGATCACTTCGCTTTGCTTGGCGTCCGACGCCACATTGGTCCACCACAGCTGCCACGCGACAAACAGGAGGAGCACGATGCCGGCTGTGATGAGCAGCTCGCCGACGATCTGGACTGATTTACGCAGGATCACGACGCCGGTGGACGGCGCGGCGGCGGCCGCCACCTTCTCCTGCAGTACCACGCGTTCTCCTCCAAGGCGGTTGCGGCGGGCGCCGGTGTGGCCTGAACTACAGCTAGAATTGGCTGCTAGTAAGACTTCAGACTTGACCAAGAGCGCACCGACCGCCGGCGATTTCCTTCTTGCAGGATATCAAGCCGCGGTCCACACTCTTGATTCAGCCCGCCAAGGAGGACATGTGCCCGAGTCAAAGCCACGTAAGAAGACTGCCCGTGCGGCCGAGCCGGTCTCCACGCAGGCCTACAAACCGAACCCCGTCTGGTTTAAGCCGGTCATGTTCGGCCTGATGATCATCGGCCTGCTGTGGATCATCACGTTCTACATCAGCGAGGGACAGCTGCCCGTCCAGGCATGGGAATCCTGGAACATTCTGGCCGGTTTCGGCATCGCCATCATCGGCTTCCTGATGACCACCCGCTGGCGTTCCTGACCCGCGCCACCCACCATGACAGTGGAAGGCATCATCATCGGCGACGATGGCCTGGCACGTCCGCTGTGGGCCTCGTCGGACCCCCTCATGCGCGAGTACTACGACACAGAGTGGGGCCTGCCCGTCCGGGATGAACAGGGCCTCTACGAGCGCATCAGCCTGGAGGCGTTCCAGGCCGGCCTGTCCTGGGCCACCATCCTGCGCAAGCGTCCGGCCTTCCGTGCAGCCTTCCACGATTTCCATCCGGAGACGGTTGCTGCGTTTACCGAAGCCGACGTCGAACGGCTGCTCCAGGATCCGGGCATCGTGCGCAACAGGCTCAAAATCCGCGCCGCCATCACCAACGCCCAGGCGACCATTGCCCTGCGTGCCGAGGGTGGTCTGGCGGACTTCGTCTGGCAGTTTCAGCCAGCCTCCACTCCTGAGCCTGTCACGCACGCCGATGTGCCGACGACGTCGCCAGAGTCCATCGCGCTGTCCAAGGCGCTGAGGAAAAAGGGCTTCGCGTTCGTGGGCCCCACCACCATGTTTGCCCTCATGGAAGCCATCGGCATGGTGGATACGCACCTCGTGGACAGCCACCGCCGGGGCACGTCCGGAGTCTGGCGCTAGGGGTGTACTGACAGTTCCTGTCAGGGACGGCTGGGCCGCCGTAGCGTAGACGCATGGACAACAGCAAAGACGTCCGCGAGTTCCTCACCAGCCGTCGGTCGCGCGTCACACCGGCCCAGGCCGGGCTGCCCGCTTATGGCGGGACCATCGAACGGATCCTGGCCGGGATGACGGGAACGCCCGCCTACGTCCGGAACGCCCGCATGGACATCCTGGCCGCGAACAACCTCTGTTTCGCCCTTTACACGGGCATCCTCAGCCCTGGAACCCTGCCGCTGAACCTCGCTCGATTCATGTTCCTCGACCCGCGTGGACGGGACTTCTTCGTCGAATGGGAGACCCTTGCCGACGATCTCACCGCCGCGCTCCGGGTAGAAGCGGGCCGCCGCCCCCATGACCGTGCCCTCAACGCACTCATCGGCGACCTCGCCACGGGAAGTTCGGAGTTCTCGGTTCGCTGGGCCCGGCATAACGTCCGCTTCCACCGCACTGCCCGCAAGACGCTTCACTGTCCGCTGGTCGGCGAGATCGAACTGACAGGTGATGCCCTCGACCTTCCGGGCGAGGACCTGACCCTCATCGCCTATACAGCCGAACCGGGCAGTCATGCACAGGAACAGCTCGACTTTCTCGCCAGCTGGAGCATCACCCAGCAGGCACCACCCGAAGGTGCCGCCTCAAACGACCCTGCCCAAGCACAATGATCAGCGCAGTTGAGCCAACCCAGGCCGGCCACGCATGACCTCGGACCTTTTCCCGCCGGGCACCGCCTAGACGACGACGCCCGTCCACACATGTTGGTAAAGATATCCACAGTGTGGATAACCGGCGGGCCCCGTGCCACCCTGAAAGGCGGGCCATGGCCTTCCCTGCCACCGTCGGTCCGCCAGCAGGTTATTAACAATTGTGGAAAGTCTGTGGAAAACGTTGCGTGACTACTCCTGTTTGCGGCGCACCGGGTGCTGGCTGGTGATGGACACCCGGTTGAACGCATTCATGGCGATTGCCAGCCAGCTGACAGCCGAGTACTGCTCGACGGACAGGTGCTCGCGCGCATAGCCGTCCTCCAGGTCCCGTTCCCGGGCATCAGGGAGATTCGTGATGCTCTCTGCCAGTGCCAGCGCCGCACGCTCCGTCCCGTCAAACAGGGCGGTGTCGCGCCAGGCGGACAGGACAGCGATCCGCTGCACGGACTCGCCGCCGTCCAGGGCGTCAGCCACGTGCATGTCCAGGCAATAGGCGCAGCCGTTGATCTGCGATATGCGGACGTGCAGCAGTTCGATGACCTTGGGGTCCAAACCGGCCTCAAGGGCAGCTTCCTTGGCCTTCAATCCCAGGCCGTTCAACGCCCGCCAGGCTGCAGGGTGTTGCTTGTCCAGGAAGACGCGTTCTGTGAAGTGGTTACTCACGGTTACTCCTCGCAACATCGGGCCACGGCCTCCGTCGGTCCACGTGGCTGGCAACTAGTCCGAGACTACACGCGGGTATGCCCCGTGGACGGGGACATGTCACTGCACAGCAAGGGACGCCATCTGCTCCCGGCGCCGCCCGCGGGGTGAAGTTATCCACTTAGCAACAGGCAGCTACCCACAGGTTATCCACAGATGGGGATAACTTGTGGGATACCCGCGGGCGATCGCCGCGATGTAGGCCTTCAGGGCATGGGACAGTCCTGAACTACACCGCTGTAAGTTATTACCACTGTGAATAACCCTGTTGAAAATGTGGACAGCCGTCCCTTTTGGCCTTGGGTTCACCGGATGTTCTATCCCGCATTACCCGGTCTTCATGCCCTGGAGATGTGGCCAGCGGCTCTGACGACCGGCCGCTTGCGCGTACTCCATCTTCCGGCGCTGCGGGAAGCGGTGTTCCAGCGAAAGTTGTCCACTTAACCACAGCCACGTCGCCGCAACTTATCCACATATGTGGACTCCGCGGGAGCGGCGGTGGCATGAACCGCGAGTCCGCAGGGAATTTGGGGCTCCGCCGAGTGAACTACAGCTGTGTAAGTTACCAACAATGTGGATAACCCCTGTGGATAACCTCGTTAAACCAAAGACCCCGCCTCAAACGAAGCGGGGGAATGGCCGGAACCGGGAAGACTGGGAACCCTCTGCGCGGGGGAAAGACTCCAGGCGCCGGAGTGGGTCAGGGCGCGTGCGGAGCTGGGTGGGGGCGGGTCAGCCGGCGATGACGCGGTACCAGGTGGCCGCCACCAGCAGTGCCGCGACCAAGGCGAGGCCGCCTGCCTGCATGAGGCTGCGGCGGGGTCCGCGCGGGACGTACGCGATCGCGGCAGCGCAGAGCCCGCCTGTGATCAGGCCGCCCAGGTGGGCCTGCCAGGCGATCTGCGGGACCATGAAGCCGATGACCCCGTTGATGGCGATGAGCACCCAGAGCTGCCTGGTGTCCCCGCCGCGGTGGCGCTGCACCACGAGCATGGCGCCGAAAAGCCCGAAGATGGCCCCCGAGGCGCCGACGACGCCGGTGAGGGGCTGACCGGGAACGTAGCCGGGTGTCAGCAGGAGATAACCGACGGAGCCGCCGATTGCGGACAGGACGTACACGGCGAGGAAGCGGATGCGTCCGAGGAGCGGCTCCAGCGCCTGGCCGAACATCCACAGCATGTACATGTTGAGCACAATGTGCAGGATGAAGCCTTGCGAATGGAGGAACGCCGACGTCAGCATGCGCCAAGGTTCGAACACCCCGTACTCCGGGGTGGCATAGACGGTGGCGAAGGCAAGGTTCTGGTAGACCTCATCACCCGGAATCAGCCACTGCAGCACATACAGCACGGCGCAAAGCGCGATGATCCCGTACGTCACCAAGGGTTTGTCGGACGCAACGGCGCCGCCGTAGACGGTCCTGGCTGCCGGCGTCGTACGTTTTGATTCGTTGACGCAGTCAACGCACTGGAATCCGACGGCGGCCGCCCGCTGGCACTCGGGGCATGCCGGGCGCCCGCAGCGCTGGCAGCTCACATACGAGGGCCGGTCCGGGTGCCGGGGGCACACGGGTATCTGTGCGGACGGCTCAGCCGCCGGTATCCCGTAGCTCATGGTGTGGTTAGAGCTGCTCGACGTCGATGCTGTTGATCTTGACGTCCTCTACCGGACGGTCGCCCATTCCGGTGCGGACGCTCTCGATGGCGTCAACAACCTTCTTGGACTCGTCGTCAGCAACTTCGCCGAAGATGCTGTGCTTTCCCTGCAGCCAGTCGGTGGGGATGGTGGTGATGAAGAACTGCGAACCGTTGGTTCCCTTGCCCATCTGGATGCCGGCGTTCGCCATGGCCAGCTTGTACGGGGCGTTGAAGGTCAGCTCCGGGTGGATCTCGTCGTCGAACTTGTAGCCCGGTCCGCCGACGCCGCGGCCCAGGGGATCGCCCGCCTGGACCATGAAGTCCTTGATGATCCGGTGGAAAATGGTGCCGTTGTACAGCGGCGTACCCGTCTTGTCTTCGCCGGTTTCCGGGTGCGTCCAAGGCTGCTCGCCCGTGGCCAGTCCAATGAAGTTCTTAACGGTCTTGGGCGCGTGGTTGCCGAAGAGGTTCACGACGATGTCGCCGAGGCTTGTGTGGATGGTTGCTTTTGCAGTTGCTGTGGCAGTCATACGGCCATTCTTTCACGGCGGGTCAACGCGGAAGGGGCTGGAAAGGCAGTTCCGCGTTGGGTGAAATCCGCGCTGAATCCGCCGGAACGATAGCAGCCCGGGCAATCATCAACGTAGGCTAGCGACAGAGCCGTCACATTAATCGGGAGGTAGTTGTGAAGAAATCGGATCGTATTGCCCGCGAACTGGAGTTGTCGGTCAGTTCAGCGGTTGAAACCGCGAAAGACAAGGTAGAGGCAGCAGTCGACTGGGCCGTGCCCCGCCTGCAGCACGGCATTGACACCGCTTCCCCCAAGATCCAGGAAGGGCTCAAATCGGCAGCCCACAACCTGGCGGACGGAGTTGCCACCGTGACACCCCGTCTCCAGGACGGACTGGCGCAGCTGGCACCCAAGATTCACGACGTCGTCGAGGGCGCCCCGCCGCGGCTGCACGAGGCCCTGGACAAGGCAACTCCCGTCATTGCCCAGGCCCGCGACCGCGTGGTGGTGGAATACCTTCCGCGCCTCTCGGACCAGATCGGGACTGCCTCCGAGGTAGTGCACCGCACGCTGGAGAGTGCACCTGCCCGCGTTGACGCCGTGGCCCAGAAACTTGGCGACGCCGGCATCATCCACACGATCCAGGAGCAGGCGCACGTGGCCGGGGGCCATTTGAAGTCAGCAGCCTCCGAAGCCAGCAAGTCCGTGACCGGCAAAGCACTGGTGCAGCCGGAGAAGCCGAAGAAGCGCGGGCTCCTCATTGTCGGTGTAATCGCCGCGGCTGTGGCCGCCGGGGTCGCTGCCTGGAAGGCTTCCAAGCCCGTGGAGGATCCCTGGAAAACCCCGGCACCCGTCACCCCGGCACCGTCAACTCCGGCAGCTGAAACGCCCGCAGCTGAAACGCCCGCTCCGGTTCCCGCAGCCACGGTCAGCGAGTCCGCGGCTGGTACGGCGGCGGCGGCAGCGGCTGTGTCCACCGACGCCGAGGAAGACGCCGACAAAGCCAAGCACGTCGCCGAGGATGAAGACAGCGCCGGCACAGTTCCCACGGACGCCAAGACAGCCGTCAAGAACATTGCCGTCAACATGGAGAACGGCACGAACAAGCCCGCCGACACGTAGGTTAACAAGTAACAGCGCCACGCCGGCAACGGCGTGCAGCCGGAGGGGTCCCGCCTGGTGCGGGGCCCCTCCTGTCATATCACCCCGGGAGCCGGACCCCAACTCAGACCGCAACCCCGCCGGAACCGGCCGTGGCGAAAACTATCGGTGCTAAATTTGAGGTGATGTCACCCGATAGATCTTCCGAGGTCCTGCCTGACGCTCCGCAACTGCCGGGCGTATCCATCGTCATACCGGCATACAACGAGGAAAGCGTCATCCGGCAGTGCCTCATCGCCGCGGTGTACCAGTCCGTTCCCGCTCACGAGATCATCGTGGTGGACAACATGTCCAAGGACCGCACGGCCGCGATTGTGCTGCAGATGCAGCAGGAGTACCCGGAGAGCCCCATCATCCTGCTGAGCCAGGACACGAGCCAGGGCCTCATCCCCACCCGAAACTTTGGCCTCGACCACGCCACCGGTGAAATCCTGGGCCGCATCGACGCGGACTCCGTGGTGGAGCCCGACTGGGTGGAGCAGGTGCAGAAGGCGTTTGCGGACCCGTCCACGCAGGCCGCCACGGGGCCGGTGGTGTATTACGACATGCCCATGCGCCGTTTCGGCCTCAAGGCCGACGACAAGATGCGCCAGCTGATGCTGAAACTGGCCAAGCACCAGTACCACTTCCTTTTCGGATCAAACATGGCGCTCCGGCGCTCGGCCTGGGAAACCATCAGGGACGAGACCTGCCGCGATGAGAAAGACGAGATGCACGAGGACATCGATCTGTCCCTGCATCTGGCCGACCACGACCTCAAGGTCCAGTACTGGCCGCAGATGGTCTCCGGGATGTCGGCCCGCCGGCTGGAAGACTCGCCGCGCGACTACCGGTACTACGTGACCCGCTTCGACCGTACGTACAAGGCCCACAACGTAAAGAAGATGGCCCTCAAGGCGCCCATGGTGGTGTTCTTCTCGGTGTATTTCCCGGCCAAGTTGCTGCGCGCCATCCACACCGTGAACACCAGCCAGCCCGCCCGCCGCGGCGGGCAGTAGCCTCAGCCGGGTTTCAAGCCGGCCTCAGTCAGTGCCCAGCTCCGCAAGCGGGCGCTCCACCGGCGGCGTGCCGCGCCCCACTTTGCCGTTCCGCTGGCCCATCACGACGACGGCGAGCCCCACCAGGATCAGCCCGAGCCCGCCATACGTCCCGGCCGGCAGCGTCTCATTCAGGAAGAAGGCCGCAAGCAGGGCGGCCCCGGGGATCTCGAGCAGGATGATCATTGAGACGAGCAGCGGGCTCATGGTGGCCAGCAGGTGGTTGAAGACCGTGTGCCCCACCAGTTGGGCACAGACGGTGATCGCTATGATCCCCAGCCAGCCGCCGGCGTCGAACCCCACCAGCGGCTGGCCGGCGAAGAGTGCCAGCACCGCCACCAGCGCGGCGCACATGCCGTAGCAGAGCGCGGTGTAGGTTCCCGTGGTCATGCTCTGGCGGGCCTTCCCGCCGGCCAGCGTGTAGATCCCGGCCAGGAGGCCGCCGGCCATTGCCAGCAGGTCTCCGAGCAGCGCCTCGGGTGAGGCCCCCATGTCGAAGCCGGTGATGGTCACCACCCCGCCGAAGGCTATCCCGAGCCCCACCAGGACCTGCCAGCGGTGCTTCACTCCGCGCAGGAGCTGTATGACGGCAATCCAGGCTGACTGCAGGCAGACCAGCGCAGTGGCGGCAGCCACCGAGGTCAGCTGGAGGGACGTAATGAAGCATGCGAAGTGGAGGGCCAGTGCCACCGCCGCAATGAGCGACCAGCGGAACTCCTTGCCGGTGATGCGACCGAACTGGGCGGGCTCCCGGACCAGCGTGGGAGAGGCCATGACGGCGGCGCCGATCGCGTTGCGCCAAAAGGCAATGGCGAGGGCGCTCACCGTTGTTGCGCCGAGCGTTGCGGCGATGAGCGGTCCCGATGATGCGACACCGAGGACACCCAGGGCTGCAAGGAAAAAGTTCACGGTTCCACAGTAGTGTCCCGCGGCGGCTGATTGAGCTGGCCGAGAGCCGGCTGGTCCGGCGGGCCTGGAGCCGCCGGCTGAGGGCCCCGCAATCCGGTTAAAGCAAAAGTCCCGGCCATTCCTGGCCGGGACTTTCTTATGGTGGAGGCACGGGGACTCGAACCCCGAACCCCCTGCTTGCAAAGCAGGTGCGCTACCAATTGCGCCATGCCCCCATAAGAAGCAACCCGTCAATCATACCCTAGTTGCGGAGGCCGTCTGACCAGCTTCCGTACCGGGGATCCGGACTATTCAACCGTATCGGTTGACTTACTCCAGACCGTTTTCCGGGCTTCGGACTCCTGCACTTTCCTGTAGAGCAGGACGCCTGCGATCGCAGCTGCAATAGCCAGCAACTTCTTCACACGCACCCCGTTCCGGCCAGATTCTTTCGAATCTCACCTCAACTACTTGAAACCTGTGCAGGTTCCGTGGGCGTACCAGGACTTGAACCTGGGACCTCTTCGTTATCAGCGAAGCGCTCTAACCGCCTGAGCTATACGCCCCGATGCCTCATCGGGCCGAGACATGACTTTACAGCACATCCCGGCCCGATCTCAAATCGAGGCATTCCGCCGGAGTTTTTCCGCGGAATCGCGGGCTTTTAATCGTCCGTCAGCGTGACGCCGATGCCACCCACGAGGGTCGCGGAAATGTTGTACAGCACGGCGGACAGCATGGACAGGGCCGTCAGCAGCACAACGTTGACCACGGCGATGATGGTGGCGAAGGAGGCCACCTGGCCCAGGGACGCGACCTTCTTCAGTTCAAAGCCGCCGCCCTCGGAGCCGGCCAGCGTTCCCAGCAGGCTGTCCACCTGGTCGAAGATTCCCGTGAGGTCCAGGACCGTCCACAGCACGATGGCGGCGACCACCGTGACGATGCCGAGGGCCACGGACAGCAGAAACGCCATCTTAAGGACAGACCAGGGGTCCACCTTGCTGACCAGCAGCCGCGCGCGCCGGACCTTGGCCTTCGGTGCAGGCTTGACCAGGCCGGGAGCGCTCTGCCCGGGCCGCTGGCCCGGCGTCGCAGGTCGCTGCCCGGGGGCCGCAGGGCGCTGTCCCTGTGCGGGCCGCTGGCCCGCACCCGCCGGACGCTGCCCGGGGGCAGCAGGGCGCTGTCCCGGAAGGCCCGACGGCGTGCCCGGGCTCTGCTGCGGACGCACCGGGGCATTCACTCGGGGAGCGGACGCCGGCTGCCGTATCCCGCCGGGACCACTGCTGCTCGGCTTGGGAAATGAGTCGGAATTGCTCACTCGTTACCTCCGGTGTTGTCTTCGTTCAGCTCGGCGTCGCTGTCCGCATCCTCGGATGCTGTGGCGGATGCCGTCTCTGCCTCTGCTGTTTCTGCCTCTGCGGACCCATCTACTGGTCCGGCACCTTCAGCCAACGTTACGTCATCCTCCGGAGATTCCTCTCCCTCGATGCCGCGTTCGCTGTTGCGCGCCACCTCGATGATGCGGTCGTGCTTGTCCGGTTTCGCGAAGATGACGCCCATAGTGTCCCGGCCCTTGGCGGGAACGCCTGCAACGGATGACCGGACCACCTTGCCGCCGCCCATCACCACAAGGACTTCATCTTCTTCCTGGACGATCAGGGCACCGACCAGGTCGCCGCGTTCCTCGGCGAGCTTGGCCACCTTGATGCCCAGGCCGCCGCGTCCCTGGAGACGGTACTCCTCGACGGCGGTGCGCTTGGCGTAGCCGCCTTCGGTCACGATGAACACGTAGGAACCTTCGGTGATGACGTTCGCCGCGAGGAGCTCGTCATCCTCACGGAATTTCATGCCCGTGACGCCCGACGTGGCGCGGCCCATGGGGCGGAGTGCATCATCGGTGGCGGTGAAGCGGATGGACTGGCCCTTGCGGGACACCAGCATGAGGTCGTCCGTCTCGGAAACCAGCTGGGCGGAAACGAGTTCGTCCCCGTCCCGCAGGTTGATCGCAATGACGCCGGCGGACCGGTTCGTGTCGTAGTCCTCCAGCCGGGTCTTCTTGACCAGCCCGCGCTTGGTGGCCAGGACCAGGTATGGCGCGTGCTGGTAGTCCTTCAGGTCCAGTACCTGGGCGATGTGCTCGTCCGGCTGGAAGGCCAGCAGGTTGGCCACATGCTGGCCCTTAGCGTCGCGTCCTGCCTCGGCCAGTTCATAGGCCTTGGCCCGGTAAACGCGGCCCAGGTTGGTGAAGAAGAGCAGCCAGTGATGGGTGGTGGTGACGAAGAAGTGCTCCACGACGTCGTCGCCGCGCAGCTGGGCGCCCTTGATGCCCTTGCCGCCGCGCTGCTGCGAGCGGTAGTTGTCGCTCCGCGTCCGTTTGACGTAGCCGCCGCGGGTAATGGTGACCACCATTTCCTCTTCGGGGATCAGGTCCTCCATGGACATGTCCCCGTCGTAGCCCATGAGGATCTTGGTGCGGCGGTCATCGCCGTGTTTGGCCACGATTTCCGCGAGCTCGGTGCTGATGATTTCGCGCTGGCGCTCCTCCGAGGCAAGGATCGCGTTGTATTCGGCGATCATGGCCTCAAGTTCGGCATGGCGGTCCTGGATCTTCTGGCGTTCCAGGGCAGCGAGCCGGCGGAGCTGCATGTCCAGGATGGCCCGGGCCTGCAGTTCATCGATATCCAGCAGTTCCATCAGGCCATCGCGTGCGGCCTCCGTGGTGTTGGAGGCGCGGATCAGGGCGATGACCTCGTCCAGCATGTCCAGGGCCTTGAGGAGCGCGCGCAGGATGTGCGCCTCTTCCTCGGCCTTGCGCAGGCGGTACCGCGTGCGGCGGGCAATGACATCCAGCTGGTGGGTGACCCAGTGCCGGATGAAGGCATCAAGGCTGAGCGTGCGCGGCACGCCGTCCACGATCGCCAGCATGTTCGCGCCGAAGTTTTCCTGCAACTGCGTGTGCTTGTAGAGGTTGTTCAGCACCACCTTGGCCACGGCGTCGCGCTTCAGCACAATCACCAGGCGCTGGCCTGTGCGTCCGGAGGTCTCGTCGCGGAGGTCGGCGATGCCCTGGACCTTGCCGTCCTTGACGAGCTCGGCGATCTTGATGGCGAGGTTGTCCGGGTTGGCCTGGTACGGCAGTTCCGTGACCACGAGGCACGTGCGCCCCTGCAGTTCCTCCACATTGACCACGGCGCGCATGGTGATGGATCCGCGGCCGGTGCGGTAGGCGTCCTCGATGCCCCTGTGCCCCAGGATGGTGGCGCCGGTGGGAAAATCGGGTCCCTTGATGCGCAGCAGCAGTTCTTCGAGCAACTGCTCCCGGCTCGCTGTGGGGTTGGCCAGGTACCACTGGACGCCGTCGGCAACCTCACGGAGGTTGTGCGGCGGAATGTTCGTGGCCATGCCGACGGCAATGCCCGAGGATCCGTTGACCAGCAGGTTGGGGAACCGTGCCGGGAGAATGGTGGGTTCCTGGTTCTTGCCGTCGTAATTGTCCTGGAAGTCGACCGTTTCCTCGTCGATGTCACGGACCATCTCCATGGCCAGGGGCGCCATTTTGGTTTCCGTGTACCGCGGCGCAGCTGCCCCGTCATTCCCGGGTGAGCCGAAGTTGCCCTGGCCCAGGGCCAGCGGATAGCGCATGGTCCAGTCCTGGATCAGGCGGACCAGGGCATCGTAGATGGCGGTGTCACCGTGGGGGTGGTACTGGCCCATGACCTCGCCCACCACACGGGCACACTTGTTGAAGGAGCGGTCGGGGCGGTAGCCGCCGTCGAACATGGCGTAGAGTACGCGGCGGTGCACGGGCTTGAGTCCGTCCCGGACGTCGGGGAGGGCGCGGCCCACAATGACGGCCATGGCGTAGTCCAGGTAGGACCGCTGCATTTCCGTCTGGAGGTCCACCTGCTCCACGCGGTCGATCAGCACGTCGCCTTCCAGCACCGGCTCCGTGGCATCTGCGGATTCCGCGGGAACCTCGGGGGTTTCGTCACTCATAATCTGTATTTTCCGTTTCAGGTATATGTCGGATCTGGAATATCAAGCGCGAAATACCGCTAGATGTCCAGGAACCTGACGTCCTTGGCGTTCTGCTGAATGAAGTTGCGGCGCGATTCGACGTCCTCGCCCATCAGGACTGCGAATATCTGGTCCGCAGCGGCGGCGTCTTCCATGGTGACCTGCAGGAGGGTTCGCCGGTCGGGGTCCATCGTGGTATCCCAGAGCTCGGTGTAGTCCATCTCGCCGAGGCCCTTGTAGCGCTGGATGCCGTTGTCCTTCGGGATGCGGCGTCCGGCGGCCTGGCCGGAGACAAGCACGGAGTCACGTTCGCGGTCGCTGTAGACGTAATCGTGCGGCGCGTTGGACCACTTGATCCGGTACAGCGGAGGCTGGGCAAGGTAGACGTAGCCGTTTTCGATGAGCGGGCGCATGTAACGGAAAAGCAGGGTCATCAGCAGGGTGGTGATGTGCTGCCCGTCCACGTCGGCATCGGCCATGAGCACGATCTTGTGATACCTCAGCTTGCTCAGGTCGAAATCCTCGCCGATGCCGGTGCCGAAGGCCGTGATCATGGACTGCACTTCGTTATTGCCCAGCGCCTTGTCCAGGCGCGCACGCTCGACGTTGAGGATCTTGCCGCGCAGCGGCAGGATTGCCTGGGTCTCCGGGTTTCGCCCGCGCTTGGCGGAACCGCCGGCGGAGTCACCCTCCACCAGGTAGACCTCGCATTTCGACGGGTCCTTCGAGGAACAGTCCGAAAGCTTGCCCGGCATGCCGAAGGATTCCAGGGGGCTCTTGCGCCGGGCGTTGTCGCGTGCCTTGCGGGCCGCCATGCGTGCCTGGGCCGCGGAAATGGCCTTCCGGATGACATCGCGGGCGGGGCCGGGATTGCGTTCCAGCCAGTCACCGAGCTGGTCGGTAACCACGCGCTGCACGAACCCCTTGACCTCAGAATTGCCCAGTTTGGTCTTGGTCTGGCCCTCGAACTGCGGCTCGGCAAGCTTCACGGAGATGACCGCGGTCAGGCCTTCGCGGATGTCATCGCCGGTGAGGTTCTCTTCCTTTTCCTTGATGATGCTCTTCTCCCGCGCGTAGCGGTTGATGAGCGAGGTCATCGCGGCCCGGAAGCCCTCTTCGTGGGTGCCGCCCTCGTGGGTGTTGATGGTGTTGGCGTAGGTGTGGACGCTCTCCGAATAGGCGCTGGTCCACTGCATGGCCATTTCCACGGCGATTTTGCGTTCCGTGTCCTCGGTTTCGAACGCAATGACGTCTTCGTGGACGACGTCCACCTTCTTGCCGGAGTTCAGGTGTTTGACGTAGTCCAGCAGGCCGTCGTTGTACTGGTACACCACTGTGCGGTGCTCGGCGTTGACTTCACCCTCTGTGGCCACGGCGTCGAGGTCGAGATCGTCGTCGTCGCCGGGGGTCGTGGTGACGCGCTCATCCGTGAGCGTGATGCGGAGGCCCTTGTTGAGGAAGGCCATCTGCTGGAAGCGTGCACGCAGCGTCTCGAAGTCGAATTCCGTGCTCTCGAAGATGCTGTCATCGGGGTAGAACGTCTGGGTGGTGCCCGTCTCGTCCGTCTCGTCGCCCATGACCAGGTCGCCCTGGGGCTTGCCGCCGTCGGCAAAGGACATCCGCCAGACGTGGCCCTGCCTGCGGACCTCGGTGTCCACCCTGCTGGAGAGCGCGTTAACCACGGAGATGCCCACGCCGTGGAGGCCGCCGGACACGGCGTAGCCGCCGCCGCCGAACTTGCCGCCGGCGTGCAGGATGGTCATGACCACCTCAACAGTGGGCTTGCCCTCACTCGGGTGGATGTCCACGGGAATGCCGCGGCCATCGTCAGACACCTTCACGCCGCCGTCGGCCTGGAGAACGATCTCAATGTGTGTGCAGTATCCCGCGAGGGCCTCGTCCACCGAGTTGTCCACCACTTCGTAAACCAAGTGGTGCAAGCCGCGCAGGCCGGTGGAGCCGATATACATGCCGGGCCGTTTTCGCACGGCCTCAAGGCCTTCGAGAACGGTGATGTCGCTGGCACCGTATTCCCGCGGCGTCACCGCTTCCGCCGGCGCATCAGTTGTACGGGCATCCTCAGTTGCGGTTTCCACTGCCTGGATATCTGCATTGTCGTTAGCCACAGGCGCTGTCGACTCCTCTGTATTCGATGATGGCCGGCTGATGCCGTCTCCCAAGGGAAAGGCTTCCGCCAACAGGCACGTCACTGATAGCGCCGGCTACTCGATTGACCTGCGGACCCGTTCTCCGCCGCTGGAATCGCGCGGAAAAACGGACTCAGTCAACGTTTCACCGGCGCCCAGTTATCTACAGAGATTCTATCGTGAAACAGGCACGATTCCCGCATTCCGGGGCCGTGAACGGCAGGCAATGTGCCTCTCGCTGGCCATTGGCCCCGCCTGCAAGGCTCCAGCGGTCCCGTCTTTGGGTTCCTATACGACTCACGGCGGTTTGAACGCCCTACACGCCGTTTGTGCATTTTTCAAGGGATCCGGCACCGGACCGGCCGGGCATCCCTTGCGATAGCAGGCTATCCGTACGTGTCCCGGGGGCCGCGGCCGTTAACCGTGCGCCCGCCTTTGCGCCAGTTCGGCGCCGCCGGACCGAGGACCTTGATGCTGGTGACCACGCCGTCGCCCAGTTCAGTTCGGAACTTGTCGAGCAGGCTGATGCTCAGCAGCCGGAGCTGCGTGGCCCAGGCCGTGGAGTCACACCTCACGTGCAGCGTGGTGTCGGTGAAACTTTCGGGCGTGCAGTGCGCGGCGATTTCGGGACCCACGAGCGTCGGCCATTCCGCCATGACCGACCCGACGGCAACGGGCGAGGTCCAGCCGCGCTCGGCCACCAGCCGGCCCACCACCTTGCCCAGCCCCAGGGGGTCCCGGCCGGTGGAATGGAACTGGCTGAAGCCGCGGGTGTTCCGCCCGGAGTTGCGCTGCTTTTGGCTGCTGCCGGCGCGCGGCGCCGCCCGGCGGACCTCGCCGCGGGCAGCTGCGGCTTCACGCATTCTGTTCAGGGCCGCCTGCGCGGCGTCGATTTCATCGGGATCGCGGCCGGGCTGCAGGCTGCCGTCCTTATCCCTGTTCATCGATTCCTCCCGGGATAACCTTCACCCGCCGCCCGGTCAGCTCTTCCGGAATATCGGCATCGACGGCGGCAGTCACCAGCACCTGCTCGGCACCGGCAACGATTGCGGCCAGTTTACGCCGCCGCTGCACATCCAGCTCGGCAAAAACATCGTCCAGGATGAGTATGGGCGCCGAACCTCCGGTGCGCGCATCGTCCAGCATGACGTAGTAGGAGGCAAGCCGCAGGGAGAGGCACATGGACCAGGTCTCCCCATGCGAGGCATAGCCCTTCGCCGGTGCCTGGCCGAGGACCAGTTCCAGTTCATCGCGGTGCGGGCCCACGAGCGAGATTCCCCGCTCGAGTTCCTTGCGGCGGGACGCCGCAAAGGCGCGCACGTAACGCTCGGTGAGCTCATCGACGGACAGCAGCCGCAGGTCTTCAACAGGGTCACCCGCTGCAGACGGTTCCGCCCCCGCGCCGGCCGGTGCGCCGTCGTCGTCGATCATGTTCTGGAGCGTGGACCGGTAGACGGCGTCCGCGGCCTTGGACCCGTCCGTCAGTTGGGCATACGCGTTGTTCAGATGCGGGCGAAGGCGCTCCACCAGTTCCAGCCTGGCATGCAGCAGCTCCGCGCCGGCGCGTGCCATGTGCTGGTCCCAGACATCAAGGGTGGCCTCATGGCCGGCCGTGAACTTTCCGGTGCGCGCAGATTTCAGCAGGGCGTTGCGCTGCTTGAGCACGCGGTCGTAGTCGCTTCGCGTGGCGGCGTGCCGGGGCACAAGGCTGACCAGCAGTTCGTCGAGGAAGCGCCTCCGGCTGGAAGGGTCGCCCTTGACCAGTGCCAGATCCTCGGGAGCGAAGAGGACCGTTTGGCAGATGCCCAGGAGGTCCCGCGCGCGGACCGGGTTGCTGCGGTTGATGCGTCCGCGGTTGGCCCTGCCGCCGTTGATCTCAAGCTCCAGGACTGTGGACTGTTCGCCGCTGACCAGTTTGGCCCGGATCATGGCGCGTTCGGTTCCGAAGCGCAGCAGCGGCGCGTCGGCACTGACCCGGTGCGAACTCAGCGTCGCCAGGTAGCCGATTGCTTCCATGAGGTTGGTCTTGCCGATTCCGTTGGATCCCACCAGGACGGTGACGCCGGGATCCAGCCGGAGATCAACCTGGGCATAGCTGCGGAAATCGGTCAGGGACAGGTGTTCTAGGTACACGCGATCTTCAAATTCTCGGGAGCCCTCATCCCGGGACCCTGCGGATCCCGGGCTCGGTGTTACTTGGCCGGCCGGGTGGCATGACCGCCGAACTGCTGGCGCAGCGCGGACACCATCTTCATGGCCGGTGAATTGTCTTCGCGGGATGAAAAACGGGCGAACAGCGCGGCGGTGATGGCCGGAGCCGGAACCGCATTTGCGATGGCTTCTTCGACAGTCCAGCGCCCTTCGCCGGAGTCCTCGACGTAGTCGTCGATCGAGGCCAGGCCCGGGTCCTCGTCCAGGGCTTTCACCATGAGGTCCAGCAGCCATGAGCGGACAACCGTGCCCTTCTGCCAGGCGCGGAAGGTGCCGGGCAGGTCGGTGATGATGTCCTTTGCCGCGAGGAGTTCATAGCCCTCGGCATAAGCCTGCATCAGGCCGTATTCGATGCCGTTGTGCACCATCTTGGCGTAATGGCCTGCGCCGACGCCGCCTACATGGACGAAGCTGTCGGCACGCTCACCCTCCGGGCGGAGGGCGTCGAAGACGGGCAGCGCACGTTCGATGTCCTCGGCATCTCCGCCGGCCATGAGTCCGTAGCCGTTCTGGAGGCCCCAGACGCCGCCGGAGACGCCGCAGTCGGCGAAGCGGATTCCCTTTTCGGCCAGCGCGGCGCCGTGTTTCTGGTCCTCGGTGAAACGCGAGTTGCCGCCGTCGATCACCAAGTCGCCGGGCTGCAGCTTCTCGCTCAGTTCGGTGATGACCGCGTCGGTGATAGCGCCGGAAGGGACCATCACCCAGATCAGGCGCGGAACCGGCACGGCCGCAATGAGCCCGTCGACGGAGGACACATCGGTCACGTCGGGGTTGCGGTCGTAGCCCGTGACCTCAACGCCGCCCTTGCGCAGCCGTTCGCGCATGTTGAAACCCATTTTGCCAAGGCCGATCAGTCCGATGTGCACGGTGTGAGCTCTTTTCTGCGCTGGTGTGGTGGTGGGCTGCGTGGTGCACCCAACTGGGTCGCATTAGGTGTCGTTTTGGGTGCTCATAACGACATCATCTGCTACCTAGTTGGGCAGGCGGACCGGCATCACGAGGTAGCGGTAGTCGTCCTGGTCTTCGCCGTCGGCATCAACCTGGGCGGTGATCATGGCCGGCTTGGGTGCGGTGGTGAAGGAGAACCGGACGTACTTCGTTTCGATGACGCTCAGGCCCTCAACGAGGTAGTGCGGGTTGAACGCCACGGTGATGTCGTCGCCGGACAGCTGTGCTTCGAGCTCCTCCGAAGCTTGCGCGTCCTCGCCGGTGCCGGCGTCAAGGTGGAGCTGGCCCTGGGTGAAGGCGAGGCGGACGGGGGTGTTGCGCTCGGCAACCAGTGACACGCGTCGGACTGCTTCCACGAGTTCCTGGGTCTGCACGGTGGCATGAATCGGCGTGGAATCCGGGAACAGGGAGCGGATCTTGGGGTAGTCGCCGTCGACCAGAAGTGAGGTGGTGGTGCGGCCGCCGCTTTCAAACCCGATGAGGCGGCTGTCGTCGTCGGCAATGGCGAGGTTGATGTCCCCGCTGCTTCCGAGCGTCTTCGCAACCTCGTTGAGGGTCTTGGCCTTGACCAGGGCACTCGTGGACATGCCGGGGGTGACCGGCTTCCACGGCACTTCCCGCATGGCGAGGCGGTAGCGGTCGGTGGCCAGGAGGGTGATGAGGTCGTCCTCGATCTCCATGCGCACGCCGGTGAGAATGGGCAGGGTGTCGTCCTTGCTGGCGGCGATGATCACCTGGGATACAGCCTGAGCGAAGGAGTCGCCGGCAACCGTGCCGCTGATGGTGGGCAGGGCAGGCAACGGAGGGTATTCGGCTTCCGGCATGGTTGCCAGGTGGAAGCTGCTTCGGCGGCACGTGAGTGTCACTTTGCTGCCGTCGGTCGTCACCTCAACAGGGGCTGACGGGAGGCTGCGGCAGATATCGGCGAGCAGCCTGCCTGAGACCAGGATGGTGCCCTCCTCCGCGATGTCGGCGGGGATTTCAAGCCTGGCCGACGTCTCGTAGTCAAAGCTCGACAGGCTCACTGTTCCGGCCTCGGCCTTGAGGAGCAGGCCGGACAGGACCGGTACCGGCGGCCGCGGAGACAACGATCGGGCTGTCCACGTTACGGCTTCTGCCAGGACGTCCCGTTCGACTCTGAACTTCACGGAAGGGTGCCGCCTTTCATTGCTGCTGCCATTTTCTGAACGGGAACTCCCGCAGGGAGTCCACCAAACCACTGCTCCCGGAACACCGGAACCTGCATGGTCCGCACTTGCTGAACCACTGGCAGACCCGAGGATGGGAGCGCTGCTGACAGCTTAGCCGGAAGATTGGGGATTTCCCCATCCCCGGCAAGGACGGTGGCCCTTCGGGGCCAGGGTCCCGGAGCCGTGTGGGGCAGGGAACGAGATTGTTGTTTGAGGGAATTTCAATTTTTTGGGATTAGTAGTGTTAATAACTGCTGTGGAAACTGTGGATAACCCCGTCCTGCGGCTGGAATCCGCGGTTAAGCCCTGTTCATGGACTGTGGGCGGAACAGGTTTTAAACAGCCTGTGGATGGGGATAACATTTTTGGCCGTTTCGGCGATCCACAGACACCTTAAGGGTTTTAAGCCCATTAACCGCGGTTGTCCCCTTAACTGTCCACAGGGTTATCCACACGTGCCTGTTAATCAAGGTTAAGAGCCGCGGCTCAGGAGTCGCGCTGCTGCTGCTTGATCCGGTTGGTCAGCTCGGTGACCTGGTTGTAGATCACACGACGCTCAGCCATCAGCTCGCGGATCTTGCGGTCGGCGTGGATCACCGTGGTGTGGTCCCGCCCGCCCAGCTCCTGCCCGATCTTGGGCAGCGACATGTCCGTCAGCTCGCGGCACAGGTACATCGCGATCTGCCGGGCCGTGACCAGCGTCCGGGTCCGTGACTTGCTGCAGAGCTCTTCCATGCTGAGCTTGAAGTACTCCGCCGTCTGCGTGAGGATCTGGCTTGAGGTGATCTCCTGCGCGCCGTCGTCAGTGATGAGGTCCTTGAGGACCATTTCGGCCAGGGCAACATCCACCGGCTGGCGGTTGAGGCTGGCGAAGGCCGTGACTCGGATGAGGGCACCCTCGAGTTCGCGGATGTTGCTGGAGATCTTGGAGGCGATGTATTCCAGGGCGTCGTCCGGAGCGGAGAGGCCTTCGCTGAGGGCCTTCTTCCGGAGGATGGCGATGCGGGTTTCGAGCTCCGGCGGCTGGATGTCGGTCAGCAGGCCCCATTCGAAGCGTGACTTCATGCGGTCCTCGAAACCGGCCAGCAGCTTGGGCGGCTGGTCGGACGTGATCACAACCTGCTTGTTGTTGTTGTGCAGGGAGTTGAAGGTGTGGAAGAACTCCTCCAGGGTCCGGTCCTTGCCGGCGAGGAACTGGATGTCATCGATCAGCAGCACATCCACATTGCGGTACGTGGTCTTGAAGCTGGCGCCCTCGTCGTCGCGGATCGAGTTGATGAAGTCGTTGGTGAATTCCTCGGAGTTCACGTACCGGACACGGATGCCGCTGTAGAGGCGGCGCGCATAGTGGCCGATCGCGTGCAGCAGGTGGGTCTTGCCCAGTCCGGAGTCTCCGTAGATGAACAGCGGGTTGTAGGCCTTCGCGGGCGCTTCGGCCACTGCCACGGCGGCGGCATGCGCAAACCGGTTCGACGAGCCGATCACGAACGTGTCGAAAACGTACTTGGGATTCAGCCGGCCGAACTCGTGGGAGGTGCTCGGCAGCATGGGCTGCGGCTTCAGTTCCACTGAGGGGTCGGCAACGAGGGAAAGCTCGACGGCGGGTTCCGGCTCTTCGTGGACGGGCACCAGATCGGTGTCGACGTCGATGGCGCAGCGGATGTCGTCTGAGAAAACATTGCGG
This sequence comes from Arthrobacter sp. ISL-5, assembly GCF_018613835.1. Lineage (GTDB taxonomy): Bacteria > Actinomycetota > Actinomycetes > Actinomycetales > Micrococcaceae > Arthrobacter. The sequence continues at coordinate 27,805 of NZ_JAGGPM010000020.1, read as the reverse complement.
AGCGCGTCATCGAGCGCGTCCTTGACCTGGGTCTGGAGCACTTCCCTGGTGAGTTCGTTGGGCACGGCCACGAGAAGGGTGGAACCGATGAGGCCCTGCGCCTGGGCGAGGATGACGAAGCCGCGCTGCCTTGGCGATACGCGGTCATCCTGCTCGAGAAGGGTCACCACGCGCCGCCAGGAACTTCCGACAGTATTGGCGTGGTTGGCTTCGTCTACTGTCATCAATCGGGTTCCTCAAAGCTTGCTTACCTGCATTACGTGCAGCCGCAAGCCTGGATCCAGGGTACTGTCCCGGCTTCATCCACAGGGTTATGCACAGTCCGTGGATAATCGGCTACTGGGCCACTCTAGGGGATGAAAAGGCCAGAAGATAGCTGGGAAGTGGCTTGTGGATAATTACACGGTTGTGGTTCGAAAAAGGGGCTTGTGATCCACTTCATCCACAGGTTGGGGACGCCGGTTAACCACAGTTGGGGAAACACGGTGGGCCGCCTGCCGGTTTGACTCGGGGTCGCGTTTTGGCCTAACGTTGTGGAGTCCTTTGTGCCTGCTTTCTGACCCCATTTGGACCTCCCAGACGCCCAGCGTTCCGGGAATCGGGGGAAGCAGACATATACAAAACTTAGCGTCGGCCAGTTCTTCCCCTTTTTGATCGGGTGGGCGCACCTTTGATCCACTGGAGTAACTAACGTGAGCAAGCGGACTTTTCAGCCGAATAACCGCCGTCGAGCCAAGAAGCACGGCTTCCGCCTTCGTATGCGCACCCGTGCCGGCCGCGCCATCCTGGCTGCCCGCCGCGGCAAGGGCCGCGTCGAACTGTCGGCCTAAATACTGACTCGTCGGTTATCTTCCCCTTGCGAGTTTAACGGTGCTGGCCACCAGGAACCGTCTGAGGACTTCAACCGATTTTTCAACAACTGTACGTTCCGGCGTCCGCAATGGACGCCGGAACGTAGTCTTATATACGGCAACTATCGGTGCCGATGAACCCAGCAGGATCGGGTTCATCGTTTCCAAGGGTGTCGGGAACGCTGTTGCCAGGAACCTCGTTAAGAGGAGACTTAGGGAAGCCGGTGCTGTCTCGCTGCGCGAGTACGGTACCGGGTTCGCTATTGTGGTGCGTGCCCTGCCCGCATCGGCAACTGCCAGCTGGCAAGAACTGCTGGCGGATTACAACGCTGCCTTGGAAGTAACCATGAAGCGGCTGGGTAGCCGCCATCCAAAGTCGGCTGCAATGCGATCGAACGGAACAACACAGGAAGGGACACCGCGTGCTTGACCTGACTGCCGCCGTCGTCCCTTCCCTCAAGTCCGCAGCGGCGGCTGCCGGCAGATTCTTCTGGAACCTGCCGCGCAATATCCTCATTCTTCTGCTGAAGGCCTACCGCAAGGTGATTTCACCCTTGTACGGACAGGTCTGCCGCTTCTTTCCTTCGTGTTCGGCGTACGCGCTGGAGGCAATCACGGTTCACGGAGCCGTCAAGGGAAGCTGGCTTGCGGCCAGGCGCCTGGTGCGCTGTCACCCCTGGAACGCCGGTGGCGTGGACCACGTCCCCGCCGGCCACCGCGAATGGCCCGACAACCAGACCCCCACAATTGTTGTGCTGAACAACCCGGATAAATACCTGGCTGCTCGGACTGATGGAGAAGGCCGCGCTGCGGCCTAACGAATAGGGATATCGTATGGACTTCTTTGAAACAATCATGTTTCCCTTCAAGTGGCTGGTGTCAGTCATCATGGTGGGCTTCCATGAGGGCCTGAGCAGCATTGGGATGCCGGCTGCCAACGGCTGGACGTGGACGCTGTCCATCATCGGGCTGGTGCTGGTGATCCGTGCGGCCCTGATTCCCGTGTTCGTAAAGCAGATCAAGGCCCAGCGCGGTATGCAGCTCCTGCAGCCGGACCTCAAGAAGCTGCAGGACAAGTACAAGGGCAAGACCGACCAGCTGTCCCGCCAGGCCATGGCCCAGGAACAGATGGCCATGTACAAGAAGCACGGGACCAACCCGTTCTCCGCCTGCCTGCCCATGCTGATCCAGATGCCGTTCTTCTTCGCGCTGTTCCAGGTGCTCTCCGGCATCACCGCCGCCCGGACCAAGGGTGCCGGCATTGGGGCGATGAGCCACGAACAGGTCGTGCAGTTCGACGATTCAAGCATCTTTGGAGCTACGCTTTCGGCTTCCCTGCTGCACGGCGGCGCAGGTAACCAGACCGCGGTCTGGATCCTCTCCATCGTGATGATCCTGGCCATGACGGCCTCGCAGTTCATCACGCAGAAGCAGATCATGGCCAAGAACATGTCCGAAGAGGCCATGGCCAGCCCGTTCATGCGCCAGCAGAAGATGATGCTCTACATCCTGCCGATTGTGTTCGGTGTGGGTGGCATCAACTTCCCCATCGGTGTCCTCATCTACTGGACCACCACCAACCTCTGGACCATGGCGCAGCAGTTCTTCGTCATCCGCCGCATGCCGACGCCGGGATCCCCGGCCGCGAAGGCCCTCGCCGAGCGCCGTGCCGCCAAGGGCCTGCCGGCCCTGCCTATCTTGGGTGGCAAGAAAGTCGACGCCGAGGCTGAGGCCGCTGCCGCCGCTGCGGTTGCGCAAGCCCGCAGCCAGCGCATTCAGCCACAACGTAAGAACAGGAAGAAGAAGTAATGTCTGTTGAGAGCTCTGAGCACGCACTTTCCGCTGATGTCAGCGAAGACCAGGACGACGCCACCGAGGCAGTGAACGCCGGTAAGGGTACGACTGCGAGCCGCCTGGAAGAAGAAGGCGACGTCGCGGCTGACTACCTGGAGGAACTGCTCGACATTGCCGACATCGACGGCGACATCGACATCGAGGTCCGCAACGGACGGACCTACATCTCGATCGTCGCAGAGGAAGAGTCTGCCGGCTTGGAGAGCCTGGTGGGTCGGGACGGGGAGGTACTGGAAGCACTCCAGGAGCTGACCCGTCTCTCGGTTCTTTCGGCAACGGACAACCGGTCACGCTTGGTGCTCGACATCAACGGGTACCGCAAGGAGCGCGCGGGCCACCTGCAGAAGATCGCCGAGGATGCCGTGGCGTCCGTCAAGGAAACCGGTAAGGCCGTCGCGCTTGAGCCTATGAGCGCCTATGAGCGCAAGATCGTGCACGACGCCGTGGCCGATCTCGGGATGGTAAGCGAGTCCGAGGGCGAAGGCGCCGGTCGGCACATCGTCGTCTCCGCCGACTGAATCGCCGGCTGGTCAACTGATGGTGGAAATAACGCCGGCCGAACGCCAGGCTGCGGAAAAGATCTTCGGGGACCGCCTTGGCTTGGCCGAGCGGTATGTGGAGCACCTCGCCACATCGGGAACCGAACGCGGGCTCATCGGTCCGCGGGAAATTCCCCGGCTGTGGGGACGCCACGTCCTGAACTGTGCGGTTATTGAAAGCGAAATTGCGCACGGAAGTCACGTGGTTGACGTCGGCAGCGGAGCGGGCCTGCCGGGCCTTTGCCTGGCCATCGCCCGCCCGGATCTGGAGCTGACCCTCATCGAGCCGCTGGAGCGGCGGGTCATCTGGCTGCAGGAGGTCGTTGACGATCTCGGACTGAGCAATGTTACGGTTATGCGCACCCGGGCTGAACTGGCCGTCGGAATGGTGAAGGCTGACGTTGTGACCGCTCGGGCAGTGTCGGCACTGAGTAATTTGGCCGGCCTGACCATCCCGCTGTTGGATGGCGACGGTGAAGTCGTGGCCATCAAGGGCCGCAGTGCCGCAGAGGAAATTGAAAAGGCCGCTAAGGTGATCCGCAAGCTCGGCGGAGTGCAGACTTCCGTTGTGACGGTGGGGCAGGATCTGCTGGAGGAACCCACCACCGTGGTGCGCATTGTAGTGAAGAAGACCCAAAAGATCGCCTAGCCCAGGCCCGGTGCCACAGGTCTTGAGGGCGTAGCGGTTAGGCTAGAGAACGGCAGCAAAAAGCCGAACGAGAGTGAGTGTGTCCCAGTGACCAGTAGCGAAACCTCCACGCAGCGGATTCCCCCGTTCGTGTCCTTGGGGTCGGCACGCGCCTTTGGTGTACCCTCGGTCGCTACGGCCTCCAATCACCTGAATTCGGTTGTGGGCAGCATGAGTACCGCGAACGTTTCACGTGAAACACCGGCCACCGGGAACGTACTGGACACCTTGGACGACTCAAGCCCCATCGCCCGCGAACTCGCGCACGAGAACAGGCGCCGGGAGAGGCTTCTGGGCCGCGACCTTCCTAAGCCCGAGAAAACCCGCGTCTTCACAGTTTCAAACCAAAAAGGTGGCGTGGGTAAGACCACCACCACCGTCAACATCGCGGCCGCTCTGGCGGCCGCCGGGCTGAATGTCCTGGTTATCGATATTGACCCGCAGGGCAACGCCTCCACCGCTTTGGGCATCGAACATCATGCCGACGTCGACAGCATCTACGACGTCCTGATCAATGATTTGCCGCTGGAGGACGTCGTGGCTCCCTGCCCCGACATCAGCAACCTCATCTGTGCTCCTGCCACCATCCACTTGGCCGGCGCCGAAATTGAGCTGGTGTCTCTCGTGGCCCGGGAGCAGCGGCTCCGACGCGCCATCGACGTTTACGCCAAGTCCCGCCAGAAAAAGGGCGAGGAACGGCTGGACTATATATTCATCGACTGCCCGCCAAGTCTTGGCCTGCTGACGGTGAATGCATTCTGCGCCGCAGGCGAGGTCCTGATCCCCATCCAGTGTGAGTATTACGCTCTGGAGGGCCTCAGCCAGCTGCTGAAGAACATCGAGATGATCCAGAAGCATTTGAATGCTGATCTGGAAGTTTCCACCATTCTGCTGACCATGTACGACGGCCGGACGAATCTGGCTGCGCAGGTCGCCGCTGAGGTGCGCCAACACTTCCCGGACCAGGTGCTGGGCGCTGTTGTTCCGCGCTCCGTGCGCATCTCCGAGGCGCCCAGCTATCAGCAAACGGTTATGACGTACGATCCATCCTCCAGCGGTGCCCTTTCCTACCTGGAAGCCGCAGCGGAAATCGCTGAACGCTAGAATTTTCCAAACACTGCAACAGCCGGAGCCAGGCATAGCCGGGCTCTTCCAATGGAGGGATTTATCCATGAGCGATAAGCGACGCGGGCTCGGTCGCGGTCTTGGCGCACTCATTCCAAGTTCCGCCTCGACAAACGCTTCGGGCAGCGGAACAGCGCCGTCACGCCCCGTGGACCTTTTCTTTCCGGAAGCGCGCAAGTCCGCGTCCGCTGAAACTGCTCCCGCTGTTGAACCCTCGCCGACGACGCCCGGCCGGTCCTCCGGATCCAAGGGTTCTGCCGCTGCCGAGGCCGGCAGCAAGGAGGCAACGGACAAGGCCGCTCCGGTGAAAGCCGATGGCGCTCGGTCCGCTGCTGCCGGGTCGTCTGCTGCCGGGTCCGAAGCGAAGGCTGAGAAGACGGTGGACAAGCGACGCGGTTCCGCCTCGGAGGCCGAGCCTGCTGCCACCTCCGCCGGAAAGCCCAGTGATGAAGTGCCCGCCGATGAAGTGCCGGCCAATGCAGCTGTTGGAACCTACGATGAGTCAGCTGCGGTCTTCCGGGCAGTTGGCAATGACGTCGAACTTGTTGAGGTCCCGGGCGTGCGGTTTGCCGAAATTCCCGTGGGTGACATTCATCCCAACCGGAAACAGCCCCGCACCGTCTTCGATGAGGACGATATGGCAGAGCTGGTTCACTCGGTTCGGGAAATAGGCGTTCTCCAGCCAATTGTGGTTCGTACTTCAACCGAAAAGGGTGGTGAACCCTATGAGCTGGTCATGGGTGAACGCCGCTGGCGGGCGGTTCAGGCCGCAGGCCTGGACACGATCCCCGCAATCGTCCGTGATACAACGGATGATGACCTGCTGCGCGATGCACTGCTGGAGAACCTGCACCGCAGCCAGCTGAACCCGCTCGAAGAGGCTGCCGCCTATCAGCAGCTCCTCGAAGACTTCGGCACGACTCACGAGCAACTCGCTGACCGTATCGGCCGTTCGCGCCCCCAGGTGTCGAACACGCTCCGACTGCTCAAGCTTCCGCCGCTGGTGCAGCGCCGCGTGGCCGCAAACGTCATCTCCGCAGGACACGCCCGGGCACTGCTCTCTTTGCCGGACGCAGCCGCCATGGAACGCCTTGCACAAAAGATTGTGGCCGAAGGTATGTCTGTACGGGCCACGGAGGAAGCCGTCACTCTTCACCGTGAACCTGCCACACCGGCGAAGAACAACATCCCCCGTCCCGGTGCGCGCCACGAACGCTTGGATTATCTGGCTTCCTCACTTTCTGATCGCCTCGACACCAACGTCAAAATCTCGTTGGGTGCACGTAAGGGACGCGTCAGCATCGAGTTCGCCAGCGTGGAAGATCTCAACAGAATCATGGACGTGTTGGCTCCTGGGGCCGAAAGCTAGAAATATCGCATTTTGAGGGCCCGTTTCACGTGAAACGGGCCCTTTTGTTTGGTCTGTTTATCTTGGCCAATTTCTCCGTTTCGGCTTCTTCTTCGACCAGCACTGCTCCGAGTTCGCACCCCAACCACGTAGATGCTGCCTGCCGTAGTGTTTGAGAGCGGCCGGGTCGAGGTTGCTGCAGTCGCGGCCGCAGCACAGCGTGCCAGTTGATCGGGCTGCCTGATCGGCGTTGCTGATCGGACCTACTGATCGGGCTGCCTGACCGGCTCTACTGATCGGGCTGCCTGACCGGCTTTACTGATCGGGCTTACTGGCGCCGGGCAGCGGACCGCGGGCGATGGACCGCGGGCAAAGTTCGAAGGCGATGTTCCGCGGGAAATGTTCCTCATGTTGCTTTTACGCTGGTTTGTATTAGTACCGTTGTCGCCGCATATATCGAGGGGTATTAGTGAATCCCGCTCCAGGATCCGCGAATGGTCCCCCTTTAATGGGTTCATCCCATGGAGTGAACGGTCCTGTTGAACGTGTTAGCGTCGTTCGTAGCCGCCGCGGCCAGGCCGTGGGGCGAGTCCTCCGGCGGCGGACAAGCAGTTGAATGTACCGTACTTGCGATTGTGTCTCGCTATGGCCGCTCGGGCCGCCCCAGCACCCCACATAGCCGCCTCCGATTGCCCTGCCGACCTAGCCTAACCGCTGTTGAGCGTCCATGGAATGCAGGGCCCGGTCCTCCTCCCACGCCACTGAGGGGGCCTTGGCAGGCGGATAAGAGCATTAATGATCCGGCTGCGCTGTCTTTGATTAACTCGCGGCCCTGGAAACCGCCGCTGTTGCTGCTGGAGGATGCCGCAAGGACGGTTCCTACGTGACCGTGAACCAGGGCCTCGCACGCCCATTACGCGGCTCAATTCGCATACGGGGACTCTGCCTGCGCCCTTGCGCCCGCTGTTCCGGCTGCGGGGATGGGTGATCTGTTCCGGCGGGTGGCCCATTCCGGCAGGTGGCCTATTCCGGCGATTGATCCGGATGGATGGGCACAGCTCGGATGTAATGCAGGCCACCATCGGCGGTGTCGTTGCAGCGCAGGAGGACTGCACAGTAACGAGCCAGCCTGAAGTATCCACACGGCTCCCCCAGTACGTTTCACGTGAAACGGACCGTCTGAAGCAATGTCGAGGGCCCGGCTTTTGGTTGGCTCGATTCTTGGTCGGCGGGCTCGCGGGACGTAGACGGTTTAGTTGGGACTGTGCTGCAAAGGTGCATCTACGTCCCATATATAGGTCGGTGTGGCGTCGGCCCCGAATGCGTTGAAGTCGGTACCCACAAAGGTAAATGCGTAGCGCAGTCAGCTGCACGGGAATCTCGCCACCAAATTGCGGGGTCGGGGGGCGCTGCAGCTGTTCTCCCTTGTTAGCGAACTATAGTCAGGCAAATGACTGAGTGGTCCAGTCGGTGCGGTGGGCGGCGCAGTCCACTTCCGGCGGCGACGACCCGCTGGCGGGAGGTTCAGCCACGGTGCTCTTCCGAGCCGCTCTCTGGACCTGCCAAGTCCTGGGATCTGCCAAGGGTTGGGACCTACGAAATCTTGGGACCTACGAACCTGCGGGACCTACGACACTGTTGTGATTCCTGATCCTCCTTGGAACGACATCGCCACTCCGGTGTACCGGCCCGGTATGGCCGGCCGGGCATACTGCCACTCCGAGGGTGCTATCCGAGAAGTCGGTGCGGCGGCGGTCGGCGGAGGGTCTGACTTGTGAAGTCCACCGTTGAACGAGGAACGCGGGTAGCAAGCTATGAGCTTTTCGTGGATGGACGTGCTCGTACTCGACTCGGAGACGGTGGCCCTGGATGATCCTGAAGGTGTTCCTGGTGGCAGTTCTTTGGCTCTCGTGTCGGTTTTTGGCGCTGGATAGCTTCAGAGTTGTGGGCCTGCCAATGGGCGGGCGCGCCGGATTCAGCGGTCTCCTGATGAGTTCCTGCGGACTGAGCGCCGGACGGTCCCCCATCGCTCTGGCGCTGTCATCACCAAGATATCTCGGTGCAAGACGCAGAGACGTCGGCGCTCATGTCTCCGGGCTCCATGTCAGCTGCTGAGGGGAAGACGCGGCTCACCGGGGCCGGCATGACCCTTAGGCCTTTGGCTGCTTGGGACACTGCTCACTTTGGCAGCGCTGCACAGCGCTCCTTGACTGCGCTCGTAGATTGTCCGTCAATTTCACGGTGGATATGTTCCCGCGTGACCCGCCCTTTGTGGGACCTTGTCGTCAACGTTTCACGTGAAACGTCTGTGCCGACTGTCCTGTATCGACTGTTCCCTGCCGACGGACCGTGGCCGTCCAGGGCCGGGTCAGACACGGGACGAGGGAGCCAAGCGCGAACATAGTCCGACCGCGTCGCGCAGCGAGCTGGGCGTTACGTGGCGCTGTGGGCGCTCCCCCGACTTCGGTTCGCAGTGCTTTGCGGCAGTAACTTGAACTTGAAATTCACAGTGTGATCTGTTGATGCCCTCGGCACAGGTCCATTCGATGTCCTGACCAGCGCACGTAGGGTACTCAGAATCCGCCATCCCAGTGGGAACTTCTGTTCTCCGCCCATAGAAGATGATGCCTGTCGACTCACCTGTAGACGAGGTGCGTGTCGATGCCGAAGAGTCGAATCTCTAACTCTGGCGTGAGTACGTCGTTCGTAGTTGGCGAGGACGGTCTAGGGACGGACCTGGCAGAGAGCTGCTGGTGTGAGTCGAACGGGTCCCAATGGGCATGAGTGCCGGTGGATAATGCGGTGGATATCACAGTGGATAAACCTGTGGATAACTCTGTGGGTAATTGGTCCCGTGCGTGTCACCGGGACTGCCGATTCATCAGGCAGGAATACGCAGTGCACAGCTGTGGCACGCCGGCGCTCCTCCGCCTTGTCGTCTCGTTTCACGTGAAACAATCAGTCTAAGGACGGCCCGATGTGTAGACCGGCGAAATAGCGGCGGCGGCAGGCCAAGATTAAGCTGAATCAGTTTATTTTCGGCGGGTGGGCGATGGTCCTGATCCGAAGCCACGAGCGGTCGTGGCTTCACCCCGTGGGCAGGCGCCTGGGCAGACCACTCCGACGCGCCGCGAGGTTTCGGCGTCGAGCCCGGAGTGTCACAAATCACAGCGTAGAGGCCTGTGGAAAACCCTGTGGATTCAACTGTGGATAAGACTGTGAATAATGTCATGTCCAGGCTGTGGGAAAGTTCGCCGCGGTGAGTGGTCCAGTCAAAAAGTTTCGGGTCGATCGCTGCCAAACTCACTTTTGCTAGTCGGGAATTCCCCCTGGAATGGCCGGCTATCTGAATGCACCCGAGCGGAATGCATCCACGGCGAAGCAGATTACCAGCGCATTGGCAGCCGCTCTGTGGCGGCAGACTCCGGGGACTACGAACCCGACCTTGTAAATCCACCTCCCATGGACGGGGTCCGAGGTGGCAACCCGGGTCGGTTCGACACTCATCGCGGGCGTGCACATGGCGTTGATCGCTGTGCCCCTGGCTGGAGTGAAAACGGCCGAGCGAGACCACGCGTCGGACCGAGATGTCATCTGAGGAATGGATCTTAAGATGGAGGTGGCTCGCTGCGCGAAGGAAGTGCCGTGGAACTCCAAAGCCCTGTCGCTTGTGTAAGGTCCGCACTTCACTGAAGAATGGCAGCGCCCAATGAGGGGACCCAATGCCACCGAAGACTTGGGAGCTGCCGCAGAGCCGCTACCCACCATGATGCCGACGGGCGGCCCGTCCACGTGGAGCCAAGGGAGGCGTATCTACCGCGGGGATGTGGGCAGAGAGCGGAGAGGGCGCGACGGGAAGCGGGGGCCACGAGCCCCGGAACCGATCATCCAGATCATCGACATCTCGCCAGTCTCGCACGCAAGAATTTTCAGCGCCGGTCGACCGGGGTCGTGGGAGGGGCAGTGCTCAGCCGGGGAAGGAACTGCTGATACAGGAGCTGACCCCACTCAGTCCTGGGTTCCCCGCGTGCGGATCGGCCGAAATAGCAAGCAGCCTTATTGCTGTGCTTCCATAGGGCGACACTTGTGCCGGCAGGACGTTTGGCACAGGGGGTTCCGGGTGTGGAGATGGCTGACTGTCGCTCTCGTGGCCGCTGGCGTTAAGGCACGTCGCTGAGATGCGATGAGGCCCGGGACGCGTGGTTGGGATATGGCGATGCACCGTCTGACTAGCGTGGCTCACGGTCTGGGTGTCGCCGCCAGCCACTGCGGGAGGGCGTATGGCTGCAAAGGGGCGGAGCAATATCCGCGTCAGCGAGTACCGTCGGCTAGGACGCACGGCCGGCTCTTCAGGAGTGGACGCCAGGTGCTCCAGGCGGCTGAGGTTCGTAGTCGAGGCCACTGGCAGGACCGAAGTCGTGGGTGACCTGTTGCGCTGAGCCACCAACGCTCAGCCCTTTGTATCGTATCTCCGCGCCGCAGTCAGGTGATCGTCCGTCATGGGGACGATGATGGACTGTCTCGGACGAGGTGTTCTCGGATCACCATGTCTCGTTAGTGTCGGACGGTGGTGTAGTCCAAGCGGGACGGCAGAGATTCCCGTTCCGCTTAGACAGCTTTGGAAGACCACCGGGCCACTGCGGCCCAGGGGCATCCGCAGGGCAGGAGCTGTTTCACGTGGGCGGATCGAGCAACAGGGCGCAGTCTGCGTTCCCGCTCATGCCTATGGGTCCGGTCCTGTTTCACGTGAAACGTCCCGGATCCTGTTTCACGTGAAACGGTCTGAACCCTATGGGCAGACGGCACGTGATCTCAGCCTCGCGCCTGTCGTCACTGGCTCGGATAGCTCGATGCGTGGTCGAATTGTCCGTGGTGCAGCTTCGTACAGCTCCCTAGGCGAATCCGGACGTTCCACCGGACACGTTCTCTGGTGATGTACGCCCCTCGGTCTGAGTGACTAGTGCTGGTGAGATGTCCTTGAGTGTGATGTCTTGTGCTGGTGCGATGCACTTGAGAGGGATCTCTTGGTGGGGGCACCATCGACGGCACGCTGGACACCGTGACGTCTCAAAGGCGCGAGTTCCGCATTGCACGTGGTGCGTGCGAAGCGGCGGTAGATCGATTCGCCACGAAGACCCATGGACGTACGTGCCCAGGTTCGCGCGCACTTCCGCGTCTGAGCGCGGACCGAAAGGTTATTCCGTCGGGTTCTTGACCTTCTGGCGTTCGGAGTCGGCGGCGAACTCGTGCCCAGCCAACCACCTCAAGGTCGATCGCTCCCTCTATGTGCCTGGGATAGCCTATCCCCCGCATAGTCCTCTGCCGCTCTGGGTTGGAATCTGTGAAATCTGCGGAGATTGAATAGGTCCAAGGCGCCGTCGTGGTTGAGCGGTTCGGGGCGTCAATGCCCAGAAGTCGGTCGACAGATGGAGGAGCGGTGGGATGGGGAAGTAATGACTGAATAAGAAGCGGGTTGAATCAGAGGCGTTGATCGACCACGGAACGCGACAGTCGAGACATGCTGGCTGCCGTGTGGCGCGGGGCTTGCCACATAGTGCCGCATTGCGCTGCCGAGACTCACTCATGTAAGTGTCCACTCCTCGCTTGTTTCGGGCCGCGCCGATTCTTCCTCCTGCCGGCTTCGTCCACTCGCCGGTTCGTTCCCTTTCCCGCGATCTGGCGCTTGACCTGTCTTCCTGTGCAAACAGGGCGTCCGCTCATGCTTGGAATCTCAGGACCCGGGCGCTGGGCAGACGCTGAAGCCGCCGAGGTGTGCACAGCCTGTGCCGCGTGGGTGGGTTCAGTGGGCTGGGGCTCCCCCAAAACGATAAAGAGGCCACTTCGGTGGAGAAATCGGTAATGAATACGTCGCCACGGTCACCGTGTTTCACGTGAAACACCCCACGCGACGAGCAGCGTGCCCCGTCGTGGACAGAGACGTAGCAAGGGCGTGGTAGCTCCCGGATGGACGCGCGATTGGATTTCCGCGAGTCGGCCGGACCGGACGTTAGGCATGGTTCCACAGATCGGACGACGAGCAGCTCTCACCGGAAGATGCCGGCGAAACTTCGGGTGCTGCCTATGGGCGGCCAAAGCGCAGGTTCTCGGCTGCATGATGCGCAGGTTCTCGGCCGCAAGATGCACCAATCGATCCACACGATCCACGCAGCGATGTGGACCATGACGGTGTTATCCGCCGTGTCCTGGTTTCCGAAGGCTGGGCATTCTGCCGCCTGACCTCCCACGCGAGAGAAGGCGTGGAATCGGCACCGAATGTTTCACGTGAAACGAACCGCGCGCCCCGGGCCAGCCCCGAGCAGTCGATCATGTGCCAAATGTTGCTGGCAACGGTCGCAATCGTCCGTCCTAGCCCGACTCCTGCTCATGGACGAGACGGCCGTCACCCCGAAGTCCGTCTGACGAATTCAAGCAACTTGTGAAACAGATATCAATTGTGAAAAGCGACACTGCATCGGCAAGCGCGCTGCTCCTGTATCACGGCCATCGCAACCAAGCGGCGCGGCGGATGCCTGAAGCGCTAGGACCTCCCGGGCGGAACTGCCACCGCAGTCCAAGCCAAGTTTTGCGGCGGCAGCAAGCGCCCTCCATTAGCCGCTCTGCACGAAGCGACGGCTGGTCCGAGTTCCCTCGCCTGGTCCGAGTCCGTCGCCCAAGTTCCCAATGCAAACGAAAGTGGCCACCACTCCCCTGGAGTGATGACCACTGGTCTGCCTTCGGCGTCAGCTGCTCAGCGCCGTTCGGCGACTGCCGCTCGCGAAGGACAGGAGGACGCTACTAGGACAGGACGTCCGCGAATTCCTTTTCGAAGAACTGCTTCGGCTTGGCGCCGATGACTGTGCTCTTCACTTCGCCGCCCTGGAACAGGTACACGGCAGGAATGGAGGTGATGCCGTACTCGGCGGCGATGGCGGGGTTGTCGTCGACATTGACCTTGACGACGTTCACCTTTTCGCCATACTCCACGGAGATCTCATCCAGGATGGGACCCAGCTTGCGGCAGGGTCCGCACCATTCGGCCCAGAAATCCACGATTACCGGCTTGTCGGCGGCCAGCACGTCCGTGCTGAAGCTTGCGTCTGTTACGTCTTTTGCGTTGCTCATAACCCTTGTCTCTCTCTTCGAACGGTGATCAGCGCCGGTCAGGCGTGAAGGTCAGCGAGGTAGTGTTCGACGTCGATCGCGGCGACACAACCTGAGCCTGAAGCCGTGATGGCCTGGCGGTAGGTCGGGTCCACGACGTCGCCGGCGGCGAAGACACCCTTGACGCTGGTCCGGGAGCTGCGGCCCTCCACCGCAATGGTTCCGGCGTCGGCCATCTCGAGGGTGTCCTTGACCAGCTCGGTGCGGGGATCGTTTCCGATGGCCACGAAGACGCCGGTGACGGCAAGTTCGGATTCGGAGCCGTCGATCAGGTTCTTCAGTTTCACGCCGGTGACCTTGTCTCCGCCCAGCACGTCCTCAACGGCCGTGTTCCAGACGAAGTTGATCTTCTCGTGAGCCTGGGCGCGGTCGCCCATGATCTTGGAAGCCTTCAACGTGTCGCGCCGGTGAACGACGGTGACTGACTTGGCGAACTTGGTGAGGAACAGCGCCTCCTCCATTGCGGAGTCGCCACCGCCGATGACGGCGATGTCCTGGTCCTTGAAAAAGAAACCGTCGCAGGTTGCACACCAGCTTACGCCGTGGCCCGAAAGGCGCTTCTCGTTCGCGAGGCCAAGCTCGCGATACGCCGATCCGGTGGACAGGATGATGGCGCGTGCGCGGAAGGTCTCCCCCGTGGCGATGGTGACCGTCTTGATGTCGCCGTCGAGCTCCAGGGCCGTGACGTCCTCAAACTGGATTTCCGTCCCGAAACGGGCAGCCTGCTTTTCGAAGTTCTCCATCAGGTCCGGTCCCATGATGCCGTCAGGGAATCCGGGATAGTTCTCGACGTCCGTGGTGTTCATCAGCTCGCCACCGGCTGTGACCGAACCGGCCAGAAGCAGCGGCTTCAGATTGGCGCGTGCCGTGTACACGGCGGCGGTGTAGCCTGCCGGACCCGAGCCGACGATGATGACATCACGAACTTCTGACGCGCTGTTTTCTGCGTTGCTCACTGAACGGTGAACCTCTTCCTTAGTCGATGCGCCCGCTTTCCAGCCGGCCACATGGCACAACTGCTTGACGGTGCCGAATATTCCAGACGTGGTGGAGACCCGGTGAAGGCGCATAGGGCCCGCACGCACACACCATCACAAGACGTTCCCCAAGGTTACCGTCTTGGGGAGTGTCAAGGCCTTCCTGTTACCCCGGACCGCGGAAGCCGAGTGCCCGCCGCACAGGGCTGCCGGGCGGCCAGAGTCTGGCGTTGATCCCGGGGCTCCTGCGCCCCGGAACGCCGTGCCTACTGAACAGTGCCTACCGAACCGTGCCTACCGAACCGTGCCTGCCGAACCGTGCCTGCCGAACCCTGCCTACTGAACCTTGATTTCAGCAAGCCGCAGGCCGTATCCGTAGCGGGTCTTGGGTGCCGCGAGCCTGGGCAGCGTCTTGATGGACACGATCACGTACTGCGCATCGACGGGTTCAGCCAGCGGCATGGTGAGATCCGGCGAGGTGAAGCTGTTGGAGCCTACCTGCTTGGCGCCGTCCAGGGACGGACGGTCATTCGTGAACACGCTGATGCTTCCGCCGGACGCGCCCAGCTGGTTCAACGTGATGGAGGAGACCTTGGCGGGACTCTTCAGCTTGACCACGAGGGGAACACCGTCAGGAGCCAGGCCGCCCCAGTCCTCCGTGGCGAACTCCATGTCTGACCAGTAGCTCGCCGCGTTGCCGTCGAACGTCTTGGTGAGATCGGCGTCGTAGGTCGAAGCAAAATCGAAGCTGCCCTGGCGGGTGATGCCCTCAATGGCCGGCGGTCCTGCTGCCGGAGCAGTGCTCTGGGTCGGTGACCCGGATTGCGTCGCGGACGACGGCGGCACTGTTGACCCAGCCGTTGCGTCCGGTTGCGGCGTGGTCTTGAAGAGGCTGCCCAGGTTGGTGACGGCAAAAATGAGTCCAACGATCAGAACCGCTGCCAGCAGGCCTCCGACGAGCCAGCGCATGGATCGGGGTTCGCGCTGCGGTTCGTCGTCGTCATCGTCGTAGTCATAGCCGCCTGCGGCGGGAACAGTGCTGGTCCTGGCCACAGCGGGGAAATTGCCCGCCCGCCTGTCAGTTTCGTTCGGTCCGTCGTCGTCGGCGTACTGGTCCTCGGGCGCGTAGTCGTAGTCGTCCTCGGACCACAGCGACACCTTGGGTGCGTCCTGGCCTGCTCCCGTACCGGCGCTTTCGCGTGAGCCGGATGCCTGGTCCGCGGAGCGATTGGTCTCGCGCTGCAGAAGTGCCTGTTCCACGTTCTCACGCTGAACAGGCTGGGGAGCGGTGGTCTCGGGGGCATCCGACTGCTGCCGGCCCTGCCCGGCGGAGGCCGCGCCGGCCGCCGCACCGGCTACGCCTGCAGCCCCTGCGGCTCCGGCAGAAGGACTGGCGGACGGACGGGCCGGCGGAAGAGGAGGCACCACGGGGGCTTTGCGCACGGGTGAAGTGGGAGCCTGCGCTCCCGCTCCGTGCTCTGCGGTGCCCGCCGGGGCACGTCCGGCCGCAGGGCTGGGGGCAGCCGCCCTGTACTGATCAGCCTGTCTGTGCTGGTTGTCTCCGTAGTTGATGTAGCCGGCGTCGACTACTTCGTCGTCGTCGTACGTTTCCGGTTCATGCGAGCGGGCCTGGCCGAAGATCTCGCTGCCGAGCGTGTCCGTGAAGAACGGCTCGACGTAGGGCGGGTTGGAAGCGACCACTAAATCCAGCAGGTCGGGAGCGGAAGTGTGATTGGTGATGAGATAGGTGGTGGCGTCGCTCACGCCAAGGTCCAGGATCTGGACGCTCCCCGGACGCTCGCCGGTGGCCACTTCACGGGCGCTCTGGGCTACCTGATCCGCATTGTGCGGTCCGGCCACCAGAATGCTGACCGGGCGGTTCAGGACCTGGTCGACACCGTCCAGCACCAGATCCTGGTCATGTGAGGTCAGTACTGTGGCCGTGACCTTGTAGCGGCCGCCAAGTACTGATCCGACATCGATCGGGTGGGACACGTGTTCCTCCTAGGCTGTCCGGGAATTGCGCGGGCCTGGCGATTTCTCGCCGTGGGGGACCTCCAGCAAGCCGGCTGACCCCTGACCTGCAACTACCCTTGTTCTTTTTCGATCCTAGCCGATGCAGTGCAACGGCTGAGGGAGACAGGGCTGGCCAAATCCCCCTGCGGTTACTTTTTCTTCTTCCGCCCGCGCTTGAAATATGGGTTCTGGCCGGCTGTTCCCTGGAATGTCCGGCGTCCGGGGAGCGGGATCTGTTCGCGCAGGGCGTTTCCGCGGGCCGTGCTGGGTACGTCCTCTTCCGGCAAGTAGGAGGCGGCCTTGTCCGCGGTCCCGCCATGGTTCGCCGACGCCGACGCCGGCCTCGGCTCCGGAGCCGGCTCCGGCTGGGGCGCCGGCCCGGCACGGAAGGAAGCCGAATCGAATTCGCCGGAAATTCTGGGAATCAGACCGGTGTCCACGGAGACCGTGGCGCGCTCCGGCGTCGGACGCCGTGCAGCGGACGCCGTGGCGCCGCCTCCGGAAGCCGCACCAGCAGGCGCCGCACCCGCTGCCGCCGGGGCGCCAGCGCCGCGGCCGAGGCGTCCCAGCAGCGGCCGCAAAAGGTCCCGCAGCTCGGTGACTCGGAACAGCTTCAGCAGGAGCAGATAAGCGGCCAGCATGATGGGGCCGACGACGACGATGGTCACCAGCGCGGCCGGGCGGCTGCTCCACGCGAAGCCCACGGGACTGTAGCTGCCCAGCAGCCACAGGGCGCCCACGCCGGCCACGGCAGAACCGAGGGCGGCGTAGCCCATGCGGATGTAGGAGTTGGCGATCCTCGGTCCGTCCAGATGCCCCAGGAGCCGGCGCAGGAAGAACGCGCTCACGATCACGGACAGGATGTTGCCTGCGGTGTAAAGGATGGCGATGGCGAAGATGATCTGGTTGTACGGCAGGAACTGGATGAAGAAGGCCGCCACAACATTGACCAGGGCGAGGACCAGCTGGATGTAGAACGGTGTCCGCGCATCCTCATTGGCATAGAAGACACGGGACATCATGAAGTTGGCGCTCATGAACGGCGTGCTGAGCGCCAGGATGGTGAGGGTCTGGGCCAGCAGGACGCCGTCCGTGGAACGGCCGCCGGAGAAGAACATGCCCAGCGGACCCGCCAGCGCGAAAAGCGCCAGGGCACCGAAAACAGTCGCCACCGCCATGGTCCGCAGCCCCTGGGACAGGGCATCGCGCAGTTCGTCGCGGTTCCCCTCCTGGGAGGCCCGGGTCATCCGGTTGAACAGCACCGTGGCCAGGGAGAGCGCGATGATCGAGTGCGGCAGCAGGTACAGCTGGCTGGCCACCTCGAGCACCGCGTTGCCGGGCAGCATGGCGGCGGCGCCGAGGTCGCCCGCCTTCTCCAGGCGAAGCCGCTCCGTGCCCGGAATGGTGGCGATGCGCATGACATAGAGGAACGCCAACTGCCCGACGGCGGCAGTCAGGAGCGTCCAGACGCTCAGCTTTGCGGCGTGGCCGAGTCCCACCCCGCGCCAGCCGAACCGCGGGCGGAGTCCCAGCTTCAGCCGGAACACGGGGATCAGCAGGATGGCCGTCTGGGCGACCACTCCGATCGTGGAGAAGCCCGCGATAAAGAACGTCTGGGAGTCGCCCCAGTTGTCCAGCGAATGCGGATTTGCCACGTTGGCGCCGAAAATCCAGATGAACATGCCAAGGCCCGCGATGGCCACGATGTTGTTCAAGATGGGCGCCCACATGGCAGGCCCAAAGGCGCCGTTGGCATTGAGGACCTGGGTCAGCAGAGCGTACAGGCCGTAGAAGAAAATCTGCGGCAGGCACCAGAAGGCGAAGGCAACGGCCAGCGACTTCTGCTGCGGCGAGTAACCCTGGGTGGTCAGTTCAATGACCGAGGGGGCCAGCAGGGTGACCAGCAGGGTCAGGGCCAACAGGACGAGAACGGCCAGCGTGAGCAGCCTGCTGATGTAGTCCGCTCCCCCGTCGGGAGCCCTGCTGGCTTTGATGATCTGCGGGACCAGCACAGCGTTGAACACGCCGCCGGCAACGAGCAGGAAGATCAGGTTTGGCAGGTTGTTGGCGTTGATGAACGTGTCATTGACCGTGGAGCCCAGGCCGAGCGCGGCGCCGAGCATCCAGGTCTTGCCGAAGCCCAGGATCCGGGAGACCAGGGTGCCGGCGGCCATGACGGCGCTGGAGCGGGCCTCGCCGGGCTGTGCCCCGCCGGGCTGGGCGGCACCGGAAACAGCCTCGCCGGAGGGCACCACACCGGGAGGCGTTTCGCCTGGCTGCGCGGGCTGCTCGGAAGGTGGGTTGGCTGCTGACATCGTCTTCATCGTCTCACCCGCGCGCACATAATGCCGCAACCCGCGGGGTCGCCGTACGGGGTTCTGACCCTTCAGAGGTGTTCGGGCAGGACTTCGCGGGCCAGGTCCGCGATGCGGCGTTCGTTGGGAAAGGAGAGTTTGCGGGCAAGCTCGTGAATGGGAACCCAGGCAACATCCACCGCTTCCTTGTCAGGATCGTTTTCGATGGTGAGCTCGCCGCCCGTCGCCTGCAGAAGGTAATGGTGGACGGTCTTGTGCACCCGGTGCCCGCTGACGGTGAACCAGTAGTCGATGCTGCCCAGCGGGGCCAGGATCTTGCCGTCGATGCCGGTCTCCTCGGCGATCTCGCGGACAGCGGCTTCCTCGTTGTTTTCCCGGCCCTCCGGATGCCCCTTCGGCAGGCACCATTCCAGACGTCCGCCCCTATTAAGGCGGGCGATGATCGCGACCCTCAATTCGCCGTCGGACGTGTCCACCACGACGCCGCCGGCGGAGATTTCCTCAACGGTGGGAAGGGAGGCCGGCGCCGAGTGCGGGGCGGGCGCGACGTGGGCACCGATTGCCGATGGCAACGGTGGGTTCGTCCTCCTGCCGGGAGCGCTCGGTACGGGATGGGCCATGAAGTCCACTCTAACGACTCTTGCCCCTTGGTGATGACCGGAACATGACTTCCAAGTGGACTGCATATGACGGACTTTCCCGCCGCCATCCCGCAATGACCGCCATTTGGTGTGGTTGGGGATGGTTTTCTGACAAGCTTAAGTAACTATGGCGCACGCACATCAAAAGACTGATCTCCACACCGTCGACTTCCAGGTGGACCCGGTGGTCCTGGAGCTCGGGCAGCGGTTCGTGGATGCCGGTCATGAGCTGTCGCTCGTCGGAGGACCGGTCCGCGACCTCTTCCTGGGCCGCACGTCCCCGGACCTTGATTTCACCACTGACGCCACGCCGGACCAGACTGTCGCGCTGGTTAAGAAGTGGGCGGACAATTTCTGGGAGATTGGGCGCGCCTTCGGAACGATCGGCATGCGCAAGGCCGGCTTCCAGATCGAGATCACCACGTACCGCGCCGAGGCCTACGATCCGGAGTCCCGCAAACCCGTGGTGGCCTTCGGGTCCTCGCTCACCGACGACCTGCTGCGCCGCGACTTTACGATCAACGCCATGGCGCTGCGGCTGCCGTCGATGGAGCTGATCGATCCCTTCGGCGGCGTCCGCGACCTCCACGCCTCGGTGCTGGCCACCCCCGGCGCCCCCGAGGCGTCCTTTTCTGACGATCCCCTGCGCATGATGCGCGCCGCCCGGTTTGCGTCCCAGCTGGGCGTGGCCGTTCATGACGACGTCAGGGTTGCCATGACCCAGATGGCCGACCGCATCAGCATCATCTCCTCCGAGCGTGTGCGCGATGAACTCGTCAAGCTCATCTGCGGCATGCACCCGCGCGTGGGTGTGGACCTGCTGGTGGACACCGGACTGGCCGAGTTCGTGCTGCCCGAAGTGTCCGCGCTCCGCCTCGAATCCGACGAACACCACCGCCACAAGGATGTGTACCAGCACTCCCTCCAGGTACTGGAGCAGGCGGCATCCCTTGAGACGGACGAAGACGGTCTGGTGCCCGGCCCGGATTTCATCCTGCGGTTCGCCGCACTGATGCACGACGTCGGCAAGCCGGCTACGCGCCGCTTCGAACCGGGCGGCGCGGTGAGCTTCCGGCACCACGACATGGTGGGGGCCAAACTCACCGCGAAGCGGATGAAGACCCTCCGCTTCGACAACGACACCATCAAGGCCGTCGCCCGCCTCGTGGAACTCCACATGCGCTTCTACGGCTACGGCGAGGCGGGCTGGACCGACTCCGCCGTGCGCCGCTACATCACCGACGCCGGACCCCTGCTGGGACGCCTGCACCGGCTGACCCGGTCGGACGTCACCACCCGCAACCAGCGCAAGGCCGAGCGGCTGTCCTTCGCCTACGACGATCTCGAGTCACGGATCGAGGCCCTCCGCGAGCAGGAGTCCCTGGAGGCTGTGCGGCCGGACCTGAACGGTGCCCAGATCATGGCCCTGCTGAGGCTCAAGCCCGGACCTGTGGTGGGAAGGGCGTACAAATACCTGCTGGAGGAGCGGATGGAGCACGGCCCGCTGGACGCGGCCGTCGCAGAGTCCCGGCTGCTGGCCTGGTGGGCCGAGCAGCCCGAATCAGCCCCCGAAGCACCGGAGTCCGCCGCTCCGAGCGCTGCGGCGCCGGACCCAGCCAAGTCTCCCGCCGCCGTCGAACCTTCCCCAACCGAGGAGTCCTAAGTGAACGCCGCCAACATCGCCCGTACCCAGCTCTGGATACTGCGGCACGGTGAAACCGAATGGTCCAAGAGCGGCCAGTACACGGGGCTGACTGACCTTCCCCTGACGGTGGAGGGCGAACAGCAGGCGGTTGAGGCGCGCAAGATCCTGGACAGCGTGGACTTCGACCTGGTGCTGACCTCACCGCTGCGCCGCGCACGCCGTACCGCGGAACTCGCCGGCTTCCCCGATGCCGTCCACGAACCGCTGGCTGTCGAATGGGACTACGGCGACTACGAAGGCATCAGCTCGGACCTGATCCGGAAGGACAACCCGGACTACCTGATCTGGACGCACGGCGTTCCGAACGGCGAGAAGCTGACTGACGTGGCCGCCCGGGCGGACAAAATCGTGGCCCGGGTCCTGGAATCAGGCCTGGACAATGTCCTGATTGTGGCCCATGGCCACTTCTCGAGGATCCTCACGGCACGGTGGCTCGAACTCGCTCCGGAAGAGGGCCGGCACTTCATTCTTGGCACGGCGAAAGTGTGCACGCTCGGCTGGGATAAACGGACTCCTGCCATTGTCCGCTGGGGCCTCTAGGAATAGTTTCCGGGTGATTCTCGAATTTGTTTGAGAATTAAGTAGTCAAGATCGCCATTCCTGGTGTAATTTTATTTCTGATCCCAGTGCGGCTTGCCAGGGTCACGGCGCGCGTTGTCCGGCCAGTCAGCTGGTGCAACGGCAGAGCAGAAAAGGAGGTTGGGAAAATGATTACTTTGACTAGCGGATGGAAGTTGACCATCACCGCGATCCCGGCCTTCGTTGCTGACCCGCGCCCTCTTCACGGATTTGCCGGCTCCTGATCCTCGCGCTCCTGGTGCCTGCCCCAGTGGGGCGTTAGCAGGAAACTGATCCCCCTTCTTTAGGGGATTTTCTGGCCACGGCGGTCTGATGTAGCGGAACCACGCGGTTGCGCAGCACCCCATAATTCGGAACCCTGCTTCTTGTTGGGATCTGCGGCGCTACCGCTTCGGGGCCATTTACCGCTTTTTGCGGATTTCTCTTTCTTTGTACCGGGCATTTCTATGCCTCCTTTCGGCCATTCTTTGAAGAATTCAAATGGCCCTAATTGTCATGCCCGAATTGCCGGCCCTGTCCATCTCCAAACCTCTCCCTATCCATCCCGAAACAAAGTTCCACCCCGAAGACCAAGGACCCGTCATGACACCCAGTAGCAGTACCGCCGTCGTCTCCGGCGCCGCCAGCAGCACCACTAGCCCGCAACGAAAGGAGGTGAACGCCATGCTCCGCAAACTCCAGGAAGTACTTTCCGGCCGGAACTCAGGAATGAACCAGCAGCAGCAGTTCAACAGCCGGCTGCTCGACCGGAAACGGGAGGACGTCTACGTGCTGATGCACCAGCAAATGAGCAGCATGCGCTGACACCGCGTCCGCCAAATTTCCTGTCCAACAAGGAGGAACTGATGGATTGCTGTGTCTAGCACGCTCAGCAGGGAGCCCGCGCGGCTACGCGCGGGCTCTCGCCGCGTCCGCCGTGCCCAACACGTCCACCGGTAAGCTCAAACACATGCAGGAGACACAGACGCCGCCCCATCGAAAGCGGGCGCGCCTCGTCGTGCCGAGCCGCAGCGACCGGTTCCTCAGGAACTTCACCGAACTGATCGGCGGGCCCATGGGCCACCGTGCGGCTCCTGGGATCGTCTCCCCCGGTTTCTTCACGGTGGAACGCGTGCTCATCATCCTCACTGTCCTGGCCGCCCTGGTGGGGATCGCCATCAAGGATTACTGCCGGGCCAACGGCTGGGAGACGCCCTCCCACTTCTACTCCACGTGCTATTCCGATTTTCCGGAACTGTTCCGCAACCGCGGGATCGGCGATGGAGCCTTCCCGTTCGTCACTCCGGGCACTCTGTTTGAGTACCCCGTGCTCATGGGGCTCATCGCCGGAATCACGGCCCTGCTGGTCCCGGGCCAAGGCGTGACCGATGCCCGGATCCTCGGCTACTTCGACGTCAACGCAACCCTCATCACCGCTGTCTGGATCGTCACTGTTCTGGCCACGGCGCGGATGACCCGGAAGCGCCCCTGGGACGCGGCCATGGTGGCCCTCGCGCCAGGAATCGTCCTCGCCGGCGTGATCAACTGGGACATGTGGGCCGTGGCCCTGCTGGCGCTTGGCATGTACTTCTTTTCAAGGGAGCGGCTGGTCCTCGCCGGGATCCTGATCGGCCTGGGCACGGCCACGAAGCTCTACCCCGTCCTCGTCTTCGGCGCGATCCTTCTGCTGGCCCTGCGCACCGGGAAAATCCGCGCCTTCGTGGTCACGGCGGCGGCTGCCACCCTTGCCTGGCTGGCCGTCAACCTGCCCGTTGCCGTACGGGACCCCGCCGGCTGGAAGTATTTCTTCGAGTTCACCCAGGACCGCCCGGCCGGGTTCAGCTCGCCCTGGTTCGCGTACAACCTGGTGGCTGAGCGCGTCCGGTGGACTCCCCTGACACCCGAGGCCATCAACACGCTGGCCCTGAACGTATTCGTCGTGGCCTGTGTCCTCATTGCGGTCCTGGCCCTGACGGCCCCCCGGCGGCCACGATTGGCGCAGCTAGCCTTCCTGATCGTCGCGGCCTTCATCCTGACCAACAAGGTGTACTCCCCGCAGTTCGTCCTCTGGCTGGTTCCCCTGCTGGCGCTGGCGCGGCCGAAGTGGCGCGACTTCCTCATCTGGCAGGGAATCGAGGGGCTGCACTGGGCCGCGGTCTGGATGTATCTTGGCCAAGTGACCAGCGGTGGCGTTTCACAGCACAACATCGACATGCCCTACTACGTCCTGGCCGTTGCTGCACATATGCTCGCTACTGCATATTTGATGGTGCGCGTTGTCTGGGACATCTGGGACCCTCGGTACGATCCGATCCGCCGGCACTCCATGGACGATCCGCACGGCGGGCCGTTCAACAATGCCCCTGACCGGATCCGGGTGGATCTGTTGCGCCCGTCGGCGTCCGTGGTGCCCTGGCGGGTGGGCTCCCGCGATGGCTGACGTCGCGGTCGTCGGTTCCGGCCCCAACGGGCTCGCCGCTGCCGTCCTCATGGCCAGGGCGGGGCTGAAGGTGCACGTCTACGAGGCCGCCCCGGACATTGGCGGCGGAACCCGGACCTCCGAGGTCATGGAGGAGGGCCACTGGCATGACGTCTGCTCCGCGGTGCATCCCATGGCGCTTGCGTCGCCGTTTTTCCGGGCCTTCGAACTGCCGCGCCGGGTCGAACTGAGGATTCCCGCCGTCCAGTTCGGCTCGCCGCTGGACCGCGGCCGGTCGGCCCTCGCGTACCAGTCCCTGGACCGGACAGCTGACGAACTGGGGCGTGACGGCCGCGCCTACCGCAGGCTCATGGCTCCGCTCGTGCGGCACATCGACGGCATCGTGGAAACCACGTCTGATCAGCTGCTGCGGATTCCGAACCGGCCGGCGGCCGCCGCGATCATGGGCCTCCGAACGGCGGAGCAGGGGTCGCCGCTGTGGAACCTCCGTTTTAGGCAAGACCGGGCACCGGCCCTGCTCACCGGCGTGGCGGCCCATGCCGTGTCCCGGCTGCCTTCTCCCGCCTCGGCCGGTGCGGGCCTCCTGCTCAATGCGCTGGCCCATGCCCAGGGCTGGCCCATACCCGTGGGCGGGTCGTCGGCGATTGCCGCTGCCATGGTCGCGGACATCGAGGCCCACGGGGGCGTGATCCAAACGGATTTCTTGGTGTCATCGCTCTCGGAGCTGGAACCCGCCAGGGCCGTGCTTCTGGACGTGGCACCGCCAGCCCTGGCCCGCATCGCCGGAGCCCGGCTGTCGGCGGGGTACCTCCGCACGTTGGGGGCCTTCCGCTTCGGCAACGGCGCGTGCAAGGTGGACTTCATCCTGTCCGGCCCGGTGCCGTGGTCCGGGACCGGGCTGGAAGACGCCGGCACCGTCCATGTCGGCGGCACGCGCGCGGAGATGGCCAGGGCCGAAGCAGACGTGGCCGAGGGGAAGCACCCCGAGCGGCCGTACGTCCTGGTGTCGCAGCCGTCCGTGGTTGATTCCACCAGGGCGCCCCGCGGCCGGCATATCCTGTGGAGCTACTGCCATGTTCCCGCCGGCTCCACCGTGGATATGGGCCAGGCGGTCATGGACCAGCTGGAACGCTTCGCGCCCGGATTCCGGGACGTCGTGGTCCGGTACAAGGTGACCACGGCGGCGGAGCTGGCCGCCTACAACCAGAACTACATCGGCGGTGATTTCAGCGCCGGCCTGCTGGACATCCGCGGGCTGCTGCAGCGGCCGGTGGTGTCCCCGGTTCCTTGGCGCACGCCGGCCCGCGGAGTCTATTTGTGTTCCTCGTCCACACCGCCCGGACCCGGGGTGACAGGCATGCCCGGCTTCCACGCGGCGAAACATGCACTAAGGGACATATTCGGGCTGGACACGCCTGCCTTGGGTCTGACGGGGGCTTAAGTGTCCGTTCGCGCTCGGGGCGCGGGGGCTTAAGTGTCCGTTCGCGCTCCGGGACGGGTCATGACCGGCGGGGGTCCCGGGAAAGGGGCATAATAGCGCGGTGGGGAACTCTAAAAAACTTTCACTTGCCCTTATCGGTCTAATTTTCGGCGCCTCCCTGGTGGCATGCGACGACGGCCGCGGCGGAGCCGAAGCCGCGGCGAAGCAGCTTGCCGCGGCCGTGGCCGGGCTGGACCTCCGTCCCGTGGCGTTCGACGGCCGCGATTCCAGTGTCGCGAACGACCAGCTGAAGCTGGTTTTCAAGGCCCTCGAACCCGAGAAGCCGTCCGTAGAGGCAGGAGAGCTGCAGCTCGACGGCGACACGGCCCGGGTCCCGCTCAACTACAGCTGGAAGATCGCCTCCGGCGAGTGGAAGTACACCGTTTCC
Source organism: Arthrobacter sp. ISL-5 (assembly GCF_018613835.1). Classification (GTDB taxonomy): domain Bacteria; phylum Actinomycetota; class Actinomycetes; order Actinomycetales; family Micrococcaceae; genus Arthrobacter. The sequence goes on along the minus strand of NZ_JAGGPM010000020.1, from coordinate 1,719 downwards.
GCGGACCTGCGGAAATCGGGAGACAAATGGCTGACCGTGTGGTCGCCCGGGATGCTGGTGCCCGATCTCGCCGAAGGGGAGATCCTCAGCAAGTCCACGCAGTCGCCGCAACGCGCCGACATTCTGGGCGCGCAGGACACCCAGCTGGTCACCTACCGTCCCGTGGTCAACGTTGGCATCGACAAGCCGCAGCTTGGCACTGCTGACGCTGCCGAGTCCGCCACCAAGCTTGCCAAGCTGGTGGGCATTGATCCGGCCGCCTACGTTCAGCAGGTGGAGGCGTCCGGGGCAGAGGCCTTCGTTCCGGCCATCACCCTCCGCGACACCAGCAGCCGCACCGTCACTGATACGCAGATCGAGGCGATTCCGGGCGGCCGGGCCATCCAGGACAAATTGCCCCTCGCTCCGACGCGGAGCTTCGCCCGCGCCGTGCTCGGCACCGTTGGCGAGGCCAGCGCGGAGCAGATCGAAAAGTCCGACGGCGCCCTGGCCGCCGGCGATGTCACCGGAACCGGCGGACTGCAGCAGCAGTACGACGCCCAGCTCAGGGGCAAGGACGGCATTGTGGTCCGGGTGCAGCGCGCGGATCTCACCAAAGAAGAAATCCAGGCCGCACCGACTGATCCGCGACGAACGGTATTCCAGATCGAGGCCACCCCCGGCACGCCCTTGAAGACCACCCTCGACCTCAAGCTGCAGCAGCTCGCCGAGGACACCCTCGCCGCCATCAAGCCTGCCTCCGCGATCGTGGCGCTCCGGCCGTCCACCGGAGCCGTGCTGGCCGCGGCATCGGGCCCCGGAAGCAACGGCTACAACACCGCCATGCTGGGCCAGTACGCACCGGGTTCCACGTTCAAGGTGGTGGATTCGCTGGCCATGCTGCGCAACGGGCTCACCCCCGATTCGAAGGTGAATTGCACGCCCACCCTCACCGTGGACGGACGGAAGTTCAAGAACGCTGAAGGCTATCCCGCCGATTCGCTCGGCTCCGTCACCCTCCGTGACGCGTTTGCGCACTCCTGCAATACCGCCTTCATCTCGGTGCGGGACAAGGTGTCGCAGGCACAGCTGGAGTCGGCAGCGACGTCACTCGGTGTTGCCGTCGAGGCACCGAAGCTGGGCGCCGACGCCTTCCTTGGCTCCGTCCCGGGCGAGGCCGAAGGCACCGACCATGCCGCGGCTATGATCGGGCAGGGCAGGGTCCTGATGTCCCCGCTGGCCGCAGCCATCATGGCCGGCTCCGTCGCGAAGGGTTCGCCGGTTTCGCCGGTGCTGGTCCAGGAGGCCGCCCCGGGCGCGTCACCCTCGGCAAGCGGAGCGGCAGGCACGCAGCCCGCGGAGGGTGCGTCGCCGTCGTCGACCGTCACCGCCGAGGCCCCGGCGAAAGCCGCTGAAACACCGATCACCAAGGCGGAAGCCGCCTCCCTCGCCGACATGATGCGGGCCGTGGTGACGTCCGGCCACGCCGGCTTCCTGGCCGAGCTGCCCGGCGAGCCCGTGGGGGCCAAGACCGGCACCGCGGAGTATGGCAAGGCCAATCCGCCCAAGACCCACGCCTGGATCATCGCTGTGCACGGCGATCTGGCCGTGGCCGTCTTCGTGGAGGACGGCGGCCTCGGCGCCACAACGTCCGGGCCGCTCCTGAAGAAGTTCCTGGCCGCCGCAGGCTGACCCCCGCCGCTCCGGCGCCAGCCAAAAAAAGGCCGGGGGCCCCTCACC
>NZ_JAGGPM010000019.1 GCF_018613835.1 Arthrobacter sp. ISL-5 | reverse complement strand
AGCCCTTGTCTTCCGCATGAAGGAGGGATTCCGAAGCATGGGCGTGACCACTGTCAGCCTCGTGCTGGCCAACCTCGTCATTGGGGTTGTTGGACATGGGTGATCCTTTCGACCGGTTGAAGATCTAACTGAGGGGTGGAACGGGAAAGTGCGGGGACCGGATCAGAAAACGGACCACCCGGTGCGGTCGGACAGGTCAGCGAGGGCCGCCGAGCCCGCCAGGGAATTTCCCTTGGAGTCCAGCCGCGGGCTCCAGACGCAGATGGCGCACTCCCCGGGGACGATTACCAGGATTCCGCCGCCCACACCGCTCTTTCCGGGAAGGCCGACGCGGTAGGCGAACTCACCGGCGGCGTCGTACATGCCGCAGGTGAGCATGATGGATCCGATGCGCTTGGCCTCGCTCCGTGAGACGACGGGGCCGGTTGCGCCGTGCCCGCCGCGGGCAAGGAACAGGCCGGCCTTCGCCATCTCGACGCAGCTCATCATGATGGAGCACTGTCTGACGTAGTTCTCCACCACGGCCTCGGCGGGCCGGTGCAGGTTGCCGAAGTTCTTCAGGAAGTGGGCCAGGGCCAGGTTGCGGCTGCTGTTGGCCAGCTCGTTCTCTGCGGCCACCTCATCGATGAACGGTCCCTGGCCACTGTGCTGCCCCGCCTGGCCGCGGAGGAAGCGCAGGACATGACCTGCAGCGTCAGCGGACCTCTCCATCAGGTGGTCGGTCACCACCAGGGCGCCCGAATTGATGAACGGGTTCCGGGGGATCCCGTGCTCCACCTCAAGCTGCACCAGGGAGTTGAAGGATGTCCCTGACGGCTCGCGAAGTACGCGGGACCAGAGCGCACTGGGGTCACCGGCGCTGAGCGCCATGGCCAGGGTGAAGACCTTCGAGATGCTCTGGATCGAGAACGGAAGATCCGCGTCGCCGGAACTGAACACGTCCCCGGATGTGGTGGCGACCGCAATCCCGAAACGGTTGAACGGCGGGGATGACAGGTGGGGGATGCTGGCGGGAACTGATCCTGCTTCACTCCTGGGCCGGTGGCTGCGGACGATGTCATCCAGGACCAGGTTAAGAGGCGGCGAATCGAGTGCTGTCATCATTTCTTGCCCAGGTGCTCCTTATGCTTGCCGGCCCACTCCTGGATATGAAGCAGGGCGACCAATGAATCTCGGGGATTGCTGAAGTTCAGGCCGGTGACCCTGCTGATTTTGCTGATCCTGTAGTAGACGGTGTTCTTGTGCATCCTCATGCGCTGGGCGCATTCGGCCACGTCCAGGGACGCCTCGAAATACGCCCGGAGGGTTTCGGCCAGCTCGCCGTCGTCCCGGAGGAGGGCCCAGAGGCTGCGATGGCGGAAGTCGGAGGCCGTGAAGTTCTCCACCGCCTCGTGGAACAGGATGTCCACCTCGAAGTCGTCCACGGTGGCCACGGCAGCGGTCCCTGACCGCCGCATGCAGCCGAGCAGGGCTTCCGTCTTGGCGGTCACGGAGTGAATCGACAACAGATCGGGGGCGATCGGCCCCACTGCCGCGAAAGGACTGATGCCCAGGTGCTTCCCGGCGTCCCGGACGATGGCTTCGGCGAGGCTCCGGAGCCCGGCCTCGGCGTTGGTGGACTGGAGCCCCGGGATGATCACAGCGGTGTCGCCGTTGAACTGCCCCACGACGGCAGACGGTTTGTAGGCCGCCGCATGGATGGACGCAAGGTTGGCGAGTTCCCCGTGTTTGAGGGCCGCGTCGTCTTCCTGCGCCCCAGCGGCGGACATTCCCAGCAGGATCAGGGCCGAAGGAAAGTCCGCCGGGATCTTCTCGCTGTGTGCACTCGCTGCGGCTTCCGCCGGGCCCGACAGGATCCGCGCAATGCGGTCCTCGCGCATATGCACCGACTGCTGGTTGCGGTAGCGGATCAGCTCGGCGGAGGCTCGCGCGGCTGATCCGGTCAGGACATAATCAACGTCCGCGCTGAAACCGTCCCCGGTTTCCTGGAGCCAGATGTACCCCATGATGCGGTCTCCGGCGAACAGGCTAATGGCGACCCGCTCCCGCAGGCCGTCCTGGGGCCTGGCCGGAACCCTGACCGGCAGGCGGGTCCGGTGCAGTTCGCGGTAGGCGCCAAGATCCTTGAGAAGCAGCTCGTATTTGCGCGGACCGCGTCGGGCCAGAATTGACGCCTTACGCAGCTCGTCGATGTCATTCGACACCGTGGAGTAGGCCAGGACCTTGTTGGCGGCATCCTCGATCACCACGTGGCTCGACGTCAGGCGGGCCGTCGTCTGGGCGATGGCGAACAGGTCTTCTTCCAGCAGCGTCAGTACCTCGCTCTGGTAGCTGCGTGGCTGGATCCGGTCCTTGGCGATGGATAGCAGCCGGTCCCAGTCCGCTGCCGGATCCACCAGAAGGAGGCCGGTTCCGGCAGCCCGGAGCAGCTCTTCGGCTTCCCCCAGTTCCTCGGGGCCGCCCTTGACGGCCAGCACCAGCGGAGGGTTTTTCAGAAGGCGCCGCAGCGCCGGCAGAGCGGAGCGTCCGCGCACTCCGATGAGCAGGACAAACGCTGCCCCGCCGTCGGAAGTCTCGTCGTCGGCGTCAACGATCAGAAAACGTTCAATGGGTGATTCCGCGCGGGACGGCCGGAGGATGAGGCTGGCGAAACCCAGGGGGAGATCCGACAGGATGTCGTCCACTGTAGCTGCGGCCATGGGTTTCCTTCGGCGTTGATACCCGTCCGGACGGCTCTGTCCGGTCACCCAATGCTATCCACAGTAAATCCCGGAAAATATGGATCCCAGCCTAAATCCGGCGGGGTGTTTTAGGTCCCGGAACCAATGCGGCCCGGGTCCGGGCAAAATAGGGGGATTGACACCCCCTCCCTGCGGCAATATCCTACAACCAAATGGTTGTAGATCAGCTTAGCGATGCCGAACTTGACCGCCTCTTCCAGGCGTTCGCGGACACCACCCGGCGGGACATCATGCGCCGGGTGGCGGTGGGGGAGTATTCGGTGTCCGGCCTGGCCTCCCTCTACGCCATGAGTTTTGCCGCCGTTCAGAAGCATGTGGCGGTGTTGGAGCGCGCTTCCCTGGTCACCAAGGAAAAGCGCGGAAGGGAGCAGATCGTGCGGGGCAATCATGAAGGACTGCAGAAAGCCCGGCGGCTGCTTGATGAGTACGAGGCGATCTGGCGGCAGCGCGCCGCGCGGATCGCAGAAATCCTCGCTGAAGAATAGGAAGGGTCCGGCAATGACGGTTATCAGTTCCACAAAGAGTACCGAGACGCTCAGCTTCACCCTCGTGGCAGAGTTCGACGCCGACGTCGAGCGGGTCTGGCAGATCTGGGAGGACCCGCGGCAGCTTGAGCGCTGGTGGGGCCCGCCCACCTGGCCAGCCACGTTCGTGAAGCACGAATTCACTCCCGGCGGAGAGGCCAGCTACTACATGACCGGCCCCGACGGCGAGAAGGCCGGCGGCTGGTGGCGCATCACCGCCATTCAGGCTCCGAGCCGCCTGGAGTTTGACGACGGTTTCGCCGACGACGACGGCGCTCCGGTCGAGGCCATGGGCACCACGCATGCGACCGTCACGCTGGAGGACATCGGCGGCCGCACCCGGATGACCGTCTTGTCCACGTTCGAGTCCGAGGAGCAGATGGGCAAGATGGTCGAGATGGGCATGGAAGACGGCATGAAGGAGGCAGCCGGCCAGATCGACGCCCTCCTGGCCCAGCACTCCCGCGCCTGACCGCCTGCTGAATCAAAGCACACGGTAGGAACGCGAAAGGCAATAGGACGACGGCGGGACTTCCCGCCGTCGTCCTCTTGCGTGTGCGTTTGGTGGCTGTTGCTAGCGGCCTGCGAGCAAGCCCCTCCCCGTACGGAAGGGGGTGCTCCTATACTGACCGTGTGGCAACGTCGTTGCTTTTCGGTGTGGTGGCTTCCAGTGCCCTGATCGTGGGCGCGTTTGTTGGTGTCCGCTTTGAGTTGCCGAAGCGATTCTTGGCGATCCTCTTGTCCTTCGCAGCAGGGGCCCTCATCACCGCCCTGAGTTTTGAGCTGTTCGAGGACGCGTACCAGCGCGGCGGGATTGTGCGCGCGGCGCTGGGTCTGCTTGGTGGCGCCGTGGTGTTCACTGCGCTGAGCGCGCTACTTGACCGCTGGGCACAGCCCGGATCCCAAGCCACTCCTGCGGACGAATTCCGCGGCAGCGCCAAGCTCGACACCGACGCCGCCGCTGCCGAGAAGGCGCCGAGCGCTGTGTCAACCCGAGGCGCGGCCGGGATGGCGCTGCTGGCGGCGGTGACGCTTGATGGCGTGCCGGAGAACATCGCCTTGGGTGTTTCGCTGGGTGAGGGGACCGGCGGGCTGGCGCTTTTGGCGGCGATCTTCGTGTCGAATTTGCCGGAGGCATTAGTGGGAGCGTCGTCCATGCGCAGCCAGGGCAGGTCCGCCGGTGCCATCATGGGCCTCTGGACCGTGTGCGCCGTGCTGCTCGTGGCCGCTGTGGTGCTGGGTGCGGGCCCGCTGTCCGGGGCCGATCCGAAGACTATATCGTTGCCGCTGGCGTTCGCAGCGGGAGCCGTGATTGCCTCCCTCGCGGACACGCTGATGCCCGAGGCGTACGAGCATGGCGGGCCGGCCGTGGCACTCAGCACGGCCGCCGGCTTCGTACTCTCGTTTGTGCTCTCGCTCGCCTGAGGGGTGTTGGCGGCGCCCCATGCGGCCGGTCTAGAAACTCCGGGCGTTCGCCAGTACCGGCAGTTTTCCGCGGACTTCCGTGATGACGGACGGGTCAATGTCGACGACCGCCAGCTCGGGTTCGCGGCCCAGGGCAACGACGGGGGAGCCGAGAGGCGACACTACGGCGCTGTGGCCGATGCCGGTGGGGGCGGAGCCGGCGGACGGAAGGCCGATGCTGACGGGATCGCCTTGTCCGCAGGCCACCACGAACGTGGTGCTGTCCACGGCGCGGGCACGGACCAGCAGGTCCCACTGGTCGGTCTTTCCCTCGCCCGCGCCCCAGGACGCGCAGACAATGATGATCTGGGCGCCGGCCCGGGCGTTGGCCGTAAAAAGTGCGGGGAAGCGCACGTCGTAACAGGTGGCGAGGCCTATGACCGTGCCTTTCAGTTCGAAGGTCACGGGTGACGTTCCGGCGTCCACCGAATCGGACTCGGCGAAACCGAAGGCATCGAAGAGGTGGATCTTGTCGTAGGAGGTGTCGATCCCCGGGCCGGTCACCAGCAGGGTGTTGCGCACGCGTCCGTCCTCCCCGGGGGTGAACATGCCCGCCACGACGGCGATGTCGAGCTCCCTGGCAATGCGGCGGACGGCGGTGGCCCACGGGCCATCGAGGGGCTCGGCGATGTCCGCGAGAGTGTTGCCGAACGCGCGCATCGCCGCTTCCGGGAACACCACCAGCTCGGCCCCGGCGGCTTTGGCGCGCGTGGCGTAGTCTCGGATGAGCTCCAGATTGCCCGCCAGGTCGGCGCTGCTGATGATTTGGGCCACTGCTAGACGCATGAATTTACTCCAGTCTGTTGTATACATAATGTATGCGAAAAATGTCAGGGACGGCGGCGTCCGGCCGCGAGAAGGCCTACGCGTACCTGCGCGAAAACATCCTGATCGACCCGGAGATGCAGGGGCGGTTCCTCAACGAGCAGGAGCTTGCCGCCGAAATCGGGGTCTCGCGCACCCCGGTCCGTGAGGCTCTCCTGCTCCTGGTCTCCGACGGCCTGGTGGAACTGATCCCCCAGCGCGGCGCCTATGTCCCCCCGGTGACGGGCCGGGAAATGTCCGAACTCATGGAACTGCGCGGTGTCCTCGAAAGCCACGCCGCGCGCCTGGTCATCGAGCAGCGCAGGGTGCCGGCCGAGACGATGCAGGACACCCTGGACCAGCAGTCCAAGCTTCCCGACAACCTCAGCCCGGAGGCGGCGCGGGAGTTCATCCGCCTGGATACCCTGTTCCACCAGCAGCTCATTGATGCCGCCGGAAACGAACTCATTTCCCGCACCTACAGCAAGCTCCATGTGCGGCAGATCCTGGTGGGCGTATCCGCGCTGTTCCGCACCGGCGGCCGGCGCGAGCAGGTGTGCTCCGAACACCAGGACATCCTCGATGCCCTGGTGTCCGGCGACGCCGTCAAGGCGCAGAAGGCCATCGACCATCACCTGGCCGTTACCCGCGACATCCTGCTCCGCACCTAGGTCCGGCTTACTTGGATTCCGCGGCGCCGGACGGCTGGGTTGCCGCCCCGGTTCCTTCCAACAGCAGGCGGTAGTCCAGGTCCTCCACGGTGTCGTTGTCCCGGCCGAGCGCCAGTCCCACGACGGTGACGGCCGCGGCTACGGCAACGTAGATGGCCACCGGAATCCAGGTGCCGAACTGGGACAGCAGCAGCGTGAACATGAGCGGGGCGATGGCGCCGCCGATCACGCCGGCGAACGTGTAGGCCAGCGAGCTTCCGGTGGAGCGGAGCCGCGGGGAGAACTGCTCCACGATGAAGGCGGCCTGGGGGCCGTACATGAAGGAGTGCGCCATCAGGCCCAGGACGATGCCGACGATGAGCATCGGCTGGTTGTTTCCGCCCAGGATGCCGAAGAAGATGAACGTCCAGACTGCACCCACCACAGCGCCGACGCCGTACACCAGACGGCGGTTGAAGCGGTCGGAGACGGCGCCCGCCAGCGGGATCATGAACAGCTGGAATGCGGAGCCGACCAGGACGGCGGTGAGCACCTGGTTGCGTTCGTAGCCCAGGACCTGAATGCCGTAGGTGAGCGTGAAGACGGTAAACAGCGCGTACAGCACATCCGGGCCCACGCGGCACAGGATGGCAGCGATCAGCGGGCGGAGTTCCTTGCGGAAGACCTCGTGGACCGGGGCGTGGGGCTGCTCGCCGTGGGCCTGGATTGCCTTGAAGACGGGAGTGTCCTCGAGCCTCAGCCGGATCCAGAGGCCGAATGCCACCAGCAGGGCCGACACGAGGAAGGCGATGCGCCAGCCGAAGGAGAGGAACTGTTCCTCGGTGAGTGCCAGCGTGAGGACCGCCAGGGCGCCGTTTGCCATCAGGTTGCCTGCGGGTGGGCCCACCTGGGCCGCAGAAGCCCAGAAGCCGCGGCGGTTGGGATCGCCGTATTCGCTGGAGAGGAGGACGGCGCCGCCCCATTCGCCGCCCACGCCCACGCCCTGGGCGAACCGCAGCAGGACCAGGATGATGGGGGCGGTGATGCCGATGCTCTCGTAACCGGGCAGCACGCCGATCAGCACGGTGGCCACGCCGATGATCATCAGGGTGGTCACCAGGACCTTCTTGCGGCCGATGCGGTCCCCGAGCCTGCCGAAGATGATGCCGCCGACCGGGCGGGAAACGTAGCCCACCGCGTAGGTGGAGAACGCCAGGATGGTGCCGGTCAGGGGATCGGAGGTCGGGAAGAAAACGATGGGAAATACGACGGCGGCCGCAGCCGAGTAGACCGCGAAGTCGTACCACTCGAGCGCGGTGCCGGTGAGGCTGGCGGCAAAGGCCTTGTACAGGCCCTTGGGATGAATCGGCTTGTGCGGACTCGGCGTTGTGCCGGAAGCCGGAACTGGGACGTTTGCCATGGTGTTGTCCTCCACGAGATTTTTATGGTGACGCCTGTCACGCTGGCGTTAAATGTATACATTACGCATACTGGATGTACATTGGCGACCGTTTCAGGTTTCCGGTTTGTAATTTTTCAGCAAAAGGATGGATCCACCATGACGACTCTGAGCTTCGAACTTTCCGACGGCAGCACCAAGGACGTACAGGTAAAGCACCTCCTGAACGCAGGCTACGCAGGGCGGGAGCAGGAGGAAGTACAAGCCCACATTGCCGAACTGGCTGAACTGGGCGTTCCCGGTCCCACCACCACGCCGGCCCTATATCCAGTGTCCCCCTATCTGGCCCAGCAGATAGCGGAAGTAAGCGTGCAGCATGGACGGACCTCCGGCGAGGCCGAGTGGGCGATGGTGATCACCGACGACGGCGTGCTGCTCACCGTCGCGTGCGACCACACGGACCGCGAGGTCGAGGTCCACGGGGTTGCCTGGAGCAAGAACGCCAGCCCGGACGTGCTGGGGCGCAAGGCCTGGCGTCTCGGTGACGTGCGGGACCACCTGGACCAGATCACCCTGAAGGGTTGGGTCGGGGAGGGCGACACCCCGGACACGCTGATCCAGGACAGCTCGCTGGCGGCCCTGCTGACTCCTGACTACTGGCTGGACGTGCTCACGGAACGTGGCCTGAACGCACCCGGAACGGTCCTCATTTCCGGCACCGTGGCCATGACCCACGGCGTGAACCAGTTCGCCCGCAGCTGGAAAGTGGAAATGACGGATCCCGTGACCGGCGCGTCGGTGGATGCACAGTATGTCGTTGAGCAGATGCCCGAGCCGATCGGCTGATTCATGCGTTGAGGCGAACCGGAAACGGACGACGGCGGGGAGGTCGCCGTCGTCCGTCCTGCGTTGGGGGTGCATGCCCTTTTCTGTTAGGAAGGATGCCAGGTTAGGCAGTTTCGACAGGCCTGTCTGTGGCGTATCCATACTGGGACCAGCCGCCGACGAACAGTCTGCCTTTGCCTATTCCGAGTTGCTCCAGAACCAGCAGGTTGTGGCAGGCGGTCACTCCGGATCCGCAGTATGCAATGGTGTTCTCGGCGGAGACGATGCCCACACGCTCGAAATTCTCGCGTAGCTGTATCTCTGGGATCAGTCTTCCTGAGGAGTCGAGGTTCTCGCGGCAGGGGACGTTTACGGCGCCGGGTATGTGCCCTGGACGGGGGTCAATAGGGTCTTGGCGCCCCTCGAAGCGGTCGCGATTCCTCGCGTCCACGACCTTGTAGTGATCAGAAGACGCCTCCGAGATATCGGCAAGCAGGGTCTCAGGCCAGGCTTGGGCTGAGAAGTCTCCTTCCAGTCTTTGCGGGGCCTCCGTAGCGAGCTCTCCCGGGTAACTGGCGACACCCCCGTTCAGGATCGCGGCACTGCGGCCCGTCGATCGGAGCATCCACACAATTCGGGCCGCGATGACTCCACCGGCGTCGTCATAGGCGATCACGACGTCAGAGTCACTGATGCCGGCTTCCTGCATCCCCTGGGCAAACACTTCAGGGTCGGGCAGCGGGTTCCTCCCGGCTTTCTTCGAAGCCGCCCCCGAGAGCCACCGATCCATGTCGACGAAGACGGCATCCGGGATATGACCAGCGTCGTAGGCGTCCCTTCCCGAGGTCCCATCCAGATACCAGCGGGTATCCACGAGAACGAATCGCCCTAAGTTGCCCGCGCACCAGGTCCAATCAACAAAGGGCTGCAAGTCCGGGTCGCTATTGCTCATAGTCCGGAGTCTAAAGCGAGGATCCATATATTGAGATATCGATCTCAATATATGGACTTGAGGCTTCCGGAATCGGTGTTATCCGCTCTCAACAGCGGGGATGTTGAGTCAACAGGTACTGGACGAACCCGCGCAACTCGCGGCATAATCCACAACACAGCAAAGCAACGCGCACGACGTTTTACACCCTTTCACGGGGCTCTATCGCGGGGGGTGCCAGATTCGCTTCCCGATGGAGTTGCGTCTGGTGGTTGGCTGCAGGAAATAGTCGGAAAGGCAGAGACTCATGACCGCACAGGAAACCGGACCCACGAGTGTAGCGGGCCCGGTGTCGGTCCGCCCGCTGCGCGAAGCGGACCTAGATCGTGCTGACGAGATCCTCAGGGTGGCGTTTGGGACGTTCCTCGGGATTCCCGATCTGTTCGGGACCGCTGACTATGTCAGGACTCGCTTTGCCGCCGATCCGCATGCCGCCTTCGCCGCGACGGTGGACGGCGAGCTCGTCGGATCGAACTTCGCCGCCAACTGGGGCAGCGTCGGATTCTTCGGCCCGTTGACCGTGCGTCCGGACCTTTGGGACCAGGGGGTCGGCAAAAGCCTTATGGAGCCGATCATGGGCTGCTTCGAGTCCTGGGGGAATAGCCACCTCGGCCTGTTCACCTTCTCGCACAGTCCTAAACACCTCGAGCTCTACCGCCGCTACGGTTTCTGGCCTCGGTTCCTGACCGCCGTTATGCGTAAGCAGGTGGCGGCCCCTGGCTCGGTGCCCACTCGGGTGACGTATGCCGAGCTGTCCGCCGCCGACCAGGCCGACTACCTCAGTGCCTGTCGCTCCTTGACCGACTCGGTGTATGAGGGTCTGGACCTGCAACGCGAGATTGTGGCCGTGCATGCGCAGGGACTTGGCGACACCGTACTGCTGCCGGGCGAGTCGGGTCTCGACGGGCTAGCCGTCTGTCATTGTGGACCGGGATCGGAAGCCGGTACGGATGTTTGCCTCGTCAAGTTCGGCGCCGTTCGCCCCGGCGGGCAGGCCGGTGACAGATTCGAACGACTGCTCGACGCCTGCGAGCAACTGGCCGCCGACCGCGGACTGAGTCAGATCGAGGCCGGGATGAACCTGGCCCGCCCGGATGCCTATCAGCGCATGGTCGCCCGCGGTTTCCGTACCGGGTTGCAGGGCGTGACCATGCACCGGCCCAGCGAGCCCGGCTACAGCCACTCCGACGCCTACGTGATCGACGACTGGCGCTGACTCCCCGTCCCCGCCCGTGCACCACGTATGCATGCAGCACGTGTGAGGCGTCGATGCCGATCGTGCGCGGGACCGCTGGAAACTTTGGTCGGATGTGTGCGCACAATCCTCTCTGTCGGGGAAGATTGGGTTGGCAACCCGCACAGAATGAAGCATCGGAGTGGGCGATGGCACCGGTCTCGAACGGTGAACCCGAGATCGGTGACTCCCCGTCGGAGACGACGTTGTTCCAGAGGCTTCAGGCTGATCCGATCGTTGCCTTTGCACTGTCGATCATCTTCTGGGTTCAGTCCGCGACACTCTGAAATTCACGATCTTGCCTAGCGCGAAATCGGGGTGCGCAATCTCGCTGTTCCCATCCGGGTGGACTCCGCTGAGCCGCCATAGTCGGCGGCGACGATCTCGCAGAGCAAACAAGGCCGCCATGCGAAACATCAAGATCGCCCTCGATGCCATCGGGGCCACTTAAGAGGACGTATATCGACGGACCATTTACACGCTGCAGCCCACACAATATGAAACGATCACAGCCGCAATCGAAGAAGTGCAAGGTTCATCGGACCATCCGGCCCAGACAATCGTCGGCGTCACCGGCCTCGCCCTGGACGGGTTGCTCATCGAAATCGAGACGACTGTCGTCCTGCCTGAATAGCGGACGCAGCTGTCCGCAACGCCGCCAGTGCCCGACCCAAGGCTTGGGAAAGAAGGCGACGGCGGGAGGTTCCCGCCGTCGTCCGCTTCGAAATGTACGGCCAGGCGGCAATTAAGGACGCCATCATGAACCTCTGGGTCAGCCTTAACGCGGCCGCCGGTCAATCCACAGACACAGCGTCCCGCTCACGGTGGCAGAGCTTTGTGCAGCATTCCGTCTTTGGCCCTGGAAGCGGCTGCGCTGGTTGCAGGGGGTTCGTAGGTGCAGCGTGGAACGCAAAAGCCCCGCATTACCTTTATGCCGCCACGGGCTTACAGTGGCAGCGATCGGCGGGCGACGACCCGGGGCTTCAGGTCCCGATTGACGAGATACAGTGGCCGGCCGTCGATGAGGGCTGCAAGCGCGTTCTGCGCAGTCTTGGTGCGGATTTCATGCTCGGACTGCTCCGAGTACCAAGCGGTGTGGGGTGAGAGGACAGTGTTGTCGAGAGATGCGAAGGGGCTCCCCGCCGGCAGCGGTTCGTCAGCGAACACATCGAGGCCCGCACCGGAGATGCGCCCAGCACGCAGGGCAGCGGTGAGGGCGTCCTCATCGATGATGCCGCCGCGGGCGGTATTGATGATCAGCGACGTCGGTTTCATCAGCGCCAGCTGGTCCTTGCCGATCAGTCCGCGAGTTTCATCGTTGAGGGGCACGTGGACGGAGATGACGTCGGAGGTGGCGGCCAGTTCCTCCAACCCAACTAGCCGTGCACCCGATTCGGCGGCCTTCTCTGCGCGGACGAAGGGATCGAACGCAAGGATCTCCATTCCAAATACCTGCATCTTCTCGGCGAGGCGCTGGGGTATGTTGCCGAATCCGACCAGGCCCAGAATCCGGCCACGAAGCCGGTGCAGCGGCTTAGCCGCCGCGTAGTCCCAGACGCCGGCGCGGATGGCGCGGTCGTAGGAACCCAATCCGCGGGAGAGCGAGAGAATCATGGCCGCCGCGTGGTCGGAAACATCGTCCAGGGAGCCGTCCGGCACGTTGGCAACCATGATGCCTGCCGCGGTGGCGGCGTCAACATCAATGGTGTTGACGCCGATGCCGTAGCGGCAGATCACGGCACACCGCTCGAGACGCCCGATGAATCCGGCATCGAGCTCGACGTACTGGTTGATGATGGCGTCCGCGTCGCCGCAAGCCTCAGCCAGCGCTTCCCTCGATTCAAAGGGCCCGGTGACGAATTCGACGTCGGCGGCGCCAAAAACTTCCAGCTCCGGCGCCAAGTTGGCGAATTCGTAGTCGGTCACAACAATCTTGAACATGTTCATCTTTCCGGTGAGGTGACGGCCGTCAGGCGCCGTAGGCGGCGTCGAGCCTTTGATGGAAATCAAGGCCGACGATCTGGGAATAGTCGGTGTAGTTGATTCCGGAAGTGCTTGCCGGGATCACCTCGCCGTCGTGGAGCCGGGCCAAGGTGGTCCTGGCGCCCGTGACCGCCGCGAAAAGTGCGGTGAGGGCGTAGAAGACCATCGAGAAGCCCATCTCCTGCAGTTCTCCCGCCGTCAGCGAAGCGGCATCGGTGCCGTCCACCAGCGAAGCGACCTTGCGGCCGGGCAGATGGTGGGCGACGTATTCAATGTCCGCGCGGGTTTTGATGCCGTCCACGAACACGAGGTCGGCACCAGCGTCCTGATAGCTCTTCGCGCGGTCGATCGCGTCCTCACGGCCGGTGGCCGCGAGTGCGTCGGTCCGGGCGATGACGATGAGATCGTCGTCGTCCCGGGCAGAAAGCGCGGCCTTGAGCCGCTTCTCGCTCTCAGCGCGGCTCATCAGCTGGATGCCTGCCATCTGTCCGCAACGTTTCGGTGCCACCTGATCTTCGAGGTGGATGGCTGCGACACCCGCCTGAATGTACTCCTGCACCGTGCGGTGGATATTGGAGGGACCGCCGTATCCGGTATCGGCGTCCGCGATGATTGGTGCCTGGGTGGCACGGACCATGTTCCGGGCATGCTCGGTCATTTCCGTCTGAGTGAGCAGCCCGATGTCCGGGAGCCCCAGCCGCGACGCGGTGGCTCCGAAGCCAGTCATGTAGATGGCTGGAAATCCGGCCTGCTCGACTAATCGAGCGGAGAGGGAGTCGTAGGCGCCGGGGGCGCGGACAATGGGAGCGCCGGGCTGCAGAAGTCCGCGCAGTTGCGCTGCGGCGTTCATCGGATGCTCTCCTGGATCTCTTTGGTGCGCTCGGCGGCCGGACTTGGGCCTTTGGCTTGTTTCAGGAAGAAGATCAGCACGGCGGCGACGACGAAGGCGGCGATAGGCGCCACCAGGCCGGAGATGACGTTGGAGCCACCGCTGTTCTGGCCCACCAGATAAGGGCCAAAGAACCCGCCCAGGTTTCCGATGGAATTGACCACGGCTACGCCTACTGCAGCCTGCGTCCGGCTGACCCTAAGTGTCACGATCGCCCAGAACGGGGCCAGAAAGGAGAACACTGCACAGGCGGTAATGCAAATGGCGACCAGCGCCAGCGCGGGGTTGTCCTTGAGCAGGGCAGCGCCCGTCAGGCCGGCTGCTGCCATCATTGAGGACGCGGCGACCATGAGCCGTTTGTGCCGCACCCTGTCGAAGAGGCGCGCACTGAGAAGGATGCCGATGGCTGCGAAGAAGTAGGGAATGACGGCTGTGAAGCCGATGTTGGTGGCTGAATAGCTGGGATTGATCTGCTTGATGATCAGCGGCAGGAACAGGTTGAAACCGTAAGATCCGGTTGCGAACGCCAGGTGAATCAGGGACAGATGGAGGACAGTGGGGTTCTTCAAGGCGGCGAGCTGCGCCTTGATGCCTTCGGTGCTTTCGCCTTGTTCGGCGTCGATCGCGTCGGTCAGCCACGTGCTTTCCGAAGGTGTGAGCCATTTAGCCTTTTGCGGGCTGTCCGGCAGCTTCACGTAGACAACAATTCCCATCAGCACCGCGGGCACTCCGGTGAGGATGAACACCCACTGCCATGAGGACAGCCCGAACCAGTGGATGTTGTCGAGGATTAGCCCGCCGAAGAATCCGCCCACCATGAAAGCGATTGGCTGCGCGAAAATCAGCCATCCGAGTGCCTTCGCCCGGTCAGAACTGCGGTACCACTGGGTGAGGAAGTAGATCATGCCGGGGAAGAATCCCGCCTCGGCAATTCCGAGGAGAAAGCGGGTGGCGTACAGCATTTCGATGCTGGTCACGAACCCGGTCAGGACCGTCACCAGTCCCCAGCTGATCATGATCCGGGTGATCCAGTTACGGGCCCCAAATTTGCTCAGCAACAGGTTGCTCGGCACCTCGAAGATGAAATAGGCGATGAAGAAGATGGAAGCGGCGAGTCCGTACGCCGCTGCCTTGATGCCGAGTTCTTCGCCCATGGACAACTGTGCGAACCCGAGATTGACCCGGTCCACATATGCAATGACGTAGGCGATAAAGATGATGGGAAGGAGGCGACGTGTGATTTTCCGGACGGTGGTGCGGGGATCCGGGTGATGCATCCTTGCAGTCAAATTGGCGGAGCGGCTCTCGCTCATATCGGAAACCTTTCTGGAACGGGCGGGATCTGGCGGTCGGGGCAACCGGTCAGGACATGAACAGGCCGCCGTCGACGTTGATCGACTGGCCGGTCATGTAATCGGACGATGATGAGCACAGGAAGCCCACGACCTCTGCGACGTCAGTGGGCGTCTGCGGGCGTCCCATGGGGATCGCGGCTGTGCGGGACCTCCAGGCCTCGCCGGGCAGCAGGTCTTCCGCCTCACTCCATTCGCGATCAATCTGGGTCCACATGTCGGTGTCGACGATCCCAGGGCAGACGGCGTTGACCGTGATCTTCGGCGCGAGGCCAAACGAGGCTGTTTGGGTGAGGCTGATGACGGCAGCTTTGCTGGCCCGGTAATGCGGAGTCATGGGTGCCATGGCGCCCGCCCCGTACCGGCCCGCGATGGACGCCATGTTGATGATTTTTCCGCTCGGGCGGCCTGGGCTGAGGGGGGTTTGTTCCCGCATAACCCGGGCGGCACTCTGGAGGGTCAGGAAGGTACCGAGTCCGTTGACGGTCATGGTCCTGTTCCAGTCCTCTGCGGTGATGTCGAAGAACGGCTTTACCTGCACGATGCCGGCGTTGCAGACTGCGACGTCGAGGCGTCCGAAGTTCTGCGTTACGGAGCGCATCAAGTCCTCTGTGGACGTTGGGTCCGTGACATCCACCCGCACTGCCATTGCATTGCGCCCCAGATCGCGGATTTCGTCGGCCACCGCTTCGGCTCCGTCCAGGTTTATGTCAGCCAGGCAAACGTCGGCGCCAAGTGAGGCGACCTTGAGTGCAATCGAGCGGCCAATACCCTGGGCAGCCCCTGTCACTGCGACAACCACATTTTCCAGCACGGATAAATCTCCTTTGATTTGGTGGGCGCACCGCATTACGTGTTCTAGGTCACGCGCAACTAGGATACTAGTTCTGCAACAATTGGAATGCAAGACGTTGGCTGCGATTAAAGGGGCTAAGCCATGGGTCACCTGCCCCGCATGGCGCTGAGCGGTCACGAGTCGTGACAAGATTTCCTCAGACGGAAAGACAAGCAGGGAGGTGCGTGTTGAGGGACTCTTCGCTCGCCTATGGTGTCGCAGCAGAGCTTCGCACGGCGATCATGGACGGCGCCTTCAACCTGGGGGAGCCGTTGTCAGAGGACGTCATCTCCGACATCTTCGGCGTAAGCAGGACTCCTGTTAGGGAGGCGCTTCGGGAACTGCAGGCTGAGGGGCTCGTGGATATCGTGCCAAAGTCGGGCACTTATATTTTCAGACCGAGTGCCGACGAGATTCTTGAGCTTGGTGATTGCCGGATTAGGTTCGAGGCGTGGGCCGTAGAGCTCGCGATAGCGGGCAACAAGGAAGGTGCCGCCAATGATCTTGCCACGCTTCTGGCTGCGATGAGCGATGCCCTGGATGCCGACGATCGCCGCGAATACAACCGCCTGGATGCCCGCTTTCACCTGACGTTTTTTGACCATTGTGGCAATAGATACCTTCAGCGGGCCTATCGAATGAACGTGGCGCGGATATCCGCTTTGCGCGCACACCTGGCCTCAAGAACAGCGGGTGCCACGGCCACGTCAATGGAAGAACATGCCCTGATCGTGGAGCGCTTCAGGAGGGGCGACGCCGCCGGGGTCGCAGCGGTGCTGGAACGTCATATCCTGCGGACCCGGGACAGTTACGCCTCGGCGCTGCGCCAGCGCGAGGTTGTGGAGTCAGGCAGCAAGAGGGACCGCCTCGTGCAGAAACTTGGCCGCTGACCGGATGAAAAGTGTGGGGCTCACGCACGGAAGAAAACGACGGCGGGAGGTTCCCGCCGTCGTCCGCTGAGAAACCGTCGCCCTCTGAAAACTATGCGCGTCGGCTTATGCCGCTGGCTTCGGCGTCATTCTTGGTGCTGGCCCGGATCAGGGGAATGGGCCAGCGCGCCGCCCGAATTGGATCAATTCCGTCGTCGGTGATGCCGGCAGTAAAGTCCTCGAATCCAAAGACCTTGAAGAGCGCCTCGCGCCCGAACTTCGTGCTGTCGGCCACGAAGAAGGCCTCCGCAGCGACGGAGCGCATTTTGCGTTTGAGCTCGATCGAGTAACTCGAGCTCGCGTAAATCCCGTCATCCATTACAGCGCCCGCTCCGAAAACGGCCACATTGATGCGCATGTTCTCGAGTTGTTGGAGCGACGCGGGGCCCCACATGGAAGTGGCGCCGGGCAGGAGCTCGCCCCCGATGAACACCAGATTGATTCGTGGCTTCCGGGATATCTCAAGTCCGACGAGCAAGTCATGCGTTACGACGGTGAGGCGTGAGTGGTCGAGATGGCGTGCTACCTCCAGGCAGGTGGATCCGCTGTCAAGAAGCACCGTCTGGTTCTCAAGGATTCTGTCCGCCGTGGCTGCGCCGATGGCTTGTTTCTCCCGTAGCTGGGTCCCCGTCGCATTGAGAGGTGCCACCGGCTCGGCAGGGGCGGCGCCGCCATGTGTCCGCCGGATCCTCTTATCCTCCGCCAGCCGCTCGAGGTCTCGGCGAATAGTAGACGCGTCCACGCCAAATTTGCGGGCGAGCGTGGTGACGCTCTGAAAACCGTGCTCTTCGATGAGCTCGACAATCTCCTGGCGGCGCGACATCGGGCCCCTTTCCCTAGGTATGACCTCAAGGTTAGACCGATGCATGATTTCGCGCAATATGTGCACGAATCTCGGCAATTTTGCACGAATCTCTCGACAGTTGCGCGAATATGTCCTAGCGTATGCACAGATCGGAGAAACCGATGCGCGGATTCAGGCATCCGCCGTGCATGATCACAAAGGAGTGAATTGATGAAGCTTTTGCGCACATCAGCAGTTGTGGCCGCTGGCGTCTCAGCCCTTCTCATGACGGGCTGCGGCTCGGTCAACGACGGGGCCGCGGCGGGAGCGGGGAACGCGAGCGGTGACGCCAAAGCGTCCGACATGACCATGGTGACCGTAGTGAAGCTCAAGGGAATCGCTTGGTTCGACCGCATGGATGAGGGCGTTGAGGCCTATGGCAAACGCACTGGCATCGACACGCGCACCGAGGGAGGCGATGACGTCAGTCCGGAGAAGCAGATCAAGATCATCCAGGACCTGGTCGCGCAGAGCCCGACAGCCATCACCGTCGTGCCGAACTCTCCTGAAGCCGTTGCCAGCGTCCTAGCCCAGGCAAAGGCGAAGGGCATCATCACGGTCGCCCATGAGGCGACCGGAATCAAAAACGTCGACGTAGACATTGAGGCGTTCGACAACGCCGTTTACGGCGAGAAAATCATGAAGAGCCTCGGTGCCTGCATGGGCGGCAAGGGCGAGTACGTCCAGTTCGTCGGCGGCCTCACGGCCAAGACGCACATGGAATGGGTCGGGGCTGCCTATGACTACCAGAAGTCGAACTTCCCGGGCATGAAGCGCGTAGAGGATCCGATCGAAAGCACCGACAACGAGGCGGCTGCCTACCAGAAGGCCAAGGAAATTCTCGCGAAGCACCCCAACATCAAGGGATTCGAAGGCTCTGCCGGCAACGACGTCCCGGGCATCGCCCGCGCGGTTGAAGAAGCCGGACGCGCGAAGGACATCTGTGTGATGGGCACGTCAATTCCGTCTGCCGCGAGCAAGTACCTGGCAAGCGGCGGAATCGACAAGATCTTCTTCTGGGACCCGGCCCTCGCCGGTGAGGCTCAGCTGGAGATCGCGCGCATCCTTGCCAGCGGAGGCAAGGTCGAAGAAGGCACCGACTTGGGCATCAAGGGCTACAACAGCCTGAAGAAGCTGAAGGGCTACGACAACGTGTTCCTGGGCGACGCATCGATCGAAGCCGACGCCGCAACCGCCAAGCAGTACAACTTCTGACCGTTCGGGGCGCGGGGGCGCCCATCACTGCGCCCTGCGCCCTCCTGAAAGGGTTTCGATATGACAAGCACTGCCCTGAAAGGGCCGTCTTCGCCTGTTCTCGAGGTGCGCAACATTGTCAAGACGTTCGGCGGAGTCACCGCGCTCAACGACGTCTCGCTTGATCTGCTGCCCGGCGAGGTACTGTGCCTGGCCGGAGAGAACGGCTGTGGAAAGTCGACGCTGATCAAGATCATCTCCGGAGCCGAGAAACCGGACTCGGGCGAGATTATTGTCGACGGCAACACCTACTCGTCGATGGACCCAACCGACGCCATCAAGAGCGGGATCCAGGTCATCTATCAGGATTTCTCGCTGTTCCCGAACCTCACCGTGGCTGAAAACATCATCCTGACATCGGCCGTAGCGGACCGTCGGCGGCTGTACAGCGGCAGGGCAGCCCGCCCGGCAGCGCAGGCGATTGTCGACGAACTCGGCTTGCATCT
Organism: Arthrobacter sp. ISL-5; assembly: GCF_018613835.1. Classification (GTDB taxonomy): domain Bacteria; phylum Actinomycetota; class Actinomycetes; order Actinomycetales; family Micrococcaceae; genus Arthrobacter. Next base: position 105,574 of record NZ_JAGGPM010000019.1, on the reverse strand, counting down.
GGACCTTGACGCCGACGTCGAGCGGCTCTCAGTCGCTGACAAGCAGCTGACGGCCATCTGCCGTGCGCTCGTCAGTGATGCCCGCGTCCTGATCATGGATGAGCCGACGACGGCACTTACGCACACCGAGGTCGACAGGCTCTTCGTGATCGTTGAGCGGCTTCGATCCCGGGGAGTGGGTCTGATCTTCGTCTCCCACAAGCTGGACGAGGTCCTGAAGATCTCCCAGCGTGTCGCAATTCTTCGTTCCGGCAAGAACGTGGTCACCAGCCCCGCGTCGATGCTGGACCCGCGCGCCATTGCCCTTCACATGACCGGACAGGAACTCGACGAGACACGCCATGTCAGCGAGCTCGACGCCCAGTCTGAGATCGTATTGGAACTCGAGGGCCTTGGCCTGCGAGGCGCCTATGAGGACGTCTCCTTCACGTTGCGCCGCGGAGAGATACTCGGCGTGACCGGCCTGCTGGGTTCGGGGCGCACAGAGATCGCCGAAGCGCTCTTCGGTGTGGTGCCGCACGACAGCGGGGTTGTAAAGGTCAACGGAACGCCGGTCCGGCTTCACTCCATCAATGACGCCATCGATGCCGGCATCGGGTATGTGCCCGAAGACCGCCTGACACAGGGGCTCTTCATGGACAAGTCGATTGCCGACAACATCATCGCAGGATCCCCGAACGAGCATACGACTCGTTTCGGTACCCTCGACCTCCGCGCTGTACGTGAGACGATCCAGGGCCTGTTTGCCCGACTGCGTGTCAAGGCTCCGAACGTCCAAGCGCCGGTGCGGTCCCTGTCCGGCGGTAACGCTCAGCGCGTTGTGCTCGCAAAATGGCTGGCGCGCCGGCCGCGCATCCTCATGCTCAACGGGCCCACCGTCGGCGTGGATATCGGATCCAAGGCAGAAATCCTCGGCATCCTCCGGGCTGAGGCGGCTGCCGGGATGGGCGTCATCGTCATCTCCGATGACGCCCCGGAACTCGTCGCCTGCTGCCATCGCGTACTCGTCGTAAGGCACGGCAGGGTTGTTGAAATTCTCGAGGGCGACGACGTCGCCGTCGACACGATCCGAGAGAAGGTGGCTGCATGAGCGGCGCCAGTCTGGCCATTCCGGACCGTCTTCGGCTGCTGAGGGGAGCGAACAACGAAGGCGTCCTGGCGGTAGTCCTCCTCGCACTCATCGTGGCCATGTCCATCGCAAACCCCGCCTTCTTCACACTCCCGACCGCTTTCAGCATCCTGCGGAGCTCGATTGTTCCGCTGATATTTGCACTGGGCGTCCTCATGGTGATCATTTCGGGCGGCATCGACGTGTCCTTCGCCGCGATTGCCGTGTTTGCGGCCTACACCACGGTGCGGGCACTGCAGAGCGGTACGCCGGACCTTGGACTTATTGGCGCCTTCGCGCTGGCGCTGCTGATCGGAGCCTCGCTTGGCGTCATCAACGGCTTCCTGATTGCCAAGTTCCGCTTGCCAACCCTGATCGTCACCCTCGGCACCCAAGGCATCTTCAAGGGTGCGCTGCTGACCTATGTCGGCTCACGCTACATCGCCGACCTTCCAACCTCGATGGCACACGTGTCCACGACGAACCTCTTCGAAGTCAGTACGCCCACGGGCAGTGCGTACCTGCATGTCCTCGTAGTTCCGGCCGTGTTATTGGCCATGGGGCTTGCCTGGGTCCTTCGCAGCACTATGTTCGGCCGCAGCATCTACGCAATCGGCGGTGATGTTGAGGCTGCCCGCCGGGCCGGCATCCGCGTCATGCGCACACAGGTGGCGGTCTATGTCATTGCCGGCACTATGGCGGCAGCAGGCGGGATGATCTACGTCATCATGGGCCGCAGCGCGAGCCCGCAGATCCTCGTCGGCAGCGAACTGGACATCATCGCTGCAGTCGTCCTGGGCGGTGCCTCGATCTTCGGTGGCCGCGGTTCGGTCCTTGGGACGGCACTCGGCGTCATTTTGGTCCAGGTCATTTACAACAGCCTCATCCTGGCCGGAGTCCCCAGCGCGTGGCAGAGGACGGCCGTCGGCGTCCTTCTCATCATCGGTGTGGGTATCCAGGCTGTAGCCTCGCGGCGATCCTCCCGTGCCAGTGTCATCGATGAGACCCATCAGAAGCAGGAGGTTCCAGCATGAAACTCGCCGATCCTGAAACGAAGCCCCTGAGCAGGCTCAACGACTCCGTGGACGCAGGCTGGACTCGGCTGCTTGGCCTTGGACGCATCGAAGGCGGCGTCCGCCGGATGCTGATCCTCGTGGTCGTTGCCTTCGCGGTCTTTGCCGCGCTCAAACCCTCCATCTTCCTGAGCGGGACCAATCTCCGGAACATTGCGCTGAATTCGCCGGAGATCGGCGTGATCGCCATCGCCATGATGCTCGCAATGCTTACAGGCGGAATCGACCTCTCCCTAGTGGCGATGGCCAACCTGTCGGCCATTACGATGTCGACAATGTTTACGGCGGTCGCAGCGGGCGACCCCGCCCTGGCGGAGCAGCTGTTCCCGGTCATCCTCCTGGCCGGCATCGCCGTCGGCGTTCTGGGCGGTGCCATCAATGGCCTGCTGATCTCCGGGTTGGGCATCACGCCTATTCTTGCGACGCTCGGTACGATGCAGATCTACAACGGAATTGCCGTTGCCTGGACGGGTGGTAAGACGCTCTACGGCTCGCCGTCCGCACTGACGGCAATCGGTTCGTCGACAGTCGCCGGAATTCCTATCCTCTTCTATGTCTTCGTGCTCGTCGCTGTTGCCATTGGAGTCGTGGTCACTCGCACGCCGCTTGGCCTGAGGATCCAGCTCCAGGGAGCGAATCCGACGGCGGCACGATACTCGGGCATCGCCAGCCGCAAGATCCTGCTGAGTACGTACGTTCTCACAGGCTTGCTGAGTGGCATTGCGGGAGTTCTTTTCATTGCCCGAAATCCAACGGCCTCTGCGGATTACGGCGCGTCCTACGTGCTCCTCGTCATCGTTATCGCTGTACTTGGCGGTACTAATCCCAATGGCGGGTTTGCCACCGTTCTGGGCGTCGTGCTGGCAACGCTGACCCTGCAGATCGTCTCGAGCGGATTCACCGCGATGCGCCTGTCGGCCTACCAGTACGCAATAGCCCAAGGCCTGATACTGGTCGCCGCCATGGCATTCGAACAAGTCAAGTGGCGCCGCCGTCTGCGCAGCCGCAAACCTGCCGTCCAGCCAGGCTAGAGCTCACCCACAAACCTCACCCTTGCGTCAACAGAAGGAAAAACGTGAAGAAGATCATTAACAAGCCCGAGGATTTCGTCAACGAGATGATCGAAGGCATCGTCCTTGCGCACCCCGACAAGCTGAAGAATCCCGGCGACGATCCCCGGATACTGGTCCGCGCCGATGCTCCCGTAGCGGGCAAGGTCGGCATCGTCACGGGCGGCGGCTCAGGGCACCTGCCCCTTTTCAAGGGCTACGTCGGCCAGGGCCTTTGCTCGGGTGTCGCCATTGGAAACGTCTTCAGCTCACCAAGCTCGCAGCAGTGTTTTGAAGCGACGAAAGCCGTCGATGGCGGTGCCGGCGTGTTGTACCTGTACGGAAACTACGGCGGCGACGTCTTCAATTTCGACCTGGCCGCAGACTTGGCCGAACTCGAGGACATTGAGACCATGACAGTGCTCGGCCGGGACGATGTCGCAAGCCAGCCCAAGGAAAACCGCCAGGAGCGCCGCGGCGTCGCCGGCACGCTGTTTGCCTACAAGGCGGCCGGCGCCGCAGCTGAGCGGGGAGACACGCTGGAAGAGGTCGCGGCAGCCGCCGAGGACATTGTTGAGAACACCGCGACCATGGGCATCGGACTGTCTCCGACCATCCTTCCGACCACTGGAGCGTTAAGCTTCGACCTGCCCGACGGCGAAATGGAGATCGGCATCGGAATCCACGGCGAGCCGGGCATCCACCGCGGTCCGCTGGAGACTGCGGACGCGATTACGGACCGCCTGGTCGACGCCCTCGTCGCCGACCTCGAGCTTGCCGACGGCGACAGCGTCGCTGTTCTGGTCAACGGCATGGGCGCCACTCCGCTCGAAGAGCTCTACGTGATGTACCGCCGCGTGCACCACAGCCTGACTTCCCGCGGCGTGTCCATCGGGAAGAACTACGTTGGCGAATACGCCACCAGCCTGGAGATGGCCGGCGCATCGATCTCACTTCTCAAACTCAATGACGACCGGCTTGCGCTCCTCGAGGCGCCGGCGTCCTCACCGTTCTTCCAGGAGGTTTGAACCATGCACTCAACAGAGCTGATTGAACAGATCCAGCGGAGCCTGAAAGAGGTGGTTAAGCATGCCGACGAGCTGCGTGATCTCGACCAGGCACTGGGAGACGGCGATCTCGGCATCACCATCACGCTCGGGGCCGGCGCCGTAATCGAAGCCCTCGAGGAGCTCCCCGACGGCGCCACCCCTGCAGAGATCGCCCGCGCGTGCGCCAAGGCCTTCGCCAATGCGAACCCGTCGACGATGGCTGCGCTCGTGGCTGGTGGACTGCTTGCAGGGTCAAAGACGTGGAAAGACCTCGACGACGTGGACATCGCGGCGGCTGCACGCTTTGTCAAAGCTGCCGGCGACAACATCGCACAGCGCGGCAAGACCCAGATCGGGGACAAAACAATCGTTGACGCCATCATGCCGGCAGCAGAAGCGCTCGACGCCGGTGAGGACGGAGCGAGCGGACTGGACGCTGCCATCGCAGCGGCCGAAAAGGCCGTCGTCGACACACGTTCCCTGCGGTCAAGGCGAGGCCGAGCCGCCTGGCTTCAAGAACGAAGTATCGGACTTCAGGACCCCGGGGCGACCGCCATGTGGCGGTTCCTGGAATCTTGGCGCACAGCCGGAGTGCCCGCCAGGTCCTGAGTCAGCCCGTCGTCATTGTCCTGCGCCGAAAGCGAGCGCGTAGCCGACGTTTCGGCGCAGGGCGGGACGGACGGAGCCAGTTCGTCGGAGGATCCGCCGCCTCTAGCTTGGACGCTCGCATCACTGGAGGCGAGGCGCAAATTCAAAGGAAGTATGACTTATGAAAGTTCTTGTAACAGGGGCCCGCGGTAAGGTTGGCACCGCTGCAGTCCGTGCGCTGACGGCGGCCGGACATGACGTCACCGGATCAGACCTCGGCCGTCACGATTTTGACCGTATTCTGCCCGGGGAGCCCGAATACCAGCAGGCGGACCTCACGGATGCCGGTCAGGCATACGCGATAGTTCGCGGATTCGATGCTGTGGTGCACGCCGCGGCAATCCGGAGCCAACCCGCAACCCTCCGCACGTTGTCTTCCAAAACAACATCATGGGCACTTTCAACATGATTGAGGCATCCGTGCGGTCCGGGGTGGGGGTTTTCGTCAACATCTCCAGCGAGACGGTCCCGGGATTCTTCTTCCCCGAACGTCCCGTCCTTCCCGACTACGCTCCGGTGGACGAGCTCCACCCCATCCGGCCCCAAGATCCGTACGCCCTGTCCAAGTTGTTCGGCGAAGAGCTGTGCGACGCCGCAGTGCGCCGGAGCGACCTCCGCTGCATCTCCATTCGCCCCAGCCATGTGCAGCACGCGGGCAACTACGAACGAAACCTTGGCGCTCAAGTCCGCGATGCGGGAAATCTGAGTCCCAATCTGTGGAGCTACGTCGATTCGGAAGATCTCGCGGACGCAATTGTGCTGGCCGTCGAATCGAACATCCCCGGTCACGAGGTGTTCTACATCGCAAATCCTGACAACGTCGGGGGACGCGACTTCGCCGAAGTTCTCAGGGAGTATTACGGCGAACAGATTGAATTGCGGGAGCTGGACCGCGTCGACTCTTCGGGCATCTCGAGCGCGAAAGCCGAGCGCATGCTCGGCTGGAAAGCGAAGCGGTCCTGGCGGGACCATCTGGATGCCGAAGGCCGCGCCATCGCTCGCGAGACGCGGTGAGCTGATGAGGGACGTGGTGCTCGGCGTCGACATCGGAACATCAAGCAGCCTTACTGCGGGCTGAAAGTCCGGTTCGAGTCCCGTGCGTTTCATCGGGCTCCAGCGGAAGCGGCGATGGTTCAGGCGCTCAGGCGCTCAGTTCCGGCAGGACCGGCGCGGGCCGAGCGGCCCGCGTTCGATCTGCCTTGGCACGGTACGCGGCCAGGAAGGTCGCGATGCGGCGCACGGCCTCCCGGATTTCGTCCACGGGCGGCAGGATGACGAACCTGAAGTGATCGGGGGAAGGCCAGTGGAACGCTGAGCCGTGCGAGACCAGGATCTTCTGCTCCTGCAGCAGGTCAAGGACGAACTGCTCATCGTCCGCGAAGGGGTACATCTCCGGGTCCATCTTCGGGAACAGGTACATCGCCCCGGCCGCGGGCACGCAGCTGATTCCCGGAATCTCATTGAGCAGCCGCAAAGCGAGGTCGCGCTGTTCCCGCAGCCGGCCGCCGGGCTTGATCAGGTCCTCAATGCTCTGGTAGCCGCCCAGCGACGTCTGGATGGCGTGCTGCGCCGGAACGTTCGGGCAGAGCCGGAGCGAGGCCAGCAGTTCGAGGGATTCCCGGTAGGCAGCCGTGGCCGTGCGCTGCCCGGTGACGGCAACCCAGCCGGCCCTGTAGCCGGGCATCCGGTAGGCCTTGGACAGGCCCGAGAAGGTCAGCACCGGTAGGTCTCCGGCCACGGACGCGGTGTGGATGTGGACAGCGTCCTCAAAGGTGATTTTTTCGTAGATCTCGTCGGAGAAAAGCACCAGATCGTGCCGCCGGGCGATCTCGACGAACTCGGCCAGGATGTGGCGCGGATAGACGGCCCCGGTCGGGTTGTTGGGGTTGATGATGACGATGGCGCGGGTGCGGTCGGTGACCTTCGCCTCGACGTCGGCCATGTCCGGCCACCAGTTGTTCCGCTCGTCGCAGGCGTAGTGCACCGCTTCGCCGCCGCTGAGCACCGTCGCGGCCGTCCAGAGCGGGTAGTCGGGCGAGGGGATGAGGACCTCGTCGCCGTTTTCCAGGAAGGCCTGCAGCGTCATGGAGATCAGCTCGCTGACCCCGTTGCCGATGAAGATGTCCTCGACGCCGATCTGCATCAGGCCCTTGGTCTGGTAGTACTGCGAGATGGCGGTCCGCGCGGAAAAGATGCCCTTGGATTCGCTGTACCCCTGTGCCTCGCGCAGATGGTGGATCATGTCCACCACGATGGACTCGGGGGCGTGCAGCCCGAACGGCGCCGGATCCCCGAGGTTCATGCGCAGGATGCTGTGGCCCTCCGCTTCCAGCTTCTTCGCGGCATGCTGCACCGGGCCCCGGAGGTCGTACCGGACATCTTGCAATCGGCTGGAATTCTGCATGGGACGCATGAGGCATATTTTCATAGCTGCACTGCCCGAAACAACGTGAGCGGCTCCGTCACAGCTCCGGGACGCATTGACCGCCGCCCAGCACGGCCAGGCCTGCGAGGTCGCCGGCGGCGAATTCCGTGACGCCGGTGCCTTCCGGGTTCATGAGCTGGGTCGGATCGTCCACATGGTCAAGTCCCACTACATGGGCGAGTTCATGCATGATCACGGCGCGCGCATAGTGGCGTCCGTCCGGCCACTGCAGCATTTCGGCGAAATCGGGGGCGTCCAGTTCCACCTGCCCGGCCACGAGGACATACGGGCGCCCGGTGATGTACGCGTACCCGCTGCCGCCCAGCCCGTCCACGTCCCCGGCCAGATCCGGGCTCTCCTCGGGCGTGGACCACGCGATCAGAACAGGCGCCCACCTCTTGCCGTAGCGGTCCGGCTGGTAGCTCTCCCGTTCCTCGCTGGGCGCCTCCGAGGTGAAGCCGTCGTACACGAACCGCAGTCTGGTGGCGGCCGAAACCTTGGCGACGGCCTGCTCCACCAGTTCGTCGGCCCCCGGCGGCGCATTGTCTGGCCGGACCACGTAGTGCACCGGCCGGCAGGGGTCGTAGGCGGCGAACGGCTGACCGGGATCGGGTGATTCCTGCAACGCGTACGCGCGGGATCCGGTGCTGCCCGGCGCGTGCCCCAGCGGGGTATCCGCCGCCTCGAATCCGGGCGGCGGCACGGGAGCCCCGGGAAGGTACGGCAGCGCCGCCGGGAGCACAAAACGTTCAAACACCGCGGGAACGGAGTACAGGCCGGCAAGCAAAGCAATGCCCGCAGCGATGGCCCACTTCCTGCCATGACTCTTTCTGCGAGGCCGCGGATTCCAAGGCGGCGGAGAGGCCTGCCTTGGCGGCTGCGTCGGAAAGGCAGCCCCCGGACGCCACGCAGCCGGGTCCTGCGTCGTCCCCAGTGCCTCATCAATTGCCCACTGCGGTATGCGCCCGCTGGCTGAGCGGCGGACGCCCGGCGGCAGGTCATCGCCTGTCAGATGCGAACGGTCTGACGACGGATCGTCCCGCCAATGAGAAGTCGAACGCAACAGTGTCCCCCTGGTTGCTACGCCATCATGAGCGATGGACCACACCAGCATAAGGGGACGACGTCGGTGCCCTCCCGCCGTCGTCTCCTCGCCTTTGAATCGCAGCTAGTGTCTTCGCCGCTTTGCCTTCGCCGACTCAAAGGGGACCCGGCGGTCCGAACCCTAGCGGCCCAGGGCGTTTTTCTGGCGGGCGGTGATCTTCGACATCTGCCCGCAATTCGAGCAGGTGATGCGGAAGGACCTGGATGTGGTGAACAGCGGAATGAAGAACAGCGTGAATTTCGTGGCGCGTTCCTCGAGGTGATGATGAACGAAAGACCGGCAGTACTGGCACGTCCCGGCGCGCCCCGGCAGGGCACGCCGGATGGTCTTGAATCCGAACAGCAGAAGCATCGTTGTGCCTTTCGAGCGTGCGTTATTGGGGCTTTTTTGACGTTTTCGCCGCTGCGAGAGGGGCTGCGAGGCCTGCGAGCAGGATACTAATGCCCTGGTCCAGTTCGGCGGCCCCGTCGTAGTCCGTGAGTACCGGCCCGAGGGCGCGGAGCCGGGGAAATTCCTTGGGCGGCAGCCGGTGCAGGCCAAGGCGGAGCAGGGCTTCGTTTTCTTCCGGGTCCACGATGAATTCCTGCAGTTCATTGAGGATGTGGCCGTACAGGAATCCGTAGTACGCCCGGTACACGTGCAGGGCATCGGAAGGTTCAAATCCGGCGTCGATCAGCAGGGACAGGATCTGCTCGAGCGGGCGCAAGGTCCCCAGCGGGCGCAGCCCCAGGGGCGTGGACAGCGGGCGGGTGACCAGCAATGGCACCACATTCGGATGCCGGAGTGCCAAGAGGCGCAGGTCGTGGGCGATATTCCGGAGCTGTGACTGCCAGTCCGGGTCTTCCGGGAAGATCGCCAGCTCATCCAGGACCAGCTCCGTTACGCCGTCGAGCAGCGCAGCGCGGTTGGCCGCGTAGCGGTACAGGCTCATCGGGTCGCGGTTCAGTTCCTGCCCCAGCCGGCGCATGGTCAGCGCCTCGAGCCCCTCGGAATCCACGAGGGCCAATGCTGTGGACAGCACGAGTTCGCGGCTCAGCCTCGCTTTGTCCCCGGCTGGGGAAGCGCTCGGCTTCATTGAAGGCGGCACGGGTTCCATCCTGATCTGCTCGCATGGCCGCTCATTTCCACAGCGGAAATAAGCTTGCTTCCTACGTAGTCTACGCGTAACGTCTACAGCGTAGACAAATGGTCTGCCCAGGATTCCTCAGAAGCGACGTCACCGCGGCCACCGGCTGCACCTTCGCTTGAGGAGAAGCCGTGACTGCGCACTCAGACCGCCCGCACCGCAGAGTTCAAAATGACCGGGTGACCCGCTTCAGTGCTTTGTGCACGGCATTGAAGCTTCAGCTGCTGTAGCCAAATGGCGGCACAAAACGCACTCCGCGGACAAGGGCCACCCCATGGCAAATTCCCAGTTCGACCAATTCCTTGAAGAAGCCACCACCCCCAGCGACCGGCGTGACTCAGCCCTGGGCCGGGACTGCCTTTACGGCCTGTACACCAGCTGGTGTTTCCTGCACCAGGCTGCGCCCCGTCCGGAGGCCGCCTTCTGGGCGGCGATGAGGAGGAAGCGGATCCGTCCCGGGCATGACGGGCTCCGCATGAAGGGCCCCGCCGCGGCGGATTACATTCTGGCGAGCTACCCGGGTGTGGTCTGACCCGTTGAGCGCAACCCCCAGCACCTACCTCCCGCGGGGCGCTCACCAGCCGCGGGGAAGCCGCCCGTGGTGCGCAGCCTGCGACACGGACCGGCACCTCCTCGTCGATTCCGTCACCGTCTTGAACCGCCGCTTGGAAACCCTGGCCGTCGCCTTCGACTGCGCGAACTGCGGAGAGTCCCGCGTCCTGGCAACCACTGCAGCTTTCGTCGCCGCGATCCTGGCCCGCTCCGCCAGGCATGACGACGCCAGTCATCTGGAGTCGGCTCCGAATTAACGTGCCCTCCGGTTATTATTTGGGTATTTTCAGGGTCACAGAGCTGGCCAAACGACAGAATCCCGGAAGGCGGAGATAGGAATGAACAGGGCTGAGAACAAGGTTCACGCTCGTGAGGCATTGAGCCGCGCGGAGAAGCGTCTCCGGTCCGGCGGGCGGGCCTCCAGGACAGCGTGGCTGATCCTCGGCATCTTGGCCGCCGCCGTCACCGGATCGGTGATCGTGTGGCAGGTCCTGGAGCGCAGCGAAGAACCTGAAACGGCGCCGGACGGAGAATCCCGCGCGGAAAACATGTGAGGGTTCGTCGTTCCGGAGGACGACGGCGGGACCTCCCGCCGTCGTCCTCCGGAAGGAACCGCAGGGAAGCGGCTATTTTGATCTACTCAAAATAGCCGCTATGGTTTTAACCATGCCAGCTCAATAGCGAGCTGCCCGGTTCAGCCCGGGCAATCCGCGGAATCTTTTCCGCTTCCGCCGGCCTGGTCGAGTGCTTCAAGCTCGCCAAGCGGCCCCCTCCTTGAGCGCCCGGTGGGTAACAACCACCGCCACACCCCATGTGTGCTGCGCCGAACCGGAGACATCGACTGCAGTGGCCCCCATGCCTACAACCATTCGATCCCTCGGGGTCCGCTGATTCCTGCTGCCGCACCCGCCCAGGCGTCCGCCCCGGACCACCTGCCCACGACCACCGCCCACCAGCCACACCGCAGGCGCACCGAAGGCACCTACATCAGCACGCCCGGCGGCCGCGGTAACGGCAACCGCGTCCCGGGACGCTACGTCACGCTCGCCGGCGGGTTGCACGACGAAACCGAAGGTAGCTACGTCAGCGGCAGCTAACAGCGGCAGGAGCAAGCCCCTAGGGGGCGACGGCGGGAATCTCCCGCCGTCGCCCCCTTGCGTTTCAGATGGTGCGTGGAGCTTTGGCGAGGTTCTCGGCAAGCTCCGGCGCGTTCTGCCACACGACGTAGGCGGGGCGGTCCCGCTCGGCGCGCCAGCTCTCGGACAGCGGGCCGATGTTGACGGTATCGAAGCCGAACTCGTCATAGAGCCTCGTTACCAGCGCGCTCGCTTCCGCATAGTCGCTGGCGGTGGCGAGGGCCCTGCGGTTGGCCGTGCCCGCCGGCGTGCCGTCCGCGGTGATCTGCTTGGCCATGATGTGGTTGAAGCCCTTGGCCACCTTGGATGCGGGCAGGTGTTCCTGCGGCAGCCCCGAGGTGGTGGCTTCGCCGTTGTCCAGGGCCGGGAAGCGGCCGTCGCGCTCCCAGTAGTAGTTGTTCGTGTCGATCACGACCTTGCCGGCAAGCGGCCCCACGGGGATATCCAGGTAGTTCCTGAAGGGAACGGTGACGACGGCGAAATCACCCGCCGCTGCCGCTTCGGCCGGCGTCGCGGCCCGCGCCTGCGGCCCCAGTTCCGCCACCAGTTCCGCCAGGGTTTCCGGTCCCCGCGAGTTGCTGATGACCACGTCATAACCCAGCTGCACCGCCTTGCGCGCGACCTGGCTGCCAATGTGTCCTGCACCGATGATTCCGATTCTTGTCATATCCGCCCCAACAGCCGCCCCGGCACAGATATTTCGAACGTTACGCCAGACGACGACGGCGGGAGGATCCCGCCGTCGCCTGTCCCGCCGGTTGAAGCGTCCCCTCGGGATAAGTAGAGTCGCCCCGGTGACTTCAATGCTTCATTCCCTGGTTGGCGACGTCGGCGTGAGGCTGCTGCATTCCTCGGACGCGGAGGCCCAAGCGGCGGCTTACCGGCGCAACCGGGAGCACCTCGCCCCCTGGGAGCCGGTCAGGCCGGAAGAATTTTTCACGGTGGCGGGCCAGCGCCGAGAAATCGGATCAAGGCTTGCCCAGTATGACTCCGGTTTGTCGGTGCCCTGGGTTCTCGTCGACGGCGAGGGGCGATTCTTGGAAACATCACTTTGAGCCGGATTTTCCGGGCCGGTGCTCAGCGCCCACCTGGGGTACTGGGTGGACGGGGAGGTCAACGGCCGCGGAATCGCCTCCGCCGCCGTGGCTTTTGCGCTCGCATCCGCACGGGACAGTTACGGGCTGCACAGGGTCCAGGCGGGAACGCTCGTCCACAACGCGGCCTCCCAAAAAGTCCGGCCCGCGCGGGCTTCCAGAGGATCGGCCACGCCGCGTCCTACCTCAAGATTGCGGGCCGCTGGCAGGACCACATACTCTTCCAGCGCATTCTGGACTGACGCCGGCCCCGAGTGGACAAGTAGCCGCTGGGGAAAAAATTCGGGTAATGGGTACGGATGCTTCTGCCGGGCGGTAGCCATACTGTTGTTGCATTAGGTGGTTGCAAGTGCCGGCATATGCGCGATTTGCCTGCACCAGCTGGGCTGGGACGGCCGCCACGGTCGCTGTCGGAGTGGCCGATCCGCGTCGGCTTCTCCGATACTACGATGATCGACGCCGCCACTTGAGCCGGCCGGGAGCAATGCTGCACCGGCCCGCTCAAGTGACGGCACGGACATCGTCCACATGTCCCATAGTCCGGCTTTCAGTGGCCGACGATATGCGAGGGTACCGATGAATCTTCCGAGGTCTGAGCCTCCAGCCACCTCTGAACCCATGCACACGCCGCCCAGCGGGGTCGCGCCAGGCCCTGCCGGGCCCTCCACGCCTGGAGCTGTCAGCCCGGCCACGTTCGACACTGAAGGACCGTCCCGTCCCGGCGCGCATGCTGCCGGCGATTCCCACGGCGCTGCCTCCCCGGTCCGCGCGGTCATCGGAAACTGGCCTGACCCCATGTAAGCGAACGCAGAGTACGACGGCGGGAGATGCCCGCCGTCGTACTCTATCGTCCCGTTCGGGGCGGGCAATCCCGGTGGTGCGCCATGAGCCGCTGCCGTTGAAGAGCGCGGCCCTCGCCGGAATACTGGAAGTCAGGTTTATGAATCCAGGTCGGCAAGGGCGGTGGTGCACGATGGGCGGCGGGGCGGCCGGCGAGTTCAAACGGCGGATGGAACGGGGCGCCGAACTCCGCGCCGTCCGTGCCTCCGGCGGGTCGGCTCGGGAGGACTCGGAGCTTGCCGCGGCCGAGGAGGAAGACCGGCAGAAGCGCAAGAGGATCGATGACGCCGCCAGGGTTGAATACCTGATCCGGGACGCCATGGCGCAGGGGAAGTTCGACAATCTGAAGTACGCGGGCAAGCCGATTCCGGGGCTGGGGGAGGGCTACGATCCCGACTGGTGGGTCAAAGGCCTGATCCAGCGTGAACACATCACCGGCCTCGGCCCGAAAGCGATACTCCTGCGCACCGAGGACGCCGAGCTCGATGCCAGGCTCGATGCCCAGTACTCGGAAAAACAGGTGCGCGACATCGTGGCGGATTTCAACGCACGGGTGATTGATGCGCGCCGCCAGCTCCAGGGCGGGCCGCCCGTGATCACCAAAATCCGCGACGCCGACGTCGAAGTGCAGCGCTGGAACGAGCGGCGGGCAGCCAAGGCCGCCGCTGCGCCGCCGGAACCGCAGCCGGCGGCCAAGCGCCGGTGGTGGCGGCGCCTCTGGAGCGGGTCCTCCTGAATGGCCGCTCAGGTGGCACCATAAAGACATGGTGGCAGTATTGCTCGGCTGGAACCCGGGCGCCGGTACTACGTGGCCGGAGTATTCGAGAGTGGTCGATGAGCTCGCCGCGGCCGGGGTCCATCGGCGCCCGTGGCGAATCCTCAACAGCGCAAAAGTCGCGCCCGGTGCGGACGCCTGGTTGGTCCTGGTGGGGAAAGCGGGCCGCGGACTGATTGGCCACGGTGTTACCGCTTCTCCGCCGTACCGGCCCGCCCGCGAGGAGAAAACCGGCGCATCCGGCACGGTCGTCGACGTCGACTTTGACGTCCTGCTTCCGCTGGGCGACCAGATTCCCGTGGACGTCCTCACGGCCGGCGCGCCACTGTCGGGGTGGAATACCGTCAGGGCGGCTGGCCGGCGGATCCCGGAGGCAGAGGAGCGGGCGGTCCGCGCCATCTGGGCGGAGCACCTGCCGCCGGACGGGATCGATCCGATCCTGCCGGTGCCCGGGACGGCCTCGCAGGATGCCCTGACGCGGGTCGGCATGAACCGGTATGAGCGCAGCCCCCAGGCCCGGCGGATCTGCCTGGCACACCACGGCACGTCCTGCGCTGCCTGCGGATTCTCCTTCGAAGCCGTCTATGGTCCCGAGGGGGAAGGCTTCATCCACGTCCATCATCTGACGCCCGTCTCCCAGCTTGGGCCCGGGTACGAGCTGGACCCCATCGGCGACCTGGTCCCGCTGTGCCCGAACTGCCACTACATGGCACACCGCCGGCCCGTGCCCTACACGCCCGCGGAGCTCAGGGCCATGATGTCAGGAGCCGGACACATCGCCGGCTCGGTCCTGTCCCAGCATGAGCTGGAGGCGCAGGCCGATGCCCAACGGATCCTGGGCAGCAGGTGACTGCCGGTCACGGGGAAGGTGACAGCCCGGTCACGGAGACCACAGCCAGTCCTGTTCGAAGTCCGGATGGTCAGAGTACGGCAGCGCCAGGGCGTTCAGGGACAGCCCCGTCCATTCCAGGGCGCCCGGAATCCAGTGCGTGTCCTCGCCGAACGGGTCGCTGACCAGCGATGCCAGGGCGGTCTGCCGGGCCGCTTCGATGATGCCGATGAGTCTTCTCTTGGCCTCGCATTCCAGCAGAAGGCGGCGTTCATACCACTTGCCCGTTTCGGAGGTCGACCGGTCATCGAGGAGCTTGCGCGCCACCGCCTCGTCTTCCGCGATGCGATCGGACAGGAATTCCACAATGTCCACAAACTGACTGTACGCCCGGGAAATCTTCGGGGAGTAGCGCTCAGCCCCAGCTACGGTCTGCTGACGAGGTCCGCCGCCGGCAGCGGGAGATAGTAGGCGGAGTGGTAGCGGCTGTCATCTCCGGTGAGGACCCAGGCGGATCCTTTGCGGACGCGGAATCGCTTGTTCAGGATCGTGCGGTCATGGCGGATCAGGTGGTCCAGGACGCCTGCCACTACTCCCTCGTGCGTGCACAGGACCGTTCCGGTCCCGCGGGCCTGTGCAACGAGGCCGAGGGTTGCTTCGATGCTGCCACCGGTCAGGTGGTCTGAACGCTCCACCTCGAGGGACTCCCGCCGCGCCAGCTCGGCTACGGTCTCGACGCAGCGGGTCGTAGGGGCGGACAGGACCCGCTCTATTTTGAACACTGCGCCCAACGCGGCCAGTGATTGGGCGGCGTGTTCAACTTCGTCGCCCAGCGGCCAGCTGTCATCCGAACGGCCCCGTTCGCTTCGCTTGGTGACCTGGGCGCCGCGGACCAGCAACAACATTTTTTCCCGCTCAGGCACGGGACGCACTCCGAGCTGCAGCTGGAGCTGCGTGCCCAGGGCGACGATGGCCGGCCGGTCCCGCGGCTCCGTCACGGTGCGCAAGGCAGCGGGGAGGGACAGCCACCTCGCCGCGTCCACCTCGGCGTTAGCACGGAAGTGGCCTGACTCCGCGGCTGCGGCCCAGTAGCGGATCGTCTTGATCCTGTTCCTGCTGTCTTCGTACCGGATGCTGGGCAGTTCCGCGCCGAGGCGGCATTCGAATCCGGTCTCCTCCCGCACTTCCCGCGCCGCACAGTCCCGGGCCGACTCCCCAGGCTCTGCCTTGCCTTTGGGGATGGACCAGTCGCCATGCGCCGGCCGGTGAATCAGGAGTACTTCGAGGGCGCCCTTGCTTCCGATGCGCCAGGGCAGCGCACCGTAAGTGCCCGGCCTGCTCATGCGCTCGACTCCGTCGGCACCAGGCTCAAGGCCGGCGCCGGTGCATCCTTGGCGTGCTGGAGCTGATCCAGGCGGCTGTAGAGGCCGCCGGCTTCGACAAGCTCGCCGTGCCGGCCGCTTTCGACAACCCGGCCATGGTCCATGACATAAATCCGGTCGGCGCGTTTGAGCGTGGAAACCCGGTGGGCAATGACGATGACCGTGCGTCGGGCCATCAGCCGTTCGAGGCCACGCATGACGTATTGCTCCGAGATCGCATCCAGGCCGGACGTTGGTTCGTCGAGGATGACAATGGGCGTGTCCCGGACCAGTGCCCGGGCGATGGCGATGCGCTGGCGCTGTCCGCCGGAGAGGGTGACGCCTCTCTCCGCTACCGGGGTGTCATATCCCAGCGGAAGGTTCCGGACGAATTCGTCCACGTGGGCCGCCTCGGCGGCCGCAAGCACCTGCTCCCTGGCCGCCCCCTCGGAGCCGTAGGCGATGTTGTCGTAGATCGTTCCCCGGAAGAGGATGGACTCCTGCAGCACCATGGAGATCTGCTTGCGCACGGTGGCGACCTGCATATCCCTCACGTCCATGCCGTCGAGCAGAACGGCCCCCCGCGTCGCGTCGTACAGGCGCGGAATCAGACTGGCGACGGACGATTTTCCGGCTCCCGTGGGGCCGGTGATGGCCACGACGCTCCCTGGCTCGGCCTTGAGGTCAATCCCGTGCAGGACATGTCGATCCCCCTGGTAGCCGAAGCAGACGCCGCGCAATTCCACTGCGCCGGCCAGCTTCGGGGCAGGCACGGCCCCTGGCTTGTCCGAGATGGCCGGGGCCGTGTCCAGAATTTCCTGGATACGCTCGGCGCTCGCCTGCCCGCGGCTAATCACCGTTGTCAGTTTCGCCAGGGACTTCATCGGCGAATAGAGCGCCTTGAGGTAGGCGAGGAATACGAGCAACACTCCCAGCGTCATGGTGCCTTCCAGCACCCGTTGGGCTCCGATCCAGAGCACCAGGACGGTGCCCATTGTCGCGATGACGTCGACCAGGGGCGAGAACATGGACTGAAGCCGGATGACCCTCAGGCCGGCGTCCCGTCGCCCGTTATTCCGGGCGCGGAAGTCGTCCTCATGACGCGCTTCGCTCGTATACGTCTGCATCACCCGCACGGACGCGAACGTCTCGGACATGGCTGCTGCTATGTCGCTGTCCTTGCTGCGGGCCTCCCGGGAGGCCGTCTTTATCCGGCGCCGGTAGACCAGCACCGTCACGAACAGCAGCGGGGCCACTGCAAGGCCAATTAGGGCAAATGCGGGATCGACGAGCACGCAAATGGTGGTGACAAAACCCAGAATGAAGACGTTGGGAAGCAGCACCGAAAGCATCGACACCATCAGCGCGCGCACATAGTCGACGTCTGTGGTGGTCCGTGTGACCAGGTCGCCCAGCCGTTGCTTGTCGTGGAAAGACAGGGACAGCCTTTGCAGATGGGCGAAAACGTCTGCGCGGATAGTGGCCATGGTCTTCTCGCCGACGCTGTTGAGCACGCGGGTCCCCAGATAGTCCGCGGCGGCGTTCATCACTGTCATGGTGAGCAGCGCACCGGCGGCGAGGAGGAGCAGTTGGAGGGGACCGAGTGCGGCTAGTCCCAGGAAGGCCGGCGTCCCGTGTTGAGCGGGTTGGCCTAACGGCTGGAGGACGTCGTCGACAATGATTTTCATGGGCCAGGGCAATGCCACTTCCATTGCGGCGACGAAGATAACCAGCAGCGCACCTCCGCCCATTGCCCCCGCATGGGACGCGATCGCGCTGCGGAACCGCCAAAAGGTCAAGAACATCTTTCCCCCTAAATCCCTAGTGCTGCTCACTATCTCTGGCTGAGCTTTGGGAAACCTCTGCCCGAGGTTGGAGAAACCTTGTTGGCGCGGATGAAGAGGCAGGCCGGATATGCACCAAAGTGGGGGCTAGGTAGTGATGTCGTGCCGGAACCGCTCCCGAGCCACCACCCGGAAATCACGGTGCGCAGCCCCAAAAGCACGGAGCAGCGCCCCAACGGCCAGGAAGTGGCTTCTGGGGGCTTACATTCGGGCCGTCACGGGCTACCGTTTTGCTTGTGGGCAGTTCCTGCCGCGCATGGCGAGCAAAGGAGTTCCAATGGGTGACGTGTGGATCCGCACGATCAGCCAGAGCCTGGTTCGTGCGGACAGGGTCACGGAAATTGCAACCTCCCGCGGATCCGTCCACGACGATCAGGGATATTCACTCAAAGTCGTCGCGGACGGAAAAGCCTCCATTCTGATCGACAACAGCGACCTCATCGGCACCACGGGCGAACGGCTCGAGCACGCGCGGCGGATGGAGGACGCGCTGCTGCTGGCCATGGATGCTGCCAGTGGCACTAACTCGTCCGTGGTGATCAGTTACGAACAGGACGGGGAACGCTGGATCCTCAGGCCGGCGTCTGAAGTGGCCGGCGAGATAGCACCCTGAAAACCGGCGTGCGCAAGCAGGCCGTCAGCATCGGCACCGAGGCGGCGGCCAGTGCTAAACCCGTCGGCTGGATCGTCGGCTAGACCGTCGCCGCCAGCTCGTAATCAGCCCCGCGCATGTCCTCGCACAGTGCCACGCAGGCACCGATGCGGGCCTTGAACTCGGGTTGCTGCTTCCACGCGTTCCGGGAAGCCTCGTCGGTCCACTCCGAGAACGAAATATAGTGCCCGGCGGAACCGCTGTCGCGGAGGAGTTTCGCCACCACCATGGACGGGTAATTTTCCCGCGACCACTGGAGGAACTCCTTCCACCGCTCCACAAACTCGTCATCGTTGCCGAGTTTGACCTGCCAGACCCCGGAAGCGAAATGCTCTGCCATCGGTCCCACACCCTTTCCTGCGTGCTCAGATAGCACAATCTTAGGACCGGACCCCTGCGCAGGGGAGTCCCGATCACCTGCCGCCGTTCGCCGTCGTCGTCCCCCGCCGCTGAGCTGGCGCTATCCGGGGTTGCGCGGCGCCCGCATGGACTACGACCGCCTCCCCACGTTTGAGGAATGAAACCAAGTACTTGAATGTTCAATAAAACATGGACTTTGGCATCTTCACCTTTGGCGAGCTCTCCCGCAACATCAGCACCGGCGCGGCGCTGTCCCCGCAGCAGCGTCTGAAGGAAATCATCGAGCTGGCCAAGCTGGCTGACCAGGCCGGCCTCAGTTTCCTCGGCCTGGGGGAGCACCACCGCCGCGACTTTGCCCTGTCCGCCCCGGAGATCGTCCTCGCGGCCATTGCCCGGGAAACCACGAACCTGCGGCTCGGCACCGCCGTCACCGTGCTCTCCACGCAGGACCCGGTGCGGCTCTTTGAGCAGTTCGCCACCCTGGACCTGATCTCCGACGGTCGGGCCGAGATCATCGCCGGCCGCGGCGCCTTCGTGGAGTCGTATCCGCTGTTCGGCCACGGGCTGGACGACTATGACGCCCTCTTTGACGAAAAGCTGCGGTTACTGCTGGAACTCAGGGACGCCGCGGTTGTGAACTGGCAGGGAAACCTTACCCAGAGCATTCCCGGAATGGACATTGCGCCCCGTCCAGTCCAGGACAAGCTCCCCGTCTGGGTGGGCGTGGGCGGCACGCCGGCGAGCTTTGCGCGGGCGGGGCGCCTGGGGCTGCCGCTGTTCATCGCCCTGCTGTCCGGCCCGGCCAGGTTCCGCCGCCTCGTGGAACTCTACCGCCAGAGCGCCGCCGACGCCGGGCACGATTCCGCCGCCCTGCCGGTCGGGGCCGGCGGGCACTTTTACGTGGCGCCCATCTCGCAGCAGGCGCGGGATACCTTCTACCCCCACTACCGTGCCTATTTCGAACAGAACATGCCGCGCCCGGTGGACCACTTCCCGCGGTCGACTTTCGACGACTGGACCGAGCCCGGCGGCGGACTCCTCGTGGGAAGCCCCCAGCAGATCACTGAGAAGCTCCTGGACATCCACGCGACCCTCGGCACCAGCCGGTACCTGGCCCAGATCGGTTTGGGCGGGCTGCCATTCGCCGAGACCGCGCGCTCCATCGAGCTGCTGGCCACCGAAATCATGCCCGCCGTGAACAAGGAAATAGGCGTCACGGCGCGCTAAGTCGTGGCGCTAAGTCGCGGCGCGCTAATTCACCAGGCTAAGGCAACAGGCCTTTGGCGTCGTCCGGGCCCACAAAATCGCAGGACCCCTGGTGGCGCTCGGGCAGGATGCACGTGCGTCCGGTGGCCAGATGAACGTTGCCGCAGCGCCCGGTCCGCGCCACGTCTTCGCGGATGTGCAGGCTCCTTAGGTCGGGCCGTTCGCCGCTGTGCGGCTGCGTGTGGAAGGTTTCGGACGTGCCGTGTTCGTGACTATTCATGCCTTGATACTCCTCATCGAGTGGCTGCCCCCATAGCACAAGGCCAGTCGTTTGGACCCCGAGACTTAAGTCTCGCCCGGCGGAATTAACGGCGGGTTACGGCCATGTTAGATCCGGACGAGCCCTCTGTCAGCCCAGCAAACCGTCGACGTAACACCAGCGCCAGTCCTCACCCGGTTCGATGCTGCGCATGGCGGGGTGGCCCGTCGCCTCGAAGTGCCTTGACGCGTGGGTACCGGGCGAGGAGTCGCAGCAGGCCACGTTGCCGCACTCCAGGCACATCCGGAGGTGGACGGTCGTAGTGCCGTCCCGGACGCACGCGAGGCAGTAGGCGTCTCGCGGGACGGCGGGGTCCGGTGCTGATTCCAGGTGCTCGCAGCCGCCACCGGGCCGCGGAGTGCCTCCTGTCCCGGAGACGTCCGCTTCGTCGAGGGCGGTATCGAGCATGGACTCTTCGACGTCGAGCCTCTCCAGTACGTCGCTGAGGACCTCGTGCGCGTACTCGCCGCCCCGCCGAAGTTCCAGCACCCTCGTGCGCTCGGCCTCCAGCATGGCCAGCCGGAGCTGGGCGTAGCGCTGGCTGGGAGTGGCTGCTTCCGCCGTCGGCCGGCCCAGCCGTTCCCACGCCGCGAGCCCGCGTTCCTGCGTCCGCCGCTTCAGCATGGCCACGACCTCCGGAGGGTCGTTGTCCGTCCGCAGTTCGTGCAGTCGCTCGACGCCGGCTGCCGTGGCCAGATGCATCAGCGCGGCCTTGCTGAGGGCGTCTTCGCGGGGGTCCGGGCCCCGCACTCGGAGCAGCCGCACCAGCGCAGGAAGGGTGAAGCCCTGGGCGGCCAGCGTGCCCGCCACCACCACCATGGCGGCCAGGATGAGCACGGACCGGTGCTCCAGGTCTTTGGGGAGGGTCAGGACCGCCGCAAGGGTCACCACACCCCGCATCCCGGCCCACGAAACGATGGCCGGATACTGCCACGGCGGTGCGGGATCCTTGCGAGCCACCGCCGGAATGAGCCGTGGCAGGTAGGTCGCGGGAAACACCCAGACCGGCCGGAGCACCAGCACTGCCAGCAGAATTACCGCGCAGCCGGCCCAGATCCTTCCTGGGCCCAGGGGATCGTCCTGGACTCCATCGATGATGGTCCGCACCTGCAGGCCGATGAGGAGGAACACCGAATTCTCCAGCAGGAACTGCACGGTATCCCAGTTGCTCCGCTGGCTCAGCCGCGCCGCGCCGTTGGGCATGGACGGCGCCTTGGTGCCCATGATCAGGCCGGTGACCACCACGGCCAGCACTCCCGACGCGTGAATCTCCTCCGCCGGCAAGTAGGCCACGAACGGCGCCATGAGCGACGTCGACGTGTTGATCGCAACACTGCGGATTCTCAGGCGGAGCTGGGTGAGGAGATAGGCCGCAGCGAGGCCCACCGCCAGGCCGCCGCCGGCCGCCAGGAGGAATTCCCCGCCAATCTCCGCCACGGAGACTGTTCCTGAGATCGCCGCGATTGCACCGCGCAGGCACACCAGGGCGGTGGCGTCGTTGACCAGCGATTCGCCCTCCAGGATGCTGACAATCCTGCGTGGCATTCCCACCTTGCGGGCGATCGCGGTGGCGGCCACGGCATCCGGCGGCGCCACCACGGCGCCCAGCGCAATGGCCGCAGCGAGCGGTATTTCCGGAAAAAGCCAGTGGACCACCACGCCTACCGCGATGGTGCCAAAGATGACGTAACCCACCGAGAGCAGCCCGATGGCGCGCACGTTGGAGCGGAAATCGAACAGCGAGGTCCGCAGCGCGGCGGCATACAGGAGCGGCGGCAGCAGGCCTACAAGGACCAGTTCGGGGTTCAGCTCAAGAGGCGGAACGAACGGCAGGAAGGAACCCGCAACGCCGGCGAGGACCAGGAGCAGCGGAACGGAAACGTTGATTTTCCGGCCCAGCGCACTGCCTGCGCACACCACCGCCACCAGCACGACCAAGCCCAGAGCGACTTCCATGCCGCTATTCTTTCAGCTCAGTGTGCCGGTGCGGGCTGCTGTTGCCACCGGGAAATGCCCGACGGCGGCCGGTCACTTACGGCTGGCCGGGGCGCCGTCGGTGCGGGGCTTATTTCCCGCTTCAGTCATCGGCGATGTCGGCGCCTTCGGCGGGCTCCTGCGAGTGGACGCGGATGTCCGTGGGATCGGCGGTTTCGTCCCCTTCGGCCGGGGCCTCGCTGTGGATGCGCTGCACCGCTGGGTAATCATTCATGACCGCTCCTCTGCCGCAGTTGTGTGCTGTTGGCCATCACCTAATGTTCATCTAGCTCCTGCATTTGTGGACTGTCAAGAACATTCCAGCCGCTATGGCCGTACATCTTGTTGTGTGCTGGACTGTGAGGTGTTCGCACCGGCTGTTGGGAAGGATCAAACCTCATGGCAACGTACAAGATCGGATACTTCGTCGGGAGCCTGGCCAGCGGCTCCATTAACCGCACCCTCGCCAACGCCCTCATCAGGCTCGCCCCGGATGATCTGGAGTTCACGGAGATCCCCATCAAGGATCTGCCGCTTTACAGCTACGACTACGACGCCGACTTCCCGCCGGAAGGACGGGCCCTGAAGAACGCCATTGAGGGCTCCGACGGCGTCCTCTTCGTGTCCCCTGAATATAACCGGTCCATTCCGGGAGCGCTGAAGAATGCCATCGACTGGGGATCACGCCCCTGGGCACCAATTCGTTTGCCCGCAAGCCGACCGGAATCATCGGCGCCTCGCCGGGCAGCATCGGCACGGCCGTGATGCAGTCCTCCATGCGTGCCGTGCTGAGCTTCCTCGACGCGCCCCAGCTCAACGCCCCGGAAGCCTACGTGAAGTTCAACCCTGCCGTATTCGCCGACGACGGAACGGTTACCGACAAGGGCACCGCGGACTTCCTGCGCCACTACATGGAGGAATACGGCGCGTTCGTGGAACGGGTGCTCGCCGCCAACGCGCCCGGACACATCGGCGACCCCAAACCGGACGCCGAAAAGCTGTCCCGCTAGGGTCCAGCGCCTGCCCGACTATCACCTGCCGCCCGGCTTCCGGCTAGGCGGGGCCGGCTGTGCTGCCGGCGGCTTCCGCGACGAGTCCGCCGAGGCTGCGGTATTTCTCGATCCGCTGCGGCAGCAGTTCCCCCGCCCCCGCCGAGGACAGCGCGGCCAGTTCGTACTCGATCGCCTGCCCCATGCGCTGGCAGAACGCTTTCCCCTCCAGGGCGGCATCGGGGCGTTCGTCCACGATGTGCTCCACCATTCCGTTGGCGTACAGGGACGCCACGTTGACGCCCTGCGCTGCGGACATGGCCGGGGCAAAGTCGGTGCTCCGGTGGACGATGGCGCTGGCGCCTTCGGGCGGCAGCGGGGACAGCCACGCGTGCTGGGCCGCGATGGTCCGGTCGGCCGGCAGCAGGGCCAGCGCCCCGCCGCCCGCTCCCTGTCCCAGCAGAACGGAAACGGTCGGTGAGTTCAGCCCGATCAGGTCGTGCAGGGACCTGGCGATCTCGCCGGCCAGCCCGCCTTCCTCCGCTTCCTTGGACAGGGCTGCGCCGCCGGTGTCGATGACCGTCAGCAGCGGCAGCCCGAGCTCCTCGGCCAGCCGCATGCCGCGGCGTGCCTCGCGAAGGGAGGCCGGTCCCATGGCTGTCTGCTGCGAGGGCCGGGGCCGGGTGTGGCCGATCACCACGCAGGACTTCTGGCCGAAGCGGGCCAGTGCCAGCAGCAGGCCGGGGTCCTTTTCCCCCTGGCCGGTGCCGTTGAGCGGGAGCACATCGCGGGCGCCGTAGGCGAGCAGCTGGCGCAGGTCCGGGCGGCGGGGATTCCGTGAGATTTCGATTGACTCCCAGGCTCCGGCGTCGGACGGCTTCACGGCGAGGGTCCGTGGCGGGGCGACGCGCGGGTGCGGGCCGGTGACCAGGATGCTCAGGGCGCGGTCGACCACGTCGGACAGCTGCCATGGCGGCACCACGGCGTCGATGAGCCCCTTGTCGAAGAGGTTCTCGGCGACCTGCACGTTCTCCGGAAAGGGGGTGCCGTAGAGGGCCTCGTAGACCCTGGGACCCAGGAAGCCGAGCAGGGCACCGGGCTCGGCCACGGTGATGTGCCCGAGCGACCCCCACGACGCCATGACGCCGCCGGTGGTGGGATGCCGCAGGTACACGAGGTACGGCAGCCCGGCCTGGCGGTGTGCCCGCACAGCGGCGCTGATCTTGACCATGGACAGGAAGGCGATGGTGCCTTCCTGCATGCGGGTGCCGCCCGACGCCGGACCCGCCAGGAGCGGCAGGCCTTCCCGGGTGGCGCGTTCGACGGCGTCCACGATCCGTTGCGCCGCGGCGAGCCCGATGGAGCCGGCCAGGAAACGGAACTCGCTGACGATGACGGCTACCCGGCGGCCGCGGATCAGGCCTTCGCCGGTGAGGACGGATTCGTCAACGCCGGTCTTTGCCCGGGCGGCGGCAAGTTCCTCCCGGTACTCGGGACCCGGATCGGGGTCTGTGACCGGGGCGTCCCAGCTCCGGTAGGAGCCCGGATCCAGCACGGCGGCGATGAGTTCTGCGGCGTCCAGGTGGCGGACTTTCTGCTGGGTCAGCATGCTCAGTGGCCTTCCCCGCCGGTGCCCGAGGCGCTGCCGGACGCGTCGGCAGGGACCAGCCCAAGCCACCGCCGGATCTGGTCGCCGTCCTGGTCCAGCAGCGGCGGCGCCGTGTGTGCCTTGAGGGTGGTTTCGGCGGTGTCGGAGGCGCTGAAGAACCGCAGGGGCGGGCCAGGCAGGCTCACGTTGCCTAGGATCTTATGGTCCACGTCGATCACCAAACCCTGGGAGTGGACCTGCTCCCATGCGTAGACTTCATCCAGCGTCCGCACCTTGCCGGCCGGGATCCCCGCCTCGTTCAGCCTGGCGAGCAGCGGTTCGGCTTCGAAGTCGGAGAATGCCCGTTCCACCTCTTCGATGACCTTCTCCCGGTTCCGCACCCGGTCTGCATTGGTGGCGAATTCAGGCCTGGTGTTGTCGATCCCGAACGCCGAGGCGAAGGTGGACCAGAGTTTCTCACTGCCCACGCTGATCTGGACCCGGCCCTGCCGGCAGTGGAAGAGCCCGTAAGGCGCGATGGACGGGTGGTGGTTGCCCTGGGCCTTAGGGGTTTCGCCGGCCACGGTGGCCCGGGTGCCCTGGAAAGCGTGCACACCGATCAGCGCCGCGAGCAGGGAGGTGCGGACGATCTGCCCCTGGCCTGTCCGCTCGCGCTGCAGCAGGGCCGCCAGCGTGCCGAATGCCCCGTACATGCCGGACAACAGGTCGGCAATGGGGACCCCCACCCGCTGGGGGTCGTCCGGCCCGGACCCGGTCAGGGACATCAGCCCGGCTTCGCCCTGGAGGATCTGGTCGTAGCCGCTGCGCCGCGACTCCGGCCCGTCGTGGCCGAAGCCGGTGATGGACAGGACCACGAGCGCGGGGTTCAGCGCATGCATCTCGGCGGCCGAGAACCCGAGCCGGTCCAGCACCCCGGGGCGGAAGTTCTCGATCACGACGTCGGCGCGTTCCAGCAGTTCGCGCAGGACCGTCCGCCCGTCGTCGCTCTTCAGATCCAGGGCGATGGACTCCTTGTTGCGGTTGCAGGACAGGAAGTACGTGGCCTGGGGATCGTCCTCGGGCCCGACGAACGGCGGACCCCAGCCGCGGGTATCGTCCCCGGTGCCCGGGTTCTCGACCTTGATGACCCGGGCCCCGAGGTCCGCCAGCATCATTCCGGCGTGCGGGCCGGCGAGGGCACGGCTCAGGTCCACCACGAGGTAGCCCGAGAGCGGGCCTTCGGCCGGGGGCATGGATTCAGTGCTCATGAAGGCTGTTCCTTTTCTTGCTGGGCAGGTTTGTGCTGGGCAGGTTCTCGCTGCACAGGGGTTTGCCGCGCGGTGGATTCTGCGGGTGGATTCTGCGGGGTGGGTTAAGTTCCGGAGGGCGGCTACATCCAGCCCGGCACCACCATGACCAGCCAGGCGATGGCCGGGCCGGCGGCCACGACGATGCCGCTGTAAGCCAGGATCTGCTTGTAGAACTTGTCCTTGTCCATGTCCTCCGGGGCGTTGGCCAGGACCAGTGCGCCGTTGGTGGAGAACGGGGAAACGTCGACGATCGTGGAGGCGACGGCCAGGGCCGCGATCACCCCGACGGCGCCGATTTCGCCGGTGGCCAGGAACGGGACCGCGAGCGGGATGAGGGCCGCGAGGATGGCGGTGGAGGAGGCGAAGGCGGACACGACGGCGCCGATGTAGCAGATCAGCAGGGCGGCGACGAGCGGCATGCCCAGGTGGGCCACGCCGTCGGAAACGAATTTGATGGTGCCAGCTTCCTCGAGGACGCCCACGAAGGTGAGCATGCCGCAGATGAGAAGGACGGTGGACCAGCTGATCTTGTTCACGGCGCCCTTCTGGGCGGCCGGGGACACGAGGGCCAGGATGATCGCGATGGTGATCGAGACGAATCCGACGTCCACCTTGAAGCCCAGGGAGATGACGGCGAGGGCAATCAGGCCCAGGATGGTGACGAGCTGGGGAATATTGGCGCGGGCGCCGTTCGTCCCCTCTTTCGAGGCGCCGGCCGCGGAGGAGCCGGAGGTTCCCTTGGCCGCGACGCCGGACGGCGAAATGTCGGAACCGGAGCCCTGGAGGGTGACACCGGCTGCCCGGGAGCCGACGCTGACGGCCATCCGCGACTCCGCAGCCTTTTCCACCAGCCGGCCGGTCTTGGCGGTGAGGAGCTTGCTGCCGCCGAGGACGATAAAGAGCACCACGGCAATGGCGAGGTTGAAGAAGAAGCTGGCCAGGAAGATGGCCATCGGGCTGGCCTCGAGCTCGGTCTTGGCAATGATGCCGTTGACCGTGACGCCGTAGACGGCGATGGGGGAGAAGCCGCCGGCCTGGGCGCCGTGGATGACCATCATGCCCATCATCAGCGGATTGATCTTGTGCTTGGCCGCGAAGCTCAGCGCGATCGGCGCGATGATGGCGACGGCGGCGGGAGACAGTGCGCCTACGGCGGTGATCACCGCGGTGATGGCGAACATGACCCAGGGAATGAGGGCCACCTTGCTGCCCACCAGTCGGACAGCGCCCCGGACCAGCAGGTCAATGGTGCCGTTGTTCTGCGCGATGGCGAAGAGGTAGGTGACGCCGACGATCGTCAGGAAGAGGCCGCCGGGGAAGTTGGCCAGAATGTCGTTGGTGGACATTCCGAGGACTACGGAGCCCAGCAGGAAAGCTCCCACGAAAGCCAGGGCGCCCATGTTGAGGGGCAGCACCGTGGCCAGCAGGAACATCACCGCCAGGATGATGATGGACAGTACGGGAGCGGACATCTTTGTTCCTCCGGATCGAGAGATTGATGTGATGTGGATTACTGGCTCACTGGCCTAGCCTCCTAGACACTAGGTGACTTTGTCAATAGTTCTCGGCTAAGCTGGTGCCGAAGACGTCGCCGGAAGGACTTGCATGCCCAAGAAGACAGCAACGCAGCAGATCTCCCGCGTCGCGAGGCCACGCCTGTATGAACAGCTGGTGGAGCAGCTCATGGACTTCATCGAGTCCGCGCAGCTGGGCCCCGGTGACACCCTGCCCGCCGAGCGGGACCTGGCCGAACGGCTGGGCGTCTCACGGGCAACGCTGGCGCAGGCGCTGGTTGCCCTTGAAGTCCTCGGCGTCATCGACGTGCAGCACGGGACCGGAGCGGTTCTGGTCTACCGGCCCAACGTTCCGTCCGTGATCAAGGGCCTGCGCGAGCACAGCAGCAGGCTCCCTGAGATTGTTGAAGCCCGGAGCACGCTGGAGGTCAAGCTTGCGGAGCTGGCGGCCGGCCGGCGGACCGAGGCGGACATGAAAGCCATAGACAAGGCGCTCGACGCGATGGCCGACGAAGTGGCCTCCGGCGCCAAGGGAGCGCACGGCGACGAACTGTTCCATCAGGCCGTCACGGCAGCGGCGCACTCGGCAGTGCTGGCCCAGCTCATGTCCTTCATTGCCGGGATGATCCTGGAAACCCGCCTCGAGTCCCTCGGCCAGCCCGGCCGGCCGGAGCAGTCGCTGGCCTCGCACCGCAAGATTGCGGACGCCATCAGGGCACAGGATTCCGCGGCCGCGGCGGCGGCCATGCTGGACCACATAACCCTTGTCTCCGACGTCGCACTGCTGAAGTAAGGGCATGAAACCGTTTCTGTTGCTCGCGTCGCGGGCCGAGGACACCGCCGCGGAAGAAGAGTACGAGGCCTACCTGCGCTACGGCGGGCTGGACCCGAGCCAGCTGAGGCGGATCCGGATGGAACTGGCCCCGCTGCCGGCCCTGGAGCTGGACGGCTACTCCGGGGTGATCGTGGGCGGCAGCCCGTTCACGTCCAGCGATCCCGCCGAAAAGAAATCTGAAACCCAGCACCGCGTGGAACGCGAATTGGCCACGCTGTTGGACCGGATCGTGGCGGCCGACTTCCCGTTCCTGGGTGCCTGCTACGGGGTGGGAACCCTGGGGCTGCATCAGGGTGCGGTCATCGACCGGACCTACGGGGAGCAGCTGGGCGGGGTGATCATCAGCCTGAGCCCGGAAGGCCTGGAGGATCCGCTGCTGGCGGGCATGCCCGCTGAGTTCACCGCGTTCACAGGCCACAAGGAAGCGTGCACGGTGCTGCCGCCGAACGCGGTGCTGCTCGCGAGCTCGGCCGCGTGCCCGGTGCACATGTTCCGGATCAAGAAGAACCTGTATGCCACCCAGTTCCACCCGGAACTCGACGCGGAAGGGCTGGTGACCAGGATCGACATCTACCGCCACGCCGGGTACTTCCCGCCCGAATCCGCCGAAGAACTGATGGCAGCAGCCCGGACGTTCACCGCGACGGAACCGATGAAAATCCTGCGGAACTTCGTCAAGGTCTACGGCACGTAGCCCCGAACGGAAAGGAACGACGGCGGGTGTGTCCCGCCGTCGTCCGCTTCCATTTGGGCCAGTCCCTTTGGGAAAAAGGGGCCGCAAGTGTTCGTTCGCGCCGGCTAGCGCGCGGGCGTCACTGTCGCCTCGTACGTGAGGATCTCGGTGTCAGTGCCATCCCCGCCGTTGTCCGGTGCGACGCGCATGGTCAGATGGCTGCCGTCGGCGGTCATCTTGAACGGATTGCGCGTTGCCACGCCGCCGTCTGCGGTCCACTGCTGGAACGGCACGCTGTGCAGCGTGGCGTGCGTCCGGCTGTCAATCAGGGCGATGCCGCCCAGGTTGTACTTCGCGGAAGGACCGCCCGCGGCGGGCGTCTGCGGAAGGCCGGCAACGCCGGCGCAGAGCATCTTGGAGTTCGCCGCGTACTGGCAGTCCTGGTAATCGACGAAGTGGTCCGGGTTCTGCCAGGTGCTCAGCTCCTTGCCCTGCAGGGTCTATTCGGCGAAACGCCTTGAACCCCAGGTGTTGCCGATGAGGTGGCCGGTCTGCTTGTCCATGACGATGCCGCCGAAGTGGTCCTTGACTTCGAACTGCTTCTGCACGTCCAGGGACTTGGCGTCCACCCGGTAGACGATGGAGCTGCTGTTGGGCCGGTACTGCGCCACAGGGACCCAGACGTTGGTGCCGTCGAAGTCGATGCCGCCCGGGTGGTACATGTCGCCCTCGCCCAGGACGATGTCCTTCTGCAGCTTGCCCGCCTTGTCCATGTGAACAGGTGGCCCTTGCCTTTGCCGGCCGTGCGGTCGTAGCCGCCCTGCGGGCTCGGAAACTTCACCGTGGGCTCGATGATTTACACCGAGGACAGGAAGATGTGGTCCTCCGTGAAGGCGATGCCTTCGGTGTGGAAGGTCGGGAAGTCCAGCTTCAGCGTGCTGGTCAGCTGCCAGGCCGTGTTGCGGTCGACGGCGGTGAATGCGTCTGCGACGGCGGTGTCCGCCGTGTGGTGGTCACCGTTTCCGGTGTCCTGGGACGCCTGCGCGACTGCGGCGCCGCCGATGGCTGTCGCTGCGATCGCCGCCGCGATGACGGCTTTGGCCAGGCTGCCGGTGCGGAGTGTTTTCATGGGGATGGCCCTCTCGTTGGTTCGGACCGGTGTGACGGTACGGGCTGGTCATGAACCGGGAACAACGGGCGGCTTAACGCGGTTTGGCAGTTGCCTGCTCCGGGAGGAGGCGGGAGGCTCTTTTGCCCATTGACTTCGGCCGGAGGAGGGCTAACGTTGAACTACGTCAACACGGATCTGTTGTACGCACGTGCGCTGAGGGGGCGGCGGCGCAATTGCAGATTGTTCGCACACACAGGCTTCGGTCGGCAGCCCGCAACTCCTCAAGCTGGTTCACGCCAGCGCCCTCATGTCTTGATTCCAGGTCTCACCCTAGCCCCAGGTGCCGTCCCATGACCGCTAATTTCGTCACCGCCTTTGCCGTTAAGTCCTTCGATGTCCCCGACAAGAAGCGTTACCCGGACAAGGCCGAAGTGGACCTTGTCAGCGTGAACGACTATTCCGTTGCGCGGCTCATCCTTGCCCCCGGCTGGCGGTGGTCCGAGTGCTCCCAACCCACCGAAAAAACACCGTTCTGCCAGCACAACCACCTCGGCTTCTGCGTGTCCGGGGTGATGGAGGTCGAAACGCCGGAAGGCGTCCGCTCGTCGATCCACGCCAACGACACGTACGCCATCCCGCCGGGCCACAATGAATGGGTGGTGGGTTCCGAGCCGTTCGTGGCCGTGGAATTCCTGGGCGCGGCGTCGTTCGGGCGGCCGGTCAGCCGCGGCCAGCACGCCAAGATCTGACTCGGATCAGCCGACCTCGGATCAGTCGCGCGGACCCAGGGCGGAGGGCGGTCAGCCCACGTGGACCCAGGGCCGCTTTGTCACGTCCGGTTCGGCTTCGCGCAGCACTTCCCGGGTGACCGGTGCGATCTCGCCCTCGCCCAGGAAGAGGAACCGCAGGAGGTTCGCCACCGGGTTTCCCTCTGTCCAGCGGAAGTAGATGTGCGGCATCAGTCCCGTGACGTCCCTGATGTGCAGCAGCACCGAGGCGATGGTGTTGGGGACCACGGGCCCGTGCACCTCCAGGATCTGGTAGCCGTGCCGCGTCACGCCGGTGACCTCCAGGGCCGTTTCAAAGTCGGAGGAATCGTCCACGATGACCTCCAGGAACAGCGCCTGGTAGTCCAGGGGGAGATGGCTGACCTCGATGGCCGACGTCAGTTTGTCCCGGTAGGCCTGCGCGCTGAGGCGGAGCGGTTCGTGGGCAATGATGGAAATGGGTCCCTCCAGGTTCGAGGACATGAACTCGAGCGCCTGCCGGTCAAGGTGGACGTGGGTGGCGTGCAGCTCGAAGGAACGCAGGACCCGGGAGAGCAGGGAGATCGCAATGATGCCCAGGATGAAGAACGACGCGATCCGGATGCCTTCGGGCCGTTCGAAGATATTGGCGACTGTCGTGTAGATGAAGACCACTGCGATGACCCCGAAGCCGAGGGTCCGCGCGTGCTGCTGCTGGCGGCGGGCTGACAGCGTCACGGCAACCGCCGCGGAGGTCATCAGCACCAGGACGCCGGTGGCGTAGGCGCCGCCCTGGGCATCGACGTCGGCGTCGAAAAGATAGGTGACCAGGAACCCCACCAAGGTGAATACCAGCACCAGCGGGCGGACGGCCCTGGCCCATTCGGGGGCCATGCCATACCGGGGCAGATACCGCGGGACGAGGTTCAGCAGTCCCGCCATCGCGGAGGCGCCGGCGAACCAGAGGATGCCGATGGTGCTGATGTCGTAGACGGTGCCGAAGCCATTCCCCAGGTATTCATGGGCCAGGAACGCCAGGGCGCGGCCGTTCGCCTGGCCGCCGGCCTCGAATTCGTGCGCCGGGATCAGGATGACGGTGGTGAGGCTCGTGGTCACCAGGAACGAACTCATGATGACGGCGGCCGTGGTCAGCAGCTTTCGCGTTCCCTCGATCCTGCCTGCCGGGTATTCCTCGGTGTCGCCGGGCCGGCCCTGGATCTGCGGCATCACCGCAACCCCCGTTTCAAAACCGGACAGGCCCAGGGCGAGTTTGGGAAACACCAGCAGGGCAATGCCGACCACCATGAAAGGACTGCCGTGCGAGGTGGTCAGGGCCTGCCACCAGTCCCCGACGGCCGTCGGGTGGGCCGCCGCCTCGAATACCGTCGTGGCGACGACGATCACGTTCAGTCCCAGATAGATGGCCACGAGGGCAACGGCGACGCCGATGGCCTCCCTGAATCCGCGCAGGAACACCGCTCCAAGCAGGGCAAGCAGGAACAGCGTGACAGCAACGTTTTGTCCCTGCAGCCAGACCGGCGCGAAGGGATTCTGGATCGCGTGCGCCGTGGCGTCGGCGGCCGACAACGTCATGGTGATCATGAAGTCCGTCGCGGCGAACCCCAGGAGGACCAGAACAAGGAGCTTGCCGCCCCAGCTTGGCAGCAGCCGCTCAAGCATGGCGATGGATCCCTCGCCGCGGTGGCTTTCGCCGGCAACCCGGCGGTAGACGGGCAAGGCGCCGACGAGGGTGATTGCCACCAGCACCAGCGTAGCCAGCGGCGAGATCACCCCGGCAGCAAGCGCGGCGATCGCAGGCTGGTATCCGAGGGTCGAGAAGTAGTCGACACCCGTCAGGCACATGACCTGCCACCACGAATGCTTCTTGAGGTGCGGGTCCCCCACAGCGCCGGGGCCCTGATGGGAGCCTTTGGCGTCCTGCAGGCCGAATAACAGCCATCTCTTGAATTTCTCCCTGGCCCCGGGCCGCGGGGCGGAAGGATCAGCCGGAGGCCTGCTCAGCGTGGTCATTTCTGCCTCTCCGCGCGATGCACGGCGCCGCGCTCATTGCCTTGCGGGGTTTCAACGTAGATAATCAACCCTGCCGCAGCCGGCATGTACCAGTGCCTGCGGTGTAGTACCGGCCGGTAGGTGCGCCCGAAGGGGTCCCGCACGCGGGCGCGCTCCAGCCGGATTTGACCGGAGAGCGGCAGTCGATCTCCTGCAGGTTGCGCAGGCGCGTTGTGACGCCCCCGACGTCCAGGGACCACGATCGGGGCCCGGTATCTGCGGCATGTTCAAGGACGAGTACTTCGAAAAGGTCCTGCAGGAGCTGGTCGCGGGTGCCGGGGTGGAAGCGCCGAAGCCGGTGCCGCTCGACGTGCACGTTCTGGGCGGCCTGCCACGCCTGGCTGAGCCAATGGAATTCCACGGGACCGAGTGCCGGTCCGAGAATCAGGCGGCGGTCCGGATCCATGACCAGGCCGTAATCGTTGCCCTTGCGGTCGATAATGCTCCTGGCCTCGCCGGCATATTCAAATGCCGCCAGCAGCTCCCGTTCAGACCAGCGATGGCCAAAATCTCCGGTGTCATCGACAGTGACGTAGTCCACCGTTCCATGACACCACCGGCGGGGCCGTTTCCGTGACGGTCTTAACGCTTTCCATACGCCGCACGGCGTGAAATTAGCGTTCTCTTAACGTGTAGCGCCCTCCGGGGACGTGCCGGCCGCAGGTGTTGGCACTGTGTCTGGAAAGGGATAACGTCACAGCCAGGAGGCCCGATTCAATGAAGGAGTCGCTGCCATGACCATTGTCGACAATGCGGTGTATGTGGCGGGCCGCCGGACGGCGGATCCGGAGGGCCTGGAGGAGACGTATTTCCTGCTGCGGCAGCGCCAGGGGATGGCATGGATCGGGCTGTACCGGCCGGATGCGCCTGAGCTTCGCTCGGTGGCTGACGAGTTTGATCTGAGCCCGCTGGCAGTCGAGGATGCCCTGACCGGACATCAGCGGGCGAAACTCGAGCACTACGGCGACACCCTCTTCATGGTCTTGCGCCCCGCCCGGTACCTCGACGATGTGGAAAAGGTGGAGTTCGGCGAGATCCACATCTTCATTGGTCCCGACTTCGTGGTCACCGTCCGCCACGCCGAGTCGCCGAACCTGGCCAAGGTCCGCCGGCGCATGGAGTCCCAGCCGGAGTTCCTCGCCCTCGGCCCCGATGCCGTGCTGTACGCCATCCTCGACCAGGTGGTGGACGAGTATGAGCCCGTGGCAGCCGGCCTCGAGAACGACATTGATGAAATCGAAGACGGCCTCTTCGGCGCAGACCCGGAGGTGTCCCGCCGGATTTACGAGCTCTCCCGCCAGGTCATCACCGTGCAGCGCGCCACGGGGCCCCTGGCCGGCATCCTGCAGGCGCTCATGGCGGGAACGCCTGACCACCATCCCGACCCGGAGTTGCAGGACCACCTCAGGGATGTCCTGGACCACGTCCTGCGGCTGAATGACCGGATCGCGTCTTTTCGGGCCCTGCTGCAGAATGCGCTCGCGGTCAATGCGGCGCTCGTGGCCCAGCGTCAGAACGATGAAATGCGCCGCCTCACCGAATCCAGCTTCGCCCAGAGCGAGCAGGTCAAAAGGATCTCATCCTGGGCGGCCATCCTCTTCGCACCAACGCTCATCGGCACGATCTACGGCATGAACTTCCGCACCATGCCTGAACTGGACTGGATCTTCGGTTATCCCATGGCCCTTGGGCTCATGGTGGGCATGGGTCTGATCCTGTACGCCACCTTCAAGCGCAACAACTGGATCTAGGCTCCGCCGTCAACGCCCAATTTGGGTGGGCAGGGAGCCGGAATGGCACGAGCTCCAAGGTTTTCTGGAGCCGACCGGCTAAAGATGGGTCTGTTCCTTCCTCAATGCGGCGGCAGTGCAGGTATCCGGGTCCGGGCATGCGTTTCAAAGGCATCCGGGTTGCCCCTCGGGATCTGCGCTTCGGGGGATGGCAGGCCTGTGGCCCCTTCGGCCACAGGCCTGCCTTCTTATCCGCATGACCGAAAATCTGGACGAGCCCCTCAAACGCAGGATTACGCCGGGTTTTCCCCAGGATCCGAAGCTTCACCGAAGGTTATGGACAGCTGGGGGACTTCCCGGGACGGCCGAAAATACACTGGAGCTAGTCAGATTCCGGCTTCCGCGTGCCGGTCCTTACGCCCGAAGGAACCCCAAAATTCGTGCCCTTCCTGCTCTCCGTCCCACCCTTGCATCGCTGCTGCTGACGGCCCTGGCCGTCACCTCCGCGGGAGCGGCCGCCGGCGCCGCATCGCCGGCCGCCGCGGACTCCGAGGCGGCAGCGCCCGCGGGCGCAACCGCCCGGTACCTGGTGCGGTACGCCGCCGGCACCGATGTCCCGTCCGAGGTGCGGAACCTGCGCTCCCGGAATATCGCCGTCGGACGCACCTTCTCGAAGGCGCTGCGCGGCGCGGTGGTGACGGCGACGCCAGCCCAGGCCGCTGAACTGAAGCGTTCGGCGCACGTGGCCGCCGTCGAGATCGATGCGCCGGTGACAGCCGCCGAGACCCAGCAGCCCGCACCGTGGGGACTGGACCGCATTGACCAGCGCGCCCTGCCGCTGTCCGGCTCCTTCACCTCGGCCGCTTCGGGTGCGGGGGTGAGCGCGTACGTGATCGACTCCGGCGTGCTGGCTGCGCACACGGAATTCGGCGGCCGCGTTGCCGCTGGATGGACTGCGGTGGCGGACGGCCTGGGAACGGGCGACTGCAACGGCCACGGCACGCACGTCGCCGGCACCATCGCCGGGAAGACCTACGGGGTGGCCAAGGCGGCCACCATTGTCCCTGTGCGCGTCCTGGACTGCGCCGGCTCCGGCTTCAACTCGGACGTGGTTGCAGGCCTGGAGTGGGTGGCCTCGCAGCACCAAGCCGGAACGCCGGCCGTCGCCAACCTGAGCCTCGGCAGCGTCGCCAGCGCAACGGTGGACGCGGCCGTGCAGGGCGTCGTCAACGACGGCGTCACCGCGGTCGTTGCCGCCGGAAACTCCGCCACCGACGCCTGCAACAGTTCCCCGGCCCGTGTGCCGGACGCCCTGACCGTCGCGGCGAGCGACTCCTCGGACAGGCAGGCGGCGTTCTCCAACTTCGGAAGCTGCGTTGACCTTTACGCCCCGGGCGTGGGCATCACGTCCGCAGGCTCCGGTTCGACGACGGCGACCGCCTCGATGAGCGGAACGTCCATGGCGTCTCCGCATGTGGCCGGCGCCGCTGCGGCAGTGCTGTCGAGGTCGCCGGAGCTCACGCCCGCCGCCGTGGCGTCAAAGCTGGTTTCCGCCTCCACCTCCGGCGCGGTCACGGCGTCCGGCGCCGGCACGCCGAACCGCCTGCTGTATTCGGACCCGTCCGCGGGAATCCTCACGGCTCCGGTGGTGACGGGCAACAGCCCGGCAGCCAATTCCGCCGGTGCCGCAGTGGCCGGCAACGTGACCGCCACGTTCAGCAGAAACGTCCAAGGCGTCAGCGGCTCCACCTTTGTCCTGAAGAACCCCGCCGGAACCACGGTCCCGGCTGCCGTCACCTACGACGCAGCAACGCGGACAGCGACGCTGAAACCTTCGTCGCTCCTGGCCGCATCCCAGAAGTACACGGCGACACTGACGGGAGGGACAGCCGCCATCCGTGACACCGCGGGCACGCCGCTGGTCACCACCGGCTGGAGCTTCACCGCGGCCGCGGCCCCCACGGTGACTTCCCGGGCGCCCGGCGCGAACACCACCGGCGTGGCCGCCGGAAGCAACGTCACGGCCACGTTCAGCAGTGCGGTCCAGGGCCTCAGCACCGGCACATTCGTACTGAAGGGCCCCAGCGGCGCGGCGGTCCCTGCGGCCGTGAGCTACAACGCCACCACCCGGACGGCCACGCTGGATCCGGCGGCCAACCTCGCCAACGACACCAAGTACACCGCCACCCTGACCGGCGGAGCGGCAGCCATCCGCGACGCCGCAGGCACCCCGCTGGCCACCACGAGCTGGACGTTCACCACCGGCCCGGCGCCGGTCATCACGGCCATGACCCCGCGACCGGGGGCCACGTTGGTGAGGCGCGCGAACAACGTCGCCGTGACATTCAGTGAGGCGGTCCAGGGCGCGGGCACCGGCACCATTACGCTGAAGGCCACGGCCACCGGCACGAAGTTAGCCGCCACCGTTTCACGTTACGGAACCACCAACCAGTGGATCCTCGACCCCTCCGCAACGCTGGCCGCCAGGACCAGCTACACCGTGACCGTCACCGGTGGCACGGCGGCCATCCGCGACCTCGCCGGGAACAGCCTGACCTCCTACAGCTGGACCTTCACCACCGGCGCTTTCTGAGGCAGGGAGCGTTCAGACAGAGGCCGGCGGCGGCACTTTCGCGCCGCCGTCGGCCTCTGTTTATGGATGTTTACCGTAATGATGAATCAGGCGCCGGACGATCCTTACCAGTGCCCATTGTCGACACGGATGCGAGCGGTGGGACTCTTGTCAAAATCGGTCGACCAGGAGGACCACTTGCCGTTGTCCTTGAACTGGATCTTGACCGTATGGAACACCTTTACGACCTTGTCGCCGCGGTGGGCGGACACTTTCTCGTCGTTGATGATGTATTTGGTCCCGCGGACCCATACAGAGTCGTCGACGTGGCCGATGCGCTTAACTTCCCACCGTCCCTTTTCCTGGAACATCTTTTGCTTGAAGTGAACGCGAGTGCCCTTGTCGCAGTGGATCTTGAACGCGAAATTCACGCGGACGGACTTGCCGTCATTCTTCCAACCGTTGCCCTTGTCAGCGTGCGGCTTGAAGGCCGTGACGCTACAGTTGTCCCGCTTGGAATTCTCTACAGCAGCCGAGGCCGGAGAAGCCATGGCGATTGGGCCGGCAAGCAGCCCCAGTGAAACTGTGGAAACCAACGCGACCTTGGCCGCTAGGCGGGACCGCGTTGGAGGAGTCATTGTCATTGTTGCTCCCGAGATTGTGTCTTCGGGCAGCCTTGGCCAATCACGTTGCGTTTGGCAGGCTTAGTCAGCCACTTCCGCCCGTTTTAAAGAAAGGCTCCCG
Organism: Arthrobacter sp. ISL-5; assembly: GCF_018613835.1. Taxonomy (GTDB): domain Bacteria; phylum Actinomycetota; class Actinomycetes; order Actinomycetales; family Micrococcaceae; genus Arthrobacter. The sequence goes on along the minus strand of NZ_JAGGPM010000019.1, from coordinate 67,167 downwards.
TGATGTGCGGGAGACCTGGAGCCGGATTCGTTTTCAAGGCATGTCCTTGGATCCGGTATCTCACTATCTTACGCCTCGGGTCCGGTTCTGGGCGAGTTTTTCCACCGATTTTGGTTGCACGAAGCCACTTCGGCGCAGCGGAGGACGGCCGACGGCGGCGGGAACCGCCGTCGGCCGTCCTCCGGCCTGTCGGGCTACTTCCGGAGGAAGCCGAGCAGGGCCTCGTTGACTTCGGCGGCGTGCGTCCAGAGCAGGCCGTGCGGGGCGCCGTCGATCTCCACGTAGCCCGCATCCGGAAGGGCCTTGCTGAATTCCCGGCCCGTGGCGTCGATCGGCAGGATGTTGTCCGCCGTGCCGTGGACGATCAGCGAGGGGACGTTGATCTTGGGAATGTCGGCGCGGAAATCGGTGATCCAGGTGGGCTGGGCGGCCACCGAGGCAAAGGCGCCGGCGCCCGCGGCAAGGTTCCAGCTGGCCTGTACGGCTTCCTCACTGAGCCGGGGCGTTCCCAGGTAGGTGTCGCTGTTGTAGAAGTTCTTGAAGAACTCGGTGAAGAAGGCGTAGCGGTCCGCTTTGACCGCGTCGGCGAGGCCGTCGAACACAGACTGCGGCACGCCCGTGGGGTTGTCTCCGGTCTGCAGGAGGTACGGCTCCAGGGACCCGAGGAAGGCGGCCTTGGCCACGCGGGCCGAACCGAAGGTGGAGAGGTACCGGGCAACTTCTCCGGTCCCCATGGAGAACCCGACAAGCACGACGTCGCTCAGGTCAAGGGTGTTGAGGAGCGTATTGAGGTCGGCTGCGAAGGTGTCGTAGTCGTATCCGGTGGTCGGCTTGCTGGATTTCCCGAAGCCGCGGCGGTCGTAGGTGATGACGCGGTAGCCGGCTTCCAGCAGAGCGGCCGTCTGCTTCTCCCAGGAGGAACCGTCCAAGGGATAGCCGTGGATGAGGACGGCGGCCTGGCCGGTCCCGTGGTCTTCGTAGTAGAGCTCGATGTCGGTGCTGTTTTCCTGTCCAACGGTGATGTACGCCATGTAAGCAGTCCCTCCGGTCTCGTGAGAACGGTCGTCCTCTGGTGGTGATACCAACCTATCCGGATTGTCTGCCGGGCGGACCAGCCCGGCGGCAGGTTCCCCGCCGGAATGGCAGCGGCCGCAGGTGCGTTGTGGACGGCATGAAACGAATTGGCTTCCTGTCCTTCGGCCACTGGGGCCCCGTGCGGGGTTCACACACCAGGACGGCGCGTGACGCGCTGCTGCAGGGCATTGACCTGGCGGTGGCCGCCGAGGAGATCGGGATTGACGGCGCGTTCTTCAGGGTGCACCACTTTGCGCGCCAGCAGGCTTCGCCGTTCCCGCTGCTCGCTGCCGTCGCGGCGCGCACCAGCCGGATTGAAATGGGCACCGCGGTAGTGGACATGCGCTACGAGAACCCGCTGTACATGGCCGAGGAAGCCGCGGCGACGGACCTGATCAGCGGCGGCAGGCTCCAGCTCGGAATCAGCCGGGGCTCACCCGAACCCGCCAGGAACGGCGCGGCCGCTTTCGGGCACGTGCCGCGCGACGGGGAGACGGACGCGGACATGGCCCGCCGGCACGCCGAGGAATTCCGCCGGGCCGTGGCGGGGGCCGGCGTCGTGGAAGCTGATCCCCGGTACGCCGGCGGAGCCACCGGCCTGCTGCCCATCCAGCCCCGCTCGGAGGGTTTGGAGCGGCGGATCTGGTGGGGCGCCGGAACCCGAAGCACTGCCGTCTGGGCGGCCGAACAGGGCATGAACCTGATGAGCTCAACACTGCTGACCGAGGACACCGGAGTGCCGTTCGACCAGCTTCAGGCCGAGCAGATCCAGATGTTCCGGCAGGCCTGGAAGGCGGCCGGCCACAGCCACGAACCACGGGTTTCGGTCAGCCGCAGCGTCCTGCCCCTGACGGACGATGAGGACCGGCAGTACTTCGGGCTCAGCGCCCTCCGCGAGAGCCGGGACCAGGTGGGACCCCTCGACGGTGCCCTGTCCCGCTTCGGCAAGAGCTACATCGGCGAGCCCGACGTCGTCGCCGCAGGCCTCGCTGCCGACGCCGCTGTGCAGGCTGCTGACACCGTTCTGGTCACCGTCCCCAACCAGCTGGGAGTGGAGTACAACGCCAAACTACTGGGCAACATCGCCCGGTACGTCGCCCCGGCCCTCGGGTGGAAACCGGCGCTGGACGCGCCGGAGGCACGGCGCGGCTAGTTCCGGAGCCGCCGCCGGGCCAATGGTTTGTTGCGTCCGACGGGCGTAACCTACTGGCATCGTACGGTTCCTGCGAGCAGGGCGAGTTCCATGAAAAAGAATCAGTACGACGGCGGCGCCCACCGTGGACACCGGCGTCCCGCCCAGGAGCCGGGCACGGACGCTGCCCGGCGGGGCGATCCGCGAACTGTTGATCGGCGAACGTTGGACGGGGCGCCGTACCGGCTGGCCGCAATCCTGCTGTTTGCCGGCGTGGTGGTTTCCCTTGTAGCAGGCATCCTGCATCCGGAGGGGGCCAGTGCGAATGACCATGTGGCCTCATTCACTGAATACGCGGGCAGCGAACTCTGGATTGGCGTGCATCTGGGCCAGTTCACGGGCATGGCCATCCTCATCGCGGGCTTGCACGTGCTGGGGTCAGCGCTCGCCGGAATGCCCGGCCGGACGGCGTGGGCCGCCCGGCTCGGCAAGTTGGCGGCGGCTGCCGCCCTTGCACTCTACGGTTGCCTGCAGGCAGTGGACGGAGTGGCCCTCAAACATTCCGTGGATGCCTGGGCAGTTGCTGAGGGTGCCGAGAAAGCCATGCGCTTCGCCGCGGCGGAGGACATGCGCTGGCTTGAGTGGGGCGTGCGGAGCTACCAGAGCTTCGTGCTGGGCGCCGCCCTGGTCCTGTTCGGCGTAGCGGTGGGGACCGCACGGGGGATACCGCGTGCGGTCGGCTACCTCATGGGCCTGTCCGGGGTGGCGTATATCGTGCAGGGCTGGGTGATCGGGACGGAAGGATTTTCGAGCAGCAACACGGTGCCGACGCTCGCGGGCATTGTGCTCATCCTGATCTGGACCATCTGGCTGCTCGGAAGCTCCTGGCGCAGGTTCTAGCCAGACCGGGCAATAGGGACTCAATCCCGGGCGTGCAGCAGCGCTAGGCGCACAGGGTCCCGGCGTGCATAGACTGAAGCTCCGCGCCGCGGCTGGCCGCGTCAGTCCCAGCGGATGATCCGGTCTGCCCGGTGGCGGGTGGCCTCGATAATCCGGGCATTGGCTTCGTCGGACCCCGAGGCCCAGGCCTCGGCGGCGGGCCGGTCCATGCCGAAGAGCATGTGCCGTTCCACGAGGCGGGACAGGCGAAGCTCCCGGGGAGTGTCAACAAACCAGACCTCGTCCAGCTGGGACCTCACCTGCTGCCATTGGGGCCCGTCGGCGAGCAGGTAGTTTCCCTCGGTGATGATCAGCGGAACGGCGGCCGGCACGGCAATCGATGCGGCCACGGGCTCGTCGATGGAGCGGCGGAAGTCCGGCGCGTAGACAACTTCCTCGTCCCGCTGCGCGAGCCGCCGCAGCAGCGAGAGATAACCGCCGGCGTCGAACGTGTCCGGAGCGCCCTTGCGCTGCTTCAGCGGGGTGCCGTCAATGATGGCATTGCCCAGATGGAACCCGTCCATGGGGACCACGAGGGCCGATCCGGGACCCAGCGCTTCCGCCAGGCAGGCAGAGAAGGTGGACTTTCCGGAGCCCGGTGCGCCGGCCACGCCGAGGAGAACCCGATGCCCTGCGGCCAGTTTGCTGCGCAGCCCGGCGACGGCCTGCTGTATGTCCGGGGATTCGAAGGCCCGGACCGCCAAGGGCCGGACGTTGCGCACTGTCATGGAAGCATCCTAGGCCAGTGCGCCGCGCATGCTCCGCGTGTGTTCAGTCCAGCGGAATGGTGACGGTGACGGCGGTGCCCGTGCCGGGCGCTGAGTCGATGGCCACTGTCCCGCCGGCGTCCTGCACCGCGACGGACATGGTGCGGAGCCCGGCACTCTGGCCTCCACTGCAGGCAGGCTTATGGGCGGACGGCACCGCCGCCGGGCCGGTGCCCTCGAAGCCCGTGCCGTTGTCGGCGACGGTCAGGCGGATCCCGTGGAAAACGGCGGCGAGACGGACTGTGACATCGGTGGCATCCCCGCGCTTGAACGTGTTGCTCAGGGCCTCCTGCGCGGTCCGGTACAGCAGCGAGGCGCAGCTGGACGAGATCTCGAGTCCGTGGTGGGGCGTCTCCCAGTGAACGCACATTCCCTGGCGGCGCAACGGTGCCGTCAGCCTGTCGATGCATCCGGCCAGCCCCAGCCGGTGGAAGTCCACGGGCTGCGGATCCGTGATGACGCCACCGACGTCGGTGACCGCTTCGAGAGTTGCTGCCGTAGTCATGGTGCCCCACGCTTCCTAGCTGCACTTGCCTGCTATCCCCTGGGAGGATCTCTCCACGGGCTGATGCATTTAAGAGTGGCGCGGGCGGATCAGCCTTGCCGCGGCTTTTCCTCAGGATCCGATCAAGTTTCCCGAAGGCGAGCCTTCCCGGCTGCGCCGTTTGCTAGGTTGCTAGGCCGGAGACGAGGGCTGAAGCGCTTGCCGCGGGTACATGACGGCGTCGGCTGCGTCCAGGACTTCCAGCGCAGTCATGTGCGCCGCTTCGGCCACCTCGCGGATCGGCTTGCCGTGGGTCACGGCTGCCGCCACCGCGGTTTGCAGGCTTATCGCCGCAGGCTCGTGCTCTGCGCTGGCGGACTCCAACGTCGCCACGGCTTCCTCCACCGCACGGATGTCGTCATCGTCCATCGCTTTACTCCCATCTCTGCTCCATTGCAGTAACGCCAGCTACGCCGGGGGGACTGCTTATCCCGAGGCGTGCGTCGTGTTGATAGATAGAATAGGACAGACAAGTCTGTCTCTGCCAGTCCCAAGGTAGACTGTTTCCTTGATGAGTGCACCTGATTCAACCGGGGACGCCTTGCTGCCTAATGAGGTGCGGACCGGTCATAGCGAACCAGTGGACCGGATACTGGCCACTGCCTACGAGCTGTTCTCCCGCCGCGGTGTCCGCGACGTCGGGATTAACGAGCTGATAGATCGTTCCGGTGTGGCCAAATCGACCTTCTACCGTCACTTTCCCTCCAAGGATGCGCTGGTTCTTGCCTTCCTGGCGGTACGCGACCAGGTGTGGACGGTCGACCTCATCATTTCGGAAGCAAGGCGCCGCGGAAATACGCCCGAGGAACGGCTGCTGGCCGTTTTCGACGTGTTCGGAGACTGGTTTCAGCGCGACGATTTCGAAGCCTGCACGTTCATCAATGTCCTCCTTGAAATGGGGCCGGAGCATCCGCTCGGGGAGGCCAGCATCGGCTACCTCGCCAGGATCCGCGGGCACATCACGGCGCTCGCTGAAGAAGCCGGCCTCCAGCGCACCGACGACTTTGCCCGGTCCTGGCACATCCTGATGAAGGGCTCGATCATCTCGGCCACGGAAGGTGATTTCCTGGCGTCCAAGCGGGCCCAGCAGATGGCCGGCTGGCTGATCGACCACCACCGGAACTAGGGCCGCGGCCGGCATTGGCCGGCGGCTAATCATCCTCCCCGCCTTTGCCTTTGCCCTTGTTGGAACCGCTGTCCCGGCCTCCGCCGGCAGGCCGCGTGCTCACGGCGGACCCGGGCCCCGTGGCCGGGGCCTGATTGACGACGGCGGATTGTGCGGCTGAGGCCTCGGCGGCGGCTTTGGCTGCTGCCTCCTTGGCCGCTGAGGCTTTCGCAGCAGCCGCCCGTTCTGCCTCGGCTTTGGCTGCCGCAGCCTTTGTTGCCTGGGCCGCCAGGAGATCGGCGCGCACCGCCTCCACCGCCTTCATGATGCTGTAGTGGCGCTTGAAAGACACCTAGCCGTTGGCCGCGGCGGCGGTCAGGCGCCCGACGAGCCCATCGAGGGACCGCAGCCCCGTGGCGGGGTCCTCCGCGGCCGCCGCCCTGCTGACCGCCAGAACCTGCGACTGCAGCTCTTTGCCGGTCCCTGAATCCAAATCCGGGGCCGAAGGGGCGCAGCCTGCCAGTGCAGCGGCGAGGCTTCCGGCAAAAGCCATCAAGCCGATTCCGCGCGGACTGCCCGCCTTGCCGCCTAGTAACTCCAATGTTCCTCCAAGCCTTCACCGAATGACGCAGGGTCACCACTGTCAGGTGCCAGTGCCGCTGTCCTGCGACGCCAACCCGTAGATCATAAGCATACTTATCTTCAATCGGGGAGTCGCAGCAGGCCCGTTCGCGAATCGGGGCATTCCGGCGACTGGCGGCCCGGGCTCCGGCCCCCGGCGGCATGTTCGCTCAGGTCGTCGGAGGCCTCTGCCGGGGCGAAACCGGGCACTGCAGACAGCGGCAGCAGTGCGTTCTCCCGCAGATGGCACAGGAGTGCCTGTTCGGGGCATCCCGGGTGGGCGACAAGATGGCGCAGCAGGCGCAGCCGTACCTCGGACCCCGGATCGGTGGCCGCAAGGATATCGAGGATGAGCTCGACCACCTGGTGGCGCATCACTGTCCGTTCAGTGACGCCCAACGAAGCGAAGAACGCAGAGGGGCTCTTGAAGGCATCAGCGTCGAATCCGTCAGCATCGAATCCGTCAAGCGCGAGTGCTCGGAGGGCCGGGGCGCCTGCGTGCAATTCAGGTTCCTCCCGGCCCCGGAATCTAGCCGTCATCGCGGCCGCCTTGGTGACCGCTACGGCCGCCTTCGGACTTCCCGCCCCGCCCGCGGCCCCTGGAACCGCCGTCGTCGTCCGCGGCATCCTGACTGCTGATCCGCGCCGGGACGGCGGGCACGAACACTGTGATCCTGTCCACGGATCCGGCTGCGTCCAGGAGCGGCGGTGACGCTGGCGCGGGTGTCCGATCGGAGGCGGGGGCCGCCGCACGAGTGACCGCGGGGTTCGTCGCGGGGTCCTTCGCGGGGTGCTTCGCCGTGGTCGTCGCGGTGGTTTCGGCGGTGCTCTGAGCGGCAGCTGCGCTGGGAATCTCTGCCGCCCGGACGTCCGCTGCCAGGTCGGGGCCTGCGCCATCCCGCACCACCACGCCCGGGCCCTGGATGTGGGCCGGTTCCGCCACCGCCTGGCTCCAAACGTTGAGCCCTGCGAGTGTAACCAATGGAAGACCAAGGAGTAACAACTTCTTCATCGGGGCTCCTTTATCGAATGGCTCGAATGACTGGATGCCGCCAGTATCCCGTGCGTCTCCTGTGAAAACCTCGGTTGGCGAGCCCCTCGATCCGGTGAGGGAGGTGAGTAATGGGGGGCCGGGGCGACGGATGGGCCCCCGCACCCCCCGTGAGCAGGGTTTCCACCAGAAACTTCCGGGATTTTCATAGTGAAATCCACCGGAACCGCGGTTGCCTTCACGGCCTTAACAACGTGGTGGCGGGGGCGTAGTTTTGGTGGTGTTGGAACCCATCCCCGGCCCCGGGCGAATCGGCCAAAAGGGCCGGAAGCAAACAGGAGGTAACAGCGATGACCAACATTCTTCGCCGCGCGGGCGTCGATATTCCGGAGCCTTTCCGGCGCTTCCTGGAAGGCGATCTGGACACCTGGCTCCGCGTGGAGGAATACCGTGATGCCGGGTTCCTGGTGGTCAAAGCCGAGGTCCCGGGCATCGATCCGGACCGGGACGTTGACATCACCTTGGCAGGCAACCAGCTGCAGATCAGCGTGCGGCGCGAAGAACGCTCCGAGCACAAGGACAAGGAAGGCTACCGCTCCGAGTTCCGGTATGGCACCTTTACCCGCACTGTGAGCCTTCCCGCTCCCGTAAACCAGGCCGACATCCGCGCTTCCTACACGGACGGCATCCTCGAAGTCCGCGTCCCGCTGCCTGAGGAATCCGCCGCCGGATCAAGGAAGATCCACGTCTCCCGCGGATCGGAGTTCTCCGGGGCGGCCGGTCAGCAGGCATCCGGTCAGCAGGGATCCGGTCAACAGGCGCCCGCCGGGCCGTACTAAACCCGCTCAGCAATAATCCCGCTGAGCGGGCGTTTATCCCTCGTAATGGGTCTTCGCCGGGCCCTGACCCAGCGCAGCGACGATCGCCGCGGCCACGCTGTGCAGCTTGGTGTTGCGGGCACTGGATGCTGCCTTCAGCAGCTCGAATGCCTCCTGCTGGCTGCACCTGTTCTGCGCCATGATGACCCCCACGGCGACGTCGATCACCGTTCGTGTCTCCAGGGTGGCCTTGAGGTTCGCCGCGGCGTCACTGTAGTGGGCGAAACGGACAGCAAGACGCAATGCCATCGAAGTCTGGCTGACAAAATCCTCGGCCAGTTCCAGGACACGCCCCTCGAAGCGGCCCGGCCTGTGCGAGTAGAGATTCAGGGCTGCCCGCGTGTCGCCTTCGAGCTGAAACGGAATGGCCAGGATGGACCGGACGCCGTGGCCCAGGACCTCGCCTGAATATTGGGGCCAGCTTTCGGTTTCTTCAAGGTCCGTGATGTGGACGGTCACCTGCTCCCGCGATGCCGTCATGCAGGGGCCGTCACCGAAGTCGTACTGGATCTCGTCCATGGCCTGGGCCTCGGGGCTGCTGCTGGCCACTGTGGCGGCCTTCCGGTGCCGCAGCAGCGTGATTCCACAGAGGACTTCGTCGCCTGGTTCGGACAGGCTGCGGGCGGAAACCCGGGCAAGCTCGTGGAGGAATTCCTCCACATCGGCGCTGGCAAGCACCTTTTCGTTCAGGTGCTCCGTAATGGACGTTTCAGATTTTGCGGTCGACTCGCTGGCCACGATTCCCGGTACCGTTTCGCTCAGGTCAAGACGAGCCGGCAGACGCAGCGCAGATTGCCCGGAACCGGGACGGGTAGCGGCAGCAAAGGCCGGATCGAACAACTATCCAACGGCCTTCTGCTAAACCGTACCGAGAAATTATATACATCTGATCGGGGGCATTATGACAGCAAGTCCGGACAATGAACATGGCTGGCTTGCCGCCCGTCCAGCCCGGGTGGCTGCGGTTTTCCTAGGACTCAGAGGGCCTGCCAAAAGGGCTGTGCAGCGGGGCCGCCGCCCCTAGGCTGGGTAAGGATGTTGACCGGCGGAGCCTGCCATGGCGCGCCCACCGTGCGCTGAACAGGCGCGCTGCCAAACCAACCAGAGGAGACCACCATGAGGATTGCCGTAACCGGCGGGAGCGGAAAGCTTGGACGCCACGTGGTCCGCAGGCTGGTTGAGGACGGCCACGCCGTCCTCAACCTGGACCGGGCAGGGGAGAGGAGCGCTCAACTGGCGGTCGTGGACCTGCGCAACTACGGCCAGGTCCTGGATGTCGTCTTGGGCCTGGACGACAGGCACCAGGGCTTCGACGCGATCGTCCACCTGGGCGCTATCCCGGCTCCGGGCCTATTTCCGGACGCCGCTACGTTCGAGAACAACATGCTCTCCACGTACAACGTGTTTCAGGCGGCCCGCAGGGCCGGCATCAAGAAAATCGTGTACGCCTCCAGTGAGACGGTGCTGGGACTTCCGTTCGACGTCGACCCTCCATACATCCCGGTGGACGAGGAATACCCGGCGCGGCCGGAAAGCACGTACTCCCTCGTGAAACACCTGGAGGAACAGATGGCGATCGAGATGACGCGGTGGGATCCCGAGCTCAGTATTACCGGCCTGCGGTTCTCCAATGTCATGGATGCCGGGGACTACGAGGACTTCCCGTCCTTCGATGCTGACGCGTCCCTGCGTAAATGGAACCTCTGGGGCTACATCGACGGACGCGACGGTGCCCAGGCGGTGGCGCGTGCCCTGGAGAACGGCAAGCCCGGATTTGAGGCCTTCATCATCGCCAATGAAGACACCGTGATGAGCCGCTCCAGCGCCAGCCTGGCCGCCGAGGTGTTCCCCAACGTCAAGGTGACCAAGGAACTGGGTGAGCACGAGACCATGCTTTCCATCGACAAGGCCAGGCGGCTCCTCGGATTCGCCCCCGAGCACAGCTGGCGGACCTACCACTCGAACCGCACCACCCCCACCGAAGACTGACCTGGCGACTGAGCACCCCCAAGACTGACCCCGAAAATCGACCCCAACGACTGAGGAGAACCATGCAATACCGCACCCTGGGCAACAGCGGCGCCGTCGTGTCCAACTACGCGCTGGGCACCATGACGTTCGGCGCCGAGGCCACCGAGGAAGCCTCCTTCGCCATCCTGGATGACTACGTGGCCGCGGGCGGCAACCTGATCGATACCGCCGACGTGTACAGCGCGGGTGTTTCGGAGGAAATCATCGGCCGCTGGCTGGCGAAGCGGCCCGAAGCCAGGGACCAGGTGGTCCTGGCCACCAAGGGCCGCTTCCCGATGGGGAAGGGCCCCAACGATCTCGGCACCTCCCGCCGCCACCTCACCAAGTCCCTCGACGATTCGCTGCGGAGGCTCGGCGTGGAGCAGGTGGACCTCTACCAGATGCACTCCTGGGACCCCGTCACCCCGCTGGAGGAGACCCTGCGCTTCCTCACCGACGCGGTCAGCAGCGGAAAGATCGCGTACTACGGTTTCTCGAACTTCCTGGGCTGGCAGCTGACCAAGGCCGTCCATCTCGCGAAGGCGCACGGGTGGAGCCCGCCGGTGACCCTGCAGCCGCAGTACAGCCTACTGGTGCGCGAGATCGAGTCGGAGATCGTGCCCGCGTCGCTGGATGCGGGCATCGGGCTGCTGCCGTGGTCGCCGCTGGGCGGCGGCTGGCTGTCCGGCAAGTACAAGCGGGACGAGCCGCCGGCCGGTGCCACCCGCCTGGGCGAAAACCCCGCGCGGGGCATGGAGGCCTGGCAGGCCAGGAACGACGACGACCGCACCTGGCAGGTGATCGGCGCCGTCGAGAAGATCGCCGCGGACCACGGAGTGACGGCCTCGCAGGTTGCCCTGGCGTGGCTCGCCGACCGGCCGGCCGTCACGTCCGTCATCCTGGGTGCCCGGACCACGGAGCAGCTGGCGGATAACCTGGCCGCGGCGGACCTCGAGCTGACCCCGGAGGAAACTGAGCGGCTCACCGAAGCCAGCCAGCCGCGTGTCGGGGTCTATCCGTACGGGCCGATGGCGCAGGAGCAGCGCAGCAGGAAGATCGCCGGCGGCCGCTAGCCAAGGCCACCCGGCGCGAACGGACACTTGAGGCCCTTCCGAGGGCCGACCCCGGGCCCCAAGTGTCCGTTCGCGCTTTCGGGAGGGGGCTTAAGTGTCCGTTCGCGCGGAACTGTCCTCGTAGGTCTTGGACCAGATGTCGCCCATTTCCTCGGTGGACTGCTCCACGATCCGGCTCATCGCCGCGTGGGCCGCCTCGGCTTCGCCTCGCTGGACGGCGCTGGCCACGTCCACATGCAGCTGGAGTGCCTCGTGGTGCGGAAGGTGCGGCATCAGGCCGTGTTCGGTGCGGCCGGTGAGGACTTCCGTGACCAGGTTGTGCAGCTGCGAGAACATCGGGTTGCCGGAGGCCTTGAGCACGGCGGCGTGGAAATCGATGTCCAGGAGCAGGAACTGTTCATGATTTCCTCCTTGGCCCGCCGCCCACAGCCGCGCCGCCTGGGAGACCAGATCGCTCCCGGCGTCCAGTGAAATCCGGTTCGCAGCCAGCCGGGCAGCCTGCGGTTCGATCGCGCCGCGGAGCTCGTTCAGCGCACGCAGCTGGTCAAGCCGCCCCGAGGAAGCGAGGCGCCAGCGGATGACCTGCGGATCGTAGAGATTCCAGCAGTCCTCTTCCTGGACCACCGTTCCGAGGCGCCTCCGGGACTCGAGCATCCCCATGGAGCAGAGCACCCGCGCGGCCTCCCGCACCACGGACCGGGAAACGCTGTGCTGGGCTTCCAGTTCGTCGAGCCTGAGGATGCTGTTCGGTGCCAGCGTGCCGTCGGCTATCGCAAGGCCGAGCCGATGCAGAAGTGATGCGTGCAGGTTCGCAGTGGGCTCCGCCTTTGGAGATTTCATAAATAAATCATACGGGTGGGGCGCAGGGGGTTGTTTAAGTCTGCTTTATTTACCTATGATCGCTTCCAGAGCAGATGCAAAGATGCGTTTGCGGGCGGCCGGGCATGATCCGGCCATGATTTTTAGGAGTCGTAATGAAGCGACGTTCAGTAGTGAAGTATGCGGCCGTCGCCGCGGCCCTCTCACTCGGGCTGACCGCCTGCGGAGGTGGAAGCAGCGAGTCCAAGGGTTCGGAAACCGTCCGGGTCACCCTTGCCAACCACGTCTGGACCGAGGGCATCAAGGCAGCGATTCCGGAGTTCGAAAAGTCCACCGGACTGAAGGTGGAGCTCACCCAGCTCGGCGAAGACCAGCTCTCCGACCAGTACAACGTCAAGCTCAACGCGGGCAGCGACGAAATCGACGTCATGATGTACCGCCCGCTCCAGGAGGGCAAGGCGTTTGCCCGCAACGGCTACCTCGCCGACCTGACCAGCAAAGTGGCAGAAGATGCCGACTGGAACTGGAAGGACTACCAGGACGGCCCCGTCAAGGCCACCTCGTATGAGGACAAGGTGACGGGCGTTCCCATCATCACCGAACGCGAAGTGCTCTACTACCGCAAGGACCTGCTGAAGGCCGCGGGCATCGAAGTTCCCAAGACCATGGAGGAGCTCGAGGCCGCTGCCAAGAAGATTTCCTCTGCGGACACCGCAGGGTTCGTTGCCCGCACCGGCAAGTCGGCAGCCGTCACCCAGTTCTCCAGCTTCCTGTACAGCTTCGGCGGCGACTTCACCGACGAAAGCGGCAAGTCCGCCGTCGGCAGCGACGAAGCCAAGAAGGCCTACGCCTTCTACGGCGGCCTCATCAAGAACTACGGCCCCAAGAACGTCAGCACGGACATGAGCTGGCCCGAGGCCATGGCAATCTTCACCCAGGGCAAGGCCGCCTTCTACACCGAGGCCGATTCCCTCTACAAGAACGCCACGGATCCGGCCAAGTCCAAGGTGGCTGACACCGTGGGCTTCGCGCCGCTGCCGGCCGGCCCCGCCGGTTCCAAGCCGTACAACATCCCGTCCTGGGGCCTCGCGGTCAACGAGGCGTCGGCCAACCAGGACAACGCGTGGAAATTCATCAAGTGGGCCACCAGCAAGGAGCGCACCCTGGAGGCGCAGAAGGCCGGCGTCCCCGGGCCGCGCGCCTCGGTCTGGTCAGATCCCGCCGGAACCTCCACCTACCCGAAGGACCTCGCCGCCGCCATCGCGGTGAGCGCTGAAAACGGCGTCGGCCACGACCGCCCGCAGGTCCTCACCGTGGGCAAGGCCCGCGAAATCGTGGGCGGCCCCATCGTCGCCTCCATCACCGGTGCCGATGCGTCTGCAGCAGCTGACACGGCCCACACCGCGTTCCAGAAGTTCCTGGACGACGAAAAGTAAGTAACTAAAGCGCGACGGCGGGACACCCGCCAGGCTGTTGTCCCGCCGTCGTCCGCTGAAGATTTCACCCCCAACTTCTTAGGTGAACCATGTCTGTACTGACCCCTGCCCGGACCTCCGGACGAACGGTTAATGCCCAGGAGAATTTCTCCGCCTGGGCCAACCGCCACCGGAAGTGGCTGTTCGCAGCGCCCGCCATGATCTTCGTGGGCGTCCTCATCATCTTTCCGCTCGCCTGGACCCTCTACCTGAGCCTGACCGATTCCCAGGGGTCGGTGCGCGCGGCGTCGGACTTCGTGGGCCTCGAGAACTACCTCACGGTCCTCACCGACACCGAGCGCTTCTGGCCGGCCGTGGGCCGCACACTGTCCTTCACCCTCGTGGCGCTCGGCTGCGAAGTCATCCTCGGCATGGGCATCGCCCTGCTCCTGTGGCGTCCGTTCCGCGGCGAAAAGTGGGTCCGGGTGGCCATCCTGCTGCCGCTCGTGGCCACTCCCGTGGCAGTGGGCATGATGTGGCGGCTGATCTTCGACCCGAACATCGGCTTCGCCAACCAGCTGCTGGGCCTCGTCGGCATTCCGCCGCAGCCGTGGCTCTCCGGGCAGGATTCCGCACTGCCCACCACCATCTTCATGGACGTCTGGCAGTGGACCCCCATGGTGGTGCTCATCCTCCTGGCCGGACTGACATCACTCTCCGACGAGCCGGACGAGGCCGCCCGCATGGACGGCGCCAACGCGTTCCAGCGCTTCTTCTATGTCACGCTGCCGCTCATGATGCCTACGGTCATCGTGGCCATCCTGCTTCGCGGCATTGATGCCCTGAAGACCTTCGACATCCTCTACGCCACCAAGGGCAAGGGGGGCGGTTCCTTCCACGAGGTGGAGACCCTGAACGTCTACGCCTACGGACTGAGCTTCGACTACAACCAGTACGGGCTGTCCTCGGCCGTGCTGATCCTGTTCTTCATGATCATCGTTGGCACCATGTGGCTACTGACCATGCGCAAGAAAGCGGTAAGCAAATGACCCTCCTGACTGAACCCCAGGCACCGGCGCGGCAACGGCCGCAGGTGGCACGCCGCAAGAAGCCGCTGCGCAGCCGCGCCTACAAGACCTTCCGCGTCGTAGCCCTGATCGCGGTGGTGCTGTTCCTGATCGCGCCGCTGTTCTGGATGCTGCTGGCCTCCTTCAAGACCAACGTGGACATCTACGACGCCGGCAAGTCCTTCCTGTTCACGCCCACCGGCGAGAACTACGCCAACGTGCTGCAGCGCAACAACTACTTCGTCTTCATCTTCAACAGCTTCTGGGTGGCCTTCGTGTCCACGGCCCTGTCGCTGGTCCTGGGCGTCCCGGCCGCCTACGCCATGAGCCGCTTCACCATGCACCGCTCGGCACTGGTGGTCCTGATGGCCCGCGTCATCCCGGGCGTCTCCCTGCTGGTGCCCTGGTACTACGTCTTCTCCAACCTGAAGATGGTGGGCGGCTTCGAGGTGCTGATCCTTAGCCACATGTTCGTGGCCCTGCCGCTGATCGTGTACATCATGATGAGCTACTTCGACGGCCTGCCGCTGGAACTCGAGGAGTCGGCGCAGGTGGACGGGCTCACGCCGATCGGCGCGTTCCGCCGCATCACCCTGCCGCTGTCCGTGGCCGGCATGGCCACCGCCGGGATCCTGTCCTTCATCTTCTCGTGGAACAACTTCATGTTCGCCCTGGTCCTGTCGGGTTCGAAGACGAAGACGCTGCCCGTGGCCATCTTCGACTTCGTCTCCTACGCCAGCATCGACTGGGGCGGACTGATGGCCGCGGCCACGGTGGTGACCATCCCGATCATGATCATTGCGCTCTTCACGCAGAAATACATCGTGTCCGGCATGACCGCCGGCGCCACCAAGGGCTAGGGAAGCACCATGACGCGAATCAGCAGAATAGAAACCTTCCTGGTCCCGCCGCGCTGGCTGTTCGTCCGCATCGAAACCGACAGCGGGATCGTCGGCTGGGGAGAGGCAAGCTGCGAGGGCCGCAGCGAAACCGTCCGCACCGCCGTCGACCAGCTCTCCGAGCTGCTGATCGGCCAGGACGCCCTCCGGATCGAGGACCACTGGCAGGTCATGACCAAGGGCTCCTTCTACCGCGGCGGCCCCATCCTGGCCAGCGCCGTGTCCGGGCTGGACCAGGCGCTGTGGGACATCGCCGGCAAGCACTTCAACGCCCCGGTCCACCAGCTGCTGGGCGGCCCGGTCCGCGACCGCATCCGGATGTACGGCTGGGTGGGTGGCGACGAGCCCAACGAGGTGGCCGACCAGATCAGCGCCCAGCTGGAAGTCGGGCTCACCGCGGTCAAGATGAACGCCAGCGGCCGGATGAGCCCGGTGGCCTCGGTGGCAGAGCTCGACGGCGTGGTCCGCCGGGTGGCCGCCGCCCGGGAAGTCCTGGGGGACCACCGGGACGTGGCAGTCGACTTCCACGGCCGCTTCAGCCTCGCCAACGCGCGCCGCGTGGCGCCGCTCCTGGAGCCGTACCGGCCGTTCTTCCTCGAGGAACCCGTGGTTCCGGAGAACACCCACCTGTTGCGCGAATTCACCTCCTCCACCACGACGCCGGTGTCCACGGGGGAGCGGCTTTACAGCCGGCAGGAGTTCCTGCCCGCGCTGCAGGCCGGAATTGCCGTGGCGCAGCCTGACCTCTCGCACGCCGGCGGCATCACCGAGGTCCGCAAGATCGCTTCCCTGGCCGAGGTGTACGAGGTCCAGCTGGCGCCGCACTGCCCGCTCGGCCCGCTGGCCCTGGCCGCCTGCCTGCAGGTGGGCTTCGCGACGCCCAACTTCCTGATCCAGGAGCAGAGCATCGGCATCCACTACAACCAGGGCGCGGAAGTCCTCGACTACGTGGTGGACAAGTCACCTCTGAAGTTCGTGGACGGGCACATCGAGCGCCTGACCGGGCCCGGCCTGGGCATCGAGATCGACGAAGCGGTGGTCCGGGCGGCGGACAAGCAGGGACACGCGTGGCGCGGACCCGTGTGGCGGCACCCCGACGGCGCGTTCGCCGAGTGGTGAGCGCCTGGTGGTGAGCACCGATCGGTGAGCACCGACAGTGAGCGCGGAGTGGTGACCGGCAGTTTGGCCAAGCACGGAATGGAGAAGACCGCCATGGCGGAAAACATGACCCCCGAGTTATTGCTCGATGGAATCCGGGAGGCCCGGCTCGTCGCGATCGTGCGGGGCACGGACGGCGCGGCTGCCGCGAAGGCGGCCCTCGCCGCGATGGAGGAAGGCTTCCGGTTCGTCGAAATTGCCCTGACCACGCCCGGAGCGCTGGAGGCAATCCGCGATGTGCGGGCGGCGGCGCCCGAGGGCTGCTTCGTGGGGGCCGGGACCGTCCTCACCGTGCCGGACGTGGAGCGCGTCGCCGACGCCGGCGGCCAGTTCATGGTGACGCCGGCGCTCGCGGAGTCCATCGCTGAATCGGCCCGGCGGGGCATCCCCGTCCTGGCCGGGGCCCTGACCCCCACCGAGGCCTACGAGGCAATGAACCGCGGCGCCACGGCCGTCAAGCTCTTCCCCGCCTCCATCGGCGGGCCGCGCTACCTCAAGGCGCTCCGTGATCCGTTTCCGGACATCCCGTTCATCGCGGTGGGCGGCGTGGGGCTCGACGAAGCGGCGGGCTACTGGGAAGCCGGTGCCGTCGCCGTCGGACTGGGCGGGCCGCTGTTCGGCGACGCCGGCTCGGGCGGGGACCTGGCCCCGGTACGGGAGCGAGCCCGCAGCTTCGTTGGCCTGGCCGCCGGTTTCGGCGGCCGGACCGCTGAGGCAGGCTCCCGGTGACTGCCGCCGTCGACCTCCTGACCCTGGGTGAATCCATGGTGTCGCTGAGAGCGGGCGGCCCGCTGTCCGCCGGCGGCACCCTGACGATGCACGTGGCCGGCGCCGAGTCCAACGTTGCAGTGGGTGTGGCACGCCTCGGCCACGGAGTGTCGTGGGCAGGCGTGGTGGGAAGTGACCCGCACGGCCAGTTCATCGTGCGCCAGCTGCGCTCCGAAGGCATCGGACTGCATCACCGCGAGGATGCGTCGCGCAGCACCGGGGTGATGTTCCTGGAGCAGCGGACCGCAGATGTCAGCCGCGCGTACTACTACCGCTCGGGATCGGCCGGGTCCACGCTCGGCATCCCCGACGTGGACGCGGCGCTGCGGGGCGGAGCCAGGGTGGTCCACCTGACCGGAATCACCGCCGCCCTCAGCCCCGAGGCGCGGCGCGCAGTGGAGTACGCCGCCGAACGCGCTGCCGGCGAAGGTATCCTGGTTTCGCTGGACGTCAACTACCGGGCCAAGCTCTGGTCACGGGACGAGGCGCGCGCCGCCCTCGCCCGGATCGCCCGGCACGCCACGATCGTGATCGCCTCTGAGGATGAACTGGACCTCGTGGCAGCTCCGACTTTGGATGCCGGCGCGGATCCGGCAGCGGGCCTTTCCGACGCCGCCGAGGACCTCCTCGCGAAGCGGCTGCTGGAACAGGGCGTGCGGGAGGTGGTGGTCAAGCGGGGTGCCGCCGGTGCCGGCGCCTACACCGCCGACGGGCGCTGGGAGGTGCCGGCCGTGCCGGTGACCAGCATCGATACCGTCGGCGCCGGGGATGCCTTCACGGCCGGCTACCTCTCTGCGCTGCTCGACGGCGAACACGTCGCCGGGCGGCTGCAGCGCGGCGCCCTCGCGGGAGCCTTCGCCGTCAGCACCGCCGGTGACTGGGAAGGCCTCCCGCGCGCCGGGGAGCTCGCGCTGCTGGGCAACCACGTTGCCGGCAGCACCCAACGCTAGCCACACTGCCGGGAGCGCCCACGCTTCCCTGCCGGCCGGGAGGCCGGAACGTTTATTGTCGACCGAAAGAAAGCCTGGACCTGTTGTGAAAATCATTGCCGCGGAAGTGTTCGTGACGAGCCCCTCCCGTAATTTCGTGACGTTGCGGATCACCACCGAGGACGGGGTGACCGGGATCGGGGATGCGACGTTGAACGGGCGTGAGCTGGCGGTGGCGGCGTATTTGAAGGAGCATGTCGCGCAGTTGCTGATCGGGAAGGATCCGCACCGGATCGAGGACACCTGGCAGTTCCTGTACCGGTCTTCGTATTGGCGGCGGGGTCCGGTGACGATGGCCGCGATCGCGGCGGTGGACATGGCGTTGTGGGATATCAAGGGCAAGCTGGCGGGGATGCCGGTGTATCAGTTGCTTGGGGGTGCGTCGCGGAACGGTTTGCGGGCGTACGGGCACGCCTCGGGTGCGGATATTCCGTCGTTGTTTGATTCGGTCCGGGAGCATCTGGAGCTCGGCTATAGGTCGGTGCGGATCCAGACCGCGGTGCCGGGGATCAAGGCGGTGTACGGGGTGGCCGCGCAGGCGCAGGCCTCGGGGGAGCGGTATGACTATGAGCCGGCCGGGCGGGGGGCGTTCCCGGTGGAGGAGGACTGGGACACCCGGGCCTATCTGCGGCATTTGCCGTCGGTGTTTGAGGCGGTGCGGAACGAGTTCGGCCCGGAGCTGCCTTTGCTGCATGACGGGCATCACCGGATGACGCCGATCCAGGCGGCGAAGCTGGGCAAGGCGCTGGAGCCGTATGACCTGTTCTGGCTGGAGGACTGCACGCCGGCGGAGAACCAGGAGGCGCTGCGCCTGGTCCGGGCGCACACCACCACCCCGCTGGCGATCGGGGAGATCTTCAACACCGTGTTCGATTACCAGACCCTGATCAAGGAGCAGCTGATCGATTACGTCCGGGCCGCGTCGACGCATTTCGGCGGGATCTCGCCGTTGAAGAAGGTGATGGATTTCGCCGCGCAGTACCAGATCAAGTCCGGCTTCCACGGGCCCACGGACATTTCCCCGGTCGGGTTCGCGGCGCAGCTGCACGTGGGCCTGGCGATCCACAACTACGGCATCCAGGAATACATGCAGCACTCCGATGCCACGAACACGGTGTTCGAGCAGTCGATGACCTTTGTGGACGGGTACCTGCATCCGGGGGACAGGCCGGGCATCGGCGTCGAATTCAACGAGGAGGCCGCCGCGGCCTACCCCTACCAGCAGGCCTACCTGCCCTATAACCGCCTCGTCGACGGCACCGTCCATGACTGGTGAGCCACAACAGGTGACGGGCCTGCGCCGCTAAGCCCTGCGCCGGCTGGTGTCCTGAGTACGCTCAGGACACCGGCCGCACCTCGAAGCCGTCGGTCTTCGCGATCAGCTGCCGGCCGTGGTTGCCGTCGAAGCGCAACCACATCACCGACGAATCCCAGGACGCGTCCTCCACCTCGGCAGTGCGGACGTGCTGGCCGTCGCGCAGCAGCTCAACAGTGCGTCCGACCAACAGGTTCCAGTCGTCGCTGGAGTGGGACATGCGTGTTCCTTCCGTGCGGCGCCGAGCCTGCCCAACTGAGTAGCAGCACCCGCTGTTCTGGGCGCTGGGAACGGCGCGTGCTGCTACTCAGTTGGGTCGGGCTGGTCGGATCAGGGGTTTTCGACGGCACCCACGGGCTGGGCTTCCGCAGGTTTGGCGACGGCGGCAACGGCCGCGGGCGTCTTGGCTGCCGGCCGGGGTTCCTCGGCGCTGTCGGACGGGGCCGTCTTCCACTTGAACCGTTTGGCGATGGTCGATCCGCCGCCGCTGCGGTTCTTGTTGAAGATGTCGAAGCCCACTGCGAGCAGGAGCACCAGGCCCTTGATGAGCTGTTGGTAGTCGGTGCCCAGGCCCAGGATGGACATGCCGTTGTTGAGGACGCCCATGATGAGGCCGCCGATCATGGCTCCGGCCACCGTGCCGATCCCGCCCTGGACTGCGGCGCCGCCGATGAACGCCGCCGCGATGGAGTCCAGCTCGAAGCCCGTGCCGCCCGCCGGCTGGGCCGAGTTCAGGCGCGCCGTGAACACGAGGCCTGCCAGGGCGGCGAGCACGCCCATGTTCACGAACAGCCGGAACGTCACGGCTTTGGTCTTGATGCCGGAGAGCTCGGCCGCGTGGAGGTTGCCGCCGATTGCGTAGGTGTGCCGGCCGAAGATGCTGTTGCTCATCAGCGCCGAGTAGGCGATCACCAGGACGGCGAGGACGATCAGCACGATCGGAGTGCCGCGGTAGCTGGCGAGGAGGAACGTGATGGTCAGCATGAGCACCGCGATGAAGGCGGTCTTGGTGGCGAACCAGGCCATGGGCTCGTTTTCGAGGTTGAACTTCCGGCGGACCCGGCGTTCCTTGATGGACTGGAACAGGATCGCGGCGGTGCCTCCGACGCCGAGGATGACCGTCAGCCACTCCAGCATCGAGGTGCCGCCGGAGATGTCCGGGAGGAAGCCTCCGCCCAAGGCCCGGAGTTCGTCCGGGAACGGGGTGATCTGCTGGTTCTTGAGCGTGATCAGCGTCAGGCCGCGGAAGATGAGCATGCCCGCCAGCGTCACGATGAACGCGGGGATGCCCACGTAGGCAATCCAGTAGCCCTGCCAGGCCCCGACGAGCGCGCCCACCAGCAGGCAGGCCGGGATGGCGATCCACCAGGCCCAGCCCCAGTGGACGATCATCACGCCTGATACGGCCCCGATGAAGCCTGCAATGGAGCCGACGGAGAGGTCGATGTGGCCGGCAATGATCACCATCACCATGCCGATGGCCAGGATCAGGATGTAGCTGTTCTGGACCACCAGGTTGGTGACGTTCTGGGGCTGCAGCAGGATCCCGTCGGTCAGGACCTGGAAGAGCAGGACGATCAGGATCAGGGCGACGAAGATGCCAACCTGGCGGAGGCGGCTTGTGAGGAAGCCCAGGGATTCTCGTAGGGCGGACATGTTCGCTATTCCTTCTCTTGGGTCATGTAGTGCATAAGTGATTCCTGGGTGGCTTCTGCGATCGGCACCTCGCCGGTGATGTGCCCGGCGGACAGCGTGTAGATCCGGTCGCAGATGCCCAGGAGTTCGGGGAGCTCGGAGGAGATCACGATGACGGCCTTACCCTCGGCGGCGAGTTCCGCGATGATGGTGTAGATCTCGAACTTGGCGCCCACGTCGATGCCGCGGGTCGGTTCATCGAGGATCAGCACGTCCGGGTCCGAAAACATCCACTTGCTCAGGACCACCTTCTGCTGGTTGCCGCCGGACAGCTTTCCCGTGATGGCCGCAACCGAGGGGGCCTTGATGTTCATGCTGGTCCGGTACCGGTTGGCCACGATGGTCTCTTCGTTCCCGTCCACCCAGCCACGCTTGGCCAGCTTGCGGAGGGCAGCCATCGAGACGTTGCGCTTGATGTCCTCGATGAGGTTCAGGCCGTAGTGCTTGCGGTCCTCCGTGGCGTAGGCGATCCCGTGGCGGATTGCCTCCGACACGGTGGAGGTGTTGATTTCCTGCCCGTGCTTGAACACCTTCCCGGACACGGCGCGGCCGTACGTCCGGCCGAAGACGCTCATGGCCAGCTCGGTCCGGCCCGCCCCCATCAGGCCGGCGAGCCCGACGACCTCGCCCTTGCGGACATTGAGGCTGGCGTTGTGAACCACGGTGCGGCTGTGGTCCTGGGGGTGCTGCACGGTCCAGTCCTCGATCCGGAGGACTTCCTCGCCGATGCTGGGCGTGCGGTCCGGGTAGAGGCTTTCGAGGTCGCGGCCCACCATGCCGCGGATGATGCGCTCCTGGGTGATCTGCCCCTGGTCAAGCCGGAGGGTCTCGATGGTCCTGCCGTCCCGGATGATGGTGACGGCGTCGGCCACTTTCCGGATCTCGTTGAGCTTGTGGCTGATGATGATGCTGGTGACGCCCTGGCCCTTCAGGTGCAGGATGAGGTCCAGCAGGTGGCCGGAGTCCTCGTCATTCAGCGCGGCCGTGGGCTCGTCCAGGATGAGCAGCTTTACCTCCTTGGAGAGCGCCTTGGCGATCTCCACCAGCTGCTGCTTCCCGACGCTGATGTGCTGGATCGGGGTCACCGGGTTTTCGCTGAGCCCCACCCGGGCCAGCAGCTTGGCGGCTTCAAGGTTGGTCTTGCGCCAGTCCACCCAGCCGCGGGAAGCCAGTTCGTTGCCGAGGAAGATGTTCTCCGCGATGGACAGGTACGGGCTGAGCGCCAGTTCCTGATGGATGATGACGATGCCGCGCTTTTCGCTGTCGCTGATGGTGGAAAAGTCACACGGCTCGTTTTCAAAGAGGATGTCGCCGTCGAACGTGTTGTGCGGGTACACGCCCGACAGCACTTTCATGAGGGTGGATTTCCCTGCCCCGTTTTCACCGCAGATGGCGTGGACTTCGCCGCGGTTCACGTCCAGGGTGACGTCCTGGAGGGCTTTCACGCCGGGGAAGGTCTTGGTGATTCCCCGCATTTGAAGAATGGGTACGTTCATGTTCAATTCCCGCAGATTGGTTGGAGCCGGACTCCTGCGGATGCAGGGCCCCGGGAGGGTGCGGCCAGGCGGACGCCCGGCCGCACCCGTCACGGCGGCTACTTGATGTCGGCGTCCGTGTAGTAGCCGGAGTCGATGAGTTCCGGCTTGTAGTTGTCCTTGGTGATGATCACGGACTTCAGCAGGTAGGCGGGGACCACCTTGACCTTGTTGTTGTAGGTCTCGGTGTCGTTGGTTTCAGGCTGCTGGCCCTTGAGGACGGCGTCAACCATCTTCACGGCCTGCTCGCCCAGCTTGCGGGTGTCCTTGAAAATGGTGGAGTACTGTTCCCCGGCGATGATGGACTTCACCGAGCCCTTCTCCGCGTCCTGGCCGGTCACGACCGGCAGGCTGCCCTTGGAGTAGCCGCCGGTGCTGGTCAGGGCTGAAATGATGCCGATCGACAACCCGTCATAAGGCGACAGCACGCCGTCGAGCTTCTTGCCTGAACTGTAGGCGGCGGTGAGGATGTCCTCCATGCGCTTCTGCGCGACGGGTGCCTGCCACCGGAGGATGGCTGCCTGCTCGAACTTGGTCTGGCCGCTGGGCACCTTGATGGTGCCCGCGTCCATGAACGGCTTCAGGGTGTCCATGGCGCCGGTCCAGAAGAAGTTCGCGTTGTTGTCGTCCGGGCTGCCGGCGAAGAGTTCCACGTTGAACGGGCCCTTGCCGTCCACCTTCTTGCCGCTGGCGTCCATGAGGCCCAGTCCGGTCAGGAGGGACGTCGCCTGCTGGACGCCCACCGTGTAGTTGTCGAAGGTGGTGTAGAAGTCGACGTTCGGCGTGCCGTTGATCAGGCGGTCGTAGGCGATGACCTTGACGTTCTGTTCCTTCGCCTTGGCCAGGACATCCGTCAGGGTGGTGCCGTCGATGGCCGCGATGATCAGTGCCTTCGCGCCCTTCGTGAGCATGTTTTCGATCTGCGAGACCTGCGTGGGGATGTCGTCGTTGGCGTACTGAAGGTCTGCCTTGTAGCCGAGCTTGGCGACGGACTCGGAGACGTTCTTGCCGTCGGCGATCCACCGTTCCGATGTCTGGGTGGGCATGGAGATGCCCACCAGGGCGCCGGCAGCATCTGCGCTGCCGGACGGGGCGGCGGCGCCGGGCCGGCTGCCGCAGCCGGTTGCCCCCACGGTGACGGCGAGGACGACCGCAAAGGCGCCCAGAAGTTTCTTGATACGCACTTGTTCTCCTTCCGCGGCTGACTCGTGCCGCGAATTGGTGCTGGGTCGAAAGGCATCTGCGCCTTCCGACGGGAACCGGCAGTTGGGTTTTGCGATCACATTGTGAGCGCTAACAAATTTGAGAATAGCGCAATCCCTGCTTGTGAGTCAACTCACACACTGGAGCCCCGCCGCACTGGCCGCGCCACGGGAGGAAGGGAGCGGTTTGAAGGCGGGGTGCCGGCCGAAATCGGCTGGCCCTGCTGGCGTCTGAAGCGGCTTGCCGGGCTACTGCAGTCCCGGCACGCCGTCGTGGATCTGGAAGGAGGCCTTGGTGCTCACCGGCGAACCGGGGGCGGCCGCGTAGTCCAGGACCCGGAAGTCGGCCTTCATCGAGTCCTTGGTGATGGTGGTCCTGACATATCCGCGCTGGTCGTTGAAGAACTTCAGGTGTTCGTTCCAGGCCATGGTGGGATCCGTGACGGAGCCTGTTCCGTTGCCGGTTGAGGTGATGGAGGTGCATACCAGTTCCGATCCCACTACGGGCGCATCGGGGTTCTTGTAGTCCACCTTGATGTTGTTGGCCCAGTTGCGGTGGACGTCGCCGGTAAGCACGACGGCGTTGCGCACCTTCGCGTCCACCCAGCCCTGGGTGATCCGGCGGCGGGAAGCGGCGTAGCCGTCCCAGCCGTCCATGGACATCTCATCGATGTCCGCGGCCGCGTTGCGGTCGCGTTCGGCAAAGAACACCTGCTGGCCCAGGACGTCCCAGCGGGCACTGGACTTCCGGAACCCGTCCAGCAGCCACTGCTCCTGCTCAGCGCCTGTGATGGTGCGGTTCTCTGCCAGGCGCTCCTGGACGTTCTTGCGCCAGCCGTCGCCGGCCAGCTGGTCATCCCGGTACTGGCGGGTGTCCATCATGTGGAAGTTCGCCAGCTGTCCCCACTGCACGGTGCGGTAGATCTTCATGTCCGTGCCTGCGGGAATGGAGGGCGCGCGCAGGGGCATGTTCTCGTAATAGGCCTGGAAAGCCGCAGCCCGGCGCCGGCGGAAGTTTGCCGTGGTGTCATTCAGCTGGGCAGGGTCCGCGTTCTCCGGCACCTCGTCTGCCCAGTTGTTGTCCACCTCGTGGTCGTCCCAGACCACCAGCCACGGTGCCGCCGCGTGCGCGGCCTGGAGGTCGGCGTCGGCCTTGTACTGCGCGTGGCGCTGGCGGTAGTTCTCGAGCGTCACCGTCTCCGGCCCCTCGTGGTCGCGGACGTTGCCGCCCGCGGTGACGTAGGAGCCCTTCTTGTATTCGTACTGGTAGTCGCCGAGGTGGAGGACGAGGTCCGGCTGGTCCTCGGCGAGGCGCCGGTAGGCGGTGAAGTAGCCGTGCTCGTACTGGGCGCAGCTGGCGAAGGACATGGCCAGCGCCGCAGGCGTCTCGTTCCACGCCGGGCTGGTCAGCGTGCGGCCCACCGGGCTGATGTGGCGGTCGGCGCGGAAGCGGTAGAAGTATTCACGGCCGGGCTTCAGCCCGCGCAGCTCGGCATGCACGGAGTGGGCGCCCGCCGGCACCGCCTGCTCGACGCCGAGCTGCACAACCCTCCGCATGGCCGGGTCCTCGGCCACTTCCCACTCCACGGCGACGGTGCGGGACGGCATGCCGCCCAGCCCGTCCTCCGCCAGCGGGCTGAGCGCAAGGCGGGTCCAAATCACAAAGCCGTCAGGCCACGGGTCACCCGAGGCGACGCCGAGGGTGAAGGGGTCTGCAGGGAGGCTTGCCTCCGAGTTCCGCTGGTCGGCGATGGCGGTTCCAGGCAGGGCGATGACGAGTCCGGCACCGAGGCCGGTGGTGATGAGCGTTCTGCGCGTAATGTCCATGGCCCGAACCTAGCCAGCCCGTTTGGACAGGCGAGGACGCGCGCGTGAATCGCGAGTGAACGCAAACGTGCCGTCCGGCTACTTCGAGGGCTGCGGGACTTCGCAGGCGATTTTGGGGTTGGCGCCCATGTAGTTCAGCGGCCCGGCGGCGATGGTCACCGCCACGGTGCCGGCCTCGGCACACGACTCAGGCGAACCGCCGAAGTAACCGCGCTGGAATGCAGCGAAGGCCCCGATGAGGAGCCAGATGATCAATAGCGTTCCGACGATCCTCATGGCATCCTCCGTAGCTGCGTCGCCACCAATGTGAGTCCATTATCCACCGGGGACCTGCCGTGGGACAGGGCCACGGATCCAGGATGCGGCGCCCTGACCCGGGACGCCTGAGCCGGGTCCCGGCCGGGACGCGGCCGGGAGGGTCAGCTCGGCTCGGTGGTGTCCACAGGAGTGTCTTCGACGTCTTCAGTCTCTTCGGCCGTGGCCACTTTGGGGTCGTTGTGGGGACGTGCTGCGCTGCCGTCCTTCCGCGCCGCCGCGTCAGGCTGATCGTCCGGGCCGGCTCCGGTTCCTTCAGTGCTCATGGTGTCTCCTGGGACCTTGCAGTGGCTGGGTACTTCACGGTAACAGCGGCGCGGTCCATCCGTAAGGCGCCGCCGGGAAATGCCATTTCCCGCCCGGCATGTCCGGAACGGGGATATTCTTCATCAAAGTACTTTTCCCCTCGGCGCACAGGCAGGCTTCCAATGGCAGAAGGATCAGCGGGCAAGGCGGGCTGGTGGCGGACGTTCCACGACAAGTTCGTGGTCGAGGAACGCTATATCGACTCCAGTGCGAGAAAAGCGCTCTACATTACCGCGATAGTTATGGTTCTGGTGGGCGCCGCCGTCTTCTTCGGGACCCTGGCCGCCGTCCTTCAGCAGGACGGTTTGGCGAGCGCCGACGAGTCAGCACGACGGTGGCTGCTGACGCTGCGCTCCGATGCTCTGACCGCCGTCATGATTGTCCTGGCGGTCATATTCGGGCCTGTGGCGCTGCCCATCATCGTCCTGGTGGTCACTGTCGCGTGGGGGATCATGGCCAAGCACGCCTGGCGGCCCATTCTGCTGGCTGCGGCGATGCTCACGGGCGTGGGGCTGGCACAGCTCATCGGCCGTTCCGTTGAGCGTGACCGTCCGCCTGTGGATCTGATGCTCTTCGGCGCCGACCACACCTTTTCCTTTCCTTCCGGACACGTCCTGGGTGCCTCGGATTTCCTGCTGGTGACCACGTTCCTGGTGTTTTCCCGGCGGCAGAACTCCCGGTCGGCCGTCGTCGCATTCGCCTTCGCCATTATCGGAGTGTTCCTGGCATCGGTCAGCCGGCTCTACCTGGGGTACCACTGGGTGAGCGACGCCGTGGCTTCCGTGGCGCTATCCCTCGTGGTGGTGGGCGCCGTCATCGCGGTCGATACCTGGCGTACTGCCAGGGTCCGGGGTGAGGCGGTCACCGGCGAGCTGTCCAAGGCTGATTCCCCCTCGGACTGACCGCCGGCTCGCGAATGCCCGCGCGGAGATTGCCGTGGCCGGTGCAGGGTGCCACAGTAGGGCATGGCCACTGAAGCCGATGTCCGCCGCATCTGCCTCTCGCTGCCGGGTGTCACGGAACGTCCCAGCTGGGGCCAACCGGCCTGGTTCGCGAAGACGCTGATGGCCCGGATCTGGGAAGAGGGCGTGCTGACGGTCAAAACCGGGGAGCGCGAGGCGCTCGCGGGCACGGATCCGGAGACGTACTTCTGGACGCCGCACCATGAGAGGTCGCCGCAGCTGGTGCTGGTCCGGCTTTCAAGGCTCGACGGCGACGAACTCGCCGAACTGCTGGAGGACTCCTTCCTGCTCGCTGGCGGACGGAGCTGAGCGGCAGCAGGCCGCCGCGGAGCTGGGCGGGAGCCGCCGTGGAGCTCAGGCGCCGCCGGGCCGCTGGGGGTTCCGGAAACGGGCCCGTTCCAGCTGCCGTCGGAGCCTTGCGTTGTCCAGTTCGAGCTCGAGCACTTTTGCCACTCCCGCCAGGTTGAGCCCTTCGTCCAGGAGCTCTCCGATGCGGCGCAGCACCGCCAGATCCGATTCGCTGTACTGCCGCGTGCCGCCTGACGTCCGCACCGGGGTGAGCAGGCCGCGGCGCTCGTAGAGCCGGATGTTTTGCTGGCCGGTTCCGAGGAGTTGCGCCACCACTGAAATGGCGTACAGCCCCCGGTCGTCGTCCTGATCTGCCACCGTTGCCCCCGGTCTGGAAATTTTCGGAATTGTCTCTTGCACCAGTTTGTCACCGGTGCTATAAAAAATCTATATCCACCACCATAGATCCATGGGGTGGGTTGCCATGAACACCTACACGCTGAAGGAGTGGGAAATGATGTTGATCCGTACCGACCCGTTCCGTGAGCTCGACCGGCTCACCCAGCAGGTCTTTGGAACCGCGGCACGTCCGGCTGCCATGCCCATGGACGCGTGGCAGGAAGACGGGGAGTTCGTCGTCGCCTTCGACCTGCCCGGCGTTGCGCCCGACACCGTGGACCTGAACGTCGAAAGGAACGTCCTGACAGTCCGGGCCGAGCGCCGTGACCCCACGCAGCCCAATGTTGAGCTCGTCGTTGCCGAGCGGCCGCGCGGTGTGTTCAGCCGCCAGCTCATACTCGGCGACACTCTCGACACCGAGAACATCAAGGCCACCTATGATTTCGGGGTGCTGACACTCCGGATCCCGGTAGCCGAACAGGCTAAGCCCCGCAAGATCGAGATTGAAAGCAAGGGCCAGCAGCATCAGCTCGAAACCTAGCATCGTCGCTTGGGTGCGGCCTCCGGTTTCCGGCCTCGGGCTTCGGGTGGAACCGGAAGCCGCCCCCAAACTCCCCAGCAAGGGCCCCTCATGTCCAGCACCCCTCCGGATCACTACGCGGTGTTGCACGTTTCCCGCAGTGCGACGCAGCGGGAGATCGCCCGCGCCTACCGTTCCCTGATGCGCACACACCACCCTGACCTGGACAGCGGGGAAGCCGTGCCCGCCGAGCTGGAACGCATCATGCAGGCCTTCGCCGTCCTTCGGGACCCGGGACGCCGCAGAGCCTATGACCAGGAAACCGCCCGTGCCGCCGCCGACCGCGATATCGGCCATTCGCGGACTATCCCCGTCCGGGTCATCCCTCACAAGGATCCGACGCTGCGGGCCACCCCCGTCCGGTGGGAGAGCGGCCCGTGGGCTTGAACCCCTACATCAAAGGAGACCGAACATCATGAGCGACTGGCGCCGCTACGACTCCCACTTGATCCCGGCATTCCATGAGCGGTTCGAGGCGCGCTGGGGCAAGGGCACCGCGCCGTTCCTGGATCCGGAAGCCCACGAGGAGCCGCTTCCCCGCGCACAGTGGGTCAACCCCGTAACCGGCGCTGCCCTGGCCGTTGTGCCCATCTGGAGCGATGACGACCGCCAGAACCGTTCCTTCGGCGTCTTTTATTTGCCTCCGGCAGGAGATATCTGGGTGCTCCGCCCCGGTTTCACGGGATACCTTGAGCCGGGCGAACCGGCCTCCGAACACCTCGTCGCCCTCCGGAACGACGCCTATAAGAAGGCCGTGGCCCACGCCAAGGATTTTCTCTTCGGCCCGCCTCCGGTGCATTAGACCGGTCCGCCGAAGCCTGGTCCGCCGAAGCCTGGTCCGCCGAAGCCTGGTCCGCCGAAGCCCGGGCCGCCGAAGCCCGGGCCGCCGAACCCCGGTCCGCTGCCAAGGAGGCTGCGGGTGAGGGCCTCGCTGTCGGCCATCAGCCCGTCCACCGCCCTGCCCAGGTGCCCGTCGGCTACGGGCACGCCGTCCAACGCGGCGGCCACCACGGCGCGGCGCACGAGTTCGCGGGCGAACGAGGCCGTGGTGCCCTCGGTGCGCTCGGCAGCATCCTGCACCGCAGCGGGACTGAAGGGGATCCCGCAGGCATACAGTTTCACCAGTTCGGTGCGCTCTGCCGGAGCCGGGAGGGGGATCTCCACGGCGAGGTCCACTCGGCCCGGACGCTGTGCCAGGGCGCGCTCAAGCATGTCCACACGGTTCGTGGTGAGGACGAACGCGACGTCGGCGTCGCTGTCCAGGCCGTCCATGGCGTCCAGCACCTCGAACAGCAGCGGCTGTGGTCCGTGCCCAAAGCTCCGGTCCTCGGCGATCAGGTCGCAGTCCTCAAGTACCACGATGGAGGGCTGCAGTGCCCTGGCCATGGTGGCGGCCTCCGAGATTCTGGCCAGTGATCCGCCGGACAGGAGGATGGCGGTGGCGCCTTCACTCTGGCTCAACAAATACCGCACCGTATGAGTCTTTCCCGTGCCCGGCTTGCCGTAGAGCAGGATGCCCCGCTTGAGGTGCTGCCCGTATTCGCTGAGCGATTCACGGTGCTCGGCGATGCCGAGGGCGTGGTCCGACACCTTTTGCAGCAGGCCGTCCGGCAGGATGACATCAGAGGCAGCCAGGGCTGGCCGGGCATGGAATGTCACCCCGGCGGCGCTGGGACCGTACTCGCCCATGACCAGGGAAATGATCTGGCCTTTCAGGACACTGCGGTGCTTCATCTGCCGGCGGAACTCGGAAAGGAAGCCCGCGGCGTTTGTGGTGTCGCCTGCCAGGACCTCGAGGGAGGCGGATTGCCGTCCGTACCGGGGGTTGGCATCCCGCTGGAGTACGGCGACTGGCCTGCCGCCGTGCCTGAAGAGCCACAGCCCGAGCGCCACCGCCTGCCGCTGCTCGTCCGGCCCCACAGCGAGGTTGGTGTAATCGGGCTGGGACAGCGGGAACTGGGGGAAGAACTGGGATTGCTGGAGCATGTCGCTCAGTGACTGGTGGTGGCGCTGGTCCCCGCCTCCGATGCCCACAAGCTGGAAATCCTCATCTTCCCCGGCCAGCTCGGCCATCAGGATGTCCGCATCCACGAACCGGTGCGGCGGAATCTCCTCCACCACAACGGACAGTGATTCGGCGGGCGTCCCCAGGTGCTCCGTAAGCGTCGTCAGTAGCTGGGTTCCGGCCCGGACCCGGTGCTGACCCGACTGCGCGAGCTCCACCAGCTGAGCAAAATTGTCGATGAACTTCCCCAAATTTTCATCCATGCGCAGACCCTACCAGTGCAATCAGCCGAAGCCTGCGGATCTCACTTTTCGCGCCAATCGGTCGGTGCAGGAAGCCCTCGTCAGCCTTCACCGCCTGTGCCATTCTGGAAGGTACCGCAATCCACGGAGCCATCGAAGGAGAAGGCCATGTTCACGCCAAGGGGTTCGTTTTCCAGCTTGAGCGTCGATGGGGCCGGACATCGCCTGGTTCAAGGACCCGGCGGGAAACGTCCTTTCGGTGATCAGTGCGGGAGGGATGTCCTGACGGTGTACATTCAGCAAATCGTAGATTAGGCAGACAGCTCCTTCCGCCCAGCAGTCCCTACAACACCACAGAGGTCCCACCGATGCACACGTCCGCCAAAGAGTTGGCCGCCACCATTCCGTCGGCTTTCACGCTCGGAGTGGCCACGGCCGCTTTCCAGATCGAAGGCGCGCTCGACGAGGACGGCCGCGGACCGGCAGGCTGGGATGTCTTTGCTGCCAAGCCCGGCGCGATCGTGGACGGCCATAGCCCGGCCGTGTCGTGCGACCACTACCACCGGATGCCCGAGGACGTTGCCCTCATGAAGGAACTGGGCATCGACTCGTACAGGTTTTCCCTTTCGTGGCCGCGGATCCAGCCGGACGGCAGCGGACCGGTGAACCGTGCCGGGCTGGACTTTTACGACCGCTTGCTGGACGAGCTCCTGGCCAACGGGATCTCCCCGATGGTGACCCTCTACCACTGGGACACGCCCCTGCCCCTGGACGAGGCGGGCGGCTGGCTGAATAGGGATACGGCCTACCGGCTGGCGGAATTCGCAGCCATCGCCGCAGCCGCGTACGGGGACAGGGTGGCCCGCTGGGTGACCATCAACGAGCCCGCAACCGTCACCACCAACGGCTATGCGCTCGGCCTGCATTCGCCGGGCAAGGCGGAGTTCGCGAACGGGCTGCCCACCGTCCATCACCAGCTGCTGGGTCACGGGCTCGCGCTGCAGGTGCTGCGGGCGTCCAACGTGCCTGGCGAAATCGGCATGAGCAACGTCTACTCACCCATGGTGGCGCATTCCGGCAATCCGCTGGATTGGATGAGCGCCGGAGCAATGGATGTGGCCCAAAACCGCCTGTACGCGGACCCGGTCCTGACGGGAAGATACCCGGACCTCATCCGCGTCGGAAAGTTCTTTTCGTCTTTTGAGCATCCGGACGAGGACATGGCCATCATTTCCCAGCCGATGGACTTCTACGGGCTCAACTATTACATGCCCACGCGGGTGGCGGCCGGCGCCGGCGACAGCCCGGTGCCCGCGGCCATGGCGGAGGCCATTGGGGACGATCTCAGCGCCGCCGCGCCCGTCGCCCCGCTGCACATTGAGCCCTGGCCGGACACTGAGACCACCGCCTACGGCTGGCCGGTGAAGCCAAAGTACATGGCGGTCGCACTCAAGGAAATGGCGGACCGCTATCCGAACCTTCCGCCCGTCATCATTACCGAAGGCGGCGCGAGCTTCGAGGACATCATCGTGACGGACAAGTCGACCAACCGCAGGTTCATCCCGGACGAGCGGCGCCTGCGCTACCTGTCGGACCATCTGGGCACTGCACTCCAGGCCACCGCCCCGGGCGGCGTGGCGCAAAAGATCGACCTTCGCGGCTACTACGTATGGTCCCTGATGGACAATTTCGAGTGGTCCGGCGGCTACAAACAGCCGTTCGGGCTGGTGCACGTGGACTTCGAGACCTTGGAGCGGACGCCGAAGGCGTCCTACTACTGGCTCCAGGAACTCCTTGAAGAACGGAAGCTTGTGGCCGCGGCGGAAGCCGCCGTCGCCGCGGCCGTAGTGCCGGAATCGGTTCCGTCCGCCATTGCCGGCGCTGAGCCGGGCGGCGGGGATGCCGGAATGTCCGACGGCGGCGCGCCGCCGCGGGGGTTCTGACCGGCCGGCGATAGCGCCGTCAGATGAGCTGAAGCTCCTTGAGCTGCCGGGCCATGCCGGCGCCGTCAGGGGAGTAGATCCACGACACCGACGACGCGCTGTGGTCGCCGTCCTCGGAATGCCCGCCGGCAAGCACTGACTCGCTCACGGACAGCTGCCGGATGGCGATGGCCGCCACCTTGTCAGCGTGCTCCTGGGCGAACTCCGAGTAGATCTGCTCGTCGTGCTGGCCGTTGTCGCCGATCAGGAGCCAGCGCATGTGCGGAAATTCGGCGGAGAGGCGCTGAAGGTTCCCGAGTTTGTGGTCCTGGCCGCTGCGGAACCAGCGGTCCTGGGTGAGCCCCCAGTCGGTCAGCAGCAGGGCGCCGGACGGGTACATGTTGCGGTTGAGGAACCGGCCGAGGGTGGGCGCCGCGTTCCACGGGCCTGTGGAAAGGTAGATCACCGGCGCGTCGGGGTGCTCGACCGTCAGCCGGTCCAGCAGCACGGCCATTCCCGGGGTGGCCATCCTGGCGCGCTCGCTGAGCACAAACGTGTTCCACAGGGCAAGGAAGGGCCGCGGCAACGCCGTGACCATGACAGTGTCGTCGATGTCGGACACGATCCCGAAGTTGGTTTCGGGGCCAATGACAAAGATGCGGGCTTCGGCCGGCTCGGTGCCGTCCGAGCGGAGGACGGCGGTGTGCCAGCCCGGCTCGAGGGATACCTGGACATCAATGTCAATCAGTCCGCCCCGGTCAGCCGTGACCTTCGTGACCGTTCCGCCGATCTCAATCTCCACCTCGGAACGCGGGATGGGCACGCTCGTAAACGCCCGCCAGCCGCGCACGTTTTCATTGCCGTTCTGGGCGGCGTGCTCGGCGCGGCTGCCCGGCACCGGTTTGCTGGCCAGCACCACCCTGCCGAGGACGCGGACCCACTCCGTGGAGCCGTAGCCCTGGTAGGCAATCGTTTTGGGTTCAAACTTCCAGCGCCGTGCAAGTTTCAGGCGCGTGGCATTTATCGAGTCTGAAAGCCAATGGGCCAGGCGGAAGACGCGCTTGCCTGACAGGGATGTTTGGTGTGACGCCGTGTCCATTCCTTCACTCTGCCACAGGCCGGGGTCCGGCGGGTCGCAGTCCTGCTCTGTTACCTTCAGCCCCCGGGCGGGCGGCGCGGGCGCCGGCCCCGTCAGCCGTCCCCCAGTAGCCACCGCAGGGTCTCCGCGTTCCGCACGGCATTGCCGCCGCCGTCGTTGTTGAAATAGGCGTACACATCCTTGCCGGCGCCCCGCCACTCGCGGATCCTCTCAGCCCACCATCGCAGCTCGTCATCCGAGTACGATCCGCCGTACAGGTGCTGGTGGTCCGGACCGTGCAGCCTGACGTAAACGAAAGGGGCGGTGGCGCGCAGGATGCAGGGCAAGTTGGCGCCGCTCATGACGCAGTACGCGGCCTGATGCCGCTCCAGCAGGCCGTACACGTCGGGATGGTCCCAGCTGGGGTGCCGGAACTCCACCGCGACCCGGATCCACTCCGGCACCGCGGCCAGGAAGTAGGCAAGGCGGGCGTCGTCGCGCCCCAGATCCGGCGGCAACTGGACCAGCAGCACAGCGCGCTTGTCGCCAAGCTCATGCCAGCACCGCGTGATCCGCTCGATCCACACCTCCGGGCCGTAGAGCTTCTTGCCATGGGTCAGGCCGCGGGGCGCCTTGACGGACAGGGCGAATCCATCGGGCAGCCGGCGCCGCCAGCTGGCGAAGGACGTGTCCCGCGGCCAGCGGTAGAAACTCGCGTTCAGCTCCACGGTCCTGAACCGCGCCACATAGTGCTGCAGCCTGTCCCGGGCGGGAAGGCCCGGCGGGTACAGCACGTTTTCCCAGTGGTCATAGCTCCAGCCGGACGTGCCTATGTACACCGTCACCCGTGCCCCCGCTCTCAGTCCTTGGACGGTCGGCTCTTTACCTCAACTCAGGCTACACCGGGCTTCCCCTCGTGCCGCAGGAGCAGCTGTGGCACTGTAAGGGCATGGTACGCATCGAGGATTACGCGGTGGTAGGCGATCTGCACACTGCGGCCCTGATCAGCACTGAAGGATCCATAGACTGGCTTTGCCTGCCGCGCTTCGATTCGTCGGCGTGCTTCAACGCGCTCCTTGATACCCCCGAGTCGGGCCGGTGGATCCTGGCCCCCGAGGGCGGCGGTGAATGTACGCGCCGCCGCTACCGGCGCCACACGCTGATCCTGGAAACAGATTGGGAGACCGACGACGGAGCCGTGCGGGTCATCGACTTCATGCCCCCGCGTGACGAAGTGGCGGACATCGTGAGAATCGTGGTGGGTCTGCATGGCAAGGTCAGGATGAAGGGGCAGCTGGCCCTGCGTTTCGACTACGGCCACATCATGCCTTGGGTGCGCCGCGACAGCCACGGACTCCATGCCATCGCCGGGCCGGATTCCGCATACCTCGTGACGGAGGCGCCGCTTCGGGGCCAGCACATGCAGACTGTCAGCGAGTTCACCGTGAAGGCCGGCGAACGGGTGCCGTTCGTGCTGACCTGGGCGCCGAGCCACGTCCACCGGCCCCGGACCGTGGACGCCGAGAAGGTGCTGGAGTCCACCGAGAAATTCTGGCGGGAATGGGCCGGGCAGTGCAAGGTGACCGGCCCTTACAAGGACGCCGTGGAGCGGTCGCTGATCACGCTCAAGGCCCTCACCTACGCTCCCACCGGGGGCATCGTCGCGGCCGTGACCACATCACTCCCGGAGCAGCTGGGCGGCCCGCGGAACTGGGATTACCGCTTCTGCTGGCTCCGCGACGCGACCCTGACGCTGCAGGCTTTGCTTGCCGCCGGCTACACGGCGGAAGCGGCTGCCTGGCGGGACTGGCTGCTGCGCGCCGTTGCGGGGGATCCGGCCGACCTGCAGATCATGTACGGCATCCACGGCGAACGCCGGCTTCCCGAGATGGAGATCCCCTGGCTCGCGGGGTACGAGGGCTCGTCGCCGGTCCGCATCGGCAACGGCGCTGCGGGCCAGCTGCAGCTGGATGTCTGGGGGGAGGTGCTGGACTGCCTGTCACTCACGCGCAACTCCCTGTTAAAGCACACGGACGAAGCCTGGGATGTCCAGGTGGCGCTGATGGAATACTTGGAAGGCGCGTGGGACCAGCCGGATAACGGGCTGTGGGAAATGCGCGGGCCGCGGCGCCACTTCACCCACTCGAAGATCATGGCCTGGGTTGCGGCGGACAGGATGGTACGGGGCGTCCGGGATTCAGGCCTTCCCGGGCCCGCCGACCGCTGGGAGGTCCTGCGGGACACCATCCGCGAGGACGTGATGACGCACGGCTTCGACGCGGAACGGAACACCTTCACCCAGTCCTACGACCGCCCCGAGCTGGATGCCAGCCTGCTGCTCATTCCGCGCGTGGGTTTCCTGCCGCCGGATGATCCCCGCGTCATCGGCACCATCGACGCCATCCTGCGGGAGCTCACCGAGGACGGGTTCGTGCTCCGGTACCGGCCCCAGGAAAGCGACGACGGCCTCCCCGGTGACGAAGGCGTTTTCCTCGCCTGTTCGTTCTGGCTCGTGGAAGCGCTGCTCGGTGCCGGCCGCCGGCGCCAGGCCACCGAGCTCTTCGAGCGGCTGCTGGCGCTCCGCAACGACGTCGGCCTGCTGAGTGAGGAATGGGGTGTCAAGAGTGCGCGGCACCTGGGAAACACACCCCAGGCCTTCAGCCACTTCGCGCTCGTGACGACCGCCCTGGAACTTCATGAGCAGCGGGCCAGGCGGAGTGACCGGCCCCTGGCGTCCAGGG
Source organism: Arthrobacter sp. ISL-5 (assembly GCF_018613835.1). Taxonomy (GTDB): domain Bacteria; phylum Actinomycetota; class Actinomycetes; order Actinomycetales; family Micrococcaceae; genus Arthrobacter. The sequence goes on along the minus strand of NZ_JAGGPM010000019.1, from coordinate 30,506 downwards.
CTGGCCGGGCCTGAGGCCGCCCTGATTTTGCCTCTTATTTTGGGAGCGTCGGTAAGTATACTTACTAATATTCGCCGTGCAGTAGATCAGCGTGTGATAGAGGAGGAAGGCGCAATGGCTGGATATTTCGAACTGGTGGACGCTCCCGACGGAGGCTACAGGATCCGGTTGCTCGACGGATCGGGAGCGCTGATGGCGGTCTCTGTCACCTTTCCCACCAAGCGCGCCGCCGTGGCCGGCGTGGCGCGCGCCCGTGAGATTGCCGGCATGGGCCTGGTCCGCGACCACTGCAAAGACGCAGTAAAGCGGCCCGCGGTCCACACCACCAAGCCCGCACGGAAGGCGGCAGCGGCAGGCGCGCCCCGCACGCCCGCCCTGCAGACGCCGCGCTCGCCGGCCGGGCACTGAGGCCGCGGAGGGATGCCGAGCCATAAGGCTGAAGGGCGGTGCAGCAAGGGAGTCCTGTTCGACGTGGACGGGACTCTCGTTGACTCCTCCTACATCCACACGATCGCCTGGTGGCAGGCGTTCCGCCAGGCCGGCTTTGACGTGCCCATGGCCCGGATCCACCGCTGCGTGGGAATGGGCGGGCCGCGGCTGGTGGACCACCTGCTGCCGGAGGAGCGCGACAAGGCCCGCGACGACGCCGTCCTGTCGGCCCACTCAGGGATTTTCGGTACGTACTGGCCGTCCCTTCGCGCGTTCGACGGAGCCCGGAATCTGCTGGCCCAGTGCTATGAGAGCGGGCTGGCCGTGGCGCTGGCCTCCTCCGCGAAGGATGAGGACCTCAAAGCCCTCCGATCCACGCTCGCCGCCGATTCCTTCATCCATGCGGCCACGAGCGCCAGCCATGCCACGGAAAGCAAACCCGCGCCGGACATACTGGTGGCGGCGCTCCGCGCGGTGGGCCTCGCGGCGGCCGATGTTGTCTACGTGGGGGATGCCGTGTGGGACGTGCTGGCCGCCAACAAGCTCGGCATCCCCACCATCGGGGTCACATGTGGCGGCACGAGCGAGGCTGAACTCCGCGCGGCCGGCGCCGTCGAGGTCTACGAAGGTCCCGGCGAGCTCCTGGACAGCCTCCGGGACAGCGCCATCGGACGGCTGCTGGGACGCTAGGCCCCGGTTTCAGATCCCGGCCCCGCCCGACGGTGGCCACCCTCCGTAAACGCACCGCCTGCCGGTTCGTCGGCGTAGTCGCCCTTGTTCCATGACACCGAAACCGCCAGTGAGCCGTCGTCGTTCCTGACCACTTCGGTGACGACCTCAGGAACTGCCGCCCCCATGGCCAGAATCTTGGCGCGGTAGGTGGTCACCAGCTCCTCAAGGCTGGATTCCGTCCATTCGCCGGGCCGCATCCGGGTCGAAATCTCCACGGGCTCGGGCTGGTGCAGCGTCATGATTGGGCCTTTCCTCGGGGGCGGGGACAGTTCATACGCTAGGAGCGTTCCGCTGCCGAAACAAGAGAAAAAGCAAGGTGGCTTATCTTTGGCATGCCGGGCGGCTACGCGCCGGCGTCCACAACGCAGAAGCGGTTTCCGTCCGGGTCTTCCAGGACGACGAAGTCGGGGTCGTCCGGGTAGAGGTCCCAGTCCACGCGGGAAGCTCCGAGTTCCACGAGCCGTTCCACTTCACCGGGCTGGTCATCGGCGTAGAGATCCAGGTGCATGCGCGGGTGCGCCTGCACGGGCGTCTCACTGAGCATGAGGGCGAGCCGGGCGCCCTCGCCTCTTTGCGGAACCAGCACCACCCACGTCTCGTCGCCTTCCTCCCGGGGGACGTACCCCAGGGCATCACACCAGAACGCGGTGGCGCGGGCGACGTCGTTGACACCGAGGACAGTTGTTCCGATCGTCAGCATGCCTTCATGCTTCCGCGCGTCCAGTCCCGATGCAAGGGTTGGCGGCCGGGCCGGCCCTAGCACCAGTCGTTCAGCAGTTGCTGGGCCAGATCAGCCATCTCGGGCACCAGCGGGTGGAGAAAGGCCACGAACGGCGACGGCGGATAGGTCATCGCCATGGAGATCTGCCGCTTTCCGTCGGCGCTGGTCATCGAGACCATCCCGTAGCCCTGCACGTCGCCGATGTTGCCGTAGTAGAAGTCGTTGGTGCAGGTGTCGTTCCACCGAGACATCCCGAGTTTGAAGTCGGAGTAAACCGCTTCTTTCATCTGTGCAAGGGTGGAGGGCTTCAGGAGCTTTCCCTGCAGCAGTGCCGAATAGTAAGTGTTGGCATCCCGGACGGTGGAAACCATGCCGCCCGGCGCGTCGATGTACACCCGGGGATTGGCGACGTCGAACCGTTTGTCCTCGACGGTGAGGTAGCCGTGGAGAAGATCCTCTTTCGGAGGTCCTCCGTTGGTGATGAACGTACCTGTGAGCCCCAGCGGTTCGATGATGTCTGACCGCAGAACCTCGGCGAATGGATGTCCCCTGAGCTGTTCTATGACCAGGGCGAGGGCGACGAAGTTCGATCCGGAAGGCTCGAAGGGCTGGGCGAGTCTGTACTCCCAGGGCAGGCGGGCGGCGAACGCCAACCGGTCCCGCAAGGTGAAGGGCGTATCGAAGACCTGGCGGAGCGGGGCGGATGTCCACAGTTCGCCGCTGTAGTCCGGGATGCCCGACTCCTGGTCCAGCAGCTGGCGCACTGTCACCGGCCCGGGAGGTTTCATGATGCGGACGAAGTCCGGAAAATAGCTCTGAACCGGCGCGTCGAGCTCCAGCTTCCCTTCCTCCGCGAGCTTCAGCACGGAAACGGCGATCATGGACGTCGTGAGCCCGCCCATGTGGACCGGATCGGACAGCTGCACCGGCTGCCGCTCCTCGAGGGTCCTGATACCCTCGGCGTGAGTCCACTCCACGCTGTTGTTCTTTGCCTGAACGAGGACGGCCGGAGCGCCCTCCTCCCGCATTGTCTGGCTGAAATCGAGCAGGTCTGCGTATATCCAGCTTGGCGGTGTCTGGTGGTCGGGCGGCTCGGGCGCCGGGGTGCAGCCGCCAAGGGCGACGGCCAGCATGGCTGCAACCGCAGCTGCAGCGCACCGCAGAAGGGAGCCCGGAAGCCGGAGCCCTGGCATGGCATCAGGATACTGCGCCAAGCGGCGGGAACCGCAGCGGGTTCGTCGGAAACGCGAAATCGCCGGAAGCCTGCTGTGTTCAGGAAGGAACCAGCAGGCTTCCGGCGATCTCGGCGGCGCAGGTACGGCAGGACGGGCCTGCGGCAGGGCTAGGTCAGGCGGATCTGCCGGTTGACGTCCTTGTACAGCAGGTAGCGGAAGTTGCCCGGGCCGCCGGCGTAGCAGGCCTGCGGGCAGAAGGCGCGGAGCCACATGAAGTCGCCGGCCTCCACTTCAACCCAGTCGTCGTTGAGCCGGTAGACGGCCTTGCCTTCGAGGACGAAAAGGCCGTGCTCCATGACGTGGGTCTCGGCGAACGGGATGGACGCGCCGGGCTGGAAGGTGACGATGTTGACGTGCATGTCGTGCGCCATGTCGTCCGGGTCCACGAACCGGGTGGTGGCCCAGGCGCCGTTGGTTCCGGGCATCGGCCGCGGCTCCACATCCTGGTCGCGGGTCACGAAGGACTTTGCGGTGAAGCCTTCCAGCGGCTCGTAGGCTTTGCGGACCCACTGGAAGCTGGCGATGTCGTCGGAGTCGTTCTTGACGGACCAGTCGGCGCCGGCAGCGAGGTAGGCGTAGCCGCCCTCTTCGAGGTGGTGGATTTCGCCGTCGAGGCTCAGGTCCAGCTTGCCCTTGGTGAGGAAGACGACGCCTTCGACGCCGGCCTCTGCTTCGGGCTTCCGGGATCCGCCGCCGGGTGCCACCTCAACAATGAGCTGGGAGAACGTGGTGGCGAAGCCGGCGATGGGCCGGGCGATGATCCAGGCGCGGGTGTTGGTCCAGCCGGGAAGGTTGCTGGTGACGATGTCCCGCAGCACGCCCTTGGGGATGACCGTGTAGGCCTCCTTGACCACGGCCCGGTCCGTGAGGAGCTGCGTCTGCGGCGGCAGGCCGCCTTCGGGGTAGAAATAGTTGCTCATGAATGGGCTCCTTGGGAGTTGGAGATGCGGGACAGGCCGGACTCGGCAAGTGAGGACTCGGCCAGGGAGGACTGGGCCAGCCTTGGGTGGGCCAGCCCGGTGAGTTGGGGGACCCCCACGCCGGCAAGCGCCTGGACGTCTTCGGCGCCCACGGCGCCGCACTGGACGCCGCGCAGCACGAATGCGGCCAGCGCCCGGGCGGTGGCGGGCTCGTCCATGACCCCGCCTTCGGTGCGGTCCACGTAGTTGCGCAGCCGGGCCGCCGCGGCCGGCAGCCCTTGGCGGTAGAACGCGTAGGTCGCCGCGAAACGGCTGGGCAACTGGGCCGGGTGCAGGTCCCAGCCCTGGTAGTAGCCCCGCTCCAGCGAGCGGCGAACCAGCCGCCCGTGCAGTTTCCAGGCATCCTCCACGGCGTCGCCCACCGGAATGATGTTGGTGGAACCGTCCGAAAGGCGGATGCCCGTACCAGCCACAGCCAGCTGCATGACTTCCTTGGCGAAGTCGGCCACGGGATGCTCCATGGACTGGTACTCGGCCGAGATCTGCAGCGAGGCGCTGTAGTCGTACGTGCCGTAGTGCAGGCCGCTGATCCTGCCTGGGACAGCGTGCGCAAGCTGCGCCACCGGTGACGTGCCGTCCGGGCCCAGGATGAGCTGCGGCGTCTCCACCTGCACCTCGAACCGCAGCCGGCCCGCCGGAAACGAGTGCGCTTCCTCCAGTCGGGAGACGGCGAAGTCCATGGCCCTGACCTGCGCCACGGTGGTGACCTTGGGCAGGGTGAGGATCAGGCCCTGCGGCAGCTCGCCCGCGGCGGCCAGGCCGGAGACGAACAGGTCCAGCGTTCGCAGGCCGCGGGCACGGGTGGCCGCCTCAAAGCACTTGAAACGGATGCCGATGAACGGGGGCGCTGTGCCGGCCGCAACTGCGGCGGCCACGGCGGAAGCCGCAGCAACAGCGGCGGCGTCCTCGGCGTCGTCGCCCCTATCCCCGAACCCGTCCTCGAAGTCAAGGCGCAGGTCCTCGATCGGTTCGCTTTCCAGCTTCGCTTGGACACGTGACGCAACCGCCTCGGCGAGTTCTGCGTCCTGGCCCAGCAGGTGGCCCAGCCGGTCGAGGCCGCCGTGGGCGTCCGCCGTCGCGAGCGCCTGGGCGCCCCATTCAGAGGCGAGCGACGGCGTGAAACGGTCCGCGGGGACGTAGACGGTGTGGACGGGCTGGCGGGAGCCGTCGTCGCCGGGGTAGTTCTGCTCCAGCAGCTGGTCAGTTGGGGCCAGCTGGGCGTCGATCTGCGCAAGATCGTTGGGGCTGAGGGAACCTGAGGGTACCGCCATGCCTCAGCCCACCAGTTCGTAGGCCGGGGTGGTGAGGAAGTCCGTGTAGTCCTCGGAAAGGCAGATGTCCGCGATCAGGGTGCTGGCCGGCTGGTAGTAGCGTTGGAACGCTACTTCGCCCACCTCGCCGCGCAGCTTCTCGGTCTCCTCGGCCAGGATCTTCGTGACCAGTTCGCGCGTCACCGTGTTGCCGGTGTCGGCGAGGACCACCTCGTTGCGGATCTGCTGCCACACCTGCGAGCGGGAGATCTCGGCCGTGGCGGCGTCCTCCATCAGGTTGTGGATGGCCACCGCACCGTTGCCAGAGATCCATACGGCCGTGTAGGCGACCGCGACGTACAGGTTCAGGCGCAGGCCCGCTTCCGTGACCTGGCCGTCGGCGGAGGCGATGTCCAGCAGCTGGCCCGCGGTCACGGAAACTTCCGGGCGCTGCTTGTCCAGCTGGTTGGGACGGTCCCCGAGGACCGAGTCGAACACTTCCTTGCAGACCGGGACGAGGTCCGGGTGCGCCACCCAGGAGCCGTCGAAGCCGTCGTTCGCTTCGCGGGTCTTGTCCGCTCGGACCTTCTCGAAGGCCTGTGCGGTGACTTCGGGCTCGCGCCGGTTCGGGATGACCGCGGCCATGCCGCCCATCGCGAAGGCGCCGCGGTGGTGGCAGGTCTTGACCAGCAGTTCCGTGTAGGCACGCATGAAGGGCGCGGTCATGGCCACCGTGGCCCGGTCCGGCAGCACAAAGCTGGCGCCGGCGTCGCGGAAGTACTTGATGATGCTGAACAGGTAGTCCCAGCGGCCGGCGTTCAGCCCGGAGGCGTGGTCGCGGATTTCGTAGAGGATCTCGTCCATCTCGAAGGCAGCCGGGATGGTCTCGATCAGCACGGTGGCGCGGATGGTGCCCTGGTTGATGCCCAGGAAGTCCTGCGCGAACACGAAGACCTCGTTCCAGAGGCGGGCCTCGAGGTGGCTTTCCATCTTGGGCAGGTAGTAGTACGGGCCCTGGCCGTTCAGCACCAGCTGCTTGGCGATGTGGAAGAAGTGCAGGCCGAAGTCCACCAGGGCACCCATGGCGGGTGCGCCGTCGATCAGCAGGTGCCGTTCCTCCATGTGCCAGCCGCGGGGGCGGGCCACCACCACGGCCAGCGGGGCGTCGGTACGGAGCCGGTACTCCTTGCCCTCGGGGGAGGTGTAGCTCAGTGTTCCCGTGGCGGCGTCGCGGAGGTTCAGGATGGCGTCGATGACGTTGGCCCACGTGGGGGTGCTCGCGTCCTCGAGGTCCGCGAGCCACACCTTGGCGCCGGAGTTCAGCGCGTTGATGGCCATCTTCGCCGGGGAGGCGGGGCCCGTCATCTCAACCCGGCGGTCCCGCAGGGCCGCCGGCGCCGGCGCGACCTTCCAGTCGCCGTCGCGCACGTCCTGGGTGTCCGGCAGGAAATCCAGGCTGCCGGTCCGGGCCACATGCTCGCGCTTGGCGGCCCGGGCCTTGAGGAGGTCCGAGCGGGTGCCGGCGAAGCGCTTGTGGAGTTCCTCCACGAAGGCCAGCGCCTTAGGGGTGAGGATCTCCTCCGCGCGCTCGATCGGCCGGGGGTCTGTGACTGTGATAGCCATTGTGGGTCCTTTCCAGGGCTGCGAAATCAGGCGTTGGCGAAGGCTGCTGCTGTGTTTGCGGCTGCAGATGCTGCTGCTTCCATTGTGTCCCCCGATGCCGCCGGTGACGTGCGGACGCCGGCTGCGGCCTGGGCTGCGGCGGCGACTGCTGCTGCGACGTCCGCGGCCACGTGGGGGTCGAAGACGCTGGGGATAATGTAGCTTGCGTTGAGCTCGTCGTCAGCAACGCGGTTGGCAATGGCCTCGGCCGCGGCCACCAGCATCTCGGGCGTGATGTCCGACGCCCCGGCGTCCAGGAGCCCGCGGAAGAATCCCGGGAAGGCCAGCACGTTGTTGATCTGGTTCGGGAAGTCGCTGCGGCCCGTGGCCACGACGGCGGCATGCTTGGACGCGACGGCGGGATCGATCTCCGGCGTCGGGTTGGCCATGGCGAAAACAATCGCGTCCTTGGCCATCGAGGCAACCTGCTCCTCGCCGATCACGTGCGGGGCGCTGACGCCGATGAACACGTCGGCGCCCTTGAGTGCCTCGTGCAGGGTTCCGGAGAAGCCCTCCTCATTGGTGTTGGCGGCAATCCAGCTGCGGTGCTCGTCGTTGTACTGCTCGCCGGAGTGGATGGCGCCGGAGCGGCCGGCGGCCACGATGTGCCGCGCGCCCTGGGCCTTGAGCAGCTGGATGATGGCCGAACCCGCCGCGCCCACGCCGGAGACCACGATCCGGACCTCGTCGAGCTTCTTGCCCACGACGCGGAGCGCGTTGACGAGGGCTGCCAGGGTGACGATTGCGGTGCCGTGCTGGTCGTCGTGGAACACGGGGATGTCCAGCTCCTCGCGGAGCCGGTTCTCAATCTCGAAGCAGCGCGGGGCCGCAATGTCCTCGAGGTTCACGCCGCCGTACACGGGGGCGATGGCCTTGACGATCTTGATGATTTCTTCGGTGTCCTGGGTGTCCAGGCAGACCGGCCAGGCGTCCACGTTGGCGAACTGCTTGAACAGGGCGGCCTTGCCCTCCATGACCGGAAGCGCCGCGGCCGGGCCGATGTTGCCCAGGCCCAGGACGGCCGAGCCGTCGGTGACCACGGCGATGGTGTTCCGCTTGACCGTCAGGTTCCGGGCGGCGTCGGGGTTCTCCGCGATGGCAAGGCAGACGCGCGCGACGCCGGGAGTGTAGGCGCGGGAGAGGTCGTCACGGTTGCGCAGGGCCACCTTGGGGACGACCTCGAGCTTGCCGCCCAGGTGCATGAGGAAGGTGCGGTCCGAGACGTTCCGGACCGTGACGCCGTCGAGCGCGTTGAGGGCGTCCTTCACGCGGTTGGCGTGGTCGTCGTCGGTGGTGTTGCAGGTGACGTCAACAACGAGTGTTTCGTGGTGCGACTCGGTGACGTCCAATGCGGTGATGGCCGCGCCGGCTGCGCCCACGGCGGCGGCGAGTTCGCTGGTGGCGGAGAAGCTGGACGGCGCTTCCACGCGCAAGGTGATCGAATTTCCGGGGCTCGGGTTCGCCATTGAATGTCCTCCTGTTTGGGCCCATCGCTGGGCTGGTTCATTCCGATGAATGTTTTCGTATTATGGATATTATTATCTACTTTATGGAAACACAAGCCCCCGGGGGCGCATCGACGCCGGCGTTGCGGTGCTGTATCTTTGGCTTTCTAAGCAGTTCTTTTCACGATGCGGATAAGAGTTGTCGGAACCGAGCAAGCAGGAGATTGCTACATGGCTGAAAAAGCCCCCGGAGGCGTGCAGTCGGTTGAGCGCGTCTTTGAACTTTTGGAACTGATCACCGACGCCGGCGGCGACGTCACGCTCAGTGAACTCTCCTCCTCGACGGATCTGCCCCTGCCGACGATCCACCGGCTCCTGCGCACCCTGGTCACGCTGGGCTACATCCGCCAGCTGCCCAACCGCCGCTACGCACTCGGCCCGCGGCTGATCCGGCTCGGCGAAGGCGCCAACAAGCAGCTCGGCGCCCTAGCGCGGCCGCAGCTGAAGTCCCTCGTGGACCGGCTGGGCGAGACCTCCAACATGGCCGTGCTCGACTCGGACATGGTGATCTACGTGGCCCAGGTGCCGTCGCTGCACTCCATGCGCATGTTCACCGAGGTGGGCCGCCGCGCGCACACCCATGACACCGGCGTGGGCAAGGCCATCCTGGCGCAGCTGGACGACGAGGTGGTCCGCGGGATCGTCACCCGGACGGGAATGCCCACGCCCACGCCCAAGAGCATCGGCGACTTCGATTCCCTTATTGCGGACCTGAACCGCATCCGCGAGCGCGGCTACTCCATTGACGAGGAGGAGCAGGAGCTCGGAGTCCGCTGCTTCGCCATGGCCGTGCCCAACGCCCCGACGCCGACGGCCATCTCGGTGTCCGGGCCGGTGTCCCGCGTGGACCAGTCCTTCGCCGACCGTGCCGTGCCGCTGCTCCGCGAAGCAGCCCAGGCGATCTCGGACGAGCTCAACCAGAACTGATCGCTCCGCCGTCGTTCTTCCCGCGCGAACTGGCAGCTAACGCCCTCAAACGCGGGTTTTGAGGGCATTAGCTGCCAGTTCGCGCTCAGGTTTCCCGTGCCTTCGAGCGCGAACGCGCTTGGCTTGCAGGTGGCCTGGTCTGGAGTCCGACGACGGCGGGTGCTAGACCAGTGTTCCGTCGCTGACGGTGCCGATCTCCTCGCCGGTGGGTTCGAGCGAGATCATCGGGGTCTTGCGCTCCAGGGCCCAGAAGGCGAAGTAGCCGAGAGCGCATCCGAGGAACCAGCTGTAGTTCCCTATCCACGTGGCGTTCACGGAGGTGGCGCCGGTGTCGAGCAGGATCTTGGGGATCAGCACAGAAGCGATGGAGACTGCTCCGCTGATGGCCACGGCCTTGACGGCGTTCGGATTGTAGCCGTTCCGGAACCAGTACCGGCCGGTGGCTTTCAGCGTGTACATGTCATCCACCCACACCTTCTGGCGACTGACCACGTAGTACCCGGCGATCAGGATGCCGAACAGAGGCCCGATCAACGCGCCCAGGACGCCTAGCGTGTAGTGGATGGCATCGTTGTTGGAGTACCAGTTCCACGGGGTCAGGATGACAGAGCCGACGGCGGCAATCATGCCGCCTGCCCGCCAGCTGATTTTCTGCGGGCTGACGTTGGAGAAGTCGAACGCCGGTGAGATGAAGTTGGCGACGATGTTGATGCCCACGGTGGCGATGACGAAGGTGAGTCCGCCGAGCAGTACGGCGAACACCGTGTCGATTTCCTGGACGGTCTTGACCGGGTCCGTGATGAGGCGGCCGAAAACCGGGATGGTCGCGGAAGCGGTGATGACGGTCAGGAGCGAGAAGAACAGGAAGTTCACCGGCAGCCCCAGGAAGTTGCCCTTCTTGACCGCCTGGTAGCTCTTGCCGTAGCGAGCGAAGTCACCGAAGTTGAGCATCGGGCCGGAGAAGTAGGACACCACCAGGGCGATTGCGGAGATCATCACGGGGATGGAGGCCGCGAAGTCCAGGGGTTCACCGCTGGACAGGCTCAGGCTGATGTTGCCGATGCCGGCCTGCGAGACCAGGTAGATGGCCAGGACCAGCATCACCACGTAGACGGCGGGGCCGGCGAAGTCGATGAACTTGCGGATGCTCTCCATGCCGTTCCAGAAGAGCGCGGCCTGGGCCACCCAGAGGATGCCGTAGCAGATCCAGCCGAGTGCGGAGAGCCCCAGGAAGCCGTTCTGCTCGACGTCGTACAGCGGTGCCATGCTGGGGAAGAACTTCAGGAAGACGATCACCAGCGCCTCCGACGCAAGGAAGGTCTGGACGCCGTACCAGGCCACTGCGATCAACCCGCGGATAATGGCCGGAATGTTGGCGCCCTTGACGCCGAAGACTGCCCGGTTGATGACGGGGTACGGGACGCCGGTGAGCTGGCTGGGCTTGGCCACGAGATTGCAGAAGACGTTGACGATCACGATGCCGACCAGCAGGGCTACCAGGACCTGCCAGCTGGCCAGGCCGAGCGCAAAGAGGCTTCCTGCGGTGACATAGCCGCCGATGCTGTGGACGTCTGACATCCAGAAGGCGAACAGGTTGTAGCTGGTCCAGCGCTGGTTCTGCAGCGGTACGAGGTCCTCGTTGCTGAGCTGGGGATCGTAATCGGGGAGCTGGCCGGCGCGGGCGGTCGTTTCAACCCGGGCTGCGGCCATTGCGGACTCTGTCATGGATTCCTCTGAAAGATTAGGACAGCCGCCGGTCCGGCCGTTTCACGCTTTCAATTAGATGGAACCAATGTTTCAAGGCTGTTTCTGCAGGAACAAATCCTCTTTACTTCTGTTCGTTGCCTTACTTCGTGCCGGTCTCTCAGCGAGCCTCGATCTCGCCCAGCGAGTCGAACAGGCCCGCGACCGCCCGCACCCGCTCGCGGCCGGCACGTCCCAGCACCACGAGCACACCGTTCGCCAGGACACTGACCAGGCTCATCGCCGCCGCGTAGCTGTCAAAGGCGTGCGCGCCGTCCACCGGGCACTCGAGCCAATTGGTGGCGTCGGCAGCCAGTCGGCGGGCGCTCGGGTCCCCGATCAGAATGGTCGCCGCCCCAGTGGCCGAAGCTGCCTGGAGGACTTTGCGGAACTCAGCGGGCCGCCGTCGGAAGCCGAAGAGGACCACCGCGTCCCCGGATCCCAGCCCGGCGAGCTCTTCGCCAAGGCTCTGCCCCGGCTGCGGTGCTACTGCCACGCCCTTGCGGCACTGGAGCAGTTGCTGCCGTAAATGCAGGGCCACCGGATAGCTGTTGCGGAAGCCGAGCAACAGCACGGTTCCGGCGCTCGCGAGCGTGCTGCTGGCCGCCGACAGCTTGTCCTCGTCGAAGGATTCCGCCAGGCGGCGCAGGTTTTCCTGTTCCTGCCCCAGATGGGCGGCCAGGCCGCCGTCGGACGACTGCGGACCGAGAGGCATGCCGCCGGAACGGATGGACCGCGTGTGTTCTTTGACCTCGTTGAAATCCTCGAAGCCGAGCCGCCGGAACAGCCGGCTCATGGTTGCCTTGGAGACGCCGCTGAGCCTTGCGAGTTCGGCGGCGTTGTAGGTAGCGAGATCGCCGAGGCGGTCAAGGAGGGTATCGGCAGCTTTCTGTTCCTGGGGGCTGAGCTCCGCATAGTGCCGTTCGATTCGTTCGTCGATCCTCATGAAACAACCGTCTCACGCGGGCCGCATCCGCGACATCAGGCGGCGGAGCGATGGAAGAGCGCGAACGAACACTTGAGGCCCTTGGAAACAGGGCCTCAAGTGTTCGTTCGCGCGTGCTGGGGTGTGGCTTAGTGCTCCGACGTTGTGGAGGACTGGACCGGGACTTCGTTGCCGTCGCAGTCGATCAGCTTGCCGCCCTCGTAGCGGTCGCCGTCGGCCAGGCACTTCAGATCCTCCTCACGGACCACGCGCCCCGTTCCGGCCACGAACACCGACTGGTTCTCCGAGTTGCCGGCCTTGAGGTGGTTGAACAGGAGGTTCAGCAGGATGGCCATGACCGCGGCCGAGCTGATGCCCGAGTGGAAGATGGTGCCGAACCAGGAGGGGAACTGGTCGTAGAACGCCGGGGCGGCGATGGGAATCATGCCGAAGCCGATGGACGCCGCCACGATGATCAGGTTCATGTTGTTCTTGTACTCCACTTTGGCAAGCGTCCGGATGCCGCTGGCGGCAACCGTTCCAAAGAGTACGACGCCGGCGCCGCCCAGGACGGGAGTCGGCACCGCTGCGACCACCCGGCCAAGCACCGGCAGCAGGCCAAGGACGACGAGGATCAGGCCGCCGGCGCTGACCACGAACCGGCTCTTGACGCCCGTGATGGCCACTAGTCCCACGTTCTGGGCGAACGCGCTCTGGGTGAAGGAGTTGAACAGCGGGGAGATGGCGCTGGAGAGCATGTCCGCCCGCAGGCCGTCGCCGATCCGCTTGGAGTCCACCTTGGTGCCCACGATCTCGCCCACGGCAATGATGTCCGCTGAGGTCTCCGTGAGGGTCACCAGGATGACGATCAGCATGGAGACGATCGCGGCGATCTCGAACGTGGGGGCGCCGAACGCGAATGGCGTCGGGAAGGCCACGATTTCGCCCTGGCCCACCTTGGAGAAATCAGCCATTCCGAAGGCGACGGCGATCACCGTGCCCAACACCATGGCCAGCAGGATGGAGAGCCGGGAGATCGCGGCACTGCCGACCTTGCTGAGCAGGAGGACGATCGCCATGGTCGCCGCGGCCAGGCCGATGTTGGCCACGCTGCCATAGTTCGGCGCCTTGCTGTTGCCGCCCATGGCCCAGTTGGCCGCGACCGGCATCAGTGTCAGGCCGATGGTGGTGATCACCGTGCCCGTGACCACAGGCGGGAAGAATCGGATGATCTTGGAAAACAGCGGCGTGATCAGCAGCCCGATCAGCGAAGCCGCGATGACCGAGCCAAAGACCGCCTGGATGCCTCCGCCGCCGTGGACGATCGCCACCATGGTGGAAACGCCCGCAAAGGAGACGCCCTGGACGAGGGGCAGCTGGGATCCGAAGAATCGGATGCCGACGGTCTGGAGGATCGTGGCCAGGCCGCCGACGAACAGGCAGGCGGCGATCAGCAGGCCGATGTCCTGCGAGGACATGCCGGCGGCCGCACCGATGATCAGCGGCGGGGCAATGATGCCCCCGTACATGGTGAGAACGTGCTGGAACCCGTAGGCGAAGGTGCTGCCGATGGGCAGTTTCTGGTCTTCGGGGCGGGCTGCCGCTGGGCGGACTTTCTTCTTCGTGTTCATGGCAGACTTTCTTGGTTCATGGCAGACGCCTTCGTCTGGCTAACAATGTCTGGCTAACAGTGTGAAAACTTGGGGCCGGACCGGGCCGGCGGGGCATCCGCGCCCGGTGCGCTTTCCCGTGCGGGAAAGAGAGACTCCGGGCGCGGCACCTAGGCTAATTAGCAGAAACCGGCGATGCCGGACCAGGCGACCTCTGCCGGCGCGGCATCGTCACGCTGGACTGTGGCCTCGATTAGGCCGTACGGGCGGTCGGCGGCGAAGAAGACCTCGTTGGGGTTGTCGAGGCCGAACGGCGAGAGGTCAACCAGGAAGTGGTGCTTGTTGGGCATCGAGAACCTGATCTCCTCGATCTCGTTGTGCGCCTCGAGGACCTTGGTGCCCATGTCGAAAAGCGTCTGCTGCAGGGCATGCGAGTACTTCTCGGTAAAGCCTTCGAGCAGGAGCGCCTTGACGTCCTCGTAGTTCTTGTTGAAGTCCAGCGAGTTGAAGTCGGTTCCTGCCTTGAAGCGCCAGCGGGCGGAAACGTCGGTGGCGAGGATCCGGTCCGTGGTCTCCGGCAGCGTGGTGTATTTGTCCTTCGGGTAGCCAACGAAACCGGACTGCGTGGATTTCAGCACGGTCAGGTCCTTGAGCCCCGAGATGAGGTGGGTGGCGGCGCCGTCGCGGACCAGGACCGCGGTGCGGACCTCCTGGCCGCTGCGCACGAAGGAGTGGTCGTGCGCGCTGCCGTGGGCCTGGATGCGGTCCCAGCGGTAGGACTCTGCTTCCCAGCGTCCGCCGGTGACCCACTCGAAGCTGGACGTGAAGTGCTCGCCGAGGCGCAGCAGGAAGGCTTCGGGTGAGCCGATCCCGTCGCGGGCGAAAGCGTAGATGGTGTTCTTCTGCGTATCCGTGGCCACGACGTGGGCGTTGTCGCCTTCGAGGTGCGCCGCGGCGAAGTCCCCGCGGAGCTGCGAGGTGACGTTCAGGTCTTCGATCTCGTGGCGATCGGTGTCCCGGGTGATCTTGACGACGCGGACTTCGGCTTTGCCGTACTGGTTGTTGCCGAGGACGATGTTGTTGCTCATGGTCAGTTCCCAACTTCCGTAAGTGGAATCAAAGTTCCACAGTGAAATTAAGCGCGTGTTTCCCACGCGTTTCTTGTCCCGTCGACCCAACAAAAAATGAGCCGACATCAGTTGATGTCAGCTCATTACGACCCTGCCTGCTGCTCCCAGGTTACGTGACATGTGCCACGAATTGCCTTCCAGCGTAGCGCAGCCATGCCGTGGTGTACATCACAATTCGAAAAATCCGCTTATGACCGGCGGCCCCTCCCGGCGAGTGCGCCCCTTGCCCGCGGGGTGTTGACCGTCGCGGCCGCGGCCACTACAATTTTTCCACATAACAATAAACATTTTCCGGATCGTGAAATCAGTCCGAAGCTTAGCACCAACAGAGGAACGAGGAGGAACAGATGGACTCGCAGGATAAGAACAACGTCGCGGAATTCCCGGCGCCCGGCCAGGAGCTGTACCTGCCGTTCGGCGCCACGGATCCGGACTTCTACATCCCGGCCGACTGCGACCGCCAGGCCCGCGGCTTCTCCCGCTGGCTGCGGGCGCTCCCGGTGTTCGGCCGGCAACGTCCGTAGAGCTACTGCCCTGGGCGCCCCGGCCACTCCTTGCCGGCCCATGGGTCGTAGTCGGCGATGAGCTCCTCCTGCGGCGGACGCTCCGCTTCGGGGACGTGCTGCAGGTTCACCCGCACCCTGTACCAGAGCGAGCTCGATCCGCGCATTCCGTCGACGAGCACATCGGCGGGGTGCAGGGCCGGGCTTAGGTCCGCATGCCGAGTCTTCCACTCGTCGAGCGCCGCGAGCGCCTCGGGCTTGGTCTTGGTGCGGGCCACCTCGATGAGCGGCATCACCGACTGCCGTCGGCCGGAACCGTCACCGCTGCGCGGCGGCTTCTCGGCGGGGCCGAGCTCGGCCGCCAGCGCGAGGAGCCCATCGAGTGTGCCGACCGCGTCGTCGATGCCGGTGTGAGGGTCGCCCATGCCGGCGAAGCGCCCGGGCACCGTGCGCACCGTGAACTGTTCCGGCCGGGCGGTGCGGACCTCGTCCCATGCGAGCGGCATCGAGACCCGGGCGTCGGGCAGTGGCCGGATCGAGTACGCTGATGCCACCGTGCGGTCCTTGGCGTTCTGGTTGAAGTCGACGAACACACTCTCGCCGCGTTCCTCCTTCCACCACCGCGCTGTCGCGAGGCCAGGAGCGCGGTTTTCGACCTCGCGGGCCAGGGTCTCGGCTGCGAGCCGCACGTCGCGGTACGACCACTGCGGGGCGATGCGCACCAGGATGTGGAGTCCGCGCGACCCGCTCGTCTTCGGCCACCCCACCAGTCCTACGTCGTCGAGCACCTCCCGCGCGACATACGCGACGTCGACGATCTGGGACCAGTCGACCCCCGGCATCGGATCGAGGTCGACCCGAAGTTCGTCGGGGTGCTCGAGGTCCTCGGCGCGCACGGGATGCGGGTTGAGGTCGAGGCATCCAAGATTCACGACCCAGGCCAAGCCCGCAGCATCCCGGATGACGGCCTCCTCAGCCGACGTCCCCGACGCGTAGTGCAGCGTCGTCGTGTCGATGAAATCGGGGTGGTTTTCGGGCACGCGCTTCTGAAAGAACGGCTCAGCGTCGATGCCCTTCGGGAAGCGCTTGAGCACCATTGGCCGGCCGCCGGCGCCGCGCAGCGCACCATCCGCGACGGCGAGGTAGTAGTGCACCAGGTCGAGCTTCGTCAGCCCGGGCTCGGGAAACACCACCTTGTCCGGACTCGAGATGCGAACCTCGGTGCCCGCAATGTTGAGGATCTCGGCCGGGGTCTTCGACGGGCTCATTCCGCCACGCTAGCAACGATCGGATGTCGCGGCATAGGCCCCGTTTCGACGGTTCCCTGCGCACAAGACGTTTGCGAACATCTAGCACGCAGGGACCCGTCGAAACGGGGCCGATCCGGAAGGGGGAGCCTAGCCGGCGACGAGCCGCCGCGCCGCGGCCGAGTGCTCCGCGATCAGCCAGGCCACGTCCAGTCCCGGGATCTGCCCGTCCACGACGCGCCATTCCCCGCCCACCATCACCCGGTCGGCACGGTCCGCACCGCACAGCAACAATGCGGCGAGGGGATCGTGGCTGCCTGAGAACCGCAGGTCATCGAGCTTGAAGAGGGCCAGATCGGCCTGCATGCCTGGTGCCAGCTGGCCGAGGTCCGTCCGGCCCAGCGCCGCCGCCGACCCGCGCGTTGCCCAGCCCAGTGCCCGCTCCACCGGGACTTGCGCCCCGTAGCGCAGCCGCTGCAGGCACAGCGCCTGCCGCGCCTCGAGGATCATGTTCGAGGCATCGTTCGACGCCGATCCGTCCACTCCCAGCCCCACGGGGACACCCGCGTCCTCCAGTTCCAGCACCCGGGCAATGCCCGAAGCCAGGCGCATGTTCGAGGTTGGGCAGTGCGCGACGGCGGTGCCCGCGGCTCCCAGCCGGGCGATCTCGGCATCGCTGAAATGGATGCCGTGGCCGAGCCAGGTCCGGTCCGTCAGCCAGCCCACGCTGTCGAGGTAGTCGACGGTCCGCAGCCCGAACATGTCGCGGCAGAACTTCTCTTCGTCCACGGTCTCGGCCAGGTGTGTGTGCAGCCGGACGTCCAGCCGTTCGGCCATCAAGGCGCTCTCGGCCATGATTTCCTTGGTCACCGAAAACGGCGAACACGGAGCCAGCCCGATCTGGATCACGGCGCCGTCGCCGCGCTCGTGGTACTCGCGGACCAGCCGTTCGCTGTCCGCCAGGATCACCTCCGCCGCCTGAACGGTGGACTGCGGCGGCAGGCCGCCGTCGCTCTCTCCCAGTGCCATGGAGCCGCGGGTCAGCATGGCGCGCATCCCCAGCCGGCGGACGGCCCGCACTTCGATGTCTACGGCGTCCTCCATGCCCGCCGGAAACAGGTAGTGGTGGTCCGCCGCCGTGGTGCAGCCCGACAGGAGGAGCTCGGCGAGCGCCACCGTGGCGGCGAGCTCGAGGTCCCGCGGCGTGAGCCGGGCCCATACCGGATAGAGGTTCTGCAGCCACGGAAACAGGGGAGCGTTGGCCACCGGCCCCCAGGCGCGGGTCAGCGTCTGGTAGAAGTGGTGGTGGCTGTTGATCAGGCCGGGCAGCAGGACGTGGTTGCCGGCGTCGAATGTTTCGTCGCAGGGCGCGGACGGATGCTCGCCTGAACCCAGCACCTCGGTGATCCGGCCCCCGCGGACCACCACGCCCCCGGAGGCGTCAAGGCCGTTGGCGGAGTAGGCGGCGAGCGGATTCCGGATCCAGAGCCGGCGTTCGGAGGGACGGAAAATTGTCTGGGCCATGTGCGGTTCCTGTCTGAGCGTGCCGATGCGTTCCAGCTCAGTGGGGCCTGTCTGCTGATCCAGGTGGCCGGCCGCCTGACGGGGCCGAATCGGCACCAGCGTAGGGCTGGCCCGGAAAGGGCGTCAATGCCCGCGGATTGTGACCGCCCGGAGTGACAGCCCGGAAACATGGATTTCACATCGCGAAATTAAGTTTCCAGAAAACTATGGCGCACGCCACAATCCGGTGCTAATCTCGAACTTGCCAAAGGCGGGCACCCGGACACCGGGAAGCTATCTACCAGGCGCAACTTAACCTTCAAAAGCACATGCTGAAGCCTGGTAACCGTCGCAACTGGTCCTTTCCGTCCCGGCACGGGTACAGGCTTCCACAGCAAAGGGAGTCGCATCATGAGTACCACCGTCACGGCCGAGGCTTTCCTGGCCAGATCCATCCGGTTGGCAACGGCCAACGTCCTGAACAGCGGCGGCCCGTTCGGAGCCGTGATCGTCACCGCCGACGGTCAGGCGTTCGACGGCGTCAACCGTGTCACCGCCGACAACGATCCCACCGCCCACGCCGAGGTCACGGCCATCCGCCGCGCGTGCAGCGGACTCGGCACCTTCGATCTCCGCGGGGCCACCCTTTACAGTAGCTGCGAGCCGTGCCCGATGTGCCTGGCCTCGGCGCTCTGGGCCCGCATCGACCGCGTGGTCTTTGCCGCGGATCGGCACGACGCCGCTTCCGTTGGCTTCGACGACGCCGTCTTCTACGAGTACTTCGACAACGCAGACCGCGATGCCCTGATGCCCGTGTCCAAGCTGGACCTGGGCGAGCCCGGGGCGCCAGCCATCCTGGAACCGTTCACCACCTGGAACACGCTCGACTCCAGGATTGACTACTAGGGCCGGTGGCTGAAATGACAATCCTGGAACAGACCCCCGAGGGGCCCCGCGTGGCGCCCCAGCGCGAACGCCAGCAGGCACCGAACACCCGGCCACCGGCGTCGAACGCCTTCCTTGACCGCTTCTTCCAGATCACCCAGCGCGGCTCCACCCTGGCGCGCGAGCTGCGGGGCGGGCTGGTCACCTTCTTCACCATGGCGTACATCGTCATCCTGAACCCGCTGATCCTGGGCGGTTTCAGCGCGGACAACGCCCCCACCGACGTAGCCGGTGGCTGGCTTTCCGCGGCGCAGGTGGGTGCCGTCACCGGGCTCACCGCCGGCGTCATGACCATCGCCTTCGGGCTGATCGCCAACCTGCCGTTCGGGCTGGCAGCGGGGCTCGGCATCAACTCCTTCCTGGCCGTGGCAGTGATCCAGGAAGTCACCTGGGCCGAGGCCATGGGCCTGGTGGTCATCAACGGCATCCTGATCGTCCTCTTCGGCGTCACCGGCGCCCGGACCGCCATTTTCCGGGCCGTCCCCAAGGAGCTGAAGGCGGCCATCACCGTGGGCATCGGCCTGTTCATCGCGTTCATCGGATTCGTGGACTCCGGCTTCGTCCGCGCCACCACCGGCGGGCCGCCCGTCCAGCTCGGCGAGAACGGCTCCATCACGTCCATCCCCACCATGGTGTTCGTCGTGGGCCTCCTGGTCATGGGCATCCTGGTGGCACGGAAAGTCCAGGGCGGCCTGCTGATCGGTATCGTGGCCACCACCGTTCTCGCAGCCGTGGTGGAGGCGATCCTCCATATCGGTCCCGCGAGTGAGTCCAACCCCGGCGGCTGGCACCTCAACACCCCCGTGCTGTCCGGCCAGCTGGTCTCGGCGCCGGACCTGGGCCTGGTGGGCCAGTTCGACCTGTTCGGAGCGTTCGGCCGGATCGGCGGACTCGCCGCGACCATGCTGGTGTTCACGCTCGTGTTCACTAACTTCTTCGATGCCATGGGCACCATGACCGGGCTCGCCAAGAGCGCCGGCGTGGCGCACAAGGACGGCACGTTCCCGCGGCTGAAGTCCGCCTTCATCGTGGAGGGCATCGGGGCGGTGGCCGGCGGCGCGACGTCGGGGTCCTCCAACACCGTGTACATCGACTCCGCCGCGGGCATCGGGGAAGGTGCCCGCACGGGTCTGGCCTCGGTGGTCACCGGCGCGCTGTTTCTGGGCTCGATGTTCCTCACGCCGCTCACCAGCGTGGTGCCGATTGAGGTGGCCGCCGCCGCGCTGGTGGTGGTGGGCGCCATGATGATGGCCCAGATCCGCGAGATCAAGTTCAGCAAGTTCGCGGTGGCCCTCCCGGCCTTCCTGACCATCGTCACCATGCCGCTGAGCTACTCGATCGCCAACGGGATCGGCGTGGGCTTCGTGTCCTGGGCCGTGATCGGGGCAGCCTCCGGCAAGGCCAAGAAGATCCATCCGCTGATGTGGGTAGTGACGGCCGGCTTCCTGGTCTACTTCGCCCGCGGCCCCGTCAGCGCGCTGCTGGGCGCGTAACCGGCCTCCTGGGACCGGACCCCTATGACCGGACCGGGGCAGGCAGATGGGGCCTGCCCCGGTCCACCAATTGCAACCAAACTGATGCGCGCGCCATGGTGAACGCTTCCCCGTACAGAGGATAGGAATGAGAATATGGGCACCATCGCACGGGAAGAGGGAGTGCCGCCATGCTGGATCTGATGCCTTCTCTGAGCGGCTGGCGCCCAGCGGCGTCCGGCGAGCGGTGCGCCGTGGCCACGATCGTTGCGGCCAGCGGCTCGGTACCGCGCCCGCCAGGAACCTCGATGCTGGTTTCCGAGACGGGAAGGATCCTGGGCAGCCTCTCCGGCGGCTGCGTTGAGGGAGCCGTGGTGGAGTCAGCGCTCGAGGTGATGGCCGACGGCGGCAGCCGCCTCGAGCACTTCGGCTACAGCAACGAGGACGCGTTCGCCGTCGGACTAAGCTGCGGCGGCGAGCTGGACGTCCACATCCAGCCGCTGGGCGATGTTGCCGGCAGCATGCGGCTGGAGGACTTCCGCCGCTATTCGGCCGGGGACCCCGGCGCCCCGCTGGCACTGATCCGGCGGATCGACACGCGGGGCGGCGGCGCCGTGGTGGTCCCCGATCCTGAGACTTTTTCGGTGGCGGATTCGGCCGAGCTGGCCAGCCTGCTGGGGCTCGGCGCCGCAGCCACCTGCGCCGCCACAACGGCCACCGCCGGCGCAACGGCTACCGCCGAAACGGGCACCGCCGGCCAATTCGGCGAGGCTGATCCGCGCAACGGCCGCTCCGCGATGCTGGCGGCGGCGGCCCAGCTGGAGCCGCTGCTCCGCGGCGGCCGGACCGGGCTGGTCCGGCTGGCGCCGCCCGAGGGGTGCGGCAGCGCCCACGGCACGGGTGTGCCGGAAACCGCGGCCTCCCCGGAGCCGGCCACTCTACTCGTGGAGAGCAGGCTGCCGGCGGCCCGCATGCTGGTTGTCGGGGCCAATGACTTCGGCGCAGCGCTGCTGCCTGCTGCGAAGCTGCTGGGCTACCGCGTCACGCTCTGCGACGCCCGCCCGGCATTCTCCGGACAGGACCGCTTCGCCGCCGCGGACGACGTGGCCACCGACTGGCCGCACAGGTATCTTGCCGCCGAAGCGTCCGCGGGCCGCGTGGACGCAAGGACTGTGATCTGCGTGCTCACCCACGACCCCAAGTTCGACATCCCGCTCCTGAAAACCGCACTGGGCCTGGACGTGGCGTTCGTCGGAGCGATGGGCTCGCGGCGCAGCCACCGGCAGCGTGTCGGTGCCCTGCTCGAGGCGGGCGTGACCCCGGACCAGCTGGCCCGGCTGCACTCACCGATCGGCCTGGATCTCGGGGCCGTCACTCCGGCCGAAGTGGCCGTCTCCATCACCGCCGAACTCATCGCGGCCCGCAGCGGCGCCGCGGCCTGCCCGCCGCTCAGGGACGGCACCGGGCCCATCCACCATCTTCCCGCCGAACGGGGCTTTCGCGGCGAACACTTTCCCACCGAACACTTTCCCGACGAACACTTTCCCGACGAACAGCGCCTCGGCGCCCAATCAGCACGCCAGGAGACCGCATGGACATGAACACCATTGAGGCCGTGGTCCGCACCGCGGACCCTGCCGAGTGGCGCGCCGGCGACGCCTGGCTCGCCGGCGGCACCGTGCTTTTCTCCTACGGCAGCACCGCCTTCGGCCCCGAGCCGCTCCGGCGCCTGCTGGACCTCGGCTCGGCGGGCTGGCCCGCCGTCACGGTGACTGACGCGGGCATCGAACTCGCCGCCACGTGCACCGTCGCCGAACTCTACGCGCTGCCGGACACGCTGGCCGGAGCACCGAGAGCCGGAGAACCGACGGCCCAAGCACAACAGGCCGGATCACAGCCAACCGCCCGCGACTGGCCCGGGCTGGACCTCATCCGCCCCTGCTGTGACTCCTTCGTGGCCTCCTTCAAGGTCTGGAACATGTCCACAGTGGGCGGGAACCTGTGCACGTCGCTGCCCGCCGGGCCGATGATCTCGCTCTGCGCCGGGCTGGACGGCACCGCCACGGTGCTCAGCCCCGACGGCTCCAGCCGGGAGCTGCCGGTGGCGGATTTCATCACCGGCGACGGGCAGAACGCGCTGGCACCCGGCGAGCTGCTCCGCAGCGTCAGCCTCCCGGCGTCGGCCCTGTCCTCGCGGGCGGCGTTCCGCCGGCTGTCGCTGAGCAACCTCGGCCGGTCGGGGGTGCTGCTGATCGGAATGCTCGACGGCGGCGGGCGGCTGACGCTCACCGTCACCGCCGCGACGAAGCGGCCCGTGCAGCTGCGCTTCGGTTCGCTGCCGGACGCGGCGGACCTCGCAGCCGCGCTGGACGGGGCCATCCCGGACAGCCTGTACCACGACGATATTCACGGCCTGCCGGCCTGGCGGCGCGACATGACGTACCGCCTGGCCGAGGAGATCCGGGACGAACTGGACACGAGGCCGGGCGCGGTGCCCGCCCGCGTGTCCGGGGAATTCTGGCCGCCGCAGAGTCCGCGGCGGGAACCCACGCCGCAGGAAGGAGCCTGATCATGGCCGTCGAAATCAACGGCGCAGCGGTGGATACTCCGCCGCGCCCCGGCCAGTGCCTGCGCACATTCCTGCGCGAACAGGGCAACCTTGGCGTCAAGAAGGGCTGCGACGGCGGGGACTGCGGCGCCTGCACCGTCCACGTTGACGGCACGCCGGTGCACAGCTGCATCTATCCGGCCGTGCGCGCAGACGGCCACGCCGTCACCACCATCGAGGGCCTGGCCGGAGCCGCAGGCGGAAGCCAAAGCGGACCCACCGGTGCAGCCAGGAGCACACCCGCGGGCGCAACACTCCATCCGATGCAGCAGCAGTTCCTGGACCGGCAGGGCTTCCAGTGCGGCTTCTGCACTGCCGGCATGGTGATGACGGCCGCAACCTTCGACGAATCCCAGAAGGAAAACCTGCCCCGCAGCCTGAAGGGAAACCTGTGCCGCTGCACGGGCTACCGGGCCATCGGCGACGCCGTGTGCGGCCACGAGGGCCACCCGGATCCCGCCGGACCGGGTTCGGGCATCGCCGGCGAAGGCCAGCCCGGGCCGCGCCCCGGGCAGCTGGGCGACGATGTGCCGGCCCCCGCCAGCCGTGCCGTGGTCACCGGCCAAGCGCGCTACACGCTGGATATCCCGGCGGAGGAGTTGCCCGGGCTGCTTCATCTGAAGCTGGTGCGCTCGCCGCACGCCCACGCCCGGGTGCTGTCCGTCGACAAGGCCGCGGCCCTGGCCGTCCCGGGCGTCGTGGCCGTCCTCACGCATGAGGACGCGCCGGACCAGCTGTTTTCCAGCGCCCAGCACGAGCTCTACACCGACGACCCCGACGACACCCGGGTGCTGGACACCGTGGTGAGGTTCCGCGGGCAGCGGGTTGCCGCCGTCGTGGCCGAATCGGTGGCCGCGGCCGAAGCGGGAGTCCGCGCCGTCCGGGTGGACTACGAACAACTCCCCGCGGTGTTCACCCCGCAGGACGCCACCGGCCCCGGGGCGCCCGCGGTCCACGGGGACAAGGACGCCGGCACGGCCCGGATCGCCCGGCCCGAGCAGAACGTCGTGGCGGAGCTGCATTCGGAACTCGGTAGCGTAGCCGCCGGGTTTGCCGAGGCCGATTTCATCCACGAACAGACATACCGGACCCAGCGTGTGCAGCACGTGGCGCTGGAGACGCACGCGTCCATCGCCTCGGTGGACGACGCCGGCCGGCTCCAGGTGCGCACGTCCAGCCAGGTGCCGTTCCTCGTGCGCCGCACGCTCTGCCGCGTTTTCGGGCTGCCGGAAACACAGGTCCACGTCGTGTCCGGACGAGTGGGCGGCGGCTTCGGCGGGAAACAGGAGGTGCTGACCGAGGACATCGCGGCTCTCGCCGCCCTGAAGCTGGGGCGCCCCGTGCAGCTGGAGTTCACCCGCACCGAACAGTTCACCGCCAGCACCGTCCGCCACCCGTTCACCATCAGGCTCAAGGCAGGCGCCGGCAGCGACGGCACGCTCACGGCGCTGCAGCTGGACGTCCTCACGAACACCGGCGCCTACGGCAACCACGCGCCCGGCGTCATGTTCCACGGCTGCGGCGAATCCCTGGCCGTCTACAGGTGCGCCAACAAGAAGGTGGATGCCCTCGCGGTGTACACCAACACGGTGCCCTCCGGCGCCTTCCGGGGCTACGGCCTGAGCCAGATGATCTTCGCCATCGAGTCAGCCATGGATGAACTCGCGGTCGGCATCGGCATGGACCCGCTGGAGTTCCGCCGCCGCAACATGGTCCGCGAGGGCGATGACATGCTCTCCACGCATTCCGAGCCCGAAGAGGACGTCCACTACGGCAGCTACGGCCTGGACCAGTGCACGCGGCTGGTGCAGGACGCCCTGGAACGCGGCCGTGAACGCTACCGGTCCGCCGGGCTGGAGGATCTCGGGCCGGACTGGGTCACCGGGGAGGGCACGGCGCTGTCCATGATCGACACCGTGCCGCCGCGGGGCCACTTTGCCCACTCGAAACTCAGGCTCCTCGCGGACGGCACGTACGCCGCCGACGTCGGAACCGCCGAATTCGGCAACGGCACCACCACGGTGCACGCACAGCTCGCGGCGACGGCACTGTCCACGGTGGCCGCCCGGGTTGCGGTCCGGCAGTCCGACACGGACCTGATCGAGCACGACACCGGTGCCTTCGGCTCCGCCGGGACCGTGGTGGCGGGCAAGGCCACGCTCGCCGCCGCGGAGGAGCTTGCCGTCCGGATCCGGGCGTTCGCCGCCGGAAGCCGGCAGATCCAGGCATCCGGCTGCGTGCTCGACGGCGACGCCGTGGTCTGCGAAGGAACCCGGGTGCCGCTGACGGAACTTTTCGACGCCGCCAGCCGGGCCGGCGTCGAACTCGCCGCCGAGGGGCGCTGGGGCGGGACTCCGCGCTCGGTGGCCTTCAACGTCCACGGGTTCCGGGTCGCCGTCAACACCGGGACAGGGGAGCTGAAGATCCTGCAGAGCGTGCAGGCGGCGGATGCAGGCGTGGTGGTGAACCCGCGGCAGTGCCGCGGCCAGATCGAGGGCGGGATCGCGCAGGCACTGGGCGCCGCGCTTTATGAAGAGGTCAGGGTGGACGACGCCGGCCGGGTCACCACGGACATCCTCCGGCAGTACCACATCCCCTCCTTCGCCGACGTGCCGCGCAGCGAGGTGTACTTCGCCGACACGAACGACAAACTGGGGCCGCTGGGGGCCAAGTCCATGAGCGAGAGCCCGTTCAACCCCGTGGCGCCGGCCCTGGCGAACGCCATCCGCCACGCCACCGGGGTGCGCTTCGCCGATCTGCCGATCGCCCGGGACAAGATCTACCTGGGCCTGAAGGAAGCCGGAATGGTCCCCGCCACGGCGGGCAACGCACTCCGCGCTCGCTAGGCAGGCAGCGCACTTCGCCTCCGCCAACCGGCCGGACGGGCAGGGAAGGAGCC
The DNA here is from genome assembly GCF_018613835.1 of Arthrobacter sp. ISL-5. GTDB lineage: Bacteria > Actinomycetota > Actinomycetes > Actinomycetales > Micrococcaceae > Arthrobacter. Next base: position 4,480 of record NZ_JAGGPM010000019.1, on the reverse strand, counting down.
CCGCCCGGAGCGGCCTGCCGCGTAATGAGGGCGGGGCCTTACCGCGGGGGCGGCGGCCGGACCCATATAGTCGGAGGATGGAACAGCGCATCTTAGGCAAGACCGGTCGGAACGTTTCCGTCGTCGGACTCGGCACCTGGCAGCTCGGCGCCGACTGGGGGAACGTGGATCCGGCACAGGCACAGGCCGTCCTCGCGGCCTCGGCTGAGGCCGGTGTGACGTTCTTCGACACCGCCGATGTCTACGGGGACGGCCGCAGCGAACAGGCCATCGGCGCGTTCTTGGCGGACAACCCGGGGCTGGACATCACCGTGGCCACCAAGATGGGCCGCCGGACGGAACAGCGCCCGGAGAATTACAACCTGGCCAGCTTCCGCGAATGGGTGGACCGCTCGCGCCGCAACCTGCGGACCGACTCCCTGGACCTGGTCCAGCTGCACTGCCCGCCCACGTCCGTCTACAGCAGCGCCGAGGTCTTTGACGCCCTGGACACGCTCGTCGCCGAGGGCGCCATCCGGAACTACGGCGTCAGTGTGGAGCGGACGGACGAAGCCCTGGAAGCGATAAGCCACGCCGGCACGGCATCCGTGCAGATCATCCTCAACGCCTTCCGGCTCAAGCCGCTCGACAAGGTGCTCCCCGCCGCGAAGGCCGCAAACGTGGGAATCATCGCCCGCGTGCCACTGGCTTCAGGCCTACTGTCCGGCAAGTACACCAAGGACACGTCGTTTGCCGAGGACGACCACCGGAATTTCAACCGCAGCGGTGACTCGTTTGACGTCGGAGAGACCTTCTCCGGCGTCGATTTCCAGCTGGGACTCAAGGCAGTCGCCGAGTTCGAGCAGCTGGTGCCCGAAGGTGCCGGAACCGCGCAGGCAGCCATCGCCTGGATCGCCGCCCAGGACGGCGTCACCTCGGTCATCCCCGGTGCCCGGAACGTGGAGCAGGCACGGTCCAACGCGGCCGCGGCCGGAATTTCCCTGAATGAGGAGTTCAACGAGGGCGTGCGCTGGATCTACGACCACTACTTCCGCGAGGCGATCCACCCGCGCTGGTAGTGCCCCGAAGCCTTTGACGGGCAGGGATTCAGCCGAGCAGGTGCAGCTGGTCCGGGGTGTCGATGTCCTCGCCGCCGGACTGGTTGCCCCCGGACGGGTTGGTGCAGTCCACCAGGTCGATCAGCTCCGGGTGGGCTTGCAGGAAATACCGTGCTCCGGCGTCGCCGGCTGCAGACTCCGCCGCTTCGGCGCGGAGCGAGGAGTCGAGCAGCAGCGGGTGCCCGCGCCGGAGTTGGCCCGCTTCATCCTGATAGGCGGCGGCGGTCACCCGGCCGGGCCGGTGCGCCGTCAGCAGGCGGGTCACGGTTTCCGGTGTCAGCCCTGGCTGGTCCACGAGCGCCACGAGCACGTGGTCCCCGGCCCGGGCGGAGGAAAGGCCCTGCCTAAAGGAACTGCCCATGCCGCCGGCCCAGCGGGGGTTCTCCACCACGGTGTGCCGGCTCAGATCGGTTCCGGCGCGGACGGAATCCGCGGCCGCGCCGAGGACGATCACCACTTCGCGGCAGCCGCCGTCGAGCAGTACGTCGGCCAGCACCTCAACGAGCGTGCGGCCCCGGTAGGGGAGGAGTGCCTTCGGGCCGCGGCCCAGCCTGGTCCCGGCGCCCGCGGCGAGCAGGACAGCCGTGGTGGCGGGGATGCCGGAGTCTGCCATGATCACCACCTTAGGGGACCGGGCCGGAGGTCGGGCGAGAGCGTCTGCCCTTGTGTCCGCCGGAAAACTACTGAATAGTAGGGGTGGCCACGCCGGTTAATGGCCGCTAACCTCATAAACGTCGTGTTGGCAATTGGGGGTCACAGACGGCTGCAATGGCGCAGCCCAGAAGGAGCGTAGATGGCAGGCACATTCGAAATACTGAGCGAGGGTATGGGTTCATTCCGGTTCCGGCTGACGGCGGAGGATGGCTCGGTAGTTGCGGTTTCACCCAGCTTCCCGAACATCAAGGCGGTGGTCGCTGGCATCACTGCAGTGCGGGAAAACGCTGCGACCGGCTTCATCGTGGACCGGCGCCGGTCCCTGACCTCACCGTAAATCGAACGCGCTCTTAGGAACGCCCGACGGCGGTCCCCACCGGAAGGTGAGGGCCGCCGTCGTCGTTTCGTTGTACGGAGCGGGAACTCAACCAGCAACAGTCAGGAGTCGCCGCCCGCTCCGCCGGTGGTGCCGGCGTTGACGTCGAGGAGCTTGTAGCGGTCCATGGCGTACGACGGCGCGCCCTCCTCCACGTCGCCCCTTGCCGCGAGCAGCTGCAGCGTCTTCACCACGATCGAGTGGGTGTCGTTCTTGAAGAAGCGGCGAGCGGCGGCGCGGGTGTCGGAGAAGCCGAAGCCGTCGGCGCCGAGCGAGGCGAACTGGTGGGGCAGGAACTGGCGGATCTGGTCCGGGACGGCCTTCATGTAGTCCGAGACCGCCACGACAGGGCCCTGTGCAGCGGCCAGTTGCTGGGCCACGAACGGCACCCGGGCCGGTTCGCCGGGGTTCAGGAACGCCTCCTCCTCGGCGGCGAGGCCGTCGCGGCGCAGTTCGTTCCAGGACGTGACGGACCAGACGTCCGCGGAGACGCCCCAGTCCTCGGCCAGGATCCGCTGGGCGTCCAGCGCCCACGGCACCGACACGCCCGAGGCCAGGATCTGGCTCTTGGGACCTTCAGTGCCCGACTCCGACACCCGGTAGATGCCTTTGAGCAGACCGTTGACATCGAGGTTCTCGGGTTCGTTTGGCTGGGTGATGGGTTCGTTGTAGACGGTGAGGTAGTACATCAGGTTCCGGTCCGCATCTGGGCAGGCCGTGGAGTCCGGACCGTACATCCGCTCGATGCCGTCGCGCACGATGTGGCCGATTTCGTAGCCGTAGGCGGGGTCGTAGGTGACCACTGCCGGGTTGGTGGCGGCGAGGATGGGGGAGTGGCCGTCGGCGTGCTGGAGTCCTTCGCCGGTCAGGGTGGTCCGTCCTGCGGTGGCGCCGATGATGAACCCGCGGGTCATCTGGTCCGCGGCGGCCCAGAAGGCGTCGCCGGTGCGCTGGAAGCCGAACATGGAGTAGAACACGTAGACCGGGACCAGCGGCACGCCGTGGGTGGCGTAGGCGGTGCCGGCGGCGGTGAAGGCTGCGACGGCGCCGGCTTCGTTGATGCCGGGGTGGATCAGCTGGCCCTGGGCGGATTCCTTGTAGGCCAGGACCAGGTCCCGGTCCACGGACAGGTAGTTCTGGCCGCCCGGGTTGTAGATTTTCGCGGTCGGGAAGAACGCGTCCATGCCGAACGTGCGTGATTCGTCCGGCACGATGGGAACGATCCGGTGCCCGAACTTCTTGTCGCGGAGGAGGTCCTTGAGCAGGCGGACGAATGCCATGGTGGTGGCGGCCTGCTGCTTGCCCGAACCCCGCTTGGCGACGTCGAAGGTCTTGGCATCCGGCAGTTCAACGGCGGCATGGTTGGGGCGGCGCTCGGGCGTGAAGCCGCCCAGTGCCTTCCGCCGCTCGAGGAGGTAGGCCATTTCGGGGGCGTCCCACCCCGGGTGGTAGTAGGGCGGGCTGTACGGGTCCTCCTCCAATTGGGCGTCGGAAATCGGAATCCTCAAGTAGTCCCTGAATTCCTTCAGGTCATCCAGGGTGAGTTTCTTCATCTGGTGGGTGGCGTTGCGGCCTTCGAAGTGCGGGCCGAGTCCGTAGCCCTTGACCGTTTTGGCCAGGATCACGGTGGGCTTGCCCTGGAATTCGGTCGCGGCCTTGTACGCGGCGTAGACCTTCCGGTAGTCGTGGCCGCCGCGCTTGAGGCCCCAGATCTGGTCATCGGTCAGGTCCGCGACCATGTCCTTGGTCTGCGGGGTCTTGCCGAAGAAGTGTTCGCGGACGAACCCGCCGGATTCGGCCTTGTAGGTCTGGTAGTCCCCGTCCGGGGTCTCGTTCATGATCTTCACCAGCGACCCGTCGGAGTCCCTGGTGAGCAGGTCATCCCATTCCCGGCCCCAGACGACCTTGATGACGTTCCAGCCCGCGCCGCGGAAGAACGCCTCGAGTTCCTGCATGATCTTGCCGTTGCCGCGCACCGGCCCGTCCAGGCGTTGGAGGTTGCAGTTGATCACGAAGTTCAGGTTGTCCAGGTTCTCGTTCGCGGCGAGCTGGAGCAGGCCGCGGGACTCGGGCTCGTCCATTTCGCCGTCGCCCAGGAACGCCCAGACCTGCTGCTCGGCGGTGTCCTTCAGGCCGCGGTTGTGCAGGTACCGGTTGGACTGGGCCTGGTAGATCGCGTTCATCGGCCCGATGCCCATCGACACGGTCGGGAACTCCCAGAACTCGGGCATCAGCCGCGGGTGCGGGTAGGAGGACAGGGCGTGCCCGGCCTTGGACTTTTCCTGCCGGAACCCGTCCAGGTCCTGCTCGGTCAGCCGGCCTTCCATGAACGCCCGGGCGTACATGCCGGGGG